>JAQXSW010000001.1 GCA_029219165.1 Oscillospiraceae bacterium
CTTTATAGAATAGGAATTTCATGGATATAAACTAACACGCTATTCTGAAGTCGTCAAGGAGTATGACAGCGGTTTTATTATCCTTGCTTTTTCCATATTCCGTGAAGATATGATTCGGTTTATTAAAAGTATACCGAAAAAATTTGAAGTATTGGCTCCTTCTGTACCCGTATTTGGAGATGACTATTTTTGCAGGGAAACTCTTACAAAATATGAAAATGAAATTTCAAAAGTCAGAGATCTTCTTGCTGATAATATATCAGTCAAAGTATTTGAAAATAGCATTTTATACAGATTGACGGGAAGAGTGGAATACCTGTTTGACTGTGAAACAGAAAGACATGAAGTATTTGAAAATATTATTAAGTTAAATTCAAATGAAACTTATGTTGATCTTGGAGCGTACAGAGGAGATACTATTGAAGAATTTCTAAACCTAACAGATAATAGTTTTAGTAAAATATTAGCTTTAGAACCGGATTATAAAAATTATAAGAAACTCAATGAATTTGTAGAGAGTCTTGACTGTTCAATAAATAGTAGAATTATTATTGAAAATAAGGCTTCTTGGTCAGAGCAAAAAGTACTTTCTTTCCCAAAGAGCGGTGGAAGAAATTCCTCGTTGTTACTTGATAACATAGATAGTGTTATTTTTGCTACTGATGTTGACTCATTAATAAATTCAAATAATCTTTCTCCAACATATATAAAAATGGATGTTGAGGGTGCAGAGGCTGAAACTCTGCTTGGATTATCAAAAACATTGAATAAATATAAACCCAAACTTGCTGTTTCTGCATATCATAAAACAGGTGATTTATTTTCATTGCCGCTACTAATCAGTAAGTTAAACCCAAATTATAAAATATATCTTAGACATCATCCTTATATTCCTGATTGGGAATCCAATTATTATTGTATTTAACTTGAACATTTTATGACATTTTTATCTCACCCACTTATGTACACTTTTTGTGGGTGAAGGAAATGCAACAAACAATTTATTTGGACAATTTAATAATAGTAAATGCAACAATAGATATATACATACTCATTATTACTGGCATACTTAGTCATGTTCAATTGATAAAATGGCGCGTACTACTTGGCGGTATTATAGCCGGCCTTTTATCAACAATGATATTTCTGCCAGAAATTAATGATGCTTTAAGCATAATTATTAAAGCTCTTACAATGGCCGGAATTGTACTAATAACATTTCCAATTCATTGTAAGAGCAATTTTTTTATTACATATTCTTACTTCGTAATAATCAATATCATATTTGCCGGTTCTGCACTTTTAATTTCATCTATTTTTCATTCTAAACTCATTTATTACAACAACAGTAACTTTTATTTTGACATTTCAACGCCATTTATTTTGGGCATTTCAACTTTAACTTATCTTCTTCTGAAGGTAACGGTGAAATTAACCGTTAAACCGGCAAATATAAATGACTATTATGATGTATCAATAAAAGTAAACAATAAATCAGAAACGTTTAAAGCTCTTCTTGATACCGGTAATTCCCTAAAAGATTATTTTACCGGTTCACCTGTAATAATTATTGATAAAGAAATAGCTATAAAACTATTTGGAAACATAAATGATATTCCAAGTGATTCATTTAGATTGATTCCTTATTCAGATGTAACAGGAACAGGTGTTTTAAAGTCATTTAAATATGACTCCCTAACTATTAAATCAAAGAAAAAGAATTTAATAGTTAATCAATGTTATGCCGCAATAAATGAAACCGGATTTTCCAATATTAATTATGAAGCAATTTTAAATCCTGATCTATTAAATATTGCCAGGGAGGTAAAATAAATGTCCTTAAAAATTATTTTTATTAATATAAAGAACCTTATTAAAAAAATATTTACTGAAGATATCCATTATGTAAATGGTCCGGAATCCTTACCGCCTCCACTTGATGTGAATATTGAAGAGGATTATATAAAAGAGAGTAGAAATGGAAATAAAAAGGCTAAAGAACTTTTAATTACTCATAATTTAAGATTAGTGGTTTATATTGCAAAAAAATTTGAGACAACCGGAATAAATCTTGAGGATTTAATTTCAATTGGAAGCATAGGACTTATTAAAGCAATAAATACTTTTCAACCGGATAAAAAAATAAAACTTGCAACATATGCTTCAAGATGTATTGAAAATGAAATTCTTATGTATTTAAGAAAGACAAATAACCAAAAATTTGAGGTTTCTTTAGAAGAACCATTAAATATTGATTATGATGGAAATGAACTTTTATTATCAGATGTAATGGGTAGCGATCCAAACATTGTAAGTACGGAAATTGAAAACGAAGATGAAAGAAATATAATAAATAAAATCGTTGAAGACTTACCTGATAGAGAGAAAAAAATAATGTGTCTAAGATACGGTTTGAAAGGTTTCTCAGAACATACTCAAAAGGAGGTAGCAGATTCACTTGGGATTTCTCAAAGTTATATATCCAGACTGGAAAAAAAGATAATTGAGGAAATAAAAGTTAAACTGGAAAAAATTTATTAAAACATATATTTTTTTCGTGCATGAATTAAAACTGTGTGATACAATATCTTAGACAAAAGAAACAGAGGAGTTGGTCCTTATTTTTAAGGAAGAATCTGTGCTTTTGGCATTTGCTTTGATATTAATTTCCGGGGTTTTATTATTCAATATTGTTGAATCAAAGACTGAAGATAAAGTGCCTGCAGTTACTACTGAGGCTACATCTCAAAAAGAAACTACAAATAATTATTCATCTGAAGTATCAAAAACTGATACTAATTTTGAAAATACTACCAAATCCAATCTTATAAACATTAATACTGCAACAATTGATGAACTACAAAAACTAAATGGAATAGGGGAAGCTAAAGCTAAGGCCATTGTTGATTTTCGTGAGACAAATGGTCTTTTTCCCACGGTTAAATCAATTATAAATGTTCCCGGAATTGGAGAAAAGACATTAGAAAAGATAATAGATGACATAACTGTATAAAAACAAGGAGTGCTAAAAAATTGGTTTTTTCAAGTCTTGCGTTTGTTTACATATTTTTACCTATTTGTTTTTTGTTATATTTTTTTGTAGCAAAAAATATAAAGCAATGTAATTATATTCTTTTGATTATGTCATTAATATTTTACGCATGGGGTGAACCTAAGTGGATAATATTAATGATAATAAGTACATTGGTTGAATACATAGGTGCGTTAGTTATAGATAAAAATAGGGGAACAACAAAGGCAAAAATAGCATTGGGGCTCTCTGTAGCTACATCGCTCAGCTTTTTATTCGTATTTAAATACTTTGACTTTTTCTCATTTAATTTTGCAAATATATTTGGTTTAACACCAAAACTTTTGAATTTAACGCTTCCAATTGGAATTTCCTTTTATACATTCCAAACTATTACATATATAGTTGATGTCTATAAAGAAAAAGTGCCTGTACAAAAATCTTTTGCAACACTTCTTCTTTATGTTTCTATGTTTCCTCAGTTAATTGCCGGTCCAATTGTTAAATATTCAGATATTGAATATCAGTTGAATAACAGAAAATTAAACTCACATTTTGTTGGCGAAGGTGTTATTAGATTTTTAGTTGGACTTTTTAAAAAAATTGTCATTGCAAATATTGCAGGGGAAATGGCTACAAAATTTCTTGATAGTGACCTTGAAATGCTCTCTTTCTGTGGGGCATGGATAGGAATACTTTCTTACACACTACAAATTTATTTTGACTTCTCTGCATATTCAGACATGGCAATTGGACTTGGAAAAATCTTTGGCTTTACATATCCTGAAAATTTCAATTATCCATATATTGCTACAACCATTAGTGATTTCTGGAAAAGATGGCACATTTCTCTTACAACATTCTTCCGTGAATATCTTTATATTCCACTTGGAGGAAATAGAAAAAACCACGTATTAAATCTATTAATAGTATGGTTATTGACAGGATTCTGGCATGGATCGGCTTGGAATTTTATACTTTGGGGACTTTACTATTATCTACTTATTTGTATTGAAAGATTATTCCTTGGAAAACTTATTGAAAGACTACCAAGCTTGTTTGGTCATCTTTATACAATGTTTCTTGTTATTATTGGCTGGGTATTCTTCTATTTTGAAGATATGGAAAGACTTCGAGAATTCTTTAAAATACTACTTGGATTTGGTGCGCCGGAATTTATTGGTATTACAGACAAAGCAGTATTCTTAAATCATATTGTTTTCTTTATTTTTGCCATTATAGCAGTTACACCAGTTTCAAGAATTATAAAAAAACTGTTTATCAAGCTTACTTCAAAAACAGATACAACTCAAAGAGTTGGAGATATAGTTTTAATTGTTTATAGTTTATTCTTATTGTTTATAAATACTGCTGCAATGGTAGGTTCAACATTTAATCCATTTTTATATTTTAGATTTTAGAAAGGAGTAAAAAATGAATAAAAGAAAAGGAGAACACTATATTAATAATTCAAAAATGTCATTATTACTGTTTTTTATATTTTTTATAATAATTTCAATTTTTCTAATCATAAGTATTTTTGCTCCTGAAAAGACAATTTCTGAAAGAGAAAATCGTACATTACAGCCTTTCCCAAAACCAACAATATCAACTATATTTAGTGGACAATTCATAAAAGATTTTGAAACACACTATTCAGATACATTTCCATTTAGAAATTTTTTCTTAGATGTAAATGATGGTATAAAAAAAATCACGTCACAATTATCTTTTGGAAAAGATGATATAGTTATATACAACACAGATAAAACTGGTGATGATTTCGGCGGTGAAGCGCTGGAGGACGTTGAAAAACGGTAAAAAGTAGGTGAAATAATGCAGTATATAATACTTGACCTTGAATGGAATACTGCGTACTCAGGGAAACTGGCAGCTTTTGTAAATGAAGTTATTGAATTTGGAGCTGTAAAACTAGATGAAAATTTAAACATTATTGACTCTTTTTCAAGTTTCGTAAAACCACAAATTGAAAAGAAACTTAGATCTAGAGTTAAAACCTTAACCAATATTTCTAACGATGATGTAAAAAATGCAGAAATATTTGAGGCTGTAAGTCATGATTTTGCAAGATGGGTAGGACAGGATGATGACACTATAGTTATGTCTTGGGGAGACATGGACATTCGAGTATTAATTGACAATTTTGATTATTTTTGTAACATAAAAGGAATTCCATTTATAAAAAAATATGTGGATTTACAAGGCTATTTTATGTCTGAAAAAGAATTGCCTAAAGGGCAACAAATTGGTCTTTCCAATGCTGCAATAATGGTTGAAATTAACCCGGATAATTTTGTACATCATAGAGCTCTAAATGACAGCGAACTGTCGGCCGCATGTTTTGCAAAAGTGTATAACAAAGAAACATTTGATAAGTCAATTGTCTCTTGTGATGAAGATTTTTATAAAAGAATACTATTTAAACCTTATATTGTTTCTGATTTAAATGATAAGCTTGTTGATAAATCATTATTTAACTGTCAATGTATTGAATGTGGAAAAACAACAACAAATATTTCCGAGTGGAAGTTTGTAAATAATTCCTTTACAGCAATGTATTATTGTAATGAATGTAAAGTAAAATATAGGGCAAGTGTTCAAATAAAAAAGAATTTTAGCCAAGTTCAAGTTAAAAAAACAATAAACATCTTGAAAAAGAACAAAAAATAGTTTAGAGTATTGAAAAATAATAATTTTTATTCAGAGTAGAAATTCATGCGTTTTAGTATCGGGGAGATGGGAAGTTGCTCCTCGGGCGAAGTTCGATTTATTCGACGCGATGTGTCTTTCGCCTCCACTGCAATAAAGAAATTAATACCTCTTTTAGTAGTGTGAAACTTTGAAGGAGGTATTTTTTTATGAAGAATTTTTGGAAAGACCAATTTCATTTTTCAATAAATGAAATTGCAGCAACCGGTTTTCTTGTGGCACTTGAAGTTGTTTTAAATAGATTTGCTTCAATAAACTTATGGAATTTAAAAATTGGACTTGCTTTTATTCCAATAATGGTTGCCGGTATGCTTTTAGGTCCGGTAAAAGCCGGAGTAGTTGGAGTTGTATCAGATTTAATAGGTGCAATCCTATTTCCTTCCGGAGCATTTTTTCCGGGCTTTACATTGTCTGCATTTATCAGAGGATTTTTATATGGAGCTTGTCTGTATAAAAACCAAAAAATTATCAATTTAATTATTGCATCGTTTATTAATCAATTCGGCATAAGTTTATTTATTACTTCATTTTGGTTACATATTTTATATGCATCTCCTTACTGGCCATTAGTTTATTCAAGACTGGTACAGGTAATTCCACTCTTCTTTGTTGAATTGGTTGTTGGTATTACAATTGCAAACACACTTGTTTCAAAGATAAAACCTTATATTAAAAGCAGATTAGTTTAACCAACTAATCTGCTTTTTTCAATATAATTTAAATTTGTTGATAGAATATTCACAAAAAATGTTAATTTTCACAAAAATCAACTGATAAGTTTGCACAAAAAAGTAATAGAAATAAGTCGATTTTTAATATATATTAGTATAGATATTAGAGGAGGCGTACTTTTTATGGCAAAAGTTACACTTAAAGATATAACAAAAATATATCCTAATACCCAAACAAAAAAGAAAAGAGGAAAGAAAGCTGAACCAAAGGCAAAAGGCGCACCACAGGTTACAGATGAGGGCGTTGTAGCTGTTCAAAAATTCAGCTTGGATATTGACGATAAAGAGTTTATTGTTCTTGTTGGTCCTTCAGGCTGTGGTAAATCTACAACTCTTAGAATGATTGCCGGACTTGAAGATATTTCAGGAGGAGAACTTTACATTGGTGACAAACTTGTAAATGATGTAGAGCCAAAGAACAGAGATATTGCAATGGTATTCCAAAGTTACGCTCTTTATCCTCATATGACTGTATATGAAAATATGGCTTTTTCTTTAAAGATAAAGAAAGTTCCTAAGGATGAAATAGACAAGAAAGTACGTGAGGCTGCTGAAATACTTGATATTACTCAATACCTAGACAGAAAGCCAAAAGCTCTTTCAGGTGGTCAAAGACAACGTGTTGCTATTGGACGCGCAATTGTTCGTGACCCGGCTGTATTTTTAATGGATGAGCCTCTTTCAAACTTGGATGCAAAACTTCGTAATCAAATGAGAGCTGAAATAATTAAGCTTCGTGAAAGAATTAATACAACATTCATTTATGTAACTCATGATCAAACTGAGGCTATGACACTTGGTGACAGAATAGTAATCATGAAAGACGGCTATATTCAGCAAATTGGTACGCCTCAAGAGGTATTTGATCATCCGGCAAACTTATTTGTAGCTGGATTTATTGGAATGCCTCAAATGAATACATTTGACGCAAAACTTATCCGTGAAGATAAAAAGTATTTTGTAGATGTACTTGGAATTAAAGTTGAACTTTCAGCTGAAAAATCCGAAAGACTTTTAGGAAGAAACGTCGAGTCACAAGATGTAATTCTTGGTGTTAGACCTCAGCATATTGTTCTTACTGACAATGGAATTAAGGGATCAGTTGACGTTTCAGAAATGATGGGTTCAGAAGTACATCTTCACGTTAAAACTGCAGATGATAAGGATGTAGTTGTTATTGTTCCAACAGACAACAATGTTCTAGGCTTTACTCCGGGTAGTGAAGTTAACTTAATCTTTGGTGGAAACGTAGCTCACATATTTAGTAAAGAAAATGAAAGAAACCTTGAGTGGGATTAATTTTAGTATATTCACAGTTCCGGAAGCGGACTGTTGAAATATAAAAATCTATGAAAAGGAGAACATAGGCAACATGAAAAGATTTTTATCGCTTCTCTTGGCTGTAGTTATGGTATTTACCCTTGCAGCTTGCGGAAAGGGAGCAAACGAGACAAAAGGAAAGGTTTATTGGCTCAACTTTAAACCTGAAATTGATGGAGCACTTCAAACACTTGCTGCTAGTTATAAGGAGCAAACAGGTGTTGAAGTAAAGGTTGTAACAGCTGCTTCAGGAAAGTATGAGGAAACTCTTACTGCTGAAATGGATAAGAGCGATGCACCTACACTCTTCAACGTAGGTAATGCTGCTGCTGTTAAGACATGGGGCGACTATTGTCTTGACCTTAAAGACACAGACGCTTACAAAGCTCTTACAACAACTTCTTTCAATCAGGAAGATGCTAATAAAGTTTATTCTGTAGGTCTTTGCTATGAAGCTTATGGTATCATTGTTAACAAGGCTCTTCTTGCTAAAGCCGGTTACAAATTAGAAGATATCAAAGACTTCGATTCACTCAAGAAAGTAGCTGAAGACATTCATGCTAGAGCTGCAACTCTTGGTTTTGATGCTTTCACTTCTGCTGGTCTTGATGATTCTTCATCATGGCGTTTTTCAGGCCATCTTGCTAACATGCCTCTTTTCTATGAAGGCAGAGATGCTAAGTGGACAGAGTGCCCTGCAACAATCACAGGTAAATATCTTGATAACTTCAAAGCAATTTGGGATCTTTACACAGCAAATTCTGCTACAGACAAGTCAAAGCTTGCTACAGCTGGTCTTGATGCTGAAGCTGAATTTGGTAAGGGCGAAGCAGTATTCTATCAGAATGGTACATGGGAATTTGCTAACCTTACAGACAAAGAAAAGTATGCTATGAATGCAGACGATCTTGCTATGATTCCAATTTACTGTGGTGTTGAAGGCGAAGAGAAGGCTGGTCTTTGCTCAGGTACTGAGAATGCTCTTGCAGTAAATGTAAACGCATCTAAGGAAGACCAGGAAGCAACAATTGCTTTCCTTAATTGGTTAGTAACATCTGAAGAAGGACTTAAGTGTCTTGTTGACAACCTTGGTGGTGTTCCATATAAGAACGCTCCAGAAAGCTCAAATCCATTCTTTGCAGATGGTAACGCTCTTCTTGCTAAGGGCAACTACAACGTTGACTGGACATTCAACTATACACCAAATGTTGATGACTGGCGTGCAGGCGTTGTAAACGCAATGGTACAGTACTGCTCAGGCAAATCATGGGATGCTGTTAAGACAGCTTTCGTTGACGGTTGGGCAACACAGTACAAAGCAGCTAATTCATAATAAGTATTAGCAAAATTTTACCGGGGCGAGTTTTCGCTCGCCCCGGTTCATTATTTACTTTATTATCATTTAATGTTAGGGGGAATAACGGTGAAACTCAAAAGAGATGCTGGTGCACTTAATAGTAAACTGTTGCGTCGCCCCATTCAAAAATGTTTCATTCTCTTCTTAATTCCTACATTTGGTGCTTTTATTATTGGTTTTATTTATCCGTTCCTTCAATGTATTTATTTATCATTCTGTAAATTTATTACGACAAGAAATGCTACCTTTATTGGTGTTGATAATTACAAAAATGCATTATCAGATAGTTCTTTTTTACATGCTTTTTGGTATACTGCAGTTTTTGCAGTAGTTTCTCTTCTACTTATTAATGTATTAGCATTTGCAATTGCTTATGCATTAACCAGAGAAATAAAAGGTTCTAATTTGTTTAGAACAGTATTCTTTATGCCAAACCTTATTGGCGGTATTGTACTCGGATATATTTGGAGTATGATTTTTGACGGCATTCTTTCAAGATATAACACATCAATTCTTCTTGAAAGCAAATATGGTTTTTGGGGACTTATAATTCTCATGTGCTGGCAACAAATTGGTTATATGATGATTATCTACATAGCCGGAATTCAATCTGTTCCTGAAGACATGATAGAAGCTGCAAGAATTGACGGTGCAAATGGATGGCAAACATTAATTAAAGTTGTAATTCCATCTGTAATGCCTTCAATTACAATATGTACTTTTTTAACTCTTACAAATAGTTTCAAACTATTTGACCAAAACCTTGCTCTTACAGGCGGTTCTCCATTTGAATTTAATTCTGATGGTTCAGTTATTAAAACAACTGAAATGCTTGCCTTAAACATATATAATACTTTCTATGGTACTAACACAGCAGCACGTGGTACAGCTCAGGCAAAGGCTGTAATCTTCTTTATACTTGTTGCAACAATTTCAATTATACAACTTAGGACCACAAGAAATAAGGAGGTACAGCAATAATGAAAAAGAGTCAGAAAAGATCTTTAACCATTATTTTCAGCATTATTTCTGCTGTTTATGTACTTCCAATTCTCATTGTATTCATGAATTCTTTTAAAGCGAATACCAGTGTTAAAACGGAAACTTTTAAATTTCCGACAGGGGATAGTTTTGTTGGTTTTGATAACTTTATTAAAGGTGCAACTTTTGGTAATTATCCATTCCTCCAATCTGTTGGAAACTCATTCATAATTACTGTTATATCAGTAATACTAATTCTTCTTTGCACATCAATGGCCGCATGGTATATTGCCAGAGTAGGTAGTTTATTCAGTAAAATTGTTTACTATCTTTGCATATTCTCAATGATAGTACCTTTTCAAATGGTAATGTTTACTCTTTCAAGAACTGCAGACGATTTAGGTCTTAATACACCTTTTACAATTCCAATTATTTACCTTGGATTTGGTGCCGGACTTGCAGTATTTATGTTTGTGGGATTTGTCAAGTCAATTCCTCTTGAAATTGAGGAAGCAGCTGCTATAGATGGTTGTGGACCAATTAGAACTTTCTTCATGGTTGTACTACCAATGCTAAAACCAACACTTATTTCAGTTGGCGTACTTGAAATTATGTGGGTATGGAACGACTATCTTCTTCCTTATCTTGTTCTTGATAGGACAAAGTATATGACTATTCCAATTCACATTCAATTTCTTCGTGGTAGTTATGGTGCTGTTGACCTTGGAGCAATTATGGCTCTTATTACAATTAGCATTATTCCTATTATTATATTCTACCTTACATGTCAAAAGCACATCATTAAAGGTGTTGCTGCTGGTGCAGTTAAAGGATAATAAAGTAAAAATCACCCACAGAGCGAAAAAAACGCTCTGTGGGTACTATTTTTTTATTGAATTTAATTGCTAATAGAAGTATTATAATAACTATATTTATTGCAAAAAGGGGAGACGTATATGTATTCATACGATGACGTTTTATCATTTGTTGAAGAGGAAAATGTAAAGTTTATTAGACTTGCTTTTTGTGACATAAATGGCACTCAAAAGAATATTTCTATAATGCCGGGTGAACTTAGAAAAGCATTTACTGAGGGAATTCCATTTGAACCTTCCAATATTAAAGGCTTTGATACATATCTTAAGTCTGATTTATTTTTAAGGCCGGATCCTTCAACTCTTTCAATTCTTCCATGGAGACCAACAGATGGAAGAGTAGTTAGAATGTTTTGTAACGTAACATATCCGGATGGCACTCCTTTTGAAATTGATGGTAGAACAATTCTTCAAAATGCAATAGCTATAGCAAAAGAAAAGGGAATAACCTTAAATTTTGGTGCGGAAAGTGAATTTTACCTTTTTAAAACCGATGAAGATGGCAAACCAACAAAAGAACCTTTTGATGATGCAGGATATCTTGATATTGCCCCTGAGGATAAAGGGGAAAATGTTAGACGTGAAATATGCTTTACACTTCTTGATATGGGCATTACACCACTTTCTTCACACCATGAGGCAGGACCTGGTCAACATGAAATTGACTTTAAATATTCTGACCCATTAACCGCAGCTGAAAATGCCATAACATTTAAATCTGTAGTCAAAACTATTGCAATGAGAAATGGTCTTTATGCTGACTTTTCACCAAAGCCTTTAGAAGACGCTTCAGGCAATGGAATGCATATAAATATATCTGTATCCTCTGATGATGGAAAAGACAAATTAAAAGAATTTACAGCCGGCATTTTAAGTCATATTAGGGAAATAACTGCTTTTCTTAATCCAACTGAAGAATCTTATAAGAGACTTGGAGAAAATAGAGCACCAATATATGTTAGTTGGTCAAGTGAAAACAGATGTCAATTAATAAGAATTCCTGAAAAAAACGGTGAATTTAGAAGAATTAAATTACGTTCCGCTGACTGTGAAACAAATCCATACATTGCTTTTGCATTACTTATATATGCAGGATTAGATGGTATTGAAAATAATTTAACTTTAGGCGAACCAATTAATGAAAATCTAATTAATGGATCACAAAGTGGAGACCTTAAAAAACTTCCTCTTTCACTTATAGATGCAAAGGAAAAAGCAAGAAAGAGTGAGTTTGTAAAGAGAGTCCTAACAGAAAACTATCTTAGTCTTATATAAGTAAAGGGGAGAATCCAATTGGCACAAGAAAACTATAGAGCAAGTGTGCTTGTAGTTTCTTCAACCGATAAGATACTTGAATTTTTTACCAAGGTTCTTCCTTTAAATCAATTTAATCCAATTGATTTAGTAAAATCATGTGGAGAAGCTAAAAGAATACTTATAAATAAGCCTTATGATATAGTAGTAATTAATTCACCTTTATCTGATGAATTTGGTTCTGAACTGGCAATAGAAATTGCAACTAAGTACAATTCTGGTGTTTTAATGCTAATAAAAGCTGAAGCTTACGAACAGGTTACTTATCAAGTTGAAAACTACGGTGTATTGACTATGTCAAGACCATGTCAATCGCATGCAGTATTCCAATCTATGAAAATACTGATGGCTACTAAGATAAAACTTAGAGCAATGGAAGAGAAGACTGCCTCACTTGAAGAAAAAATGAAAGAAATCCGAATAGTAAATCATGCAAAAGGAATTCTTATTGAAAAATTGCATTTAACTGAAAATGAAGCTCACAGATATATTGAAAAAAATGCTATGGATCAATGTGTTAAGAAAGTTGATATTGCATATGGAATTCTTGAACACTATGGTATTGTAGTGTAATTAATTTAAAATAAATGTAAATGCCACTGGATAAATATTTATCTGGTGGTCTTTTATTTTATATATGTATTAATTAGGGAAAAGTAGGTATTGCTTTTGCATTTAAATTGTGTTATAATTATACAAAATAAATGTTTTGTATAATTAAGGGGAGAAAAAATAACAAGAAGACATAAAATATGCTTCTTGCGGCCTAATTATATTTATCTGTATATATTCTGTGTATAATATGTTATTTATTAACTTTCTACATCTTTATTATATATATAATTTTATGTTTTTTATTTTTACTTATTTATTTGTTATTTGTTAAGTTTTGTTTTATAAAAATCTTTATTTTTCCATTAACTATGTAAATTAGCCATCATTTCAATTTTTTCTAAATGACCTAATATATGTTTCAAAAAAACTGATTGGCTATAAACCGGTTTACATTTTTAACAAATTTAGGAACGGTTCTTATTTTACACATTTTTAACTATATTTTTCTTAAACTGTTCTGAATTTATGCATTATAATGGTTAATTTCAAATTATATAACTAATTATATAATTATTATAATTAGTTGTTCTTACGTTATATTACAATATTTTATATGATTATTTATTTTTTATATTTAAATTAAATTTAGAAAAGACTCCAAAATTTAAAATAACAGTTTAAGAATCGTCTCTAAAACTTGCATTTAACTATCTGAATGTTTCACAAAAATGTTTCACAGTCAGGAGGAATAAAATGATTACCAGAAATGATTATGTGGATTTTCCACCTTTAATGGTTGAATTTCTAAATTATATGGATGCTATTAAAAACAAATCTAAAAATACTATATCTGAGTATGCATTAGATCTCAGGACCTTCTTTAGGTTTGTCAAGATAGCAAGAGGTCTTGTACCCCCTTCTACTGACGAAAAAGATATTGTAATAAAAGATATAGATGCTGAATTTATTAAATCAATCACTCTATCTGATGCATATTCATTTCTTTCATATTGTAAGGATGAAAGAAACAACAGTGCAAGAACAAGAGCAAGAAAAGTCTCTACTCTACGTGCTTTTTTTAAATTTTGTACTGTTCAAAAACACATTTTAAAAGAAAATCCAATGCAGGAATTGGATACACCTAAGCTTAAACAAACACTTCCTAAATATCTTACTTTAGAAGAAAGCACAGATCTTTTAAGAAGTTCATTTGACGGGCCTAATAAAGAAAGAGATTTTGCAATAATTACATTGTTTTTAAATTGTGGTATGCGTCTTTCTGAACTAGTAAGTTTAAACTATACAGACATCAGAGATGACCATACAGTAAAAATTACCGGTAAAGGAAATAAAGAACGTACAATTTACTTAAATGACGCTTGTATGGCTGCAATAAATGCTTATATGGCTGTTAGACCTGTAGATATGGTAAAGGATAAAAATGCATTGTTCTTAAGTTCAAGACTTAAAAGAATTAGTCCTAAAACAGTTCAGCATATCGTTTATACAGCACTTGAAAAAGCCGGTCTTTCAGGCTATTCAGTTCATAAACTCAGACATACAGCAGCAACTCTTATGTACCAATATGGAAACGCAGATGTGCTTGTTTTAAAAGAAATATTAGGTCATGAAAATGTTGGGACAACCCAAATATACACTCATGTAGTTAATGATCAGCTTAAAAAAGCAACTGATGCAAATCCTTTAAATACTATGTCACTTAATTCCAAAGTATCCAAAGAATAAATTACAAAGTAAAGCTTCAAATATACATACTACTATTAGAATTCCAACAAGAATTAAATAGCGGTATGTATATTTTTTTAATAAATTTCCAGTTGAAACAATTGATTTATCCGACTGCATTTTAAAAGTATCTATAGACATTTGAATACTTTCACAAGCACCTAAAATAAATAAAATTATAACAATCATTAATGATGGATAAATGGTTGTTAAACAGTAACCTAAACCTCTAAAACTATAGTTTTGGTAAATATATCCACAAAGTACTCCATTAGAAATACCAAAAGATAACGGCATTAGACATATAAATGGAACTCCAAGCGAAAATAAACCAAAAAAATAAGTCAACAAAATAAAGATTATATACTTACAAATTGCATTTTTAAATATATCAATGTTATTCATTGTAGACCTATCAAGAATTAAAGTTTTACAATATTCAGTTATTTTTTCAGCTATAGCACCACTTGAATGATTTACATATAATGAACCTAGAAACATTCCAGAAAAAAACAATGAAATTATTAGAATTACAAGCCATTTTTCAATTAGAAATGTTTTTAACCCTTCAATTTTATATATTGTATTTTTTGATTTAACCAGATTATTAAATATTCTTATTTTTTCCGACATTTAGAATGAATACACCTCCAAAAATACCAGAAGCATAAATTAATAAAACTGTTATAACTAATGGAACAGTAATTGTATCATTACCAAAAATTATACCAATGATTAATGCAAAAACTGAAATAATCGAAGAAGTAATTACACCGCATAACAATCCATTTTTCTTATTTACATAAGCACATAGAGCTCCCGTAAATATTGAACCAATCAAAAAAATTAATTTTGTTATTAAAGGAATAAAAGATCTATCAAAATCTAATTGTTTATAAACAACTGATGCAATTAATAGTAGGGAAATAATTAGTATAAATCCAAATAAAATACTTATTAGAATGTTTTTAATTTTTGACATAAAAAAATCACCCCATAAACTTAATAAAAGTTTATGAGGTGAAAAAATTAATTATGAATTATTATTTTTTAGCCTTTGCTGCTTTCTTCTCTTCTTTAGCCTTTTTTGCAGCAGCAATCTTAGCATTTTGAGCTTCTTTATCCTTAGCTTCTTTTGTAATATTCTTTGCAATAGCTGTCTTTGTGAAACGGATTTTATTTCTGTCAGCACCGGTTTCAATTACTACAGAATCCTCTTTAACAGTAACAACCCTACCAATAATACCTCCAATTGTAAGAACTTCATCTCCAATTGAAAGGTTGTCACGCATTTCTTGCTCTGCATTTCTCTGCTTTTTGTCTTTACGAGAAATTAAGAACATGTATCCAATCATGAATGCCATGAAAAGAACGAGCATAAGAGTCATGCTTCCGCCGCCCTGCTGTCCGTTTTGAGTAGCAGCCTGGCTGCTCATATTAAGTAAAATAGCTGAAAAATCCATTTTGTTACCTCCAAATAAGTCGAAAAATATATACTTGTATATTTTAACAGATTATATTCTTGTGTCAAGAATATCAACATATTTATTATGGAATTCCTCAAATGTATCGTTATCTAACGAATTTCTAATTTCCTGCATAAGATTATTATAGAAATATAGATTATGAGTTACACAGAGTCTCATTCCAAGAACTTCTTTTGCTTTAAGAAGATGTCTTATATATGCCCTAGAATGTTTTTGGCATGTCGGACAGTTACATCCTATTTCAATTGGACGTTCATCTCTTTCATATTTTGCATTATTAATATTAATAATTCCGTTCCATGTATTAAGATGTCCATGACGTGCATTTCTGCTTGGCATTACACAATCAAATAAATCTACACCTCTATATACTCCTTCAATGATATTACCCGGGGTACCAACTCCCATCAAATATCTAATTTTATTCTCAGGAGCAATAGGATTTACTGCAGAAATAATTCTATACATATCCTCTTTTGGTTCCCCAACTGCAAGTCCACCAATTGCATAACCATCAAGGTCAAGTTTTGCAATTTCTTCCATATGTTTCATACGTAGATCATCATAAGTACAACCTTGGTTAATACCAAATAAAAGCTGATTTTTGTTTATTGTATCATAACATGAATTTAAGCGATCCATTTCCTCTTTACAACGAATTAACCATCTGGTAGTACGTTCACAAGACTCTTTTGCATAATTATATGTTGCAGGATTTTTAACACATTCATCAAATGCCATTGCAATTGTTGAACCGAGATTGGATTGAATTTTTATGCTTTCTTCAGGGCCCATAAAAATATGATGCCCATCAATATGACAGTTAAAGTCTACGCCTTCTTCGCTTATTTTACGAAGTTTTGAGAGTGAAAATACTTGAAATCCACCACTGTCTGTAAGAATTGGACCGTCCCATCCTGTAAATTTATGAAGTCCACCAAGATCTTTAATCAATTCATCGCCTGGTCTTACATGAAGATGATATGTGTTACAAAGTTGTACCTGACAATTAATATCTTTCAAGTCATAAGCTGAAAGACCACCTTTAATGGCTCCACATGTTGCAACATTTTGAAAGGCAGGAGTCTGTACAGTACCGTGAACTGTTGTAAATTCACCTCGTCTGGCATTTCCTTGTTTTTTTATTAGTTTATACATTGATGTCCTCCATTATGAAATCATCATAGAATCCCCGAAAGAGAAAAATCTATACTTTTCCAAAACAGCAGTCTTATATGCATTCATTGTTTTATCATATCCAAGGAATGCTGAAACAAGCATAATTAACGTACTTTCAGGAAGATGGAAGTTAGTTATTAAAGCATCTATACACTTAAATTTATAACCTGGGTAAATGAAAATGTCTGTTGCTCCCTCACATTCTCTTATTCCCTCTTCACTGTTTGCTACAGATTCAAGAGTTCTGCAAGAGGTTGTACCAACAGCAATAACTCTTCCTCCTGATTTTTTTGTGTTTAGAATTAGATCAGCCGTTTCCTTTGGCATCCAGTAATGTTCAGAATGCATTTTATGGTCCTCAATATTATCAGCCTTAACAGGCCTGAATGTTCCAAGACCAACATGAAGTGTTACATAGCCAATATTTATTCCGGCATTTTTTATTTTTTCCAGTAATTCAGGTGTAAAGTGAAGACCGGCTGTAGGAGCCGCGGCCGAACCCGGAGTCTTATTATAGACAGTTTGATATCTTTCTTTATCCTCTAAAGCTTCAGTTATATAATGCGGAAGTGGCATTTGTCCAATTTCATCCAATATGTTAAAGAAGTTTCCGGTGAATTCAAATTTAACTACTCTGTTTCCGTCATCCTTTACATCAGTTACTTCAGCAAAAAGTTTTCCCTCTCCAAAAGAAAAACGGCTTCCGGTACGAGCCTTTTTACCGGGTCCTGTAATACATTCCCACTCATCTACACCAAGTTGAGTTAAAAGTAAAAATTCTACAACAGCACCAGTACCCTCTTTAACTCCATAAAGCCTGCATGGTAATACTCTAGTATTGTTGAGAATTAAACAGTCTCCGGGCCTTAAATAATCAAGAACATCAGAAAAATGTCTGTGCTCAAGTTCACCTGAATTCTTATCAACATGAAGAAGTCTTGAGGCATCTCTTTGTTTCAGTGGATGCTGAGCAATCAATTCTTCTGGTAATTCGTAGAAGAAATCGGATTTTTTCATTAAAAACTCACCTTTAAACTTTGAAAATTCGTTGGATTTATAATTGACTTTAAAAATCTATTGTTATATATTAGTTACTAATATTTTATTAAATATATAAGTAAATAACTTTTAAACATTATATTGCAAAGTTTATTGGTTTACAACTTAAAATTTTAGCATATTATTCTTTTGGAGGTATTTTCTAATGAAACAGTACAATGTAGGCATTATTGGAGCTACAGGAATGGTTGGACAACGTTTTGCTACAATCCTTGAAAACCATCCATGGTTTAATGTTAAGGTCCTTGCAGCAAGTGCTCGTTCTGCCGGTAAAACATATAAAGAGGCAGTAGGTGACCGTTGGGCTATGCCTGTTCCAATGCCAAAAACAATGGAAAACATTATTATAATGGACGCAGAGGCAGACATTGAAAAAATTGCGGGAATGGTAGATTTCGTATTCTGTGCAGTTAACCTTACAAAAGAAGAAACCAAGAAACTTGAAGAAAAATATGCAAAAGCTGAATGTCCTGTTGTTTCAAATAACAGTGCTAACAGACATACACCGGATGTACCAATGGTAATACCGGAAATAAATGCTGATCACATTAAAATAATTGACGCTCAAAGAAAACGTCTTGGAACAAAAAGAGGCTTTGTTGCAGTTAAATCTAACTGTTCACTTCAAAGCTATGTTCCGGCCCTCTACCCTCTTGATGAAGAATTTGGAGTTGAGGATGTTTTAGTATGTACATATCAAGCAATTTCAGGTGCAGGAAAGACATTTGATACATGGCCGGAAATGATAGACAATGTAATTCCATATATTGGAGGAGAAGAAGAGAAGTCAGAAAAAGAACCACTCAAAATTTGGGGTAAAGTTGAGGGAAATGAAATAATTCCTGCAACAAAGCCTCACTTTACAGCACAGTGCCTTCGCGTAGCTGTTACTGACGGCCACATGGCAGCTGTATTTGTACGCTTCAAGAATAAGCCTTCAAAAGAGCAGATTCTTGAAAAGTGGGAATCTTTCAAGGGAAAAGCTCAGGAGCTTGACCTCCCATCTGCTCCTAAGCAGTTCCTCTATTACTTCAATGAGGATAATCTTCCTCAGACAAAACTTCAGAGAAATCTTGAAGGCGGAATGGCTATTTCATGTGGCCGTCTCCGCGAAGACACACAATACGACTATAAGTTTGTTTGTCTTTCACACAATACACTTCGTGGTGCTGCAGGTGGAGCTGTTCTTCTTGCAGAACTTCTCTGTGCTGAAGGCTACATGGATTGAGAGGAGTAAATTATTATGTCAAACACACCAATCTTTACTGGTGCCGGAGTTGCAATTGTCACTCCATTTGATAAATACGGTAATATTAATTACGACAAACTAGGCGAACTTATTGAAAGACAGATTGCCGGAAATACAGATGCCATTATTATTTGTGGTACTACAGGTGAATCTGCAGCTCTTGATGCAGTTGAACATATTCAAGCTGTAAAATACACCGTTGAAAAGGTTAATAAAAGAGTACCTGTTATTGCCGGTACTGGTTCAAATGACACTGCTTTCGGTGTAAAAATCTCAAATGAGGCTGAAAAAGCCGGAGCAGACGCTCTTCTTATGGTTACACCTTACTACAATAAGACATCTCAATCAGGACTTATCAGACACTATAATTACATTGCAGATAGAGTTTCTGCTCCTATTATTCTCTACAATGTTCCAAGTAGAACCGGTGTTAATATTAAGCCGGAGACTTATGCTGAGCTTTGTCAGCATGAAAGAATTGTTGCAACAAAAGAAGCAAATGGTGACATTGCTGCCCTTGCAAAAACAATCCGTCTTTGTGGTGACAAACTTGACATTTATTGTGGAAATGACGACCAAACAACTGCATTTATGGCACTTGGTGCCAAGGGTGTAATTTCGGTTCTTTCAAATGTTTGTCCTGAGGTTGCATATAAAATTGCATCGCTCTGTCTTGAAGGGGATATTAAGGGTTCTGCCGAACTTCAAATAAAATATCTTGATTTAATAAACAAACTATTTATGGATGTTAATCCAATTCCGGTTAAAGAAGCTATGAACTTAATGGGATTTGATTGTGGTGAATGTAGAATGCCTTTAGCACCACTTGTTCCGGCTGATCATGATATCTTAGTTAACACACTCAAACAATACAATATTATTTAAATTCCATTAAAAAATAAAGGATGTTTCAAATGACACAGATTTTACTTAACGGATGCTTAGGTAAGATGGGTAAAATGATTATTGACTCTGTTAAGGAAAGAGAAGACTGTGAAATAATTGCCGGTGTCGACTACAAATTACCGGAAATTCCACTCTCCTTCCCTGTTTATACAGATTTTACAAGTATAACTGAAAAACCAAATGTAGTAATTGATTTTTCAAACCCATCTGCAATTCCGTCACTTTTGAAATTTGCAACTGAAAACAAAATACCTGCTGTTATTTGTACAACAGGACTTACTGAAGATATGTTAGATGAAATACATGCAGCTTCAGAAATAGTTCCGATTTTTTTCTCAGCAAATATGTCCCTTGGAGTAAACTTAATATGCGAACTTGCCAAAAAAGCTGCAAGCGTTCTATATCCTGATTTCAATATTGAAATAATTGAACAGCATCATAACCAGAAATTAGATGCCCCAAGTGGCACCGCACTTATGATTGCAGATGAAATTTCTTCTGTTCTCCCAAATGTGCCTGAATATGAATTTGACAGACACTCAAAACGCGAGAAACGTCCGGTAGAACAAATTGGAATTCATAGTATTAGAGCAGGTACAATTGTTGGTGAACATGAAATTCTTTTTGGTGGTAAAGATGAAATAATTAAACTATCACACACTGCAATGTCACGTGAAGTTTTTGCAACCGGTGCAATTAATGCAGCAATTTTTATTACAAATCAAAAACCGGGTATCTACTCAATGAAAGAAATGTTAAATTGACAAAACCCCTAGTTCAAACTGAACTAGGGGTTATTTTTATAATAGAATTATTCCTCCAATGTCTAAGAGTGGATTATCAGATAATTCAACAATATTTTTTTTAAATTTACTTGTAAATATTTTTATCTTTTCATAATCGGGGTGAGAAGAAATATTACCAAAGAAATAAACAGAATCATTAATTAGGGCGCTAGAACCTCCTATAAAGCCATAATCATAACCTTTAAGTGTTACTTCCCCTTTAGTGATTAAAAGTGCTTCTATGCCTTTATGAGAAGAACATATGTCGTAAATTGATTTGTCTTCAGTTATTATTGCAGGTTCTTCATTAGAAACGACACAAATTGAGCACTTTGTATATCCCTGATTTACATTAATAATTTCAAGGCCAATTGTATTTGCATATTCCAACAAATCTTTTGAAATATACTTTTCGTTACAAATAAAATAATTTCCTATTTGGCAAGCATTTAAATATGCATCTTTTGGATATTTATTTCCCAATCTTTCTTTTATAACTGAATTATCATAATTTGATGTATATTCTAAAATGTTTTTTGATTCTTCAGTAACGAAAATATGATTATCAGAAAAAACAAATGCCATTTGGTCAATATGATGTTCTGTGGCAGTCGGTAATGTGTAGCAAGAACCAACTTCAATTAAATTTATATTATGATATAAAAAAGCTGTTTTGAGCCACTCAGGAGCTTTTCCGCAAAGTGCATTAATCATACAACTGCCTCAAATGCTTGACTAATATATTTAACTCCAACAATATCAATTTTATCAAACATATTCTTTGAAATACTCTTTAAATTGTCCTTTGGAACAATTACTCGTTTGAAACCGAGACGTGCTGCTTCATTTACTCTTTGTTCACAATGACTAACTGACCTAATTTCACCGGCAAGACCAATTTCACCAAAAGCTAAAACATCTTCCCTTACAACTTCGTCCTTAAGACTTGAAACAAGGGCAAGAGCCACTGACAAATCGGATGCAGGTTCATTAAGTTTTAAACCACCAATAACATTTAAATAAATATCAGCATTAGAAAAATAATAACCACCACGTTTTTCCAAAACAGCCAAAATCATATATATTCTATTGTAATCAAAACCATTACACATTCGGCGTGGATTACCAAAACTTGAAGGTGTAACAAGTCCTTGAACCTCAGCCATAATTGGTCTTGTACCCTCCATAATACATGCAACACAGGATCCGGATGAATTTTGAGGACGACCAGATAACATCATCATTGACGGATTTTCAACTTGTTTAAGACCGGTATCCAGCATTTCAAATACACCTATTTCATTAGTAGAACCAAAACGGTTTTTAACTGCTCTAAGAATTCTATAAGAAAGATTTCTTTCTCCTTCAAAATAAAGAACAGCATCTACAATGTGTTCTAACACTTTAGGTCCTGCAATATTTCCGTCTTTATTTACATGACCAACAATAATTACTGGAATATTTAAATCTTTAGCATTTCTCATAATAAAATTAGTTGACTCTCGAACCTGAGTTATGCTTCCGCAAGATGATGAAATTTCCGTTAGCATTACGGTTTGAATTGAATCTATGATTACAAGATCAGGTTTTTCCGCCTTCATATGCTCGGTAATTATTTCAACATCTGTTTCACTCATGACAAAAAGATTTGGTGTATTTACTCCCAATCTATCTGCTCTAAGTTTTATTTGATGAGCAGACTCCTCTCCTGAAACATATAGTATTTTTAATTCGTTACCAAGGTACTGACATACTTGAAGAAGTATTGTACTTTTACCAATGCCCGGATCGCCCGATAAAAGTACAAGTGAACCTTTTACAAGACCTCCACCCAATACACGATCAAATTCTGAAAGTCCTGTTTTATATCTGTGTTCTTTATCAGCCTGAATTTCACCTATTTGCCTAGAAACACCACGACTTTTTACTCCTGAACTCAACTTTGCAATGGATGCAGGCGTTGAACTTCTTATTTCCTCATTCATAGTGTCCCACTCATTACACTGTGGACAGCGACCTAGCCACTTTGGTGTTTCATAACCACAATTATTGCAAATATAAATTGATTTTAATTTTGATGCCATATTACTCTTCCTTATTTAAATAATCCATGATTCCATTATATATTGAAACAGACATTTTGTCTCTATATTCCTCGGTTTTTAAAAGTTTTAATTCTTCATTATTTGATATAAATCCGCATTCAACTAAAACAGCCGGAACAGTTGCATTATACAGTAGAAAAATGCTACTACCGGATTTTTTTATTTTTCTATCATTTTCTTTTTGTATCTCATTCTTTATTCTATTTTGAATAAAAGATGCAAGAATAATACTTTCCTCATTATTTGGAGAATAAAAGGTTTGTGCTCCCTTACAGCTACTGTCAGCAAATTTATTCATATGAATGCTGACAAATATACAGCTTTTAGTGTTTTCTATCATTGAAAATCTATTATGTATATCTGATACTTTCTTCTCTCTTACTGTTTTTGCTTCATCAGAGTGAAGAGAGATATCAGAAGTTCTAGTTAATACAACATTGACACCATTTTGCTTTAGCAAGTTTGCAACTTTTAAAGCAACATCTAAATTTAGATTCTTTTCTAAAGTTCCGTCTACTCCAACAGCGCCACCATCTTCACCACCATGACCTGCATCTATTATAACAGTTAGTACGGTACTATCTTCCGTACTGTTACCGGAAGCCAAATTTACCTTTTGAGTTATTGAAATTAATATAAAACAAAGTGGAATTAGAAATAAAAAACCCAAAAATGATGCTATAAAGTTTTCATAACGTGTAATAAGACCCATCATATTCACCCATAAAATAATATGATGGAAAAAAGTATATTATTAAAAATTAGGCGGCAGTTCACATAACTGCCGCCATAAATTATAATTAGAAAATTCCACGAATCAAACGGAAACGCTTCTTATCAACTATAATATTTCCATTGATTTTTCCGGATTTTACATCATCAAAATATGTAGAGTTTGCCGGAACATTAAATGTTAAACCATTTTCAATAAGTTCAATTACAATGTCATTTGTTCTATGACATTCACCATCAATATTAGTGTGGTTATTCTTTAACTTATTATCATGAATTACAAGTTTCTTTCCTCTAAGATATTCACAGTCTCTGTGATGAACATGTGTAGCATTGTTCTGCCAGTCTGTCATCATAACTTTAAACATTACAATCCATGGAGTTCTTCTTCTCATAGCAACTACATCAAGAAGATGGTCATCTATCATTGCAAACGGAGCAACCTGTATACCGGATCCATACCAACGAGAATTACAACCAACAACAAAAATAAATGGTCCATCTATTTTTTTGCCATCAAGTGTAACATCATAGTCATTCTTTACCTTGGTAAACATACAGTAAAGACCACCAAGGAAATATGAAAGATGTCCTGCAACGCCAGGAAGTTTCTTCATTTGTCCTTGAACGGCACAAGCATCGGCGTCAAAGCCCATAGATGCTTGATTAATTGCAATTTCATCTCCGGCCTTAATACAGTCAATTTGAATTGGTGTACCATCAATTTGACTTTCTATGTCAAGATACATATCTATATCTCCAAATAGACGAGTCCAGTCATTACCTGACCCAAGTGGTACAACTGCAACCTGAGCATTTGGATGTCCATAAGCACCATTTACAACTTCATAAAGTGTTCCGTCGCCACCACAAGCGTAAAAACGTGCTGGCTCACCGTTTGAAGCTGTTTTATCAACAAATTGAATTCCATCTCCCGGAGCCTTTGTAAAATAGATTGCATAGTCAATTCCCTTAGCTTTACAAGCAGGTTCAACTATATCCTTTGCAAAGTTAGATTTAAGTCCTTTTCCTGCAACCGGATTTATAACAAAATAATGTTTAATCTTGTTTCCGGTTGCAAGATTAACTTCAACTTCTGTCTCTTTTTTTAAAATTGACATAATCTTTCTCCTCTTTTCTTTTATTTAAAATACATATAAACCTGACATTTTATCATGCCGTTATAAAGTTTCCTACGTTTGTCTGCTTTTCTTCCAAAAATCTTTTCAAATTCTTCAGACGGACTGATAACATAATATGCCCAACCTCTTTCCGGAACAAAAAGCTCACCCATTATTTTATAAATTTCATTTGCCTCTTTAATATCAAGAAGTCTTTCACCATAAGGTGGATTACAAATAATTGTACCTCTTTCAGATTTCTTTTCAAAATCTTTAATATCCTTAACTTCAAAATGAACCTTTTTTTCAACACCGGCACGACGTGCATTCTCCTTTGCAATTTCAATTGTGCCGGCATCTATATCTGAACCAAATGATTCAAAGGGACAATTATAATTTATTAAATCCATTGCTCTGGTTCTTTCTTCAGCCCAAACTTCTTTGGGAATAATTGAAAACTCTTCTGCAGCAAATGTTCTATGAAGTCCCGGAGCCATATTAATGGCCTTCATAACTCCTTCAATAGGAATTGTACCGGACCCACACATTGGATCATAAAGTGTGTGGAAGTCCCTAATTCTTGCAAGTGTGCAAAGAGAAGCTGCAAGAGTTTCTTTAATAGGGGCATCATTTGACTGAAGTCTATATCCTCGTTTGTGAAGTCCTGCTCCGGACGTGTCAATTACAATGGTTACAATATCTTTTAAAATAGAAAATTGTATTTGATATTTTACCCCTGTTTCAGAAAACCAAGGCAATTTATATTTAGTTTTAAGTCTTTCAACAACAGCTTTTTTTATTATGGCTTGACAATCTCTAACTGAGAAAAGTTTTGAATTTAAAGAATATCCTTTAACAGGAAATGCATCCTCTTTACCAATCCATTCTTCAAAAGGAAGCTTTTTCGTTTCTTCAAAAAGTTCTTCAAAACTTGTTGCTTTAAAATAACCAATTAATATTTGAATGCGTTCCGCATGGCGAAGACAAATATTAGCTCTTGCAAGGATGTGTTCATCACCTGAAAACAAAACTCTTGCATTTTCTGCTCTAACATTTTCTGCACCTATTTCTTTTAATTCGTCCGCAATAAGTGACTCAAGTCCCATAAGACATGGAACAACAAAATTTATATTCATTCATTTTCTCCAGGCTAATATTTTAACACATAAAACTTTCTTAAATAAGATAAATAATGTCCAAAAAAAAATAATGTTTTTTATATAGTTTGCGAGGCATGCCTTGTAACATGACATCCAACATTTACAGACACAGGAAGTCCTGCAATATGAGTAGGACCATATTCAATATTTACAGCTAGAGCCGTGGTATTTCCGCCAAATCCTTGAGGACCAATTCCAAGTTCATTAATTCTTTTAAGCATTTTTTCCTCAAGATTTCTATAAAATTCATCCGGATGTCTTTTTGAAACCGGTCTGCACAGCGCTTTTTTTGCAAGAATTGCACAACCTTCAAAGTCACCACCTATTCCTACACCTAAAACCATAGGTGGGCAAGGATTACTTCCGGCTTCTTTTACGACAGAAACAACATAGTCAACAATATCATCAGGAGTTGCAGCCGGAGTAAGCATTTTAAGTTTACTCATATTTTCACTTCCAAATCCTTTTGGAGCAACTGTAATTTTGACCTTATTACCAGGTACAATTGAAGTATGAATAATAGCAGGAGTATTATCTCCTGTGTTAGCGCGTCTAAGTGGATCAGATACTATTGACTTTCGTAAAAAGCCTTCGGTATATCCTTTAGCAACACCGGCATTTATTGCATCATTTAAATTCCCGTCTACAAAGTGAACATCTTGTCCTATTTCAATAAAGATAATTGCCATTCCTGTATCCTGACAAATTGGAATATCCATACTTTGAGCAGCACTTAAATTTTTAACTAGATTTTCATTAATACTTTTTGCAAGAGGCAAATCTTCGTTATTTACGCTCTTTTCAATACAATATTTTAAATCTTCCGGTAAAATTTTATTTGCTTTAATACAAAGGCTTGAAACTACATTTTCAACTTCTTTTACACTTATTTCACGCATATTTTTCACTCCGAATAAAAAAGGCAGAGTGAATTACACCCTGCCAAAATTTTATTTATATTGGCGATTCCCACCACGTCTATTGAATCCACCACCGTGTTTGGATTCAGAGGAACGCTTAAGGTCTGTCATTTTTTCGTCACTAACTTGCTTAAACTTACTCATCATTTCTTCAAATGACATATTTTCATTTGTAATAGCATTTTGTTTTTGACCTGTCCACACATTGGCGCCGGAGTGGTTTCCCCCACGCTTATTTTGGTATGTACCACCGTCTTTATTATAAGACTTTTGTGGCTTTGGTTGCCCCTCCGACTCAGAAGGTATTTCGTCAGATGCCTTTTTTATTGATAGACTGATTTTACCGGCCTCATCAATAGTAAGTACCTTCACTTTAACTTCTTGACCAACAGTCAAAAAGTCAGAAATTTCTTTTACAAATGTAGATGCAACTTCTGAAATATGCACCATGCCTGTTTTTCCTTCTGGAAGCTCTACAAAAGCCCCGAATTTTGTAAGTCCTGTAATCTTACCGTCAACTACTGATCCTTCAACCAATGACATAAAAAAGTATAATCCTCCCCAAGATTATTCGCCGGATGAAATATCATAATAAACTCTTTCACCCGGAAGAACATAACCAAGTACGTCCCTTGCAATTTTTTCTATATAAGCAGACTCATCTCCATCGGCTAAAAAACCGGCAAGTTCCTCATTTTCCAGTTCCTTTTCAGCTGCAATTTGTTTTGCGTTTTCAACCTCTTGAGATTTGTCTCTTATTTCTATTTGAAGTGATACCAGGGAAATTACAAAATATCCAATAAAAGCTATTACTGCAAGTGTAAGTATAAAGCTTTTACTACTCTTTTTATTCGCCTTGCTCACTTAAGTCACCCGTCTTTCGCTGATTTAGTTCATTATACAATATACATTTTATTTTTTTCAATACTTTTAATAAAAAAAGTATTGGTTTTACAACAAAAAACGCGATTCCTTTAGAAATTATGAAGGATAAAAAATCTTCAATTCTAAAAGTCAACAATCCAACTGTATTAATGTAGATTACAAATCCGATTATTGACCCTAAAATTGAATAAATTCTTATTTGACCAAAACCAAAAACAACTGTAAATACGGTTAATAATAATGAAGCAATAATAGGAGTTAAAATATCACTTAAATATAATTTAGGATTAATTTTTTTATATATTATTTTTCTAATTAATCTGAACAAATCATAAATCAGTGCAATTAGTACACCGACAAATATTGAATAAAAAAAATACTTTGTTTGTAATTCAATAGTTGGTAAATAAATCACTTAAATACTTTCTCCCAAAATGTTCCTTTTACGGCATAGGCACCAGAATACTTAAATGCACTTATAAGGCCTGAAATAACCAATCTTCCACTATCCAAATCCAAGGTATCTATGTGCAGATTTTCACCCATTATTTGAATTGCCTCTTCCTCCGTTTTGCAGACAATTGATGTTTCATCAAAAGATTTTACATCAACTATTTCAGTCAATACCATTTTAGTTCTACCGGTTAGTTCCAATGTATGCATTAAATTTGACATAAAAATTCCTCCTATCACTTAAATATGTGATAGAAGGTTTCTTTATTACTTACAAAGGTTTATACATTTCATTTGCATTTTCTTTTGTAGCATGTTCAAGAACAGAAACAACTTGGACTTTAATTATTTTTTCACCCATTTTTATTTCAATTATATCATTAGGTTTTACATCATATGACGCCCTTTGTACCTTTCCGTTAATAGATACATGTCCGGCATCACAAAGTTCGTTTGCAACTGTTCTTCTCTTTATTATTCTTGAAACTTTAAGATATTTATCAAGTCTCATAACATACACCTCAAAAAAATTGGAGGAGTAATAAATACTCCTCCATAAATTAATGTGTTAAATTATTTAACAGCGTCTTTGAGAGCCTTACCAGCCTTGAAAGCAGGAAGCTTAGAAGCTGGAACCATCATTGGCTCACCTGTCTTAGGGTTGTGACCTTGCTTAGCAGCACGATTACGTACTTCAAATGTACCGAAACCAACGAGCTGAACTTTGTCACCCTTCTTAAGAGCATCAGTGATGCTGCCGATTACAGCTGCAACTGCCTTTTCAGCGTCCTTCTTTGTAAGTCCAGCGTTGTCTGCAACAGCTGCTACGAGATCTGTCTTATTCATTTTGTCGTCCTCCATTTTTTAAACTTATATTATGACAGAGTGAAATCAACACTCTGCAAAAGTACAAATAAATTAATATTTGAACTACAATTGTTATATTACTCCATTGATACTTGATTTTCAACCCTTTTGTGCAGATTTTTCCTTATAAATAGGTACTTTTTTTCACTTTCAGAGAAAAAGTTAAAAGTAAATAGTAATATTAACCAAATTATTATAGAAAAAATAATGGACAATAAACAAGAAATTGTCACTTTTAGATTTTCTGAAAAATTATTTAAAACATTAATTTTTACAAAAAACACTGTATATTGTATTTCAAAAAAAAGATAAGCAAAAAAAACACTAATAGTTGAAAGTATTGTTGGCAGTAAAATTGAACTAAAAACTTTAATTTTTGCACCTGTTTCTTTCAAAAGAAAGTACATATTTAAAATTAAAATTACAAAACTACATAAAACTGAACCAATAGGAGCTCCCTTAATATTTATATTAGGGTTTCCCACCAAAACATAATTTGAAATAATTTTTACCATGGCACCAATAATTAAAGATTTTACCGGTATATCCGGTCTTCCAATTGCTTGTAGCATATTGGTAACAGGAGAAGATAAAGAGAAGATAATTGAAAATATGCCAAACATACTCACAATAGGAGAAGCAATAGTTATTGTAGAAATTGAATTTGTGCCGGAATAAAGAATAGTTAATATTTCATTTGAAAAAATTGCAAGAATTAAACCAAAAAAAGTAGAAATAACAGTACCAATTTTTATAACAGTTTGAATCGCAGAATTAATCCCATCAATTTTCTTCTTTGCGAAATCTGCCGATATTACAGGAATTGCACTTACTCCAAGTGTCATAACTACCGTTGGGATAACATTTCTAAAATCAAGGCCAACGCCATAACACCCATACAAGAACGATTTTATCATATCATCACTTATATTTGCTTTTAGTATTTCAGGATACATTTCTTTTATTACAGAAACATTTTGTGCTATTGCATAACTTAATCTGCCCTGAATTGTTAAACTATCAATTAAGTTTGAAATATTCAATACAAGAGAACTCATTGCTATTGGAATTGCAGTTTTAATTAATAGATTTCTAAGGCTTCTACTATTTGCACTATCTTTTATAAGCGATTCATTTTTATTTATATCTAAATAATAGTTTCCTTTTATTCTAGTTCTTATTATTAAATACAGAAGCGACGCTAATGATCCAAGTGTTACTCCAAAAATTGCTGCACCGGAACTAAAAGGAGCCGAAGCTAAGAATACATCGCTAGTATTATTACACTTTTGTCCAAAAACTATTCCGCACCTATTAAATTCATTTATTGAATACTTAATTACATCATTAGCCAAAAATATGCCAAACACCATTTTGCCCAAAGTCTCAACAATTTGAGATATTCCGGTTGGAATCATATTGTTTAGGCCCTCATAAAAGCCTCTGTAAGAAGATATTAAACAGCAAAGGAAAATTGATGGTGCAATAGCTAAAACCGAATAAAATGCAAGCGGAGTCTTAATAACATATTTTGTCAACGGATATGCAAGTAATATTAAAAGTAAGGTTCCTATTATACCAGTAACAAAGAAAACTCTCTTGGCAACTTTATAAAGAGCATATACTTCTTTTGTTTTGCCAAGTGCAACTCTTTCCGAAACCATTTTTGAAACCGCTATTGGTAGTCCGGCCATAGAAATTGCATATATTGGTGTATAGAGTTCATAAGCAGATGTAAAATATCCTCTCCCAACCTCACCCACTAGGGCGGTAATCGGAATTTTATATATAAGGCCTATTAGGTGGACAAGAACCGTAGAAAACATAAGAACAACCGCTCCTAAAAGAAGCGATTGTCTTTCAAAATTTTTAAATATAATTGTTTTAACTTTTTTCACCCAAAAGACCCCTAGATAAATATTATTTACCTACGAACTCTCGAAGAAGTGAAGTTTTTGGCATTCTGGACTTATCAAGGGATTCAAACTCTTGCAGTCTTCTTATTAAGGATACAGCGTTTTTATAGCCCTCGTGAGTAGGTGGTAAATCTTGAAGGAGCGGGACTACAATATCCTTATAAATACATAGCTCATACCCGTGAACCGAATCTAACACATAATCTGCATTTCCTTTATATGGACCAAGGTACAATACTTCACCGGCAAGTACTTTTGGCCACATATTATATGTATTTTCAACACTGCTTCCACGGAATTGATAGTCACGCATAATTCTTCTGACAAATCTGATTTCTCTCTTTGAAAAAAACATTTCATCACTATTCTTATATATGTCCGTAGCAGCGCTAACATACATTTTTGTTAAACTTTCAGCAGGTAAACAATCAGTAATAATCGGATTTAACGCATGTAGACCTTCAACAACAACAATGTCACCTTTTTCAAGAGTCAAATGAATAACAGCGTCCGTTCTTCTTCCTATATCAAAGTCAAATTGAGGAATATCTGCCTCACCTTTTTCTGCAAGACCACGAAGGCATTCTGTAAGAATTGGAAGTTCAAGGGCGTAGACAGTTTCAAAATCCTGCTTTCCATCCGGACCAACAGGAATTTCATCACGGTTTTTATAAAAGTCATCAAGAGAAATTACATAGGCATTATAACCCATTCTTGAAATGAGTCTTGCCATTTTATTTGCACTTGTAGTTTTTCCGGAAGAACTCGGACCTGCAAGCATAATAATTTTATTGTCACAATCCTTCTTAATAACTTCACGAACATAAGAGCGGATCATATTGCTATAACGGTGCTCACATGTACTTATAAATTCGTCTGGGTCTTCCAATATATGACTATTTATTTCTTCCAAATAATGTTTATATTCTGCCATGTTTCCTCCAATTAAAAGAACCCTTTTATTGGCTTCTTGCGATTCATTATTTCTTCAAATTGATTATTGTATTCGTATGGATATTTATAATTATAAATTCTTTCAATTTTCTTTTCGCCATGTTTTTGTAACTTTGTTACGGCACCTGCTCCGCAAGCAAAAATTGAATGACACTCTTCCATCATATAGATATTATAAATACTTTCATAACCGGGCTTGCACCATCCAACATTTTCAAGATTTCCAACAGTTTTAGCCTGCCTATACATATAATACGGAATATATCCGTTTTCATAAAGAATTTCATTTGCTCTATTTACCATTTCACGAGTAATATTCCCATTGGCAAATAAATTTTTTGAAAGTTCAAGATCTGAGGAGCGTTTATATGCAAGTGTATGAACTGTTATGGACTCAGGCGAAAGTCTGCAAAGTTCCATAACGCTTCTTTCAAAGCCCTTTAATGTGTCACCCGGAAGACCAGCTATGAGGTCCATATTTATGTTTGTAAAGCCAGCTTCTCTGGCAAGATCAAAAGAACTATAGACCTCATTTATTGAATGGTTGCGCCCAACAGCATGAAGAATTTCTTCATCCATTGTCTGTGGATTAATACTAATCCTATCAATACCACCATTCTTCATGCTATAAAGCTTGTCCATTGTTATTGTGTCCGGCCTTCCGGCCTCGAATGTAAATTCCCTACATTCAGACAAGTCATACGAACTATGGACTGTCGAAAGCAATTCATCTATCTGTTGTGCAGTAAGAATACCCGGAGTACCTCCTCCAACATACGCCGATAACATTTTCAGTCCCGCGTTCTTTGATAATTCACCGGTATATTTAATTTCTTTTATTAAATTTTCAAAGTAAGTTGGAATAATTGTCTTAACCGAATCCTTGTTTACAGCACTTGAAACAAATGAACAGTATGAACATCTACCCGGACAAAATGGAATGGAAACATAAAAACTGAAACTTTCGGGTTTTGACATACTCATGATTGCTCTTTCTGCTTTTGCAACAGAAAGAGCAAGTTTTGCCTTGTCTTTTGAAACAAGCAGATTTTTTTCAAAGTACAATAAAGCGCCTTCCTCACCAAGTTCGTTTATCATATTGTGCATTACTTTAGAAGGCCTAACTCCGGTTAATACACCCCAATTCAGAGTAATACCGGATACTTCACTAAGAACTTCATATAAAAGTCTTGCAGCACAAAGTTCGGCATCATTTGCACCATGAATTTTTTTATTTTTAGCTTTTTCGGATTTTGAAATAAAAACATCATTTCCGGGATCAGAATATGTGACAGACATAAATACGTCGTCACCGGACAAAACTTCCATTTTTATATCAATGGTAAAGTCTTCATTAGGATATAAAAAAGGTGGCTCTGTATTTACTTTTCCTCTAATGAACGGAAAAAACTGAGCTGTTAACTTTTCCATTTCATAATGAAATGGATTATCAATAACATTTATAACCATTGTTTTTTCCTCATAAATCTATTTCCATGACGCTCTGCATCAAGAGTGGTTGACTGTCCATGTCCGGGATAGACAATATAGTCACCCGGCAGATTGCCGAGCTTTTCTATTGAAGCTTTCATATCCTCATAATTTCCACGAAACAAATCAGTTCTACCACAAGTCTTATAGAAAAGCGTGTCGCCTGAAAACATATAATTATCAAAAATATAGCATACACTTCCTGGAGTATGACCCGGAGTATTAATAATTTTAACTTCAATTGTTCCAAATTGTATTGTCATAGTACTGTCAACTAGAATATCTGCACTTATAGGAGGAAAATCAAGTCCCATGTCTGCAGCAAGAGAACAAGCTGTACTTCTAAGACATATTTCATCATCCTCAGATATAACTATTTTAGCATCAGGATATTTTTCTTTTAATTTTCCAAGCCCAAATATATGATCATAATGACCATGTGTTAAAAAAATATATGCCAGTCTTTTCATTCCGGAATCTTCAATTGCTTTAAAAAGTGAAGGAGCTGGAAAAGCAGGGTCTATTACAGCACCGAGACCGGAATTTTCTTCAACTAATATATATGAATTTGTATCTATTGGGCCAATTACAACCTTAGAAATTTTCATAAATTTACTTCCAATCATTTGTATCGTAAATAATTGTGACAGGGCCATCATTTATAAGCCCTATTTTCATATCAGCACCGAATTCGCCGTGCTGAACGTTATTTATACCATTTGCCATAAGTTCACTCACATAGAGTTCATATAGAGGAATTGCTTTTTCCGGTCTTGCAGCCTTAATAAATGATGGTCTATTTCCCTTTTTACAATCAGCTAAAAGTGTAAACTGTGAAATAACCAATGCAGAATAAGACATATCTAAAATTGACTTATTCATTTTACCATTTTCATCTTCAAAGATACGAAGATTGGCTGTTTTTCTTGCAAGGACAATGGCGTCCTCCTCGGTATCATCTTCATTCACTCCAAGAAGAATTAAAAAACCGTTATTTATTCTTGCTGTTTCTATACCTTCAATAGTGCAATTTGCGTTTAAAACTCTCTGAATAATAGCTTTAATATTAAACACCTGTCCTTTCAACAGACAAAACACCGTTAATTTTTCTAAGGTGTTTTATAACTGTATTAAGATGTTCAACACCATTTACAGCTATTGTAAGGGTAAGCACTGTTGTACCATCCTTTGTATTGCGTGTATTAATACTTCTAATATCAACATGCATTGAAGCCAGCGCTGATGAAATAGATGCAAACATACCAATTTGACTTAGACAAAGGATATCAAGGGTAGCATTAAATTCCTCTTTTACATTCTTGTCCCAATAAACATTAATCCATCTGTCAGGCTCTAAAGCTGATTTAAGTGTCATTGGAACGTTTGTACAATCACGCTTATGAATAGATACACCGTGTCCACGGGTAATAAATCCAATAATTTCATCTCCGGGAAGAGGATTGCAACATTTTGAAAATTTAACGAGACAATTGTCTATTCCCTCAACAATTACACCTTCGTTACTCTTATATGTCTTTGGTTTCTTAGAAACTACAATTTCATCCGGTACGACTTCGGTTGATTTAAGGAGCTTTGAATATTCATCCTTCATAAATGGAATAACTTTTTCCATTGAAACACTGCCGTAACCAATAGCAGCAAAGAAATCTAAAATATTGTCAAAGCCACGCCTTTCAGCAACTTTCTGTGTGAAAGACTCGAGTTCCTCATCAAAGAGACGAATATTATTTTTACGAAGTTCTTTCTCAAACTCTTCGCATCCACATTCAATGTTTTCAGATCTACGTTCACGTTTAAACCAACTTCTAATTTTAGTTCTTGCACTGGTTGTTGTAACTATGTTTAACCAGTCTCTTGAAGGACCTTTATTAGGATCAGAAGTCCTTAGCACTTCAACAATTTGGCCGGTCTTAACTTTATAGTCAAGAGGTACAATTTTTCCGTCAACCTTTGCACCCACCATTTTGTGACCGACTTCTGTATGAATTGCATAAGCAAAGTCAATAACTGTTGCACCATATGGAATATTGATTACATCGCCCTTTGGCGTAAATACAAATACATCATCCGGAACAAAGTCAGTCTTTATTGTCTTTACAATTTCTTCAACATCATCAGAGTCCTTTTGACTTTCAAGAAGTTGTCTAATCCAAGCAAGACGTTCTTCAAATTTAGATGTACCTGTTACACCAAGCTTATACTTCCAATGCGCAGCTATTCCGTATTCAGCTGTGTAGTGCATTTCCCAAGTTCTAATTTGAACTTCAAAAGGAATACCCTCTTCACTAATTACAGTCGTGTGAAGAGATTGATACATATTTGACTTAGGCGTAGATATATAATCCTTAAAACGACCCGGAAGAGAATGATACATGTCATGAATAATACCAAGACAGTTATAACAATCAATTACAGAGTCAACAATTACACGAACTGCATAAACGTCATATATTTCACTGAAATCTTTATTCTGCATATACATTTTTCTGTATATGCCATGAATACTCTTCCTTCTACCATCTATTTTGGCATCAGGAATTATATTTTGAACTCTTGTTTTAATCCTTGAAATGGTATCCGGAATAAAGTTTGGATGATTTGCCTCCGTATTACTAAGAATAAGACCTATATCCTCATAAGCAACAGGATCAAGATACCTGATAGCTAAATCTTCAAGTTCTTCTTTTACAGTTCTAATTCCAAGTCTATGTGCAATTGGAGCATATATTTCAATAGTCTCCAAAGCCTTATCACGTCTCTTTTGTTCACGCATGAAATCAAGAGTACGCATATTATGAAGTCTGTCTGCAAGTTTGATAATGATTACACGAATGTCCACTGACATTGCCATAAACATTTTTCTTACATTTTCTGCTTGTCTCTCCTCTTTTGTTTCAAGAGGAACCTTACCGAGTTTTGTAACTCCGTCAACAAGATTTGCTACGTCCTGTCCAAAAAGTTCAGAAATCTTATCAAGACCGGTTTCCGTATCTTCAACCGTATCATGAAGAAGTGCTGCTATTATGGACTCATAATCCATTCCAAGATCAAATAAAATGTCTGCTACAGCTACAGGATGTATGATATAAGGTTCTCCTGAGTAACGGCACTGACCATCATGAGCATTCTTTGCAACTTCATATGCCAAAACGATCTTTTCAATTTCATCTTGATCGTATTGCTTATTAAATTTTTCTAATAGTTCTGAGAACTTGTCATCATACTCAGTCACAATATTCACCTTCAAGATATTTCATAATTGGTGCGGAGGAAATATCTACTTTTTCCGCACTTTCATTTACACTGATTTGACCATTTTGGTCAATAAAAATTAAATTTAATTCTTCTAATGCTAAAAGAGCAACCCTAACCTTACAAATATTGTTATTCGGAACATTATTTAAAGACATAAAGATATATTCATACCAATTAACATTTATAGTTCTTTCAATAGAAGTTCTTTTTATGTATGTATAAACGGCTGCAAAAACTTCCCTATTTGGAGTGGCTAAAGAAAGAAACTCTTTTGAATGAATTCTTTTTGCAAGAATTGAATTATAAAGTTTTTCAGAAATAACCATTTCGTCATCATTAGATTTTGACGGACGAATATCCTTTACAACTACAGACAATTTTGACTGACCATTCCACTCATTTCTATCAAGATATACAATAAAGTCAGCCCTGTCTCCAACTGTAAATGGGAATTTTTCACATGGCATATTAAAATACATGAGGGTAACACTATTATTCTGAGACTCTTTACTTGCATTAATTCTTAAATGTTGCTTATTCTCTCCAAGATATGAAAGAGACTCAATTTTCATATCAAATAATCCAAATGTAGGAATAGGATTTTCAGCTCCAAATGGCTCTAAAATTTCCAACGAATCTAAAAGAGCAAGTGACATTGAATTTGGAAATAATTTGCAATCTATTGAAATTGTCGGATAAAAATCATTGTCTAATTTAAAAGCATACTCATTTATTTCATTTCTAAATTCAGATATTTTATTTGTTTTAAGAGTCAAACCGGCAGCCTGTGAATGACCACCAAAAATCATTAATGAATCCTTACAAGCACTTAATGCTTCATATAAATTAAATCCGTCTATACTTCTTGCAGAACCTTTGGATACTTCTCCTTTTGTTGTTAAAACTATTACTGGTTTTAAATATTTTTCAAGAAGCTTTGACGCTACAATTCCTAAAACACCTTCATGCCAATTTTCACCGTTTATAACTAAAACAGGATTGTAAATAAGGCTGGGGTTATTACTAATTATTTCATCACATTCATCAAGAATATCTTTCTCTTTTTCATGTCTTAATACATTTAAGTTACAGAGTTCAGTTGCAAGTTCCCTTGCAGTTTCTAACTCTTCACAAAGAAGTAAATCCAAAGCTTTTTCAGCACTTTCCATTCTACCGGCTGCATTTATTCTTGGAGCAAGACCAAAGGAAATATTCTGCGATGTAATCTTCTTATTCTTAAATCCACACGCAAAAGCCAAAGCTTCAATTCCCGGACTAGGGAATGAATTCATCTTATTAAGTCCAAGTTTTACAAGAATTCTGTTTTCACTTGTAAGAGGTACAATGTCTGCAACAGTACCAATGGCAACTAAATCTGAATAGTCATAAATTACAGAGTCGTTATCCCCTTCTAATGCGCATGTGAGTTTGAAAGCTACACCAACACCTGCAAAATCCTTATAAGGACAATCTACATCTTTTCTATGAGGATTTACAACAGCAATACAGTCAGGCAAAACATCTCCCGGCTGATGATGGTCTGTAACAATTAAATCCATACCTAAAGATTTAATATATTCTGCTTCTGATATTGCAGCAATACCGTTATCCACTGTAATAATAAGATCTATTTCAAGTTGTTTTATTCTGTCTACAACAGGATTACTAAGTCCGTATCCATCTTTTTCCCTATCAGGAAGCATATAGGTTACATTTGCTCCTTGTGCTTCAAGATATGAATAAAGAAGTGCTGTGGCAGTAACACCATCCGCATCATAATCTCCGTAAACTAAAATCTTCTCATAATCAAAGATAGCATTGTTTATTCTTTCAACTGCAATTTCCATATCCGGAAGTAAAAATGGGTCAATTAAATCCGGCTCATTTGACATGAACTTTTTTATTTGACTTCCGGTTTCAATTTTTCTTTGGGCCATTAATAGAGCTGCAAATGGATCTATACTAAACTCTTCTGCAAATGAAGCTGCAAGGTCTTTATTAAGTTTATTCAAAACCCATTTTTTGCGACTCATTAATTTCCCTCCCTATATTTTCATTTCATAAGCAATAACTTTATTATTTTACACTAAAAACGACCTATTTTCAACAATTTAGGACAATTTACATAATAATTAATTGTACATTTTATCTGTAATTAATTATTAACTTTATATTGTGAATAGGTGTAAAAGTGAAAAGACATTTAACTTGGTTTATTATTGGAGGAGTTCTTTATTCAACAATAGAAATTCTATGGAGAGGCTATACACATTGGACAATGACACTTTTGGGTGGAATTGTTCTTATGATTTTTTCCTATTTAGATGAATATCTTGAAGATATAAACATATTGGTAAAAGCAATTCTTGGCACATTTATCATAACAGTTTTAGAATTTTTATTTGGATTAATAATTAATGTTAGATACAATTTAAAGGTTTGGTCATATGAAAACGTACCCTACAATATACTTGGACAAATATGCCCAATATATACTTTCTTTTGGTTTATTCTCAGTATTTTTGCATTTTATTTAATAAAAAAAATAAAACTAAAAAAGAAAACTTCAGCCGAATCATAACGACTGAAGTTTATTATTTATTCGTGACCTACAACGCTGTTTATTTCTTGCAATTCAAACCTGTATTTTTGTTTTACATCCGGATATTTTTCATGATCCACTTCACTTAAAAACATATCTTTTGGTCTTATCCAAAGACTACAATCATCATAAAGTTTTCTGTAAATAACATATTCACTATTATCCTCAGAATTAAGAGCTGTATCTTCAACAAGATATAAGTCTCCTTTGAAGTGACGATAAATACCCTTTATTTTTAACTCCTGCATAACGACCTCTAAATATTTATTTTGTTATTTTAAAAGTGCAACAATTTCATCTTTTGGAACATAACCTACTAATTCATCAACAATTTCACCATTTTTAAAATATTTAAGGCATGGAATTGCTGAAATTCCAAATTCATTTGCAAGTTCAGGATTCTCATCAACATTTACCTTGCCAACTTTTACTTTTCCGTCATACTCCTCTGCAATCTCTTCAATTACGGGAGATAACATCATGCAAGGGCCACACCATGTTGCCCAAAAATCTACAAGTACCGGCTCCTCGGAATTTAAAACTTCTTCTTCAAAATTTTTATAATTAAGTTCAATTTCCATAATTAACACTCCTCCAAATATCTTAATACTGCTACAGTTGTATCATCCACATAAGCCTCATGGCCTGTGAATTCATGAGTTGCACAATTTGGTGATAAAACAACATTTGATAGTTGCCAAAATGGATATGCAGAAGGTAAAACTCCCTGATCCGTGTTATTTGGAAGCCTATTTTCCCAAACATCAGATGCGTACCCTTTTATTATGCCCAGTTCAAGCATTTCAAATAGCATTTTTTCATTGAACACATCAGCATGGCCAACATTTACCACATATTTTCCCTCAAGTTTTGAAAGAAGTTCATTGTCAAACAGGCCGCGAGTTTCTTCGTTTGAAGGTAAAGCAAGGAAAATTAAATCTGACATATCAATAAGTTCTTCAATTGTTTTGGCCTGTATTGCATCCATTGGATATGAGTTTCCTCTATCTACAATACATATAGCACCTGTTATTCCTTGCATAATTTTATATATTTCTTTACCAACATGACCAAAACCCAAAATTCCTACAGTCATTGTTGAAAGACTTTGCCACTTATGAGCTTTATTCCAAATTCCATTTCTAAAATCATTATCAAGAGGAATTACGTTGTGAACAAGAGCCATACTAAGAGCTACTGCATGTTCTGCTACTATATCTGAATTAGCATGACTTGGGAAAACTTTAATGCCCTTTTCTCTAAGTAATTTCATTGGAAAAGCGTCTATATTTGTCTCGTATACAAATACTGCCTTAAGTGAATTCATCTTTAAAAGTAAGGATGTCGGAAGAAACGTAGTTATAAGAATTTCTGCATCAAGCAGCTCACTTGAATTATTCATTTTTTCTTCTAATACTACACAGATTTTTTCTCCGCTTTCCTTTTCAAAAGCTTCTTTGTAGTCATTCCATGTTTCGTCTTGTCTTCTAAGTAATAAACATATTTTAGTCATCTATTTCACCTCAATTATTTCAATTCAGGATGCACATATCTGTTTCTTTTTTCCGTGCCTTTTCCATGCTGAATTGCTTTTTCCGGGCAGCGATGTATACAAGCTAAACACTTAATACATTTTTTATTCTTCCATACCGGTTTGCCATCCTCTATTTTTATTGTATCAGACGGACAAATTGATTCACAAACCCCACATGAAGTACACGCATCTGTTGTATAAAAACTACTTGTATTTCTTAAAACAATGTATGTTGGATACAATATGGCAGTTTGTATTACATCAAGACTTGAAGCCTTATATTCATGTTTTGAATATGAATTAATTGTTGGAATAATATCCTCAAACAAAATTTTATTTCCCTCTTCAAGTCTTTTTAATGACTCTTCATTAGATGCAATATTATACATTGGAATGTAATTATCCGGCATTAAGTGCGAATACATGGCATCCACGGTAAGTCCGGTATGAGAAAGCATCTTTTCAAACATACCACTTGCATTTGCAATACTACCACCACATGTGATAATAACAAAAGTGTATGGTTTTTCACTGTAGGAAAGATTTAGTTTGTGAGCAAACTCACTTACTATTGATGGAACTCCCCAACAATAAACCGGAAATACAAAACCTATTCTCTCTTTATCAGGAATATAAAAGTTAAAATCATTACTTTTAACTACATCTGCAATATTAATAAGTTCATCATTTGTTGCTTCACCTATTTTTGATGCAACAAATTTTGAATTTCCGGTACCGGAAAAATAAAAAATCATGTGATTATGACCTCCAAATAATCCATCTCATTAAAAAATAAAATGTAAAAGAAGCATATAGCAAGCTGTTCCGCCTGCAATAGATAAAAGCATCTTTCTAAAAGATAAATGAAAAATGACGGTAAAAATAACACTTATTAGTTCAGGGACAGCGTATGGTGCTTCAATGAATGAGACATCCTTAAAACAATACACAATGAGCATACCAAAAATTGCAGAAGGCAATGCCTTTCCTAAATACTGAATGAACGCAGGATGTTCTTCTTTATTTTTAAAAACTAAAAATGGTATTGCACGTGAAAGAATTGTTGCTAAAGCACAGAGTGCTATTGTAACAATTTGTTGAGCGAGTGTCATTGAAGTCATATAAGACCACCCGCTTTCTCTATCGGCTTTCTGAAGAAATACAAAAGCAAGATTATACAAATCATTGTCGGTACCATGAATGAAGAAGAACCAAAAACAAGTCGACACACAATTGCAGATGACAACCCAATCAGTGCTGTATAATGCTTACCTTCTTTAAGCCATTGTTCAAGAAAAATAACCACAAACATGGCAGTCATTACAAATTCCAGACCTGTTGTGTCAAATTTAATTAGTGAGCCAATTATTCCTCCAAGAGTTGAACCGGAAACCCAATAAATCTGATTGAGAAGGGTTACAAAAAACATAAACCAGCCTTTATCTACGCCATTTGGTACTTCAACACTGTAGTTTATTGAGAAGGATTCATCGCACATTCCATATATAAGATATATTTTTTTAAACCGACATTATTGTATTTATCAAGCATTGATATTCCATAAAACAAATGCCTTGCTTGAATCATAAATGCCATTATAAATGTTTGAATTGGTGCAAACGGAGCCATTAACATGGAAACTACAACAAATTCAAGAGAACCACCAAAAATTACTATGCTCATGATAAGAGGATACACAAAACTAAAACCGGAAACGTTCATATAAACGCCATAAGTGAATCCTAAAAACCAAAAGCTGGCAAAAATCGGTATTGTATATGGGAATGCAGTCTTTAAGGCCTTTAATAGCATTCCAGATTTTGAAGGAGAGTCTACGTTATTATCCAAAATATTTCACCAAGATTTAATTTGTATTCTTTGCCTCGTTTTCTGAAATGATACCAAGGTTATAAGCTTCAAGTAATTTTGTCAATTGATCAATATTCTTTTGAAGTTTTTTACCGATATCCGTTTCACTGATTTTAATACGCTTATCCAGTCGTTCAAAGACAACTGAAGCGGAATGTATATCAGTATTATCTTTAATTGCCTTAGCTCGGCCAAGAAATGGCTCATGAGAAGAAAGTCTCATAATGTATGAATTGTAGATTAATGTGTAACCAGCAATTCCTGTTGTTCCTTGATATGCTTTACAAAAGCCGCCATCAATAACAATGAGTTTTCCTTCGCCTTTTACCGGGCTTTCACCGTCTGAGGCCTTTACCGGAACATGTCCGTTAATAATGTGAGAATTCTTTCCCCCAAGACCAAACTCTTGAAGAATTAATTCACATCCGGCAGCAGACTGAGTAACAATGTAATATGGATCCTTTTTTTCCACCCATGTAGATTTATCTGCAATTAATCTACGTTCAAATGTAGTTATTTTATCTCTTGCATAAAGAGGTGAATTTTTTCCACACCAAAGGAACCACATAAAATCTTTACCGGATTGTTTTGCATATGTGCCATCTTGAGCAAAGTATCCATCACGTACTTTTTCTTCACAGAAATCTAAATAACGCTTTCCGGAATAGGTAACTTTATTGTATGTAAATCGCTTAAATCCGCCTTCTTCATCCATTGGTATAGCACCATGAATAAGTAGATTTCCGTTATAACATTTATAGATTGAACCTTTATATAAGAGGAACTTAATATGCTTTTGAAGTTTTTCACTTTTCTTGAAAGCATCAGCAAGATTTGCCATTACTTCAAGTTCTTCAGTTGTCAATTTATATGGATCCTTAGGATCTATTGTTGGAAAATCTGTGTCAAGAAGTTCATAAGTTTTACCATCTATTTCTACAGTACCATCCTTATAGTTGATTTTTTCAAGGAGAAGTCTATCTTCCATGTGAAAATCAGGATTTCTCTTTATAGATTGGCCTTCAAGTTTGAAAAGCATAATCGTTATTGCCTTATACATTCTTGCTGCCTGCTCAAGATCTTTAACTTTTCTTTTTCCACCGGTTTCATCAGAAATAACCTTGAAGCAATCTGTATTTGTATCCGCATACTTTTCATTGGCAAACACAGCAAGGGAACGAAGACTAATACCATAACCTGTTTCAACTACATATAAATTATTATATCTAATTGAGTTTGAAAGTACTGTTGCAATACAAACTCTGCTTCCGGCGGCAGCTCCCATCCAAACAATATCATGGTTACCCCATTGGATATCTACAGAGTGATGTTTCATAAGAGATTCCATTACAATATCAGCACGCGGACCGCGGTCATAAATGTCTCCAACAATATGAAGTCTATCTACAATAAGGCGTTTTATTACATCGCAAACTGCTTCAATAAAGTCAGGCGCCTTTCCAATATCAATTATTGTTGTAATTATGTTTTTATAATAATCCTTTTTATTATGCAGAGTAAAATCCGTGTTTAAAAGCTCGTCAATAACATAAGCATATTCCTCCGGAAGAGCTTTTCTTACCTTAGAACGAGTATATTTAGAAGCAACTAAGTGACATAGTTCAATTAGATAATTAAGAGCTCTTCTGTACCAACGATTAAGTTCTTCCTCAGTCATTCCTTCTGTAATATCTGACATTTTTTCACGAGGATAATATACAAGTGTGGCAAGAATTGCTCGTTCCTCTTCATTAAGTTGCTTTGAAAAAAGTAAGTCTATCTTCTCTTTAATTGCACCGGATGCGCTTCTCATAATATGAGTAAACGCCTCATATTCACCATGAATATCAGACATGAAGTGCTCTGTACTTTTTGGAAGATTTAATATTGCTTTTAAGTTTATTATTTCAGTTGCAGCAGATTGAGCTGTAGGATACCTTTCAGCAAGTAATCTTAAATATTCGAGTTCTGTAACTGAGTAATTTGGATATTCTCTCATAATATGAACCTCTTATAGAAAATAGATATTTAGATTATACATTACATTTAATCTATTCTCAACTTTTTATACTAAAATAATTAAAAACTGCACTACAGAATTGTAGTGCAGTTAGTTTTATAAAATATCAGCTAAATCGTAGATTAATCTTTCTGATTTTTCCCATCCAAGACATGCATCAGTAATAGATTTTCCGTAAACACCCTCACCTATTTTTTGATTACCGTCTTCAATATAACTTTCAATCATAAGACCTTTTACAATATTTTTTATGTCTTTTGAATACTGGCAATTATGAAGTACTTCTTTGGCAATTCTAATTTGCTCAATGTATTTTTTACCTGAATTAGCATGATTACAGTCAATAATAACAGATGGATTTGAAAGACCTTTTCCCTCATAGTTTTCAATAAGATACATAAGATCTTCATAATGATAATTTGGTCTGCTTTGACCATGAGAGTTAACGTAGCCACGAAGAATTGCATGAGCATAAGGATTTCCTTTACTTTCGACCTCCCAGCCTCTATAAAGAAATGTATGTTGACTTTGTGCAGCAATAATGGAATTCATCATTACAGAGAAGTCTCCGCCTGTAGGATTCTTCATTCCAACAGGTACATCTATTCCGCTTGAAAGAAGCCTATGTTGTTGATTTTCAACAGATCTTGCTCCTATTGCAACATATCCAAGTACATCTGAAAGATATCTGTAGTTTTCCGGATAAAGCATTTCGTCTGCACAAACAAGTCCTGATTCTGCAATTGCCCTTGTATGAAGTTTACGAATTGCAATAATTCCCTCTAACATATCAGGCTTATCCTCAGGATTTGGCTGATGAAGCATTCCCTTATACCCGGCACCGGTAGTACGTGGCTTATTTGTATACACACGAGGTATTATCATTATTTTATCTTTAACTTGTTCACTTACTTTTGTAAGCCTATGAATATATTCCATTACAGAATCTTCATTATCTGCGGAACAAGGACCTATTACAAGAAGAAGTCTGTCATCTTCTCCTCTAAATATAGATTTCATTTCCTCTATTCTTTTATTTCTGGTCTCAATAACATCCATTGAAAGAGGAAATTCATTCTTTATATCCTGAGGAATTGGAAGTTTTCTTATAAATGTTGTGCTTTGATTGTCAAGTGCCATTATTAAGTCTCCTTATATGAATAAAAACAAAGAAAAAAGAATAATATGAATTATAAAAAACACCGGAAGGCCAATCATAAACTTTTTGTGTAATGTTTTATGATGAGTCAGCTTCATAGTTATATATTCAGCAAATGCTCCGCCCAAAAAACCAACAAACATTAATGTTCTTTCCGGTATTCTCCATTTATGTTTTTTTGCCCTATTTTTATCTACAACTGTTAAAATAACCGCCATAACACTTATGGCGGTTAAATAAATAACTGCTGCTTTAATATACCAATCAGCCATTTAAGTTAATATCTTTCACATGTTTAAGGCGAGCTTCTGAAATACAATTGTACTTATTTGACTTTTCGTTTCCTGCAAGTTTGGAAGTTTCCTTATTTACTGCAAATACACCACCGCAATTAGGACAAATTGTAAATAATTCTACTTGATATTCATATATTGGAATATTGAAAATACCAAGTCCTGAAGAAGATTTAAGTATTTGCATGTTTACAATATTCTTACATTTTGGGCAAACAAGATTTTCGGTTTGACCAAAGGTTTTAAAACCATCTGCATTTATTTTCATAGCCTATTTCTCCCTTGTCTTTATAACAAAATGTCAAAAATATTTTATATATAAAAAACAATAATGTCAATAATTTTAAAATATGGAGAATAACAAATGAAAAAATCTAGTGTTGCATTTATTTTAGTTTTATTTTTTATATCATTGTTTTTTTTATTCAATCTTTCAAAAAATGAAACTGATAATAAAAGTAATAATGAAACCAAACTTAATAACCATGAAAACAACACTAACGAAATCTGTGCTGTATGGATAACATATTTTGAACTTCCGGAGGAAAACTTTGAAGAAGAAATTGATAATATGTTTTTAAATCTTTCTTCCGGCAATGTTAACACAGTCTTTGTTCACACACGTCCTTTTTCAAAAGTCATTTACAACTCAAAATATTTTAAAAATGATAGTAAAATGGATAAATTAAAAATAATTTGTGAAAAAGGAAAAAAATACAATCTTAGTATTCATGCCTGGATAAATCCATATAGAGTCAGCAACTCAAATAATTATAATAGAGAGGAGTTTCCACTTCCAGATGAAATTATAAGTACAAAGTCATATTCATTTTATAATCCTGCTTCAAAAGAAGCTTCAAAAATGATAATTAACGACATTGTTGACTTAATAAAACACTATGATTTAAAAGGTATCCATATTGATGACTATTTTTATCCAGAAGATATGACAAAAGACTTAGATATAAGCAATTATGAAAAATATAAGACAACAAATGGTTCACTTGATTTATATGAATGGAGACGTCAAAACATATCAAATTTACTTAAAGAAATATACACAAAAACAAAAGTCGTCAAACCAAATATAATTATCTCAGTTAGTCCTAATGCAGACATTGAAAAGAACGAAAATACATATTTTGCGGATGTAAAAAAATGGTGTTCTGATGAAGGATACCTAGATTGGATAATACCTCAAATTTACTTTGGCTATAACAATGAAACAAAACCATTCCTTACAGTTTTAAACAGTTGGATCGAATTAAATAAATCAAACAAGGTGAAAGTCATTGTAGGCCTTGCCCCATATAAAATTGGAAAGGTAGATGATTATGCCGGAACCGGAAAGAATGAATTCATAGATAATAAATCAGTCATAAATGAACAAATAACTGATATTAAAGAACTTGAAAAACAAGGAAAAATCATTGGCTATTCCCTATATTCTTATTCAAGTTTAAAATAAAACAAGGGGCAGATTAAATCTGCCCCTTGTTTATTTAAGATTTAAAATTAACCAAAATATCTTTCAAGAAGACCCTTGAGAGCTTTTCCGTGACGAGCTTCATCTCTTGCCATTTCATGAACTGTGTCATGGATTGCGTCAAGATTATTTTTCTTTGCACAAACAGCAAGATCTGTCTTTCCTTGTGTTGCGCCGAATTCACAGTCAACTCTCCATGCAAGGTTGTCTTTTGTTGTAGCTTTCATATTTGGTTCAAGGTCAGAACCAAGAAGTTCTGCAAACTTTGCAGCATGTTCAGCCTCTTCATAAGCTGCCTTTTCCCAGTAAAGACCAATTTCAGGATAGCCTTCTCTGTGAGCAATTCTTGCCATGCAAAGATACATACCTACTTCTGAACACTCACCATTGAAGTTAGCCATAAGTTGTTCAAAGATATATTTCTTATCTTCATCAGAAATGTCAGGATTATTCTTTACTGTCTTAGCATAAACACCAAACTCATGCTCAGCAGCAAGAGTAAGTTCACCCTGAACCTCCTTAAACTTATCAGCACCAACGTGACAAACCGGACACTCTGCAGGAGCCTCTGTGCCTTCATAAATGTAACCACAAACTGTACATACGAACTTTTTCATGATAAATACCTCCAAATGTTTTTAATTATATTTTTTGCAATTATTACATACACCTGAAAAGATTAAAGAATAAGAAGTAGCATTACCTTCAGATAAAGACTTCTGTGCTATATCTATTTCAGGAATTAGTGGAATGTCAACATCATAAAGTCTGTTACATTCCATACAAGCAAGATGATAATGATTCATTGTTGAAGCATCAAATCTGTCAACATTATCAAATGATATACATTGAACTTTTCCATCTTCACATAACTGTTTTAAATTTCTATAAACCGTAGCAAGGCTTAAAGATGGAGACTTCTTTTTTAAAGTAATGTATAGTTCATCTGCTGTTGGATGATCATATCTGCTTGAAAGTTCCGAGAAAATAAGATTGCGTTGTTTACTATTTCTAACACTTGGCATTGATATTTCCTCCGTTCTTTAATGATAATGATTATCACTATCATTAATATAACATTTCAAAATAACAATGTCAACACTTTTTTACATCTTTATTTTATGGAATACTTTCTTTCCTTTTTTTATTACAATACCATTTGATAATACATCAGCAGCATATGATGTTTTTGGATCTGTAACTTTTACATCATCTACTGAAATACCACCTTGTTGAACAAGACGACGTGCATCTCCATTTGAACCGGAAAGACCGGCTTTAACCATTATAGAAAGTAGACCAATTTGTCCATCTACTAAGTCAGCTGTTGTAAGGATAGTTTCAGGCATATTTTCAAGATTGCCGGCACCAGAGAAAAGAGCTCTTGCTGTTTCCTGTGCCTTTAATGCCTCTTCTTCGCCATGAACGAGTTTTGTAAGTTCAAAAGCAAGAATTTCCTTTGCCTTATTAAGTTCACTGCCCTCCCATTTATCCATTGCATCAATTTCCTCCAGTGGAAGGAACGTAAGCATCCTTATACATTTAAGAACATCCGCATCATCAACATTTCTCCAATATTGATAAAAATCATATGGAGTTGTCTTCTGTGGGTCAAGCCATACAGCACCAGATGCTGTCTTTCCCATTTTCTTTCCTTCAGAATTCATTAGAAGAGTTATTGTCATTGCATACGCGTCTTTACCAAGTTTCTTTCTGATAAGTTCAGTACCACCAAGCATATTGGACCACTGATCATCTCCACCAAACTGCATATTACAGCCATATTCTTTGTAAAGATGATAAAAATCATAACTCTGCATAATCATATAGTTAAACTCAAGGAATGAAAGACCCTTTTCCATTCTTTGTTTATAGCATTCTGCACGAAGCATATTATTGACAGAGAAACAAGCTCCAACATCCCTTAATACATCTATGTAGTTAAGTTTTAAAAGCCAGTCAGCATTATTTACCATAATTGCTTTATCAGGACCAAATTCAATAAACTTTTCCATTTGTTTCTTAAAACAAGCACAGTTATGATCAATTGTTTCCTTTGTCATCATTGAACGCATGTCCGTACGTCCTGAAGGGTCACCTACATGAGCTGTACCGCCGCCAATAAGAACAACAGGCTTATTACCTGCCATTTGAAGTCTCTTCATAAGGCATAGAGCCATAAAGTGACCAACATGAAGACTATCTGCGGTTGGATCAAAACCAATATAGAATGTAGCCTTTCCATTATTAATAAGTTCTTTAATTTCCTCTTCGTCTGTTACTTGTGCAATAAGGCCCCTTGCAACAAGTTCATCATAAATTGTCATTATTCTATTCCTTTCCATTTTCCAGAATTAATTAACATTTCTTTTGCGCTCTCTCGTTGTAGCTCGGTTACAGTCACGCCACCAATAATACGAGCAATTTCGGACACCCGTCCAAAATTGTCGAGTTTTTCAACATGAGTAAAAGTCTTTTCATCATGTGATTCTTTTGAAATCAGATAGTGACTGTCCGCATGAGCTGCAACTTGTGCGCTATGCGTAATGCAGAGAACCTGAAATTTCTTTGAAACATTTTCAAGAGAAATAGCAATCTTCTCTGCCGCACTTCCGGATACTCCGGTGTCTATTTCATCAAAGATCATAGTGGAAACATTTCCACGAAGTGATAAAACATTTTGTATTGCAAGCATTATTCTTGAAAGTTCACCACCGGACGCAATTTTTGCAAGTGGTTTTAAACTTTCACCGGCATTTGGTGAAATTAAAAATTCAATTACATCCGAACCGGTAGGATTAAGTTTACAACGTTCAAATGACGTTGAAATTTCCACGTTTGGCATATCAAGAAATTCCAGTTCATGTTTTACACGAACCTCAAATTCTGAAGCCGTATGTTTTCTGGCTTTGCAAAGTGCCTCAGCGGCATCTAGCAGCAAAGATTTATCATGTTCAAGTTTATTTATTATTTCAGAGCGATCATTTGACATATTTATCAAATCATTCAGCTCTGTTTTTGCCTTTTCAAGATATTCGAGAATTTCTTCCTCTGTCTCCCCATATTTTCCTTTTAGTTTATATAGAAGATTAATTCTTTCCTCTGTCTGCTGTTGTTTTTGAGGATCAAATTGGCACTCATATATTGCATCTTCAATTTCATCTTTCTTTTCAGACAGAGCGTATGTAATATCTAAAATTTCCGAATGTATATTACTCAATTTTTCAAAGTGCTGTGCGGAATGTTCAAGCTGCTTTGAGACGTCAAATAAAGCCGTTACTACGCCTTCACTATCATCTGTATCAGAAAGAATTGATAGTGCCTTAGAAAGACCGGAAATTACCTTTTCCGAGTTTCGGTACATGTCTCTAAGCTCACAAAGTTCATCATATTCTCCAAGTTTTATATTTGCATCTTCTATTTCTTGAATTTCATGTTTTAAGAACTCAATTCTCTTCTCTTTCTCTTCTTCATTGTCGGAAAGAGTTTTAAATCGCCTATAGAGTTCAGAATACGACGTGTATTTTTTTAAATAATCAATATAAAGTTCATCATAGTCTCCCATCATATCCAGAAATTTATAGTGGCAATCCGGGTTAAGAAGATTTTGACTGTCATGCTGACCGTGAATACTAATGAGTTCCTTTCCAAGCTGCTTCAGAATTGTTACTGTAACCGGAATTTGATTAATTTTGCAGACATTACGACCATCTCTTGTAATTACACGTGACACAAGTAAAGAACCATCTTCATTTTCAGGGATATCAAGTTCACTTAATATAACTTTTGCTGAATCAGAAATGTTTTCAAATACAGCAACAACTCTTGCTTTTTCAGCTCCGGTTCTAATAAGTTCTTTAGAAGTCCTTTCGCCAAGAACAGCACTAATTGAATCAATTATAATTGACTTTCCGGCACCGGTTTCACCGCTTAATACGTTTAGACCGGAATCTAAAATTAAGTCAGCAGACTCAATAATAGCAATATTTTCAATTTTTAAGTTACTGAGCATTAATTCAACTCCAATCTAAATTCAACTGACTGTTAGTCGTCAATTATTTCTTTTACGGCAGTACAAAAAGCTGCAGCATTTTCCTCGGTTCTACACAGAACAAATATTGTATCATCTCCTGCAATTGTACCAATAACACCTTCCCACTTCATTGCATCAATTGCAGCACATGCAGCATTTGCCATTCCATTATGTGTCTTAATTACACAAGTATTAATTGCATAGTCGACTGAAATAACTGAACCTTCAAAAATAGCCTGATATTTTGAAAGAAGAGCCTCACTGTCATTTTTACTTATAGCATATATAGATTTACCGGAAGGGCCTATTTTTTTAATAAGTTTTAATTCTTTAATATCTCTTGAAACAGTTGCCTGTGTTACATCAAAGTCGTATTCACGAAGTTTTTCAATTAATTCGTCTTGAGTAGAAATAGGAAAGTCCTCAATTAAAGAAATAATCTTATTTTGTCTGACTTTTCTTATGCTCATATTGATGTTGCCTCCCTACCTGCAAGTTTCTTATTTAATATCTCAAAAAATTCATCATTCTTTATTCTTATAAATGATGCATATTTATCTGATTTAGTAATGGAAATTATATCTCCGGTTCCAATGTTTTGTGCTTTTTCTCCGTCAAAGGCAAGATAAAGATCTGAATTTGTTGACATCTTATCACAATATACATCTATACGATTTTCAGCGCTAAAAACGATTGACCTTGCAAACAAAGATTGAGCACAAATAGGAGTAACAACAATTGCTTCAATACTAGGATTTATTACCGGACCTCCTGCAGAAAGTGAATATGCTGAAGATCCGGTTGGTGTTGCAACAATAATTCCGTCTGCACGATAAGTATTAATTCTTTTACCGTCACAATCAATGTCTATATCAGTAATTTTAAGAGTTGAACCTCTTGCCAATACAACATCATTAATGCAATGGTTGTGTGACACTTCAATTCCGTTTCGTATTACCTTTACATCTAAAAGCATTCTTTTATCTATTGTATATTCACCGTCAATAAGTTTTTTAAGTAATGATAACTCATTGCTTTCAAGACCGGCCATAAATGCAAGACGACCCGCATTAATACAGAGAATTGGCTTTCCATAATCAACTGTATTATTTGCAGCATTAAGCATTGAACCGTCACCTCCTATTGAGATGACTACATCGCACCATTCAATAAGTTTTGAAAAGAACATATATTTCATGTTTTTTACATGAGAGAATTCTTTTTTATATCCCTCAAGGCACGCATATTCTGCTCCATATTTGTCCAGCCACTCACAAATATTTGTTGTGACTTCATTTGTTTTTGATCTTGTAACATTAGGAAGAAGTGCAATTTTCATTTTTATTCTCCACTACAATTTAGTATTTTATGAGACTTTTCACAAAGTTCTTTTGGTGATATATCAAGTCTGTTTTCCGGCTTATCAGACTTTTCCACATACATGAGATATTCTATGTTTCCCTCCGGACCTTTTATTGGTGAGAAATCAATATTTAAAAGTGTAAATCCGTTTTCAAAGGCAAAGTTTGTAATGTTCTCAACAACTTCAATATGAGTTGAAAGTTCTCTTACTACTCCTTTTTTTCCAACCTTTTCCCTTCCGGCTTCAAACTGAGGTTTTATAAGGCAAACTGCCTGTCCACCCATTTTAAGTCTTTCCCTCATTACCGGAAGAATTATCTTAAGAGAAATAAAAGATACGTCTACACTTGCAAAATCAATTTGATCCGGAATATCTGATTCTGTAACATTTCTAAAATTTGTTCGTTCCATATTTACAACGCGCTCATCGGAACGAAGTTTCCAAGCAAGTTGACCGTAACCTACATCTATTGAGTAAACTTTAACGGCTCCGTTTTGAAGCATACAGTCGGTAAACCCACCGGTTGAAGCGCCAATGTCCATGCAAATTTTGCCGTCAAGTAACAATCCAAACTCATCCATTGCTTTTGCAAGTTTATATCCACCACGGCTGACATAAGGCATTTTACTTCCTCTAACCTCAAGTGAATCAGTTGGTTTAATTTGAGTTCCTGCCTTGAGTTCCTTTTGTCCATTAACATAAACTTGTCCAGCCATTATTAAAGCTCGAGCCTTTTCACGGCTATCCGTATGTCCTTGTTCAAAAACGACTACATCCAGTCTTTTTTTGTCACTCAAGTTTTACACTCTCCTCATTATTTCCTTTATAAGTTCATCGTATGATAAGCCAAATTCTGTTCTAAGGGTTTGAATTGGAGCATGATGAACAAAGGTATTGTCAACAGCAACATGTGAATAAGAGCCATTAAATCCAAGATTTAAAAGTTCGGTGGCAAAAACTTCACCTATACCACCACTTTTTATTCCCTCTTCAGCAAATAAAATCACATCTGATTTGGCCGCTTCTAAAACAGCATTTTTATCTAAAGGCCAAACACGATTAAGTTTTACAACTTTACAATCAATATCATATTTTTTTAGTTCCTCCATGGCTTTTACTGCCTCAGAGAATTCTGTACCATAGGTTACAATTGAAATTGGCGAAGTTTTCTTTCCAAATACTGAAAAATCATCTGCTTTAGGTATAAACTTCTTTGGAAGATATCCTTCTTTTCCACGTGGATATCTTATAGAAACAATTGAACCATCTGATTCTACTGCCATATCAAGAGTAAGTCTTAGTTCCTCATAAGAAGATGGTGAATAGATATAAGCATTTGGAATAGTTCTAACAAAAGCTACATCTAAAAGACCCTGATGACTTCGTCCATCTTCGCCTACAAATCCTGCTCTGTCTACAGCTAAAATCACCTTTTGGTTTTGCATAGCAACATCATGTACAAGCTCGTCATATGTACGTTGTAAAAATGTTGAATAAACTGCAAAAACCGGAATCATATTACCGGCTGAAATTCCACCTGCAAAAGTAACAGCGTGTTCTTCAGCAATTCCAACATCAAAAAATCTTGCAGGATATTTTTCAGAAAATTTCTTAAGACCGGTACCAAGTGCCATTGCTGCAGTAATGGCACAAACTCTGTTATCTTTAGAAGCAATTTCACAGAGCTTGTCTCCAAATACACTGGAGAAATTTTCTCCTGAGCTGGTTGCTTCTCCGGTATTTACATCAAACTTTGAAATGCCATGGAAAATTGAAGGATTAATTTCTGCAAAATCATAGCCTTTTCCCTTCTTTGTTAAGACATGAATAATTACAGGATTTTCAAAACTCTTGGCACTTTCCATAGCGTTGCACAAAGCATTTATGTTATGACCATTAATAGGCCCCATATATGAAAATCCCATATCTTCAAAAAAGGTACTGTTATAAATAGAGTTTTTAAGTTTCCTCTTAACTTTACTAATTCTTGAAGTAGCGTCATTTCCCACAATAGGAATATTGCTAATAAAATTACCGACTTTTTCCTTGAAATCATAGTAATCAGGTTTTGTTCTGATTGCAGCAAGATATTTAGCCATTGCACCAACATTAGGTGAAATAGACATTTCGTTATCATTAAGTATGACTATTAAATTAGTGTCCGCTCTTCCGGCATTGTTTAAAGCTTCATAAACAAGTCCACCGGTAAATGAACCGTCTCCAATTACTGCAACGGTATAAGACTTATTCCTCTGTAATGTCTTTGCAACAGAAAGTCCGTAAGCAGAAGAAATTGATGTTCCACTGTGTCCGGCTGCAAAGACATCATGTTCACTTTCACTTGGATTAGGGAAACCGGAAAGACCACCGGCAGTCCTTATAGTATCAAAAGTGTTATATCTTCCTGTTAATAACTTGTGCGTATAAACCTGGTGTCCTACGTCCCATATAAAGCTGTCTTTTGGAGAATCAAATGACTTATGCATTGCAATTGTAAGTTCAACAACGCCAAGATTTGAAGATAAATGACCTCCATTTTTTGAAACGGTCTCAATAAGCTTTTCTCTAACTTCAGATGCCAAAATCTCCAGCTCATCAGTATTAAGTTTTTTGACATCATCGGGCGATTCAATCTTATTAAGATATTTAAAATCCATTTGTTTTTACCTCATTATTTATGTCTTGAAAGTGAATTTACAGTTGCCTCTTTCAAAAATTTATTGTCGTCAAATGCATCTAGTGCTTTTAAAGCTTTTTCTGTGTGTTTCTTTGCTAGATTTTTAGCCTCTTCAATTCCAAGGAGAGTAACATAAGTTGCCTTATTATTTTCAGCGTCTACGCCAACTTTTTTACCAAGTTCCTCCGGAGTTCCAACTACATCCAAAATATCATCAACTATTTGAAATGCAATTCCAAAATTTTCAGCATATTCTCTAGCAGCAAGGATTTGTTTGTTGCTTGCACCTGCAACTGTACAGCCAAGTTCACAAGCGCAACGAATTAGAGCTCCGGTCTTAAGTTTATGAGTAAACTTAATTGTGTCTAATTTTACATCATCCGTCTGTTCATTCTGTAAATCCATATTCTGTCCACCAATCATGCCATATATTCCGGCATACTCAGAAAGAAGACGAACAGCTAATAAAGCAATGCTTGGATTTACACCCGCATCACTTGCAATTTGAAATGCATAGGTTAAAAGAGCATCTCCTGCAAGTACTGCATTTGCATATCCATACTTTTTGTGACAGGACTCTTTACCTCGTCTATAGTCATCATCATCCATACAAGGAAGGTCATCGTGGATTAAAGAATATGTGTGGATCATTTCTATTGCACAGGCAAAAGGAATTGCATCTATAATATTTCCCCCACACATTCTGCAAAACTCTAGTGTTAGAATAGGTCTAACTCTTTTTCCTCCAATTCCGACACTATAAGCCATAGCTTCTCCAACAGGCTGTAACTGTGGATTATCTATTCCAAGATAATCATCAAGAGAAACGTTTATGAAATTCCTTAATGATTCAAAGTGTTGATCATATGTTTCATAAATATTATTCTTCATTCTCATTATCCCCATTAAGTTTTAAGATTTTTTGTTCAGCACTTGTAAGTGATTTATTACAAAATTTAGCAAGTGCAGTTCCCTCTTCAAACAGTTCTAAAGATTCCTCCAAACCTGTTGATCCGGATTCTAAAATTCCAACTATTTTTTCAAGCCTTACAATGGCTTCTTCATATGAAAGTTCTCTTATTTCATCAGCCATTTTTTATTTCCTCCACCAGGCAAAACGCCTGTCCGTCTATAAATTTAAAATTAATATTTTCCCCTATTTTTATATCTTCCACACTCTTTGCAATAGTTCCATCTTCCTTTTGAGGTATTGTATATCCTCTGGATAAAACTTTTAGGGGTGAGTAGGCATCAAGTTTTCCTGCCGATAATGAAAGTCGGCTAAGTTCGGCATCAAGTTTTTTAGACACATAATAATTCATTTTTTCTGAGTATGAATCCAGCAATAACCTTCGTTCATTAATAAGCATTGCCGGACTTCTCATAACATTTCTGTCCATCAAGCGATTTATTTCTGTTCTGCCTCTGTCAATTCTTGATAAAATATTCTTTTGCGCTCTTATGCAAAGATTTGAAATGCGTTCCATCTCTTCAACTTGACTTGGAACCGATATTTCAGCGGCGGCAGACGGCGTCGGAGCACGCATATCTGCAACAAAATCCGTTATAGTGAAATCCGTTTCATGGCCGACGCCGGAGATGACAGGCGTAGAACAATTATAGATTGCTCTGGCAACTCTTTCATCATTGAAGGCCCACAGGTCTTCAATACTGCCGCCGCCACGGGCCACTATAATTACGTCTGAAAGTCCTGATGTGTCAAGGCGTTTAATTGCATTCACTATTTGTGAAGGAGCAAATTCGCCCTGAACTGCGGTTGGACTTATAAGAATATTTGACAGTGGCCAGCGTCTTTTCAGGACATTAATAATATCTTGAAAAGCAGCACCCGTTGGCGATGTAACAACGCCTATTGTATTTGGATAACTTGGTATTGGCTTCTTATGTTCAGGACTGAAAAGACCTTCTTTTGAAAGTTTCTCTTTTAATTGTTCAAAAGCCAGATTTAAAGAACCAATACCATCAGGTTCCATATTTTCAATATAAAATTGATACTGTCCATCTCTTTCAAAAACGGAGACACTTCCAAAAGCAATAACCTTCATTCCATTTTCAGGAGTGAACTTTATTCTTTCTGCATAAGTTCTAAACATTACAGCTTTAATAGATGATTTATCATCTTTAAGAGTAAGGTAAAAGTGTCCTGTTCTATAGTGATTAGTGAAATTTGATATTTCACCGCATAAAAGAATATTTTTTAGTTTGTTATCAGAATCTAACATTCCTTTAATGTATGAATTCAACTGACAGACCGAAATAACTTTTGGGGTTACAATTTCCATAAAGGATCACACCTTTTTCATGGATGTAAGAAGTGCAATTCCAGCAGCATTATCTGATGAAAAATCAGGTTCAGCAAAAGAGCACTCATATTTTTGTTCTAATGATTTCCTAATGATTTTATTTGACATAACTCCACCGGAATAACAAATAAAACTGTTCGGATAAAGTTTTAAAGCCTCACTTGACATTGCATCTATTGAAGACTCTATGTATTTTAAACAAAACAAAGCAATATCCTCAGGTTTTTCCCCTTCGCTGAGCATTTTATTGCACTTATTTTCAACGCCGGACAAACTGCAATTCAAATTATTCATAGAAGGTTTTAAGTTAAACTCTCTGGTACTGCCTTCTGCAAGTTTTTCAAGAGCAGGACCACATGGAAAATCAAGTCCTAATTTTACGCCAATCCTATCTATTGCCTGCCCGGCCTTTAAATCAGAAGATGTTCCAATAAGTTCGGCTTTAATTACGCTATCTTCCGATGGACAACAAACAAGTGACTCTGTTGTTCCTCCGGACACATGAAAAGCTAAAAACTGATTATTTAACTTGTTAAGTTTTCCGGCAGAATATAGCGCTGCACAAATATGTCCCTCTTGATGAGAAAATTCAAAGCACGGAACATTAAAACTTGCAGCTAAAGATTTTGCAACAGTTTGTCCTACAGAAAAGCAAGGCATGTATGAACCTTCTACTCTTCTTGGAAATGCTGAAACACCAATTGCAGCAACTTCAGAAATATTAAAATTATTGTATGAGTATAATTCCTCAAACAATGAATTTACTAAGTTTCCAATTTGTTCAGTATGATAAAAAACTGCATTACTTTGCCTTATACCACGTTCCCCTGATTTCACAGGCAAGAGTTTTTTTCTATGAACAATAATATTTAAATCAGAATTATAAGCTGCAACAGATGTGGTGTAATTACTTGTGTCAAAACCAAAATACCAGGCCATAATTATTTATTCCTTGAAATACTTCCAAGAACGCCGTTAATAAAGGCGCCCTCTTCTTTAGAAGCATAAGTCTTTGCAAGTTCTACAGCCTCATTTATTGAAACGCCCTCCGGAATATCATCAAAATAGATCATTTCACAAATGGCAATTCTTAAAATTGAAAGTGAAACCTTTGTTATTCTTTCTGTTGTCCACCCTCTTGCAAACTGAGTTATTTTATCATCAATTTGTGAAATATTATCTACAGTTGTTTTAGCAAGATTAATTGCAAAATCAGAAGGCTCCATAAATTCAGATTCCAAAGCCAAATTGAAGATATCCTCAATTTCACACTCGGGATTAAATGCTTTTTCAAATACCAGAATAAAAGCTTGCTCTCTTTCTTGGCTTCTGTTCATTTTATTCATCATTTTCCTCCAAGCAAAAAGCCCTCTACGACAGAGATGTCCCAGAAGGCTTTCTTGTCGTAATTAAATGTCTTTAGGTTCAACAGGAGTAGTAAAGTCACCAATATCAGAAACTATACCGGTAATTGTAACGTCAACACGTGTTACAACTCTACCGGTCATGTTTTGAATTGCTGCCTTTACTGCATTTTGTACATTAGCAGAAACTTCTTGAATTTTTGCGGAACTAAGAAGTGTAATATACAAATGAAGTTTAATATCATAGGTTGAAGTTTCAACCTTTACATGCTTTAAATTTTCAGAATTAAGTTTAAAAGTTGTATAAAGATCAGTTGGTCTATTTCCAAGTCCGGCTACACCATCAACGTCCTTAGCCGCATTAATGGCAATTGTTGCAAGTACTTCTTCAGAAATAACAAGACCACTTGAAAGATTGTTATTTTCTACCACTTTGGTATCCTCTCTTTCTTGCTAAGATTAATTCGTTAGCAAATTTACTAATAGAATACCACAACAAACATATATAAACAATACTTAATTACATATATATTGTATTTTTTTACTTGGCACCAATAATTGAAATATTATTCACCGGGAGTCCGGTTTGTTCTACAACAGACGATTGAATAATTGACAATGCATTACCCTTCAAAACTGAATTTGCAATTATAACTTCGGCTTTCTGCTCATCCAGTATTACAACACATTCACTACCAAGTTTTGCAGTAATGATATTTTCAAGATCTGCTTCCTTTTTTATCAAATTTGATAAATTAGTAAGTTCAGAAGTTGCGTTCATTACAGCATCTTTTGATGAATCTTTATTTGTTATTACCGCATTTAGAGTAGCCCTTGCTTTGTCATGAGCAGACTCTCTTCTTAATTTAGAGCTTGCAAAATATTCATTTACACTATTTTTCTTTGTAACAGCTTTAGTTGTTTCATTTTTGTTTTTTTCATTAGATTTGTCTGTAGTTGATTTTGTTGAAGTAGCAGTTGCATTTACAAGCTCTGCTTCTCCTAAGTTTCCAACGCTGGTTGAACTTGGACGTGAATAATACCAATTTACAAACACAGCCCCGCATAAAGCAATTAGAAGAGACGCTGTAATTATTTGACTTTTTTTAAGAATCATACTCATAATCTACCTCTTTCATTTCATTTTTGAAACCGATACTTTAGAAGCTTCAATATCAAAAAGCGACATACACATTTTAGTTATATCTGAAACAATCACAGATGAATCGCCTCCCTCACAGACAACGGCTACACCTCGTATTTCAGGTAAAACAACACTGACAACAAGTCCGTCATCTGAGCCATCATTTTTTGAAAGTATCACATATTCATATTTATTCTCTCTTTCGTCTTCGTATGAATCCTTTGCAAAAATTTTACATTCACTTTTTTGCAATGTAATGGCAACCGAACATTCTCCGACTCCATCAATACTTGACAAAATATTTTCAAGTTTTTTCTCCATATTAACTTGATATTGTTCCGTAGATGAAAGAGCAACGACCTCATCTACTTTAGTCTCTTTATTTGATGGAACTAAAAAGGAAACTATGATTAAAGCCAAAAATAACATGCAAAGTACAATCAGCTTTGAATTTTTTTTAATCATCTTTAAATCAATAGATTTCAGAGCATTCATACTTTTCTCTAACATATTGATTTGCATATGAACTGTCCTCCTCTAATGAAACGCTCTCAACAAAAAGAATATTTTCATCATTTTTATTAATTTTTACCTTTGACTTAATGCCGGTGTTTTTTAAAATGTCTTGTTCAACCTGTTCCTCAAGTACGTTAACTATTTCATCTTCATATGATTGTTGTTTTATATTTTTAAAATTGAAGTCAACATTAAATGAATTTTTAAATGACAGTGCAATACAAGTTATTAAAACCAGTCCACATAGTGTTTTTAGCAAATGTTTATTTTTAGTATCAGGATAAACATAAATCAACACATTATAAATAAAAATTATACTTATTACCGACAATGTAAAGCTAACAATTTTATCCATATATTCCTCATATTATCAATTTGAAATTAAAATAATTGTTGAAATTCCAAGAATCAAAATAATACATTCAAACACAAATGATGATAAAAATAGCATACATGCATTTTTAAGTGAACAAAATACATTTGAAAGTGTATCATTTAAAAAAACATTAGAAAGAAACTCAGTTATTGAAAAAACAATAATAATACAAATACATCTAATAAGAAGTGGTGAAATAATAGTTAGTATTGCATATATACCTGCTACACCAATTAAATTTTTAGCAGCATAAAAGCACGCTGAAACCGTCTCATATCCACTGCTAAGAGTAGAACCTATGCCGGGAATAGCAGAACCCATGAGAGCCTTAGACGCTTTTTGTGCCAAGGTATCTGCACCATTTGAAACAAAACCATTTAAGCCCATTATTCCAAGAACCAATGTAGTTAATAGAGTTTGAAAACCAACAACAATCTTACTCATATTTTTTGAAGCTTTTGAAGATAACCCTAATATTACTGAAATAAATATTAATGGAAAAATAATCACCCTGTTGAACTTTGAAAAAATTTCAATGCTTAATAAGGAAAATGATCCATATAAAGTTGATAAAGATAATTTACCGGAAAGAGCGGTGACAACAGCAAAAATCGGAATAAATCCCTGAATAAAACTCTCTATAGCCGTCAAAGCGTTATCATTAAATAAGTTCTCAAAATATTTATTCTCAAAAATAAATAACCCAAGTATAGAAACAGATAAAACACTTATTGGAAAACTTGCTCCGGGTGATATTTCTTTAATTATTGTTGAGACAATCAATAATCCAAGACAAAACATAAGCAATTCAACAGATGGTTGTATTAATTCTTTAAATTCATTCAGTAAATAATTAAAAATACGTTCAAATGTAGGTGCATTTCCATTTAACACTTCTAATGAAAAATCATAATTTGAAACAATAGATTTTAAACTTTCCAAATATTTTTCAGCTGATTCCATATAAACTTTCCTCTTTAATAACAGAAAACAGTTTTAAAGCGTATGGCATAACAATTGCAATCATACTTATTCGTCCAAATAAAGCTATTGTGCCTGAAAGAGCAGAATTTCCATCATCATCGGAAAGAGATATTAAAAAATCAGTTGTAAAACTTATAAATAAAAGCTTTAAAAAAATTGCTATGTACTCAAAATTGTTTTTTAAATATATAAGATTCGACAGTGAATCAATTCCGGATTGGAGCATTTCAACACAATTTCCAAAAATATATAAAGATAAAATGAATATTGGAATTCTATAAAACTCCGGCTTTATATCCTTTAAAACATTGGATAAAAAAAGCGTAACGACAATTATTAAAGCAAATTTTAAAATATCCATACCTACACTCCAAAGGCATGTCGAATTAAATCCAATATATCTATAACCTCAGGTACTATTGCTGATACAATGACAATTAAACCGGCAATTGTAATAAGCAACGAATACTCTTCTTTTTCTGCCCGTTTTAAAATGTCAGATGCAATGGCAACAATAAGACCAATTCCCGTTATTTTTATTATTAAGTTGACATTAAAATCCATAACAACCTCTTAGCTTATAAAATAAACACACAAACTATAGCACCTAAATATATAGGGAGCATCATTTTAACCTTAGACGACAAGTCAAAATTATTTTTTTGTTCGTCATACAAATCGTCCAACCTTGTAATTAATGAGTCAATCATTTGTATTTCTTCATAACAATTATTCATACCAAACTGTTCTCCAAATACCTTTAAATCATAAAGTAAAGAACTATTTAAAAGATTACTATTTGAATTAAATTCATCAATTGATTTAATCCATGATGACTCAAAATTTTCTCCCAAATTAAGATTGTTCTCCAAACTTTCAATAAAAGAAGAAATATATTTATAATTTTCCCGATTAACTTTATTAATAATAAGTGGAATCGGAAGTAAAAAAAGGTTAATTTGGCGTTTGATTTCAAGAAGCAAATTTGTAAAATCCTTTATTATCAAAAGTTTTTTCATTTCCCGATTTTTTAATGTTATCCCCACAACTATTGAGATAAACAGTATTCCAGATATTAGAACCATCTTCATTAATATATACCTCCTTTATTTCTCCCTTCTTTTCATTATTTAGAACTACAATATATTTTATTGTTGCATTTTCAGAAAGATATTTAAATTTATTTTTTCTAAGTAAATCATCAAGGCCGGTTGCATGCATACTAAAAATAAAATCAACACCGGAATTCATGCCTTGAAGAATCTCATCAAATTCAGAGGTTTCTAAAACCTCATCTAGAATTATTACATTCGGCGCCATTGTTCTTATACTCATTTCTATTGACATAGATTTTTTGTAGTTTGTATAAACATCCGTGTTGTTTCCAATATCAAATAAAAAACCATTATTTATAGCGCCAGATATTTCACCTCTTTCGTCAAGAAGAGAAACTTTTATATTATCTTTTATTAAGCCACTCGAAATAGATCTACACGCATCACGTAACACAGTGGTTTTTCCACTACAAGGCGGACCAATAATTACAGTTGATCCTATTCCAAACTTGTTATATACGTTTACAAGTTGTTGACTAATGTTTTTATATTCCCTTGCAATTCTGATTGAAAGAGATGAAATATCTCTTATTGAATTTTCATTTGTATTTCTTGTTAAAAATCTTCCGGATATACCAACCCTAAAACCTCCCTCTAAGGTTAAAAACCCGGAATTAATATTATCCATATATGAATATACTGAGTCATTACACATGTTTAAAAAAATCCTAATCATTTCTTCACTATTTAACCTAAAACAATCGGGATTAAATAATTTATATAGTCTTCCATAATTTCCAAGGTAAAAAATTGAATTGTCAATATAAATGCTAACAGGCTGATTTTTTCTTAAAACAATTTCGTTAACCCTTTCAAGTAAATTTTTTGGGATACAATTAATACTTCTTTCTAAAAAACTTGGAAATGTCGAAATTATTGGATATAGTCGTTCATTTATCATCTTCAATCACCCAATAAATCCTATGCAATCTTGTCCAAAATTATTACGGTAATAAAAAATAAAAAAGTATAACAAAATGACCTAATCGGTTGAAAGCATTAAGTCGTTTTGTTATACTCTATTAGAATATTTATAATGTAATTAAGAAAGTGAAGACAGTTATGAAATTAAATACTCAAAGGATTTCAAAATTATGTAAAGATAATAAATTTATATTACTTTCATTCTTTACAGCAATTGCAATCTATATACTCATAATGATCTGCTATAAAATGATTCCATTTGGGGATATTACCATTCTTAGAATGGATTTATATCATCAATATGGGCCATTGTTTGCTGAATACTATGACCGTCTAACATCCGGCGGCAGTCTAATCTACTCTTGGCAATCCGGCGGCGGTGGAAATTTCCTTGGAAATCTTTTCAACTATCTTTCAAGCCCACTTTCTTTGCTAATTGTCCTCTTTGGTCACAAAAATATAACTGAGGCAATATCATTCTTAATCATGATAAAGGGTGCTTTATCTGCCGGAACATTTACCTATTATATTAAAGAATCAGATGATTTTAAAAAGCATAATGCACTTTCTGCAGGCTTTGGAATTTTGTATGCTTACTCCGGTTATTTTGTTGCATATTACTGGAATTTAATGTGGCTGGATGGAATGATTCTATTACCACTAATACTCCTTGGAATTGAAAGAATTATTGAAGGTAAAAGCCCAAAAATCTATTTGGTTTCTCTTACCATTCTTATGGTGGCTTCTTACTATATGGCATATATGGTTTGTATTTTTGCCGTTCTATATGCCATTTGTTTCTATTTTGGAAAATATTCATTTAACACAAAAATAAAAAACGTCATTCCTTCTGAAAACAAATTAATCCAATTAAAAAATAATTTTATTGCAGCAAAATTACCTCGCGCTGTTGGAAATTTCATTTTATATTCAATTCTTGCAGGTGGACTAGCAGCTGTTACGCTGTTGCCAACAGTTTTTGCTTTATCCTCATGTTCTGCAACATCAGGCACATTTCCAACTGAACTTTCAACTTATTTTAATATATTTGACTTTTTAGCAAACCACCTAGCCAGTCTTAACCCAACAATCAGAAGCAGTGGTGAAGACGTTCTTCCAAACATCTTCTGTGGTGTTGGAACAGTTATTCTTGCACTTTTATACTTATACACAAAATCCATTCCATTAAAAGAAAAGCTTTCAAAAGCAGCACTTTTAGTTCTTCTATTCTTATCATTTAATCTCAACTATTTAAATTATATTTGGCATGGATTCCATTTCCCAAATGATCTTCCATACAGATTTTCTTATATATATTCATTTATTCTTCTAGTAATAGCTTTTAAAGCCCTTATAAAAATAAGTGAAGTTTCAGGAAGAGAAATATTAAATATTGGAATCGGCGTTTCTCTATTTATTATTATTGTAGAGGAAATAGGTTCAAAGAACGTTAATCAAGACACTATAATTATCAGTCTTATATTTACAGTTCTATATACAATTGTCCTTTCACTTTTAAACAACAGAAGGTTCCAAACCGGTGCTGTTGCTTCTCTTCTTTTTTGTTGCATGTTTGCCGAGGTCTCTATAGCTGATACAAATAATTTTGACATTGATCAACCAAAAACCTCATATACCTCTGACTACAAAAATTTCAGGGCCTTAAAGGAAAAATTAGACGAAGCTGAAGGAACAACCTACTATAGGATGGAACTCACAAATCTAAGAACCAGAATGGACCCATGTTGGTACAATTACAACGGTATATCTACATTCTCTTCAATGGCTTATGAAAAGTCTGCAAATCTTCATTACAATTTAGGTATGTTTGGTAACTTCATTAACAGCTACACTTACAACCCTCAAACACCTGTTTACAATGCAATGTTTGGTCTTAAATATCTTGTAAACAATAGTGACACAATAAAACTCAACAACAAATTCTATAAAGCAAAATTTAAATCGGATAAGTTTACAGCCTATGAAAATCTCTATTCACTTCCTATTGCTTATTGTGTAAACAACAACATTGAATATTGGGACACAACAGTGTCAGGAAATCCTTTTGAATTACAATCAAATTATTTTGAATATGCAACCGGTATTTCCGACGTATTTGATGAAGTTCCAATTACTGACATAGTTTACAGTAACATTATGGATTTTGGAGATGACTATGACACCGGTCTTTATAGTTTCTTTAAAGAGACAGACGGAGAGCCGGCTTCATTTACAATATCATTAACACCGACTAAAACTGAAAACATTTACATTTATTTAAAATCCGATAGTGTAGACGAAATTACAGTTAGAAATGAAAACGGCGACTTCATGATTACTCAAAATACTGATGAAGAATATGTTTTAGACATTGGTGAACAAAAAGCTAATGAAATAATTTATATTGATGTCCCTATTTCCAACGGAGATTCAGGATATGTTGACATTTACATTGCCGGTCTTAATGAAGAGAACTTCCAAAACGGATATAACATACTAAATGATAACGGTGCAATGAAAATCACTTCTTTCTCAGACACAAAAATAACCGGTAATGTTACAGCAACTGAAGATTGTATTTTGTATACAAGCATAAACTATGATGACAGTTGGAAAGTATATATTGACGGTAAAGAAGCAAAAATCGGAGATATTGTTAAAATTGGCGATGCATTACTTGGAGTAAAACTTACATCCGGGTCTCATGAAATAACATTTAAATATGAAGCACAAGGTCTTAAAATTGGAGCTGTAATAACAGCCGTATCTCTCCTTATTCTTATATTTATATTTGTTATCAAACCAAAATTTTTTACAAAAAGTAAAGTTACAATGAAAGAAGAAATAACAGATGAAGTTTCAAAAGACGAAGAAAACACCTCCGTTCAAGTCAAAACAGAATAATATTTCCGGTTCTTTTAAACTAATTAGACCAAGTTTTGAAGGGGATATTCTTATCCCCTTCAAATATTCAGATAAATACTTTTATAACACTTCCGCAAACTTTTCATTGCAACTTGCAAGAATAAGCATGATAACAGCTTATGCTGCCTTTAATTCTCCAAACATTGAAAATGGATGCGAAAATCTTGAGAGTCTTTTAAAAGTTCTTGGTTTTTCAAACTTCATGTCGAATGAAGATTATCATAAAAAAACCGGAACAGACACAATTGGTGTTGGTATTGCCAGTAAAGAAATTAATTATTCAAGTGGAAAATACACACTAATATACGTTGGACTTCGTGGTGGAAACTATCATAATGAATGGGCCGGCAACTTCCACGTTGGTGAAAAAGGAAACCATGAAGGGTTTAATATTAGTTCAACAGAAGCATTTATACAACTTCAAAAATATATTAATATTTTTAACATTTCCGGAAGAGTAAAAATTTGGAGCAGCGGCTTTTCAAGAGGTGCTGCAACCTGCAATTTACTTGGTGGAAAAATTGCGGATCTAATTGAAGAAAATAACTTTATGCCACATGAAATTGAGGTCAGTCATGATGACTTATTCTTCTATTGTTTTGAAACACCGCAAGGTGCCCAAGATTTTGGAACGGATTCAAAAACCAACATATTATCACATAAATATGTTGGTATTCACAATATTATTAATCTTGATGACCTTGTTCCAAGAATGGGTCCATCAGCCATGGGATTTAAGCGTTACGGTAATGACTACATTCTTCCAAAAGCTTCTGATGAAAATTACGATGATTTTCTTCAAAAAACCTATAAATATTACTCTTCAATAGATGATGGTCAAATCTTAAAACTAATTCAAAAATATAATAATAAATTCAAATATGTTAGAATGAGTCCATTTGAAAAGAACGAAATGGAGGCTCCGGAATTCCTTGATAGAGCAATGATGAATATGTCATACATTGCTGAATACAGAACTGGAATGTTCAAAATTGAAGAAGAAATAATGAACTTTCTTGTTTTAATTAACAGCTATGACAAAACAACAAACAGTGTAATTTTAAAACATCTCCTGTCTGAAATAGTAAAAGATGCCGACAAAATAGCAATTCTTATTTTCCCTTCCGAACATGAGAAGCTTGAAAAAACAATACTTAATACAATTGATAAAACCTTTAAAAACCTTGGAATTCTTTCATATGATCATGAAAAGGCTTTAAAATTTGCAAATACATTTGGAAATTTCTATTGGAATTTTGCTAATAAATATCCGGAAGACGCAATAAATTTAGCTTTTAATCTTTTTTCTTTTATAGCACCTCATGATCCACTCCTTGAAATATCAATGCTTGAAACACTAAAATTGCCAAGTTATGAAATGGAAATATAATAATGACCCGATTGAGTGACACACTCAATCGGGTTTAATTTTTAAAGATTATTCAAAATATTTTCCATTAAAGTTATTCTCTTAAATGGCGTCATAAGATATAGACCGTTTGTAATATCCTTCATGCGTTCTGCAGTTTCTACAGCAAGTTCAACTGCTAAATTTTCTGCATCTTCCTTTGAAAGACCAAAATAACGGTCAATAAGGCTTTTTGGAACAGATACACCGGATACTTCCGAACTCATAAAAACAGCATTCTTATGACTTACAATAGGATATATTCCGCCAAGAATCGGAGAATTGAGTTTTTCGTGAGCAAGAGCTAGATTTTCATACGCTTTATCTGTCATAACAGGTTGCGTAAGAAAGGCAGAAATACCGGCCTCCTCCTTTTTCATTGCTCTATCCAATTCATTTGAAAAATTATTCGAATTAACATTCAATGCTCCAAACATTTTAAAAGGCTTTATTAATCCGGCATTGCTAAGTTCCAAAATGTATGAAGCAAGAACTGACGAGTTGAAAGAAAATACACTCTTTATATTTTTTCTTTCAGCAGTTGGGACCGGGTCACCGGTGACCAAAAGTACATTGTGAACATTTTCAATAGAAAGACCAAGTAACAACGCACGAATTGCATTTATGTTCCTATCTCTGCAAGTCATGTGCGGAATTGGTTCAACTCCAAGTTCTCTTTTTAGTTTTGCTGCAAGCATTGAGGAATCAGCACGAGCTCTGGCTACAGGACAATCGGCAATTGTTATTGAGTCAGCACCGGCATTAACAAGGCGTTTTGCACCATCCATAAAAAAGTCAATATTGTCATCTGACGGTGGATCTATTTCAAGAGCAATTACCCTTTCTCCTGCTTTAAACTTTCTGTCAAGTTCACTTTCAATTTCATTATGAGTTATGTCGGTCTTCTTTGCTTCGGCATATACCAAAGGACCGGCATTCTTCAGTGCATTACAAGCCTCTTTTATAAATGTTGGATTTGTACCACAGCAGCCACCAAGGATTGGAACACCCATTTTATATATTTCAACCAGCTGCTCAGCAAAATATTTTGGCTTTCCGCCGTAAACGGCAATTCCTCTTTCAATTGTTGGATAACCGGCGTTTGGCATTGCAGAAAATAATTTTGGTCTATTTGGAATTTTAGAGATAATTTTTGCCATATGACTTGGACCGGAAACACAGTTAAGGCCAACACAGTCAATATAATCACTTTTAGAGGCAGCCGCCACCAAAGTGGATGCAGAAAAGCCATTTGCTGAATATCCATCAGGTAAAATTCCAAAAGAACAAATTACAAAGGCATCATTGCCAAACGCATCATGAATTCTTTTTGCTAACGCTTCTTGAACCGTAAAATCAGTAAATGTTTCAAAATCAAAATACTTTACACCAAGAGAAATAAATGTATCTACAGCATCAAAATAAATAGCTTCATCCTCTTCATCTGAAATAGATCCAATTGAAGCAAAAATTAGAATATCTTTATTTCCAACTGCTTCTTTTGCATTTTTTAATGCAGCTTCTATATTTACGGCATCTTTTGCAGCATAAGTATTTGTTTTAATGGCATTGGCTCCGGCCTCAATATACTCTTTGTGAATTTTTATTATTCTTTCAGGGTATAAAATATTAGCCTCTTCACAAGTTGTACCATCATTATAAATATTGTTGTAATAAACGCCCATTCCTCCGTCAAAAATCAAAGGGGAATTTTTTAGTTTTTCTTGTAGATTCATTTTCCAAAGACCTTCTTTGCTATTTCAACAGATTCCATTGCATCTTTAGCATAATAATCGGCTCCCATTTCCTTTGCATATTCAGGAGTAAGCACCGCACCGCCAACCCAAATTTCACATTCATGATTTGATTTATGAAGTAAATCTATTGTTTCCTTCATTGAAGCAAGTGTTGTAGTCATTAATGCAGAAAGACCTATTAATTTAACGTCCTCTTTGGTAGCTGTTTTAACAACAAGTTCCGGCGGTACATCCTTACCAAGATCTATAAGTGTATATCCATAATTTTCAAGAATAGTTTTGACAATATTTTTTCCGATATCATGTATGTCGCCTTTTACTGTTGCTACAATTATTTTTCCTTTACTTACAGATTTAGAACCATTTTTAGCAATTTGTGTCTTTAAAACATCAAAGCTTTCAGTTGCAGAAGTTGCGGAATTAATAAGTTGAGGAAGGAATAACTCGCCTTTTTCATACTTTGAGCCAACTATGTCAAGAGCCGGAATTAAATACGTGTTGATTATTTCCATTTCTGTTTTGCCAGATTCAAGTAGTTCTATCGTAATTTGTCTACACTCGTCTTTAAGACCCTTTAGCACTGAAGTCACCAATGGATGTAGATCAAAAGAATCAGACTCAAAAGAAGTGGTCACAGGCGATTTTACAACCATTTCAACTTTTGGTTTATTAGAACAAGCCTCAATATACTTTTCAGCGTTCTTGTCTCTGTTATATATGACATTAAAAACCCTAATTGTATCCATAATACTTTCAACATTTGGATTGACAATTGGAAGATCAAGTCCATTTTCCATTGCAAGCATTAAAAATCCGGATGTTATTAGTTCTCTATTTGGCAAGCCAAATGAAATATTTGACACTCCAAGAACCAAATGAAGACCAAGTTCATTTTTAATTCGTCTCATTGCCTTTAATGTTTCAACAGCTTTATCTTGCTCTGCTGAAACAGTAAGTGTAAGACAGTCAATGAACACATCTTCCTTCGGAATACCATATTTTAAAGCTTCTTTTAAAATTCTTTCGGCAATAATGAATCTTTCTTCAGCAGTTTTAGGAATACCCTTTTCATCCATAGTGAGACCAATAACAGCGGCGCCATATTTTTTTACAATAGGAAGGATCTTTTCAAGTTTGTCCTTTTCTCCATTAACAGAATTTATTATTGCCTTTCCGTTTACAACACGAAGACCAGCCTCAAGAGCCTCAACACTTGAAGAGTCAATTTGTAACGGTAAATCTGTTACAGACTGAATTGCACGAATAACCTTAACTATTGTTTCTGCTTCGTTAACTTCGGGCACACCAACATTTACATCAAGAATGTCAGCACCGGCATCAGCCTGTTCCACCGCCTGTTTTATTACATAGTCTAGATCGTTTTCCCTTATTGCCTGTGAGAAGCGTTTTTTTCCGGTTGGATTAATTCTTTCACCAATAACTTTAACTCCATCAATAACCACAACATTAGTTGGTGCGCAAACAACTGATTGACCGGTTTTATAATGTTCGCTTGCAATTTTAGAGGATGTCTCATTGATTATTTCTTTGATATATTCAGGACTTGTTCCACAGCATCCACCGAGGAAACTGACACCCAAGTCAACAAATGGTATAAGCTCTTGTGCAAATTCTTTTGCATCTATACTGTAAAGACCGGTTTTTGGGTCCGGAAGACCGGCATTTGCTTTCACAATAATTGGCAAATCTGTTAAAGAAGATAATTCCTTTGCCATTGGATATATTTCAAAAGGAGCAAGTGAGCAATTAATACCCATTGCATCTACCGCAAGTCCGTTTAAGACAGTGGCCATAGCCTGTACACTACAGCCGGTGAAAGTTCGGCCTGAAAGTTCAAATGACATTGTAACAAACACAGGAAGTGATGTATTTTCTTTAGCAGCAAGAACAGCCGCCTTTACCTCATATAAGTCAGTAAATGTTTCAAAAACAACTAAATCAGCACCGGCCTTTTCTCCACTGATAAGCATTTCCTTAAAAATATCATATGCCTCTAAAAATGGAAGTGGGCCATAAGGTTCAAGAAGTTGTCCTATTGGTCCAATATCCAGACAAATTTTTGTATCAGTACCCATTGATGCTTCTTTAGCGCATGAAATACCTGCCGAAACAAGTTCATCTACACTATATCCTGAATCTTTTATTTTATATCTATTAGCACCAAATGTATTTGAATAAATGTATTGGCTTCCGGCCTCAATATACTGCTTATGAATTGAAACAACAGTGTTTCTATCAGTTATATTTAAAATCTCCGGACAACGTCCCGGCTTAAGACCTGCCTTTTGAAGCATGGTGCCCATTGCTCCGTCTAAATACTGTATTTTATGTTTTTCCACAATAGCCACCCGCCTTTCTGTAAGTGCAATTTTCAAACATACTACAATAAGCACACCCTCTAAAGCGCTTTGTCTGAGGAGTGTTTGCAACTCCAATAATTGCCGTTACAGACTTTCTTGGAATCATAATGAGCGATTCAGTCAAAGTAAGACCAATTTGTCTTGATGTATCCAAAATTTTAATAAAATCCTTTTGACATTCAATTGGAAAGTCACCATAACCCGGACTGAATCTATCCGTAAAATGTTTATTAACGAAACCATCATTTGAAATTATTTTTGTAGCTTCGTCACAGACAGTCTCAATTGCCGCAGATCCACAAGAATCTAATATTATTGAATTTGTAAGACTTCTAGGTTTTGCTTTAGTTATTTCAAGGTCCATTTCCGCTCCAAGAGTTGCGCACATTAAAATAACCGAGTCACAATCAGAAAGTAATACTTTTATGTCATTACCCTTGAGTCCAAAATCCGTATCAACTAATGTCCAACTTGATTTATCTATTGGGAATTCTTTCCAAATAAAACGAGGATGAATCTTATTCATTGTTATTTTAATAGCATTATTAATTGCTACTGCAACATCTTCATCTATTTCAGTTCCACGCCAGCCAAGGTACAAAAGTACCTCATTTCTGTTAAATTCTGAAATTTGAAGTTCCATAAGATTCACCTCCAAAATATAATTATTAAATTTTAAATATTATCAAGAATATATCTTGCAACATGAACACCACTTGCAGATGCATGCGACAAGGAATGTGTAACACCTGAACCGTCTCCGATAATAAATAGGTTTTTGTGTTTTGTTTCAAGGTGTTCATCAATTTGAACTTCCATATTATAAAACTTAACCTCAACACCATAAAGAAGTGTATCATCATTTGCAGTACCAGGAGCTATTTTATCAAGTGCATAAATCATTTCAATAATACCGTCAAGAATTCTCTTTGGCATTACAAGTGAAAGGTCTCCCGGGGTTGCGCTAAGAGTAGGTGTAATAAATGAGCGATTAATTCTCTTTTCTGTACTACGCTGACCACGAATAAGGTCACCAAAACGTTGTACAATTACGCCACCGCCAAGCATATTGGAAAGTTTTGCAATACTTTCACCATACTCATTACTATCTTTAAATGGCTCTGTAAAGTGCTTAGAAACCAAAAGAGCAAAGTTTGTATTTTCTGTATGATATTCAGGATTTTCATAACTATGACCATTAACTGTAATAATACCGTTCGTGTTTTCAGTTACGACTGCTCCCTTTGGATTCATGCAGAAAGTTCTAACCTTATCTTGATATTTTTCTGTCATATATACAATTTTGCTCTCATAAAGCTCATCTGTAATTGGAGCAAAAACCTCAGCCGGAAGTTCAACACGAACACCAATATCCACACGGTTTGAGCTTGTGTAGATATCAAGATTTTTACAAATTGTCTCCATCCATTTACTTCCGCTTCTTCCAACAGAAACAATACATTTATCACAGACAAATACCTTTTCTTCTTTTCCTGAAATAAGTGAAGAAATTTCATATTTGCCATCTTCTAAAATTTGAACATCCTTGACAGGAGAATTAAAATAAAAATCTACTCTATCCTTCATTTCATTGTACAAATTTTCAAGGACTTCATAGTTTTTATCTGTTCCAAGATGTCTGACAGAAGCATCTAAAAGATGAAGCTTATTTTGAAGACAAATTCTCTTAAAATCAGAATTGGCTGTTGAATAAAGATGAGTTCCTTCTCCACCATATTTTAGATTTATTGTATCCACATACTCCATGAGCTCTATAGCATGATTCTTTCCAATATATTCATAGAGTGTTCCGCCAAATTCATTTGTAATATTATACTTTCCATCTGAAAAGGCTCCGGCACCACCAAATCCATTCATTATTGCACATGGATTACAGTGAACACATTTTTTGACAGTTTTGCCGTCAATTGGGCATTTTCTTTTTTCAAGACGATTTCCTGTTTCAAAAATAGCAATCTTTAAATCCTTTGAATTTTTCATAAGTTCAAATGCAGAAAAAATACCACCTGGGCCTGCACCAACAATGATTACATCATAATTATTCATTTTAATTCACCTTATATTTTATTTGGAAGTTTATTAATTCTTCTATTTATTATTTTTATATATCCTAAAGATATAAGTAGTACGAATACTGTAATAATTGCAATCCAATAAGCTGATCCCATAAAATACGGAGCCTGACCACCAAGCCCAAAAAGACCGGCTGGTGAGTCAAAATTTAGGAAAAAGTATGGATAGTTTTGTCCCCCGCCAAAGTCCCAATTTAAATAATAACCTAAAACTGAAAATGCTAAATAATACAATGGTGGAATTACAGCAAGTACAGATTCTTTCTTATTAAATTCACGTCCTCTTGTAAAACCAATAAAATCAATTATTGCCAAAAGCGGGGTTACAATATGAACTAAGACTTGAGACAAGGAAAATGGATTAAAATTATATGTATCCATTGCAATAAATGCAGGAGCTAATACAAAACAGTAAACAAAACCAGTCAAAGTAATTGAAACAGTAAATATTAGTTGTAACAAATACATCCTGCTATTTAAAATATATTTTCCACCACGTATGGCATTTATATACATAATGGCCATTACAAGGTCAAATAACGCAATCCAAATGTTACTTTGAACTGTAAAATACAAAAGCAACAATTTACCGCCCATAAATCCACTGGAAGTAAAACACAGAATTAATCCAATAGTTGTAGATATAACTAAGAGTAGCTTTAAAACAATTGAAATAATTGCTCTATGCATTTCACTCATTCTATCACCCCACTTTAAACATTATAAATACTATAGATGTTATGTCAACCGGGGACGGTTCTCGACGACCGGGGACGGTTCTCGACGATGGAGAACCGTCCCCACTTTAACACGCTAAAACAAAAAGCCAGACTGACAGCACAACTGCCAGTCTGTTTTTTTAGAAATCTTATTCTTCAACTTTTCTTTCTTTAAGAAGAACGAATTTTTCCATTGGGAAAAGAATAAGCATTTGCACAAGACCTGCTGCAAGACCTGCAATTGTACGAGCAAGGCCGGCAAGGAATGCTATTCCAAGATTTGAAAGCCAACCATATACAAAAGCCTGAAGCCATGTTGAGAAAAGAATAAGAGCACAAATAAGAAGTATGTAAATTACAAAACAATATGTAGGAGCATCTGATTTGAATGTTGTCTTCTTATTTTGAATATAACCATAGATATTTGCAATTGCATTGGAAAGGAAAAACGGAAGTACATAGCCCCATGTAACCACTCCTGAAACTACATATTTTGCATAGTCAGCAGCTCCGCTTTCTGTTGTTACATCAAAAATTGAATTTGGAACGAAAATAGTTTGAAGGAAGCCCGGAAGTGTTGCTGTAACGCTATCAAAAATTAATGGTAAAAGATTTGCTAATACAAGTTGAATAATTGTTACGCCAAGCGATACTACAAGGAATTTTACAATTTGCCAAAGTGTCTTAATTCCGCCACCCTTTGCTTCGGCTTTTTCGTCAATTTTAGAAATAAAACCTTTCTTGTTTTCTGTGGTTTCCACTGTTTCCATTGTTTCAAGTTCTGCCATTTGATTTACCCCTTACGTTTTTTTATTTGAAGAAAAGCGGCAATGGTTCAAGATAGATGATATCCTCCCTATCCTTTGCATCACCTTCAGCAAGCACTGCACACTTTCCAACAATATTTGCACCTGCTTTTTCACAAAGAGCTTCAACAGCCTTAAGTGATTCACCGGTTGAAATAACATCATCGACTATAAGAACTCTCTTGCCCTTCATTTGGTCTGCTTCAGCCTTATCAAGGTACAAGTGTTGATCCCTATCAGTTGTGATTGAACGAACTTCTACACCAAAAACTTCTTTCATATAAAGTTTTGTGCCTTTTCTAGCTACAAAATATGGTTTTCCGGATTGGCGGGCAACTTCGTATCCAAGAGGAATACCCTTTGCCTCCGCTGTCAAAACATAGTCAAACTCCGGAGCTTTCTTTAAAATACCGCTTGCTGCAGCAACTGTCATTTCAACGTCACCAAAAATAACAAAAGCAGCAATGCTGAGGTTATCATTTACTTTACAAATAGGAAGTTGTCTTGTAACACCTTCTATTGTAATTTCATAAAATTCATTCATGTCTTTCACCTTTTTATAAAATAATACAATAAAATTTTACCATTAATGACCTTTTGGGTCAAGAAAATCAAGAAACTCCGGGTGCCGAAAAAACACCCGGAGTTTTGGTTAAAATATACCTGTTGTGAAAACTGCCTCGCCGAATTTTTCAAATAAACAACAGTAAGCAAATATACACCACGGTTTTGTAAGAATAGTTATAATAACATACTTTTTGAAATCCACCTTTAAAAGTCCGGATAAAAATGCAAGAAAATCATCTGGAAACAAAGGCAATAGAAAAGCAAGTGTCATAAAGAGAAAATAATTCGGCTTAGAATTAGCCCATTCGTAATATTTGTTATATTTCTCTTCTGATATTAGCCTTTTTACAAATGCAACTCCATATTTTGAAGCTAAATAATAAGCAAGAATGGTTCCAAGTGAAATACCTATGTAATTACACAGAAAGCCCGGTACTGTTCCAAAAAGCATTCCTCCGACAGCATAACCCGGTTGACAAAGAAGGAATGGAATAATTACTTGCATTGTTTGGAAGATTGTAAGAATTACAAAACCCCAACCACCAAATGAAGCAATATATTCCCTCATTGCATATATTGAATCAAAATATCCTTTACTGTATGCATTAATACAAAATATAGCAAGAGCAATAACAAACACAAGAAGAACATATTGGGAAATCTTTATTAACTTGTCGGCAAATTCTTGACCTCTTCTGGCCTTTTCCTCATCTTCAATAAGATTGGTCAATTCTAAGTTCTTATCCAAAATTTGTCCTCCAAATTTTTAGTACGTGATTATCTTAACACATACAAAAAGTGAATAAAAGCAAATTGGATAATCTTAATTTGACTGTAACAAATATGAAAAAAAGTCGAAGAAATTGCTCCCTTCGACACCTTTACATTACCACATTTTAAGAAAAAAATAAAGACTTGTATTAAATTTTTATTGGGTGTATTGAGTATTTATCAAACATAAAGGAGAATTAAAATGGATAATTTAACTGCAAAAGTAAGCCTATTTGCAAGAGCCTATCATCATAAACACAATGATGTGAAAATTTTTGATGATTATATGGCCGAACAACTTTTGGGTGAAGATTATGAGATAATATCTCAAAATATGACCAACGGTATTAATTTCTTTCTACCCGGTTTCCAAGGTACAAAAGAAGATGGATTAAAATTAATAGTAAATAGTCAGCTTTCCCCTTCTGTACTTGGAAGAAGTATTTTTTGTGAAACAGCCCTACAAAATGAAATACATATTGGATGTGAGCAATACGTAATTTTCGGTGCAGGATATGACACTTTTTCACTGAGAAATAAAAATTCAGAATTATCCGTTTTTGAAGTAGATTTAGCGGAAGTAATAGACGATAAAATGAATCGCCTAAAAAAATATCAATTAGAGTCAAACTCAATTTTTGTTCCTTGCGATTTATCCAAAGAAAATTGGAATGAATCGCTCCTTAAAAATGGTTTTGATAAAAACACAAAGTCATTTGCAAGTCTTTTAGGACTCGTCTATTACCTTGAAAAAGATGACTTCAAAAAATTACTCTTAAAATATAATGAAATAATTACGCCCGGATCTGCAGTTTGTTTTGATTACCCTATGACAGACGGAAGTAAAGAAACTGAAACAAACAAAGCTCTTGCCAGCGGTGCCGGTGAAGATATGAAGGCATCTTACACCTATGCAGAGCTGGAAATTCTTTTACAAGAGTGTGGATTTTTAATCTATGAACATTTATCTGCAAATGAAATGGACAAGCAGTTTTTTGAAGCATATAATTCACAAAATGAAAGTAAAATAAATTCTCCAATTGGTGTGGGTTATATTCTTGCTGTAAAAGGATAAATAAAAATAACTCCTCATTTCGTATAAAACGAGATGAGGAGTTTTATAATGTCTTATTTGAAATAAGCAACTGCAGATTCAAAGAGTTTTAAGTCATACTCTCCTACTACATTTTTATAAAGTCCATTTCCAATACGTTCTGAATGACCCATCTTACCGAATACTCTTCCGTCCGGAGAAAGAAGTCCTTCTACCGCAAATGTTGAGCCATTTGGATTATAAGCTATATCCATAGTTGGATTGCCTTCAAGGTCAACATACTGGGTAAGAATTTGTCCATTTTCAGCTAGTTTCATAAGTAATTCTTCTGATGCCAAAAGTCTACCTTCACCGTGTGAAATAGGAACATTTACAACATCCCCTACATTTGCATACTTAAGCCATGGAGATTTGTTAGAGCAAAGCTTTGTTCTAACAATCTTGGACTGATGTCTTGCAATTGTATTGTAGGAAAGTGTTGGACAATCTTCGTCTGTGTCAATTATTTTTCCGTAAGGTACAAGACCAAGTTTAATGAGGGCTTGGAAGCCGTTGCAAATACCTCCCATAAGACCATCTCTGTTTTCAAGAAGGTCTGTTACAGCATCTTTAATTTCAGGGTTTCTGAAGAACGATGTAATAAACTTTCCTGAACCGTCAGGTTCGTCACCTCCGGAGAAACCACCCGGAATAAATACTATTTGAGAGTTTCTAACTGACTCTGCAAAATTAGACACTGACTTTTCAATTCCGTTTGAATCAAGGTTATTAATTACAAAAATTTCAACCTCAGCCCCTGCTCTTTCAAATGCTTTTGCTGTGTCATATTCACAGTTTGTTCCAGGGAACACAGGAATGAGAACATGAGGTTTTGAAATCTTGACTGCTGAAGTCTTTTCTTCATTCACTTCATAGCAGAATGAAGGAATAGAAACATCCGGGGACTCAATATTACATGGGAATACTTTTTCGAGTTTATTCTCATAAAGGGCTGAAAGTTCTGATAGCGAAACAGATTCATCATTAAGAGAAATAATCTTTTCTTCTACAGTTTTACCAATAGGTGTAAGAGTTACGTTCTTATACTCACCGCAAATACATCCGTTTGGTAAATCAACTGATGTGTCAATTTCAATAATGAAAGAACCATAGTTATATGAGAACAAGTCCTCATCAGTGCTTAATTCTGCACCTACTTCATTACCAATTGACATTTTATAAACAGCTTCAGCAACACCACCATAAGTTGGAGTATATGCACTGACTACTCTACCATATCCAATAAGTCTTGAAACAAGTTCAAATGCCTCTAAAAGACTTTCCACTGTTGGTACACCAAACTCATCATAAGTTGGCTTAACAAAGGCAATTTTATGTCCTGCAGCCTTAAATTCGTTTGAAATAATTCTGTCTATCTTGTCTGTTGTAATTGCAAAAGAGCAAAGTGTCGGAGGTACATCAAGTTTATCAAATGTACCACTCATTGAATCCTTACCGCCGATTGCTGCAATACCAAGATCAAGTTGTGCCTTAAATGCACCAAGAAGTGCTGCAAGAGGTTTACCCCAACGTGTATCTGTCTTACCAGGTTTTTCAAAGTACTCCTGAAATGTAAGATAAACATCTTTAAATGTTGCACCGGTTGCAATAAGTTTTGAAACTGATTCAACTACAGCAAGATAAGCACCATGGAACTGATCTTTTTCTGTAATGAATGGGTTATAACCATAAGCCATAATTGAAGCTGTATCTGTGTCACCATTTTCCACAGATACTTTGTTTGCCATTGCCTGAATTGGTGTCTTTTGATATTTACCACCAAATGGCATGAGGACTGTGCCGGCGCCTATAGTTGAGTCAAAGCGTTCTGAAAGGCCGCGCTTTGAGCAGACGTTAAGGTCAGACGCAAGTGCTTTCATGCCGTCAGAGAAGCTTTTTGGAGCAGGTTTCTGATAAGATTCCTGTTTTAAGGTATGAATATTAATATGCTTCTCTGCACCATTTGAATTAAGGAATTCACGAGAAATGTTTACAACAGTATTTCCCTTCCATGTCATTGTAAGGTAAGGCTTTTCTGTAACTGTTGCTACAACAGTAGCTTCAAGGTTTTCTTTATTTGAAAGTTCAATGAACCTGTCAACATCTTTTGGCTCAACAACAACAGCCATTCTTTCCTGTGACTCGGAAATTGCAAGTTCTGTTCCGTCAAGACCTTCATATTTCTTTGGAACGTTATCAAGAGAAATTAAAAGTCCGTCAGCAAGTTCACCAATGGCAACAGAAACGCCGCCTGCACCAAAGTCATTACAACGCTTAATAAGTCTGGATGCCTCTGCATTACGGAAAAGTCTTTGAAGTTTACGTTCTTCCGGAGCATTACCCTTTTGAACTTCTGCACCGCAGGAATCAAGAGATTCAACTGTATGTGACTTTGAAGAACCTGTAGCACCACCACAGCCATCACGACCGGTTCTACCTCCAAGAAGAATTACAATATCACCCGGATCCGGTCTTTCACGTCTGACATTTTGAGCAGGAGCTGCTGCTACAACCGCACCGATTTCCATACGCTTTGCAGCATAGCCATCATGATAGATTTCATCTACAAGACCTGTTGCAAGGCCTATTTGGTTACCATATGAGGAGTAACCATTTGCAGCTGTTGTTACAAGTTTGCGCTGAGGAAGCTTTCCTTCCATTGTTTCGGAAAGAGGCTTTGTAGGATCAGCGGCGCCCGTAACACGCATTGCACTGTAAACATATGAACGACCTGAAAGTGGGTCACGTATTGCACCGCCAATACATGTTGCGGCACCACCAAATGGCTCAATTTCTGTTGGATGGTTATGA
>JAQXSW010000002.1 GCA_029219165.1 Oscillospiraceae bacterium
GGTAGAGCACGCGGCTGTTAACCGCGGTGTCACAGGTTCGAGTCCTGTTTGAGGCGCCAAGAGAAAGCATCCCAAAAGGGATGCTTTTTTATTTTAGCGAATTAAAGTGGGGACGGTTCTCCATCGTCGAGAACCGTCCCCGGTTGCGGAGAACCGTCCCCGACAACAGAGAACCGTCCCCGACAACAGAGAACCGTCCCCGACAACGGAGAACCGTCCCCGACAACGGAGAACCGTCCCCGATTGACGGGAACCATCAATTGCATTTATAATGTTATAAATGGGGTGAGAGAATGAGTGAGAAAAAAAGACTTGGGTATATAGATATTGCAAAAGGTTATGCAATGATTTTGGTAATGGTTGGTCATTGCCTTGATTTTGTAAATACTTACGTATTTCTTTGGCTTTATACATTCCATATGCCTTTGTTCTTTTCTTTATCAGGATTTACTTTTAATGCAAATAGATATGATTCTTTTAAAACGTTCTTTAAAAAGAAGTTTATATCTTTAATGGTTCCATATTATGCACTTGCTTCATTGCTGGCAATATCTATGCTTATATATGGGCTTATTACAACAGGAAATTTAGATGTTTCTCTATTTTTGAAGAGAGAGCTTTATATTCTTATTGCAAACAGAAATCATCCACAATATTTTACTATGTGGTTCTTACCAGCTCTTTTCTTTTCTGAACTTCTTTTTTATTGGATTGATAAGGCATGTAAAAATAAGGTAGCATATTTGTCAATCACTTTTGTGCTTCTAGCGATTATTGGCTCGGTAATTACAAAATTTATTCAAGGATTTTATTACAGTCTTGATATGGTTCCAATTGCCACTTCATTTTTAATCTTTGGAAAATTAATAAAAATGCTTATTGAAAAAATAGACAAAGTAATTGAAAACAAGAATTTAAATAATAAAGTTATATACATAATATTAATGCTTGTAACTTTTGCATTTAATATTCTTTTTGCCAAACTTAACTTTAATGTTCTTGGAAGGAGCATTTCTCTTTTTAATTCAAGAATCGGAAATCCGCTTCTTTTCTATATTGGAGCAATATTTGGAACACTTGCTGCTATCTTTGGCTGTATTATAATTGAAAAGTGTAAACCGCTTGAATATATTGGTAAAAATACGTTAGTTTACTATGCTTTCCAAAACACATTGGTAATACCAATATTTGTTAAGTTAATGTATAAAATAATTGAAGTTGCGCCATTTATGAAAGCATGGCCATTATCTCTTGGTATAACAATGATATTAAGTGCTTTGGTGCTTGCTATTATGTCTGAAATAGTAAATAGATATTTACCTTTTGCCCTAGGAAGAAAATATAAGAAATCATAAGGAGTTGATTATGTGAGTACATTAGTAGCATATTTTAGTGCAAGTGGAGTAACCAAGAGGAAGGCAGAGGAGTTAGCTGAGTCTTTGGGAGCCGATATTTATGAAATTAAGCCTGTAGTTCCATATACAAAGGCTGATCTTAATTGGATGGATAAGAAGTCTCGTTCATCTATTGAGTGTGCAGATAAGAGCTTTAGACCGGAAATGGTTGATGATCTTTCCAACATTTCAAAATATGACACAGTATATATTGGATTTCCTATTTGGTGGTATGTGGCACCAAATATAATTAAAACTTTCGTTGAGAAGTTTGATTTTAGTGGAAAAAAGATAGTTGTTTTTGCAACATCTGGCGGAAGTGGATTTGGAAAGACTGTTTCTGATTTGCAGCCTTCAGTACCTGGAGTAAAGATAATTGAAGGCAATCTTAATTAAGACTATTTTAAACTTGTTATTGCAATATTTTTTATAATAAATTATGCTTGCATTAATAGGTTTTAGGAGGCATTTGTATGACGGAATTAGAAGCAGTTAAATGTAGACATTCGGTTAGAAGTTATTTTGATAAACCGATTGAAGATGAAAAGGTTAAACTTCTTAACTGTATGATAAAAGAAATAAATGAGAAGACCAGTCTACATATTCAGCTTTTGGTTAATGAACCAAAGTGTTTTGATGTAAACGATGTTGACTATGGTATTTTCAAGAACTGTAAGAACTATTTCACAATGGTTGGACCAAAGGGAATGGATGAAGAAATTGGATACTATGGTCAGAAACTTGTAATATATGCCCAGCAACTCGGTCTTAATACATGTTGGGTAAAGACTTCATTTAAAAAGAGTGGAGTAACATTCGAACATTATTCAGGAGAGAAGCTATATATAGTTATCGCTCTTGGTTATGGCGAAACACAGGGTCATGAAAGAAAAACTAAGCCAATGGAGGCACTCTCAAATGTTAGCGAGTCCTCTCCTGAATGGTTCAAAAAAGGTGTGGAGGCAGCAATGCTTGCGCCAACAGCCCTTAATCAACAAAGATTTTATCTTTCAGAAAAAGATGGAGTTGTGAAAGCCAAAGCGAAGTTTTCTATTTTAACTCATATTGATTTGGGTATTGTTAAATATAATTTTGAAATAGGTGCCGGAAAAGAGAACTTTAAGTGGGCAGAATAGTTTCGAGTTAAATATTTTAGAATGGAGGATTTTAATGAAATCTAAAGTTTATTTTACAAAAGAAATTAGTCCGGAGGCCGCAATTAAACTTTATAATGCAGTTGGTCTTAAATTAAATGGTAATGTTGCTGCTAAAATTCATTCAGGTGAAAAGGGAAATCAAAATTTCTTAAGACCGGACTTTTGGGAGCCTGTTGTAAAGTATGTTAATGGACATGTTGTTGAGTGTAACACTGCATATACTGGCTCAAGAATGTATACTAAAGACCATATAGATCTTTTAAAACTTCACGGTTGGACTAAGAAGTTTCAAGTTGACCTTATGGATGCTGATGAGGCTGAGCTTGTTCTTCCTGTAAAAAACGGAAAAGTGCTTTCAGAAAACTATGTTGGTGAACATCTTAAAAATTATGATTCAATGCTTGTTTGCGGACATTTTAAAGGTCATCCAATGGGTGGATACGGGGGAGCGTTAAAGCAACTTTCAATTGGTTGTGCTTCTGCTTCAGGAAAAGCTTGGATTCATTCCGGTGGAACAAATAAGGATTATAAAGATCAAGACACAGTATGGGGTAAGCATGCAGAACAGGATACATTTCTTGAGGCAATGGCAGATGCTGCTTCTTCAGTCGTAGATTTCTTTGATGGAAAGATTGTTTATCTGTTTGCAATGTGTAATCTGTCTGTTGACTGTGACTGTTGTGAAGTGGCTGAGGACCCTTGTATGAAGGATATTGGCTTTCTTGCATCTTTGGATCCGGTTGCAATTGATCAGGCTTGCATTGACCTTATAAACGCACAGACAGACGATCCGGGTCTTTCACATTTTCTTGAAAGAGTAGAGAGTCGTCATGGTATCCACACAATAGAAGCGGCTGCTGAATTAGGCATTGGTTCAAGAGAATATGAACTTATTGAAATATAATATATAAAATGTGTTATAATACGACTTGTAATTAACAAGTCGTATTATTAATTTTGGAGGCAAATATGACAAAAACATATCTTGAATATTTTAAAGAAATATGTTGTATACCACATGGGTCTGGTAATACATCGCAGATTAAAGATTACTGTGTTGAGTTTGCAAAGGAACATGGACTAGAGTTTTACACGGATGAACTTAATAATGTTGTAATCAGGAAGCCGGCAAGTAAAGGTTATGAAGGACATGAAACTGTTGTCCTTCAGGGACATCTTGATATGGTTTGTGAAAAGGATCCGGATGTTGATTTTGATTTTGCTAAAGATAGTCTTAAACTTCGTACTGAGGGTGACTTCCTTATGGCAACCGGAACAACTCTTGGTGGCGATGATGGTATTGCAATTGCAATTATGCTTTGCATTCTTTCAGACAATTCACTTTCTCATCCGGCTCTTGAGTGTGTGTTTACTACAGATGAAGAAACAGGAATGTTTGGAGCAGCCGGTATTGACGCTGCTCAAATAACCGGAAGAAAACTCATTAACATTGATAGTGAAGATGAGGGAATATTTACTGTCGGTTGCGCCGGTGGTGCTCGTTGTGAAGTTGCTCTTGAATCAGAAACAATAGACGCATCGGGAATATTTGTTGACTTAACCGTTTCCGGTCTTACAGGTGGACATTCCGGTGTTGAAATTAACAAAGGTAGACTCAATTCAAACGTCGTTTTGATCGCTCTTTTGAGTAAGATGGTTGGAAAGGGAATGGATTTTAACCTTTGTAAGGTGCAGGGCGGAAGCAAGGATAACGTAATAACAAATAAAACCGAATGTACAGTTTCTCTTGTGAATGAATCGCTCTTTGCTGATCTTTGTGGACTTATTGCTGAATTCATTGAAGAGGTTAAAGTCGACACAGATCCAAATCTTACAATAGATCTTAAGAAGTCTGATAAATTAGAGGAGAAAGCACTGACCTTTGAAAAGACAAAAGAAGTAGTTTCCATGCTTTCTAAATATCCTAATGGTGTTCAAAAAATGAGCGATGATATTGAGGGGCTTCCACAGACATCGCTGAATTTTGCAGTTGTTGAATTGGTGGACGGAAAGCTCACTCTTAGATTCTCTGTTCGCAGTTCTGTTACACAGGAGAAACTTGATTTAATAAAAGAACTTGAAGAAATTTCTAGTCAATATGGTGCTTCGTTTATGTCTGATGGACACTATCCCGCATGGGAATATAGAAAAATTTCAAACCTTAGGGATACAATGGTTTCGGTTTATGAGAAAATGTATGGAAATAAACCGAAAATTGAAGTGATTCATGCAGGCCTTGAGTGTGGTCTTTTCTCAGAGAAATTAGAAGGTCTTGATGCTGTGTCTATTGGCCCGGATCTTTATGATATACATTCTCCTAAAGAAAGAATGTCTTTGTCTTCTGCACAGAGGGTATATGAATTTGTAATTGAAACATTGAAAAATTTATAAGAAAAAGCGGCTCATTTGAGCCGCTTTTCTTCTTATCTTATAAAATTTGTTCGTATTTTTGTTTCTTTGCTCTTAAATGTTAAACCTTTTTCTTTTCCGGCTTCAATACAGCCTAGAAGCCAAGCCATGTTGTGTCCAAGTTGACGGAGGGTTTGAAGACCTTCTTCATCTTTTAAGACTTCTTCAGGTGTATTTCCATGAATTTGGTTCCAGTAGTTTGATGGAACAACAGGCATATTGGAAATTGTGAAGTATTTGTTGATTTCGTCAAAAGAGGCCGAAGCACCACCGCGACGGCATGATACAATGGCTGCGCCCGGCTTTCCTTGAAGCTTTGCTCCGCCACCAGAATAGAACATTCTGTCAAGGAATGAGCGTATTTGGCCGGAGGCGTTAGAGTAGTAGACAGGCGAGCCTACAATAATGCCGTCGAATTGGTCAAGGCGTGAGGTAAGTTCATTGACCTTGTCGTCAATGACACACTTGCCGAGCTTTTTGCAAGCACCACATGCCATGCATCCTGAAATAGGTTCTTTTCCAATGTGGAAGATTTCTGTTTCAATATTGTTTTCTTTAAGTGCCTTTGCAACTTCTTTTAGTCCTGTGTATGTACAGCCGTTTGATTTTGGGCTGCCGTTAATTAGTAGCACTTTCATTTTTCTTACCTCCAAGTTTTATGTGGCCATTGTTGTATAGGAACATGAGGATTGCCATTGCAACAATGATTATATATCCTATGACGCTTAGTAGGTCTGGAATTTGATCAAATACAAAAAATCCTAAAAGGGCTGTAAATATGAGCTGAGAATAGTCATATACTGAAATTTCTCTTGCCGGAGCATGGAAGTATGCGGCGGTTATTGTAAATTGACCGCCGGCAGCAGAAAGACCTGCAAGGAGAAGATATGTTATCTGCTGAAGGGTCATTGGGTGGTAGTCAAAAATGAGGAAAGGGAGAAGGCAGAGGCTTGAAAAAGCCGAGAAGAAAAATACAACGAATGGACCCTTTTCACCGTTTTCTCCGAGCTTTCTAACACAGGCATAAGCAAAACCCGCGCATATTCCACCCATTAGTCCTGCTAAAGATGCAGGATTTTGAAAGATTTCGGCACTTGGTTTTACTACAAGCATACTACCTAAAAATGCAGTCGTTATTATTGCCATCTGTATTGGTTTAACTTTTTCTTTGACTAAGAAAAAACTGAATACTATTGCAAAGAATGGGGACATTTTGTTTAGGATGGATGCATCGCTCAAAACTAGGTGGTCCACTGCGTAGAAGTTGCCAATAATTCCACCCATACCAATTGCTGAACGAAGTACTAAATATTTTATATTCTCTTTTTTACCTGAAAATCTTATTTTATCTTTTATCAAAACAAAGAGTGCAAAAAACATTGCAACAAAGTTTCTGAAAAATGCTTTTTCCATTGAGGGGAGGTCACCGGCAAGACGAACAAACATGAGCATTAGAGCGAAGAAGAAAGCAGAGCATACAATATAAAATATGCCTTTCTTTTTACCGCTATTCAACACAGCCATACGAATCCTCCTTCAACAAATTGGAAATATTATATTCTTCTTGAATTAGTTCGTCAAATAATTAATGAAAGAAAAATAAATGTTTATTTACCAGAATAAATATGATAAAATATAAAAGATATTTTTCCATATGAGGAGACTGATTATGAAAAAAGCTATGAAAATTGTTAAGGGAGTAGTCCTTGCTCTTGTATTGTTCGTAATTGCATTTGTAGTATTTATTCTTTGGTCATGGTTTGGTGTACTTCGTGGGTACTACAATGTTCCAAATGATAATAAATATGTTGTAGAGTATGATCATGCAAGCATGCAGCTTGTTTCAGACGAAGTCTATAATTTCTGTAAGGATGAAAAGAAATTACAACTTGGCGTAAATGATGAAGGTCAAATTGTTTTCCAACATCCATACAAAGCTTTTGGTAGAGCAAAGAAACTTACAAAAGAAGGTTGGAAGTTCCTAGACAAGGAGTGTGGTTATAAACACTTGTCAAGAACATATTACCTTGCTTATATAGATGCCGCTGATGATGTTATAAACAATGGTGGCACAGAAGCTCAGGCAAATGACGTAAAAATGCTTGGGGATATCTTGAAGATTTATAAGAATAGTTGGAATAAGTGGAGATAAATTTTTGAAACAAAGGCGTTTACATTTTTGTAGACGTCTTTTTTTAGTTTAACTGGGGACGGTTCTCTGTTGCAGAGAACCGTCCCCGGTTGCAGAGAACCGTCCCCGAAAATATTATGTTGACTTTATTACTTTAAAGTGCTATAGTTTAAAGCGATAAAGGTTTAAAGCGCTAAAGCGTAGGCCGAAATTAAAAGTAGGAGAAAAATTTATGGTAATCAAAATTATTTTACTAGTTGCATTTATGACAGTGTTTATTGCAGTCGGACTATACTGCAGAAAACACTCAACGGATGTTAATGGATTTGTCCTTGGTGGACGTTCAGTAGGACCATGGCTTACAGCATTTGCTTATGGTACTTCTTATTTCTCAGCGGTTATTTTTGTAGGTTATGCCGGACAATTTGGTTGGAAGTTTGGTCTTGCTTCAACTTGGGTTGGACTTGGAAATGCATTCATAGGTTCTCTTCTTGCTTGGGTAATACTTGGCAGACGTACAAGAATTATGAGCCAGCACCTTGACAGTGCAACAATGCCACAGTTCTTTGAAAAACGTTTTGACTCAAAACTTTTAAAGCTTGCAGCATCTGCAATTATTTTTGTTTTCTTAATTCCTTATACTGCATCGCTCTATAACGGTCTTTCTAGACTTTTTGGAATGGCATTTAATGTGGATTACACATATTGTATAGTAGCAATGGCTATTCTTACAGCCATTTACGTTATTGCCGGTGGTTATATGGCAACAGCAATCAATGACTTCATTCAGGGTATAGTAATGCTTGTTGGTATTGTGGCTATTATTGCTGCTGTACTAAATCTTAATGGCGGCCTTATTGGCTCTGTAGATGCACTTGCTAGAGTAACGGATGAAACCGTTTCAACTCAGCCGGGTGTATTTGCTTCCTTCTTTGGTCCGGATCCGGTTGGTCTTCTTTCAGTTATTATCCTTACTTCTCTTGGTACATGGGGTCTTCCACAAATGGTTCAAAAGTTCTATGCAATTAAGAGTGAAAAGGATATTCAAAAGGGAACAATCATTTCAACTTTCTTTGCAATTGTAGTTGCCGGTGGATGCTATTTCCTCGGTGGTTTCGGAAGACTCTTCCCGGTAGATGTTAAAGCTGATGGCTTTGATGCCATTATTCCTAGCATGCTTTCAAATCTTCCTGATATTCTTATCGGTATTACACTTATTCTTGTTCTTTCAGCATCAATGTCAACATTGTCATCTCTTGTTCTTACATCAAGTTCAACAATGACTCTTGATTTCATTGATCCAGTATTCTTTGCAAAGAAACAGGAAAATGCCGGAAAACGTAATCTTATCTTTATCCGTGTATTTGTAGCTGTATTCATTCTCATTTCTGCAGTTGTTGCAGTTATTCAGTACAATTACAAGGTAACATTTATTGCTCAACTTATGGGTCTTTCTTGGGGTGCTCTTGCCGGTTCTTTCCTTGCACCATTCCTTTATAGTTTATATTGGAAAAAAACAACCAAGGTAGCATGTGTAGTAAGTTTCATTTGGGGTTCAGTTCTAATGTTACTCAACATGTTTATTAAATCTTCTTTCCCAGAGTTTATGCAGAGTCCAATTGTATGTGGTGCAATTGCAATGATCGGTGGTCTTATCATAGTTCCGGTTGTAAGTCTCATTACAAAGAAGCCTTCTGATGAAAAGATTAGCGATGTATTCAGCTGTTATGACAAAAAGGTTTTAGTACCTGTTACTGAAGCTCTTACTGAAGACGAGTAAAAAAGTTTTAAAAGCACCCTTGACAAACTTCGTTAAGGGTGCTAAAATTCTAACAATTTAATAAATAAAGGCAATGACGAAGACGGTTTCTTTTAAGTTGTTTCAGAGAGTCAGCGGTGGGTGTGAGCTGACACAAGTTTTAAGAATAACCTATCACTTCACCAGCTGAGGATGCAAAAAGTAAAATGAGTAGTGTCCTACGTGTTAGCTACGTAAATGCTGTAGGAGTTGTTGGACTCCGGAGGGGTATTAGTTTTTACTAATGCAATTTGAGTGGTACCGCGGAATGAAAGTTTCGTCTCAAAGTTTAATGACTTTGAGACGTTTTTTTTATGTTTCACAAGTCAAATACTTAAAAAGGGTGAAATTTATGGAACACAACAAAACAAATCAGCAGATGGAAGAAGTTATTTTACGTATACGTGAAATGAGAGACATCTGCGGCTTTTCAACTGCTGATATGGCGGAAAAGACTGAACTTACAGTTGAACAGTATGAAAAATACGAAAGTGGTGAAGTTGACCTTCCATTTACATTCGTACATAAGTGTGCACTTGCGTTCAACATTGGTCTTGCAGATCTTATTGAAGGTCAAAGTGCAAGACTCTCAAGTTATACAGTTACAAGACGTAACGGTGGCCTTGTTACTGCTAAGGAGGACGGAATTACAATTCAGAATATGGCTCCTCTTTTTAAGGATAAACTTGCAGACCCATATTTCTGTGTTTATGAATATGATGAATCGCTTCAAAACAAGCCAATGAAACTTGTAGAGCATGCCGGTCACGAATTCAACTTTGTAATTAAAGGTTCTCTTAAAGTTCAGGTTGGTGAGCATATTGAAACACTCAACTCTGGCGATTCAATTTATTTTAATTCTTCAACTCCTCATGGTGAACTTGCAGTTGGCGGTGCTCCTTGTAAATTCCTTTCGGTTGTTGTTAACAGTGAAAAAACTGAAGAAGAACAGAAGCAAGAGAGCATTATGCGTGCAAAGGCTTCTAAGAAGATTGTTGCTGACAGATTTATTGAATCTGTTGAAGGCCCGAACGGTGAACTTAAAAGCATAACATTTAAAGAAGCAGACAAATTTAATTTTGCATTTGATGTTGTTGATGGCATTGCTGATGCAACACCTGATAAGCTTGCAATGATTCATCTTGATAGGGACAAGAATGAAACAAGATTTACATTTAGAGATATGAAGCATATGTCTTCACAGGCTGCAAACTACTTCAAATCTCTTGGCATTAAGAAGGGTGACAGAGTAATGCTTGTTCTTAAGCGTCGCTTTGAATTCTGGATTTCAATTCTTGCTCTTCATAAGATTGGTGCAATTGTAATCCCGGCAACACATCAGCTTAAAGACCATGATTTTGAGTATAGATTTAATGCTGCCGGTGTTAAAGCAATTGTTTGTACTGTGGATGACAATACACCTGACAATGTAGATGCAGGTTCAGTTAATGCTCCAACGCTTGAAACAAAAATTGTTGTTGGCGGAGAAGCAAGAGACGGATGGCATAACTTCAACGAAGAGTATGTTCTATTCTCCAGAAGATTCCAACGTACAGCAGAGTCACCTTGTGGAGATGATCCAATGCTTATGTTCTTCACATCGGGTACAACCGGTTATCCTAAGATGGCTCTTCACAGTTATAAATATGCTCTCGGACATTTCCATACAGCTAAATATTGGCACTGTGTTCGTTCAAATGGTATCCATTTCACAATTTCAGATACCGGCTGGGGTAAAGCTCTTTGGGGTAAACTCTACGGACAGTGGCTCTATGAGGGAGCAGTATTCGTTTATGATTTTGAAAGATTCAATGCGGCTGATCTCCTTCCACTATTTGCTAAGTATAAGATAACAACATTCTGCGCACCTCCAACAATGTACAGAATGTTTATTAAGGAAGACCTTTCTAAGTATGACTTAAGCTCAGTGGAACATGCAACTGTTGCCGGTGAGGCTCTTAACCCTGAGGTATTCTATCAGTTCAAGAAGGCAACCGGTCTTGAGCTTATGGAAGGCTTTGGTCAAACAGAAACAACACTTACCGTTGGTAACCTTGTTGGTATGACTCCAAAGCCGGGCTCAATGGGTAAACCGGTTCCGGCTTATGATGTTTACCTTCTTGATTCAGACGGCAACGAAGTTGGCGTTGGTGAAAACGGTGAAATCTGTATTTCAACAAAGAACGGTATTCCTTGTGGTCTCTTCCTTGGATATTATAATGATGAAGCTCTTACAAAAGAGGTATGGCATGACGGATATTATCATACAGGTGATATTGCATGGAAGGACGAGGATGGATATTACTGGTATGTCAGCCGTGTAGATGACGTTATTAAGTCTTCCGGTTATAGAATTGGACCATTTGAAATTGAAAACGTCATCATGGAACTTCCTTATGTTCTTGAATGCGGCGTAACTGCTGCCCCGGATGAAGTACGTGGTCAGGTTGTAAAAGCTTGTATTGTACTTGTTAAGGGAACAGAGGGCACAGAAGAACTTAAGAAAGAAATTCAAAATTATGTTAAGGAAAAGACAGCTCCTTATAAATATCCGCGTATTGTTGAGTTCCGTGAGGAACTTCCAAAGACAATAAGCGGAAAGATTATCAGAAAGCAACTTTAATTAAAGGAGGATTTACAATGAACTATCAGCCAAAACGCATAACACTTTTTGCCGGCCACTATGGCAGCGGCAAGACAAATATTGCGCTGAATTTTGCTTTTTGGCTTAAAAATCTTGGCAAGGAAGTAATGATTGCTGATTTGGACATTGTAAATCCGTATTTCCGCACTGCTGACAGTGCGGATTCATTGAAGGAAGCGGGAATCCGACTCATATCCTCGGCGTATGCCGGGACAAACGTTGACTTCCCTGCGCTTCCCGGTGAAATGTATGCTATAACAGAGGATAAGAGTAGTTTTGCTGTTATGGATATAGGTGGAGATGACCGTGGTGCATATGCCCTTGGTCGTTATGTAGATGCATTAAATACTGAAAATAATTATGAAATGATATTTGTAATTAATAGGTTTAGACCTTTAACAGAAAATGCATCGCTCACAATGGAGGTTCTCCGTGAAATTGAGGACGCATGTGGAATGAAGTTCACCGGTATTGTGAATAATTCAAATCTTGGTGACCTTACAACAGCGGAGGATATTTTAAATAGTCTTTCGTATGCAGATGAAGTGGCAAGTTTATCAGGACTTCCAATTCTATTTACAAGTGTACGTGAAGACCTATTTTCTGAGATTGCAGAAAAGAGCGGAGAAGAAAAACTATTACCTTTGAAATTACAAAGAAAGATAGTAGATTAACAAGGAGGTTTTAAAATGGCTAAGGTTACTTTTAAAACAGATGTATGTAAGGGCTGTGGGCTTTGTGTCGATGCATGCCCAAAGCATATTCTTGAACTTGATGAAAATAAATTTAATGCTAAAGGACATAGACCTGCTCATTGTATAGATGATGATGCTTGTGTTGGTTGCAGTGCTTGTGCAACAATGTGTCCGGACTGCGTAATTACGGTTGAGAGGTGAGTGAAATGGGAGAAAAGGTATTAATGAAGGGCAATGAAGCCATTGCTGAAGCAGCTATTAAAGCGGGATGTCATCATTATTTCGGATATCCTATTACACCTCAAACAGAGATTGCAGCTTATATGTCAAAGCGCATGCCTAAAATTGGAGGAACATTCCTTCAAGCCGAAAGTGAAGTTGCAGCAATCAATATGGTTATTGGTGTATCTTCAACAGGAAAGAGGGTTATGACTTCAAGTTCATCGCCTGGAGTTTCTCTTAAGAGTGAGGGCATTTCGTATCTTGCTGGTTGTGACTTACCTGCACTTGTTGTTAATGTACAGCGTGGGGGTCCCGGTCTTGGTGGTATTCAGCCTTCCCAATCTGATTATTTTCAGGCAACAAAAGGCGGAAGTCATGGTGACTATCACAATATAGTTCTGGCACCGGCTTCAGTTCAGGAAATGGCAACTCTTACTCAAAAAGGCTTTGAACTTGCTGATAAATACAGAATGGTTTCAATGATTCTTGCTGATGGAACACTTGGTCAGATGATGGAGCCGGTTGAAATTGAGGAAGTATCAGACAACCAGATTGAAAAGCCTTGGGCTTTAACCGGCACTGGAATGAAACGTGAGCACAACATTGTAAACTCTCTTTACCTAAAGCCTGATCTTCTTGAAAAGAAAAACATTGAGCGTTTTGAGAAATATAAACTGGTAGAAGAAAACGAAGTTATGTATGAGGAATATATGTTAGACGATGCAGACATCTGTGTTGTTGCATTCGGTATATCTTCTCGTGTTGCAAGAAACGCTGTGAATATGGCTAGAGCACAGGGAATAAAGGTAGGACTTTTAAGACCTATTACTCTTTGGCCTTTCCCTAAAAAACCTTTGTTTGAGGCTTCAAAGCACTGTAAAGCATTCATTTCTGTTGAAATGAATATGGGACAAATGATCCAGGATATTGAACTGGCAATTCGCTGCTCACGTCCGGTATATCTCTGTAACAGAACCGGTGGTATGATTCCATCCCCGGATGAAGTGTTGCAAAAGATTGTTGAAGTAAATAATGGAGGTGCTAAATAATGGCTGTTGTATTTGATAAACCAAAAGCATTAACAGATGCGCCTTTTCACTACTGCCCAGGCTGCACACATGGTATTGTACATAGACTTATTGCAGAAGTAATAGATGAATTGGGTATTCAGGGAGATACAATTGCTGTGGCATCAGTTGGTTGCTCAGTAATGGCATATGACTATTTTGATGTTGACTGTGTTCAAGCAGCTCACGGTCGTGCACCGGCAGTTGCTACAGGTGTAAAACGTTCAGATCCAACTAAAATTGTCTTCACTTACCAAGGTGATGGTGACCTTGCAGCAATAGGTACTGCTGAAACTGTACATTCTGCAGCACGCCGAGAGAACATAACTGTTATTTTTATAAATAACGCAATCTATGGCATGACTGGCGGACAAATGGCGCCTACAACTCTTCCGGGTCAAGTTACACAAACTTCTCCTTATGGCAGAGACGTTAACACTGTTGGCTATCCAATCAAGGTTTGTGAACTTCTTTCAGGTGTAGATGGCGCCGCATATCTTGAACGTGTATCTGTTCATGATGTTGCTCACGTTAAGAAGGCAAAAGCTGCAATTAAGAAAGCTTTCCAAAATCAGATAGATGGTAAAGGATTTTCATTGGTTGAGATTCTTTCAACTTGCCCTACAAACTGGGGTGTTTCTCCGCAAAAGGCTCTCCAGTGGGTTGAAAGTGACATGATTCCTTACTATCCTCTTGGTGTATATAAGGACATTTATGCAGAGGAGGAGAGCAAATAATGAGCACACTTAATATTCTTTATGCAGGTTTTGGCGGTCAAGGCATTCTCTTCTCCGGTAAGTTCGTTGCCTATGACGGACTTATTGCCGGAAAACAAGTAAGTTGGCTTCCTTCATATGGCCCGGAAATGAGGGGTGGTACAGCAAACTGTAGCGTAATTATTTCAGACGACCCAATTGGTTCTCCAATTGTTGAAAAGCCGGATGTGCTTGTTGCAATGAACCTTCCTTCTCTTGATAAGTATGAGAATGAAGTAGTGCCTGGTGGAAAGATCTTCGTAGATTCTTCTCTAATTGAAAGAAAAGTTGAAAGAACAGATGTTGACGTCTTTTACATTCCTGCAACAAAAATTGCAAATGAGAAAAAAATTCCAACCCTTGCAAATATGATAATTACTGGTAAAATGATTAAAGAAGTTTCAGAGTTGTCTCTTGACAATATGGATACTGTACTTTCTAAAATAGTTTCTGCTCGTCATAAAGATTTACTTGAAGTAAATAAGGACGCTGTTAGAACAGGATATGACTACGAATAAGAATAGAGGTTTTAAAAATGGATATCAGAATTGAAAAAACTGCAACTCCAAAAGAAAAGCCTACTGATGAAAGCAAGCTTGGATTTGGTCAAATTTTTTCAGATCATATGCTCATAGTAGACTATGAAAATGGTAAGGGCTGGTACGATGCAAGAATCGTCCCTTTTGAAAATCTTTCATACAGTCCGGGAACTGCTGTTTTCCACTATGGATGTGAAATTTTTGAAGGCCTTAAGGCTTACAGAACAGAAAAGGGTAATGTTCAGCTTTTCAGACCTATTGAAAATGTCCGCAGAATGAATAACTCGGCTGAAAGAATGTGCCTTCCACAGATGGATGAAAATGACATGCTTGAACTCATTGAAAAGTTCGTAGAAGTAGAAAAGGATTGGGTTCCAAAGACATATGGTACATCTCTTTATATTCGTCCATTCATTCTTGGTATTGATGAAACTTTAGGTGTACATACAATCCAAAAGGCTCAGTTTATTATTATTGCTTCTCCTTCAGGAAGTTATTATCCTGAGGGAATTAACCCGGTTAAGATTATGATAGAAACTGAAGATGTTCGTGCAGTACGCGGTGGTACAGGTTACGCCAAGTGCGGAGGTAACTATGCAGCATCTACTCGTGCCGGTCACAAGGCTGAACTTCAGGGTTATTCTCAGGTGCTTTGGCTTGATGGTGTTGAACAGAAATATATTGAAGAAGTTGGTGCAATGAACGTAATGTTCAAAATTGACGGCACAGTAGTAACTCCTGCTCTTCTAGGTTCAGTTCTTCCGGGAATTACAAGAAAGTCATGTCTTGAACTTCTTAAAGACAAAGGTATTCCGGTAGAGGAAAGAAAGATCTCAGCTGATGAACTTTTCCAGGCTCTCCGTGAAGGAAGACTTGAGGAAGCTTGGGGAACAGGTACAGCTGCAGTTGTATCTCCAATTGGTGAACTTTCATACAAGGGAGAAAAATATACAATTAACAATTTTGAAATTGGTGAAACAACACAATGGCTCTACGACACTCTTACCGGCATGCAGTGGGGCAAGACGGAGGACAACAAGGGCTGGATTGTTCCAATTAAATAATAATTAAGTAAGATTGATCAAATAAAAAAATTTACAATAAAATAGTTTATACAATAAATATAGTCTTAAATTGTTCTTGTTTGTCACTTTTGATAATTGACTATATTTTGGTGTTTTGGCATAATGTAAATGTACTTTGTAACTGACGGATTAGTGGATTACCACATGGGAGCAAAGCACGTATAAAATGTCGACCGTCTGGGCAGTTCCCTTCCGTACTAGGGGACTGCCCTGATTTTTTATTTTGGAGGCTGCATAATGAAAAAGGTAGCAGTAGTTATGGGTTCGGATTCAGATCTACCTGTAGTTGAAAAAGCAATTAACACGTTAAAGAGTTTTGAAGTTCCATTTGAGGTTCATGTGTATTCTGCACACAGAACCCCGGTGGAGGCTGCAAAGTTTGCATCATCCGCACGTGAAAACGGATTTGGAGCAATTATCTGTGCTGCAGGAAAGGCTGCACATCTTGCCGGTGCATTTGCTGCTCAAACTACACTCCCGGTAATTGGAATACCGGTAAAAAGTTCAACACTGGATGGACTTGATGCTCTTTTATCCACTGTTCAAATGCCAAGCGGTATGCCTGTTGCTACAGTGGCAATAGATGGTGCAGAGAATGCTGCTTTACTTGCAATTCAAATTCTTGCAGTAGAGGATAATTCCCTTGCAGAAAAACTTAATAGCAAGCGTCAAGCTGCAGCAGAAAAAGTGTTAGCAGCAGACCGGGCAGTTGCAAGCAAATATTAATTTATTTGCTTGTTTCTTCTTTTTTAGTTTATAAATTAATTTATATAATTGGAGGACTTTTTCTATGGAAAAGACAGTACAGCTTTACGAAGGAAAGGCAAAAAAAGTTTATGCAACAACAGATGAAAATCTTTGCATTGTTTCTTACAAGGATGATGCAACAGCTTTCAATGGACTTAAAAAAGGCACTATTGCCGGTAAAGGTGTTATTAACAACAAAATGTCAAACTTCTTAATGCAGATGCTTGAAAAGGAAGGTGTTCCAACACATTTTGTTGAGGAATTAAATGACAGAGATACAGTTGTTAAAAAAGTTTCAATTGTTCCTCTTGAGGTTATAATCAGAAATATTTCTGCCGGTTCATTTGCCAAGCATTACGGAGTAGAGGAAGGTATTGTTTTTGACGAACCTACAATTGAGTTTTCATACAAAAATGATGATTTAGGCGATCCACTTCTTAACGAATATCATGCACTTGCATTAAAACTTGCAACAAAGGAAGAAATTGCAGAAATCAAGAGACTTGCATTCAAAATTAATGAAGTGTTAAAAGCATATATGCTTACACTTAATGTTCGTCTTGTAGACTTCAAACTTGAGTTTGGTAAGACAGTAGATGGACAAATTGTTCTTGCCGATGAAATTTCACCGGACACATGTCGTCTTTGGGATAAGGACACAAATGAGAAACTTGACAAAGATCGTTTTAGAAGAGATATGGGCGGCGTAGAAGACGCTTATAACGAAATTATGAGACGTTTAATGGGAGAATAAGAATGGGCGGTTTTTTTGGCGCAGTTAGCAGCAGAGATGTTTTGGGCGATGTTTTTTTCGGTACAGACTATCATTCTCACCTTGGAACACGTCGCGGCGGTCTTGCTGCTTATGATATGGAAGTTGGACTTCAAAGGGAAATTCACAATATTGAGAATTCTCCTTTTAGAACAAAGTTTGACGACATATTTGAGAAGATGAAGGGTAACTCAGTTATTGGCTGTATCAGTGACTATGACCCTCAACCTCTTTTAGTTCGTTCTAGGTTTGGTGCTTATGCAATCTGTATGGTTGGAATAATCAACAACAAAGACGAACTGATTGACAAATATTTAAAGGAAACCGGCGGAATGTTAAATGCCATGACCGGTGGCAAGGTAAATACTACTGAGATTTTTGCAGCTCTTATTAACGAGAAAGATAATTTTGTTGAAGGAATTAAATTTGCAAGAGACCAAATAGTTGGGACCGCTTCTGTTTTAATTCTTACTGACAACGGAAGTTTAATTGCCGCAAGAGATAAATATGGCAGACTACCTATTATTATTGGTAAGAATGAAGATGGACACAGTGTTTCATTTGAGTCTTTTGCATTTGAAAAAGTTGGTTATGAAACAGTAAGAGAACTTGGTCCCGGAGAAGTTGTTGAACTGACAAAGGATTCAGTTAATGTTCTTTCAGAACCATTAAAGGAAATGAAAATATGTTCCTTCCTCTGGTCTTACTACGGATATCCAAATTCAACATATGAAGGTGTAAACGTTGAAGTAATGCGTTACTTAAATGGTAAACGCATGGCGCAAAATGATATTGATAATGGAATTTTACCTGAAATAGACTTTGTTTGCGGAGTTCCTGATTCAGGAACTCCACACGCAATAGGCTATTCACATAAGAGCAGGGTGAACTTTGCTCGTCCATTTATCAAGTACACTCCAACTTGGCCACGAAGCTTTATGCCTACGAACCAGTCGGAGCGTAACAGGGTGGCAAAAATGAAGCAAATTCCTGTTCATGAACTCATTGAAGGAAAGAAGCTTCTTTTTGTTGACGACTCTATTGTTCGTGGCACACAGCTTCGTGAAACAGTTGAGTTTCTATATGAAAATGGTGCTGCATCAGTTCATATGCGTTCAGCCTGCCCTCCAATTATGTATGGCTGTAAATATTTGAACTTCTCACGCTCAACCAGTGAAATGGAACTCATTACAAGATATACCATCATGGAAATTGAAGGTGAAGAAGGATTTAATCACCTTTCAGAGTACAGTGATGGCAGAACAGAACGTGGTAAAAAAATGCGTGAGGCAATATGCAAAAAACTTCACCTTGCATCCCTTGACTTCCAGTCACTGGATGGACTTATAGAGTCAATTGGACTCCCAAAGGAATGTCTTTGCACATATTGTTGGGATGGTAAAGAATAAAAGGTGTTATAAATGACAAACTTAAATGTGACTTCTGTTCAGCTTGTTTTACCGGTGAATATCCAACAATGATCCCAACAAGTGACAAGAACAGATTTGAGCAGAAAATTTCAGAAAACCCTGAAAAGGCTCAAAAGAGCTATAAAAACTAATCAAGGAGAGAAATTATGGAAAACTCAAAATCAGAAGCATATGCTGCAGCAGGTGTAGATATTACAGCCGGCTACAAATCAGTTGAGCTCATGAAGGAACACGTTAAGAAGACACTGACTAAAGGTGCTCTCGGCGCAATCGGAGGTTTTGGCGGTCTCTTTGAGATGGATATGACCGGAATTGAAACTCCGGTACTTGTAAGCGGAACAGACGGCGTTGGTACAAAACTTAAGATTGCTTTTCTTATGGACAAGCATGACACGGTAGGTATTGACTGTGTAGCAATGTGTGTAAATGACATCATTTGTTGTGGAGCAAAGCCACTTCTTTTCCTTGACTACATTGCATGTGGAAAGAATGTTCCTGAAAAAATAGCCGACATTGTTTCAGGTGTTGCAGAGGGCTGTATTCAGTCGGGCGCTTCACTTGTTGGTGGTGAAACAGCTGAAATGCCTGGATTTTATCCAATAGATGAATATGACCTTGCAGGTTTCTCAGTGGGCGTTGTAGATAAAAATAAAATTCTTGATAACACCCGTATGGAAGAGGGCGATGTAATCATTGCTCTACCATCATCAGGCATTCATTCAAATGGATTTTCACTTGTTAGAAAAGTATTTGATATTGAAAATGCTGACCTTAAGTCACCGATTGCAGAACTCGGTGGTAAGAGCCTTGGCGAAACACTTCTTACACCAACAAAGATATATGTAAAACCTATGCTTCAACTCTTTGACAGTGTAGATGTTAGAGCAGTGTCACACATTACCGGTGGCGGATTCTATGAGAACATTCCTCGTTCAATTCCTGATGGATTCTGCGCAAAGATAAAGAAGGACGACGTTCGTGTTCTTCCAATCTTTAAGCTTTTACAAGAGCGTGGCGGAATAAGTGAACACGACATGTTCAATACATACAATATGGGTGTTGGTATGACAGTCGTTGTTAAAAAAGATGACGCTGAAAAAGCCCTCTCGGTACTCAAGGAGAATGGCGAAGATGCCTATGTACTCGGTGAAATTGTTAAAGCAGACCAGAAAATTGAACTTTATTGAGGTTAAATATGAAAAATAAAGTAAATGTAGCCGTTTTAGTTTCAGGTGGCGGTACAAACCTTCAAGCTCTTTTAGATGCTGAAGCACGTGGAGAAATTAAAAGCGGTGAAATAAAAGTTGTTATTTCAAACAAGGCTGGGGCATACGCTCTTGAAAGAGCAAAGAATTCAGGAGTAGACGGTGTTACAGTCCTTAAAAAAGAATGTGGCTCACCTGAGGCTTTTGAAGATAAGATTTTATCCGTTCTTGAAAGTTATGACATAGATGTAATTGTTCTTGCCGGATTTTTATCAGTTCTTTCAGAGAATTTTGTAAAAAAATATCCAAAGAGAATAATCAACGTTCATCCAAGTCTTATTCCCTCTTTCTGCGGCGATGGATTTTATGGTCTTCGTGTGCATGAAGAAGCATTAAAATACGGTGTAAAAGTAACCGGTGCAACTGTTCACTTCGTAAATGAAGTGACTGATGGCGGTGAAATAATCTTTCAAAAGGCTGTTGAAATTAAAGACGGTGACACTCCTGAAATTCTTCAAAAGAGAGTTATGGAGGAGGCAGAGTGGAAACTTCTTCCGGCTGCACTTGAAAAAGTTTGTAACGACATAATAAATAATTAATTTAGGAGAGAAATTAATGAACATTTACGAAGTAAAATCAATGGGTACACGTATTCATGGAAATGAATACGTTGGCCGCGGAATTGTAATCGGTAAGACTGCCGATGAAAGCAAGGCAGTGGTTGCATATTTTATCATGGGCAGAAGTGAAAATAGCAGAAATAGAGTTTTTGTTGAAGAAGCAAAGGATGTAACAATTTACCCGGCAGATGAATCAAAAGTAGAGGATCCATCGCTCATCATCTATTCTCCGATTAAAGTTTTGGGAAATAGCACAATTGTTACAAATGGTGATCAAACTTCAACAATTTATGACTTTATGAAGGATGTTAAAAGCTTTGAGGATGCTTTAAAGACTCGCGCTTTTGAGCCTGATGCGCCAAATCTTACTCCAAGAATTTCGGGTATTGTAAACATAGAAAACGGTGACTTTACATATAAAATGAGCATTCTTAAGAGCGGCGATGCAGAAGGTACTGTATGTAACAGATATACATTTGATTTTGAACCAATTGCCGGTCTTGGACATTTTATTCACACTTATGTTTGTGACGGAAATCCAATTCCAACCTTCCAGGGTGAGCCTGAAAGAGTAACAATTCCGGATGATATAGACGAGTTCTATGAGGATATTTGGAATAATCTTGATGCAAATAATAAGATTTCTCTCTATGTAAGATATATTGACCTTAAAACAGGTGAAACAGAAAACAGAATGATTAACAAGAATGTGAGGGTTTAAACGTGAACGAATTTGAACTTAAATATGGTTGTAATCCAAATCAAAAACCTGCAAGAATTTATATGAAGGACGACATGGAACTTCCAATTGAAATTCTCAATGGTAGACCGGGTTATATCAATTTCCTTGATGCATTTAACTCATGGCAGCTTGTCAAGGAAATAAAAGATACATTAGGTATGCCGGCTGCAACTTCATTTAAGCATGTAAGCCCTACATCGGCAGCAGTTGGAATTCCAATGAGCAACGCATTAAAAAAGGCTTGCTTTGTAGATGATATAGAGGGACTTGATGATTCTCCAATGGCTACAGCATATGCAAGAGCCCGTGGAACAGACAGAATGTCATCATTCGGTGACTGGATTGCACTTTCAGATGAGTGTGATGTTACAACTGCAAAGATTATTTCTCGTGAAGTTTCAGACGGAATTATTGCTCCGTCTTATGATCCTGAGGCACTTGAAATTCTTAAAAAGAAGAAAAAGGGTAATTACAATATTGTAAAAATTGACCCTACATATAAGCCTGAACCACAGGAAACAAAGCAGGTTTATGGAATCTGTTTTGAACAGGGTAGAAATGAGTTTGCAATTAATGAGGAACTCCTTTCAAATATTGTTACTGAAAACAAAAACCTTCCTGACAGTGCAAAGAGAGACTTGATAATTGCACTCATTACTCTTAAATACACACAGTCAAATTCAGTTTGTTTTGCAGAAGATGGACAGGCTATTGGTGTTGGAGCCGGTCAACAGTCAAGAATTCACTGTACAAGACTTGCAGGTTCTAAGGCTGATCTTTGGCATCTTCGCCAAACAGAGAAGGTATTAAACCTTCCGTTTAAAGATACAGTAGGTCGTCCTGACAGAGACAATGCAATTGATATTTATCTTTCAGATGACTATGAGGATCTTTTAGCAGATGGTTCTTGGGAAAGACTTTTCACAGTTAAACCGGAGCCTTTTACAAGAGAAGAGAAAAAAGCTTATCTTTCATCTCTTTCAGGTACAGTCGTTGCTTCAGATGCATTCTTCCCATTTTCAGATAACATTGAAAGAGCAAGAAAGAGTGGCGTAACATATGTTGCTCAGCCGGGTGGTTCTGTACGTGACGACTTAGTAATTGATGCTTGTAATGAACTTGACATGGTTATGGCTTTCACAGGCATGAGACTTTTCCACCACTAATTAATTGGAGGATATAATATGAAAATTCTCGTTGTAGGCGGTGGCGGACGTGAACATGCCATCATATCAAAAATAAAAGAAAACAAAGATGTTACAGAAATCTTTGCTTGCCCTGGTAACGGGGGTATGGCAAACGACGCTACTCTTGTTGACATAGGTGCAAAGGACATAGAAAAGATTGTTGACTTTGCAAAAACTGAAAAAATTGATTTTGCAGTAGTAGCCCCGGATGATCCACTTGTTCTTGGTTGTGTAGATGCACTTGAGGCAATTGGCGTTCCATGTTTTGGCCCAAATAAGGCGGCTGCAATAATAGAGGGATCTAAGATTTTCTCAAAGAATCTTATGAAGAAATACGGCATTCCAACAGCACAGTATGAAGTGTTCGAGGATGAAGAATCTGCCCTTAAATATCTTGAAACAGCTCCAATTCCAACAGTAATAAAAGCCGACGGACTTGCTCTTGGTAAGGGAGTTATTATTGCTGAAACAAGAGAACAAGCTATAGATGCTGTAAAGTCCATGATGGAAGAGAAAATCTTTGGAGAAAGCGGTTCAAAAATTGTCGTTGAAGAGTTCCTTGAGGGACCTGAGGTTTCAGTTTTAAGCTTTACCGACGGAAACATTGTTGTTCCAATGATTTCAAGCCAAGACCACAAGCGTGCTCTTGATGGAGATAAGGGACTAAACACCGGTGGAATGGGTACTGTTGCTCCAAACCCATACTATACAGATGATATTGCAAAGGAATGTATGGATAAAATCTTTATTCCGACAATGAATGCAATGAATTCCGAGGGAAGAACATTTAAAGGATGTCTTTACTTTGGACTTATGCTTACAAAGAACGGTCCAAAGGTTATTGAATATAACTGTCGTTTCGGTGACCCGGAAACACAAGTTGTACTTCCTCTCCTTGACTCGGATCTTCTTACTATTATGAAGGCTTGTAGAAATGGAAATTTAAGTGAAGTCGAAGTTAAATGGAAGAATGAAAATGCGTGCTGTGTTGTAATGGCTTCAAAGGGATATCCACAGAGTTATGAAAAGGGATACGAAATTTCTCTTCCGGAAGATAGAAAAAATATCTTTATTGCAGGTGCTGTAATTAAAGACGGAAAACTTCTTACAAACGGTGGACGTGTTCTTGGTGTAACAAGAACCGGAGAAACACTTGAGGAAGCAATCTCTAACGCATATGAAGCAGTAAAAACTGTAAACTTTGACAATGCATTTTACAGAAAAGATATTGGTCAGCGTGCTCTTTTGGCAATTGAAAAATAATTAACTGGAGGATTTACCTGTGGTTTTCAGAATTTTTGTTGAAAAGAAGAGTGGCCTTGAACATGAGGCAAAAGCTCTTAAAAACGACATCAATGGACTTCTTGGAATAAAGAGTGTTACCGGCGTTCGTGTTTTAAATAGATATGATGTTGAGGGCATTTCAGAAGAACTCTTTGAATATGCTTCAAAGACGGTTTTTTCAGAGCCTCAACTTGATAATATCTACAGTAATTTTGAGGCATCATCTTCTGATACATGCTTTGCTGTTGAATTTCTTCCGGGACAATTTGATCAAAGAGCATCATCAGCTGCTGAATGTATTCAGCTTATTTCAAAGGGTGAGCGTCCTTTAGTTCGCTCTGCAAAAATCTATGTTCTTATGGGCAACGTTACAAATGCTGAACTTGAGGAAATCAAAAAGTATGTAATTAATCCTGTAGAAGCTAGACTTGCATCTTTTGAAAAACCTGAGACTCTTGATATTCCTACAGATGTGCCTGAAACTGTTGAAACATTGACTGGTTTTATAAACTATTCAGAGGAAGATCTTAAGAACTTTATAACTGAAAAAGGTCTTGCTATGGATCTTGATGATATTAAGTTTTGTCAGTCTTATTTTAAATCGGAGGATAGAGATCCAACAATTACAGAGATTCGTATGATTGACACTTATTGGTCTGATCATTGCCGTCATACAACATTCCTTACAACAATTGACTCAGTAAAATTTGATGATAAATTTATTGAGGATGCATATAACGACTATGTTGCAAAACGTGCCGAACTTGGAAGAACAAAGCCAATTAACCTTATGGACATTGGTACTTTGGCTGCAAAAGTTCTTAAGAAAAACGGAAAACTTGACAAGCTTGATGAATCTGAAGAAATAAACGCTTGTACAGTTAAAATGACGATTAATCATGATGGTAAAGATGAGGATTGGCTTCTTCTCTTTAAGAATGAAACACACAATCATCCAACAGAAATAGAACCTTTTGGAGGAGCAGCAACTTGTCTTGGAGGGGCTATTAGAGACCCACTTTCAGGAAGAACTTACGTATATGGAGCTATGAGGGTTACAGGAGCAGCTGATCCGACAGCTAGTATAGAGGAAACTATAAAAGGCAAATTACCTCAAAGAACTATT
>JAQXSW010000003.1 GCA_029219165.1 Oscillospiraceae bacterium
CTATGAGTATAAAAACAAGAAAAGATGTTTATGAGTATTTGAAGACATTAAGCAGTGGCATTTCTTCGCCGCTTCTTACTATTACTGATAATTATCACTATCATACTGTGTTAGCAGAGGATGAGGAAACTCTTGATAGAATACAGGAGATGCTGAAGGATAAGGGCTTCCTTGCAGAACTTAGAGATTATGAGCCTGTTGATTTTTGGGCAAATAAAAATGCGGATAACAGGAATCGAACCTGCACCCCGAAGGACTAGATCCTAAGTCTAGCGCGTCTGCCAGTTCCGCCACAGGTGCGTGTTTTGTTGTGGGACTATTATAATCTATTGGAGGGCTAATTTCAAGGTGATTTTTGTTTATTTTTTTGCATGCTTGTTTTGTTGATTTTTTGGTGTTTATTGCTTTTTGTTTTTGGGTTTTCTTTGAGGTTTGTTTTATGTATTTTTGCTGCCTGTTTTTGTATTTTATGCTCTTTTCTTTTATTATTTTTACTTATATGAGTATTTATGTTAAAATATAACACATAGTTTTTAGTTGGGAGGAGTTATATGGCCGGTAATGCAAATTCTAAACTTAAACTTCTAAGACTTATGGATATACTAAATGAGTATTCAGATGAGGATCATCCTCTTTCTGCTCCGGAACTTTGTGCTATGCTCTCTGACTATGGTATTACTGCAGAAAGAAAGTCAATTTATAATGACATTTCAACTCTAGAAGAATACGGTCTTGATGTAATAAAGTCTAGCGATGGGAAAAAAGGTTATTTTATTGGCGAAAGAGAATTCCAAATACCGGAAATCAGACTCCTTTTGGACGCTGTTCGTTCAGCCAAATTTATCAGTCCTGACAAGACAAAAGAGCTTTCCAAAAAAATTCAGCATGGACTTAGCACCTATCAGCGTCAAGAACTCTATGATCAGGTTTATTATGACGATTCTCAGAAGGAACAGAATGATAAAATATATTTTGTAATAGATGCTCTTTCAAGGGCAGTGCATGAAAAGAAAAAGGTCAGCATTCACTACAGAAGACGTGTTATTGAAACCAGTGAAAAGCCAAAGAATGAGGACAGACTTTATAAGCTTACACCTTATGCTCTTATTTGGCGTGATGACCACTACTATCTTATTGCAAATAACGAAAAATATGACAATTTAATGCACCTTAGAATTGACAGGATTACCTCTGCAAACATTTTATCAGAAAATGGCAGACCGGTTTCAGAGGTCAGTGACTATGTAGATAAATTTGACGTGGTAGACTATACTAATCGCGTGTTTAATATGTTCTCTGGTGAGTCTGCAAGAATTGAAATAAAGTGTAGCAATGACAAGTGGGAGGTTGTACGCGACCGTTTTGGCTTTGATGTGCTTGTCATTGACCGCGACGATGAAACATTCACCATTTCAATTGTTGCAGCAAAGAGTGAAGGCCTTATTTTGTGGCTTATGCAGTTTGGTAAGGACATGGTTGTGCTTTCACCAACCGATTTCAGAGATGAAATTAAAAGCAGAATTAATAGCGCTTTGGAGGCGTATGGTGAATAATGAACTATCAGCTTGAACTAGACAAGATAATTGAAAAGATAGATCCGGAGCATAAGCCACGACTTTTACTTCACAGTTGTTGTGGCCCGTGTTCTTCGTATGTTTTAAAATATTTGTCAGAATTCTTTAAGATAACAGTTCTGTATTTTAATCCGTGCATTTATCCTGTGGAGGAGTATTACCACAGAAAGCAGGTTCAACAGGATTTAATCCGTGCAATGAATGCTGAGGGAAAAGATATTAATTTCTTGGAATCTGAATATGAGCATTCTAGTTTTTTGAACCTGGTGTCCGGATATGAGGACGAGCCGGAATGTGGGGAGCGTTGTCACATTTGTTATAGGCAACGTCTTTTGCGTGCCGGAGAAGAGGCTTTGGACGGCGGTTATGATTTCTTCACCACAACTCTTACGGTGAGTCCTTATAAAAACGCTCAGGTTTTGAATGAAATTGGACAGGATATAGCACGTAGTTTAGGTGTTTCTTGGCTCCCTTGTGATTTTAAAAAAAGAGAGGGTTATAAGCAGTCGGTGGAACTGAGTAAAGTATATGACCTTTACAGACAGGATTATTGTGGGTGTGAATTCTCTTTAGCTGAGTAAAGTGGGGACGGTTCTCGGCGGCTGGGGACGTTTCTCCGTCGCGTAGAACCGTCCCCGACAACGGAGAACCGTCCCCAATTTGCATTCTTGTTATAAAAGAAGTATAATGTTGCTACAATATTTTTTATTGAGGGAATAGAATGGAAAAAAGGAAAACAAGTGAAGAATTTAATAAAGTAATAACATTCTTCATGTCACTGTTAGTGCTTGCATCGCTGACAGTTGCCTTTGGTTTTGTTTGGATAGAAATTAATAAAGATATTATTTGGGCTTTTGATACAAAGGGTAACTACCTTATAATTGTCCTTTATTTTGTTATGCAGTACTTATTCTCCAGAATATATGGTGCTCTTAAAATAGGATTTTATAAGGTCTCTAATATTGTTTACTCCCAAATGCTTACAACGGCCATTGTAGATTTTCTAATGTACATTGTAATGAGCCTTGTTGCAAGACATTTAATTTCAATTGCCCCAATGATCAAGTTAATATTAGTTCAGTTGTTTATAGTTGTTGCTTGGGCATACGTTGGAACCTTTGTATATAAAAGACTTTATCCGCCTTATAGACTGGTTGTTATTTACGGTAATAAATCAGCAACTAACCTAGTTCGTAAGATGTCCGTAAGGGACGATCAGTTCCAAATTTGTGAGGCTATTAAGCTTGAAGAGGGAATGGAACGTATTGAAAGCCGCATTAAATTTTATGACGGTGCAATTATCTGTGACATTCCCGGCAGTGAAAGAAATGACATTCTTAAATGTTGCTTTGATAATGATAAACGTGCTTATGTAACTCCAAAAATTTCGGATATTCTTATTCGTGGTGGAGAAAACATTCATCTGTTTGATACGCCGCTTCTGCTTTGTAAGAGCTCTGGTCTTACGTATGAGCAACGAGTTGTTAAGCGAGCTATTGATATAATTGTATCTCTTGTCGGACTCATTGTAATGGCCATCCCAATGCTCATTACGGCAATTGCAATTAAACTTCAGGATGGAGGTCCTGTGTTTTTTAAACAGGACCGCATTACAAGAAACGGAAAAGTATTTAAAATTATTAAATTCCGCAGCATGAAGGTAGATGCTGATGCCGACAGAGACGGAAAGGCTCATTCGGCAACAGTTGACGACGACAGAATTACACCTGTTGGGCGAGTTATTCGTGCTTGTAGAATGGACGAATTTCCTCAAATATTCAATATTCTTAAAGGGGAAATGTCAGTCGTAGGACCAAGACCTGAATGCGTTGAAAATGTTGAGCAGTATACTGCTCAAATTCCTGAATTTAATTACAGGCACAAAGTAAAGGCCGGTCTTACCGGTTATGCTCAGATTTATGGAAAATATAATACAACAGCTTATGACAAGTTGAAGTTGGATCTTTACTATATTGAAAACTATTCAATAAGAACCGACCTTAGACTAATTCTTATGACCGTAAAAGTTCTTTTCATGAGGGAAAGCACCGAAGGTTTTGAAGAAACATAGAATTGGGGACGGTTCTCCGAATATAAAATAAGCATAAAAGCACCTACTTACGTTAAAAGTAGGTGCTTTTGATTTGTAAAATATGTAATTAAGAGATCGTTTCTTATCCTTTTTATTGTGCCATTACCAATTCTTTTAATTCTTCTCTTCTATTTACGTCATAAATATCAAAGAAATCTGCTGCCTGGTCGAATGTGAAATTCATTTTAGTCATAAACTTTTTCATGTTGTTGCTTTCACCTTGATTAATTCCTTTTTGATATCCTTGTTCCATTCCGTCTTCAAATATTGCTTCACCAAAATTACACATAGATGCATACTCCTTTCCATTAGTTAGCTCATATCCGTATTCTGCCCTTAGTATAGTATTTTTCTCCTCAAATTTCAAATCGTTAGAAAAGATAACATTTAACATTCTAAGCAATTTGTTTTCTGTATAATAACCTTCTTTTTTCAAAGATATAAATTGTATTTCAAAAATTCTATAATCTTTCTCTTCATACATTTTTTTGCCGTTAGAATGCATTTGTGCTATGAAAAAGCGAGAAATTACATTTTCATAGTCTTTTTTAACACCGAAATTTATCCAAATTGAGTAAACTTTTTTTATTTTGCTATAATCCATACCCGAAAATTCTGTGTTTTTCTGAGAAGATATAAGTCTTGCACAATAATATCCTGCTCTTTTTATAAGTGGATATGTAA
>JAQXSW010000004.1 GCA_029219165.1 Oscillospiraceae bacterium
GTTATATTGTCTGTATCAGTCCTTCATGAGGGGTTAAGTCCCCTTTCAGCAATCGGCATTGTACTTGTATTGGTAGCAACCATACTAAGTGAAATAAAATCAAAAAAAAAATAGAATACAAGAAGTAATTGGGGACGGTTCACGATTGCAGAGAACCGTCCCCAATTGCGGAGAACCGTCCCCGGTTGTGGAGAACCGTCCCCAATTGCGGAGAACCGTCCCCGATTGCGGAGAACCGTCCCCGATTGCGGAGAACCGTCCCCGATTGCAGAGAACCGTCCCCAATTGCAGAGAACCGTCCCCGATCGCAGAGAACCGTCCCCGATTGCAGAGAACCGTCCCCACTTTAGTGCATTGAAAAATCCCTACTAGTATGTTATTCTAAATCTACTCATTAAAATAAAGAATGAAAAGAGAAAAAGACATGTCTGATTTTCTAAATAAACATTATGACCTTTTAGTTATTGGTAGTGGACTCTTTGGAGCAACTATTACACATGAAGCTGTGAAAAGCGGAAAAAGCGTTTTAGTTCTTGAAAAAAGAGACCATATAGGTGGCAACATTTACACAGAAAAAGTTGAAGAAATAGACGTACACAAATATGGTGCACATATATTCCACACATCAAATAAAGAAGTGTGGGACTATGTTACAGACCTTGTTCCGTTCAACAACTTTATAAATTCACCTGTTGCAAACTACAAGGGCGAAATGTATAACATGCCATTTAACATGAATACATTTTCTAAAATGTTTAATATCTCAACCCCTGCCCAGGCAAAAGCCGTAATTGACAAAGAACGTAAAGAAATAAATGGTGAACCCAAAAATCTTGAAGAACAAGCTATTAGTCTTGTTGGTAGAACCATTTACACAAAACTTGTTAAAGGCTACACCGAAAAGCAATGGGGTCGTGACTGCAAAGAGCTTCCAGCATTCATAATAAAGAGACTTCCTGTCCGTTTCACCTATGACAACAACTATTTTAATGACAAATACCAAGGAATTCCCGAAAATGGCTATACAGACCTTATTGAAAAGCTTTTAGAGGGTTCAACCGTTGTAACAGGAGTAAATTTCCTTTCTGACAAGGCAAAGTACTTTACACTTGCCGACAAGTGTGTCTATACCGGCCCAATAGATGAATTTTTTGCTTATTCTATGGGAAAACTTGAATATAGAAGCCTCAAATTTGAAACTGAAATTTTAAATGAGGAAAATCATCAGGGCGTTGCAGTTGTGAACTACACAGAAAGAGAAATTCCTTATACAAGAATTATTGAGCACAAGCATTTCAACTTCGGTACACAACCCAAAACTGTCATTACACGGGAATATCCAACTGATTGGGAAGAAGGCATGGAACCATACTATCCAATCAACAATGAAAAAAACCAAAGACTATACGAAGAGTACGAAAAGCTTGCTGAAAAAGAGGGCGTTATTTTTGGGGGCCGTCTTGCTTCATACAAATATTATGATATGGATGACACCATTGAGGCAGCATTAAAACTTGCAAAAGAAATATTATAATTTAAAGACGAGTGTAAAAGCTCGTCTTTTTAAGTTTTTTTTAAGATGCAAGTGATAAATTAAGTCATACAAAATTCAAAGTATGCTAAAGGGGTAGAGTATGAAAAGCCCATATGAGGTTCTTGGCGTTGAAGAGAATGCATCGCTGGACGAAGTTACAAAAGCATATAGAAAACTTGCTAAAAAATATCACCCGGACTTAAATCCAGGTGATGAAGAAGCCGCGCGTAAAATGGGTGAAATTAACGAGGCCTACGACAGAATTAAACGCGGAGACATAAATCCAAATCAACAGCAAAACCCATACGCGACATATAATGAAAACAGAACATATTACACTACAGTCAATATAGATGAAATATGGGAAGCCTTCAACCAGTATAAACAACAACAAAATTACAACAACAGACAACAATACCAAAGACAGTATACGGTACAAACCGGCAGAGGTTGTTCCGGTTGTTTTAGATTTTTTTGGTACTTCTTCCTAATTCAAATTCTTATTTCTCTGTTACTCAGATTAAATAGCTGTGCATATTATATAAACAACAATAACCGTAACACTCAATCACAAAACAGCCCGTATGCTCATGCAACAATATATGAAACAATAAAAGAAGTTCCAAATAATATCAGCAATTTACTTGAAATACATGGTGAAACATATGAAATTCCTGAATAAAATAAGCATCAAAATTCAAAAATTCATGTATGGAAGAAATGGACTGGACTATTTAAACCAAGTACTTATTGTCCTTTATACAATTGCTCTCATACTTTGTATATTCATGCCCAACACTACATCCGCTTATATTTGCATAGGATTTGCAGCAGTTTTTGCCGCATTATTCATTTTTAGAGCATTTTCGAAGAACCTTCCGAAAAGAAGAGCAGAAAATGAAAAAATGTATAGAATTCGTGACAAAATAAGAAAAGAATTCAGACTTATAAAAAACAAATGGAGGGACAGAAAAACTCATAAATATAAAAAATGTCCCAATTGCAAAGCAGTACTTAGGATGAAGAAAACAAAAGGAACTCACAAATGCAACTGTCCTCATTGTGGAACAGAAATTACAGTGAAAATATAAAAACTAAAAGCAGTGTGCACCACAAAATGCACACTGCTTTTTTTACTCATATTTTTTCATTAAACATTCAAAATTACCATGCATTAAAAGTTCATAACGCTCCTCTGAAAGTTCAAGCTTTTTAACATTTTCAATTTCATTTGAAGCGTCCCACATTGGGTAGTCTGTACCAAATAAAAGTTGTGTCTTATCATATTTCATTACTAATTCCTTTGCCTTTTCTAAATCCAAAAAAGGAAGAGAACTTGCGCAGTCCATATACACTCTTGTGCCGGCAAGTGCAGCAGTTCCGCTTTCCCATTCGGTATATCCACCAAGGTGAGAACCCATAATATCAAGATTTGGAAATTCATCTAAAATAGGAAGTAAAAATTCAGCTTTGCTATAGTCAGTCCTAATATCTCCCAAATGAATTAATACCGGACATTTGCCTTCACACAATTTATAAATTCTTTTTGCACTTTCAGAATTAATCTTGAACTTTTGAAAATCCGGATGTAGTTTTATACCTTTAAGTCCATTCTCCAAAGCCCAGTTAAATTCATATTCTAAATTGGGATCATCAGGATGAAGCGAAGCAAAACCAATAAATCTATCCGGATATTTTTTTACGGAGTCAAAAATGAAAGAATTAATATTGTGTACCTGCTTTACTGTAGTGGCAACGGAATGAACTACAAATTTATCAACCCCTGCTCTGTCACCCTCTTCTACTAATAGTTCGGGTGTACCTTTGTATTCCATTGGCAAATCATAGAATGCTCCTATATTGTCAGAGGCTTTTTTGGCAATTGCCTCAGGAAAAATATGTGCATGTACATCTATAATCATGAAATCAACTCCATAAAATTCTTATACTATTATAACCAATAACTTGTTTCACACAATATAAAATTTTTCATAGTATGGATTAAGGAGGATTGAGAAATGATTATACAAAATAGAACCTATACCGGTATATGCCCCCTCCCGGATGACCCAGAGACAACAATGGCATATATCCCATTTCAAATCGATGCAAGTATGTATAGCGAAGAAGTTGCCTTAACACAAGGTACTCTTTTCCCAAATATAGATAAACCTTTTTTAAAAGGAAGTGATCGCTGTGAATGAGAGAGAAAGATTATTAAGGCAATTGTCATCTGTTCAATTTGCAGCGTGGGAACTTCACATGTATTTAGATACACACAAAAATGACAGAGAAGCAAGAAGAATATACAATTTAAAGCTTGCAAGAGCAAATGAACTAAAAATGGAATTTGAAAGTAAATATGGTCCTCTAACTATAAATAACGAGAATAACGATGAGTGGCTATGCGATCCATGGCCATGGGAACCTAAGGAGGACTGCTAATATGTTTATGTACGAAAAGAAACTTCAATATCCTGTAAATATAAAAAATCCAAATCCAAAATACGCGCAAATTATTATCAGCCAATATGGTGGCCCTGACGGAGAACTGGGTGCAAGTCTAAGATATTTAAGTCAACGTTTCAGCATGCCATATCCGGAACTTAAAGGTCTTTTGACAGACATTGGCACAGAGGAACTTGGGCATTTGGAAATGATTGGTGCAATCGTTTATCAGTTGACAAGAAATCTTTCTATTGAAGAAATAAAGAAGTCCGGATTTGACACGTACTTTGTTGACCATACTACCGGTATATATACAACAGCCGCTAGCGGAAGCCCTTGGAATGCAGCAAGTATTGCCGTTAAGGGCGATGTAATTGCTGACATTCATGAAGATCTTGCTGCAGAACAAAAAGCTCGAGTAACCTATGACAATATTCTACGTCTTGTAGATGACCCGGATGTCAGAGACCCAATTAAATTCCTACGAGAAAGAGAAATAGTTCACTACCAAAGATTTGGGGATACTCTACCGCAATCTTGTAAACTTTTTGCTTAATTTTCGGTGCAAGGTATACCCCTGCAGCGATTTTTTTATATGTTCCAAATGATGTCAATTTTATCACTTGTTGCATAGATTTTTTTGATTACTGCATTTGCAAGCTCTCGCTTTCTCTCAAAGGGAAGTTCGTCGAATCTGTCAAAATCACAGATTATTTTTTCGTTTGCCGAATATCTGTTTTCACCAAGTCTTTGAATTTCTGCCTGTAATTGCAGTTTTTCACTGTGGAGCCGTTCAACATTTTCATTGATATACGCCATTACCGTTTCGCTTGCGCCTGCAACATTTTTAACCGTTTCGTTAATTTCGTTGTCTATTACGATTTGCCGTGCCTTTAATTCTTCTATTTTAGGATTGTTGGCAGTGGCACCTGCAACCTCAATCACCTTGAAATCGGCTAACTTTTCTTTGACCTTCTGCAATATGAAATCTTCAAACTCATCTGCATGAATCACACCGCACCCACAGCACAGATTATCATTCATCTTGTGAGAACAGAGAAAATAACTGACATTTTTATTAGCATAATTCTTTCGCACAAGCGCATATCCGCAGTTCCCACACTTAACAAGTCCTGCAAGCCAAGTGTTTTTTGCTTTTGGATTGCGTTTAATCTGTTGTTGATCAAGGGCTCTTTCTCTGCACCTTATCCACAAATCAGAGTCGATAAATCCCTCGTGTGGTGCAAGCACAAGAACAGCATTTAAAAGGTCCGTCTGCTTTCGTGTGTTCTTACTGCCTGTGTAAAGATAACAGCCGTTTGTGCCAATAAAATCCTCGGGCGGATTGATAATCTTAACTCCCTTTGATTTAAAGAAATTATACACATTTATGTCGGCCCTTACATAGACAGGATTCTTGATAAAGTCCTGAACCCTCACCCTTGTTACAATTCTGTTTCGCCTGCATTCCGATGGCATATCACGAACTGCCTTGGCAATATCCTCGTTAGAGTAATTCACATCTGCATACATTTCAAACACCTTTTTAACGAGCCTGACCTCATCAGGTATCTGCTCATACATAGAGGTTTTGATACCGTCAATGGTCAGGTCGACCTTTTTGAATCCCACAGGAACAGGTCCGCCCATATAAAAGCCTTTCTGACTGCGTGAAATGTAGTTATCCTTAACTCTTTGCTGCGTGGTTTCACGCTCTAATTGAGCAAAGGTTATACAGATATTCAGCATCGCCCTGCCCATAGGCGTACTTGTGTCAAACTTTTCCGTAGCCGATGAAAATTCAACACCGAGTTTACCGAAAATATCCATCATATTTGAGAAATCAAGAATACTTCTGCTGATTCTATCAAGCTTGTAAACAATAACCTTTGTTATTCCTTTTCGCCCTGTTTTGATATCCTGCATCATTCGCTGAAATTCGGGGCGGTTTGTATTTTTACCGCTGAAGCCTTTGTCCTTATATACTAAAAATGGCTCACCTCTTGCCTCGTAGGCACACATTTCAATCTGCGATTCGATTGAAATGCTGTCCTCTTTTTCTACCGATTGTCGAGCATAAATTGCAATCATAAGAATTTTCCCTTTACTATGACCGATAACTCAACATAAATATATACGAGGCCTTTTAAAAAGTCCTGCCTAATTTTCATTCCTACCCAACACCTTTGCAAGAATATTTTTAACAGTCATTCGGTTTAACTCAATTTCGTCTTTGGTGAGGCTCGGGGAGTATTCGTTCACTACGGTTTTGCCTTTACCGAAATCAATCTCATAGCTTGCGATTAACCTTTTATTGATAACAGGTCTATCCATAATGCACACTCCCCTCATACAAATTTATATTGTAAGGACAAGGTGTGTTATTCATTCTTTCATTGCAGTTTCAGGGAATTTTCATATACGGTTTATACATATTTTGTTCTTTGATTATGTAAAGGACTATTATGAATATTTAATGCTATTGTTTTACAACAAAAAAGAAACAGTTTACGAATGCGAGCTTTGCAGCAGATATTTCATTCCAAAGACAAAAAAGAAAACCCTGTACTGCGACAGAGTTTTCAAGGACGGTAAGATCTGCAAGCAAATCGGACCTTTGATGAAGCACAAGAAGCTAGAGGAAAATGATTTGGTTTTGCAGACCTTTTTTCAATTATCTCATCAAAGCTTGACTGAGGCATTTTATCAATATTTTGGAGGTGCTATATAGCACCTCCAAAATATTGCTTAATTTATACTATGATAATAGCACATTTGGGCGTTATTATCAGTCATTCAATAGTTTATTCAGCGAATCAATGAAAGCTTTGTCGTTTTCATTGGTTCTTTTCTTTGGGCCTTTTAGGTGGGCGCCTGCCATTCTTGCTTTTTTTGATTCGTGGCGTGTTGTGAGCAACATTGTTAGGTTGCTGTCATTTATGATAAGCCCATTTTGAGTGATTGGTTTACCGCCTTTTGAAAGCACCATCGCAGAAAGTCCGTAGTCCTGCGTGACAACAATATCCCCTGGGCTAACCTGATTGACAAGTGCAAAATCAACGCTGTCAGCACCCTTTGAAACTGTTACGGTTTTTGCGTAATCACTGTTTATAATGTGGCTTGTGTCACAAAATACAATAACCTCAATTTTATTCTCTTTTGCTATCTCGATTGTCTGCTTTACAACAGGGCAACCGTCTGCATCAATTAAAAATTTCAAAGCACATTACAAATCCAAATCTTTCAAATATTTTGCAGTTGCTTTCTTACCGGCGTTAAAGCCCTTTAAGAGAAATCCGTGGTCGCCGTGAACCTCAATCAGTTCGCAATCATCGTATCTCTCATTCGCTTTTCTTGAATATTCAATATTAACGAGCTTATCCTCAATTCCGTGAATAATCAAAACAGGCTTTTTGAAGGTGCAAATCTGCTCATAAGGGTCAAGAGTTTTTGCATCCTCAACATACTTTTTGCCGAGCTTTACAAAAACACCGTAAAAGCTGTCAGGCACATTGTTTGGATCGAAATTTGTTCCGATTAGACATCCGCGTCTTGCATCATCAGGAATACAAAGAGCAGGATAATACATAATCAGCCTCTCGATTTCGTCCTCTTTTTCGGCAGCTACCAACGAGCAAACAAGTCCACCCTGACTGCAACCGCAAAGGGTTATGTGATTGTTGTCAACAAAATCAAGAGCTTTGGCATATTCAAGCACATCAAGTAGATTTTTCTTTAGAGTCAGAACGCTCATATTTACACTTTTGCCACCGGAAATTCCACTGCCGGACATACAAAAATCAAACATAATTACGGCATATCCTGCATCTGTAAATGCCTTTGCATAAGGCAAGGTAATCAGCATATTGCTTGCAAAGCCATGGCATAAAATGACCGTCTTTTTAGGAGAGTTTGCATCACAGTTAAGCATTATTCCTCTTAATTTATTTCCTGCACTTGTTAGCTTGAACGGTTTAATTTTCATAAAATTCATCCTTTCGTAGTTTCAATCAATAATTATAGTAAGCTGTTTAGCAATGCTTCGCAACCTGCATAGATGTCCTTGTAGCACCTGTCAAAATCACGGGTATACCAAGGGTAGGAAACATCAGTGTTACTGCCTGTGCATTCCATCAGTTTATGGATTTTGCCCCGCTTATCTCCGCTGAGAATACGAGTCATATTGCGGATATTGTTGCTATCCATACCGATGAATAAATCGTATTTATCGTAATCGCTTGCTTTAAGCTGAACGGCTCTTTTACCGCTTGGATCAATGCCGTGACCTTCAAGAACAACTTTTGCAGGCGGATAAACAGGATTGCCAATTCCGTTCCATATTTCTAATGTTGCCGTGACACACAAACATAATCTTAATCATAACTATATGATATTTTATTCATGTGTTGCTGTCAATAAAATTGGTAGAACAGGAAATGTTTTTTGAAGTATTATATGGTATAATGTAGCACAGAATGACCAAGGTTGATATTGCGCTTTCCTACGGATTTGAAACTTATGCCGGATTTTACAAGTGCAGATGATTTTATGAAAAATGCTAAGATCAATGATGAATATTTAAAGGATATTTATATTTATTACTTTTCAAGTTTTCGGTCATTATTTTTTACAAGATTGGTGACGAGGTGAAGGACTTAGACTTGCAACAGATAAACTTAACTCAAAGAACTTCTATGCATTTAACCCATCTTTCGATAAAATGAATCGCAGAAGATGAGAAAGATAAAAAAGATAAAAAAGAAAAAGATGCATCTAAAAAGATGCATCTTTATTTTATACTCTACCATTACCCCACTTTAGGATATAAATGCAAACCTCGCGGTTACCCCATTGGTAGCATTCGCCTTTTGTATCCATAAAGAGATCAATTACAGTACTTCCCTTAATGAATCCACCTGTATCTGCTGCAATACAATATCCATATACATATTTACCATCAGTAGATACAACGTACATTTCTGTACCATAAGGAATTTTATTTGGGTCAACAGCAACATATCCCGGCTTTACTGTTGCGCCGGATGCTGTCTTTGCACCGGCACTTGCTGTATATGCGGTTGAACGTCCTGTAATAGTTGTTATAGCATTTGTAGGAATTCCATCACTTAAAGGATAACTTGAAGGAAGAGAAATAGATGAAATTGCAGAACCGGTTGTAAGAACCTTTATCTTAGTTCCCTTAACAACAATCTTATCTGTTGCAGGAGTGTTTACTGTCTCACTGAGTTTTGTTGATCTTGAAACTACACCATCAACAATCTTGTCTTTATAGACAACAGTCTTTTCTCCGTTTTTACCTTCTTGTTCCACCTTGGTGGTTCCCTTGTAAATGCTTGAAGATGTCTTAGTAATTGTCTTGTACTTAATTACTTCTGTCTCTGTTCTTTCCTTATAAGAAACTCTGTAAACATGAACTGTCTTACCCGGACTTAATTCTGTATTTAAAGATGGTGAAACCTCATCATCTTCAGAAAGGGAAATTTGAAGTTTTGTAAGAACATCAGCCACAGTTCCTGAAAGGAAGTCAATAGTTTGTGTCTTGCCATCTGCTACAACATCGACTGAGAAAGCACGCTGAATTTCAATTTTCATATTCTTTGAAAGTTCAGTATCTGCAGTATAGTTCATTTTATCAACTGCTCTGCACTTTACACCAGCTTCTGCCATTGCATCAGCAACAGTTCCGGCAACAGTAATATTTGCGACCTCTTTACCATCATCAATTATGATTATAGGCATTGCACGAAGAACAACAAGTTCGTTTCCATCTTTTGCTGTATTACCAACCTGGAACTTTTCTTTATTAAGTTTATCTTTTTGTCCAAGCGAAATTCCTGCTTGGGTAAGGATTACATCTGGATTTTGCTCAGATGTGGTGACCATAATCGTCTTGCCATCTGCTAAAACGTTTACTGTATAAGTTGATTTAGCAGTTGCAATAAGAGTAAAACAACAAACCGCTACAAGAAAAACCGTAGCAAAAAGTCTGTTACTTATTGCAGCAACAGTACGTCGGCCGTCTTGGTATTTTATCATTAAGTATCTCCTTTATGACTTTATTTCCCTTGACGCCGCATATTATATTGACATCTTTGTTTAATGTCAAATTTTTTCATGGTCAATTTTTGTGCATTATGCACAATAAAAAAGAGTTTTAATAGTCGAATTTGACCTCTTTTTTTCAAAACAGAAAAATATGCTCAATTTCTTTGTGCAAACTTGCAAAAGTTACAAAAGCGTAACAAAAGAGAGATATTATTAACCGATAACACCTATACCCTCAAGAAGTATTTTAAGACCTAAGAAGATTAGAATTACACCCCCGGCAAACTCTGCTTTTGACTTATATTTTGTACCAAATAAGTTTCCTATCTTTACGCCGAGCATTGAGATAGCAAATGTAATTACTCCAATGAGAATGATTGCAAGAGGAACGTTCATTTCAACAAAAGCAAAAGTAATGCCTACCGCAAGTGCATCAATACTTGTTGCAACAGCAAGAACAAACATTTCCTTAATACCTACTGTTCCTGTTGTTTCTTCATCATCTTTTACTAAGGCTTCTCTTATCATATTTACACCAATAAGAGCAAGAAGGACGAACCCAACCCAGTGGTCAATTGCTGTAATCTTATCCTCAAATGTACTGCCAAGGAAATAACCTATTGCCGGCATCAGCGCCTGGAATCCACCAAACCACAAGCCAATTATTGCGGCATTTTTAATTGAAAGTTTATTCATTGCAAGTCCTTTACAAATTGAAACCGCAAATGCGTCCATTGCAAGACCAACAGCCAAAAGAACAATAGAAATAAATCCCATTATTTTTTTCCTCCAAGTTCCAAGGTTCTATCAAAAGCCGCCTTAAGTGCTTTCTCTACCACACCGGACAAATCGCTATTGGTAAATGATTTCACACCCTCAATAGTGCTTCCTCCGGGACTGCAAACATTAATTCTAAGTTCTTCCAAAGACTTTTCACTCTGTTCTGACAGAGTCGCTGCCCCCCTAACCGTTTCTTTTGCAAGAAGGGTTGCAAGTTCATTTGAAAGCCCTAGGTTTTCCCCTGCTTTTGCCATAGCCTCAATAAACATATATGCATACGCCGGTCCACAACCCGAAATTACGGATCCTGCGTCTATGAGCGATTCATCCATTTCATGTATTTTGCCTGCTGAAGAGAAATGTGCTATGAAACATTCCATATCCTCTTTTGAAACGAGTTCGTTGTGACAAGCTAAAATTACACCCTGCCCAATTGAAAGCGGAGTATTTGGCATAATGCGAATAATTGAAATCTTTGGAACTCCAACCATATTTGCAACACTTTCCATTGTTATTCCCGCTGCCATTGAAACAAGAATTGGCTTATCTTCCCTATTATTTAATATACCTTTTATATTATTAATGACATCGGCATACATTTGAGGCTTTACCCCAAGTAAAATGAAGTGCGCATTTTTTGCTATATCCTCGTTTGTTGTGACAACAAACTTATCTGAACCTTTGTTAAGGGTTTGAGCCAGATTTTCAGCCTTTTCCTTTGTACGGTTTGAAAGTGCTACTTGAAATAAGTCTCTGGTTGGTGAGTTGAGAGCAGATGCAAGTGCCCCTCCCATATTTCCTGTTCCTATGAAACCATATTCGTATTTAAGCATTATCTCACCTGCCCATTCCCGTGTATTACATATTTATATGTATTAAGTTCACAGAGGCCAACAGGTCCTCTTGCGTGAAGTTTCTGTGTTGATATACCTATTTCACAACCAAGGCCAAACTCTCCACCGTCTGTGAATCTTGTAGAAGCATTTACATAAACTGCTGCACTGTCAATTCCCATAATGAATTTTTTAGAAGACTCTTCGGATGAAGTTACAATACAATCACTGTGACCTGTTGAATGTTTTCCAATATGGTAAATTGCCGCTTCAACATTTGGAACAATATCCACGGCTAAAATATAATCCAGGAATTCTGTATCAAAGTCGTTTTCTTTAGCCGGCGTTCCCGGAATGACCGTCAATGCTTTTTGGCTTAACCGGAGTTCAACAGGATTTTCTCTGTCGTCTACAAGTCTTTTCTTAAGAAGAGGCAAAAACTCTCCGGCGATTTTTTCATTTACAAGACATACCTCTTCCGCGTTGCAGACCGAAGGTCTTGATGTCTTGGCATTTTCAATTATATTCAATGCCATTTCAAAGTCAGCACTTTCGTCTACATAGACGTGGCAAATGCCTGTGCCTGTTTGGAGGCAAGGGACCTTTGCATTGTCGACGCAGTTCTTTATGAGTCCCGCACCGCCACGCGGAATAAGCAAGTCAACAAAGCCAACTGCCTTCATGAGGTCAGTGGCGCTTTGCCTTGTGGTGTCGGATACGAGGTTAATTGCATTCTCATTTATTCCGCATTTTCTAAGGCCAACTTTAAGCGCGTCGACAATTGCCTTTGAAGAGTTATAACTCTCTTTGCCTCCACGCAGTACACAGGCGTTGCCACTCTTAAAACAAAGTGTTGCAGCGTCTGATGTTACATTTGGCCTACTCTCATATATAACAGCAACCACACCTAGCGGCACACTGATTTTTTCAATTTTAATACCTGATGGTCTGTTTATAGTTTCCAGTATCCTTCCAACAGGGTCCGGCAAGTCTACAACTTCACGCATTCCATTTGCCATTGCATGAATACGTTCTTCTGTAAGTTTTAGTCTGTCTATCATTACAGGAGATATTATTCCTTCAGCAGCTTTAACATCCAAAGCATTTGCCAAAAGAATTTCTTCCATATGATTTTCAAGTTCAGAAGCACAGACAAAAATTGCCTCATTCTTCTTCAAGGAAGAGAGTGCGGCAATTTCCATAGATACTTCTTTTGCTGACTTACATAGTTCTAAAGTACTATTCATAACTTCACCACCAAAAGAAGATGTTTTTATGCTTTAAATTTAGTACCAACAAAGGCTTTTCCATCCACAATATCATAAAGAACTGACGGGTTTTGCCCATTGGTAATTACAAGATCAATTCCTGCAGAAACTGCTATTTCAGCAGCAGAAATTTTTGTCTTCATTCCACCGGTTCCAAGTCCTGAACCACTGTCTCCTGCCAGTGCCATAATGGAGTCGTCAATCTTCTCCACAACTGAAATAAGTTCAGCACCCGTATCATGTCTGGGATCTGATGTATAAAGACCGTTAATATCCGTAAGTATTACAACCAAGTCAGCTTCTACTGACTGGGCTACAATTGCACCAAGTGTGTCATTGTCTCCAATGACAATTTCATCTGTTGCGATTGAGTCGTTTTCATTTATAACCGGAAGAGCGCCAAGTTCCAAAAGTCTGGAAACGGTATTTTGGAAATTCAAATGGCGCTCCTCATTTTTAACATCGTCACCGGTAAGAAGAATTTGAGCAACCGTATGGTTGTATTCAGAGAACAATTTGTCATATATGTACATGAGTTCACACTGTCCAACTGCAGCAGCCGCCTGCTTTGTCGGAATATCCTCAGGTCTTGTAGAAATAGAAAGTTTTCCAAGACCCATTCCAATAGCACCACTGGAAACAAGGACAATTTCATGCCCCGCATTTTTAAGATCAGACAGAACCTTACAAAGCTCCTCTACTCTTTTAATATTCAAATTTCCAGTTTTATGGGCAAGTGTTGATGTACCCACTTTAACTACAATTCTCATATAAATTCCTCTTTACCGGTAATTAGTTGAGATTTAAAGCCATGTCGCCCGATTTAATTATATTCTTCTTACGCATAAATTCTGACACTAAAAGTGTAACTACTGCAGGAAGAATGAATTGCATAACAACAATTTCAACAAGTGTCTTAGTAGCACCAATTTCCGGTGCCATTGTTTGGAATGTTGCAATCTGTCCAACAAAGCCGGCAGAACCCATGCCGGAACCTACAGGGTTACTTGTCATTTTAAGAACTGCTGAAGAAATAGGTCCAAGTACCGCAGACGATACAATTGCCGGAACCCAAATAACAGGCTTCTTTACAATATTTGGAACTTGAAGCATGGATGTACCAACACCCTGTGCAATAAGTCCACCCATTTTATTTTCCCTATAACTTGCAACGGCAAAACCAACCATATTGCAGCAGCAGCCAATTGTTGCGGCACCTGCAGCAAGCCCTGTGATTCCCATAGAAATACCTATTGCTGCGGAGCTTATTGGAAGGGTCAATATCATACCCATAAGAACAGATACAATAATTCCGCCAATAATTGGATGAGCTTCAACATTGAAATTTACAATACCGCCAAGCCATAACATAAACTTAGAAATTGGAGGGCCAACAACAAGGCCTGCAGCTGCTCCAACAATAATGCAGACAAATGGTGTGACAATAATGTCAACCGGTGTTTTGCCTGCAACAAGTTTACCAAGTTCAATTGCCACAATTGCGGCAACAAATGCGCCAAGAGGTTCACCTGGTTTTCCAAGTACAAGTTCTGTCATACCGGTGCCAACTGCCGGGAAGGCACCAATAAGACCGGCAATTGCAGCAGATACTGTTACAAGTGGACCTTGCTTAAGTTTAACTGCAACGCCAACGCCAATGCCGGCGCCGGTAAGTGTCTTTGCAACATTGGCAATAATAACCATATATGCGCCAATGCTACCGCCTACGAGTGTTCCAATCTGAGCTATGATTGTTCCAATAATGAGTGTTGAGAACAAACCAAGAGCCATGCCGGAAAGACCATCAATGAAAATTTCATTGAGGAACTTTTTGAGTGTTTTCATAAAACTACTCTCCTTAAATATTTTTATTTACAAGGTGCATGTTCTCATTGTTACGCCGAGCCACCCGAAGCATTTCCTTTGTCTTGTTGTACTTCGCTACCCATTTTATGTTTCCTTATTTTACGGAAGCATACCCCTTTATAACCAAAAATAAATATTCAATTTTGATAGATATTATATAATATACAAATTATATATACAAGTGCAAATTGGGGACGGTTCTCCACAACCGGGGACGGTTCTCCGCAACCGGGGACGGTTCTCCGCAACCGGGGACGGTTCTCCGCAACCGGGGACGGTTCTCCATAACCGAGAACCGTCCCCAACAACCAAGAACCGTCCCCAACAAGAATACTTGACAATATAGATATTCAGCCATATAATAGTGTTGAACCTGTTTTCAGGTTATAAGAGACTGCTAATGTCTGGGAATTTGACCCTTTCATTTTAAGGCAGTCTCTTTTTTATTTGCCATATACATCAAGTGTTTAACTTATATAATTGAACTGCACCTCAAATGTCAATCAACATCTAAGGTGCAGTTTTATTTGTTTAAGTATATTTATTTGCAAGATTACAACAACTACAGTTGCCTGAGCAAGAACTGCCGCAACAGGAACTTATCTTTTTTCTTTTCCTGTTTAGAAGAAGGGCAAGAATGACAACAAATGCTATAACTACAATAAAAATCAGATCTATTAATGTCATAAAATCTATACCTCCTTTGTGATTTTATGCGTCTGTAAAGTATATATACTTTACACTACGCTATTCCTGTGGCAATCAAGTAGGAAATAAGGGCTATAGTCCATGCTACAAAACATTGCCAAAACACCATAACTACGGCCCATTTGACGCCAAGTTCACGTTTTACTGAGGCTACTGCCGCAACGCATGGTGTGTATAGAAGACTGAATACAAGCATGGAAATTGCCTGAGATGTTGAAAGAACTGAAGCAACGCCACCAGCGCCTACAAAAAGAATTTCAAGTGTGGACACAACGCTCTCCTTAGCCATGAATCCGGATATGAGCGATGTACAAATTCTCCAATCTCCAAGACCAATAGGTTTAAATATTGGAACTAAAATTCCTGCAATTTTTGCCATCATGCTGTCAGAAGAATCTACTGCAAGACTAAAATTAGGAGTGAAAGTTTGAAGGAACCACACTACAATTGTTGCAATAAGGATTACTGAAAAAGCCTTCATAAGGAAATCTTTTGCTTTTTCCCAGAGAAGTTGAGCAACGTTTTTAGCACCCGGCAGTCTGTAATTTGGAAGTTCCATTACAAAAGGAACTGCCTCGCCCTTAAACAGTGTCAGTTTGAAGAGAATTGCAATCAACACACCGACAAGTATTCCAAGAACGTACATACCGGTCATTATTAAACCTTTGTGGTTTGGGAAGAATGCATTAATAAAGAACGCGTAAATTGGAAGTTTTGCAGTACAACTCAAAAATGGAGTTAAAAGAATGGTCATCTTCCTGTCTCTTGCGGAAGGAAGTGTCCTTGTTGACATTACAGCAGGAACAGTACATCCAAAGCCTATAAGCATTGGAACAATACTTCTTCCGGAAAGGCCTATCTTTCTAAGGAGCTTATCCATTACAAATGCAACCCTTGCAATATATCCGCTATCCTCTAACAGTGAAAGGAAGAAGAAAAGCGTAACAATAATTGGAAGAAAGCTGAGCACACTTCCGACACCGGAAAAAATACCATCTATAACTAGGCTATGTATAACTTCATTTACACCAACCTCTGTCATTAATATGCTGACAGCATTAGTAATGGTATCTATACCACTTTCTAATAATTCCTGCAGAAAAGCTCCTATTACCTCAAATGTCAGGAAAAATACTGCCGCCATTATTAATATAAACATTGGAATTGCAGTATATTTACCTGTTAGAATTTTATCTATTTTCTCACTACGTTTGTGTTCGCGGCTCTCCTTTGGTTTTACAACCATTTCGGAGCACACTTTATTTATATATGAGAAACGCATGTCTGCTATTGCAGCACTTGCGTCTAGGCCTCGCTCTTTTTCCATTTGAAGAACAATATGACGAAGCATTTCCGTTTCATTTTCATCAAGTTCCAAACGCTCGGCAATAAGCGTGTCTCCCTCAATAAGTTTGCTTGCGGCAAACCTAACCGGTAGCCCCGCCCTTTCTGCATGGTCCTCAATAAGATGTATCACCGCATGCATACATCTATGCACTGCGCCTTCACAATCGGATGGATCGCAGAAGTCCTGTTTTAATGGCTTCTCTTGATATTTTGCAATATGTATGGCGTGTTTAATAAGTTCGTCAACACCCTCATTTTTTGCCGCTGAAATTGGTATTACCGGTACGCCCAGCATTTGTTCCATTCCATTTACATGAATTGTTCCGCCGTTTCCGGACACTTCATCCATCATATTAAGAGCAATAACCATTGGGATGCCCATTTCAAGAAGTTGCATTGAAAGATATAGGTTTCTTTCAATATTTGTTGCATCTACTATATTAATTATTGCCTTTGGTTTTTCATCTATGACAAAGTTACGGGAGACAACCTCCTCGCTAGTGTACGGGGACATTGAATAAATGCCGGGAAGATCAGTTACAAGTGTGTTATCATGACCTCTAATAACGCCATCCTTCCTGTCGACTGTTACACCCGGAAAGTTTCCAACGTGCTGATTTGAACCTGTCAGCTGGTTAAAAAGAGTGGTCTTTCCACAGTTCTGATTTCCTACAAGTGCAAATGAAAGTGTTTCACCCTCCGGTACGGGCGATTCATTCTCCTTATCATGGAACTTGCCCTCTTCACCAAGTCCCGGATGGACATGGTGAACATGCAATTTTTTATCTTCCTTATAGAATTCTTCCTCCTCCGGAGTTATGAGTTCACACTCAATTTGTTCGGCGTCATCCACTCTGAGCGTCAATTCATATCCATGAATTCTAAACTCAATTGGGTCACCCATTGGAGCCAATTTCACGAATGAAATTTTTGCTCCCGGAATGACGCCCATATCCAGAAAGTGTTGGCGCAGAGCTCCCTCTCCGCCAACGGTCTTTATTATTGCGGACTGGCCTGTTTTAAGATCTTTAAGAGTCATTTAAGGTTCTCCAATCTATTATACGCCTTCAGTTAGCCCGTGCTAACTAGTGTGTTTAAAAACTAGTTAGCCTTTGCTAACTGCAATAATTATATACTGTCACAAACTAAATGTCAAGTGTTTGATAATTCATTGTTTATATGTTAAACTATTCTTAATTTAAAGGCAGGTGAGAAAATGGCACTACTTGAATCCGGTGAAATGTATCTTGAAACAATATATGTTCTTTCTCAAAAATCCAGCACTGTGCGTTCAATAGATGTAAGTGAGCACATGGGGTTCTCCAAGCCATCTGTCAGTCGTGCCATTGGAATCCTAAAAAAGGAAAGCCTTGTAGAAACAGATGAAAAGGGATATCTTATCCTTACATCAAAGGGTGAAAAAATGGCAAAACAAATTTATGAACGCCACACAGTTCTTTCAAAGGCTTTGTTAGGTCTTGGCGTAAATGAAAAAACAGCCAATGAAGACGCCTGCAGAATTGAGCACTACCTAAGTGACGAATCATTTAATGCTATTAAAAGGCATATCAATTGCAAAAAATAAAGGAGGAAATAAAATGGAAGCATTCAAGGCTATGCTCTTATCAGACATTCTTGCCAGTGTTGCTTTAATTGGACTCTGTCTATACTTCACCGGTATGTTCTTTGTGTTTGTTCTTTTCCCACTTAAGAACGCAGAGAGCTTTTCAATCCAGCCGGTAGACAACGCAGGTAAAACTGAAATCAGAGTGTACTACGGTGGTATTTCCGGAGCTCTTGCAGGATTTTTAATGTTCCTTGCAATTGCAACAGGTACACCATTCTATTCTTTGGTTGGCGGGCTCTTCTTCTCTACAACAGTATTTACTGTAAGAACAATTTTTACTTTTGTAGACAAAGGTTGGAAATGCCCTTACACAAAGCTTGCAATCCCATGTGAAGGACTTTTCGTAATTGCACTTTGGACATGCTTCTTCCTTTCTAAGGGAGTATAAAGTACATAGAAAACACCCTCACGGCCTTAAGTCCGTGAGGGTGTTTTTTTATTTATTTGCAATAAATTCTAATTGCCTTTGTTACAAATTCTGCTGTGCCTTCTCCACCGGCTTTATTGATGTTTTCCGTGAACTCATCGCCACCTGAATACATTTCACCAAGACTGAGAAGAATTTCATTTGAGCAAGTGTAGTAATTATTTGTAATGTAGTCCTTAAGTTTTTTAACTTGCTTTTGAACTTCGACACTTGCAGGGTCTTTTGCAACCATTTCACCGAACTCTTTGAAGATTTCCATAAATTCTTTTGCGGTGTTCAACTGGTCTTCCTTTGTCTGACCTTTTGATTTTTCTTCATATTCTTTATAGGCATCAGTGTTACCCCATTGTTCTTTTGCTTTCTTTGAATATTCGTCAATTTTCTTTGTGTCAAATACTGAAAAATCCATTCTGTTAACTCCTTTATTTCTAATATTTCGAGCAAAATCAATTAAATTGTCCAAATGTTCTCGCTTTAATGTTAAAAGCTCTATTTGCTGATCCAAAGCCTTTCTTTTATCAAAACTTTTGGCATCTATTATTTCCTTGATTTCTTTTAGAGGAAACTCCAACTCTTTAAACAGTAAAATTTGTTGTAGTCTTTCAAGAACTGTATCGTCATACAGCCTATATCCTGAATCCGTATATTCTGTTGGTTTTAAAAGACCAATTGAATCATAATACTGTAGAGTGCGTATACTCACTCCGGTCAATTTACTAACCTCGTTTACTGTCATCATTGTCTTTCCTCCTCTCGATAAATCCACTATAAACTATTACGTAACGTTAGAGTCAACAACTTTTTTCATTATAACATAAAAAAGAACTCTTGCACTGAGCAAGAGTTCTTTGATTTTGAAATATTCGGTTATCTCTTTGAGAACTGTGGAGCACGACGAGCGCCCTTGAGACCGTACTTATTTCTTTCCTTCATACGTGGGTCACGTGTAAGGAATCCAGCCTTCTTAAGCTGTGGGCGAAGAGCTTCGTCATACTGAAGAAGAGCACGAGAAAGACCATGACGGATGGCACCAGCCTGACCTGTAACACCGCCACCGTTTACACGGCAAACAATATCAAACTTCTCTGTAAGACCTACAAGTTCAAGAGGCTGACGAACGATAAGTTTGAGTGTTTCAAGACCAAAATAATCGTCTATATCTCTGTCATTGATTGTGATTTTGCCGCTGCCCGGATATACACGAACACGTGCAACAGAACTCTTTCTGCGGCCTGTACCGTAAAAATATGGATTATCGTTATACATCTATGTTGCCTCCCCTCTTAAAATTCACGTGTCTGTGGATTCTGAGCTGCATGTGGATGCTCAGGTCCCTTATAGACACGGAGTCTTGTAAGAGCTGTTCTACCAAGTGTGTTACTAGGAAGCATACCCTTAACTGCTTTTGTAACAGCAAACTCAGGCTTTGTCTTCATGAGTGTGCTATATTTTACTTCTTTCATGTTACCAATGTAACCTGTGTGCTTATAATACATTTTCTGATCAAGCTTCTTACCTGTGAGTACAACCTTCTCAGCGTTGATGATGATTACGTGATCACCACAATCAGCATGAGGAGCAAATGTTGGCTTGTGCTTACCGCGAAGAAGAGTAGCAGCTTCAGCAGCTACAGAACCAAGAGTTCTGCCTTCTGCGTCAAGTACATACCAGTCACGAGTAATGTCGCCTTTTTTTGGCATATATGTTGACATACCTTTTTCCTCCAAATCAATAAATATAAAATGGTTCACTTTTTGCTCAGTTATAATAACATAGCCAATATTCAGTGTCAACAATATTTTTTGTGTTTTTCAATTTAGAAAACGAATTCTCTTGTTTTCTCTTATTTTCTCTTGTTTTCATATGATTTCCTCATTTGCTATTTTTACTTTTTTGAAATTTAAAATTATGATGAAAAAGTGAAAATATTAACAAATTGTACATATTGCCTATTAATTTTTGTAAAAGTAAAAAATTTTTATAAAAAGTGTTGACAAAGGTAAAAACATGTTGTATAGTGTGTATTGTAAGGAACAGATTCCCTTTATAAAACGAAGAGTTAGAGGGGCGTCAGTGTCAAACGCTCCTCTGTTGGAATCAGTCTTTAGTAATTACTTAGAATCCCTCATGAAAAAGTTTTTTTCATTTAATATCTCCTTTATTTTGAATAATTATCTCCTCAAAAACTGAGAAGCTCCGCAAGTCCGGCGGAGCTTCTTGGTTTTTATTTTGTCCAACTGGGGACGGTTCTCCGCAACCGGGGACGGTTCTCGACAATCGGGGACGGTTCTCCGCAATCGGGGACGGTTCTCGACAATCGGGGACGGTTCTCGACAATCGGGGACGGTTCTCGACAACAGAGAACCGTCCCCAATTAAATTCCAATTAAATTAAAATTAAGCTTTATGCCATTTTACTCCCTGTGGAGTATCCTCAAGGATAATTCCCTGAGCTTTAAGGTCATCTCTAATTTTATCTGCAAGTGCAAAGTCTTTATTCTTTCTTGCATTATTTCTCTCTTCAATGAGTTTTTCAACGTCGATATTAAGTTCTACAGTTTTTCTGTCGTAACAAATTCCAAGCACTCCTGTAAGCTCATCAAATTCTTCAATTGCATATTCTATAAGATCTGATGAGGATCCCGGAGTAACAAGAGTATTAATATCTCTAACAAGTTCAAAAATGGCAGCAAGGGCATCTGCCGTGTTAAGGTCGTCATCCATAGCCTCTATGAATTCTTCCCTATGAGAACCAAGTTTCTTCTTTGCTTCAAAGTCTGTTGGTTTTGAAGATACAGTTGCCTTTTCAAGAGCAAAGTCAAGATTATCCCTACAAGTGTGAAGTCTTAAAAGAGAAGCCTTGCACTGTTCAATAATGTCAACGCTATAATTAATTGGGCTTCTGTAGTGTGAAGAAATCATGAGATATCTTACAGGCTCATAACCGTATTTCTCCGCAACATCACGAACCGTGAAGAAATTACCAAGGCTCTTGGACATCTTAACATTGTCCACATTAATGTAACCATTATGCATCCAATAGTTTGCAAACTGAACACCATTACAGCATTCACTCTGAGCAACCTCATTCTCATGATGAGGGAAGATAAGGTCCTTACCACCGCAGTGAATATCAATTGATTCACCAAGGAATCTTCTGTTCATTGCTGAACATTCAATGTGCCAGCCCGGACGGCCCTGTCCCCAAGGAGAATCCCAATATGGCTCGCCCGGTTTTGCAGCTTTCCAAAGAGCAAAGTCCATTGGATCATGCTTAAGTTCTCCAATGTTAATACGGGCACCTGCTTCAAGATCCTCAAGTGGTTGATGAGAAAGCTTTCCATATTCATTGAATGTTTTTGTAGAGAAGTATACATCGCCATTTTCTACGGCATAAGCGTGACCCTTTTCAATAAGGGTTGAAATGATATCAATAATTTCATCAATGTTTTCTGTAGCCTTTGGATGAATGTCAGCAGCACGGATGTTGAGACCTTTTGCGTCAACCCAATACTCATCTATATATCTTTTTGCTATTGTAAGGTAGTCAGTATTTTCTTCATTCGCCTTTTTAATAATCTTATCGTCAATATCTGTGAAGTTCTGAACAAAAGTTACATTATTACCTCTATATTCAAGATATCTGCGAAGAACATCAAATACGCAAAGAGGTCTTGCGTTTCCAATATGAATGTAGTTATACACTGTTGGACCACAAGCGTATATTTTAAATTCACCAGGCTTAATTGGTACAAGTTCTTCTTTTCTTCTTGTTAAAGTATTAAAAACTCTCATCTGATTTTCTCCTGTATTTCCATAAGTTTATCAATTTGTTGCTGGAGCGATTCAATCTCTGCTTTAACAGGATCCGGCACGTGGATCTGGTCAAGGTCGTCTACACGAAGACCGTCACGTCTTACTACCTGTGCCGGAACGCCAACTGCTGTACAGTTTGCCGGTATTTCCTCAAGCACAACAGCACCTGCCGCAATATTTGAATTGTCTCCAACCTTAAATGGGCCAAGTACCTTGGCACCCGCTCCGACCATTACATTATTACCTAAGGTTGGGTGACGCTTGCCCTTGTCCTTCCCGGTACCGCCAAGCGTAGCACCTTGGTAAATTGTAACGTCGTCTCCTATTTCGGTTGTTTCGCCAATTACAACGCCATGCCCGTGGTCAATGAAAAATCTTCTGCCAATTTTTGCGGCAGGGTGTATTTCAATACCTGTGTAAACTGAGGCAAACTGCGACGCAGCCCTTGCAAGAAAAAATAATTTCCTGTTATAGAGCCAATGAGCAAATCTGTATATCCAGATAGCATGAAGTCCAGGATACAAAAGAAGAACTTCCAGCGAGCCTCTGGCTGCAGGGTCACGTTCTTTTACGCATCGGACATCCTCCATGCAATATTGAACCATTCTAACGAATGGATTTTTTGAAATTTTCGGTGACATAATATTCCTCCAAAAATTAAAATAAAAGATCCCGCTAAAACAAAAAAGCCTCCGCCGCACCCAAGATGCGACGGAGGCGAATAAATTCCGCGGTTCCACTCCGTGTTTATAACTCTTACTTTTTAACGGTAGTTACCCGTGCAGGGATACTTAATTCCCCCTACAAGCTCCCGAGCGCACTTCACTGTTCTGGAAATAAGAAAAACTTTCAGCTAATGTTTTTCCTCTCTGGTATTCCACTTTGCAGTTACTCTTCTCGTTCATTGCTTTTAATTGTAGCAATATAATAACACTTTATTTTGAAAAGTCAATTACCTTGCTGCCCTCTATAAGATAAGTTACACCTGAAACAACTGTAAGCACTGCTGTAATTCCAAAGAGAACATTTGAAATAATTGGAAGAGGAACAGTTTCCGGTAACACTCCAAAGTCAGCTTGAAGAGAGAGAAGGAACATAATAAATACCATTGAAACCATTTGCATTGTTGTCTTTACCTTACCCCAAATATTGGCAGGTATAACTACACCTTGAGCTGAAGCAACAAGTCTTACTGAACTAATTCCAAACTCTCTGAAAAGAATTATAAATACAATCCAAATATTGCAATAACCCATTAACATAAAGCCAAGAAATGCAGATGTTGTAAGCATCTTATCTGCAAGTGGATCTGTCAACTTTCCAAATGTTGTTACAATATTTCTTTTTCTTGCAATCTTTCCATCCAGCAAGTCTGTAATTGATGCAATGCCAAAAACGACCAAAGCTAAAATGTAATGATAAGGGATACTTGATACTGTAAAAAGCAGCAAGAAAACCGGTGTTAAAATTATCCTGGCTACTGTGAGTTTGTTTGGTAGATTCATCCTTATTTCTCCTTGCATTCGCCTATTAAATCATATTCATCTACATTGGTAATTGTGACCTCAGTAAATGTTCCCGGCGTAAGACCCTTGTCACATACAAAAGTGACATGGCCGTCAATTTCGGGAGCATCCTTATAGGTACGTCCTTTGTAGACATCTGTATAAGGGTCATATTCGTCAACAACAACCTTAAGAGTCTTGCCAACAAGCTTTTGATTATTGTCAATAACTATATCATATTGGGAGTCCATTATCAACTCCCCGCGATGTACTTTTTCGTCCTGTTCTACTTGGTTTTCAAAACTTGCCGCAGGAGTTCCCTCCTCCGGTGAATATGTGAAACATCCCAGTCTGTCAAACTTAATTTCCTTAACAAATTCAGAAAGTTCTGTAAAGTCTTCAGGTGTTTCTCCTGGAAAACCGGTTATGAATGTTGTTCTTATACATACATCCGGAATTTTGTTTCTGATTTTGTTAATTAAGGTTGTGAGTGTTTCCCTGTCACCGTGGCGATTCATATCTTTTAAAACTTTACCACTTGCATGTTGTAGAGGAAGATCAATATAATTACAGATTTTTTCTTCAGAGGCAATTGTGTCTATAAGTTCATCTGTAAGTCTGTCCGGATAGCAGTAAAGCAGTCTAATCCACTCAAGATTTTCTATTTTACAAAGTTCGTGAAGCAATTCAGAGAGTTTAAGCTCACCGTAAATATCTTCACCATACTTTGTTGTGTCCTGTGCAATAAGAATGAGTTCCTTGACTCCATTTGAAACTAAGTCCTTTGCCTCTGAAATTATACTTTCCATAGGGCGACTTCTAAATGGACCTCGTATTTTCGGAATGGCACAATATGTGCAACAATTTGAACATCCATCAGCAATTTTCAAGTATGCCCAATATTCAGGAGTAGTAAGCACACGAGAACCAGCCAAAGGAAGATTTTCTTTATCCGCAACCGAAACTATTCTTTCATTTGAGTTTAAAGCTTCATCAACAATTTTTACAATATCTGCATTACAGCCGATTCCAACAATGGCATCTACTTCCGGAAGTTCTGCTTTTATTTCTTCAGTAAATCTTTCAGCAAGACAGCCGGTAACAATAATTTTCCCAATTTCACCGGCATCTTTATATTCAGCCATTTCAAGAATGTTATCTATTGCCTCTCTCTTGGCATCGTCAATAAAGCCGCATGTGTTTACGATTACTGCATCGCACCCGCAGATTTGTCCGCTTATTTCATAGCCGGCCTCTGTAAGTTTTGCAAGCATAAGCTCCGCATCAACCTGGTTTTTTGGACAACCCAAGGATATCATTCCAATTACTTTACCCATTTATCATACCTCAATACATAATATTGACATACATTATACAACCATATTCTACTTAAAAAAACCTTAAAATTGAAAACTCTTTCCTAACAAATACATATATTGTATTAAGGAGTTGATTGCCATGAAAAAAATCAATCTAAAAGTTCGATTAAAAAACCCGGCATTTTGGCTGACCTTTATTCCGGCAGTGGTTTCTTTCGTATACTCATTTTTAGCTGTCACATCTGATACAATACCAAAAATTTCTGAAAACGAGGTGCTAAATATAATTACTCCCATTGTTACAGCTCTAACTACCTTAGGGGTTTTAGTTGACCCGACGAGCAAGGGTATCTGTGATTGCGAGCACTGTATGAATTTAAATAATCCGGAAAAATAATGTCTACCATTCGTTTTTACGAACGGTAAATAAACTATAAATAAAGCCTCCTTGAAACATTGTGTACCATTATTGGTACACTTGTTCTTTTTGTTCGAAAAAATTGTTGCGTTTGTCAAAAAGGTGTTATATAATGGACTCATAGCGAACGAACATTTGTTTTTAAATGTTCGGTAAATTGGAGGAATAAATAATGGCAGACAAGAACAAAGCACTTGAAACAGCCATAGCTCAAATAGAAAGACAATACGGCAAAGGTGCTATCATGCGTCTTGGTCAAAACACCGGCATGAACGTTGAAGCTATTTCAACCGGATCATTTACTTTAGATATTGCAACAGGCATTGGCGGACTTCCAAAGGGACGTATCATTGAAATCTACGGACCTGAATCTTCAGGTAAAACAACTCTTGCCCTTCATGCCGTTGCAGAAGCTCAAAAAGCCGGCGGAGAAGCTGCTTTCATTGACGCTGAGCATGCTCTTGACCCGGGTTATGCCGCAAATCTTGGTGTAGATGTTGACTCTCTCCTCGTTGCTCAGCCGGATGACGGAGAACAAGCTCTTGAAATTGCTGAATCTCTTGTTCGCTCAGGTGCCATTGACATTCTTGTTGTTGACTCTGTTGCAGCCCTTGTTCCAAAGGCTGAAATTGAAGGAGACATGGGTGACTCTCACGTTGGTCTTCATGCAAGACTTATGTCACAGGCACTTCGTAAACTTGCCGGTGCAGTCAATAAGTCTAATTGTATTATAATATTCATAAACCAACTTCGTGAAAAGGTTGGCGTAATGTACGGTAATCCGGAAGTTACAACCGGTGGTCGTGCACTTAAATTCTATGCAACAATGCGTATTGATGTTCGTAGAGTAGAGCAACTCAAAGCTCCGGGAAATGAAGTTGTCGGCAACAGAACACGTGCAAAAATTGTTAAAAACAAAGTTGCCCCACCATTCAAAGAGGCTGAATTTGACATTGTATACGGTCGCGGCATTGCCAAGGAAGGAGAAATCCTTGACGCTGCTGTAAGTCTTGACATAATCCACAAGAGTGGTGCTTGGTTCTCTTATGGTGACCAACGTCTTGGTCAGGGTAGAGAAAATGTTAAGGAATATATGCTTCAAAATCCTGACTTTATGGCTGAAGTTGAACAGAAAGTTAAAGATCAAATATCCGAACTCAAAACTTCAGCAAAACCTGCTTTCAAAGGTGGAAAAATGCATGAAGTACCGGTTAATTCTCCGGCGGCAACCGAAGCTCCTAATCCAAAGCCTACAACTGCTGCTTCTGCAAAAGCTAAACTTGACATTACTGTAGATGACTAATATGAAAATTACAGGAAAACCGGGCAGAGCAAATAAATATCACATTTTCTTAGACGGAGAGTACACTGACACAACCACTGTTGACTTCTTTGCAACATGTGGTATTAAAAATGGAAGCGAAATCTCTGAAGAAAAATGGATAGAGCTTCGCTCTGCCATATACCTATCAAAAATAAAAAACAAAGCGCTTGACCTTCTAACTTTAAGAGACCATAGTAAAAAAGAACTTTCTGATAAACTTTATCAAAAGTTCTCTAAAGACACTACAGACTATAACTATTTGAAAGTTCAAATAGAATCAGTTTGTAGTACGTTGGAGGAACAAGGTCTCTTAAATGACGAGCGCTTTGCAAAAGTCTATGCAGAAAGTTTGGTAAGACGTAAAAGCGCCAGTGCTTCTGCAATCAGAGGCGCACTTTCACAAAAAGGTATTTCAAAAGACATAATTAATAATGTCATAGACAGTTTAGAACTAAATCCGGTAGAATCAATAATCCACATTCTTGAAACTAAGTACAAAGGTAAGGATTTAACTGATGAATATCAGAGAAATAAAATTATAGGAGCTCTCACAAGACTTGGATTTAACTATTCGGAAATTAGAGCTGCCATATATAAATACACAGAAAAATAACGGGAAGTCGAATGAGACTTCCCGCTTTTTTGTTATTTAATACTTTCCATTAAATATTTTCTATATCCACATCTATCAGTCTTGGAAAAGCGGTGTTGAAAGATATCTGTCACCTGTATCCGGAAGAAGAACTACAATTGTTTTACCGGCATTTTCAGGACGTTTAGCAAGTTGAATAGCAGCCCATGTTGCAGCACCTGATGAAATACCGACAAGCACCCCTTCTGCTTTACCTACAAGTTGTCCGCCTGTGAAAGCATCTTCGTTTGATACAGGAATTATTTCATCATATATTTTTGTATTAAGTACATCTGGAACAAATCCAGCACCAATACCCTGAATCTTATGAGCACCAGCTACGCCCGTTGAAAGAACTGCTGAGGATTCCGGCTCAACTGCAACGACCTTAACATTAGGATTCTTAGATTTAAGATACTCACCTACGCCTGTTATGGTTCCACCTGTACCAACGCCGGCAACAAAAATGTCAACCTTTCCGTCTGTATCTTCGTAAATTTCAGGTCCCGTCGTCTCAAAATGAGCCTTTGGATTTGCCGGGTTTATAAACTGACCTGGAATAAATGCATTTGGAATTTCCTTTGAAAGTTCTTCGGCTTTCGAAATTGCACCCTTCATGCCCTTTGTGCCATCTGTAAGTACAAGTTCTGCTCCGTATGCTTTAATAAGCTGTCTACGTTCAACAGACATTGTTTCCGGCATTACAATAATAGTTCTGTAGCCTTTTGCTGTTGCAACAGCTGCAAGCCCAATACCTGTATTTCCTGATGTAGGCTCAATAATAACGGAATCTTTTGTGAGCTTACCTGACTGTTCAGCGTCTTCAATCATAGCCTTTGCAATTCTATCTTTAGCTGAACCAGCCGGATTAAAATATTCAAGCTTTGCAAGAATCCTTGCATTTAAATTTTCACTATTTTCAATATGAGTGAGTTCCAAAAGTGGTGTTCTACCTATAAGTTGATCAGCTGAGGTATAAATATTTGCCATCCTACAACATCTCCCTAAAATTTAATATGTCACAATATTACCACGTATTTCCTACTTTGTAAATAGGTTAATAGGAAAAATGTGATTGGGGACGGTTCTCCGCATTCGGGGACGGTTCTCGGTGATCAAGAACCGTCCCCGACAATGAAGAACCGTCCCCAGTTGAACAAAAAAAGACGAGATCCGAAGATCTCGTCTTTCTGGCAGCGGAATAGGGATTCGAACCCCAACAAACAGAGTCAGAGTCTGTCGTGCTACCGTTACACAATTCCGCTAAATTTAAGAAGCTGGAGACCAGCTTCTTTTAAACGTAAATTAAACTGCGCGCTGAACCTTTCCTGAACGAAGGCAACGTGTGCATACGTATACTCTCTTTGGAGTTCCGTTAACAACAGCCTTAACTCTCTTTACGTTTGGCTTCCATGTTCTGTTTGAACGTCTGTGTGAGTGAGATACAGCAATTCCGAACTTAACGTCCTTATTACAGAATTCGCATTTTGCCATGTCCGGCACCTCCTTTAGTCATTGTGGCTACACCACTAGAAAAGTAACAGAGTTATATTAACAAAAAGAAACTCGAAAAGCAAGTGTTTTTTTTAGAAATTTGAAAATATCTTTATTCTACCACGTTCCCAAGAATATACATTTCTGAAAGATGGTTATAAAAGTTTTCCCAAGTGTTGCCTTCAACATTTTCAAAATGCATCATTTGTCCTGTCTCGGCATCATAAGCTTTAAACTTGTCACCCAATTCTACAAAGTAAATGGATCTATTTTCAAATTTAGTCTCTGTAAACTTGTGTCTGCCAACAGCAAAATCAACACTTTGGCTGGATGTGTCACATGTATTTACAACAATATTAATGTTACCAAATGATACATCCTTAGTGTTTATATCCGGATTTGGTTGTCCGGAACCGGAACTTTTCTTTGTTGTTGTCTCGGCAGATGATTCCGAAATGTCCTCAGCACTTGTTGTAGTTTCATCCACAGGAACATCGGCCTCGGCCCCTTCTCCGCCAAGTACAAAAATACCAACAACTGCTATTATTGCAACAAGAAGAACTGCCAAGATAATTATAAGTACAAGCGGTGGTTTGCCACCCTTCTTTGCCTCTTTAAGAGCCTTCTTATGCTCAACGTATCTTGCATTCTTTTCCTCTTTAGCTCTTTTCTCAGCAGCAATCCTTTCCTTCTTAAGCGCAGGATTTGTTTTTTCTTCAATCTTTCTTGTCTTACGGGCCGTATCTTCTTCAATCTTTCTCTTTTTTTCCTCAATCTTAAGCTCTGCACGAGCTTCAGGAGAAAGTTTCTTATACGCCTCTTTTTTCAAAGTCTTTTGGCGTTTTGCCCTTATCTTTTCCTGCTTAATTAAGACCTTGTCAAAGTTAACCCACTTTTGAGCCTCTTTAATGGCTTCATTTCGTTCTGCTTCTCTTTCAAGAGCCTCTTGTTTTTTCAGGGCCTTTTCTTCTGCCTTACGAGCCTTATCCTCTGCCTTCTTCTCTTTTAAAGCTGCTTTCTCTTCGGCAAGTTTTGCCTTACCCTCAGGGGTTTTATAAAAAGCCTTCGCCTTTGCCTTTTCCTCTTTTTTCAATGAAGCCTGTTTCTTTTTTTCAATGGCTATTTCCTTCTTTTTCTGTTTATCATCAATAGCCTTTTGTCTTTTTGCTTCCTTGTCTTTAGCTTTCTTTTCATTCTCCCTTTGTTTCTTTTCAAGGGTAGCCTTTTTCTTTTGAGCTAAGGCCTCTATCTTTTTCTTTTTTTCTGCAGCCTTTTGTTCTTTCGTAAGCTTCGGCTTTTTCTCTTTTTTAGGTTTCTTTTCCTTCTTTGCCTTCTTTTCCTTTGCCAATTCCCATTCACTCCTGTGCTAATGAATCCTCAAGTAACCGTACAAATTCTTCAAACTTAAACTCTGTATCTTTATGATAAGTCTTCGAAAAAACAAGTTCTTCCGTTGAAGCATTGTATGCTCCTACAAATAAACCGGTCTCGTCCTCCACACAAACAACTTTATAAAGAACATTGTTAATGGAAACAGTATATTTAGCGCTAATATTGTCACTTGTACTGCCCGTTCCGTTTTCATCTGAAGAATAACTTCCCTTATCATTATCGGCAACATCAGACACATTGTTGATAGATTCCTCACTTAAAGAATCACTTATAGAGTCCAACAACTCTGACTCGGCCGTATCTGTGGAACCTGAAAAAATGGTCTTGTCATTTGAAACAGCAAATTTTGAAATTGGAATTGAAAGAATTACAAGTACTACCAAACATGCTGCAATTGTAATCCACGTCTTCTTATTTTTATTTTTTGTAGCCTTAAAGTCCTCTGCCTCCAAAAGGAAGTCGTCATCTATATCTGTCATTGCATTTAATATTTTTTTATTCATATAGAAACGCCCTCCTTTTCCAAATATTCTTTTAGAGCCTCTCTGGTTCGAAAGAGCGATGTAGCAACTTTACTTTCGGAGAAACCCATCTCATTTGAAATGTCAGAAATAGACTCCCCGTACCAATATCTTTTTACAAACATTACTCTCTTTTCTTTCTTTTGACTTTTTAAGAAATCATTGATTAACACCGAGAGGTTACTGTCAAGGGAATCAGAAAATGAATCAGGAACACAGTCCTCAAGTTCAGACAAAAGCACATCCGTATTCCCGCCACGTTTCTCCGCATGTTTCTTTCTATACATATCAAGGGAAAGATTCCGTGCGATTTTTGCAACGAAGGCCTTCAAATTTTCAGGTTCCTTTGGAGGAATTGAATTCCATGTAGAAAGATAGGTGTCGTTCTCACATTCCAGTGAATCGCTCATATTAGAGAGAATATTCATTGCTATCTTGAGAATATATTGTCCATATTTATTTTTGGTTTCAGATATTGCGGACTCAGATCTGTTTAGATATAGAATTACTATCTGTCTGTCCTCCATCATTCTCACCCTTGCTCTTTTTGGTCTTAACTGTTTTAACTATCTTTTTAATGATTATACCAAAAACAACAAGTATTGCAATGAATGGGATTGCAGATACAAACCAGATAACCATTGCACGGAACCCATGGCCAATTTCAAACAATGTTTCTTTAAAGCCCTCTTTTATTTCATACCAAAAGCCCGTTTCAACCGGAGTCTCTCTATCAACTTCAGCAACTTCAATAGCCACACTTGTATATTCTACATCATTTTTCATACGATCCATCATGTTTTCATAATATTGAATTTCAGAATTTACTGAAGTCAACTTATCCTGAATTTCAATAATGTCTCCGAGCGATGTAGCTTTTCCCATAAGAGATAAAAGTGTGTCTCTTTGAACTTTAAGTTGCTCAAGAGTTGACTCTGTTTCAACGTAATCAGACGTAATGTCATTTATGCTAATATGTTTTTCTGTAACAGTAAACTCAGATGAAATATAGTTTAGGAATGCATCCAACTTTTCTGTTGGGATTTCAGCAACTATAAATGCATATTTATGCACGTTGTTATAGGCATTTCCAACGTTTTCATCGCTACTTGAAACATATCCGTAAAGTTCTTTTACTTTACAGTCTATGGATTCCGTAGTTTTTTCATAGTCTACCGTCTCTATGTTTAGACTCACATTCTTTGTAACTACGTGGCTTGTAGCTTTTTGGGAAACGTTATCAGCCACCTCATCTGTGCTTATACTTTCCTCTGTAAGAGAATATGCACCATTTGTGTTCCCGGAACCATAATTCATGGTGTTTTTGTTTGCACCCGCTCCAATGCCCCACGCAAAAAGTGTAAGCATAAAAGATATAGCAATTGTAATTGCAAGAATACTTTTTCCACCAAGTCTTTTAATTTTTGTCATAATAAAACCGCCTTTCAAAGTGACTTTCACTTTAAAAGACGGAATTAAAATTCAAATATTACACTTTTTTCAAAAATTATTTCAAAAGATTTTCGATTCTCTTCATAGCTTCCACGGTATTTTCATAACTGCCAAAAGAGGTGAATCTAAAATATCCTTTGCCGCACTCACCAAATCCCTCACCCGGAGTACCAATTACCTGAACCTCGTTAAGGAGTAAGTCAAAAAATTCCCATGAGCCCATGCCATTTGGACATTTAACCCAAACATAAGGGGAATTCTTTCCACCGGTATATGAAAGGCCCAGTCTGTCAAAAGTGTCCGTAATTACCTTTGCATTTTTTCTGTAATAATTTATGTTCTCTGATATTTGTCTCAGACCTTCCTCTGAGAAAACAGCTGCAATACCGCATTGAATTGGCCAAGAAACTCCGTTGTATTTTGTGGAGAGTCTTCTGTACCAAAGGTTGTAAATATTATGTCCGTCTCTTTCAAGTTCTCTTGGAATTACTGTGTATCCTCCACGGGTACCGGTAAAACCGGCAGTCTTTGAAAGTGAACAAAGTTCAATGGCACAAGTACGAGCACCCGGTATTTGAAAAATACTACGAGGTGAATCGTCAGTTATAAATGACTCATAAGCACAGTCGTAAATTATAATAGCATCATTTTTATTAGCATAATCCACCCACTCGGAAAGCTGTTCCTTGTTATAGGCAGAGCCCGTTGGGTTATTAGGAGAACAGAGGTAAATTATGTCTGCATGTACATCCTTTGGAGGCATTGCACAGAAACCATTTTCCTCCGTTGCATTGGCATATACAATTTTTCTTCCTGCCATAATATTAGAGTCAACATAAACCGGATATACAGGATCAGTTACAAGAACAATGTTATCTTTGTCAAAAATATCTCCAATATTTGCGCAGTCACTCTTTGCACCGTCATTTACAAGGATTTCATCCGGTGAAACATCTGCGCCAAAACTCTTATAATAATTACTTATAGCCTCACGAACAAAGAGGTACCCTTCATAATCAGGATAACCTTTAAATGTTTCCTTTTTGGAAAGATCATCTGCACCTTTATGAATTGCATCCACTACAACTGGTGCAAGTGGTAAAGTTACATCTCCTATACCCATTTTTATTACCGGCTTATCCGGATTTTTAGCAATATAATCGTTAGTTCTTTTTGCCACTTCCGCAAAGAGATAGTTTGGAACAAGATTGTCAAAGTTTGCATTAATTTTCATATATATCACTCCATCAATTCGCCTTTAAAAGTAAATCTTGCAGGTCCGGTCATAAATACATTGCCCTCTTTTGACCAACGAATTTTAAGGTCTCCGCCTATAAGTTTTACTGTTATCTCTTCATCTCTTGAGACCATACCGTTTAATGTTGCAGCCACTACTGTTGCACAAGCTCCGGTACCACAGGCAAGAGTTTCACCACTGCCTCTTTCCCAAACTCTCATTTTTAAAGTATGTTCATCTATTTTCTGTACAAATTCTGTATTTGTTCTTTCCGGGAACATTTCATGGAATTCAAAATCCGGACCAATTTTCGGAAGGTCTAAGTCTTCCGGTGAAAAGTCAATAAATGTTACACAATGTGGATTTCCCATTGAAACTGCAGTAACCTTATATTCCACTCCGGCAACATCTAAAGATTCATCCACTACGTTTTCTTTATTCCATTTTGTAGGAATTAAAGCTCCTTCTAATACCGGCTCTCCCATATCAACCGTAACACTTTGAACTTTACCATCTGTCACATGAAGTGAAAGAATCTTTATACCGGACAACGTTTCAAGAGTTACCTCCTCTTTATCCGTAAGACCAAGATCATACACGAATTTACCAATACAACGTGATGCATTACCACACATTTTGCCCTCTGATCCGTCTGCATTAAACATACGCATTCTAAAGTCGGCAACATCTGATTTCATGATCAAGATGATACCATCGCCTCCAACACCAAAATGTCTGTCAGAAAGCTTAATTGATAATTCTTCCGGATTGTCTATAACCTCTTTAGTGCAGTCAAAATAAATATAGTCGTTGCCTGCTCCTTCCATCTTATAAAATTCCACGAAAACCACCTCTTGGAAAAAACTATGGTGGATATTTTATCACAAAATATTTTGTAATACTATAAAAATTTTCAAATTATTTATTTTGTATCAGTCCCCTATACTTTGCTATACCGACCGCAATAGCCTCACCGATTTTCTTCTGTCCGGCATCTGACATAAAAAGACTCATGTCATGAAGACTTTCCATAAATCCACAAGAAACAACAACTGTTTCAGACGTGGTTTCGCGAATTATTGAGTAAAAATCCACGCCCGATTTAGTCACCTTTGTTTTAACTCCTCTATTTGCAAGCCCGGTGGACATGGACACTTCATTACATATTATTTCTGCCAGAAGAGAACTTGAATTCCTGCTCTTTAGCACCTCTACGCCTTCTCCTCCGTTTAAGTTTAAATGTATTTCTACAACCACGGTAAATTTTCCGCTGTTTATATGTTTAATTCTCTCCGTCAAGAAAAAATCTGAATTTAGATTAATTATTTCGCAAGACTCATCAAAGTTTTCATTAAAGAAATCACAGGCAAAGCGACCGATTTTCTTTGCAACTTCATGCTCAAACATAGAGCCATACACAAATCCGGGGTCATAAGCTCCGGATGTGGTTTTGCCATGACCTATTGAAATACATATACTCAAAAAAACACCCCCACAGCATTTTATGCTGTGGGGGTTTCTTTAGTTATTATTTCAATTAATATGAAGTGTGGCAAGAAGGTCGTCTGTCGCTTTGCCGTTTGGAATACCGAAGTTTTTATGTCTAAAAACTTCATTTCGTTCTGTTTTGAAATTTCCACTTTCAAATACTTCTATAAGTTCAGCATTATTCGTTGCAATGGCACCGGGAACATACGACTCATAGTCAAAGTAGAAATCCCTTGCACCTTTATATGATTGTAAATCATACGCATAAAATACCATTGGCTTACCTTGCAAAGAGAAATCCATACAAATGGAAGAATAGTCTGTAATTAAGACATCCGATATAACCGCAAGTTCGTTTACATTTGGATAGTCGGTGACATTAATAAAATTCTTATTTCCCTTTATTTTTTCGTGAACCTGAGGATGTAGTCTTACAAGAATTTCAGCCTCTTCTCCAAAATAAGAAGATGCCGCTTTTTTAAGTCGACAAAAGTCAACATCTCTCAGAATATCAGCATTTTCCCTTTCACCTTCTCTGAAGGTAGGCGCATATAAAACAAGCTTTTTCCCTTTGCAATTTGGATATAAAAAGTTAAAACTATTGCGAATTTCGTTTTTATCTTCAGACGTAATTCTAAAATAATAGTCCTCGTTCGGTGTTCCGCTTGTAATGACCTTTTCAATTGGAACACCAAAAGCATTTGCGTAAATATCCTTCACTCCGTCTGAAGAACAAACGACATACGAAATTCGCTTTGAAAGAGCGCGCTCACGGGTTCTGATTTCCTCCGGTTGTGGAATATCAAATCCGAATTTCTTAAACGCACCCTGTCCATGCCACAACTGCACAATTTCAGTTTTCCTGTTTGGCTTAGTATAAGCCAAAGCCAGAAAATTGTCATTGAGGAAAATAAACCGCGAGCGCCCCGTCTTAAAAGCATCCACGGTGCAGAATTTTATTGCGGTCAGTGGTTTTGAAAGAGCCGTCCTGGAAATTTTTAAAATTTCTTTGTCCAAAAGTTTTCTTTCAACTTCAAAAAGAGAATCCGTGAAATTTGCGTTGTGCATAGAAATGAGCGCAACTCTATTTTCTTTTATACCTACCTTTGCGCCAAAGGTAAAAAAGAAGCCATAGAGTTTAAAAATCTGTTCTTTTACACCCACGCAATTTCACTCCCTTCTCAGTTTGTTGACTTTAATCTTTATTGACTTTAAATTATTTATTCCAATGAAGAACCGTTTTTCCTATTCTGTGAGTTAAATCTGCATCAAAAGCTCTGTGGATATCAGAGATTGATCTTATATCAAATACATCGCCTATGATATTTTCCAACAACAGTGCGCCTTCCTTATTGTTCTCAAGAAATTCAACCGTTCTTTCAAAATCTTCACGTCCGCTTCTTGAACTTCCGAAAAGTCTAAGACCACGTTCAAGTACCATTCTTGTGTTGATTGCAACATTGTTTTCAGTAACACCTGTTAAAGCAATTGTACCCTCAGGATTAATATGATCAATCATTTGATTAATTGCATTTTCAGCACCGGGACCACCAACACATTCAAAACAATGGTCAAGAAGTAGGTCATCCGGCATATCATCAACGTGCATAGTTTCAGTGGCAAATGAGAAATATGAAAGCTTGTCCGCATTTCTGCCAAAAATATAAAGTTCTGTGTCCGGGTATATGTTTGAAATAAGGACAGCCGTTATAAGACCTAGGTTTCCATCGCCCCAGATACCGATTTTATTTCTTCTTTGGTGTGCAATCCTGTCAAAACGAGAAATAACATGCATGCTGACGCTTATAAGTTCGGAAAAGGCAGCAACATCCGGATTAACACTATTACTTACCGGCACAAGTCTGTCATGTGGCATAAGAACATAATCCTGAAGAAAACCATCAAAACCACTGGAGCGGAACTTACTTGAAAAACGATAGTTTTCAGCAATAATATCGTCTTCCTCCGTGGGGGTGTTTGGGATTGCAATAACCCTATCTCCCGGAGCAAGCTTACCTGTTGGATCATATACAACTTCAGCCATACACTCATGAATAAGTGCCATTGGAAGTTTCTTTTTGAGTACAGCCTTTGAACGCGCACCCTGATAATATCTTTGGTCTGCCTTACAAATTGAAAGATGACTTGGACGAACTAAAACATTTTCATTGTCCAGTTCAATATCATTATAAGTTACCTCTATCATACGGGGTGCAGTAAGCTGGTAAACTGCATTAATCATTTAATTATTCTCCTTTAAGAGCATCTCCGTCTATCATTGTTTTTGCAACTTTCAAATCAAATGGATAGGTAATTTTCATGTTGAAAACTTCACCTTCAACAAGATGTACAGGCTCACCCTTCATGACAAAAATTTTACATGCATCTGTAAGAATGTCTTTTTCCTCATCAGAGAGCGATTCATACAGTTTCTTAAGTTTCAATGCATTAAAGCTCTGTGGAGTCTGGCCTTGGAAAAGAGTTGCTCTGTTTGGAATCTGAGAAATAATCTCATTATCAAGAGATTCTACAATTGTATCAGTTGCAGGTACTACAGTGTCTGTTGCACCATACTTTATAGCAGCCTCTATATTTTCCTCAATAATTCTGTGTGTTACAAATGGTCTTACAGCATCATGTGTAACAATGATTGTATCGTCTTGAAGGCCATAGTTTGCCTCAATAAACTTGATTGCATTGTAAAGTGTCTCATTTCTTGTTGAGCCACCGGAAATAACAGTAATTTTATCGTCATTTGGAATTGATTTCTTTATGAGGTTACTTGTATGTGAAACCCATGACTCAGGTGTTAAAACAATTACGTGCTCAAACTTCGAGTTAACATAGAACTTTTCTATTGTATGAACAATTATTGGCTTTCCGCCTAAATCAAGATATTGCTTTGGAGTATCAGAATTTCCCATTCTAGAACCAATTCCTCCGGCTAAAACAACTGCAAATATCATTTATATTGTCCTCCATTTCAAATAATACTTCAGCATTGAAGTAATATGAATAATCTTTAATTTTGTATTTCTCTTCGAGTCTCTTGCCCAAACATGATAAACAATGGCATCAGGGAAAAATAAAACCTTTCCAAGTTTTCTCATTTCTCTTGTTATGTCACAGTCCTCAAAGTACATAAAATATCTCTTGTCAAATCCACCGACTTTTTTGAATGCATCGGTTCTAAAGAACATAAAGCAACCTGTGGCATTCCAAATTTCAAATGGCTTTGTGTAGTCCTTGTTAAGCATTGCATATCTGGAAAGTAAAAATCCGGGTTCCTCGCCCCTCATTCTACTTGCAAACAAGTAAATGAAATGTGGATTTCTTTTTCCAAGAATCTGATTTCTTCCGTCAGGGAAACAAATTCTAGGTGAAAGTTGAACAACACTGCTATTCTTCGGATTTTCCAAGTATTCAACCATTTTTGAAATAATGTCATCTTTAATAATAATATCCGGATTTACTACACAATGATATTTTGAAGGAAATTCCGCATCCATAATTTCAAGAATTTGGTTATGTGCTGCACCAAACCCTATGTTCCCTCCACTGTGTATAAGTTTAACTTTATTACAATAATCCGTATTATTTACAAACCTTTCTGTAATCAACTCAACAGTTCCATCCGTTGAACCATTATCAAAGACGAAAAGTTTAAAATCTATTTTTTCGTAATTAACACAGTCAACAAGTGTTTTGATAGCCTTCTCAATATACTTGACATTATTAAAGGTTACAATGGCAGCAGAAACAGGAATTTTATCCATAGGTACAAATTCACGGTCGTGAGTATTTGCAATTGCCGATATTATATTTTTACGCCATATAAGTTTTTGCATAATTGAGGTTTTTCCCCCTGTCACATTATTACCATGCTGTCTGTACAATAAGTATTTATCATTAATAAGAGAAATTTTCATCTTATTTTTTTCTGCAACCAAAGCAATATATTGGTCATGCATTGGTATTTTCTCCGGAAATGGCAGGCATTTTAAAAGTAGGTCTCTGGTAAAAGCCATACAACATCCAATATATGTATTTCTAACTATATTTTTTGTAAGTCCCGTGCCTGTTTTATGAAGTTCAAAAAACGATTCTTTTATAATATTAAGATTTTCATCCACAATCTTTGCATCATGCATTACAAGAGAAGCTCCGTTTTCAACTTCACTTTTTACAGCCTTAATTTTCCCCGGAAGCCAAACATCATCCTGATCAGCAAGGAAAATCAAATCGCCGCTTGTATGTTTTAAGGCGTTTTCAAAATTCTTAATTACACCCATACAAGGACCCTCTATATATTTAATACGAGAGTCTTTTTTTGAAAGATCTATTACGAGTTTTGACATTTCACTACTTGGATTGTCGTCTGATACAATTATTTCATCATTCGCTGAAAGTTCCGAAAGAATTGAAGAAATTTGTTCTTCTATATATTTTTCTCCGTTATATGCTGCAAGAGCTACTGAAACCTTAATAAAATTCACCTTCGATTTTAGTCATTATTTTTTAAGTCGGAAATGAAGTTCTTTAAAAAATCTATTGCCAAAAGATATCCTTCAAAGCCCTTACCCTTAATTGTTTTAAGGGCAACAAGCGAAACATAAGAAAGCTTTCTGAATTCCTCTCTTTCATCCACATCTGAAATGTGAACTTCAACTGTAGGAATTTTTACAGCCTTAAGGGCATCTAGTATGGCAACACTAGTATGAGTATATGCTGCAGGGTTAATTACAATACCATCCGTACCATCATTCATAGCTTCTTGAATTCTATCAACAATTGAACCCTCATGATTAGACTGATAGAAATACACATTTATTTTTTCTTTTTCGCAATAGTCAGTTATTAATTTACACAGATCTTCATAGGTGTCGCTTCCATAAATGTCCGGTTCACGAGCCCCAAGCAAGTTTAAATTAGGTCCGTTAATAACAAGAATATCCATAACTGCCCTCCAAAAAAATATACATTCTTATTATAACATAATTATTATAATTTGTATAAACAAAAGTTAAACCCCAGCACAAATGCGCCGGGGTTTTAAATATATCAGTTCATAAACTCTACTATCTTTTTCGCTGTAAATCCAATCTGCTCTTCATGTGAAATGTCGGCCTCATTGTCTCCCTTTTGGAAGCCGTAGTTACCAAACTGACCGTGATTTGCACCTTCAATGATTATTTCTTCAAAGTCCTCTGGGAAATTATGATGATATTCTGTATATCTTCCCATGTTGAATACGTTATCCTTTGAACCATACATACTGAGAACTTTCATACCTGTTCCGTTCATGTCATCATTTTTGTCAGGATATGCGGCAAGGAACACAACACCCTTATATGTATTTGGTCTTGCAACCGCATGTTTGCAAGCAATTGTTCCTCCAAGTGAATGTCCACCAATGTACCAATTTTCAATGTTTGGATAGAGTTCCTTATATTTCTTAAGGAATTTATCTGCTCTGCTCGGATGAAGAACCGCAAGGTTTACAGGCATACCCATTACAACACAAAAATAGCCTTCTTTGGCAATTTTTGATAAGAGTTCATTGTAAGAATCAAATCCAACTTTTCCACCCGGATAGAATATAAAACCGGCTTTTGCAGTTTCCGGGTCACCTATTTCACAATAAGTGCGATTCTTTTTTATTTTTACATTCTCAAGTTTCATGTCCTTTTGAGTGTGATAATAAAAAAGACCGTAGATTGCTGTTGCAACAAACATAAAAACAACAAGGAAAAGTATAACTTCAAGAATTACTTTAAGTATTTTAAAAATAATCATTTTTGCACCTCTTTATCTTACTGTTTAAGATTATATGACATTTCATATCATATTTCAAGATTTTATGAACATGTTCATAAGAAAAACTCCCCTGTTTTAGCGTGGGGCGTAAGGCAGTAACAAAAGCAAAAGGCGTGATGAAAGTGGTCGCGCCTTTTGCCTTATGTGGATAGCCGCTTTCGAGGCGCAAGGGATGCAGTCCCTTGCTCGGAACATAGTGACGCAAAACACCCCGGACATTCAGGTGTACGGGGTGTTCGGTCTCACCGAGCGCACATATGGGGATTACCCTGTATAGAAGTGCGTCCTTAGTATCTGTTCGACAAATTGGAAGTTGTCTATTGTTAAATATTTGCAACAAATTCTTCTATCAAACTATTTATCTGTTCAGGTTTGTCTGTATTAGAATTATGTCCAGCTCCTTCAATCCATGTTAAAGGAATTTTCGTGTTTCTATGCCACGCTTTGTTATATCGTATGCACGAACCGGCATGATC
>JAQXSW010000005.1 GCA_029219165.1 Oscillospiraceae bacterium
GTCATGCGGCTTCAATACATTATGCGGTATTAGCGACCGTTTCCAGCCGTTATTCCCCTCTAAGAGGCAGGTTACTCACGCGTTACTCACCCGTCCGCCACTAAGACTTGACAAGAAAATCCAAAAGCAAGCTTCCATCAATTCAGCGTCAAGTCTCCGTTCGACTTGCATGTGTTAGGCACGCCGCCAGCGTTCGTCCTGAGCCAGGATCAAACTCTCTAAAAAATTGTATTAAAACGTTTGGGGAATTTCCAAACGATCTAATCTTTAGAAAAGCTATTTAGCTCATTACTTTTTGCTGACAGTTTATCTGTCATTCTAATTTCGTTTTTACGAAATTACTGTTTGAAATTCAAAAAGAATTTCAGGGTCCATTTAAGTTTGTCGTTGTTTAATTTTCAAGGTACATATACAACGTAACTACGTTGTTTTATGTGTTTGCGTCCTTGCGAACGCTTGAATATAATACCAAATCACTTATTAGAAGTCAACACCTTTTTTCATATTTTTTAAATTATTTTTTATAGACAAGGAACACATCGCTATAACAATAAAAATATTCCCCGTAAGTGTACACACTTCCGGAGAATATAGCACTAATATAAATGTTTTTAATTACTATATAATTATGCCTTTGCAAAGAACAGCCTAATAATCAGCAAATCTTCATCATAAGTGTACTGAATTTGATTAGTTTTAATTCTATTAGAACTTGGGGCAACCATATTAGCTGTTTTCATTACCTTATAGACATTTGCATTATCAAACAAAGAATTAATTGCCGCATCATACGCTTTCTTATCTGTAAATGCAATTTCTATGCTTCTGTTTCCCTCAATAAGTTTTCTGGCAATTGCCTGTCTAAAAACATTCAAGGAACTATTATCAAACTTTGAAAATAAAAGGCCATTAATTTCAAAATAGTTTAAATCGTCACTTGTACATCTAGCCCACGCATTTTCGTCATCTGCAACATGAGTAAATTTAAGTTTCTCTGTCGGAATATTAAAATAGGTGTGGCTAACCGAATTATCCGGAGAGTCAATTTCATTTGAGACAGAATAGTCATCCCATGTGGCGTCAACATTGTACTTGTTGCCGTTTATTGTTACAACATTCCACATATGACCTTCCATATTTCCTTCTTTATCTGTTGCCTGACCAACAATGACATAATTAGCTATTCCAAGTTGCTTCAATAAATACTGAAGCGTCCTTGCATATCCCTCACAGCTGGCACGGCCATCAACTAACATGCCATAAATACTGCAAGTAATGTTATCTGTCTCTTTTGTATATTCACAATTCTTTGCAATTAAATCATGAATATAAAGTTCAGCCCTGTAAACATCCATAGTGGATGCACCATCAGACAAAGACACCTGGCCTAGTACTTCAGAAGCAACTGCAGAAACATTCGCCATTTTTTCCTCATATACACTTTTACTCATTGCATATTGAGGCACGAAATAATTCAAACTCCCAATACCTGTTATAGAGCATCTGTTTCCCAAAAAGAAAAACTCAGGATTGTCATATGAGACAGCCTCAAAAACATTTTTGAGCTCATCGTCTGTTAATTTAGGGATTAAAATTTCATTTGGGAAATCAGCAATTTGTGCACAGATAATTGTATATGCCTTTTTCTCTTTTTCATTTAGTTTACTGTAATAATATCTATATTCGGTATCATCATAATTGCCACTAACATCATACCCCGACACTGTTGCTGACTTTGTTGCAAAAAAGGTGTCTAAAGGAAGGACCATAAGTCCTATAAAAATGAGTACAACGCAAATAAGGATTATTGCAATTAATTTCTTTAATAACTTCAATTACTTTGCCCCCAAATCATGAAGCACTACCTCTACGCTTCGAGGTGATTTAGATATCTCTTCAAGAATTTGACTGTATTTGGAAAAATCCAAAATTGTAATATTACTGATTGAATTGTTTACAAGTCTTCCAAACAACTCCTCGCCCTTTGAAGTATTGGATTCATTTAATTTCTGAGAAACTATTTCTCCTATTACCTCCGCCTGTGCGATTCTTGCCGAGTCTCCGGAGCCAAGCCCCTTGTACCTTATATATTTAAAGAGTTTATCTCCGGTTAAAGTTTGCTTGCCGGATAAAAGATTAAGAGAAAAGTCACTGTCTGAATAATCAATTTTCTCTTTTAGGTCAAGTTCAAAAGATCCCAGTGCATTCATAAATGCCTTAAACCTTTTTTCGGTTACAACAACATATCTGTCAACACTATAGCTTGCAACTTTTCCGGCGGCAATGGCAAGTTCCTCTTCACCTTTATCTGCATAAATATCAGATAGAGACTTGCCGGAATATGTTAAAGACGGTGAAATTGTGTCCACAGCAAAAGTTTTGTCCTTTGTATTCAATGTAATAAAGGAAATAAACATTACCCTATCCTTTGAGGTGGAAACACCCGAGAACATTACCGTTACATAATCTTGGAGAGTAACAGTTGGAGAAGGTGTTTCCTCTCCTTCACTTGTTGGCTCCTCTTTGTCAAAAATATTATATTCACGTGATATAACAACAAGTGAAACCGTAGCAATGATTATTACAAGAAGAGAAAAAAGGCTGATTATTATACGTCGTTTTTTTGTATTTTTATCCTGAGTAGTACTAAACTTCAATGATTTTTTTCCACCAACGCCCTTTGCCACAATTCCACCTCTTTTCTTTAAATTATTATATCATGTAGTATACTATAAAAAGAAAAGAGCAACAAGATTAAATAATTATTAAAAAACTCTTGACGTCACTTTTTTAATGTGTTATATTATCAAAGCACTTAAGTGCTGGTGTAGCTCAGTTGGTAGAGCAGCTGATTTGTAATCAGCAGGTCAGGGGTTCGAGTCCGTTCACCAGCTCCAAAAAAGCCTGCAAATTTCACTTTGCAGGCTTCATATTTGGGAGAGTTCCCGAGTGGCCAAAGGGGGCAGACTGTAAATCTGTTGCTTCTAGCTTCGGTGGTTCGAATCCACCCTCTCCCACCAGATCGCTCAAGCCCGTATCTACGGTGTTTGAGCGATTTTTAATTGTAAAGTGCCAAATAACTTCTTATTCCACAAACGACTAAAGACCTGGCGAAAACCAGGTCTTTATCTTTTCTATTTTATCCTAATTTTAATGCCTCTTGAATACTATTGCCACACTCTACTTTTTGCCAGAAACAAAGATGTGAATATATGTCCGCGGTTGTTGCCATATGCGAATGTCTCAATTTGACTAGTAATAAGACCTCTGTCCGGTTGTCCATTCTATAAACCAAGTAAAGAATTGACTTGGCGTCGAAGTTCTTTCGTTATAACCTTTCCAGAGATTGACTTAGGCAAAGTATCAACAAAGATTATGTATTTAGGAACTTTATATTCAGCAATATTATTCTTTAATAAAGTTCTTATGTCTGTCTCTGTGATAATAGATTTTGGGTCACGAACTACACAGAGTGCAACCTCTTCACCATAGTGGGAGTCAAACACGCCAATTGCCTTGGATTCAATTATTCGCTTGTCATCAAAAAGAATAGATTCAATTTCAAGTGGGCTAATATTTTCGCCACCACGAATGATTAATTCCTTAATTCTGCCTGTAAGAACAAGGTTTTCATCGCTTGTTATAAAACCTGTGTCGCCGGTATGTAGCCAGCCTTCCTCATCTATTGCAGATTTAGTATTAATTTCATCTTTATAATAATAGGACATCACATTGTATCCTCTGATACAAATCTCACTGTTCTCAAGTATTTTATACTCAATATTATCTATGAAATGACCTACAGTTGTAGAACGGACATCTAACGAATCGTCAAGGCTTGTTGTTGTGATAGCTGCAGTAGCCTCAGTTTGACCAAGACTTGATAACAAAGTCATATTCAAGGTACCTTCTATCTCTTTGAAAAGAGAAGCGCTATATGTACTTCCACCAATAAATCCAGCGCGCAAAGATGAAATATTGTACTTTGAAATATCGTACTTAGAAAGAATTGCATGGAAAAGTGTTGGTACTGCACTTAACACAGTACAACCCTCTTTTGCAATTGTTTCTAGGATATCATAAGTATGTTTAGATTTAGGGAAGCAAAGACAAGCACCATAAAACAGCGCTGCCATAAAATTTACTGAGAAGCAGAAACAGTGGAACAAAGGCATAGCGACGCAGAACTTATCTTCTGGAGTCGTAACAATATCCTTGCCCTGGCAAAGGCCCATATTCGCACGGGCATAGTGCGAACCAACTGCCGCCTTTGGCAGAGACGTAGTTCCACTAGTGAACAAGATATAGCCCATATCCATAGGATTTACAGCTTTTCTTGCCTCTTCTATATCTTCATCGTCAGCCTTGGCTATATCTTTTAAATCTGTATAACCCTTAGCATCACATGAAAGACCAATATAAATTACATTTTTCAAACAGTAAATAGAGTCAATTAATTTATTTGACTCCACACGGAAATCTACATCTTTATAACCGTCACCAATAAGGAGATATTCTACATCTGTTCCTTCAACAAGTTTGTACATCTCTTTATTGTGAAGGCTTGTGTTGAATAAAACTGTAACTGCCCCAATTTTTGATAGAGCAAGTATGGATATAACGTAGTTTGGCTCGTTGTCACACCAAATACCTACATGCGTGCCTCTCTTAATTCCGAGATTAAGAAACTTACCCGCAAATTCATTTGCTGAATCTTCAAGTTCTTTGTAGGTCCAAACACTATCCATATAAGTCATAGCCTTATTGTTTGGATACTTTGATACAGAGTTTGAAAAAGCCTCATATACTGTTAAGTTTTTGAGTTCTGGCATAATTACTTCTCTTCTTTTAATGCATCAATCATCATTGGAACAACAGTGAACAAATCACCAACAATTGAGTAATCAGCAACTTCAAAGATTGGTGCTGTCTCCTGCTTGTTTACTGCAATAATGTATTCGGAATCCTGCATGCCAGCCTTATGCTGAATGGCACCAGAAATACCAAGCGCCACATAAATCTTTGGACGAACAGTTTTTCCTGTCTGTCCAACTTGATGGTCACCTGAAAGAATTCCTGCATCTACTATAGCACGAGAGGCACCTATTACGCCACCACCAAGTGCATCTGCAAGATTCTTTGCAAGTTCAATACCCTTTTCAGGATCTTTAGAAATACCCTGACCAACTGAAACAATTACTTCTGCACCAATTAGGTCAATTATCTCTTTTGTCTCTTTAACAATCTCTAAAACCTTAGTCTTAATATCGTCCTCTGTAAGGCTTATATTTAGCTTTTCTACTTTTACGGCCTTGGACTTAGCTTCATCGAATTCAGCGCATTTCATAACGCCTGGGCGAACCGTAGACATCTGTGGGCGGAAACGAGGGCAAATAATTGTTGCCATAAGATGTCCACCAAATGCAGGACGAGTCATTTTAAGACCTTTGTCCTCCATATCCCACTTCATACTATCTACATCAATAGTTGATGTTTCACGAAGGAAGTCGAGATATTTTGCTGTGTCTATATCGAGATGTGTTGCGTCGGCGGTGAGGCCAGTATGGAGTCTAGCGGCGCAGCGAGGGCCGAGGTCACGGCCGATGTTTGTTGCGCCAATTAAAACCACTTCTGGTTTCTTTTCCATTACCGCATCACAAAGCACCTTTGTGTATGCATCTGTTGTGTAAGTTTTAAGAAGTGGTGACTCGGCAACAAACACCTTGTCTGCGCCGTATCCGCCGAGCTCCGCAGCAAGGCCTTCAACCTGGTCACCAATAAGAAGACCACAGAGTTCTGCGCCTAAGTCATCAGCGAGTTTTCTACCTTCTGAAAGGAGTTCAAAGCTAGTTGTGTTAAGCTTGCCTTCACGCTGCTCACAAAATACCCAGACGCCTTTGAATGCGCCTAAATCTGTACAATCATACATACGTTTTCCCTCCTTATATAATGTGCTTCTCTGCAAGTTCTTTTACCATAGCAGAGATGCCATCTTCTGTTGCATCAATCATCTTTCCTGCGCCTTTAACAGGTGGAGAGAATGATTTATATACGTTTGTTGGTGAGCCCTTAAGACCTATTGTATCGAGTTCAATAAGTGGCTCATCTTTTAACATTTCAAAGTCATACACAGAGTATGGCTTCTTGTCAAATTCCAAGATTCCACGTGGAGTCATATAACGAGGAGTGTTGAGTTCCTTAATGCAAGTTACAAGACAAGGTGTCTCCACCTCTATATTCATGTAACCGTCCTCAAGTACTCTTTTTACAGTTAACTTTGTACCCTTCTGCTCAATATCAGCAGCATAAGATACCTGTGGTATACCGAGTTTTTCAGCTATCTGTGGCCCAACCTGTGCTGTGTCACCATCTATTGCTTGACGTCCACAAAAGATTACGTCGTTTGCATCAACACCTATGTGAGAAATGGCTCCGGCGAGTATCTGTGATGTGGCGAATGTATCGGAGCCACCGAATTCACGACCAGATACGAGCACTGCTTCATCTGCACCCATAGCGAGAAGCTCATGAAGCATACGTGCTGCAGGTGGAGGTCCCATTGAAACTACAACTACTTTTGCACCTTCGTTCTTATCCTTAAGAGCGAGTGCAGCTTCAACTGCATTTAAGTCATCTGGATTAATAATAGTTGCCATCTTTGAGCGGTCCATTGTACCGTCCTCTTTAACTGCAACCTTTCCTGAAGTATCAGGAACCTGTTTTACACAAACTATGTATTTCATTTAATTTCCCTCCTACTTCTTCAAAATGTTTCCAGAGATTACCATCTGCTGAACTTGAGATGTTCCCTCATAGATACTTGTAATACGAGCATCTCTGTAGAAACGCTCAACCTTATACTCTTTAATGTATCCATATCCACCGTGGATTTGAACTGCTTTATAGCAAACTCTGTTACACATTTCAGATGCGAAGTACTTTGACATAGCGCAAAGTTTAGAGGCATCTGGGTCACCTGCGTCTTTCTTAAGAGCTGTTGAGTAAATAAGTTCACGTGCAGCTTCAATCTCTGTTGCCATATCAGCAAGCATAAAGCTAATTGCCTGGAAATCTGCGATAGGTTTACCAAACTGTTTACGCTCTTTTGCATATTTTACCGCTTCATTAAAAGCGCCTTCTGCAATACCGAGAGCCTGAGCAGCGACACCGAGACGACCACCATCAAGTGTTGCCATTGCAGCACCGAATCCCTTGTCTCTTTTACCAACCATATCATCTTTATGAACTCTTACGTTTTCAAGAATAACGTCACAAGTTGGATATCCAACAATACCCATCTTATGCTCTGGCTTACCGCAGGATACTCCTGGAAGCTTCATATCAACTATGAACATTGAAATTCCACGAGAGCCCTTTTGTGTTGTATCTGTCTTTGCAAAAACAACTGCATAGTCTGCAACCGGAGCACCAGATACAAATGTTTTACGACCGTTGAGTACGAAGTAATCTCCGTCTTCAACAGCAGTTGTAATTGTTCCGCCGGCATCAGAACCAGCACCTGGTTCTGTAAGGCAGAAGGACATAATTTTCTTACCCTGTGCAACATCTGGCAAATACTTTGCTTTCTGCTCGTCGTTACCACAGATAAGAAGTGGTCCGCCGCCGAGAGAGTTAGATGTATTTGCATAGATTGCAAGTACAGGAGAAACTTTGGCGAACTCTTCAACCATCATTACGTAGTCAAGAGAGTCACCGCCCTGGCCGCCGAATTCAACTGGAATTTTCATTCCACAGAAACCGTACTCGCCCATTTTTTTGAAGATATCATAGTCGAAGTCACCTGTCTCCTCAAGTCTATCGAGAAGTTCATCGGTGAATTCATTCTCTGCAAATTCTCTACAGAGTTTTTGCATTAAGAGTCTTTTCTCATCGAGAATCATAATTTAAGACCTCCCCATTTCTCATTGAATATTGATGCGTCCATAGTTTTAAGGTCTTTTGAAATTTCAGGAACAAAGTCCATCTGATCCAAAATATCCTTTTGTAAATCAATACCAGGAGCAATTTCGATAAGAGTCATCTTCTTATCGATAAGTTTAAATACTGCACGCTCGGTTACATAAAGTACTGACTGAGTATCTGGTGAATACTGACCAGAGAATGTAATCTGACCAACAGTATCAACAAACTTCTTTATATCGCCCTCTTTTACGATTTCAAGTTTACCGTCACCAATCTTGTACTCTGCATGGCCAGTAAATGTTCCAGCAAAGATAACAGTCTTTGTGGCAGCGGTAATATCGATAAATCCGCCAGGGCCTGTCAAACGTTTACCCATACGGGAAACGTTGTTGTTACCATATTTATCAACTTCACCAATTCCAAGGCAAGTAATATCAAGACCGCCACCAGAGATAAAGTCGAACATATCATTAGGTGTAATAATTGCTTCAGGATTATATGCTGAACCAAAGCTTGGAAGTGCTGATGGTACACCACCAACCATACCAGACTCTGTAGACATTGTTACCTTCTCTAATTCGCCCTCTTCAGCAACTACTTTTGATATATCAGCTGGCAAACCAACACCGAGGTTGATTACGTCACCAGCTTTAAGTTCCATAGCGCAACGACGACAAATGATTTTTCTTTCATCAAATGGAATTGGTTTAATTTCATTAAGTGGAATTCTAATTTCACCAGAGAATGATGGCTGCCAATAGTCACCTTCAGCTTGCCAACAGGACATTGGATTAGTTGCCTTTACTACGTAATCAACTAGAATACCCGGAATCTTAATCTCTTTTGCAGGAAGTGTATCCTTCTTTGCAAGGTACTCAACCTGAACTATTACAATACCACCTGAGTTCTTAGTTGCTTCAGCAACTGCTAAACCTTCGTTAATCATAGATTCACGGGCAAATGAGATATTACCATTCTCATCTGCAATGGTTCCACGAAGAATTGCTACATCTGGTTTAAATCCAGGATAGAAAAGATATTCTTCACCATTGAACTCTACTACTTTAACGAGTTCATCTTTAGCTGAGCTATTCATTTTGCCTCCCTCAACACGAGGGTCAACAAATGTACCAAGTCCAGTCTTAGTGATAAGACCTGGGCGACCAGCAGCTATTTCTCTCCAAAGGTTTACGATTACACCTTGTGGAAGACAATAACTTTCGAGTTGTTCTGCTCGAGCCTGATCACAAAGTGTAAAAGCTGAACCAATATGAGCTGATGTCCATTTAGTTACAAGACCAGGACCAGCTTCACCAAAACGGGTTGCACCACGTGCACCGTGTTCCATATCAGGCTCATCCCTTTTTACTCTGTCCCAACCGATGTATTTGTTACCATTACCCCAGTCACCAAGTGCACTGCCCTGTTTTAGGTTCAATCCCTTAGGATGACCAGTCTCTTTATAGTTATCTCTAATTGCACATGCAATCTCCTCTGCCCAACCAGAGAGTCCCATACCAGCAACCGCTACAGTTGCTCCGTCTGGAATAAGTTTTGCCGCCTCATTTGCGCTAATAAATTTTGCCATATCATTTCCTCCAATATGTAAATATTGACATATTCGGTTTATGTTTTGGCTGACATATCACTACGTCAACCAAAATTAATTATTTGTTATTTGCTAAAAATTCGCGAGTAATCTTAACTGCTTTCTTTGCTCCTCCGCCTACCCAAATGTGTTCAGCTGGGAACTCATGAAATTCACAGTTTGGATATTTTGCTGCAGCTTCTCTTGAATATGAAACATTAACAATATGATCCTTATTTCCATGGATAAGAAGAACAGGTTTCTTAAATGTACAAATCTGCTCATATGGATCTAAATCAATAACATCTGTGCAGTAGTTCTTTCCTAAATGTACAAATGTACACCAGAATTTTTCTGGTGGATTTTTTGGATCAAAACGAGCCGTAATCATTGAGCCTTTTCTTGCATCATCACAGATTGATAAAGCTGGATAATAAAGAATAATCTTTGTGATTTCATCTTCAAGTTCTGGAGCAACAAGTGAAGTAGCCAAGCCTCCCTGTGAACATCCCCAAAGTGTGATGTTAGTTGTATCTACGAAGTCCTGTGCCTTCGCATATTTAAATACTGAAACAACGTCTCTAGATTCCTGTACAGCACTCATACCAACAGAGCTACCACCAGAGATACCAGAACCAGAACGTGTGAAGTCATAACAGAAACATGCATATCCATCGTTAACTACTTTTCTAGCATAACGGAATGTTGACCACATGTTTGCACAAAACTCGTGTGACATTACGATTGCAGGAAGTTTACCGGTGAACTCCTTTGGAGTAACAACTATTCCTCTAATTGTATAGCCCTGTTCACTTTTTGTTGTGAAAGGTCTAATTTTATAATCAAACATTTTTATACCTCCTTTATAATTCTTATACTCATTAATATACTTACTTGTTTCCTTATTCTTCTATGGCGTAGGCGTTATATGAAATCAAGAAATTAGGGGCACCTTTTATCAGCTTGAACTTCATAGAAATAATAGCAAAGCAAGGTGCTGTCTCAAGCCACTTATAACGCTCATCTTCAGTGTGAAAATAAAGAAATTCTCTAAAATATAGATAATCTGAAAGGTAATGACGTCCGTGCTTTAAGTTGTCTAGCACATCTCCCCATTTAACTTTCATACGACCATCAGTAAAAAGATCAATTACTGCACCATCATCTGTGTGAATCTGATATTTTGCCAATACATCGCTAGTGATACCAAGGAAATGAATTGTATTCCAATCAGCGCCGAGAGGGGTGATATTGCCATTAATTACAGGGCCTTCAACAGGACCATCATTAATAGGAATAACAACTTGAACACCCAGGCCCTTAAATCCTACTGGATGCATGGCCATAGGACATGCGCATTCTGTATAGTAAAGTTTCTTAAAATTCATTCTGCGCACCCCCTAATCCACTTTATAGCAAGTGAAGGCCACGCTATTACCCTCAACCTTGTCTATCTTAATAAATGTAATTGTGTGTGCGAGCCATGTGTATTTTGGCCAACCTGTGTTATAAAGGATTTTAAACATCTTAGGGTCATTGCCATAAACGTCACATGATATAGTTGTGAGTTTACCAGGCTTTCCTACAAACTTACTCTCGTATGATACTTTTCCGTCCGCATCAACCGATTTCCAAAGCGTAGAAACAACAGGAACAATTTTTGCATTAACTTCTCCCGTTACCTCGCCTTCCATTACTCTAAAAGACTTACGTCCATTTGGCTTTAGTTCATAGTGCTCAATATCCTCATCAAATTCTACAAATCCAGTGTAGATTTCTGTGAGAGATGGTTCCGGCAAATGAACTGGGTGTTTAAAAGCACTGCCCATAATATCTCCTCCGAAATCAAATTATAAAAATATAAATGATTAAAATAACAAACTAAATTAATGGAATACACATAAAAAATATTTATATAGACCGAACTTAATAAACTAATAATATTTTATTCTCTCTGGATGCAAACTTCTATTGGCAAACATATAAATATTTACATATTTATTTTGTGGCATTTGTCAATTGTTCATTTAATTTAGAAAAAATAAAATACAATTGATTATTTAGTAAAGAAATGCTAATTTTAAAATGCATAAAATACTATCAAATGTATTAGGTTTAATTCACTAATGCAAATACTCTATTATAGGAGAAGTTTATGAGAAATCTTAAATACGCTATCCTTGGTCTTGTTAATAGAGAACCTATGACTGGTTACGATATTAAGAAAGCCTTCGAGGACCGTGCTTTGACAAGTTTCTGGCATGCGGAGCACAGCCAGATTTATCCTGAACTTGCAAAGCTTGTCGACGAAGGCTTGCTTAAATATGACACAGACATCCGTGGTGAAAAAATGGAGAAGAAACTCTATACAATCACACCAGAAGGCCATGAGGAATTTCTCGCTTGGCTTAAAGATGATGTGCCTATCGACCGCACATTTAAAGATATCTTTCGCCTACGTACATATTATTCAGAGAGTCTCAGTGAGGATGAATTCTTCAAGCTCCTTCAGAGTCAAAAAAAACAGCATATTGATAAGAGAGATAAACTCGCTGATGTTAAAGAAAAAGTATTTAATAATACCCCTCCTAAGAAAGGTACCACAGCACTCGGTGACTACATGGTCTTAGACGGTGCTGTTCTTCGTGAGAACGCATACATCGAATGGCTTGATAAATGTATAGAAATTTTCAAATACCAATAAGGAGATTCTATGTCAAACTTCATTACAAACATCGATAAAAAGCAGATGCCAAAGGTAGCGCTTTTAAAACCATCTAGCAGATAATTAAGTTCCTTGTAATTTCGGTTATTCGAATCCACTCTATTCCACAAAAATACCGAGCAAATATGCCCGGTATTTTTTTGCATAACAGGGGACGGTTCTCTGCAACAGGGGACGGTTCTCCACTGCAGAGAACCGTCCCCTTTTCTCAATTTATTCAACCCAATAAACATAGTTTTCTTTTCTTTCAGAAGCCTCTGGAAGAGGAGAGTTTGAATAACCAATTACACAGTGGCCAACGCCTTCATATTCGCCTTCAATTCCAAGCGCTTTAAGAAGCATTTTACCATCAAGGCTTTGGAACTCTTCCTTTGCCCTGTGAATCCAACAGGAACCAAGACCTAAGTCATGGGCCATAAGCATCATGTTCTGTATTACAATTGGTCCGTCGTAATTCCAAGTTGGACTTGCGTTCTTGTCAACAAGAACTATTAGTACAACCGGAGCGCCGTAGAATGGATCCATGTCACGTCCAAGGATACTTGCATTCAGACGCATAAACTTGTCACGTATTTCTTTATTTGTGACAGCAATGATAATAGGTGACTGTCTATCCATTCCGGAAGGCGCATAAGTGCCGGCCTTTATTATAGCTTCAATCTTTTCTTTCTCAACCATATCCGGTTTGAAATCACGGCAGCTTCTTCTTTCAAGAAGTGCCTTTTCAACAAAATCAAGAGCCGGCACAACGCAGGACATTACAAGGTCCTCGTCGCCATATTGCTCAATGGCATGTGTGCCACCCCTTGGGCACACATGTGACATTCCGGCCAAAACAATTTCTTCTTCACCGTTATATGTAATCTTTGCTGCTCCGGACAGAACATAAATTGTTTCCATATTCTTTGTATGGGTATGTTCCCCAATGGAGCAGCCTTTCTTTAATGTAACTCGCATTATTCTGTTTTGGCCATCGTCATATTTTTTCATAATGGTGTCACCATTTCCACCGACGAAGCCGTGAATTACGGTGTCTTCCATAGCATCAAAATTAATAAGCATAGATATACCTCCAATTGAAAACTAATATAATTGTAAATAACAAAAATTTATGAGTCAACACACAAATTCAAGAACCGTCCCCGGTTGCAGAGAACCGTCCCCAAAATAAAACAAAATAAAAAAGGTGGCAAACGCCACCTTTTTCTTAAATAATTCCAAGTGGAATAAGAACAGCAAGAAGAATTACATCAACGGCCCAAAGAATTCCACAGAACTTCTTTTGAACAGCTCTTGGCTTATCATAAATAAGGAAAGAAGCAAGGAAGAACGGTATATATGTTGTAATGAATACAGGAAGAGCTCCCCACCACTTATAAACCCAAATAAATGCCGGTGTTGATGCCAGGAAGATTTCAAAAAGTGAAAATCCAAGTGCATTTGCAATGGCAAAGAAAATTCGATTGTTTATACCTAAAATTTTCTTGTCCTTATCTTCAGGAAGAAGTTCACTTAAAAATCCTGCAATAGAGAACATCATAGAGAGCTCCCAGGACACACCAATTAATAGAATAAAGCTTGTGCTTTCCGCGGATACTGTCCAAAGTGGATATCCACTAAAGTGACAAATTACAGCATTCATTATTTCATAGAACCAATGAACCCCATATAGCGCAAGAGCCGCAAAAATTCCATTCCAATTCTTCTGTTTTATTTGCGGAATATATACAGCACAAACCACCAGAGCTAAAATTGCAATAAATGTCCAGTCAAAATTATCCGTCGTTCTAACTGCCGCTTTTGCAGCATCTACCGCCGCCATTGCAGCAGCAGAGCCATCACCAAACAACATAATCATTTCTCCTTTTTTATTTATTGTTTATTCTCCTCAGCATCTTTTTCAGGGACTTCTTTTTTCAAAAAGTCATGAAAAGCTATTCCTATTATTCCTAAATCTATTATTGTTGCACCTATTAAAACTGCAAGGGTGCCACCAGTCATAACTGCCAAAGTAATCCCTCCTTAAATCCATCCGAAAATTCCGCCGATAACTAACAAAATAACGTCCATAGCTGCAAGAGCTCCTACAAATTTTACTGAGCCCTTTACTGTTGGTCTGTCGTAGGTGTAATATGCAGCCGAGAAGAATGGAAGGTACCCAATAATCCAAAGTACCCAAGGACAATTTCTTTGCCAAAAACTCCACTCCCAAGTAAGAACACCTGCATAATTTAGGAAACATTCAACACAAACAGCAAGAGTCGTCATTATTACTGCAAAAAAGATTCTATTATTTATGCCTAAAATTTTCTTTTTCTTATCCTCCGGAAGCATTAAAACCGAAGCCATACCCATAATGAAAAACATAAATGAAATCTCAATATTGTAGCCTATGAGAATTAGCAGCGATGTACTTCCTGTAAAACCAGGAGTCCCCCAAATTGGCGCCTGATGGCTAATGAAACATACATATGAATTCCAAATCTCATTGAAAACATCCACTAGCCAAAGGGCTGCACCAGCAAGAACTACTTGATAATGTTTTTCGCTAAGCTCTTTTGACACGATGTAGATAAAAATAAGCAGTATTGGAATTATGTACCACTGTACTGTGGCGCTCGGATTTCTTAAAATTTCAAGCGCACTTTGCGTGTTTTCCGAAAACTCAAACATTCTAACTATCTCCTTTTCAAATAATATATGTGTGGAAAGCCACAAAAAAATTAAACCACTTTAGAACAATGTTATTCAACATGAAAAATACACAACGTTTTTTACTCTTTTTGTAACTTAAAACAAAATATGAAGATGTCTATTGACTTATGCTTTTTAATTACTTATAATGCTGCAACATGAATAAATAAATGAATAAATTCGTTTATTTATTCATTTAAAAGGCAAACTTACTCATTACAACTTATATGATAATTTTTTATTATTCATAACTTATAAGTTGGCCTTATTTATTTTCAAAAATGTTGAACATAATTCTCTCTAACATTGGTTACAAAAAAGTACCGAGTCAATAGACTCGGTACTTTTTACAACTAGGGACGGTTCTCCGTCGTTGGGGACGGTTCTCCGCTGTCGAGAACCGTCCCCATTATTCAAATTATTATCAAAGCTGTAATAATTACAGGCAAAACGACGAATGCGACATATCCGAAGAGAAATGGTTTTCCCTGTCGCAATACTATGTCTTCCGACTCGCTTTTAAATGAACCATATTTAATATCAAGTCTTATTCCAATGAATGCTGTTAGCAACGAATAAAGAACCGGGACAATAACGTATAGTGCAAATTGAATTAAGTTTGCCTTAAAAGCAATAGCAAAAAGTACTGCGCTAATAACTGACATTGGAACAGTTAAAAACAGATTAATCTGTACCTTGCTCTTTATTACAGAGTTGACATCCATTGGAATCGTTTCCATTATCCAATGTCTTTTTCCCTCCATTGACATAGCGCAATATGATGTACAGGAAAGTCCAACACAAACACATATTATTACGGGAACAGCCCATTTAAGCATTCCAAGATTTTCAGTTCCAAGAATAATAAAATTAATAGGCAATAAGATTCCAAGAATTACGCCTATTGATGCGTTGATTAAATAGCTTCTTGACCTTAAAAATTGATTAATTTCTTTTTTTAGGAGCGCTTTATTCGGCTCTTTAAATGTTTCTTTTACACCTTCCATTTCACCGTATACCACCGGGCTTCTAAGTTCTGTAATAACAGTCTGATATGCCATTGTATGAAGAAATAAAAAAACGCCGTACCAAATAAGAGACATAAATATATACAGAAGTATATTTGTTATCTCTCCTTCAACTATTCCCATTTGATAAAATCTGGCAAGTCTAAAGTAATGAGTAATCTCACCTACAATTGAAACATCAAAACCGCCGGCACCGGTTGTAACAAGATAAATTCTATCCGCGAGCATAAGCACAAGCGCAATAACAGACGTAACTAAAACAAGTGATATCCCGGAAATAATTTGATTTTTCTTAGGGGAATTTGCAAGCCCTAATATTATTACAATTCCAACCAGAACTGCCATACCATTAATCATAAGACTTGAAAGAAGAAGTCCAATAATCCAAACAGGGATATTTATGTATTCTGTCTGAATATAAACCAGTAAACACGGAAGTTCTGTAAGAATACAATATGCCAAGTTTTTTGCATACATTATTGAGAACATAGTAAAAACCTGTATCGCAGATGAAAAGGGCATTGAAAGTAAAAACTCACTATCATCTTTTCCTGATAACATATCGTTTATTTTTAGAACTGTAGTTATAAATGTTAATGCAAGTGCCATAACATAACCAAGTAGTGGCAGTACTGAAGTTTGTCCACTAAAAGCCAAATACTTTGCAAGCTCATAAATAGCAATAAATATAACTGCAGCCATTGGAAGAAGGATTAATTTTCTTGGATCTGAAAACTCTTTTATTCTAATTCTAAGAAGGAGTAAATAATTATGCATTTTGCTCCTCCAAATTTTCAAGGAATACTTCTTCGAGTGTCTTTTCTTTTGTGAGTTCAGATACCTTTCCGCTTAGAATAAGATTCCCGTGATCTATCATACCCACTCTGTCACATAAAACCTCGGCAGTTTCAAGAACGTGTGTTGAGAAGAAAATGGAACTTCCCTCTGCACAAAGTTCGTGCATGCTTTGTTTTAATACAGCTGACGCTTTGGGATCAAGTCCAACAAACGGTTCATCAAGAACAAGGAGCTTCGGACTATGCACAAACGCACCAATAAGCGCAACTTTTTGTTTCATGCCGTGTGAATATGACGAAATCAAATCACCAAGTTGGCCTGTAATTTCAAATGCATCGCCATATTTTTTTATTCTTTCAACCCGATCTTCCTTAGAAACTTTAAAAATATCTGCAATAAAATTGATGTAATCAATTCCGGTCATATACTCATATAAATCCGGATTATCAGGAATATAAGCAGAAATCTGCTGACAAGCTTTTCGGTTTGTTGAAATAGGCATTTCATTTATATATATTTCACCTGTCTCAACAGGTAAAATGCCAACAATTGACTTTATTGTTGTTGACTTACCCGCTCCATTATGGCCTATAAATCCGTATATCTCCCCGTCCATAACTTCAAGGTTTAAATCCTTTACAACAACCTTTTCATTGTACTTTTGAGAAAAATCTTCAATTTTTAACATGCTATCCCCTCAATTTGCCAACGTAATTAAATCAGTGAATTAAGTATACAACAAATAATAACGATTATACAAGCGCACATATTTATCCAACATAAAAATCACACATCGTTTCACAACCTTTTTAAGTTAAAACAAATATAAAAAAAATATATTGACTTATTCCTTTGTTTTTCTTATAATTAATCCACGCGATGAATAAACGAATAAATTCATTTATTTATTCGTTTAAAAGACAAACTAACTCATTACAACTTATATGATAATTTTTTATTATTCATAACTTATAAGTTGGCCTAATTTATTCCCAAAAATGCCAAAAGAAGAAGGTACCCGGAAGGGTACCTTCTTTCTTTTACCTTTTATCATTCCTTATAAGGCCATTTGAAATAACATCTACTAAAGTTTCGCTATGGAGAGTTAAGTCACCCGGGCCATCCCCTTTAACATAAGTGCTTATAATAAAGTATTTATATAGATCAAAGAACACTTTTGCGGTTACGGATGTATCAATAGGTTTGAAAACTCCCTGGTTAATTCCGTCCTCAATTAATTCTTTAAGATAATTCACAGAACGATTGTTAAATTCTTCCAGAAGATCAACATCAGGGAACATAGGAATAATTGTTGGGTCATTTTTTAAAAGTTGCTGAACGTCTCCGTTCTTTTCAATAAATTCAACTGCAGCAAAAAATGATTTAAAAAGTCTGTCCTTTGGAGTAATTTCCTTATCAACAGCGTTTCTTACATATTTCTGCCAATTTCCAATTGCGTACATAATACAGTCAAGATAAAGAGCCTGTTTACTTTTCGCATATGAGTAAACATTACTGTTACTCATGTTAAGCCCTTTAGCAATATCCTCTATTGTAGTTTTTTTGTATCCGTACTTTGCAAAATATTTTAATGCAGTTGAGTAAATAAGTTCCTCGTCCATCTTTGGTCTCATTCCAAATCCTCCGTATAACATTTTCTTTGTAGTATTATACATCAATGATATAATATAATCAAAACATAAAACAAAAAGGAGCTGCTTACAATGAAAAAAACTTATATTGGTTGGCAAGAAGCCGACTACGTCAGTGCCCAAAAAGAATACACAGAGCCAACACCTATGTTCGGCAAAAACGGAAAGCTTCTTTCTCCCGGATATGCAAGACACAACGTATTTGAATATGATAGAAATAAAGTTAAACATAAAATGCGTAGAAAAGAGTGGGATTTTTATCAGCTCTCAAACGGTGAATACATGATACAGCTCAGCATTGCAAACATTTCTCTTGGCGGGTATGTATCGCTCGTACTTGTAGACATAAAAAATGGGAAAACAATCTTTACTGACATGAAAGTATTTCTTGCTCAGACAAACAAATATGCACTCCCGCCAAAGGGTGACGTGCCAAACAAAATTCACTTTGAAATTGGTGGAGCTGAAGTTATTTTTGATACAAAAGAAACCTCCCGTACAATTTGGTTCAAGTCAAAAGATTCCGAATGCAAGTTTGTAATGGATATGTATAAAGAGCATGAAAACATTACAACAGTAATTCCATTTGAAGGATATCCGGACAGATATTTTATGACCACAAAGCAAATGTGTATGCCGGCAGATGGTTATGTTATGCACAAAGGTCAGAAATGGGAATTTACAAAGGACACCTGCTTTGGCAGTCTTGACTGGGGTCGTGTTTGCACTCCATATAAACTCGTTTGGTATTGGGGTAGTGGTTCTACATATTTATATGATAAGGATGGAAACAAACACACATTCGGCTTTGAAATAACCTGGGGTATAGGCGATGAACGTACAGCAACAGAAACAATGATGTTCTATGACGGCAAAGGTCATAAGTTTGAGGCTGTTGATGTTAAGACATTCCCAAAGCCTGACAAGTACATGGAGCCATGGGAATTTATTTCAAAAGATGGAAGATTCAACTTAACTATGACTCCATTTTATGACCATCATTCCGACTTGAATGTTTTAGTAATGCGTATGCATTCTCATCAGGTTCACGGTCTTTGGAACGGAACAGTTACTTTGGACGACGGAACCGTGCTTGAAATAAAAGACATGTATGCCTTCTGTGAGTATGTGGAAAACCGTTGGTAAATGAAAGCGCAAAATGAACACACCAATTGTTTGGAATTTTAAAATAACAAAAAAATAACGCAGGTACGTTATATGACCAAGGCATTAAAGCGTTCATTTTAAATGAACAATAATACACAAAAAATAATCAATATGCTTGTTCAGACATACAAAGTTCACTTTAGCCCATTGAAAACGACCAATATAGATGCTATATTTTTCACCACGGGGCAACCTAAAAAATATTAGGAGTGAATTAAAATGAAAAAGAGAATTATTTCAATTCTGACAACAATCGCCTTGGTTGTTACAATGCTTACAACACTCATCATTCCGGCTAGCGCCCTTGATGCCAGTGTTCAAGCACCAGAAACAGCATCTTCTTATTGTCTCTCAAACATCATTGATCTTAAAGATTCAGTTGTTTACGGAGACCCGGAAACAGCTACTACAGGTTACATCTTCTATCCGGGCGGAAACGTAAGTTACAAAGACTATGGTCCACTTCTTATGGCTATTGCTCAGAAGGGTTATCTTGTAATCTCAGTAAGAATGCCACTCAACTTTGCAATTCTTAACATCCCAGCTGCTACAATCTTCACAAACAGATATAAGAACATTGACACTTGGTATATTGGCGGTCACTCACTTGGTGGCGCAATGTCAGCAGTCTATGCAGGACTTCATGCAAGACAGCTTGAAGGTCTTATCCTCTTTGCAGCATACTCAACAAGTGACCTTTCAAATAAGGATCTTGACGTTCTTTCAATCTATGGAAGCAACGACGGCGTTCTCAATATGGAAAAATATGAGAGCAACAGGTCAAACCTTCCAAGCACAGCTGTTGAAGTTGTAATTGAAGGAGGTAACCACTGCCAGTTTGGTGACTATGGTTTCCAGGACGGAGACAATGAAGCTACAATCTCTGCTGCAGAACAAGTTGCAATTGCAGCAGATGCAGTTGGAGCATTTCTAACAAAATAAAAACTTTTAAAAATTAGGTGTCAGTTTCATACCGGCACCTTTTCTTTTTATCGCCATTTTATTTGAACAATCAAATATGTTATGTTAAAATGTCCCTAGCAAAATCAATAAATTGCATTTGTATTGCGCTCAACCCTATGGAGGAATAATTATGGCTATTTACAAAGTAAAAAAAATTAAAAAAAATATTCAAAATATAAACGAATTAATGGTGTCGGAATTCCTAATTGAAGGGAATGACAAGGCTCTCCTTTTAGACACCGGAATGGATATCTTTAATATAAAGAAGTTTATTCTCGGTCTTACCGACAAAGAATTAATAGTTGTAAACTCCCACTTTCATCCGGATCACTCCAATGGAAATCGAAAATTCAAAAAGGTATTAATCGGAGAGAACGACCTTCCAACATTTACAAACGAAGACCCATATTTTGCGCTTGTAAATGCCATTTCAAAAGGAGTATATAGGGAATATCCAAAGAGCAGATTGCTTATGCCACTGATAAAAAAAGTCTTCATGACAAAAAAGGGGAAAACTAAATATGAACCACTTAAAGACGGTGACAAAATTGATCTTGGAAAAAGAGAGCTTATAGTAAAAGACTTCCCCGGACACACACCGGGCTCAATAACTCTTCTTGACAAGAAAAACAAACTCATACTAATGGGCGATTCATGCAACATGGCCACCTGGATGTTCACCAATCCTGACTGCAGCCTTCATGAATATGCAAATACCGCGCGTTCATACTATACCGATGTAAAGTCAGAAGGTTTCAAGAAAATGCTTGGCTCTCATGAGCCATTTGCACATAAAATCAACTTTATTTACGACTATGCAAATTGGGTTGACAAACTTACCCCGGAAAAAGCATTGAAGCAATTCAACTTACCGGGAACAAAGAGTCCTCTTTGCATTGCAGTAAAACCAAATCTTAAGCATGGAATATTTGCCTGCCTCTACTTTGCGCATCAATGCGAGGACATAAAATGAAAAATGTAATTTTTATTGGTATGCCCGGTGCCGGCAAAAGCACTGTAGGCGTTGTGATCGCCAAAATGTTGGGCTATGACTTTATAGACTGTGACCTTATTATCCAAAAACAAACCGGCAAACTTCTTTGTGAATCAATTGCTGAACTTGGTCCACTCGGATTTCTTGCTTTGGAGGACAGAATAAACTCAGAAATAAATGTGACAAATTCTGTTATTTCAACCGGTGGCAGTGCCGTTTATGGTGAAAATTCAATGACTCACTTCAAAAAAATAGGCAAGGTAGTTTACTTAAAACTTTCCTATGATTCAATATCCAAAAGACTCGGTGACTTGACAAAAAGAGGTGTAGTTCTAAAGGATGGCCAAACCCTAGAGTCAGCCTACATTGAGCGATGCATTCTCTGTGAACAGTATGCCGACATAGTGGTCGAATGCGACGGACTTACAATTGAAGAGACAATAGAAAAAGTAAAAGCATCTATCATATAATTATTATTTCAAATGAAATATAACCCAAATTGGCTATTGAACAAACTCTTATTTTTTGCAATAATGTAAAAGTTGGATTTTTTTCATTTTGGAGGGAAATATGGAAAAGTTTTTCAAACTAAAAGAAAATGGAACAACCGTAAAAACAGAAATTCTTGCCGGTCTTACCACTTTCATGACAATGGCTTACATTATTGCTCTTAATCCAAATCTTTTAACCGGGTTTGGTGCAAACGGCGGAAGTGAACTTTGGAATGCAATTTTCCTTGCAACATGTATTGCTTCTGCCATTGGTACATTTACAATGGGACTTTTGGCAAACAAGCCTTTTGCCATGGCCCCGGGAATGGGACTTAACAGCTTTTTTGCAATAGTTGTTACAAACATCACATTAATAACAGGAATGACATATATAGCATCATTCCAAGCAGCACTTGTTGTTATCTTCATTGAAGGAATAATTTTCCTTCTCCTTTCACTCTTTAATGTTCGTGAGAAAATCATGTATGCAATTCCAAAGCCAATTAGGCTTGGCATTGGTCCTTCCATAGGTCTTATGCTCATGAACATAGGCCTTGGCTCAAACGCAGGCATATACTCAGAAACAGGCGGACCTTTTTTTGCTCTTCGTGACTTTTTTGGAGCACTCACAGCAAGTTCTGCTCAAACTGCAATGGGTTCAGGATATGTTCCTATGGTTCTTTCGGTTATAACAATGTTCTTCGGACTTTTTGTCATAATTGCTTTGGACAATAAAAAAGTGAAAGGTTCGGTACTATACGGAATGCTTTCAGCTTCAGTTCTTTATTGGGCAGGAGAAGCAATTTTTCTTAAAACAAACCCATTTGCTTCTTTGAAGGATGCATCCTTCATTCCACCTTTCAAAGATCTTGCTTCTACTACCCTATTCAAGCTAAACTTTGCAGGATTTGTCGAAATAGGTTGGCTTACCATTCTTTCTTTAATAATTACATTCTGCATTATAGACATGTTTGATACAATCGGCACACTTGTTGGTACAGCTTCAAGAGCAAATATGCTGGACGAAAACGGAAGCATGCCAAAAATGAAACAAGCCCTTGTTTCAGACGCAATTGGAACTCTAACCGGTTCTGTTACTGGCACTTCAACTGTTACAACCTTCGTAGAGTCAGCGTCCGGAGTTGAAGCAGGCGGACGTACAGGTCTTACTGCAATTACATCAGGAATTATGTTCCTTCTTTGTATGTTCATTGCACCAATTGCCGCAATTATTCCGGCTCCTGCCACATCAGCCGCCCTCATTTATGTAGGCGTACTTATGATGAGCAACTTAAAGCATGTTGACTTTGAAGACAAGACACAGCTCATACCTGTAACCATCATGCTTATTGCAATGCCTATTTCAGGCTCAATTGGCCACGGTATTGGTCTTGCAATCATAGTTTATACAGCAATTAAACTCTGCACAGGAAAAGCAAAAGAGGTTTCTGTTCTCACATATATTCTTGCGCTTATATTCCTTGCAAAATTCTTTATTGCAGCCTAATAAAGTGAATATTAAAAGACGCCTTGTGAGTTATCACAAAGCGTCTTTTTTATTTTACTTCAATAAGTGACTCGCCCTTATAAACAAGTGACATTTCAAAATTTTCCTCTCCGGAAAACATTTTTTGAAGAAAGTATTTATCTCCCTCCCACATTGGAAGACTCAAAACATCTTCAATCGGCACCCATTTAAGTTGACCCTCTTCACATTTTGAAAAATCATACTGTGTTGTCATGCCTTTAAACAGATACATATCTTCATTTTCATACAAATCAGAAATGAAATGAACCAGTCCAACATATTTAAAAGTAACATTTTTTATTCCGGTCTCTTCAAAAACCTCACGTTTAACACACTCAAGAGGCAATTCATTTTCTTCAAATTTTCCACCGATTCCTACCCATTTTCCCTCGTTTGGATCATTTTCCTTTTTATTTCTGTAAAGCATTAATATCTTATTATCATTTTCAATATAACAAAGTGTCGTCTTTTGCATACTCTCACCTCGTATTTTCTAATACATTTTGAATATTATACTATGAATAAAAATTTTAATTCAACTCATAATATTTAAAGAATGGTGGTGAAAACTTGAAAGATAAAAGCTCATTTTGGTTTGCAATGCTGACTCCACTGGTAGTCGGCGCACTATCCGGCCTAATATCTAAAAAAGGAATGGATATTTATGAAGCTGCGGCAGATAAACCTGCACTCAGTCCTCCAAGTATTCTTTTCCCTATCGTTTGGACCATACTCTATTTGCTCCTTGGATACTCTTTGTATAGAGTTTTGGAATCAGACTCACTAAACAAAAGGGATGCAGTAATTGCATTTTCTGTCGGTTTAATTTTAAATTTCCTTTGGTCCCCAATATTCTTTAACCTACAAGCCTATACATTTGCGTCAATCATATTAGTTGCATTAATAATTGCTATAATTATTATGGCAGTAACATTTTACAAAGCAGATAGACTTGCCGGTTATTTACAAATTCCATATCTTCTGTGGCTATGTTTTGCTTTATATCTAAATATAGCAACAAGCAATATAAATTAAAAACGGCAACCATCCGGTTGCCGTTTTCATTTTACTTAAGGTATTCTTCAAATTTTGGCTCCCATGCATCCATAGAAACAATACCGAGTGTCCTTGGACCAATATGTGCCCCAATTGCACAACCAAGTTGACTGGTAAGCACATCTTTTACATGAAGTGTGTTTTTAAGTTCGCTGATAATGTATTCAGCATCTTCAGCCTTTCCATAAACAACACCAACAACCTGCTTTTTTGGTTCAGCAAGTGTTTCAGCTGTTAAGTCAAGAATCTTATTTTGAGCTTTCTTCCAACCACGAACCTTATCAGCAGACTTAAGAGAACCATTTTCATCTACAATAATAATTGGCTTAATATCAAGCATGCCACCGGCAACGGCAGAGCCACGGCTAATACGTCCACCCTTGAATAAATACTCAAGAGTTTCAACTGTTACATAGTGTTTCATGTGTGCACAGAAGAATTCAGCAGCTTCAATAATGAGTTCTTTTGGAGCTCCATTTTTCTGCATTGTAAGAAGTCTTTCAACAACAAGACCATAGCCAAGGGATGCACACTTTGAGTCAATAATTGTTATTTTGAAATCAGGATATTCTTCAATTACAGCCTCTTTTGCAAGATTTGCTGCCTGAAATGTTCCTGCAATACCTGTTGAGAAACAAATGTAAAGAACTTCATCTCCACGCTCAGCAAATTCACGGAAAGCTTCCTCAAACATGAATTGACTTACATGATATGTACTTATTTCCTTCACACCCTCGGCTTGAATTTTATAAAATTCATCCGGGAAAATTGTTTCACCATCAAAATAGTCTACTCCATCAATTACAACCGGAGTTCCCATAACCTTAATTCCATATTCATTTTTAACGCTTACCGGTATATCAGAAGCGGAATCTGTCATAATGCAAAATGCCATATATATCAATCCTTTCACAAATTTTTTCCTAAATAGAATAACACCATGACGAATATTTTTCAATAAAACAGATTGTTAAAAGTTTATAACAGAATTCCTTGACCGTTTTCCCCTATTATATTAAAATAAATAAGTATTTTTAAGAACTAATCAGCGGGATGGTGCAAAAATGGAACGAATTGCCAGTTTCAGCATAGATCATGATAAACTTGAAAAAGGAATGTATATATCAAGAATTGACGAAGATGTTGTAACATACGACATAAGAATGAGAAAACCAAATTGCGGTGACTATCTTTCAAATGGGGCTCTTCATACCTTTGAGCATCTCTTTGCAACATACGCCAGAAACAGCGAATTTAAAGACTCAGTTATATACATTGGTCCAATGGGTTGCAGAACCGGTTTTTACATGCTCCTTAGAGACACTGCATCAAATGAAAATGCCTTGAAACTTGTTAAAGAATCATTTGAATTCATTAAAGACTTTGAAGGTGAAATTCCCGGAGCAAAACGAAAAGAATGCGGTAACTACCTTGAACACGATTTAACAGCTGCCAGAGAATGTGCAAATGAAATGCTAAGTGTACTTGAAAACTGGACAGTTGAAAAAATGGATTATAACTATGAAGACTAACTCGTCGGAGGAGAAAAAATGAAACATATAGATATTAAAGACATTCTCACTACTGAGGATTATTTACAAAAAGACGTTGTTGTATGCGGATGGATCAGAACATCACGTGACTCAAAAAACATGGCATTCCTTGAACTCAATGACGGTACAAGTCTTGCTCATATTCAGATTGTAATTGACAAGGCAACCATTAACGATGCTGAAAATCTTTCAAACTATATGAAGCTCGGCTCCGCATTAAAAGTTACAGGAACTGTCGTTCCTTCTGCAGTAAAAGCTGACGGTGTTGAAATTAACGCAAAGGAAATTATTCTTCTTGGTGACTGTCCTCCTGAATATCCACTTCAAAAGAAACGTCACACACTTGAATATCTTCGCACAATCCCACACCTACGCCTTAGAACAAACACTTTCAATGCTATCTTCCGTGTTCGTTCGGTTCTTGCAGCAACCATTCACGAATACTTCCAGAGCCGCGGTTACATTTATGTAAACACTCCACTTATTACAGGAAGTGACTGTGAGGGTGCCGGCGAAATGTTCAAAGTAACAACAATCGGTTATTCACAGGACTACAAATCAGCTGAAGAATACTATGCAAACGACTTCTTTGGTCAAAGCGCCGGCCTTTCAGTTTCGGGACAGTTAGAGGGCGAAGTTGCCGCAATGGCATTCGGAAAAATTTATACATTTGGACCAAGTTTCCGTGCTGAAAACTCAAACACACCAAGACACGTAGCAGAGTTTTGGCACGTTGAGCCGGAAGTTGCTTTTGCTGAACTTCCTGACGTAATTGAACTTGCAGAAGACATGGTAAAGCACATAATAAATGCGGTTCTTGAAAAATGCCCGGATGAACTTCAATTCTTTGACAAGTTCTTTGAAAAGGGTCTCATTGAAAAACTTCAAAACGTAGCAAATTCTGACTTTGAAATTCTTGACTACACTAAAGCAATTGAAATACTTGAAAAAGCTGATGTGGAATTCAAATACCCTGTAAGTTGGGGCCTTGACCTTCAAACAGAGCATGAACGTTACATTACGGAGCAAGTATTTAACAAACCCGTATTTGTAACAAACTATCCAAAGGATATTAAGTCATTCTATATGAAACAAAATCCTGACGGAAAGACTGTTGCTGCTACAGACCTTTTGGTGCCGGGTGTTGGTGAAATCATAGGAGGTTCCGAAAGGGAAGCAGATCTTGACAAGCTCCTTCAGGCTATGAGAGACAGAAACATGCCTGAAGAAAACTACCAAGACTATATTGACCTTCGCCGTTTTGGAAGTGTTCCTCATGGTGGTTTCGGTCTTGGATTTGAAAGAATTCTCATGTACTGCACAGGAACTCAAAACATTAGAGACGCAATACTCTTCCCAAGAACAGTTGGAAACATTAGATAAAAAAATCATTATATAGAAAAAGGATATCCGGCTTGATGACCGGATATCCTTTTTATTCTTTTATTGAACGTAATAAATGTAATAACACTGTTGTCCATAAAGTTCATTAAGCCACTTTTCCAAAATTTCCTTATCTGCTTTTGGAAATTCACCGGATGTTGTAATTATTATAGCCTCAACTGTTGTTTTATCATCAGATTGATAATCATTCATATTACCAATTTTAAAGTCCACAACATTAGGATACAATATTTTAACCTGCTTATATACCATTTCTGTTGAAATAGTATTAGTTAAATTATTCTTATTAATTTCTTCAGTTTTAGTATTTGATACAACAACAGCACCAATAATAATACTAGGAATAACTATTATTATTGTATTTCTAATTACTCTGGACTTAAGTTTTTTCCAAATTTTTGGAGTTATTGTTCCAACTGTTGGCACTTCAAGAATAACAAGAATAATAGCCGCCGACAGGAAAATAAAATATGTATTTACAAAGAACAAATATCCGGCTCCAAGTAGCATTTTCCACTGGGCATTTGCAATGGCATATCCACAAGTGCAAAGTGGAGGCATTAATGCGGTTGCAATAGCAACTCCGGGAATTACATTTGATTTTTCCTTTCGAGTAAGTCCAATTACACCCGCAAGTCCACCGCAGATTGCAATTAACACATCCCATCCTGTTGGCTGTGTCCTTGCAAGTAGTTCACTAGTTGCGGTTTTCAAAGGTGTAACTGCAAAATATATTGTGGATGTTACCAAACTTAAAAACACTTGAAAGAAGAAACCAACAAATGAACGCTTAAGTAATTCCATATTTACAGTAGCCGTACCGTAAGCCGCCGCATGAATTGTTCCCATTAAGGGAGAAATTAACATGGCACCAATTATTACAGCGGTAGAATTAACATTCAATCCTATAGAAGCTATAAGAATTGCAAGTACCAAAATAGACAAATTAGGTCCTGTTACAACTCCACCGGATACAAATCTCTCATGAATTACATCAGCCGATGCCGAGTCAACTCTTAATGAAAACATTTGCTTTATTATTTGTTTTATTGTCATTCTAACGTGAAGAGCTTCCTTTTGAGCCTCTTCACGTTTCGCTTTTATTTCCTCTTCAACTTCTTCACGATTAACCTTATTCAATTAAAAGCCTTCTTTTTTAATCTTTCATTTTTAGTATTTTAATTATATCCTTTGGTTTTGGTGTGTTCCCGTACATCATTACACCTGCACGGTAAATTTTTGCGCATATAACACCCAAGCCACCAATAGATATGATTTGAATAATTATTGAAATAATTATTTCATAAGTCTTAATTTCACCCATACAAATGCGTACAAATACAATCATTGGTGCAAATGTAGGAAGATATGTGCAAACTTTGAAAGCAGTATTATCTACGCCGCCACTCGTCATACCAAACACGCAAAGCATAAATGCCGCCATATATATTACAGTAATTGGCATGACAAGCGTGTTAAGGTCTTCAGTTCTGGTTGCAAGAGATCCTGCAGCTCCATACATAAATGCGTACATAAAGAAACCTAAAATGAAGAATAGGACTGACCAAAGGAATACATCGCTCGGCATATTAAAAATTGATTTAATTATTTCATTATCAACATAGTCTTCATTCAAATGATAAAATCCATATGCACTTCCAAGTATTACAAGCAGCTGAATAAGACCGGCTGAACCCGCTCCAAGAACCTTGCCAAACATAAGATTAATTGATTTAGCGGAGGTAATTAAAACCTCCATTGCTCTAGAACTCTTTTCCGCAGCCACACCGTTTGAAACAAACTGGCCATAAAGAAGAAGTACCATATAAAGAACCATTATTATTGCATATGTATAAAGAAAGCTTTCTGTTTGGTCTTTACCTGTTACAATTGTGTCATAATCAATATTTGAATCAAGTACTTCAGCAATTTCAGCCTCAGTCATTCCCTTTTGCGCCATAAGAACATACCTATGCACATTCAAAAGAACATGACTTGCAGTTTGAGCTTCAGTGCTATACATGTCTGCTGTTTCAACAACATACTTAAAAGATGTTGGGGATTCAAGAATTATGGCACTGTCATATTGCCCGGATTTTACATCTCTCTTTATTGTTTTATCATTTTCTAAAAATGAAATTTCATATCCATCTGAAAATGCTGATCCAAACGACTGCTCAAAAATCTCATCTTCCAGGCCCGTTTTGTTACAAATGGCAATTTTCTTATCTTCCTTTTCAGATGACGGAAGATCAATATTATTATCCTTTAAAAATCCTGTAAGTCTAGGGAAAGAAAGGATTCCTGCTATTACCAAGACAATAATAACTGTCATTGCAATAAACAATTTGTTTTTCAAATAGCCCCTTAGTTCAAACTCAAAAATTGTCCAAAACTGTTTCATGACTGCACCTCCTCTTCAGAAGTGTCTGTATAATCAACAAATATTTCGTTGAGTGAAGGTTCATATAGTGAAACGCCTGACAATTTAATTTTTGAATCGGCAAGGACTGACATAATATCTTTTATTTCAGCCCATTCAACAAGTTCAACCACAACGCCCTTGTCTGAAAACTCAGTGCGCTTAACACAATTCTCACCCATAAAGAGTTTTAAGGCTGCTTCCTTATCATCTGTTTCAATTGAAACCTTATTGTTTGTATAACTTTGTTTTATTTCCTTAATGTTTCCGGAAACGGATATTACTCCGTCATTTAAAATTACAATGTTGTCGCAAAACTCTTCAATATAATTCATTTGATGACTTGAAAAAATTACAATTTTCCCATTTGCAATAAGTTCTCTTACAACATCTTTAAGAAGCATTGCATTTACCGGATCAAGGCCTGAAAATGGCTCGTCCAAAATTACAATATCTGGATTTGAAATTAGCGTTGCAATGAGCTGAATCTTTTGCTGATTTCCCTTTGAAAGAGTGCTGAGTTTTGCATTCGCATATTCTTCCATTTCAAGCCTTTTTAAAAGTCTTTTTGCCGACTCCTTAGACGCACCGGAAGGAAGCCCGCGAAGTTCACCAAAATAAATTAGTTGTTCAATGACTTTTTTCTTTGGATAAAGGCCTCTTTCTTCCGGCATATACCCAATGTTGACTGTTTTAATATCTATAGGTTTCCCATCAACTAAAACCTCACCGCCATTTGGTTTAAAAAGCTGCATGATAATTCTAATTGTTGTAGTTTTACCTGCTCCGTTTCTTCCAAGAAGACCCAAAGCAGAACCGCTTTGCGCAGAAAAACTAATATTTCGTAAAACTTGTTTTTCACCAAAGCTTTTCGAAATATTCTTTACCTCGAGAAGCATTTTTATACCTCCCCTTGAATTCCTTTCATAGTAAGGGCAATTCTCTTCTTTTGAAGATCAACATCCATTACCCTGACAGTAACTACATCTCCAACCGAAAGCACTTCAGACGGATGCTTAATAAATTTATCTGTAATTTGAGATATGTGTACAAGTCCGTCTTGGTGAACACCAATATCAACAAATGCACCAAAATCAATTACATTTCTAACTGTTCCTTTTATGTCCATTCCGGGCTTTAAGTCCTTCATTTCCAAAACATCTGAACGAAGGAGTGGTGGTGGAAGTTCATCACGTGGGTCACGACCGGGTTTTAAAAGTTCCTTCTCAATATCAAGAAGTGTTGGCTCGCCTGTTTCAAGTCGTTTTGCAATTTCTGAAATTCCAAGTTTTTCAATTCTTTCGTGAAGTTCCGGAATATTTCCGGACTTAACATCCTTTAAATCATATCCACAGAGCATTAAAAGATTCTTTGCAATATCATAACTTTCAGGGTGAACACCTGTATTGTCAAGTACATTCTTACTTTCGGAAACTCGAAGGAATCCGGCACACTGCTCGTAAGCCTTTGGTCCAAGTTTTGGAACCTTTTTAAGCTCTGAGCGGGAAGAAAATGCTCCGTTTTCTTCTCTATATAAAACAATATTCTTGGCAATTGTGCTGTTTATACCGGCAATTCTTGAGAGGAGCGAAGGCGATGCGGTATTAAGGTCTGCACCAACGGAGTTTACGCAATCTTCAACAACGCCGTCAAGTGCCTCTTCAAGCTCCTTCTTTGGCATATCATGCTGGTATTGTCCAACGCCAATTGCCTTAGGCTCAATTTTCACAAGTTCCGCAAGTGGATCTTGAAGTCTTCTTGCAATGGAAACCGCGGAACGAAGTGAAACGTCAAACTGTGGAAATTCTTCAGCCGCAAGTTTAGATGCAGAGTATACTGAAGCACCGGCCTCAGATACTACCATATACGAAACTTTCTGCGGAATTTCTTTTATGAGTTCTGCGGCAAACATTTCTGTTTCTTTTGACGCAGTACCGTTTCCTATTGAAATAATATCAACATCATATTTTGCAATGAGTTTCTTTACGAATTCTTTTGCGTCCTGCTTTTGCTTTTCACTGTGTGTTACGTAAATTACGCCTGTGTCAAGCACGCGACCGGTTTCATCTACGCAGGCTACTTTACAGCCTGTTCTGTAACCGGGGTCAAGTCCAATTGCAACCTTGTTCTTTACAGGAGGTGCCATAAGAAGTGGCTTTAAGTTCTGAGCAAACACCTTAATTGCAGCAGTTGCCGCACGTTCTGTAAGGGTTGAACGAAGTTCACGCTCAACTGAAGGGAAAATAAGTCTGTCATAGGCGTCTGCACCTGCAGCTGCTACAAATTCAGAGCACTTATTGTCCCCTGTAATTACAGTTCTTGCAATTATATCCATTGCCTTTTCTCTGTCAAATTCAATGGAAACTTTAAGAAACCCTTCTCTTTCTCCTCTATCAATTGCAAGGATCTTATGACCTGCAAGTTTTTCAACTTTCTCTGAGAAGTTATAGTAATTAGCATATACGCTATCTTCTTCTTTTGCTTGTTTAACAGAAATAATTCCGAGCTTCATAAAAAGATTTCTGAGTTTTCTTCTAATGTCCGCATTGTCAGAAATATCTTCCGCAATAATATCAGATGCACCCTGCAATGCTTCCTCTTCTGTTTCCACACCCTTTTCTGCATCAACATATTCAGGTGCAAGTACTTGTGGGTCCACTCCATTTTTCTGTTCCATAATTGCGGCAGCAAGAGGCTCAAGACCTTTTTCCTTTGCAACGGAAGCTCTTGTCTTTCTCTTAGGTTTATACGGTCTGTAAATATCCTCAAGTTCAGCAAGAGTTACAGCTTTATCTATTGCTTCAGCTAATTCGTCTGTCATTTTTTCTTGGCTGATAATTGATGCCGAAATTTCTTCACGTCTCTTATCAAGATTTCTAAGATAAGTAAGTCTTTCAGATATTTCACGAAGTGTTTGGTCGTCAAGGGTACCATGTGCTTCTTTTCTATATCTGGCAATGAAAGGAATAGTGTTTCCCTCGTCAATTAAATTTACTGTGTTTTCTACCTGCCAACGTTGAAGTTTAAATTGGTCGGTAATTGAACCTATAATGTCCATTTAAAATCTCCTCTTAATCAATAATCTTTAAGCTGTCTTACGTCATTTCCAATAAACTCAAGTGGAACATAGTCCCCAATTATTCTTGAATAAACGCGTGGATTGTACTTATCTGCAAGTTCATCATACTTAAGATTTGTGTTGATTATTGTTGGCTTTCCGGAAAGCATTCGTGAATTAATGATGTTATAAACTTCAGATACAGTGAACTGTGTAATAAACTCTGAGCCCAAATCGTCAAGGATTAGAAGGTCACATGAAAGTACTGCCTCCTCCGGCGATTCATCTGCCTTAAGTCTTCCAAATCTTTCCTTTTCCAGTTGAGAAAACAAGGTCCCGGCTGTTGTATAAATAACGTTATATCCTTTGGATACAACAACATTTGCAATTGCAAGAGAAAGATGCGTTTTTCCAAGGCCGGTATTACCAAACATTAAAATGCTCTGAGATTGTCTGTCAAAGTCATCCGCCCAGCCCTTACAGAAAGCAAGTATTTGACTCATTCTGTCATATGCACTTTCTCCTGTTTCGGGAAGGACAATTCCCTTATAGTAATCAAGGCTGAATGTATCAAAAGTTGATGACTTTGCCGGAGCACATGTATTTAAATTATCTCTTTGCATTTGCGAAACAAGAGACTTAATACAAGTACAGTAGTGTCCTTCAAAAGAGCCAGTATCCTCGCATTTTGGACAGGTGTACTGAATATCCAAAACATTCTCCGGAAGTCCGAGAGACTTTAAAATTTCCGCACGTTTCTTTTGAAGTTCAAGATTTTCACTTGCAAGACGTGTAATATATTCCTCTGCATTTTGTCCCATACCAATGGCTTTAATTGCTCTAAGTCCTGCTGATGCAATTTCGGCATTCACAGCCTTCAGTTCAGGAGAGACCTCTTCAAGTTCTCTTCGTCTTCTTTCAGCTGTTTCCTCTGCAGCTGAACGTCTTCTGTCGACGATGAGTTTTGCCTTTTCTAAATTATTGACCATTTTGCTCTCTCCTCTTGTACACAATTGGCCCCTTGGCCTTTTCTATATATTTGCCTGAATCATACGAAGTCTCCGGTTTAGATTTAGAAACAGCATTTGCTCCTCCGCCTTTAGCCTTTGCCTTGTAGTCTTTAGATGCTTGAATTGCAGCAGCGGGAGTTTTGATGCCCGAATTATGCCAATTTTCAAGAATCTTATTCATATATTCATAGCTAAATGAGTTGGTTTGATTCACCGTTTCCTCATATGCCAAATAAATAAGTTCAAAAGACTGTTTCCACTCTTTACGCCAACGAACAACATATGAAAATCTCTTCTCCGTATACTTTGGAGTGTCAACCGAAAACATGGAAGCAAACTCGTTCCAAAGTTTTCTGTCTGAATGAATTTGCTTTATATGTTCATCCGCAGCCTCTAAAGTATTTACTTCCTTTTCAGCCCAATCCTTTGCAACTTTCTCAATATATTTCATTGAGCTTTTTCCTTCACTGACAGAATACTCAATAATTGTAAGAATTACCTCAACCGGAAGGCCGTAACAGTCGTGAATCATTAGAAGCTTTGCCTGTGCATCATATCCAATGGTTTTGCCAAGTCGCATTTGTGCTTCATTAAACAAAAAACGAAGCTCCGGTGATTCAAGTGTTCTTGAAGCAACCTGATCATAAGTTGGAATAACATCCGGAAGTTCCAAAAGTTTCTGCTGAGTAGTATTAACATTTTTTATTTCTTTAAAATTTCCGTCGTTGCTAATAAGGCCAATTTCAATCCAGTATTGCATTGCATCCTTTACATCTGCATCAGCCATACCGGTACCTTTTGCAACATCCTCTATTTCAATTGTTTCATTGTTGTGACGCATGACAAAAAGAAGCACCTTGAGCTGCTGCCCATTTGCTTTCTTTAAATGTTCATCTGCCACACAGGATGGAACCGCAAACATACCGCTCCAAGAGCCCGGATTAACTGTTATACCCATTTGAACTTCCCCTAAAAAATGTTATACTAAAAAATGTATTTTACATTTTACTATATACAACATAAACTTTCAATTGACAAAACTAACATTAAAGGCGTGAAAAAATGCTAACAAAAAACCAAAATATTACTTTGAAAATTGACGGAATGACTGCCGAAGGCAATGGCGTAGGCCACTTTGACGGTGTAGCTGTGTTCGTCCCGGGCTCCGCCCTTGGTGATGAACTTGAAGTTCACATTGTCAAAGTAAAGAAAACTTACGCCTTCGGCAAAATACTAAATATAATCACGCCATCCGCCGATAGAATCTCATCCGACTGCAACGTTTCCATGAAGTGTGGCGGATGTGCATACAGACATATTTCATATGACGCAGAATTACAAATAAAAAAGCAGCGTGTTTTTGATGCATTCACACGCATTGGGCACTTTGAAAATCCACCACTTCAAAATGTAGTTGGTTCAGAAAACCAAAACCATTACAGGAACAAGGCACAATTCCCTGTTGGCCAAGATAAAAACGGAAATTTGGAAATTGGATTTTATGCTCTTGGAAGCCACAGAATTATCCCATGCAAAAACTGTGCCCTGCAGCCGAAAAATTTTGAAGACATACTAACTATTGTTGAAACCTGGATAGAAAAAAATAATGTCTCCGTATATTCAGAAGAAACCAAAACCGGTCTTTTAAGACACATTTATATACGTCGTGGACATTATTCAAAAGAAGTAATGCTTTGTCTTGTAATTAATGGAAAAAGCATTCCAAATGAAGAGCATCTAATTAACGAATTAAAAGAAAAAACAGACAACTTCAAAACACTTGTACTCAACGTAAATACAAAGGATACGAATGTTATTACGGGACAGGAATGCATAACACTTTTCGGCGAAGGCTACATTACAGATACACTTTGTGGACTTACTTTTCGTATTTCTCCGCTTTCATTCTATCAAGTCAATCCACCACAGGCAGAACGCCTTTATACTCTTGGAAAAGAGTACGCAGAACTGACAAAAGATGATGTTCTTCTTGACCTTTATTGTGGCACCGGCACAATTGGCCTTACCATGGCAAATGACGTAAAAAAACTGGTCGGAGTTGAAATAATTCCGGAGGCAATTGAAGATGCAAAAAAGAACGCAGAAATAAATGGAATTGACAATGCTGAATTTATATGCGGTGACGCAACCAAGGCGGCTGAGTCGCTTAAGAAGCAAGGCCTTTCCCCATCGGTGGTCCTTGTCGACCCACCAAGAAAAGGCCTTACCCCCGACCTCATTTCAACCATTGTTGAAATGAATCCAACACGCGTGGTTTACATTTCATGTGACCCCGCAACCCTTGCCCGTGACGCCGCCCAATTCCAGTCCTCCGGCTACGCGCTCACCCGCGCTACGCCTCTGGACATGTTCCCACGCACCGCACATGTGGAGACGGTTGTATTGATGTCCAAAGTACACACTGTCGCTAACGATAAATGTTTCAAATAGCGACGGTTGTATTAATTGAAAGGACAGATTGAATAACATAAAACCTATTAAAAACTACAATTCAAATTTGCGGAGGTAAATTAAATGGCTTCAGAAGTTAATTTTAGATATGCAGAAAGAAACGATGTTGCATTAATTCTGTGTTTTATTAGAGAACTGGCAGACTATGAAAAAATGTTGAATGAAGTTGTTGCCGATGAAAAAACACTGGAAGAATGGATTTTTGATAAGCAGAAGGCAGAAGTCATTTTTGTTCTTGAGGATAATAAGGAGGTTGGATTTGCACTCTTTTTCCATAATTTTTCCACATTTCTTGGGAAAGCAGGGATTTATCTGGAAGACCTGTTTGTAAGACCGGAATACAGAGGCAGGGGATATGGAAAAGCAATTTTAAAGAAATTGGCATCCATTGCAGTTGAACGAGGATGTGGTCGACTGGAATGGTGTTGTCTGGATTGGAACAAACCAAGTATTGACTTTTACTTGTCACTTGGTGCAAAACCAATGTCTGATTGGACTGTATATCGTATTACAGGAGACACGCTTTTAAATCTTGCAGAGTAACTCAACTTTCCATCCGTTGATACGTTTATTACATTTCTCTTTGCATGCAGGTGACACAATTTTACGCCTTTTTAGTTCACGGATTATACTGACTGTGCTATATATCCATCAAGTAAAAACTTAAAAAACTACCGTTTGTTCATTTTGAATAAAAAGTATTGTGTTTTTCTTAAAAATATGTTAAAATTATCCTCAAGCATCTTAATGGATGGAGGATGAGGCGTATTAACGGTAATAATTCAAATGAGACAAAACAAACATATAGTGACATGCTAAAAATGGATATTTCTCTTTACGCAATTCTCAGAAAGATTTTAGGAGAGTTAAATCTTCAGGTTGTAGATCATGGTGACCGTGTAGCATATCTATATTTAAAAATCTCTCAATATAGAGGATTGCCATACGATCAACATTTTATCAACATGATGTTAACTTGCTATGCTCATGATATTGGTGCTTATAAAACGGAGAAATTCTTAGATTTACTTAAATTCGACGTTCGTAATACTCATGAGCACTGCGTTTATGGATATTTATTCATGAAGCACTTCTCTCCAATTAAAAATAAAGCAGAAGTCCTTCTTTATCACCACACAAACTTTGATGAAAAAGATAATTATAATAGTCCATATATAGACGACGGCATACTCATTCATATGCTTGACCGTATTGATATTTTTAACATAAAACACAAAGAAACAGAAGATGTAATTTGGCAGTTAAAAAACGGAGCAGGTAAAAACTTTAATCCAAAAGATGTTGAAGATTTTATTGCGGCAAATGAAAAATATAAAATTCTTGAATCCATTAGAGATAACACTTATTGGGTAGATGTTAAAAATTTCTTTGACACGCCGGAAATAAGTGAAAATCTTTTAATGCCTATAATTAATATGCTTGCCTATGAAATAGATTTCAAAAGTGAGCAAACAGTTGTTCATACAATAACCACTCAACTTTTGGCAAGAGCACTTGGAAAAGAATTTGGATTGACCAGAAAAGAATTAAAAGAGCTTGAGTGTGCAGCTTGTATTCACGATTTAGGCAAAATAAAAATTCCTTCATCAATTGTAGAAAAGCCGGATAAACTGACCAAAGACGAATACATCCACATGAAAAAGCATGCGGTGTATACAGAACTCATAATTACGGATATTTTTCCACATACAGTTGTCCAAATCGCTTCAAACCATCACGAAAGACTTGATGGAAGCGGATACCCAAAAGGACTAACGGCAAATGAATTGTCACTACAAGACAGACTCCTTCAAATTGCTGATGTGACTAGTGCTTTAATGCAAAAGCGCAGTTATAAAAAGTCGCTTGATAAAGAATTCGTAATCGAAATCCTACAGAAAGAAGCAGAAAGCGGAAAACTTGACAGTGATATAATAAAGGTTCTCTCCGAAAAATATGATGAATTTGCTGCATATGTTTGGGAGCGTTCAAATGAAACAATTGAAAGATATGAACACATGAAACTTGATTATGACAAATATCTTAAGGATTTTTCGTCTTCAGAAAGTGAAGCGCTTGAAGAATTTGAGCTTCTTCCACGTTTAGAGAGGGCAATATAAATAATATATAAATTTCACACATCTGTAGGACAGTACCGGGTGTCCTACAGGTGTGTTTTTATGCGAATTGCAACCGTCGGTTGACAAATTGCAAATCAAATTTGGTAGTGTGCAACCATGCGGTTTGGTATGCTTAACTATGCGCTGGGACATGACATGGATTGTTTGGCCGGTAGCAGGTGTTTTATATGGTGGAATCTTAGCAATTGTTAAAACAATCAAAAAATAGGACATTCTAAACATAAAAAAACAAAAAAAGAGAGTCAATTGACTCTCTTTTTTTGTATAAAGTCATTTACAAAGTGATTTTCAAAGTAGATATAAATAATTTTACCTATAAATATAAAGACAAATGTACAAAAAAATGATATACTCTTTAATTATATTTCATTTTAGGAGAGAATTATTTTTATGGAAAAAAGAAAGAATGGTTTTGCCAGTGGTATTGGCTTTATTCTAGCTGCTGCAGGAAGCGCAGTAGGACTTGGAAATTTATGGGGATTCCCATATAAGACATCACAAAATGGTGGTGCTGCATTCGTTTTAATTTACATTGCCTGTGTCCTTCTCATTGGATTTTTCACAATGATTAGTGAAATATACATTGGAAAGCGCGCTCAAGCAAATACTGTATCTGCATACAAAGCAGTCAATAAGAAAGTGGGATGGTTTGGTCTTGTTGCAGTAATTATTCCTGCTTTCATTATTTGCTACTACTCAATTCTTGGTGGTTGGACAGTAAAATTCACTGTAAATTCCTTTGCCGGAAACGCAGGTATACTTCCAACATTTTCCGTAAATACTTGGGAGGTAATCTTATTTACCGGACTATTCTTACTTATTAGTGCAGCAATAATTATGGGCGGCGTTGAAAAAGGTATTGAAAAAATGTCAAAAATCCTTATGCCTATGCTTTTCTTAATCATTGTCGGAATTGCAATTTATTCACTTACTCTTGGAACGGGTGTTAATGAAGGGCTTGCTTTCTTCTTAAAGCCTGACTTTTCTACAATTACACCTAAAGCAATTTTAACTGCAATGGGTCAAGCATTTTATTCTCTTTCTCTTGGAATGGGAATAATGGTTTCATACGGTTCTTATACAGGCAAGGAAATTAGTATTACAAAATCCTGTGCAATGATTTGCATTTTTGACACTCTTGTTGCTCTTCTTGCAGGTCTTGCAATATTCCCGGCAGTTGCACACTTCAATCCTGAACTCCTTGGAAGTAGCCAGGGCGTAGCTCTTATGTTCATTATCCTTCCTGAAGTATTTGAATCGCTCGGACTCATTGGAAAGATTGTTTCTTTTGCATTCTTCTTTATGGTTTCAATTGCCGCTATTACATCTGTTGTTTCACTTCTTGAAGTTGTAACACAATTTATTATTCAAAAATATAAATTCAACCGTAAGTTTGCCGCACTTATTGTTATAGCAATTTGCTTCCTTGTTTCAATTCCTATTGGAATTTCACTTGGCCACGTTGCAATTCTTGAAGAAAGCGGTCCCGCATTTTTCGGATTAGACGGTCTTACATTCTTTGACTCAGTAACAAACACAGTTCTTATGCCGGTTTGCGCTCTATTTGCTTGCTTTTCTGTAGGCTGGATATTAAAGCCGGAAAAAGCTGTCAAAGAAATTGAAGAGGGCGGAAATCCTCTTCCAAACTGGTTCAAAAAGGTCTTCCCTATTATGATAAAATTCATAACACCAGCTTTAATTTTAGTGGTTGAAATTGGCGGACTTTATTCTGAAATTACAAATGGAAACTATGCTGTTATAGTTTTTGCATTTGGCCTTGTTTTACTTGGATTTGTTATCTACACATTATTCTTAAAAGATAGCAACACCGGTACAAATGCAGACGAAAAACTGTCTGAAGAATATATAGAAAACTAAAGACAATCAAATGAAAGAGAGAGTTTTATGTTCGAAGCTTTACACAACTTCATAAATGCCCTCAGCGGATTTCTATATCAACCATATATAGTTCCATTATTACTAATAGGCGCAGGAATCTTCTTTACAATTAGAATGGGATTCCCACAAATAAGACTTTTACCTGAAATACTAAGAACAACCGTGGAAAAACCACATGATGACAAAGGTATTTCATCTTTTGGTGCATTAATGGTTTCAACAGCATCACGTGTTGGCACAGGTAACATAGTAGGTGTATCCACTGCAATTTGCCTTGGTGGTCCGGGTGCAGTTTTCTGGATGTGGATCACAGCAATATTCGGTTCATCAGCAGCCTTTGTTGAATCAACACTGGCTCAAATTTACAAAAGACACGACGAAGAAACAGGACAATCCTACGGCGGCCCTTCATACTACATTGAAACTGCATTAAAGAAACGTTGGCTTGGAGTGGTATTTGCCATTTTTGTGCTTACAACATATGCACTCGGTTATAATCTTCTTGCATCATATAACATTCAAACAGCGTTTATGTCTTTTGATTTTTACAATGCAAAATCAACTCCGGTAATTGTCGGTGGACTTCTTTGCGCACTTTTTGTTCTTTCTGTATTTGGAGGCGCAAAAAAACTCACAAAAATAACCGGAGTTATGGTACCTATTATGGGCGCACTTTATGTCGTATTGGCACTCATCGCTTTAATCATAAACATAAAGAATGTTCCAACTATGTTCGTTGAAATATTTAAGGACGCATTTACATTTAAGGCCGGTCTCTCCGGATTTGCCGGAAGCTGCATTATGTATGGAATAAAGCGCGGCCTTTATTCAAACGAAGCAGGTATGGGTTCAGCTCCAAATGCGTCTGCAACAGCAAGTGTATCACACCCGGCAAAGCAGGGTCTTGTACAGGTTTTTTCTGTATTCCTTGACACACTTATCATCTGTTCTGCAACTGCACTTATGTGCCTTTCAACAAATGTTGTACCAACGGAAGAACTCTCCGGTGTTCCTTACGTTCAGGAATCACTTAAGACAATATTCGGTACAGGGGGGCCAATATTCATTGCCGTTGCTATATCTCTTTTCGGATTTACCACATTAATTGGAAATTACTTCTATACAGAAGGTTGTCTGCGATTCATACTTGGCCACAAACCCGGCAAACAATTCATGACAATCTTTAGAATTATTTGTGCAGCCATCGTATTTGTCGGAGCAATTGCAACAGCAGGATTTGCTTGGGACCTTGCAGATCTTTGTCAAGCACTTATGGTTATAGTAAATATACCGGTAATTATAATACTCAGTCCAAAAGCTTTTGCTGCTCTTAAAAATTACACTGAGCAAAGAAAGAAAGGCATTGAGCCACTATACAATGCAAAGGCATGTGAAATACAAGAAGAAACTGATTACTGGAATTAAAATCTATCAAATGGAAGGTTAAACAATATGAAAATTGGAATTTTAGGATATGGCAATCTTGGTAAAGGAATTGAGAGCGCCATTAGACAAAACCCTGATATGGAACTTTCTTGTATTCTTACAAGAAGAGATCCTAAAACTATAAAACCAATTACAAAAGATGTTCCCGTTTATTCTGTTAATAACATTGAAAATCTCAAAGATGAAATAGATGTTCTTGTACTTTGTGGCGGTTCGGCAACTGACCTTCCTTCACAAACACCGGAATATGTAAAATACTTTAATGTAATTGACAGTTTTGACACTCATGCTAAAATTCCTGACCACTTTTCAAACGTAGACAAAATTGCAAAAGAAAACGGACACATCGCTCTCATTTCTTGTGGTTGGGACCCGGGTATGTTCTCTCTTCTCCGTCTTTATGGCTCTGCAATTTTACCGGATGGCAATGACTATACATTTTGGGGTAAAGGTGTAAGCCAAGGGCACTCAGACGCCATTCGTAGAGTTAACGGTGTTAAAAACGGAAAACAATATACAATCCCTGTTGAAAGTGCCTTAAAGTCCGTAAGAAACGGAGAAAACCCTTCTCTTACAACCAGACAAAAACATATCAGAGAATGCTTTGTTGTTGCCGAAGATGGTGCAAATTTAACACAAATTGAAAACGACATAAAAACTATGCCAAACTACTTCAACGAATATGACACCACTGTTCATTTCATCAGTGAACAGGAGTTTAATCGTGATCATACAGGTATTCCACACGGTGGTTTCGTTTTTAGAACCGGTGTTACCGGATTCAGTAAGGAAAACAAACACGTTATTGAGTATAGTTTAAAACTGGATTCCAACCCTGAATTTACAGCGTCCGTAATTCTTGCCTTCACTCGTGCAATATATAGACTTTCTCTTGAAGGAAATACCGGCTGTAAAACTGTATTTGATATTGCACCGGCTTATCTATCTCCACTTTCAGGCGAAGATCTACGTGCCAAAATGCTATAAATCGGTTATTTGCATTTTTCACATAACTTGTGCTATAATAGGAGTGTTATTTCTAAAACAATGGCGAATGAAAGGGTCACTTTATGAAGTTCAACTTTTCAATGTTTACTTATGGTGCAAAAACTTTAGACGAATATAAAAAGGTTAAGTCGGAAATTATAAGTGATAACAAAATAAGACTTAATTTTTATTCAATACTATCAGCCTTGGCACTCATTATATGTTTCATAAACAGTTTTTTTGACAACACTGCATTAGAAAACAGGTATTTATATCTGTTAGTTGCAGTTGTTATGGCTGTCATTTCTGTATTAACTTCAAGACCAATAAAAATGAGTGAAAAATTAATAGACATTTCTATGTACTCTTTCATGGAAATTTACTATCTGGCATCAATAATTTTGGCAACGGAAATACATCCCGAAGAACCACCAATTAGTTTTGTTGTGCTTTTATTTGTAGTACCACTATTGTTCACATGTGTTCCTATAAATACAAATATCATGCTGATAGTAAATGTTATCCTATATTTCATATTGGCATTCCAAACTCAAACTCCGGAAATGCTACGCTTCAACGCACTGGATGTACTCATATATTCTTTCCTAAGTATTGTCATAAGCACATACACCATGTGCATTAAAATTGACAGATACATACTTATGAATAAAAATATTGAACTTAGTAAGACCGACCAATTAACAGGACTTCCAAACAGAAGATGTTTTGAACTTAATGTAGAAGAGCTAAAAAAAGAAGAACTTGAACCAAACCTTTACATTTTTATGTTTGACATAAACGGCCTTAAAGAAACAAACGACAAATATGGACATGGAGCAGGAGATTGCTTAATAAAAGCAGCAGCAGATTCTATTCAAAACATATTTGGTCCGTATGGCACCAGTTATCGTATTGGCGGGGACGAATTTATGACAATAGCAAGTCTTCCAATAGAACCGTCAGATGTGGAAACCAGACTTGTTGAAGAGACTGAAAAATATACAGGTCTATTTGGTGAAAAACTCAGCATTTCAATGGGTGTTGAAAAAATAACCAGTATTGAAATAATAGATAAAACAATTAAAGAAGTAGATGTAAGAATGTATGAAAACAAACGTCGCTTCTATGAATCAAACGGTATAGATAGAAGAAAACCATAAAATTTTGAGGTAACAAGATATGGGAAAAGAAAATAAGTCCTTCCACACTCCCAGAATGCCAAAAGTTTGGGAAGCACTTATAGTGCTTATTGTACTTATTGCAGCTCTTGCAATTGGAATAATTGTCTATGGTGTGGACCCACATGTTCCAATGCTTTTAGGTGTATGTGCCGCTGCAATCATGTCCGTAATTCTTGGATATAAATGGACAGAAATTGAAGGCTTTATGATTAAAGGCATTGGAAAAGCAATGCAATCAATTATGATACTTGTTATTATTGGTGTCTTAATTGGAGTATGGCTTGATGCCGGCGTTGTTCCTACAATGATATATTATGGTCTAAAAATTCTTAAACCATCTATCTTCTTTGTTGCAACTCTTCTTATATGCTCCATAACAGCACTTGCAACGGGAACTTCATGGGGTACTATGGGAACTATGGGTGTTGCACTTATGGGTATAGGTTTTGGTCTCGGAATGAACCCGGGAATGACCGCAGGTGCAATTCTTTCCGGCGCATATTTTGGAGATAAAATGTCTCCGCTCTCTGACACAACAAATCTTGCTCCTGCAATGTCAGGTACTGACCTCATGAGCCATATTAAATTTATGCTCACACCTACTGCTATTGTTTATGTAATTAGTTTAATATTCTTTACTATTCTTGGATTTACACAGTACAACGGCGGAGCCGCTGATGTAAGTACGGTCGAGGCATTGCAAGACGCACTCTCTTCAATGTTCAATATTAACCCACTACTTCTTATTCCACCGGTTGTTGTAATTGTTGCCGTTGCACTCAAAGTTCCGGCAATACCGGGAATTACCCTTGGAATATTTGTCGGAGCAATAGTTGGACTTATTTTCCAGCCTGAATGCACCGTTGGTTCATTATTCAATTGTGGTATGAACGGATTCTCTTGTGAAACCGGAATATATGAAATTGATGAGTTACTTAACAAAGGCGGCCTTATGAATATGACATTCTCAATTGCAATGACAATCATTGCAATGATGTTTGGCGGAATAATGGAAGAAACTCATCAACTTTCTGTTATTGTTGACAAGGTTAAAGTACTTGTTAAGAAACCAATTAGTCTTTTGGCCCTTACAGAGGCAACTTGTATTGTTTCAAATGCTGTTATGCCGGAACAGTATATTTCAATTGTTGTTCCGGGCAGAATGTACTCAGAAGAATATGAGAAAATGGGTCTCAGTCCAACAACACTTTCAAATGCTCTTGAAAGTTCCGGCACCGTAACATCGGCACTTATTCCTTGGAACACATGTGGCGTATTCATTGCAAGTACCCTTGGAATTAGCGTTCTTGAATATGGCCCTTGGGCAATCTTCAACTGGCTCATGCCAATTGGATGCCTTGTTATGGGATTTTTAGGCATTACAATTGCCGACAAAGACGGCGTGAAGTTTTCTAAGAAAAGAAAACTAATGAAAGCCGAAAATGAATAAACATAAATTATTAAATATTACTTCAAACCACTCATTTTTGAGACACGGAATAAGGTGAAAAGCCTTGCGAGTCGGTCACTGTGAAGCCCGAAAGGGATAAGTCAGATACGTGGGTTTGAAATACCGCTTCTGCCGAAACTGGAAGTGTGAATAAACCAAATAACTTGGATTTATTTGCACGTTCATTTTTGAACGTGCATTTTTATTCTTCCGGACGACATATATCAAAAACAAAGGAGTTTTAAAAATGGAAAAAAAACAAGTAAACAAAAAAGTGATCGGTGCTATTGTTGCACTCGTAGTTCTAATTGCTGTTGTAGTAGGATGCTTATTGGCATTCGGCCCAAAGACTTCAGAAGGTTCTAAAACAATAACAGTGCAGGTTGTACATGCCGACAAGAGTACCAAAGACTTCACTTATAAGACAGATGCACAATACCTTGCAGAAGTTCTAAAGGAGAACAAACTCATTGAAGGTGAAGAGAGTGAATATGGACTATTTATTACAACCGTTGACGGAGAAAAGGCAGACTACAACACAAATGGTTCATACTGGTCAATCTATGTTAATGGTGAATACGGCCAATATGGCGCTGATCAACAGCCTGTAAACGACGGCGATACATTCAAACTTGCTTATGAAGTATACCAGGCAGACTCATCTTCAAATGAAGCAGCATAAGAAAAAAAATATAAAAATCACTTTAAGGGAGCTGACACTATTTGCAATTTTGGGAGCATTGACCTTTGCTATGAAGGTGGCACTTATTCCACTCCCTAACATTGAACCGGTCTCTCTTATGGTAATGTTATTTTCTGTAACTTTTGGATGGAAATGCATTTACCCTATTTACACATATGTTGCCATGGAATTCATACTGTGGGGTATTAATACATGGAGTATTATGTACCTTTATATTTGGTTAATACTTGCTGGAATTGCATGGCTGTGTAGAAATAACACCAACCGAATTATTTGGGCTGTAATATCAGGTATATTCGGTCTGTTGTTCGGCGCTTTTTGTACCCCTGTCTGTCTTGTTATGGGCGGTCCTGCCTATGCATTCAGTTGGTGGATTTCCGGAATACCTTTTGATCTTGTTCACTGTGCCGGAAATTTTGTAATTGCGCTTATTCTCTTTCCGGTTCTAAGAAAACCAATGGAAAATGGATATAAGAAATTAATGACAATCTCAAGCTAATAAAAAAACCATGGGAATTGGACAAGTCCAAAATCCCATGGTTTTTCTCTTTAAATATATAACAAATTAATATTTCTTTGCCTTTGCTTCCCTATTTTGAGATGACAAAACAATGGCAAGACCACAACCTAATACTGTAATTAACGCATTTACAATAGTCCACTTATCAACAAATATCATACTTGATGGAATACTCTCTGTTAAGAAGAAGACAATTATATTTGCAACTGCTGCAACAATAGCAATAACACATGCAATCATATTATATTTATTTGCAAGCTTAGACATACTCTTAAGAACTTCAAAAACTGCTATTATAATTGAAACAATTGCCAATATTGCATTAACAAGGGCCCATGATCCAGCAGTTTCAACTTCACTAGAAATATCTCCTAATGAATCTTGAATACCATTATCTGAAACAAGAGGAGTTTCATCCTTTATTTCCTCTTTTGCCGGGGAAGTTACACTTGGAACTGTAGTTGCAGGTTCCGTTACTGTTTCAACATTAGTTTCGTTTGAAGCAGCATTTCTATCAACATCTATTGAAGTTGTAGGAACTGTATTTTGAACGCTAGGCTTTGTTGGATTTAATGGAGTGTTATCCTCAATGTCTGTTGTAGGAAGAGTAGTTTCCGGAACTGTTGTAGTTACTTCTGCCTTCATAAGAGTAGAAGCTTTTTCAGCAGGAACAAGAATCTTATTATTTCCTACAGTCTCTGTGAAAGTTGCTGTGCTAACAAGATAATCATCAACCATAAAGTCATCTTGTGTAAGAACAGCTGAACCAGTAATAACTGTTTCACCGGTTGCATTTTCCCAACCAGCCTTAAGAGTTGCTGTCACAACAACCTTTGAGCCATTTACTTCTGCTGTTCCCTTTTCAAACATTGGGCTTTCAACAGTAATATTGTCATTTGCAGCAAATCTTAAATCAAGATCAATAGCAAATGTAATATCTTTTGCGCCTTGCTCTGCTTTCATTAAAGCAAGAAGGTTATCAGAAATATTAAATATATTCTTATAATTTACAGTATATTCTGTCAAGTTTGAATCCTTTGTAACAGAAGCGTTCTGAGAAAGAGTCAATGTACCGTAATCCTTTGTTGGCTGAACAAAAACTAATATGGAACCGTTTTCACCACTCATTGGAATTGTAGATGATATAACTTCTCCATTTACAGAAGCCTTATATACCTTCTCTGTACCTGAAACATATTTTCCTGCAGCATCTGAATCAGCAACAATTACATATACCGGATTTGCACTATCAAATGCCACATCAGTAAGATCAAAATCTATAGCTTTAGAAGTATTCTTCCAGAATGAAGCTATTGGTGCACTCCAACCGTATGATGCTGCCACATTTGCAAGTGTATTTACAGAACCTGCCTCAGCATTTCCTATGTATACATCAGTTGAAGGAGTAACTGTTTTTCCATCTACAACAAATGCAATACCATTGTCATTAGATAAAACATTCTTTGAAACAAAAAGGTTTTGACCAACTTTTGCGTTTTCTTTATTGTCTGCGGTTTTATCAACGCCAAAGTTATTTGCAACTCCGCCGTCTGCGGTTGCTGAAAATCTATTTGCATCAATTACAACATTGGCCTTCATGAAGTTATCAGCTACTTCACCACCGTTTATTTTTGCATAGGCAAGGCATCCGTATGACCACGCGTCAACATCAATACCACCACCAACACCGGCAGCATAGTTATTTGTAATTGAACCACCGTTCATTTCAAACATGCCGCCTTTTCTAACGTATACAGCGCCACCGCCGGCAACTGATTTATTGCCTGTCATTTTACCGCCGTTCATAATGAACTTTCCACGGAATACAGAGGCAGCACCGCCCTGGTCTTTTGCACATGTGTTGTTGCAAATTTCTGCGCCGTCATAAAGTGTGAATTGCTTTGTTTCATCACCATTATTAGCAACAACTACTGCGCCATATCTTGTAACATAGTTATTATTTAATTTTCCGTAGAAATCTACCTTATCTCCGTTTCCGTTCAAATACAAGCCGCCATAATAAGCTGTATTATCATGAATGTTTGAAGTACTTGTAAATGTAACCTTTGCATTTCCGCCGGTTTGAAGAACATGAGTATTATTAAGAGAAGTTTTACAATTAAATATTTCACCGGTAATTACTGAAGTTCCCTCTCTTACAAAAATAACATTTCCGGATACATTTGATATTACACCATCAAGATTAAGATTTCCCTTGTCAATTTTAATGGCCATACCATTTACAATATCCTTTATGATTGCACCTTGATTAACATTAACATTTGCTCCTTGACACCAAATAGCAAATGTACCCTTATTCTTTGTAGAAGCAGATCCGTTACCTGAAATTTCAGATCCTGATTCCATAGTAAGAGTTGCAGGTCCTGTAACACGAACCGCAGACATACCACCATAGTTAATAAGTTTTGTGCCTGAACCAAGAGTAATATTTACTTCTTTTGTAGGAGTAGACTCAATAATAGCTGATTGAACAATTTTATCGCTTGAAACATTATTAACAGGAGCCTGGGTAAATTTAGTTGCCCCATTTGCGTTAATTCCTGCATCGTCAAGTATTAAATTTTCAATTCTAAGACTTGCCGTATCATTCACTGTTTGAATTTCAATCATTGCCGGGTTATACCAACTTCTGGCAGTATCGGAAATTGTTGCGAAATCCTGTCCTCTTGTAATTGTATGAGAACCACCAAGAATTGTTACATTCTTATCATAATATCTTGCACAAGCAATTGATGTAAGATCTGATAAAACATTTATAACAACTGATTTTTCTACTGCCTGATTTGCAATTTCAGATGTCCTTGCAAGAGATGCAACAGCAGTCTCCGGTGTTAAACCATCGTTACTATCACTACCTGAAGCAGATACATATAAAGTAATGGATGATGCTTCTGCAAGAACTGACATAGGTATTGCAATACCCACCGTAGTTACGAGTATTACAGCAAACATAATTGCTGCAACGCACTTCTTAAACTTATTCATTCTATTGCCTCCACAAAACTTTCATTCATTCACAATTCGTTAACAGTTTACCGAATTATTTTGCCAAAAACAACAGTTAAACTGACAGTATTAATTAGACATTTGTCTGCTTTTTTGGTAAAAATAATTGATTTTAATTGGCTATATATTATATGAAAGAAAAGACCACTAGATGTAAAATCCAGTGGTCTTTTTTTAAATGTATTTTATTTTTTTAACATTCTCATTGAATTAAGAACCGCAATACTCATTACACCAACATCACCAAATATTGCCATCCACATGTTTGCAATACCGAAAGCGCCCAGAACAAGGAGGATAAACTTAACTAAAAGTGCAAATACAATATTTTGAGTAACAATCTTCTTTGTTATTTTTGCAACTAAAGCAGCATCAATAAGTTTTGATGGTTCATCCGTCATAAGAACAATATCAGCTGCTTCAATGGCAGCATCCGATCCAAGAGCGCCCATTGCAATTCCTATATCTGCTCTTGCAAGTACAGGTGCATCGTTTATACCATCACCAACGAATGCAGTCTTGCCGGTTTCGTCTTTCATAAGTTCCTCAAGCTTTTCAACTTTGTCCCCCGGAAGAAGTTCATAGAAGAATTTGTCCAGTCCAAGTTGATTTGCAATTGCCTCAGCAATTTGTTTTCCGTCACCTGTCAGCATAATAGCATTTTTTACACCAAGCTTTTTAAGGCCCTTTATTGCTTCCGCACTGTCTTCCTTAACTTCATCGGAAATTACAAGGCTACCCATAAACATGCCGTCAACTGCTACATAAATTTTTGTTCCAACTGAGTTTGTTTCAACAAACTCAATGTTCTCACGATTCATAAGCTTTGTGTTGCCGGCAAGTATGATCTTGCCATCCTTGTTTACATGAACACCATGACCTGAAATTTCTTGATAATCTGAAAGACCGGTTTCATCTATCTCTTTTCCATATGCCGTTACAACTGACTTTGCAATAGGATGATTAGAATAGTGTTCCGCACTTGCAGCAACAGCTAGAAGTTCATCTCCATCTACACCTTTGACAGGATTTATTGCAGTTACTTTAAATACGCCCTTTGAAAGGGTTCCTGTTTTATCAAACACAATGTTTTCAAGATCATTAAGAGCCTCAAGGTAGTTACTTCCCTTAATGAGCACACCACGTCTAGACGCAGCACCAAGTCCACCAAAGAATGTAAGCGGTACAGAAATTACAAGAGCACAAGGACAGGAAATTACGAGGAATACGAAAGCCCTGTAAATCCATGTTGACCAAACACCGTGAAAAAACAGCGGTGGAATTAAAGCAAGGAGTAAAGCTGAAATTACTACAACCGGGGTGTAATAATGAGCAAATTTGGAAATAAAATTCTCCGCCGGAGCTTTCTTTGAAGTTGCATTTTCAACAAGATCAATAATCTTTGAAGCTGTTGAGTCTCCAAATCCTTTTGTAACTTCTACTGAAATAAGACCCGACTCATTTATACAACCGGAAAGGATTGAATCACCCACTTTTGCACTGCGTGGAACAGATTCTCCTGTTAAGGCACGTGTATCCAAAGTGGTTTTTCCTTCAATAATTATGCCATCAAGGGGCACCCTTTCACCCGGTTTAACAACAATAATATCGGAAATTTTTACCTCTTTAGGATTTACAACCTTTATTTCGTCTCCGACTTTAAGGTTTGCAGTATCCGGGCGAATATCCATAAGACTTGAAATTGACTTCCTTGACTTTCCAACTGCAATATCTTGGAACAATTCACCAATTTGATAAAAGAGCATTACAGCAACGCCCTCTTTGTAGTCGCCAATTCCAAAAGCACCGACAGTTGAAAGCGCCATAAGGAAATTCTCATCAAAAATTCTGCCGCGTGAAATATTCCTAATAGCACGAAGTACAACATCACCGCCAAGAATAATATAAGAAACAATAAAAATGGCAAGTGTAATATATATGTTGAGCGATGTAAACTCTGAAAGAATAATTGCAACTGCATATATTACAGCACCTGTTGCAAGTTTGAAAATTCTTTTTTTAACATCGTCATCCCCGCCATGTTCGTGACCATGGTCATGCTCGTAATGCTCATCATGTTCATGATGAGTGTGGTCATGTTCACATCCACATGATTCACCATGTTCATGATGATGGTGTACTTGTTCGTTGCCTCCAAACTTTTGGTCTATTATTTCTTCAACAGGAACATCCGGTTCATGCTTCTTAACTATTTTTGTTACGAGCTCTGTTAAGTTTCCCTCAAACGAATCTTCAAGTTCAACGGTTAACTTCTGTGAGATCAAATTCATAGACGCAGACTTTACACTCTTTATATTAGCTACGTCATTTTCTATTTCAGATGCACAATGTGGGCAATCAAGTCCTTTTAAATAATATTGCTTTTTCATACACGCCTCCGACAATAGTTGAGCAAATGTTCAACTATAAAGATAAAAATTTTTATTCCTCACGTAAATGCTCAAATCCTATATCAAGAATTGTCTTAACATGGGAGTCTGCAAGGGAATAGTATACAACCTGACCTTCTTTACGGAATTTAACTAAATTTGAAAGTCTCAGTTCTTTAAGCTGGTGAGAAACAGCAGACTTTGTAAGTCCAAGAAGAGCAGCAAGGTCACATACACACATTTCCTCTATTTCCAAAGCATGTAAAATTTGTACTCTGGTTGCATCTCCAAAAAGTTTAAAAAGGGAAGCAAGTTCAATATATTCGTCTTTACTTAAAACTTCTTCACGAACTTTATTTACTACCTCTTCATGAATTACTTCACAAGAACAAAATGCAGAATTTTTATCATTCATGAACTTATCCTCCTATATAAAAATGACAGATAGTTGAATAGTTGTTCAACTATCTGTCATAAATTTACTACTTTTAAGATTGTTTGTCAACGGTTTAGTTGAAATAAATCATACCATCTTCCGGTTCTTTTGCCGGGAGAATACGAAGAGGCTCAAGAATTACAGTATATTCCTGCTCACTCTCAACAAACTGAGCATGCATACGAGCTTTAATTGTAATCCAAGATTCATGTGCAGGCTTCTTTTTAGGATCATCCGGCCACTTACATGCAAGTCCAAAAAATCTTGTATCCTCAGCACAGCAAACCATAGACATACGACCTACACCAAATAAGTCTTTTTGCATTCTTCTGGGATTATAAACAAGACCTAAGAATGAAACAACTTTTCCATCGTATTTCATTGGATTTTCCATTGCGTCAATGTACCAATTTCCATAATCAACATCAGATATTTCAATTACAGGTTTACTAAGGTCAATATCCAGTTCCTGCTTATAAGGAACAAGTTGGTCATCATCAAACTCGAAAAGAATTTGTGCTCGTCTATTCATTGCCTTAACAGTAGTACCAAACCTTTTCATATCTGTATCTTTGTTACATCTGTTGAAAAACACGTCGTCAGCTCTGCTTATCTGAGACATAATCATATTCTTCATATCGTTGTTATTAAGATACATATCAAAAATACTTGCATCTGCTGTTGCAATAATTTGAACAACAACCCATGATCTAGGTACATCTTGGGCAATGAGCTTTTCAACATCCCAAGTGCCATTAAATTCAATTATAATCTGTTCCGGTTTGTATTCACGCTGAAGCGAAGTTAAATATTCTCCGTTTAAATCCTCTTCATTTTCCACCATTACAACAGATACGCCTATGCGATTCATTTCATCCAAATCATATTCAAGTTCGCCTTCCTCACAGCAGACAAGAAGTGTCTTTGCTTTTCCGCCACGAGTAAATTCAGGGTCATGAAGCGTTGCATTAATGAAGGTGGTCTTACCACTGTCCATAAATCCAACAAATAAAAATACCGGTACTTCTCTCATTACAATCCCCTTCGTATATTAAAGTCCAAATAATGACATAAGTTTTTCTTCCTTAAGTTCTGTTCCAATAACGCAAAGACGACCAATTACGTCTGCTGCGCCATGGCGAACCTCATACTCACCCGGAGTAAGGTCAAAGTGAATCCACTCACCATCTACACAAGGAACTATTCCCTTTGCTCTAAGGATAATTCCAAATTCTTCATCGTTTGCGAGGCTTTCCAAAATGGTCTTCATCTCGTCATCTGAGTACTTATGAGTGGTTTCCTTACCCCAACTTGTAAATACATCATCAGCATGATGGTGATGTCCATGTTCATGATGATGGTGTTCGTGATGATGTTCATGGTCATGACATCCACATGCGCAGTCTTCATCGTGGTCATGATGGTGTTCGTGATGATGTTCATGCTCGTGTTCATGGTCATGACATCCACATGTGCAGTCTTCATCATGGTCATGATGGTGCTCGTGATGGTGCTCATGTTCGTGGTCATGGTCATGATCACAATGCTCGCCGTGTTCATGATGATGACCGCATTCCGGACAAATAGATGCTTCATGAAGAAGTTCTTCTTCAAAACTTGTTTTAGCATCCATAGCAGCTAAAATTTGAGAACCTGTAAGGTCATCCCAAGATGTTGTTACAAGTGTAGCTTTTTCGTTATGTTCACGGATGAGACCAACAACTAATTTTAGTTGTTCCTCTGAAAGAAGTTGTGTGCGGCTAAGAATAATTGTCTTGGCATATTCAATTTGATTATTGAAAAACTCTCCAAAACCCTTCATATATCTCTTGCACTTTGTTGCATCTACAACAGCAACAAAGTTATTTACTTCAAGTCCTGCTTCAGGAGCAACATCATTAACTGCTTTAATAACATCAGAAAGTTTTCCTACACCGGATGGTTCAATAACAATTCTGTCAGGTGCATATTTCTCTACAACTTCCTTAAGGGCAACGCCAAAGTCACCAACCAAAGAGCAACAAATACATCCGGAATTCATTTCTGTAACTTGAATTCCGGCTTCCTTAAGGAATCCACCGTCTATACCTATTTCGCCAAACTCATTTTCAATGAGTACAAGTTTTTGATTGTTCCAACCATCTCCAAGAAGCTTCTTAATAAGTGTTGTCTTTCCCGCGCCAAGGAAGCCGGAAACTATATCTACTTTAGTCATATATATTACCTCTTTATAATAAATAATCTAAATACTAAAAAAGCATTATATCACAAAATCTAAAAAGTTAAATACCAAAGTTACCAAAGGCCCATAACATGCTGCATAATAAGACTTACTCCGGTAATTCCTATCCAGCAACAACCGCCCATAATAATTGGCTTACCGCCATTCTTAATAAGTTTAACGATATTTGTATTAAGTCCAATTGCAGACATTGCCATTACAATAAAGAATTTACTGAGTTCTTTAATTGGAGCAAAAACAGTTGCAGGTACACCAACCGCCATTAAAACAGTTGTAATTATTGAGGCACCGACAAAGTACAAAATGAAGAATGGGAATATACTCTTCATACTCACCTTGTTTTCCTTTGAGCCTTCCTTTTTTGCTCTGTAAAACGCAAGCACAAGTGTAATTGGAATAATTGCAAGAGTTCTGGTAAGTTTAACTGTAACTGCCTTATCAAGAGTCTGTGAACCGAGATTCCACATTGCATCCCAAGTAGATGCAGCAGCAGTTACGGAAGATGTATCATTTACAGCGGTTCCGGCAAAAACGCCGAATGCATCGCCCGATAGCGTATCAAAACCAACAAGCTGTCCAAAGTATGGAAAAACAAGTGCAGCCAAAACGTTAAAGAAGAAAATTACCGAAATAGACTGCGCAACCTCTTCATCATCAGCTTCTATTACCGGAGCAGTTGCAGCAATTGCCGAACCACCGCAAATAGAAGAACCAACACCAATAAGAGTAGAAATCTTGCTTGGTATATGCATAACCTTATGAAGAATAAAAGCAATAACGAGCGATACAGTTATTGTGCAAACAATAATCGGTAACGACTGAAGTCCGGTTGATGCCACAACGCCTAAATTCATACCAAATCCAAGGAGAATAACAGCCCACTGTAAAATCTTCTTAGAAGTGAACTTAATACCGCTTGCAAAAGCAGTTTTATCCTTTATTAACAGAGTCACTATCATACCTGCAAGAATTGCTATAACAGCTCCACCAATAATAGGGAATGCCTTTCCCAAAAACCAAGATGGTATGGAAATTGCAAGGCATAATAAAAGCCCTTTATAATTTTCTTTTAAAAAGGTCATCGTCTTTCCTCATTTCACAATTGCAATAGAAGCATAACTTACATGTGCAGGCAGTTCTTCCATATTTTCGTATGTGTGTTCTGATGGAAGTCCACAGTCTTCAACTACCACAACTTTTTTCATTCTACTTGCCGCCTTAAGTCTAGGTATATTCTTCCCAATTTTAAGAAAAACTTTTGTACCCGGCAAATAAAGTGAATGGTCAAGTTCAGCACAGTCTCCATATATCCTAACCTGTTCATCTCCAATTGCAAGACTTGTTTTTGCGCAGGAGGCCGCGGAGCAAAAAATTGGAACTCCGCTGATTATTTCACATTCAAATCCTTCACTTTTAATCTTTTCAAAAATAAGAAATTCATTTGCATATACAGTTGGATCGCCCTTTACAAGGAGTGCAACATTCTTTTCATTTTTAAGTAAATCAATTATTCTCTTAGAAAATCCATGATATAGTTTTTCCAAAATTTTTTCATCTTTGACAAATGGAATTGCCGCAAGCAAAAATTCCTTTTGAGAAATCGGCTGATTGACATTTACTACCTCAAAGGGCGCTGAGTTTGACAGAACAGATGTTTGAAACTCGTTCTTTTCGCCCTTTTCAAAAGCACTTATTTCCTCAAGGTCTGGATCGCACACAGTTAGTGCAATAACATCAGCCTCAGATGCAGTTTTTAGGGCCTTTATTGTAACAAGCTCCTTGTCACCCGGCCCAACACCAACAATATAAAATTTTCCTGACATACAATATCTCTCCAAACTACAAAAAGTGCAAAGGCGTTCACCTCAAAATGAAGTGAACGCCAAATTAATTGTCAGGATCTGAAACCAATATTTCTTTAATTTTCACTTCATTTCCTGTTACAAGATAAGTATTTCCTCCACCACAATATGGGCATGTCTTTCCATGCTCAATGGTCTTATATTCCTTTTCACAATCTTCACAAAAGGTTATAGCTTCAATTTTTTCAATTTCAAGCTTACAGTCATTAAGCATTTCTGTTTTTTTTGAATTCCAATTCCAACAATCAATTAAATATTCATCAATAATAGTCGAAACCTCTCCAATTGATAATGTTACTTGGTGAATTTTATCTACACCATTCTCTTTTGCAACCTCTTGAACTTGATTTGCAATATGGAAAACAACACCTAACTCGTGCATACAATAGTCCTTTCCAAGGATTTTCTCCTTTATTCCCAAATTATTTAACCAAAAAATAGTACTATAATTCTACCATAAAACAGTACTTTATAAAACAAATTTTACAAGAAAAATTGAAGCGCCTAACAATGTCAATACTACACCTGTTGCGCGATTAAGAGTCTTAGCACTTGCTTTATTAGCAAAAACGGAAGCAACCCTAGCAAATAAAAGTGTAAATAAAATACAGAGAATTAAACAATTTATATCTGGCATTCCACCAATTACAAAATGACTTGCTGCTCCGGTAAAAGCAGTGAAAGCCATTATAAAAACACTTGTTCCAACAGCTGTTTTCAGTTCATAACCTAATATTGAAGTTAAGACAAGCAGCATCATCATTCCGCCACCTGCTCCAATAAATCCACAAATAAATCCAACTAGAGCACCTGCAAAAATCGACTGAAAAAATCTTTTTCTCTGACTTGTACTTACCATAGTTTCTTTTGTCGTCATTACAGGTTTAACTATAAACTTTACGCCCATAAGAAAGGTCATAAATACAGATGCCGTTCCCATTGTGTTATTTGGAACTAAACTGGCAATAAAACTTCCAATCATGGTAAAGATTAAAACCATTACCATCATAACAAAGCCATTTTTTATATCTAAATTCTTGTTTTTTCCATAAGTATAGGCACTGACTGCACTTGCCAAGACATCACTTGCAAGGGCAATCCCAACAGCCTCATACGCGGGCATTCCAAGAAAGGCAATAAGCATTGGCGCAACAACTGCTGCCGCACTCATACCTGCAAAACCGGTCCCAAGGCCTGCACCAAGACCCGCAAAAAGACAAATGATTACTTTAAAAATTTAAATCACCTTTTTCCTTCAAGGAATTTATAAAATTTACTTGTTTTTGATTTTTGTTATGCTCGCCAATCAACTTCTCCATCCAACATATGTCATACCATGAATTACTTCCTTAACTTATTAATGTTTGTAGAATGTTCAACATTATACCACAATAGAATCATTGTGCAACCGGGGACGGTTCTCTGCAATCGGGGACGGTTCTCCACAACCGGGGACGGTTCTCCGCAACCGGGGACGGTTCTCCGCAACGGGGGACGGTTCTCCGCAACCAAGAACCGTCCCCCGTTGACCACCCAGTTGACTCAACGAAAAAAATCCCCACCAAACAAAGGTGGGGAGTGCATTGATTAGAACAATTGTCCCGGAAGTTTTAATTTTTCCTTTGGCGGAAATTGTTTGTCAAACTCATTTACATCACTCTCTTCAACATAGTATACTTCCGGAGTTGCATACTCTCCGGTAATACCGTCAAGATATCCAGGTATAAGTTCTTTACATAAAAAGAATGATGCATCTTCGCCCTCCGGAAGACCATGATATCTTATGCCAAACTCACTTGCGCACTTAAACCCACTCTTGCCGTAAAAGTCAATATTTCCTTCAAAGCAAAGGGCTCCACATCCAAGTTCCTTAGCCTTTTCCATTGTGTAATCAAGCAATATTTTTCCGTAACCTTGTCTTTTGAGTTTTGGAGTAATACAAATAGGACCCATTGTCATAATCGGAATTTTTCTTCCGTCATCAGCATTTATAATTGCTCTTACAAACACATTTTGCCCTATTATCTCCCCATCTTTTTCCATTACAAAGTCAAGTTCGTGAACAAAATTCTCATCATTTCTTAATTTCGTTATTAAATAGTGCTCATAGCAACCGGGACGATATACGTTCCAAAAACTTTCTCTTATTAAATTCTCTACTTTAGAACGGTCTTTATTTTCTTCTAAACGGATATTTATATTTTCTTTATTCATTATTTTTCCTTTCTTTTACAATATCCACATAGAATAAGCCATCTTTATTACAAAAATAGTATAGTCGCTTAACAGCATTAATTTTAAATCTTGTTTCTGCGTTTCCCTCAGGATAAAACTTAACAAGCTCAATTCTATCTGATGAAACAGCTGCAACAAATGAAATATAGTGTTTCTTAGTCATTTCATGATTAAACGAAACAAAATATTCATCTTCGCACACTTCAACAAACACTGCATGATTCTCATCAGCATATATTGAGTCTTCCGGAGTAAGTTCAACCCCGTGGCAAGTAATTACTGCTTCGCCAATGCTGTGAATAACATTTCCGCATACAGGACATACATAGAACTTTGATCTAATCATGTTTGCCGAAATATTTGCATTTGTAACAGCATTCCCCGAAATTAATTCGGTTATTGAAACATTAAAAGTTTTTGCCAGTGGTTCAAGCAAAGTTATATCAGGATACCCTCTGCCGGTTTCCCATTTGGAAATTGTCTTATCCGAAACACAGAGTTTTTCCGCAAGTTCTGCTTGGGTCAACTTGTTTTTTTCACGAAGATCTTTTATTACTCCGCCTGTAACATATTGATTCATTATATCCCCTCCCAAGCACCATCATATATCAGTTGCAAATAATATGGTACCTACGAAAAGTAGACTTGTTTTTACTTCAACTTTTTCCACTGCTCTTTTGTCAAATATGTGTAATGTTCTGTTCTAACATCACCCATTAAAACACAAGGCTTATTCTCTTCTGTATGGTGGTATGTAAATCCGCATTTTTCTTGGCAGCGCTTGGATTTTTCGTTGCCGTCATAATAGCCGCACCACATAGCTGTGCAGCCCAAATCTTCAAAAACATGTTTTTGAAGAGCGCGAACAGCCTCAGGCATATACCCATTACCCCAGTATGGCACACCAATCCAATAGCCAATTTCCATCTCTGTATCCGAGGCCTTGGTGTGGCACTGTGATGGTGGTATTAGCCCAACGCTGCCTATTGGCCTGTTCGTTTCCTTAAGACAAACAGCATAGGTTTCATCTGCTGATAAAACCGTTCTGATTATCTCCAAGCTGTTTTCAACACTGGTGTGAACAGGCCAACCTGCAATAGGACCCACTGCCGGCTCCTTTGCATATTCATATAAATCATTAACATCCGACTCCTCCCATGGACGGATAATTAACCTTTCTGTTATAAATGTCAAAAAATACCTCCTATCTGGGAATCGTCCCCAATCACCGAGAACCGTCCCCGACAACCGAGAACCGTCCCCAGCAACCGAGAACCGTCCCCCGCAACCGAGAACCGTCCCCATTGCATACAAAGCCCATTTATTTCAACTTTTCTGCCAATGCCAAAAATTTCTTGTCAGATTGAATTCCCTGAGTAATAAATTGACCATCTTTAAACAAAGCATACATTGTTACAGGAGCGGGCACATTTTGTGCCTGTTCCTTTGTGGTTATATGTATTGCTTTAAAAGGAATACCATTATCAGCAGCAACTTCGGCAACCCTTGGCAACCAATAATATGTAAATGGGCATTGATCGGTGTAATACACAACAAACCCATCTTCATCTATTTTAGGATTCTTTGCGCACTCCTTAAATTTAGGAGGTTCAACCTCCGACGAAAAAGGTAAATACATAAGCGATATATCTGTTTCAGCTATATCGGCAACCTCAAAACCTTTATATGCCAAATATTTTGGATCCGCCAAGAACTCCTTCTTTCTACCGGTTGATGAAAGAATACACAATCCCTTGCAACCTTTTTCTTTTGCATCCCTAATACACTCATTTAATAAATCGCTCGAATAGCCATGCCCTTTCATGGAACCTGAAACCCACAAGCAGTTAATGAACATATATCCGTCAGCTTCAATTGGCACCCATGCATTTTCTGCCGGTATATATTCAATAAAACACTTTCCTCTTTCAGCGCTTCTGTAAAAGACCAGGCCCTCATCAAAGCGTTCTTTAAGCCATTCTTTTTTAACCGCACTTTGGTTATTAGACATTGCACAACATATGTGTTCTTTATCAATGTTGTCCTTGGTTATGCGTATATAATTCATTTCATATATCTCCTAAATTATCTTATCCAGCCATTCCCCAAGCCATCAGTTAAAACCCAGTGTCCACGCTCCACTGAGAAACGAAGGTCATTGGAGCAGCCTTCCATACCAACCCTCTCAGGATTATCTACAGACCCAAACTCCGCATTTGTATCAGTTTTATATTCTACTCCAATAAGATTTCTTGCATTTGCTTCATAACGAGCAGATTCAACAGTTTCTCTTGTCAGACCCCATCTTGCAAGAACTTCTTCTTCATGCTGTGTTCTTTGGCGCTCACGATCCTCAAACCGACGAATAAATTCATCCATATATTCTTTTCCTTTTGGATCATCCTCGCCAAGATGAGCAAACATATTTTTTGTTACTTCAGCGAAAGAATCATCCGCGTCATCTTCGTTAACGTTTTCATTTTCTTCTTTATTTACATGTTTATTGTCTTCACATCTTGTTTTTTTTCTTTTTTCCAGTAGAACTCCAATAAGTCCAACAACTAAACTTAAAATAATAAGTGCAAAAGCAATTGGGTATAAAACTTCTCTCATTTCATAAATAAACATTTGAATCAACTCTTTCTATGTTGCAACTTAGTTTACATTGCATTCAGCAAAAGTTCCATATCTTTCTTCAACAGCGGAACCATACTATCCTTATATTTTGATAAATCAATTTGTTCTACTGCACTCTTTATCATTTCAGATAATTCGGGTCTATAAAGGATCAATTCATTTAATGCTGACAAACACTGTCTTACCACAGTCGGTTTTTCATCTTGAAGGAACTCCAACAGAGAAGGCAAGGATTGTACCATTTTACCGTCTGCGTCCCATTTTGCCTGAGCGCAACAAAGGATAAAACCTCTTGTTCTAACATAAGAACTTTTTTCTTTAATGAGCGATGCAAACTCTTCAAAAAAACAATAATATTTATTAGACTTCGCTGACATTGCAACAACTTCCTTGAAATACGCATAAGCCTTTTTGTCATCTTTGTCTTGAAGCCTATGAATAACATTGTTGAAAACCATTGGCACATATTTTATGCCATTGTCGTCCACTTCATTCCCAGCGCAAACAAACCCAAGTTTTTCATAAATAGGCACAGCATAGAGCGATGCATGCACCGTTATAAAATCAGCTTGACACACATCAAGTAATGCATTCCAAAGGGAGCGCCCAATTCCTTTACTGTGGTATTTACCATCCACGAAAAACAGAGCAACATGAGCTCCCTCATTTCTTGAAGCAATAATGCCAATCAGTTTATCTTCCTCAAAAGCTCCAAAGGCCGTGAGTGAATCCAAATAAACTTCATCATGAATTGCATCCCAAAACATTTTCTTCCCGGACTCAGGGTAATTGGGAGCTTCAAATTCACAAAAAACATCCCAAACAAGAGGGAGAGCATTTAAAATTTCAGTTTTATTAAGTCTCTTTATCATGCAATCCCTCCAATATAGAAAAGACGGTCCTCATTTGAGAACCGTCAAAATTCCACAAACTCAACTGATATTATATCACACATACCAATTATTTGTTTGCACATAAATAACATATGTATTAAAAATTAATAACAATTTCTGTGCCCTCACCAAGGGTACTGTTAATTGAAATTTCAGCAGAATGAATTTCTGCAATATGCTTCACTATTGCAAGTCCTAAACCGGTGCCACCGGTCTCTCTGGAACGGCTCTTGTCCACCCTGTAAAACCGTTCAAACACCCTGTCAAGCTGATCGGCCGGAATTCCAATTCCGGTGTCCTTTACAGATATAATAGAATGTCCATTTTCAATGGTCACAAACACCTGAACGTGACCGTTTTCTTTGTTGTATCTAATGGCATTTTGGACTAAATTATCAACCATTTCACGTATTAATGTCGGGTCCGCGGTAATTCCGGCAGCAGTCCCGTCAAATGATAATGTAACCGACTTACTATCTGCAAATGATCTTAAATCTTCCACGCAATCTTTTGCAATAGAATATAAATCTACTTGTTCAAACTTTCTTGGCAATTCATTATGGTCAAGTTCGGAAAGTTGAATAATATCATTAATCAGCGACAAAAGCCTATCAGAATTCTGTCTAATTTGTTTTGCTATATGTATTTCAGCTTCTCCGTCTACTATTTGATTTTCTATCAGTTCCGCATATCCTGAAATTGCAGTTATTGGAGTCTTAAGTTCGTGTGAAACATTAGCTGTAAAGTCCTGTCTGCTCTTTGCTGCGGCAAGAATATTTTCATGCTGACTTCTGATTTTGTCTGCAAAAGGTTCCAATTCCTTATAGACCAAAGTGGTGTTCGGCTCGTCTAAATTTTCTGCCACCTCTTCAATAGGACGCATAAGGTTGCGGGTTAAAAAATGCCCAAGCAAAATACAAACCAACAAAATAAAAATAGAGATTACAAGGATAACCGGGATGGCAGAAACCAACACACTGGTAATTGTTCTAGCCTGTGTGGAAACACGAAGCACAGTGCCATTCTCCAACAAAAGAGCATAGTAAAAAGTGCTCATATTCATTGTGTCGGATTTTCTTATACTTTCGCCCTCACCGAACTTCAATGCCTGCTGTATTTCCGGGCGATCCAAGTGATTTGAAAGACCTGTTACATCTGTATCATTATCAAATAAAACCGTTCCATCTTCATCAATCCAGGTAATTCTTAAGTTGCCGGAACTCAAATGGTTTAAGGCTTCCGTTTTTCCATCTGCCTGTCCATAAGCATTTTGAAAAACTTCCGTTTCCATTAGAAGTTTTGCATTCTGTTTAAGATCGTTTCTAACCTGAACTTGAAACAAATTATAATAGGCAAGTGTAACTCCAAGCGCCGTGGTAATTATAGCAATCAAAGCTATTACTCCAAGGCGAATATTGATTTTTTTCTTCATGCATCTTCACCGCACTCTTTACAAATAGAATAGCCCACTCCCCTGATTGTGCGAATTTGACCTCCGCACTGTCCAAGTTTTTGTCTGAGTGTCTTTATATGCATGTCAACTGTTCTTGTTTCACCCTCAAAGTCTACACCCCAAACGAAACGCATAATTGATTCACGGGTTAAAACAATATCTTCATTTAACATTAAATAACGCAGAAGTTCATATTCCTTCAAGGTAAGAAGAACACTTCTGCCATCTGCAATAACCGTATGTCTTTCATTATCAAGCATAATATTTCCAACGGCAATTTGTTCCGGAGTATCTTCCATAGACCTTCTGAGAAGAGCACGCACTCTTGAAAGTAATTCCATGACTGAAAACGGTTTGCAAATATAGTCATCTGCTCCGTCATCAAGACCCTTAACCATATCCATTTCCGTTGTTTTGGCTGTAATCATAATTACCGGAACACGACGAGTTTTTGGATTGCTGCGAAGTTTTCTGACAATCTTATATCCATCCTCATCCGGCAGCATAATATCAAGAAGTACTAGGTCCGGAATTATTTCTTCTAATTTGTTATAAAATGACGCAGCACAATCAAAAGCCTGCACCAAATAATTACTGTTTTTTAGTGCAATCATTTCAATTTCCTGAATGCTTTTATCATCTTCAACAATATAAATTAAGGCCATTATTTCACCCTCTCTTATCTACGGCAAAATATATACTTGTTTAAGTCTAAAATACTCCTCTTGGAACTTTGGATTGCTTCCCTTAATTGTAACGCCCAAATATTTATGCATATCCAGTTCATCTGCAGGAATTTCAATAAGAGCAACAGCAATATTTGAGCAGTGGTCCGATACCCTTTCATAGTATGTGAGAATGTCCTCTAAGTAAAGTCCAACCTCCATAGAGCAAATTCCACTTCTCAGACGAAGCACGTGTCTTTGTTTCATATCCAAAACAAGATCATCTATTACTTCCTCTAATGGTTCAACATCAAATGCCTTTTCAGCGTCTTCATTCTCAAATGCAACCATAGTCAAGTTGATTATATCACGAACTGCAACACTAAGGGAATTTAATTCTAATTTAGCTTTATCCGTAAAGGAAAGTCCCTGATCATGCATTTTTTTAATCACTTCTGCTATGTTAATTGCATAATCAGATATTCTCTCCAAATTTGTCATTGAGTGAAGCATAATTGTAAGCAGATGACTGTCGTCTGTACTTAAATCTTTCCCCGCAAGTTTAACTAAATACGAACCTAGGACATCTTCATATTCATCCACCGTTTGTTCTAATTCTTCTATTTCATCAAATTTGCTTTCAGAATATTCATTTTGAATTTCCATTGCCAAAAGAATTGTTTTTCTTGAGTATTCTGCCATTTCGTTAATTGTATTTTTACATAATTGCATTGCAAAAGCAGGTGTTTCAAGAAAACGCTCATCAAGTCCTTTAAGAACAGTTGATGCATTTTCCTTTTCATTCAGTGACTTTTCATCTCTTATAGTGAGCGATGCAAGCTTGATAAGTAGATTTGCAAACGGGAACATGATAACTGCACTACTAATATTAAATATACTGTGTATTAACGCAATACTTGCTGCACTTGCCTCTTCTACCATGAAAGAAAAATTTAAAAAATGGTTTGCTGCATAAAACAAAACCATAAATATTATTGTTCCGATTAAATTAAAATACAGGTGAATAAATGCAGCTTTTTTTGCGTTTTTTGTGGCTCCTATAGATGAGATTAATGCAGTAACACAAGTTCCAATATTTTGTCCCATAATTATTGGAATAGCAGCTCCATATGAAACCACACCGGAAATACATAAGGCTTGTAAAATACCAACTGACGCAGATGAACTCTGTACAACAGCTGTTAAAAGTGCTCCCGCTAACATACCCAAAATAGGGTTTGAAAACGCAGTAAGCATTCCGGTAAAAGCTGCACTATCCTTCAGTGGAGAGACAGCGCTGCTCATAGTTTCCATGCCAAACATCAATACAGAAAAACCTAAAAGAATAGTTCCAATGGTCTTCTTCTTTGAGCCATCTTTACCGGTCATTGTACATATAATACCAATTGCAGCTAGAACAGGAGAAAAAGAACTTGGTTTTAACAACTTGAGTAAAACATTTCCACCGTCAATTCCCGCCAGCGATAAAATCCACGAAGTAATTGTTGTACCAATATTTGCACCCATAATTACGCCAACAGCCTGACTCAGTTGCATAATACCCGAGTTTACAAAACCAACTACCATTACCGTTGTAGCGGAAGATGACTGAATTACTGCAGTGACAAAAGCACCAAGAAGGAGCGCCATTATCCTCTTTCCGGTCATCTTTTCAAGTATTTTCTCAAGTTTTCCTCCGGATAGCATAACCAGGCCATCGCCCATTGTACTCATACCATACAGGAATAGTGCAAGACCGCCTATCATTGTTAATACGCCAAAAATATCCATAGTTGATTCTCCTAAATATTTTTATGCTAATAAAATATATGTGGATTGTAAAATCTTTATGGATGCTTTTGTAAAAACCATGTAAAATTTATGTGTTTTACAAAAAAATTACTTAATGTTGGTTTTAGTTTTTACATAACAATTCTATGCTTCTGAAAAAGGAGTGTGGAATATGAGTAAACTATGGAACTATTTTGAAAAAAAGAATTGGAAAGCTAAAACAAAATATCAAGTCGTTTCTGTCTTCCTCGCCTTTGCTTTTTCATTAATTGGATTAATACTTTGGTTAATCATCAGTCCGTTTTTTCTTTCAACGCTTGACTGGATGATTTGTTTTATTGGTTATCCATTCTTCGGAGCCCTGATATTTGTATTTTTTTACTCGTGCAGATTTGAATTTCACGACGGAACTCCCAATAAATAAAAAATAACCTCGAACAGTTTAATGCTGTTCGAGGTTATTTCAATATTTAAACATATTGCCCTTTTTATTTATCTTCGCAATCTCTTTGAACTTTTCTTTTTTTGCCTGCATATATTCACTTTGATTTGTTACATACGCATTTTCAACGGTTAATTTCTGATATGAGTTCCATCTCTCTTCTGTTAAAGAACCGTTTTCCAAAGCCTCTAAAACTGCACAGCCGGGTTCACCGGTATGTGTACAATCAGAAAATTTACATCTTGTAAATAATTCTTCTATATCAGAAAACACACCTTCAATTCCGCTTTCATTATTCCACATTCCAAGTTCTCTCATGCCCGGGGTGTCAATAACAAATGCTCCATTTTCAAGTTTAATGAGTTCTCTATGTGTTGTTGTATGTCTTCCCTTGTCATCTCCTTCACGAATTTCAGAAGTTTTAATGACATCATCACCAATAATTTTATTAATTAAAGTTGATTTTCCAACACCTGAAGATCCAAGAAAGGCTACCGTTTTACCGGGAAGCAAGTATGATTTTACAACATCAAAATCATCATTTTTAGAAGATACCGTAACAATATCCACACCGGCAGCAATTTCTTCAACCTCAAGTACCTTTTGAGCAACATTGTCACACAAATCAGATTTGGTTAACACAACAACAGGTGTTGCTCCGCAATCCCATGACATCGCAAGATATCTTTCCAAACGACGTAAATTAAAGTCGTTATTAAGCGACATACATAAGAATATTGTATCTATGTTTGCAGCTACAACTTGTTCCTGATTATTTGACCCTGCAGCCTTCCTCATAAATACACTTTTACGTGGGAAAAGACTGCTTATTGTTGAATTGCTTTCGTCCTCCGGCCATGTTGCAACCACAAAGTCTCCAACAGCCGGAAAATCTGAAACTGTACTTGTTTCATATCTAAATTTCCCGGATACTTCTGCCCATTTTTCCATTCCCTCATATTCAATTCTGTAAAGACCTTTTTCTTGAAGAACTACGCGTGCTCTGACTTCATTCATTTTTTATACCTCTTTGATACAAAAATTTAAAGCACTCTAATTCTATAACAAATAATATTTTTAAACAATCTCTTATTATTCCTCTGTTGTTTTAAGTGAATATATTACCCACTCGGCAATATTGGTAGCGTGATCTCCAATTCGCTCAAAATATTTGGCAACCATAAGTAAATCAGCGGCTTCTTCCCCATCTTTAGGATTATCTAATATCAATTTAATAATATCCCTTTTTGCCTCACAAAAAAGGTCATCAACTATATCATCATGCTTAATTACGGCAATGGCTTTATCCTCATCCTTTTCAACATAGGCTTCAATACTATGATTTAGCATAAGCATTGTTTCTGACGCCATTGTCTTTATATGTTTAAATTCCTCAATTTCATTATTATCACCCATTAAAACGGTCATTTCAGAAATATCGGCTGCATGGTCTCCAATCCTCTCCATATCTGTAACCATTTTCATTGCAGCTGTAACCGTTCTGAGATCTCTTGCAACCGGCTGTTGCTGAATCAGAAGATTAAAACAATTATTTTCAATTTTCTTTTGAAGGCGATCAATTTCTATATCGTCTTCCATTATCTTTTTTGCAAGTACTGTGTCTTTATTTGAAAGTGCTTCTATTGCCTTTGATATTGATTGGACAATTTTACGTCCCATCTCAATCATCTCTTCGTTTAATTCTAAAAGCTGTTCATCAAACTTACTTCTCATATAATCATCCCTTCAAAATCAACCAAATCTTCCGGTAATATAGTTCTCTGTCCTAACATCCCTCGGATAAGAAAAAACCTGTTTCGTCGTTCCAAACTCCACCATTTCTCCAACCAAAAAGAATGCAGTATAATCCGAAACTCTAAGCGCTTGTTGCATATTATGTGTAACAACAGCTACTGTATATTTCTTTTTAAGTTCTTCCATCAAATCCTCTATTTTTGTTGTTGAAATAGGGTCTAAAGCTGAAGTAGGCTCGTCCATAAGAAGTATTTCCGGACCAACAGCTAGGGCTCTTGCAATACAAATTCTCTGTTGCTGTCCACCGGATAATCCAAGCGCAGATTTCTTTAATCTGTCCTTAACCTCATCCCAAATGGCTGCACCCTTAAGGCTTTCTTCAACAATTTTGTCTAAGGTTCTTTTGTCCTTAATACCGTGAACTCTTGGACCATAGGCAACGTTGTCATATATACTCATTGGGAATGGATTAGGCTGTTGAAATACCATACCAACCTTCTTTCTTAGAAGAGTTGTATCCATATCCTTGTCATAAATATCTTCGCCATCTATTAAAACTTCACCGGTTATTTTTACGCCATCTACAAGATCATTCATTCTATTTAAAGTTTTTAGAAATGTAGATTTTCCGCATCCCGATGGCCCAATGAAAGCCGTAATTGCCTTTTCTTCAATATCCATGTTTATATCTTTTAATGCATGGTTTTCACCATAAAATAAGTTTAGATCTTTTACTGAAATCTTTGCGTTTGCCATAAATTTTAGTCCTTTCTGCTTACATCAAAACGCTTTGTCAGAATTTTTGTCATCAAATTAATAAATAAAACAATAATTATTAAAACTACGGCAATGCCAAAAGCAGTAGTAAAATCTCCTTCACTTGTTGCTGACAGATACATTTGAATAGTAAGCGTTCCTCCTGACTGCGTTGGTTTTTTTAGTAATCCCGCAATACCTTTTGGCAATAGTTTTGCACTTCCTGCCGTAAAAAGTAATGCTGCGGATTCACCAACTATCCTTCCAATTGCAAGAATTGCTCCGGTTATTATTCCCGGCATGGCACTCGGAATTAAAATAGTACGAATCATGTGCCATTTTCCGCTTCCAAGACCAATTGCACCATTTCTGTAAGCTACCGGAACTGTTTTCAAAGCCTCTTGAGTATTACGCGTAATTAACGGTAACACCATTAGTATTAAGGTTAAAGCTCCCGTCCAAAGGGAATATCCAAGTCCAAGTCTTTCTCCGAAGAGCATCATTCCGAAAAGTCCAAAAATAATGGAAGGAATTCCGGAAAGTGTCTCCGTTGCAAACTCAATTACTGTTACAATTTTTCCGGGTTTTGCATACTCATTTAAATAAATCGCGCTTCCAATTCCTAAAGGCGTAGCAATTAGCATTGTAAGAAATATAATTATCAGTGTATTTACAATATTTCCTGCTATACCAACTGTGCCCTTTATTACACTTGTAACTGAGGTTAAAAAGGACCAGTTTACAACTGAAATCCCCTTATAAAACACATAAACTATAATTCCTATCAATAACACGACCGAGAACAACGCACATATATAAATGGCCAAACGAGTTAAAAAGTCTATTAACTTTCGTTTTGTACTAATCATCCTGCCACCTCTTTCTTGCGAGCCTTAAGCAGAATAAAGTTTACAATCATAATAAATACATATAAAACAAGGCCAACCGTAAACAAAACCTCTCTGTGTAATCCCTGAGAATAACCCATTTCGCTTACAATCTGCGTGGTCAGTGTCCTTACTGAATTAAATGGTAACGGTATATTTACTGCTCCACCAGCAACCATATTAATAGCCATTGCTTCACCAAGTGCGCGGCCTATACCAAGTACAACACCAGTTAATATTCCGGATTTTGCTGCCGGAATAACAACCTTAAAAATCGTTTGTTCTTTTGTAGCTCCAAGCGCTAAAGACGCAGCTCTTAGATTGTCAGAAACTGCTTTTAAAGACGATGTACTTACACTGATTACTGTCGGGAGAATCATTATTGCAAGTACAATAATTGCTGAAAGCATATTTGCACCCCCGGTAAATTGGTGTGCCTGATCTCCGGCATATATGCTCTTTTCCAATTGATACATCAGGGGATTTAACACCATAAGACCAAGTAATCCGTATATTACAGATGGTATAGCTGCCAACAATTCAACCGCACTTCTAACCACTTCACTGAGTTTTTTTGCGGCAAGTTCAGATAAAAACACAGCTGTTAAAAGTCCAATTGGAACTCCAATTAAAACAGAAAACCCGGTGCCGACAATTGATGCCAAAATAATATACGCTATACCATAAGACGGATTAGCTGCAGTAGGCTTCCAAACATTTCCAAATAATAGTTCGAATACTCCGACCTCTTTTAAGGCCGGAGTACCTTTTATAAACATGTAAAGTGTAATAGCACATACTGCAAATATAGCAACAATCGCACATACCCCAAAGATGATATTTGCTATTTTTTCTATAATTGCTTTTCTTTTCATTTTTACCCCTTACTGTGGAATAATAAGTCCAACTTTTTCAATAACGGCTTTTCCTTCATCTGACTTAATGAAATCAAACCAAGTCTTTACAAGATCATTTTGCTCACTGATTTCACCCTTTGTAGCCATTACAAAAGGCCTTTGAAGCATATAATTTCCTGCAAGAATTTGCTCTTCAGTAGGTTCTACGCCATTAAGCTTTACGCCAATAACTGTTGAATCAACAACGTCAATAGAAACATATCCGATTGCACCCGGAGTTGCTGCAACTTTTGCAAGTACTGCTCCTGTTGAATCTAATTCCTGTGCATATTTACAAGAATCTTTTACTTCCATGAGTTCTTCAAAAGCATCTCTTGTTCCTGAACCTGCTTCACGTCCTATAACAACAATAGCTTCATCCTTACCGCCAAGTTCTTTCCAGTTTTTAATTTCACCTGTATAAATTTTTGCAATGTCTTCAGACTTAATGTCTGTAACATTGTTATTTTTATCTACAATTACTGCAATACCGTCAATTGCAACTACATTTTCAACCAGACCCTTTGAAGACTCTCCTTCTTTTAAGCCTCTTGATGAATTTCCAATATCAACTGAACCAGCAGCAAGAGACTCGAGTCCCGCTCCGGAACCTGTGTATTCAACTGTAACTGTAATGCCATCATACTTTTCCATAAACACTTCTGACATTGCTTCACAAAGTTTCTCCATTGAAGTTGAGCCGGCAAGTGAAATACTTCCTGTTTTTTCGGTTACATTATCTCCTTGGTTTGCACCTGAATTTTTGCTACAACCTGTAATTGTCATTGCAATAAGTAAAATTGCAGTTACCACAAATAAAAGTTTCTTTTTCATCTTTTTTCCTCTTTTCATAAATATATAATTTGTATTAATTGGCGCCTTGTGTACATTTATTAGTTTGTACACCTACAAAATAAATATTGATTGTAAAATTCAAAATCAGTTGTTAGTAAATGTTTCGTAAAAAATATGCAAAACTATATACAAAGAAAAAGACCAACGGCAGAAAAACTACCATTGGTCTTATTTTCTTAACAGAATTTGTCTATTCTATTTTTCCACATAGAACTCCTGTCCTGTATTTAAGCATATCGCCGCAAGTCGTCCATTTTCAATAAATGCACCGCAGTCTATTGCAATGTGGTTATTCTTTCTATAAATATATCCGGGATTTGGGTTGTCAAGAATTACCTGAGTAGGAGTATGACCTGTAATAACATATTTATCAGGATAATATGTAATGTCATAGTCTGCTCTATGCCAAAAGGAATTTCTTTGAATACTTCTTTCATCTCTATAATAATTTTTTCTTTAAACATAAATTGTCTTCATTTACACCTTATAGGTGTTTTAGTTCTATCTATCCATTTTTTGTTGGCCGATACAATCAGCATCATGGGACGGCGCATTTCATCCTGCATCCCCGGAATATCCATCATGTTTTCCGGAGGCTGCGGCTCCACAATCTGATTTATTATAAAACCATTTGAAAGCAGTGTATTTAGATATGTGGTCAGTGTTCTATGATATTTTGTAACCTTTTCTCCCAAAAACACAGCTGTCCGTTTGCCCTCATAATAATAATTATCCACCGGAAAATGCAGTAT
>JAQXSW010000006.1 GCA_029219165.1 Oscillospiraceae bacterium
GTCATGCGGCTTCAATACATTATGCGGTATTAGCGACCGTTTCCAGCCGTTATTCCCCTCTAAGAGGCAGGTTACTCACGCGTTACTCACCCGTCCGCCACTAAGACTTGACAAGAAAATCCAAAAGCAAGCTTCCATCAAATCAGCGTCAAGTCTCCGTTCGACTTGCATGTGTTAGGCACGCCGCCAGCGTTCGTCCTGAGCCAGGATCAAACTCTCTAAAAAATTGTATAAAAACGTTTGGGGAATTTCCAAACGATCTAATCTTTAGAAAAGCTATTTAGCTCATTACTTTTTGCTGACAGTTTATCTGTCATTCTAATTTCGTTTTTACGAAATTACCGCTTGAAATTCAAAAAGAATTTCAGGGTCCATTTAAGTTTGTCGTTGTTTAATTTTCAAGGTACATATACAACGTAACTACGTTGTTTTATGTGTTTGCATCCTTGCGAACGCTTGAATATAATACCAAATCACTTCTTAGAAGTCAACACCTTTTTTCATATTTTTTTAAATTATTTTTTTATATACAACAACATGGTTGGGAACAATTAATTTAGGAATGTATTTAAAACTATTTTTTTAAAACTATTTTTTTAAAAGAAATACATTTTAAAAGAAATACAAGAAAGAGGGCAAATGAACATGAAAAAAGACGGACAGAAAAAAACAGTAATACAACAAATTGAAAATTCAAAAACAAAGCAAGATATAAACACAAATACAAAACAAGACATAGAAACAGAAATACAAGCAATAAACTTAGAAACACAGAAACCAAAAAAACAAAACCGTTTTATCGCTATTATCATTATATTAGTATTGCTTGTAGGGGTTACATCTATTCTTGCCGCAGAATATATCACTCCATATATAGCACCGGAACAAAAAAGTGTGCAAACACTTTCAAAATACGGATCAACCGGCAGTGAAGTTCGTCAGGTACAGACCAAGCTTAAATCGCTCGGCTACTATAAAGGTTCAGTGGACGGCATATACGGAACGGCAACAAAAAATGCAGTAATGGCGTTCCAAAGAAATTGCGGACTTAAAGTTGACGGAATTGCCGGACCAAAGACCCTATTATATTTAGGTATAACATCCGGCTCTAACACAGGATACTCAACAGCAGACATCAATCTTTTGGCAAAACTTATTTCTGCGGAAGCCAGGGGCGAGTCATACACGGGTCAAGTTGCAGTAGGTGCTGTTGTTTTGAACAGAGTTGCTCACTCATCCTTCCCCGACACTATTTCAGGAGTCATTTATCAAAAAGGTGCATTCAGCTGCGTGACAGACAGCAACTGGTATGCAGAAACAACAGAATCGGCAAAAAGAGCCGCACGCGATGCAATAAACGGTTGGGATCCAAGTGGCGGCGCTATTTACTACTACAATCCGCGTACAGCAACAAGTCAATGGATTTACTCAAGGCCAAAAATTGTCACAATAGGCAAGCACGTTTTCTGTAAATAAAAAAAAATCATTATCATTGAGAAATACCTCTTTTATTTTCATATCGGTTATTGTATAATATGAATAACATTTAGACACTAAATGTATTAGTTTTTATTGGAGGTATTAATTATTATGGACTTGAAATGGCAACTCAAGAAAATCGGCTGGCGCGGAATTGAAGTAGTTTTCGCCGGTGCAATGTATGCTTGGGGTTGGTTCTTCCCTGATCCAATTATCCTTGATGGACCGGGAAGCGTAAGAAAACTCCCTGCAGTAATCAAAGAAAAAAATATAGGTAAGGTTCTTGTTGTAACAGATCCCGGCCTTATGAGTCTCAACCTCCTTGCAAGTCTTTTTGAGGAACTTGACAAGGCTGGTGTATCATATGTCCTTTATGATCAAACACAACCAAATCCAACTATCCAGAACATTGAAGATGCTCTTAAACTCTACAATGACAATGCATGTGAAGCAATTATTGCTTTCGGTGGCGGTTCCCCTATGGACTGTGCTAAAGCTACAGGCGCAAGAGTAGCTCGTCCTAATCGTTCAGTTAAAAAGATGAGCGGAACATTCAAGGTAATTATTCCTTCTCTTCATATGGGAAGACTTGTTCCGCCTCCACTTTTTGCTGTACCAACAACAGCAGGTACAGGTTCAGAAACTACTATTGCAGCTGTTGTAACAGATCCGGAAACACACGACAAGTTCCCACTGATGGATCCATTCATCAGAGCAAGATATGCTGTACTTGACCCAGAACTTACTGTTGGTCTTCCAAAACACATTACATCTACAACAGGTATAGATGCTCTTACTCATGCTATTGAAGGTTATACAAACATTATGTATAACAACAAGAAGTTCAATGACTATGGCGTTAAGGCTGTTAAACTCATCTTCAAATATCTTGAACGCGCATATAATGACGGAACAGATATTGAAGCACGCGGTCAGCTCCTTCTTGCTTCATACTATGCCGGAATGTGCTTTACACGTGGCGGCGTAGGTTACGTTCATGGAATCGGCCACAGACTCGGTGGACTCTATGGAGTGCCTCATGGTCTTGCAATGTCAGTAATTCTTCCTCATGTAATGTCTGATGAGCTCCTTGCTCCTTACGTATATGACAAACTTGCTGACCTTGCAGATGCAGTTGGAATTACAGGTGTTACACCAGAAGACAAGGCTAAAGCATTCATTGCTGAAATTCGTGCAATGAATGAAAGAATGGGAATTCCGGAGAAATTCGACTGTATTAAAGAAGAAGATGTTGACCTTATTGCTGAAAGAGCACTTAAGGAAGTTTTCCCTACATATCCGGTTAAGCACATCTTCACAAAAGAAGAACTTGCTGCATTCATTAGAAACAATCTAATGGCTAAATAAAAAATCCTATACAGGCTACAGTGTAATAGGATGGGGCGTCAAGGGAAACCTTGACGCCCTTCGTTTTAACAACTCCCATTTGCATGTTTAATTTGCACGTTTATAAGTCTTGTAATAAAAGATAAAAGAATATATAATTAACAATGTATATAATTATAAAATACAATTAATATTATAAAACGAACAGGTGGTTAAATGGGAAATAAACTAACCAACAATGAATTTGAAAAACAACTCTTAACAAAACTTTCTCATAGTTTTGGCATTGGACCAAACGAGGCAAGTGATGAACAATTTTACAAAGCAGTAGCTTTGGTATGCAAAGATGCTATAGCTTCAGATGCGTTTGAGTTTCAAAAGAAATACAAAGAGGACCATAATGCAAAATCCGTTTACTATATGTGTATGGAATTCCTATTAGGACGTTCTCTTAAAAACAATCTTTACAACTTAAATTTGACAGACACAGCAGAAACCGTACTTAACAAATACGGTATAACGCTTGATAGAATTTTTGAATGTGAACCGGATGCAGGTCTTGGCAACGGTGGTCTTGGTAGACTTGCAGCATGTTACCTTGACGGCCTTGCTACCGGTGGGTACCCTGCAATAGGTTATTCAATTCTTTACGAATGTGGTATTTTCAAACAAAAGCTTATAGATGGTTGGCAGACAGAACTCCCAGACATTTGGCTCCCGGGTGGAGATGTTTGGCTAAATGTTAAAGAGGATGACCGTCTTACCGTAGAATTTGGTGGTGAAATTTCAGGAACTTGGGAAGATGGCTATTTCGTAACAAAAACATCTAACACAATTTCCGTAATAGCAACACCTTATGATATGTACTTCCCGGGCAAGGACGGCAAAGGCATGGCAGTCCTTCGTCTTTGGAAAGCGTCAGCTCCGGGCTTTGACATGAGCCTCTTCAACGAAGGAAATTATATCCGTGCCGTTGAACAACAAGCTATGGCTGATGTAATCTGTAAGGTTCTTTACCCTGCAGATAACCACCCGGAGGGTAAGAGCCTTCGTCTTCGTCAGCAGTACTTCCTTGTATCTGCATCCATTCAGGATATTGTTCGCAGACACTTAAAGGAAAACAAAACAATTGACGATATTCCGGAAAAGATGGCAATCCACATAAATGACACACATCCAACTCTTGCCATTCCGGAACTCATGCGTGTTTTCCTTGACGACTGCGGTTACAGCTGGGATGATTCATGGAAGTTGGTTTCTCAAACATTTGCATACACAAACCATACAGTTATGAAAGAAGCTCTTGAATGCTGGCCGGAAGACCTTATTATTCGCCTTCTTCCTCGTGTATATCAAATCATCAAGGAAATTGACAACAGATACCGTTCATTCATCTGGGAAATAAGCCACAATCCGGACAAAGTTGAAGACATGGCCATTATTTCAAACGGAATTATTAGAATGGCCAACCTCTGCGTTGCAACTTGTCACAGTGTAAACGGTGTTTCGGCACTTCACAGTGAAATACTTAAAGAAACTGTATTCTCAGATTTCTATCAAATTACTCCAAACAAGTTCAAAAATGTTACAAATGGTATTGCTCACAGACGTTGGCTTTGCCAGTCAAATCCAAAACTTTGCCAAATGATTGATGAACTCATTGGAACAGAATATGTATACCATGCATCAGAACTTGAAAAACTTCGCGCTTTTGCGGACAATGAAGAGATACTTAACCGCTTTGCGGACATAAAATATGAAAACAAAGTTGAATTTGCAAAATACATCAAAGCAACTCAGGGTATTGAAATAGATCCAAACTCAATCTTTGATGTACAGGTAAAACGTCTCCACGAATACAAGAGACAACACCTCAACGCATTTGACATTGTAAACACATATATAACACTTAAAGAAAACCCTGATATGCCATTCACACCAAGAACATATATCTTTGGTGCAAAGGCAGCTCCTGGGTATTTCATGGCAAAGAAAATCATTAGTTTCATCTGCAACCTTGCAGAAGTCGTAAACAACGACCCTGACATAAAAGGCAAAATCAAAATCGTTTACATTGAAGACTACTGCGTAAGCATTGCTGAAAAGCTCATGCCTGCAGCAGACATAAGTGAACAAATTTCTCTTGCAGGAACAGAAGCATCCGGTACAGGTAATATGAAACTCATGATAAACGGTGCAGTAACACTTGGTACAATGGACGGTGCAAATGTTGAAATCTACGAATCAGTAGGTGCCGAAAACATCTGTATCTTTGGTATGAAAACACCTGAAGTTCGTGAACTTTCAAAGACATATAATCCTCAAAGCTACTATTCAAGCAGTGGCGATATTCACAGAATTATTGACTTCATTAACCAGGGTGTAAACGGCATTCAGTTCCCTGAAATTACATCTATTATTAACCATGACCCTTACATGGTTCTTGCTGACTATGCTGACTACCATCGAGTACGTTCAGAAATGGTCAAGCTTTATGAAGACAAACTTGCTTGGAATAAAAAAGCTCTTCTAAACGTTGCAGGTGCAGGAATATTTGCAGCTGACCGTGCAATAGAAGACTATGCAAAGGATATTTGGCATACAAAGCCGGTTACCCAAGAATAACTATTACTCAAGCTGGTGAAGAGTATGATATTCAACTCAAGAGATCACAAATACAAAAGCATATACGGTGCACTGGAGACCGGACACGAATGTGTGTTCCGTCTCCTTGTACCGAACACTGTGGGCACTGCAAATTGTAGTGCCCATATGATTATTCGAAAAGACGGAGACAAGGAAGACACCGTACTTGACTTTACAAGAACAGAAGAAACCGTTGGAAACGACGTTTTCTATGAATTAAAATATAAAGCCGGAGGACCCGGTGTCTGGTGGTACTGCTTTGACTACGAAATAAACGGAGAAAAAAAGTATATTTACCGTGGCAAATATGGCACCGGTTATACCGACATAAACGAATCGCGTTGGCAGCTCACAATATATGAGCAAAAATATCCGAAACAAAACAACTTTAAAGGCGGAATCATGTATCAGATTTTCCCTGATAGATTTTGCTTCTCCGGAATTAAAAAGAATAATGTACCACAGGACAGAAAGATTGTTCCATGGAATGCATCGCCCGAGTGGAAGCCAAATGAAAAAGGACGAGTTTTAAACAATGACTACCTTGGCGGAGACCTAAAGGGAATTGAGTCTAAACTGGATTATCTTGCAGACCTTGGCGTGGATATTATTTATTTAAATCCAATCTTTGAAGCGCATTCAAACCACAGATATAATACTGCGGACTATACAAAAATAGACCCGCTCCTTGGTACCGAAGAGGACTTCATTTCCCTTTGCAAAGAAGCTCACAAGCGTGGAATAAGAATTATCCTTGACGGTGTGTTCAGCCACACAGGTGACGACAGCATCTATTTCAACAAATACAGCAGATATGATTCTCTAGGTGCATATAATTCTAAGGACTCAAAATATGCAAGCTGGTTTAAGTTTTCCTCTTGGCCTGACAATTATACTTCATGGTGGGGCATTGACATTCTCCCTGAAACAATAGAGGAAAATGAGGACTTTAAAAACTACATTACCGGTCCGGGTGGAATTATTGAAAAATGGCTTAGACTTGGTGCGGATGGCTGGCGTCTTGATGTTGCTGATGAACTTCCCGACTCATTTATTGAAGCTATCAGGGAAAGAATAGAATTGGTTAAACCCGGTGCTTTCCTTCTTGGCGAAGTTTGGGAGGACGCATCAAACAAGGAAGCCTATGGAGTTCGTAGACAATATCTTGAAGGCAAAGAACTTCAAAGCATAATGAACTACCCATTCAAGGAAGCAATTATTAATTTCCTTGTAAATGACAGAGCCGAAGACTTCACAGAGAGCATCCTTACAATTACAGAAAACTATCCAAAGGAAATTGTGGACTCTCTTATGAACCTCCTTGGAACTCATGACACAATGAGAATTATATCCAGACTTTCCGGAGAAACTTGTGAAAATAAGGACAGAGCATGGCAGGAAACCTTTGAACTAACGGAAGAACAAAGGCAAAAATGCATTAGGTATTTCAAAATTGCTGCAGCTCTCCAATACACCCTTCCGGGCTTCCCATCTGTTTACTATGGGGATGAAATCGGAATGGAAGGCTGCAAAGACCCGTTTAACAGAAAAGGATATCCATGGAATTCAGACGAAAGGAACTTAGACCTTTTAGAATTTCACAAAGAGCTTGGAAGAATGAGGCACTCATGTCCTCTTTTAAAGGACTCTAAGTTTGAGCCTATTTCCGCTTCAATGGGCTGTGTTGCCTATGAAAGAACAGATGGAAAAGACTCTCTAATTGTCATAGCAAACCGTGCCGAAAATGAAATAGAGTACTATCTTTCTAACAAGTGGACCGAACTGTCAAAGGTTATGGGTGCCGGAGAAATAAAAAATATAACAAATAATAGTTATCCAATTAGTCTTCCGGCAGAATCCTTCATTATTATCAAGGCTGCAAAAACTGAAAACTAAAAAAATCAAGATTATAAATATAAAAAATCCAGACAAAATATATATCCGCAAAATAAATAAAACAAAAAGCACAGAGCGACATTTTTTGCTCTGTGCTTTTTATATACTTGTCCGCGGTGGTGAAAACTATGAAAAGAAAAATAATAAATATTCTACTTGGTCTACTGATTGGTCTTATTTCCTTTTTGCTCTCAAAAAACCCTTTGACTGACGAAATGTCTCCGTTTGGAATTGCCTTTGCCTCCGCCTTTCCACAACAATTCATGCCATTAAGTCTTATTGGTTCAATAATTGGGTACATAGGAACTCCGGACTCCAACATAATTCCACTGCGATATGTTGCAACAATTCTAATGTTCACAGTCATTTTCGGAGCACTAAAAAATTCGAAAATAGAGTGTACAAGCATTAAAACGGCCGGTATAGTTGGTATTTCCTGTATTTTGACCGGCTTTACTATGCTAATTTCCTCTCGCGGTGAATTTTCTGATTATCTGTGGATAATAATTGAAGCAGGACTTGCATTTGGAGCATCCATATTTTTCAACGACACATTCAACATAAAAGGTGGAATTAAAAACATCTATAGTTTAAACGGAAGAGAAAGTTCAGCCTTAATTGTTGCAATGGCGGTTTTAGCAATTTGTCTTTCGAAAGTTGAAGTTTATCATATTAACTTCGCCCTACTCATTTTCTCTTACATCCTAATAGCCATAACAGCATATAGCGATTCATTCCTTGGCTGTTTTATTGGAATCATACTGTCCCTTTCACTTGCTCTTGGGACAGGCAGTTACTATCTTCTTGTAGCAATAATTCTTTCAACACTTTTGCAATCAATTTTCATACCGGGAGGACAAGTTATTTCCACCTTTGGAATAATGCTTGGAGCTCTCATTCCAATTCCGGTTGGAGAAGAACACGGGCAAAATATGTTTTATGCAGCTCACATTCTTTTAGCTGCTTTATTTTTCCTGATTACGCCAAACATATTGACTTTAAAAATAAAAAAAATATTGCAAAGAAATTCCGGCAGAGTTGAAACTGAGCAAAAAAGTCTTCTTTGGATTGAAAGAAAACTTTCAGGAATTTCAGATGCATTTATGGATGTTTCGAATGTACTATCCAAAATTCTCTCAACCACTGAGCACATATTTCCTGAGGATGCCAATGGAGTTCAACTTAGAAATATGGTAAGTCAACAAATAACCGAAATGTCAGAAATACTGAATTCAATATGTAACAAAATAAGAGTTGAATATAAAATAGACTATGATTCAACAGAAAAGATTGAGAATCTATTAAGACAAATTGACTTTCAATTTGATACTGTCTCTTGTTTCTATGACGAAAGAGGACTTACATTTATTGATATTGTCTGTCAAAACACTCCGGAGCAAGATTATGCCTTCATGCTTTCAGAAAAAATCAGCATTCTTTTGGACAAAGAATTTGAGTTTCCCGAACACGTTGAGCATAAGACGGGCACTATGATTAAATTAAGAGAAATACCGGAATACAAAATTTGTGTCGGCAGTCACCAAATCCAAAACTCCAGTGGTTGTAAATCAGGTGATTATTTCACCTCATTTTTAACTGACGCCGGAAAATATATAATGCTTCTGAGTGACGGTATGGGCACAGGCCCCGGTGCTGCAATTGGCAGTGCGTTATCAATTAAAGTTCTTGAAAATATGCTTCGAGAAAATTTAGATTTTGACTGTGCACTTAAACTTGCAAATACAGTCGTCATGATTAATTCAGGGGATGAATCGCTCGCCACTGTTGATATTGCCTGTATAGACATATACACCGGACAAGCTGATTTTTACAAAGCCGGGGCTGCTGCAACTCTGGTTCGGCATGATGGAGAGGTAAGAAAACTTGATAAGATTACACTCCCAATTGGAATTTTGAATGAAGCAGAATATTCACACTCAACGGCCACTCTAAACGAGGGAGACATAATACTTATGTCCAGTGATGGAATTTGGGTAGGCGATGAATTGAGGATTGCAAGACAACTCTCTTATTTCAGAGGCAACAGTATGACTACTCTTGCCGAAAAAATAGCAAAAGCGGCATCCGGAGATCCTTACAGCACAGATGATATTACCGTTCTTGCCGCAAGAATAGAATGCCGCTAAAATTTAATCCATATTATTTGTTATATCTATTAAAATCTCTGTGAGGGTTTCCTCACAGAGATTATTCATTTCTCTGTAAGAAACTGTAGCTGAGTCATCTGCGTCATCAGATATTTTTCTAACTGACATAAAAGGTATGCCATATTTGCTACAGGTTGCCGCAATTGCTGCCGATTCCATATCAAAGGCACTTATTTGAAATTCTTCCTTGTACTCATTCTTCTTTTTAGAATCTGTTAGGAAGAAATCACCCGTACCAAGCCTACCCACTTTCATTCCGGTAAGTTTTTTTGCGGCTTCAAGAAGTTCCTTTGAAGCTTCGTGAATATATGCCCCATCCGGTTTCTTTCCTAATGGATATCCAAAAGCCCTGACATCAAAGTCGCATTCTACAAATGAATTACCGGCAACTATATCTCCTCGAACAAGACCGGAAATTGCACCTGAAAGTCCGGCACTCATTATGTAATTTGGCGAATAAGATTTTATAAGTTCAAGAGCTGCCAGTGCGGAATTCACCTTTCCAACTCCACTTTCAATTCCATAAATAATTGCATTATCCGTTTCAAGCTCAATTATATTTTGAGGTTTTTCGGAAATTAATTTTCCGCCTCTTTTATACGCATATTCTGAAAATGGCTTGAATTCCATATCATCTGCAAAGATAAATCCAAAAATTCTTTTCACGACTTTTTCCTCCGACTCAAAAATAATGTCACGGCTACTTTTACTGTCATAAACTGTAACGAGTGAAAACTCGCAAGAAGTTTAAATTGGTGACAGTAGTCCATGAATAGCCAATTTCTTTTATTCTTGCTTAGTATAGACGGAGGGAAAATTCCCTCCGTCCTTTTCATTCTACACCTCTATAATATAGACCTCTTGTAAATTCCCCTGTTGGCTCCCTTTGAGTTTCATAATCCATCAGCACATCCGAAACTTTTTCCGCTGCCTCTACAGTAAATAAAAGGAGTTCATAGTCAAATTTTCTAAGGTCTTTTTCCTTATCAGAAAGAATAATAGGCCTTGAATTAAGCAATTCACTTGCACCGTTTGCACAGATTATTGGGAACTTTATTCCCTTCCTGTCAGTAAGGAAGCTCTTTCCACCACAGGATTTACAACTTTGGCCGTTTTTAATAGGACAATTTCTTGTAAGCATTAGTGGAACTCTTCCGTACGCACAAATACCCTTTGCATATCTTGAGGATATATTTATAGCCTCATCCATTGTAAGTTCTGCCGATACTATTGCAGCCTTTATTTCTGTGTGGATTAAATCAAGTGAGTATGAGTTGAAAATATTAAATGTTGGGCCTAAAACAACAGGTAAATCAATACGTTCTGATATTGCAAGACCGTCAATTGTTCCAACGTACAGAAAAGACGCACCTTTCTTTTTTAACTCCTTAATAGCTTTTACTGTGTTTCCCTTGAACCCATAAAGTGCTCTTGGGACAGAAACACCAAACGGCACACCGTGCTTTTTAATTTTTGCAACTACACCCTCTGAAATATCAGGCATTATTAAAAATTCATACTGTTCTTTCCCGAGCGATCCATTTTCTAGAAACTCAAGAGCTGATAAAACCTGTCCATCATTCAAAAAGCTTAGAATTTTTTGGGGACGGTTCTCCGCCAAGGGGGACGGTTCTCCGCCGAGGGGGACGGTTCTCTGCCAAGGGGGACGGTTCTCCGTTGCCGAGAACCGTCCCCAATTGTTGAGAACCGTCCCCAGTTGTTGAGAACCGTCCCCGGTTACTGAGAACCGTCCCCACTCGTTAATTTCCCCACACGACTTTTTATAATTCATTGTAAGCTTTTTTTCAAGTTCTAACAAAACCAGTCTTCTAATATTGTTTATTTCAGAAAGCGGAATATTGATATTTTCATCAATATCAATATCTGTCATTTTAACTTCAAATGGAGTACCGCCCGTCTTCTTTAATTGAGCACGAATAGACGAAACCTCTGTAGCATGAGTTTTTGCTTTCTGAACTTTATAATCCGACGTTACAAACACGCGCGTCTTTCCCGTTGACGCAGATGCCATAAGTGGCTTTCCAATTTGCGCAGTTAAACTCACGCTAATTGGAATTATAGCTTGCTCCTTTTCATACAGTTTTGAAAGACGCTTCAAAACCGGCTCCGCCGACGTAACATCGTCCTTTACACGGGTTCCAAACATGTTTCTTCCAAGTTCATTTTTAAAGTATCCGTCGGTAAAACCGGACCTTGAAAAGACAGCCTTCAAGTCACTGTAAAGTTCTTCTGCTTTACAGTGATCTTTAAACTGATTATCCGTATCCAAAGCCATTTTACAGGCGGATACTGCTGCAGCCACATACTCGGGTCTTTTCATTCGGCCTTCTATTTTAAATGAAACAATTCCAAGCTTTTTTAACTTTGGAAGATGTTCAATAAGACTCAAGTCTTTAAGGCTCAAATCATAACCTGTTCCTCCGGGAGCAGAAAACGGCAATCTACAAGGTTGAGCACAAAGACCCCTATTTCCACTTCTGCCACCAAGCATACTTGAAAGATAACATTGACCGGAAACACACATACAGTGTGCTCCATGTATAAACATTTCAAGTTCCATATTTGTGCTTTCTTTAATTTCTTTTATTTCAGAAAAAGAAAGTTCTCTTGGAAGAACTGCACGAACAAATCCTAAATTCTCTAAAAATTTGAAACCTTCCGGTGTGTGGACCGCCATTTGCGTAGAAGCATGCAGAGGCATTTCCGGAGCCAATTCTTTTACAAGGCTAACAAGCCCTAAATCCTGAATAATAAAAGCGTCTACACCAAAGGTGCAGGCGCTCTTTATCAGTTCATAGGCGTCAGCAATTTCAGTGTCCTTTACGAGAGTATTTAGGGCAAGATAAACCTTAACCCCTCTGACATGACAGTACTCGGTTACATCCTTTAAATCTGCCACAGAAAAATTCTCTGCATTTCTTCTTGCATTAAAGGTCCCCACACCAAGGTATACTGCATTTGCTCCCGTGCGTACAGCCGCAACAAGTTGCTCACGGCTTCCCGCAGGCGCTAAAATTTCAACGTCATTTATCATATGTCAATTCCTATTTTTATTAGAATGAAGTCATACCCGAGCCCTTACCACGAAGCGCCTGGATTTCTTTATTAAGACGTTCAACGTCACGTCTTGCAACTTCAGCCTCCATTTTATAACGAGCTGAGTCCTCAAGATATTCTTTAATCTGGCTACGAAGATTATCTGCTGTATCAGATGACTTCTTAGCAATATCGGCATACTCCAAAGAGCAAAGAATTGCAGCTTGAGTAATTGAAAGACGGCTATTTTCATGAACAATTTTTGTAAGGCGTTCATCAAGCTCATTACCTATTTCCATTACATACTTTGGATCATCATCTGTTGAAATGAAGTAGTCATTTCCACAAATGCTAAGTTTTACTTTGTTCTTTTCCATATTAACCCCACCAAAAATTCATTTTATAGTAAGTATTATACCAATAGACATAAAGAGTATAACATAATAAATTCCTTAAATAAAGACAAAAAGCAAAAAAATAAGGGATCAGGTTGTTTTACAACCTAATCCCTCTTACTTAAATTTTTATTTGGTAGTTTCAACTTTTTTCTCAGAAGCAGGCTTTTTTCCTATAACCATTTTTATAACAACAAGTGTTCCTATCATAAGAACAAAAGCTATTGCAAGTGAAATTATTGCATTCTTTACAAAGCCGGCAATAATAAAGCTTACAAATGAAACAGCAGCAACAGTCATTGCATAAGGTATTTGTGTGCTTACGTGGTTGATATGATTACACTGAGCACCTGCAGATGACATGATTGTTGTATCTGAAATTGGTGAGCAGTGGTCACCGCAAACAGCACCTGCAAGACAAGCTGAAATGCTAATTGTACCAAGAATAGAACCAACCGGGAAAATAGCTGTAACAATTGGAATAAGAATACCAAATGTACCCCATGATGTACCTGTTGCGAATGCAAGAAGAGCAGCAATAACAAATATAACTGCCGGAAGAAGAGACTGAAGGCCGCCTGCTGCACCTTCAACAATACCGGCAACGAACTCACGTGCTTCCAACATACTTGTCATATTCTTAAGAGATGTTGCAAGAGTAAGTATTAAAATTGCAGGTACCATTGCAACAAATCCCTGCGGTACACATTCCATAGCCTCTTTAAAAGTTACAACTCTACGTGCAACTAAATAAATAATTGTAAATACAAGTGTTACAATTGCTGCCCATGGAAGACCAATTGTTGCATCTGTGTTTGAGAATGCATCTACAAATCCCATATCAGCCATTCTTTCAGCCGGAGTAAATACCCAATCATCTCCAACCATGCACTGACCAACATAAACAAGTGAGAAAATGCTTGTAGCAATAAGAACTACAATAGGAAGAATAAGGTCAATAACCTTACCTTTTGTTGATGGCTCAACTTCCTGCTCACCTTCAAATGCACCTGTTGTAAAGAGATCCCCGTTTTCTTTTGCATTCATTTCATGCATTGCCATTGAACCGTAGTCAAATCCCATAATTGAAATTGCAACAACAAATACAAGAGTTAAAAGTGAATAGAAGTTAAATGGAATTGCAGAAATAAAGAGTTGAAGTCCTTGACCGTCCTCTGCATATCCTGAAACGGCTGCAGCCCATGAAGAAATAGGTGCAATCATACAGATTGGAGCAGCTGTTGCATCAATAAGATAAGCAAGTTTTGCTCTTGAAATATTATGAGAATCTGTTACAGGACGCATTACTGAACCAACTGTTAAGCAATTGAAATAGTCGTCAATGAAAATAAGTACACCAAGAGCAAATGTTGCGATCATTGCACCGGCACGAGTCTTAATATGAGTCCTTGCCCAATTTCCGAAAGCAGCTGAACCGCCGGCCTTATTAACTAATGCAACAATTATGCCAAGAATAACAAGGAATGCAAAAATTCCTGCGTTCCCGGATACAGCACTTGTTACACCTTCAACAGTAATAAGATTTACTGCATTAATTGGGTTAAAGTGTGCTGAAAGAAGTCCACCTACAACAACGCCTATAAAAAGAGAGGAGTAAGCTTCTTTTGTTACAAGGGCAAGTCCAATTGCAATTACCGGAGGAAGAAGTGCCCAAAGTGTTCCACCGGCATTCATTATACTACCGGTAAAGCAGCAGCCGATTATGAAAAGAATCATAAAAGCGACAGCGCCAATGGCAGTACCAGAAATTTTTCTTTTGGTTTCCATTTTAAAATCCCCTTATTTTTATTATAAAAATTAAAAATGGCCGTGACACCATCACGACCATTGATTATCTTTATTCAACAGTTATGACAGCTCTCCACAAAAAGTGGCAGTTAATTGCATATTCTGCAATTACCCAGCAACAAAACCCAAGCAAAGATTTTGCACTTCGGCGATTCATCCTTTCACGGTTTACCTGTTGCTTCAGTTGCAAACCGTTACTAATATTAACCGCGCCTCTGCATGACTCATTTTAATTTTACTCAAAAATTTTAACACATAATTCTTCATTATTCAACATTTTATTATGCCTTGCCGGTTGATCCAAATCCTCCACGGTCAGGACCTTCAAGATGCTCTACCTCGCAGAAATCAATTTGAGGTTGATTTTCCATAATTCTGAATTGACACACTCTGTCATTAATATGAATTTCTGTATCACGTAAAGCATATGCCGGCATAAACCACTGATCATTGTCTCCTGAATATGAGGCATCAATAATTCCCATTGAATTTGTTTGAATAATACCAAAATTTTTAAAAGTTGAAGAACGAGGCACGACATGAGCCTCAAATCCTTCCGGAAGTTTCATGGCAACTCCAAGAGGAATGAGTTTAAACTCTCCTGCCTTCATTGTAATTTCCTCAGCAGCACGAAGGTCAATCCAATCTGACTTTCCGTCAATATATCTGAGTTTTTCAATTTTATCTGTAAAATACTTAATTTTAATTTCTTTGCTCACTTTTTTCTTCACTCCCTTTATACAACATATCCACCGCTTACAGAAACAACCTGTCCTGTAACAAACGATGCACTATCTGACGCCAAAAAAACTGCTACATTTGCAACATCCTGTACGGTTCCTATTCGGCCAAGTGGCGTTTCCTCACAAAGTTCTTTCATAGTTTCATCTGAATGACAGGAATTCATCTTTGTGTCAATTACACCCGGGGTAATACAATTAACTCTAATGCCGGATGGGCCAACCTCTTTTGCAAGAGCCTTTGTAAATCCTATAACGGCCGCCTTTGATGCACTGTAAACCACTTCACAGGAGGCCCCAACTTCGCCCCACATAGATGAAATATTTATTATACTTCCAAACTTATTATGAATCATACCAGGAAGCACTGCCTTCGTCACATTAAAAACACCTTTAACATTAACACCCATTATCCTGTCATATTCTTCATCTGTTACGTCAGTTAAAAGACCAATGTTTGAAACACCGGCATTATTTACAAGAACATCTATATTGCCAAAATCATTTTTTATTTCCAATATCATTTTGTTTACTTCAGAAATATCTTGAACGTTACACTTATATGCTTTTGCAGTTCCACCGGCATTTATTATATCATTAACTATTATTTCGGCGTCTGTTTTTGAAGTGTTATAGTTAACAGCAACAGAATAACCAAGGCTTGCAAATTTCCTTGCAATTCCTTCTCCTATTCCACCGGACGAGCCTGTAACTAAAGCTACCATATATACACCTTCTAAATTAAAAGCACCCCGACTGTGCGAGGTGCAATTATTAATTATTACTGCTCAGACATTGTATTACCTGAAGTTGACTCTGTATTATTTTCCGTTACTACAGCAGTCTTTTCGTCAAGATCTGCAAGTGTGTATGTGTTAAGTACATCAAAGATACTGGCAGATGATGCATAAATTTTTACAGAAACAACCGAGCCCTGCTTACCTGTTGCATCTATATTTGTCATATAACAAAGATTTTTATTTTCATCAAAGAGGAAGCGGTATTTGAGCTGAGTAAGTGGATTATAGTAGTCCTCATACTGATATGATATATCATTATATGAAACTTTTCCTGACTCAGCAAATGTTGAGCTTGCAAGGAAAGAAAAGTCGCTTGCTGATGCTGTAGCCTCAACTTCTGAAATACCATATTTTTGAATATCCTGCTCAGAAAGTTTTGCATAAACTTTTTCAGAAGCAAAAGCAATATACTTTTGACCATCCTTTACAATGTATGACATAGGAGTTCCGTTTACAGTATATGTAATAAGTAGGTTCTGTCCGTACTTAGCATAGGTGATTGGAGTGTCGTTTTGATTTTCACTCTTTGCCTCATACATGTAGTTTCCTGAAGCTATTGTTGTCATAGGTCCTTCTAAAAGATGTCCCTTAAATTCAGCAAGATTTGTATTTTGCTTTTGTGAGCCCTGTGTTGTCTGTCCTGAAGGATTTCCGTTGTCAATTGTTGGAGAGTCCTCCTTACTGCAAGCACAAAGAGCAAAAACCATAATTAAAGCTAAAATAAGTGATACATATTTTTTCATAATTTATCCCTCTAAATTAAATATTTTACTTATAAATATTGCGTATGTAATGTTACCATAGACACGTTTTAAAGTCAATTAACTTTAGCCCCTATAAAAATTAATATTGTATTACTTTTTTATTATGCTTTTGTATTGCAAGAAAACACAAAAAGGAGTATTATTTAAATCACATGCTGGTGTGGCACAGTTGGTAGCGCAACTGATTCGTAATCAGTAGGTCAGCGGTTCGATCCCGCTCTCCAGCACCACAAACAAAAGACAGGTGGCAAAAGCCACCTGTCTTTTTTATTGGAAAAACTTATTTACCAAAAAATTAGAAATTCTTGCACTCAACGTCTTTCCACTGACTGTCAGCATGAAGACCGGCATTTGGGTTTGTGAAAAGATCAAGAGCTACTGCATCGTCCTTAAGGAATGCATCAAACCATGCTACAACATAACCCTTAAGTTTATCAGGATAGAACATGCAAGCGCAGTGCTCAACACCCTTAAGAATTCCAATAACTGCAGGTGAAGAACAATTTTTGTAAGCAGGTTTTACCCAAAGAGAAGGCATTACCATTCCGTCAAGTCCGCCACCCATGAAGAAAGCAGGAACCTTAAGGCCTACTGTATCAGTAGCGTTGCTTGCACCGGCAATTGAAATAATGCAATCAATCTTGTCATTAAGGAGTGCAGCGTTTACAGCTGACTTACCGCCTTGAGAGTGACCCATTGCGCCAATCTTATCAACGTTTACATGTCCGTAAAGAGTTGAACTTGGATCTGCATTTGCTTGAAGTGCATATTCAACTGCTGCAGCCTGGTCTGTACCATCACCAGCCATTACTGTTGTATCAGCAACAACAATGTAACCATGTGAAGTAACAAACTTCAAGAGTTGATTGTAAAGATCTGTGAAGCAAGCTGTACCGTTAGCCCATACAATTACAGGATAAGTATCACCCTCAGCCATGTCAGCTGGATAGTAAACTTTGTACTTTGAATCATTAGCCTTAACTGTCTCTGTTGCTACTGCGAAAATGCCTTCTGACTGGTATGGATCCGGAGCCTTATATTCATCTGGCTCCAAAGCCGATGCCATTGGAAGTGCTAATGCAAACACCATAACAAGTGCAAGCATTAAAGAAAGTAATTTTTTTGCTGTTTTCATTTTAATCTCCCTTTTCGTTTTATTAGTCAAATTGCACTATAAGGCACACACCCGGTGTAAAAGTTATTGCGAAATGACTACCCAAATATTGTATTCGATTTAATGAACAAGTTCAATTTGCATTTCCCCCAAATTTCGACAAAATTTTTGGCTACAAATAACAAGTGTTCATTTAACAAACAGTCAATTTTAATGATAATTACGTTGTTTTTGTGACACAGAACAATGAATGTTCATAAAAATATTCATATAGTTTCTACAAAATAAGACGATTCATTTCCTATACATTTCTATAAATGTATAGGAAGTGAACCGTCCTCATTTTTTTACATTATTTCATTCGAAAGTTCTTCCCACTTAAGCAATGCCGCAGTTAGAAGATCATCCTTTTCTGTCATTAAATTTGTAAGTTCTGTTACCTTTTCATAATCTGAAGAAATTTCAGGGCTACTAAGTCTTATATGAATATCATCAATTTCTTGTTCCAACAATTCAATTTCCCTCTCTATTCTTTGAATTGCTGTTTTAAGTTTCGTCTGCTCGGAACGTTTTTTCTTTTGTTCTTGATAAGACTTGCCACCAGCTCCCATTTCCTTTTGAGACTTAGCAGGTTCAATCCCGCCTTCACCAATTTCCAATGTCTGTTCTATATAGGTATCATAGTTGCCTATTATAACATTAGTACCTGTAGCTTTTAACTCAACAATTTTATTTGCAAGTTTGTTGATGAAATATCGGTCATGAGAAATAACAAGAAGCGTTCCGGTATATGAACTAAGCGCGTTTTCGAGTGCAGCCATAGAATAAATATCCAAATGATTTGTTGGCTCGTCCAAAATCAAAAAATTGCACCTTTTAAGCATAAGCTTACAAAGTGACACTTTTGCCCTCTCTCCACCGGAAAGCACTGATATTTCATCAAAAACTTTATCATTTTTAAAACCAAACCTTGCAAGTGCACTGCGAACGTCAGTATCACCTAAAGCCGGGAATGCATCGTGAACATCATCAATTATAGTTTTTGACATATTAAGACCCAATTGATGCTGATCAAAATAGCCTATTACAACACCGACACCAAAAGATATTCCTCGGCCTTTTTTCATGATTTGTTTTATCAGCGTTGTCTTTCCAACACCATTTTCTCCAACAATGAAAACAGCGTCTCCTTTTCGAACAGAAAATTCCACATTTTCATAAAGAGTCTTTCCGGGAAATTGCATTGAAACATCTTTTAAACTTAAAACTTCATCGCCGCTCTCTGAATACGGAGAAAAACTAAAGGTAATATCATTCTTTTCCTTTTCAGGTTTTTCAAGTCCGGAAAGCATTCTGTCGATTTGTTTCTGCTTACTTTCAGCAGTTTTAATATTCTTTTCTCTGTTCCATCTCTTTTGCTGTTCAATTATTCCCTCAATACGCTTAACTTCTGCCATGGTGTTTTCATAGTTTCTGGAAATGGAATATTCCATTTCCTCACGAAGTTGCATATGACGGGTATAGTTGCCTTCAGTAACAAATACTTTTCCGGTATAAATTTCAGCCACCTTGTTGCATATTTTATCAAGAAAATATCTGTCATGAGAAATTACAATTGCGGTTATCTTACTTCCTAAAATAAATTTCTCTAGCCAAGAAACAGAAGAAATATCCAAATGGTTTGTCGGCTCGTCCAAAAGCATAATATCCGGTTTCTCTAAAAGTAATTTTGCAAGTCCAACTTTAGATTTCTGTCCACCGGATAATGCGGAAACAGGGAGGTTCTGTTCTTCAACAGAAAAACCAAGACCGGCTAAAACAGCATGTGTAAGTGACACATAGGTAAGTCCACCTTGAGCCTCATATTTTTCAATTAATGTAGCCTGCTCATTTATTAATGTCAAAGACTCAGTTTCACTCAAATCCCCCATACTTAAGAGCTTTTCAAGCTCTTTTAGGCGGGCTTCCATATTTTTCAAATGGTCAAATATGGACAGCGTTTCCTCATATGTTGTCTTATCAGAATTAGCGCAAACGTGTTGTGACAAGTGACCAACCTTTATACTGTTTTGCAAGACAACAGAACCGGAGTCAGCTGACTCCAGTCCTAAAATAATATTAAAAAGTGTTGTTTTGCCGACACCGTTTGCGCCAACAAGGCCTAAAATATCGCCTTTCTCAATAGAGAAGGACGCATCCGTAAAGAGCGTCCTTTCCCCATATGATTTTTCAAGTTTAACTACGTTTAAAATCATGTTGTAAATTACCTTTTATGGTCAATCTTTTTCTTTAGCATATCTGCGTTTGATGCAAATTTAATAGCATTTAGTTCAGAAATAATACCCTGCTCATACAGATTGTAAATACTTGTATCCATTGCAATCATACCCTCAGCAGCAGATGTACCAATTACAGAGTCAATTTGATGAACCTTAGATTCACGAATCATATTTCTGATTGCTGAATTTAAGTTCATAACTTCAAATGCAGGTACAAGAGAACCATCCTTTGTAGGAATAAGTTGCTGTGAAATAACAGACTGCAAAAGTTGTGCAAGTTGAACTCTTATTTGCTGCTGTTGATTAGAAGGGAATACATCTATAATACGGTCAATAGTATTTGTTGCCCCTACCGTGTGAAGTGTAGAAATAACCAAGTGACCCGTTTCAGCAGCAGTCATTGCTGTTTTAATTGTTTCATAGTCTCTCATTTCACCAACAAGAATTACATCCGGTGACTGTCTGAGACAAGCTCTAAGAGCTGTTACATAGTTGTCAGTATCCGTTTCAATTTCACGCTGACTGATAACACTCATTTTATTTCTATGAAGATATTCAAGTGGTTCTTCAAGAGTAATAATATGACCGTTTCTAGTACTGTTTATTTTATCAATAATACATGCCAGTGTTGTTGACTTACCTCCACCGGCAGGACCTGTAACAAGTACAAGACCTTTTGTCTTTTCTGCAACAGCCATAACGTTCTCAGGAATTCCAAGTTCTTTATAATTTGGAATATCAAAGGAAACAAGACGAATTACAGCAGCAAGAGAGCCGCGCTGTTTATATGTACTTACACGGAATCTTGAAAGACCACTAACTGCAAGAGAAAAGTCATCATCTCCTGTATTTAGAAGTCTATCCATTGGTCGTCCGGCAGTCTCATATATTTCTTTAATAAGAGTTTCTGAACTTTGTGGTGTTACCTTTTCCTCTTCCTGAGGAACAATTACACCATTAACTTTATATGAAAGTGGCAGAGCGGCAAGTACAAATATATCAGATGCTTGCTGATCAACTGCACCTTTAAGTAATGTCATTAAATCCATATTAACCACCCCATAATTGCGCGCTGTCACTTGGTGTCCAAGATGCCGAGCTCTCAAGTTTCCAACTATTCACACAAAAGTTTCTGCCATCATAAGTTACCTTAACTGAAAGATCCTGAGTGTCAGAAACTTTTTCCTTAAATTTTACAACAAGGCCGGATGCTCTATTTTCGACTTCATAACCACAATCCGTAAGTTCCTTGCTAATTTCCGCAAATGAACCGTTTTTATCATTTACAATCTTTTCAATATTGGCAACCTTTTCAGTTGCTTTTGTATCTGCAATATAATAAGCCTTTACACTGTCTGCGGACTTTATTGCAAGTTTATACTCTGAATTAGCTGTCACAAAGGACAGAACAGAAAACACTGTAAGGCAAAGAACTGCAAATACCATTATTATTGATGCGCTTCCAATATTAATACCGGAAGATTTTCTTTCATTTTGCATTTCAAATCCTCCTATTAATCTGTGTTAGCATCAGCAACAACGAGTTCAAAAAGGTCCTCTCCTGTAGCTGTGTTAATGTCTATTTTTGCTCTTTGTAAATACTCTTCAGTTGTCTTATTTACGGTCATAACGAACGATTCATTTCCCTTCTTACAGGAATTCCATTCGTTATCATAATAAATAATCAAAGTAGTACCACTTGCCTCACCATCAAACTTTTCGGCAAGTTCTATTAAGTTGCCGTCACAGTCTTTAAATGTTTCAGCAATTGTCTCTGCAACAAAAGTGGCATTTGAAACATTTCTGGAAAAGTCTGTCTTTACCTTTGCAGCTGCAAATACCTTCATACAGATTGCAGCTGAAATTGAAAAAAACAATATTACAAGAATAAGTTCCATCAAAAAGAGTGAAGACTTAGATCTTGCTTTATGGGTACTCATTCAATTACCTCCCATCCAGAGGCAATATGAAGTGAAACCGAAGCAGATGAGCCCTTGGTTCCTTCACATTTAACCGTAATCAGTTTGCCTTCGCTTTCAAAGTCCAAGGACTTTACCTCAATGATATTCTGCCCATCCTCAGGATTAAGCTCCGTTCCCTTTTTGAACATGAGCTCTTTTACATAACCGTCATAACAATAAATATAAGTTGTGAAAATATCCCCTGCCACTTCTTCATCCAAGGCAAGAGTCTTTATTCCGTTAAAGTCAGTTACATAAACACTATTTTCCTGATCATAGTGATTAACTTTTGCAGTAATGTAAGAAAGACAAGTTCTTTCTTCAAATCTTTCCTGCATAACCATTTGTGTGTTCTTATAAACACCTGCACCAGACATGAGTACGAATAGTACAGTTATAGCAAACACAGCAAAGAGAACCAGCACAAATATTGTATCGACTGTATAAGTTGTTCTCTTCTTCATCTGTGCAGTTCTCCTTTCATTCCGGAAGTTCAATAATAGTAATATCCGGCATAATATTGTCAGCAAATGCAATGTAATTTATTGCATATTTTTCTTCATCATAAATAAAGCCATAGTTTTCTTTTAAATAATCTATATTCTGCGGGTACGCGCCCTCAAGTGAATAACAGCTGACTATTGCCTTATTTAAGTTTTCCTCAAGAATTCTTCGTCCTTCTGTTTCAGCACTGTTCTCAGCACTCTTTACGCCACCAATGAACATACCAAAAATAACAACAAAGAAAACCATTGAAAGTAAGTGTTCTCTAAGGACATCCAGAAAAGAACGCTTACGAACCCGAGTTTTCATAAAAACACGCCTTTCCTATTATCCAATTGAAGTCATAATACTCATAAGAGGAAGCATTACAGAAAGAAGGATTACGCCTACTATTACAGACATAATAATTACAAGTGTAGGCTCAACCTTATTAATTACCGATTCAATATTCTCATTTACTTCATCCTCAGAACGTCTTGCAATTTCTTCCATTACAATGTCTGAAGTACCGGTCTTAAATCCAATTGAAAGCATACGACAGTAAAGAGAAGGGAAAATATCAGCCTTTGAAATGGCATCAACAAAGAGGTCCCCGTCCTTCATGTGCTGTCTGCAGTTCTGAATTCTTGCCAGCATTGCCGGATTATCAGTAATCTTTTCAACCATATTGAGCGATTCATCAACATCAAGACCGGATGCAAGTGTCATAGCCATACCGGATGCAAATCTTGCAGATGCAATCTTCTTAGAAACTTTTCCTCCTGCTGTAACCTTATTCCATAAGTTTACAAACCTAAGTGTAAGGCTCGGCACTGAAGCAACAACTACGCCGATAACAACTAAAACTACAACCACTGCAAGAATAATAGCTGCGTACTTTGTAACGCCTGTTCCAAAGTTCATTATTGAAACAGCGACAGCTGACATTTCAGCGCCGAGCTCATTAAATACTTCATTAAATATTGGCAGTACTTTAGTAATTAATACACCAATTACCAAAAGAAGCATAAACATTAAAATGAATGGATATACAACAGCATTTTTAATACTTCTTGTAATTTCTTCCTGTCTTTGATAGTAGGATGAAAGTGCTTTTAAAACATCCTCCAAACGACCGGTCTTTGTACCGATTCCAACCATTTCAACAACATATTTTGGGAAGCATTCTGCTTCAACCATAGCATCTTCAAGAGAAAACCCATCGTCCATTCTCTTATATAAAGCATCCAACATTTTCTTAAGATCTGCGTCTGTTTCATCAGCTGCAAGCATATAAATACCTTCTGAAAGGGATATTCCCGCATTCATGCAGAGTGAAAGTTCCATACAAAAAGATGAAAGGTATGGACCATCAAGTTGTCTTAAACTCATATATTAAACCTCCGTTGTTAATACAAATATTTAACTGAATAACTGGCTTTCTGCGACCAATCATAGCCAATGCCTCCGGTGGATGCAAAGGTTGGATCCATAAGTTTCCAACTGGTTCCGTCAAAATATATTACGTCGTTAACCCAGCCGGAGCCGTTTATGTATGTGCTTATCCATGCATGATAAGTGTTTCCGTTAACATAACCAACTTCAACCTTTGTTGGAATACCTTGTGAACGGAGCATTGCCGCCATTGTTGAAGCGTAATCAAAACATATTCCTTTTTTGCTGGACCATACTGAATTTAAATTTGGTACGTAAGCAGTAGCAGCAACAGAAGAAGCCTTGTCATAATCATACTTGAAGTTCTTCACAACATAGTTGTAGATTGCCGAAACCTTATCTAAATCCTTATCACATCCACGGGTCAAATTGTTTGCAGCATATGTAACGCAGGATGTTGAACTTGTGTAGTTACAAAAAATATTCGGTCTGGAAAATGCCACACTTGAGGAACTCAAACTGACTCCAATACTTGTACTGCCCACAGTATAATAACTGTTACCGCCATTATTTCCATATATACTGACAGTGTATGTACCGCTACCTCCCGTAAGAGGAAGAGCAACAAAGTCTGCTCCCGGATAAATAGGATATTGTGGCTTTACACCATTCGGAGCACTTACAATAACACGTAAGTTTGAATATGCTCCCGCATACTTAACCATAATGTAACCGGAACTTGAATTTGAATAATCCACAATACCGGATCCATCAGACGTGGTAAAAACCAAGTTACCCGGAGCCGTATTGGACGGCACTCTAGGCGGATAGTATGTATTAGATTTTGTAGTTGTTGGCGTAGTAGCCTTTGCAGTTGTCTTTGCAGTGGTTTTTACAGTCGTATTTTTACTTGTAGTTTTCCCACTTGTTGACTTGGTAGTTCCGGATGTCTTCTTTGTGGTTTGGCTATTTGAGCCTTGCGATGTGTCCGTCTTAGAAGTATGGGAATCTCCTATATTTGAAACACTCTCCGAAGAGGTGTCCGTTTCAAAACCCGAAACCGTACTGCTTGTCAACATATTACTTGTATCCGTATTTTGTGAACCGGTTGTGTTCTCTATGCCGGGCGACTCGTCGTCGCCACATGAGGAAAGAGAAAAAATCATAATAAAAACAAGAACAAAAATTTGCAAAATACGGAACTTGGTTTTTTGATTATTAAATGTCATAACAAAAACCTCGTCCAAATTTACTAATATGTAATTAATTATAATCTTTTTACACAAAAAAATAAAGGGTGATATATCTTTTTTTGAACTTTTTCAACTGATTTCTACTTTTTTTTGATTTGCATTTATTGTATAATAGCATCTGTATTTTTATTACTGAGGAGATTCCTATGAAAAAAAGAATTTATGCAATATTAGAAGTATTGTTCTTATTCATATTTGTTTTTTCTGCCTACAAAATATATGATATTTTTGCAAACTACAATGAAGGTGACAGCATATACGAAGATGCACAGGACACCTTCATTTCAACAAAGCCGGAGGCAGAAGAAACAGAGTTCTCAGTTGACTTTGAAAAACTTAAGGAAACAAACAAAGAAATACTCGGTTGGATTTATATTCCGGACACTCCGGTAAGCTATCCTCTTCTTCAAACAGACAATAACCAGTACTATCTGAAGCATACATACAACCATACGTACAGTGACTTTGGAAGCATATTTATAGACACTAACTGCAGTCCGGAACTCACAGACGACAACACCATAATTTATGGTCACAATACAAAAAACGGATCCATGTTTGGATCGCTAAAGAAATATAAAGACATAAACTACTTAAAAGAACACCCTAATATTTACATAATTTATGAGGATGCCAAGTATACATATGAAATAATTTCCGAATTCACAACGGACACGTCCTATAAAGTATACTCAACAAACTTTGGAACAAGACAAAAATTCAGAGATTGGCAAAAAGAAATAATAGGAAAATCAGTTAATAATACATCCGACATAACACCTACCGGAGAAGAAAAATTAATTACACTTTCAACATGTACATCTCGTACTGAAACAGAGCGGTTTGTTGTTATAGCACGACTAGTAAATATTGAGAAGAATTAACCAAGGAGAAAAACAATGAAACAAGGATTTGACAACAACAAATATCTTGAAATGCAATCACAGCATATTAAGGAAAGAATTAAACATTTTGGAGGAAAACTTTACCTTGAATTTGGCGGGAAACTATTTGATGACTACCACGCTTCAAGAGTGCTGCCCGGATTTGAGCCGGACAGTAAACTACAAATGCTCCTGCAACTTAAAGACCAAGCTGAAATTGTAATTGCAATAAATGCGGGAGACATTGAAAAGAACAAAATGCGTGGAGACCTTGGAATTACGTATGACCTTGACGTGCTAAGACTCATTGACGCTTTTAAGAGTGTAGGGCTTTATGTTGGAAGCGTTGTAATGACAAGATATAGAAACCAGCCGGCTGCTGACGCTTTCAAGAAACGACTGACAAATCTTGGCATTGCAGTTTATAAACACTATCCTATTGAAGGATATCCCTCAAATATTCCTTTCATTGTTTCAGATGAGGGCTTCGGTAAAAATGAATACATAAAAACAAGTAGAGAACTTGTAATTATTACGGCACCGGGTCCGGGCAGTGGAAAAATGGCAACTTGCCTTTCTCAACTTTACCACGACAACAAACGCGGTATTAAGTCCGGATATGCAAAATTTGAAACATTCCCAATTTGGAATCTTCCTCTTAAGCATCCGGTAAATCTTGCTTATGAAGCGGCAACTGCTGACCTAAACGATGTAAACATGATTGACCCATTCCACCTGGAAGCCTATGGTGAAACAACTGTAAACTACAATAGAGATGTTGAGGTATTCCCTGTACTCAACGCAATATTTGAAAAAATTTCCGGAGAATCACCATATAAATCACCAACAGACATGGGTGTAAACATGGCGGGCAACTGTATTTTTGACGACGAAGCATGTTGCAAAGCATCTAAACAAGAAATCATCCGCAGATATTACGTAGGTCTATGTGACAGAAAGAAAGGCATTGTTGAAGACGATGTAGTTCGCAAACTTGAATTCTTAATGAATCAGGCAGGTGTCAAAAAATCTGACAGACCTGTAATTGAGGCGGCTTGTGAAAAGGCAAACCAATATGACGAACCGGCTTCCGCAATTGAACTTCCAAACGGAAAAATTGTAACAGGAAGGACCACCGACCTTTTAGGTGCCGCTTCCGCAATGCTTATTAATGCACTTAAAGAACTGGCAGGTATTCCGGACGAAATTCATCTTATTCCACCAATTGTATTTGAACCAATCCAACAGCTTAAAACCGGTGTTTTGGGAAGCAAAAATCCAAGACTTCACACAGACGAAGTCCTTATTGCATTATCCATTGCGGCTGCTACAGATAAAAATGTGGCTCTTGCACTTCAAAAAATCGATGAACTTTCAGGCTGCGAGGCACACACAACAGTTATTCTTTCCCAGGTAGATGCAAGCATCTTTAAAAAACTTCATATCAATATGACTTGTGAGCCTCAATATCAGTCAGATGCGCTTTATCATCAATAATAAATTAACAATTTGTTTGCAAATAATGATCAATATTTTGTTATTCTCTTCTTGCGTTTAATAATATGCAATTATTTTGGAGATGAAACAAATGAATGAACCAATGCTCATCATAGTTATATTTCTAATATGTTACTTGCTTGGTTCTTTTCAAAGTTCATATATTTTTGGAAAGACAATAAAGAAAGTTGATATTAGAAATTACGGAAGCGGAAATCCCGGAGCCACAAATGCTATTAGAGTTTTCGGCTTTAAATTTGGTATGGTTTGCTTACTTATTGATGCGCTAAAAGGAGCATTGGCCATATTACTTGTACAACTTATTCTTGGTGATGAGAATATTTTAATTGAACTACTTGCGGGCTTCTTTGTAATTATTGGTCACAACTATCCATTTTATATGGGCTTTAAAGGCGGTAAAGGTGTTGCCGCAACAATAGGAATTATGCTCATGATCAACTGGAAGGTTGCTCTTATTGCAGCTATTCCATCCATCATTATGATGGTAGCATTCAGAATTATGTCAGTTGCTTCACTCACATTCCAAACTGTTTGTTTCATTGCACTTGTTCTTGTAAACATAACCAGTGAAAATCTTTACTCCGTTGCCCTTGCCGCTGCCCTATATCCTCTAATGTCTTTTTTACGACACAGAAAAAATATTGTTCGTGTCTTTTACGGTGAAGAACCAAGACTTTGGGGCAAAGGAAAAGCAGAAATAAAAATTGATGAACCGAATAATAAAAAGTAAAAAACTCACGAACTTAATTGTTCGTGAGTTTCTTTTATTCCTTTTCATCAAATTCTAAAAGTTTCATAGTCTTTCTAAACAAAAATGTTGAAACCAGAATTGACATGCATTCAGCAATTGGAAAGGCAAACCAAACAAGTTCCAGTCTTCCTGTAAGAGAAAGAAGGAAAGCTGCTGGAACCAATATTACTAATTGACGGGCAACAGAAACAATCAAACTGTATACAGCTTTTCCAAGAGCTTGGAATGTTGAACCCATTATTATACAAATACTTGCAACACAGAAATGTGTAGCAATAATTCTAAGAGCAGGAACACCTATTTGAAGCATAGCAATATTCTCAGCCTCAACGCCGGATTTAAACATTGAAAGAAGAACGTCAGGAATAGATTCAAACAGAATTGTTCCAATCAACATAATTGTGAATGCGTATGCCATTGCACACTTAATCGTCTTCTTTATTCTATCTTTATTTCTTGCACCGTAATTATAAGCAATTATTGGAACCATTCCGTTGTTAAGTCCAAAAACAGGCATAAATACAAAGCTCTGCAACTTGAAATATACTCCAAAGACTGCAACTGCGGTTTTTGTAAATCCAATCAATATCTTATTTAAAGCAAACACCATAACTGAAGATATTGAAGACATAACAATTGAAGGAACACCAACAGCATATATTCTTTTAATAATTTCCACATTTGGTTTCATATCCTTAAAGTTCAGTTTAATCTCCGTGTTAAACTTCAAATTAAGAATTAGGCCAACTATTGACGCAACTGATTGACCGATTACGGTTGCAATAGCAGCTCCCTTAACGCCTAACGCCGGCATACCACACAATCCAAAAATCATGATAGGGTCAAGAATAATATTAATTATAGCTCCTGTAACTTGGGTTGCCATACTAAACACTGTCTTACCCGTAGAGGTTAAAAGTCTTTCAAAACAAACTTGGCATAAAAGACCAAGAGAACAAATTAAAATAACTGAAAGATAATCAACACCATATTGAACAATAATATCTTCATCTGTTTGAGCAAGGAAATAAGGCTTAACAATAGTTAGACCTAATAACACAAAAAATATGTATGTACAAATGGCAAGGAATATACTGTTATTTGCAACCTTATTTACTGTTTTAAAATCTTTTTCTCCAAGACTTTTGGATAAAAATGCATTAACACCTACACCCGTACCAACTGCAATTGAAATCATAAGATTTTGAATTGAAAAAGCAAGAGAAACTGCAGTAAGAGCATCTTGCCCTACTCTGGCAACAAAAATGCTGTCAACAACATTGTAAAGAGCTTGTACCAACATTGAGATCATCATTGGCACTGCCATAGAAACAAGAAGCTTGTTAATAGGCATGACACCCATCTTATTCTCTTTAACGTCTGTCATTAATTTTCACCGCCAAATCTTTCAACAGCTATTTTTTCAAGCATTTCAACAACATTATCAATACCAAGGCAGGTATTAATAAGGATATCATAATTCTTTCTGTCTCCCCATTTTTGTGTCGTAAAGAAATGATAATAATTAGCTCTTTTTCTATCAATAGTCTTTAACTGATGTTCGGTAATAGACTCTACATCCTTATAAACTTCAACAATCCGTTTTATTCGACTGTGTACATCGCCATACAAGAATACCTTCAGTGCGTTTTCTCTTTCCCTTAAAATATAATCAGCGCAAGCACCGACAATAACGCATGGACCCTTGTCTGCAAGCTCATTCGTTATCTTATTTTTTGAAAGAAAAATCTGTTCTTCAAGTGGTCCTGCCACTCCAAATGATGCAATTTCATAAAGAAAACTGGAGGTATGTTTTTCCATCATTTCACTAACAACCTCTTCGGAAATAGCGCAATCCTTTGCAATAAGTTTTATTAAATTATCTCTGTCATAATAATCAATTCCCAAATTGTCAGCAAGTTTCTTTCCAATAAGTCTTCCTCCGCACCCATGTTGACGACCAATTGTAATAACAAAATTTTTCATTTTAAAATCCTTCCAAAATTTATCTTCTAGTCTGTTTTCTTACATAAACAGATCTATATTTTGAATAGAGAATAAGTTGGCTATTATAAAGGCCAAAATATCCGGATAACATATAACTTAACGAAATGGCAATACAGAAAAACCACAGACCGGAAACACCAAACATTTCAATGCCAATAAGGAGCGATGCAATTGGTGTATTTGTAACGCCACAGAAAACGGCAACCATACCAAGTGCCGCGCAAAAAGCAGGGGACATTCCAAGCAAATCGCCGAAAGCGCAACCAAATGTAGCACCTATAAATAAAACAGGAACTATTTCTCCTCCTTTATATCCACCGGCAAGAGAAATTGATGTTAAAAGAATCTTTATTAAGAACGCATACCATACAGCTTTTCCTGAAAGTGCAGCTGAAATTACATGTGTACCGAGTCCATTATAATCATAGGTTCCAATTATAAATGAAAACAAGACAACAAAAGTACCCGTTGCAACTGTTCTAATATAAGGATTTTTAAGCCAGTACATTAGTCCACGCTCGGTAAGTGAAAGAGCAGTACACAAAAGAATACTGACTATTGCAAACAATATGCCAAGTGCAACTGTCATTCCAACATTATAAGGTGTAAATTCGGGAACACTCATTAAATTATAAGTTGCGTATGTGACACCCATTTTTTTGGCAAGAGTAATTGCCGTAATGGATGAAACTAGACATGGAACCAAAGCGGCGTAATACATTACACCAACACTAACAACTTCCATTGAAAAAATAACAGCTGCAAGAGGTGTTCCAAAAAGGGCAGAAAACGCTGCGCTCATCCCTGTCATAATGAGAACCTTTTTATCATTCTCCGAAAGTTTTAAAACATTGGCAAAGGCATTTCCAAAACTTGCACCCATTTGAAGAGCAGCTCCCTCGCGTCCAACAGAAGCTCCAAACAAATGTGAAATAATAGTTGAAACAAATATTAGCGGAAGCATAACTATTGGAATTTCCTCATTCGAATTAATTGCTGCTAGAGCCATATTTGTTCCACGACTTACTTTTGAACCGAATTTCTCATAGAGAAATGTTATAAAAAGTCCGGCAACGGGCAACCCCCAAATAATAAAATTATGTGACATTCTAAAAGAGGTGGCATATGAGAGACCAAAGGCAAAAGCCGTACTTATTAAGCCAATTATGAGACCGGTAATAAAAGAAATAAGAACCCATTTAAAACATATTAGTAAATGTTCAAAAAACTTCTTAAACTCATGAAAAAAAAGATTCCCATAATGTCTCATGATACCACCCCTCCCCACGTTATTTTTCAACTCGATTTATTATATTGAAAACGAAAAAAATAGTCAATTTACTTTTGTTAAATTATCCATAAAATTTCTAAAATTTTATGCAAAAAATAGGCTCCACTTTTTGTGGAGCCTAAATATTTTTATATAAAGCGATTATCTTTTAAATTTTAAATATCCAAGAACAAGAACAGAAATACCTACAAATACTACAGCTGTATAAGAAGCTGTGTTTGCTATTGGATTACTTATTGTTTTTGGAACCTGAGCATTTTCAGTAGTTTGATCCATAACCTCGTCCCAAATGTTCTTATTTGCAAGCTGCTCTTTTGCATCTGAAAAAGGTGTTGCGTCATCCAAAACAATCATTTTAGAAACATCAGACTCTTCTTCTGTTGTAGTCTCCGTTTGCTTAGTTGTTGTTTCCTCGGACTTTGTTTCTTCTTTTGTTGTTTCAACATTTGTATTCTCTTTTTGAGTTGTTTCCGGAGCCTTCGTTGTTGTAGTTGGTTTAAAGTCATCTAAATAAAGGATATTGACATTTGAATTAAATGCATCAGGTGCAACTACTAACTCATCCTTATTTTGATGAATTTTAACAGTCTCCAAATTTCCGCAGTTTGTAAACGCACCGCTTGCAATTTCCTTAATATTAGTTCCAATTACAAGTTCTTTTACGAGTTCCGGATTTTCTGTAACAACATTTGAACCAATTTTTGTAACAGATCCGGGAATGGTCATTACCGCCTGTGGATTTTGAATCTGAACCAAGGTGTCATCTTGACCCATGAATTTTGGTGCCTCAGCAGCTGAAACTGAAACCAACGTTGTTGACAAAAATACCGTAATAGCAAACACTATTACAAAGATTTTTGCAAGCAGATTCCCCTTCATATTCATTGTAATAATCGCCTCAAAACAATAGTAATTTGTGAACTTAAAGTTAACCAAAGTATATTAGTTCACATTATATTCACAATAATACTATACTATTCGCCATTTTTCAATGAAAAATATTACAAGAATAAACTAAAATTTTATTGACGTTTTGTTCATTTTATCCTCTCTCGCATTTTTTCAAATAATTCAACACATTTGAACCTAACATCCACCTTAGGATCAGACTTTACAAAACTTGTTTCATTGTCTGAAAAATACATATCAAGGGATATATCCGAACTACTTGGAATACATAAACTTGGGAACATAACACACCACCAGTTATGTCCCTCTCCATTTCCAATTATTACTCTAACCGCCCGGTATTCACCAGCCGGAAGAGTAATATCCTCGTAGGATTTGGTTGGAAAAGACTCATCAACCACCTCAAGACTTACCGGATATTTATAGCCCTCCTCTTCCACAGTTTCTCTTGCTATTTTAAGAATTTTATCCGCATTTTCATTAACTATATTTTCAGCGTCGCTTCTATTTTTTGCCTTTGAAAATAAATCCTTTGTGTCGGATAGGATTGAATCGCGGACTTTAAGTTTTAAATTTTGATCCTCCATACTATCAGAGTTTGCAATAATATGAAGTCTAAGTACATTGTCACTTATATCTCTGCACTGGCCGGCAAGCCCTGACAGTGCAAGCGTAAAACCAACAGCTATTAAAACAACCAATATCTTTTGTAATTTAATCATAATCATTTAACCTCCTAAATTGATTACGACTAAATTATTGACCAGAGTAATAAATCTTATTCAATTTTCTTGTTCAATCTCTGCCTTTGTGGTAAACTCTTAACAGGTGAAAAAAATGATAATTAATGCTGCAGCAAAAATTAATCTAATGTTAGACATTCTTGGTAAAACTGAAGATGGATATCATTCTCTTTTCATGATTATGCAATCAGTTGGAATATATGACACCATTACTTTAAAAAAGACCGGAGTGCCAAATGAAATTCGCTTGTCATGCTCAGATGACAGGCTCCCTTGCAATGAAAAGAACATTGCATATAAAGCTGCGGCAGCTTTTTTTGAAAAGACAAAACTTCAAAACTCCGGTTTTTCAATACATATTGAAAAACGAATTCCTTTTGAAGCAGGTCTTGCAGGCGGTTCAGCAGATGCCGCAGCTGTACTCATTGGGCTGAACAAAATGACCGGCGCCAATCTTGACATTGAGACACTCTGCCGAATAGGCGTAAAAATTGGCGCAGATGTTCCATTTTGTCTAAAAGGTGGCACAATGCTTGCAATGGGAATCGGAGAAGTACTTGCTCCCCTGCCACCGGTTAAAAACAATTACTATGTTTTGGTAAAACCAGACATGGGCATTTCAACAAAAGAAGCTTATGATGCGGCTGACAACCATAAAATCAGACATACGGATAAAAACGGAATCCTAAGAGCTCTGTCAACCGAACAAGAAGAAAAAGTTTACCCTCTTATTGCAAATGTATTTGAACAGTTTGTTGAAGTACCTGACAGAGCTGACATAAAAGCAACCATGAGGAAACACAACACACTGGCCCACTGTATGAGTGGAAGCGGCCCTACTATATACGGAATATTTGAGAAAGAAAAAGATGCACAGAAATGTGTGGATGAACTTTCAAAAAAATATAAAAATGTATTTCTCTGCAGACCAATTAAATCCGGAACTACTATTGTTGAAGAATAAAAAAGATGCGACTTTTATAAAAGTCGCATCTTTTATTTCTTTCTGTGGGCCTGTGCAAAACTCTCATCCGGAGAAATATAAATTGTGTTATACACATGATATATTACCTTTCCCGGTTTTGCCCCCACCGGCTTCTTTAAGTTTTTTGCAAGAGTATAGTTTACCGGAACCTTCTGTGCAGCCGAAGCAGTACTGTTTACCGCAGCAATAATAGCGGCCTCTTCAATTGCCCTGTCGGATATAACTCCATTCCTTGATTTTACTATTACGTGGGAACCGGGAAAATCCTTAGTATGAAGCCACATATCTTCCTTTTCAGCTTGTTTTAGTGAGAGTTTGTCATTTTGGGCATTATTTCTTCCAACTAAAACAGTAAAACCATCAGATGTTTCATACTCAATTGGAGGAAGAGCAACCGCCTTCTTTGTAGATTGCTTACTTCCGTTCTTTTTAATCTTTTCTTTATTCTTTAGATATCCTGTTTCAACTAACTCTTCACGAATTAATGCAATATCCCTTTCCGTTTCAGCCCTGGAAAGCAAATCCAAAACCGAGTCTATATATTGAATGTCTGATAAACCTATTTCAATTTGTTCCAACAATTTCTTTTCCGCAGTATATGTTTTTTTATACTCTTTAAAGTACTTCTGGGAATTTTGTGCCGGCGACAAAGCCGGAGAAACCTTAACACGCATTATTTTATTTTCATCATAATAGTTTTCAAGGTCATAATATTCTGCGCCCTTTTCCAGTCTGTACAAGTTTGCATTTATAAGCTCCGCACTTATTCTAAGAGTTTCTCTGTCGGCACACTTTTCCAATTCCACTCTTTGATTATCAGTTTTCCTGGCAATACGTTCTCTTGTATTTTGTAGGAACTTTCTAAGATCTGCTGTCTTGTGTGTCATACGGAAAACAGCGTCACGCCTGCCATAGAATTCATCAAGAAGTTCAGAGGATGTATTAAATTCTTCTACTTCCGCTTCACTTCCATACTGGGTAATTGGCATAAAAGAAAAGTCAAAAGGCTTCTGCGATTTATCCTTCAACAAGTAGTATTTTGTGGTTCCATTCTCATAAGTTTTTACAAAGTCATACAAAATAACGTTCAGCTTCTCAAAGTCTTCATCTGTCATTTCATTTACATATTTATTACCAAACGAAAGAGCAATTTCTCTTGAAACGACCGGAGAAATTCCCATAATTACTGTAAGAAGTGCAGAGGACAAATTTTTTGTTTCAAGTTTTTTTATTCGATCTATTACCCTATCTAAATCTGTTTCAAAAAGATCAAGTTTGTCCTGAGCCGGTGGCAATTCATATGAAACTCCGGGAAGCACAAGTCGTTTTGATGATTTTGAAAAATCAACGCGTTTTAATGCATCTATGACTTTTCCATCAGGCCCAATTAAAATGGCATTACTGTACTGCGCCATTATCTCCATGGCTATGGAAAGATTCTCCTTGTCTCCCATTTCATTGGTTGCAAGGAAATCAAAGAAAAGTGTTCTGTCACATTTATCCTGACGAATTCCGATAACAGTTGAACCACCAAGTCTTTTTCTAAGAAGCATGCAAAGCATTGGAGGAGATGCAGGATTTTCAAAACTTGCCGTAGTAATGTGAACTCTTGGATTGTCCGCCCTTGTACAGAAAAGAAATTTTACACCGCCAAATCCACGAGTCCTGAGTGAAAGAACAAGTTCCTCATTTGACGGTTGGTAAACCTTATCAACTTTTGCTCCTATAATTTTTTCTTGAAGTTCATTTTTAATGCATTTCAAAAACACTCCATCAAGAGACATGTTCTTCACTTCCTTTCACTTTTTAGTATTATTATCCTACATAAACCACCGGTGTTGACTCAATGTATGTATATTCTAAATTTTCAAACTCGGATTTAACCAAATTCATGAGAATTGGCATTGAAATTGTTTCCGTCTCATAATGCCCTGCAGCCAAAAGGCTGATATCATATTCTATTGAATCTAAGAAGTCATTATGTTTTGAATCGCCCGTTACGAATGCATCTATATTTTCACCCACGAGTTCAGGTAGGAATGACGCACCGGAGCCACCACAGACAGCAACTGTTTTTATCATTTTTCCCGGCAAACTAACGCGAACCACTGTGTCAAGCGCGCCGGAAACTATGTCCGCAAATTCTTCAGCCGGAACAGCAGTTTTAAGTTCTCCTTTTCTAAGCATGCAAATCCCATTCACCGGAAGAATTGGCGTAATGTTTGTAAGGCCCAGCATTTTTGACAGCACGTCGTTTACGCCACCTTCAGCCATATCCCAATTTGTATGTGCACTTATAACAGCTATGCCATTTCTAATGCATTTGGCAATTGGAGAATCAGTTGCAACAAACTTAAGCGGCTCCCAAATAATTGGATGATGACTGACAATGAGCGATGTATTCTCTTCAATAGCCTTATCCACAGTGTCATTTGTAACATCAAGGACAAAGGCAATTTTTTTAACTTCGGAATTTCTGTTTCCAACCAGGAGTCCACTATTGTCCCAAGATTCCTGTGTGTTAAATGGGGCAATTGAATCTATAAAATCATAAATATTCCCAACTGTAATCATACTACTAGAACTCCTCTCTTATTTCACGCTCAATATTTTCTATTATTTCTTCAAGTTCCATTACTTCTCTTTTGGAGCTTTCCATATTTTTTATTGCATTCTTTCTAGTCTCAAGTCTACTGATTACATATTGCAACCATTCTTTTGCACAAGAACTATCAGAATGAGACATTTCGCCAACATAGTATTTCCATCTTGGAATAATAGGAAGTGTTTTCGGCGATTCATTAAACTCAGCCTCAATTGCTATGTATATATGTTTACCATCTTTTACCGCAGCCTCTTTAATTATTTCAAAACCGGTATTATAAAGATATTCACGAAGGTCCTCAGCATGGGACTGTGGCTGAAACACAAAATGATTATTCTTAACATTTACAAAAGGGGAATCCTTCAAAATATCAGAAATTAAGTTTCCACCCATTCCTGCTATTACAAAGTCTGTCAAATAACAGTCTTTAAATTGAGTCAAGCCATTTGATAAAACAAGTGTTATCCTATCCTCAAGCCCATATTTTGAAACAGTAGTTTTTGCATTTTCAAGCGGACCTTCCCTAAGGTCTCCGGCAAAAGCCTTTGGAATTATATTATTTTGTATTAAGTAAACCGGGAGATAAGCATGATCAGTTCCAATGTCACATAAAATATGTCCCGGTCTTACAAGGCTTGCCACCATGGAAAGTCGTTTATCAAGATTCAACATATCTTCTCCAATTATAAAAAGCACGAAGACCGAAAACTATGGCCTTCGTGTTTTCATTTAGAATTATTCTTATATCAGATTGCAGAGTTCATTTTGGCAAGAAGTTCATCTACATTTACGCCGTGAACCATGCAAGCCTGCTCTAAAGATTCTCCTCTTGCAGAAGGGCAACCAAGACAATGCATACCCATTTCAAGAAGAAATGGTGCAACTTCCGGATGTGCATCAAGGATATCTCCAATTAAAGCATCTCTTCTAATTTCAGTCATAAATAATACTTCCTTTTCTATTGTCATTACTATTTATTATACACGTTAAAACAGTGTTTGCAAGCACTTAGTTCTTAAGGCTTTGAAGAGGTGCAGGTATTCTTCCACCTCTTGAAATAAACTTTTCCGGTGAAGCAGTGTTAATAGGCATTACAGGACCCGAACCCAAAAGGCCTCCAAAACTAAGCTCATCTCCAACATTCTTTCCGACAGCAGGGATTACTCTAACAGCCGTTGTCTTTGAGTTAACCATACCAATGGCTGCCTCATCAGCAATTATTGCAGAAATCACTTCAGGAGTTGTATCTCCAGGAATTACTATCATATCAAGACCTACTGAACATACTGCTGTCATTGCCTCAAGTTTTTCAATTTTAAGACATCCGCTTCTTGCGGCCTTTATCATACCGGCGTCCTCAGATACAGGAATAAATGCACCTGAAAGTCCACCAACAGAAGATGATGCCATAACTCCGCCCTTTTTTACTGCATCATTAAGAAGAGCAAGGCAGGCAGTTGTTCCGTGAGCACCACACTGTTCAAGACCCATTTCCTCTAAAATATAAGCAACGGAATCACCGACTGCAGGAGTTGGAGCAAGGGACAAGTCAACAATTCCAAATGGAACATCAAGTCTTCTTGAAGCCTCATTTGCAACAAGCTGTCCGACACGGGTAATCTTAAATGCTGTTCTCTTTACCATTTCAGCAACTTCTGTAATGTTTGCATCCGGTATTTTTGTAAGAGCAGAGCGAACAACACCGGGACCGGAAACACCCACGTTAATTACACAGTCCGGTTCACCTGGGCCATGGAACGCACCTGCCATAAATGGATTATCCTCCGGAGCGTTACAGAATACAACAAGCTTGGCCGGACCAATACAGTCCTTGTATGCAGTAATATCAGCGGCTTCTTTAACAATTTGCCCCATAAGTTTTACTGCATCCATATTAATACCGGTCTTTGTAGAACCAATATTTACACTTGAACAGATATGATCAGTTATATCAAGTGCTTCAGGAATACTTCTGATTAAAGCTTCATCACCCTTGGCAAACCCTTTCTGAACAAGGGCAGAATATCCGCCAAGGAAATTTACTCCAATTGTATCTACTGCTCTTTCAAGAGTCTTTGCATATAATAGTGGATCACCGCCTGAAGCGGCAAGTAGCATTGAAATAGGAGTTACGGATACTCTCTTATTTATTATAGGAATGCCATATTCCCTTTCTATATCTTCCCCGGTTTTAACCAAATTTTCAGCCTTGCGAACTATTTTCTCATAAATTTTATCACAGGCCTTTTTAGGATCAGAATCAGCACAGTCAAGAAGGGAAATACCCATTGTAATGGTACGAATATCAAGGTTTTCATTCTCTATCATTCCTATGGTTTCAAGAATGTCTTCTGTCTTAATTTCTATCATTCTGTATCATCCTCTCAAATTCTGTGCATTGAATTAAAAATGTCTTCATGCATTGCATGAATTGCAAGGCCGTTTCTTTCCCCTGCTTCTTTTATACTCTCTGCAAACTCTCCAAAAGGAATTGTGCACTTTGCAACATCAACAGACATAATCATACAAAATGTATCATCCAATACTGTTTGTGAAACCCCATCTATATTTACATTGTGATCAGCAATGAAATTTGAAACCTTTGCAAAAATTCCAACGGTATCTTTACCAACTACTGTTATTATTGCTTTCATAAAGTAACCCCCAAAAACTAAATATAAATTAGCAACATTTTACCATAATAAAACACCCTCTACAAGCATAAAAACTTTGTAGAGAGTGCCTTTTTATTGTCTATTATGCACCAATATAAGGAGCAGGATTTACTCTGGTACCATTTATTCTAACTTCAAAGTGAAGATGTGGTCCGGTAGAGTTTCCTGTACTACCAACTTTACCAATTGCGGATCCTCCGGATACATATTGTCCCGGCTTTACACAAATTGATCCGGAAAGCATATGTGCATAAAGTGTAGACATACCGTTTCCATGGTTAATTATTACGCAATAACCATAACTTCCGTTCCAACCGGCAGACGTTACCGTTCCGCTCTTTGCTGCAACAACAGAACGACCTCTTGCACCGCCACCCGTAAGGTCAATACCGGAATGGAAGTTTGAACGGCCATAAAGTGTACGCCAGCCATATGGTGAAGATACTGTATAACATCCAACTGCCGGCCAAATAAGAGATCCCTGTCCCTTAATATATGTGCTTGAAGTATATGAGCCTCCATAAGAAACTTTTTTTGTACCAACTGCAATTACTTCGTCAACCGGATTTCTTAATGTCACTCTGTTGATTTCTTCAGAACTAACTTTTACTCCGTCAACATAAGTTACAAGATTTGTAACTTGGTCAAGTCCTTTAACTCCTTTTTGTGTAACACGAGTTGTACCCTTATAAAGATTCGAGCTGTTCTTTTTAACAGTTTCAAATGGTGTGCTTTCATTAACAACTTCGGTTTTTACTACTTTAAGTCTTACATAATTTACTTCATTAGAAACAAGAAGTTTGTCTCCAACTTTGATTGTCTCTGAGACCTCAGGATTTTGAGCCATAAGTTGTGCTGTTGAAATGTCATTTGCATATGCAATTTGAGAGAGTGTGTCTCCCATTTGTACGGTGTAGTATTTAGCCTCGGATTTTTTGCCGGCCAAAACGTTGGCAAGTTTTTCTGAATCCCAAATTGTTTCTTCATTATCCGGATAAAGTCCTTGAACGTACTGAATGTCTTCAACAAAACCAACTACGTCGTTTTCATCCTCTGTTTCGTATGCGTCCAATATATTATTGAATACTTGCATTGCGTCTGTTTCATTCTTTAGAGCACAGACAAAAGTTCCGTCAATATAAACTCCACATGCGTAGGTTGAGTCACCTTTTGACTTTTCAATAATGTTATCACTTATTGTTTCAGAGTCTGAAATTTCATTTGGATTAATAGTTACGACTTTATATTTTGCCGACAAATCCATATTTGAATTAGAAACGTCAGAATCAAATCTTTCTTTTACCAGATTTTGAGCTTCAATATAAACATTTTCACTTGTTACATAGCCGATATCTTGTCCGCCTGACTGAACAGCAAGTGCATAAGTTGAGGAACTCCAATGATTAATTGTTGTTACAAGAACCGCAAAGCTGGCAATTGGGAGAACAACATTTATTATAGAGGAAAACATATGAGGATGCCTCTTATATGCCACTTTTGAGTAATAACCTAAAATACTAAAAATGGCCGTAGGACTACTTTTAATGTTTTCCTTTATTTTTCCCTTTGCTTCTTTTACTTCTTTTTTAAAGAATGTCCACTCTTCATTGAATGATCTTACTGAAGTAATAACAAACCGGTCTACTTTTTCATAAATGTAGTGCCATATTTTCTTTATGATTTTCCAAATGTTTTTAAAAACAAATGAGAAAAAGGTAATTATGGCAGAAAAAAACGCGCCTACATATAGGCCCACCTGAGCGGCAAACCATGTAAACCCATTTTCCTCTCTTTTATTTTCTATATGCTCGGTACTCACAGGAGACCTCCTAAAAATCTAAAACAAAATAGTTACAATTTGTAACCAATTATAGTTATTTTTTCCCGTTCTGTCAAGTTTACATATTAAGTTTCCATTCTGTTAAACATTTTTTCCACAGCATTCTTTAGTGGTAAATGCTCTTTTTCTGAAAGTAACGGGTCTTTTGAAAGAATTTTTTCTGCTACCGCTCCAGCTTCAACAAGAATATTCATATCCTCCATCATATCTGCAATTCCCAGTTCCGGAAGACCATGCTGTCTTTGCCCAAAGAAATCTCCGGGGCCGCGCAACTCCAGGTCCCTATTTGCAATCTGAAAACCGTCTGTTGTTTCACACATTACACGAAGACGGTCTTTAGTCATTTCGCTATTATTGTCGCTTAGTAGAATACAGGTTGATTTATAGGAACCACGTCCTACGCGGCCCCTAAGCTGATGTAGCTGAGAAAGGCCAAACCGTTCAGCGTTTTCAATAAGCATTATTGCTGCATTTGGGACATCCACTCCAACCTCAATAACAACAGTTGAAACTAAGAGCTGAATTTCTCCCAAGAGAAAGCGTTCCATTACTTCAGCTTTTTCATCAGCCTTCATTTGACCATGAAGAAGTCCAACTTCATAATCTTTAAATGCGCCGTCTTTTATTTTTTCATAATACTCTACAGCGGAAATCAGTTCCTCTGTTTCTCCTTCATTTACAAGCGGACAAACAATATATCCCTGTCTTCCTTCATCAAGATGCTTTTTTATATAGTTATAAGCTCTTTCGCGCTTTTCACTATCAATTTTATAGGTTTCAATAGGAACTCTGCCCTTTGGAAGTTCATCTATTATTGAGACGTCTAAATCTCCATATATTGCAAGTGCAAGTGTTCTTGGAATTGGAGTTGCAGACATGACAAGAATATGAGAGCCCTCTCCCTTTTCCGCAAGTTTAGCTCTCTGTCTAACACCAAATCTGTGCTGTTCATCTGTCATTACAAGACCAAGATTTTTAAACTCTGTGCCATCAGAAATCAATGCGTGTGTACCAACTGCAAGAGCCACTTCTCCACCTTTAAGTCCCTCAATAATTGAACGCCTATTTACTCCTTTAACGCTTCCGGTTAAAAGTTCAACGCGAATATCGGTACCATCAAAGAACTTCTTCATAGTTTCATAGTGCTGTCTTGCCAAAATTTCTGTTGGTGCCATAATTGCAGATTGGTACCCGTTCTTTGCCATTGTGTAACTGAGAGCAGCTGAAACCATGGTTTTACCGGAGCCTACATCGCCCTGGAGCAGCCTATTCATAAGAGTTCCGCTCATTAGATCTTTTACCGCTTCCTTGCATGCCCTGATTTGTGCGTTTGTTGGAGTGAATGGTAAAAGAGAAAAAAATTCATCTGTAAAATCTTCCTTCATAACAACATTTGTTGTTGCTCGACTACCATTTTTTAACAATCGAAGTCCAAGTTGCAACTCCAAAAGTTCCTCAAAGATGAATCGCTCTCTGGCTTTTTGCATTCTTTCCATATTGCTTGGAAAGTGAATTTCCAAAAGAGAAGTTTTAAGCGAATACAAATTATATTCGTCAATTATACTTCCTGGAATTGGATCTTCTATGTATTCATAAACACTTTGAAGAGCATTTCTGACACAGCCCTCAATATACTTTGAAGTTAAGTTTTTTGTAGTTCTATATATAGGACAAATACGAGCATATGTGCTGGATTCCTCTATTCTGGGGGACAGTATTTGCCTGATTCCGTACTGAGCTGTAACTTTGCCGTAGAATAAATATTCATGACCTACCAGAAGTTTTGCAGCTGCATATTTGTTATTAAATATGAGAATTTTAATTGCCCCTGTACTGTCATACGCAGAAGTTTCAAAAAGTACTGCACCACTGTTTGCGCGTCTTCTTGTAACAGCCGCGGAAACTGTAGCACGAACACAACACTTGTCATAAACTTCTGCTCCAAAAATAGGCACAGGGTTACTCAAATCCTCATACGCTCTTGGATAAAAATGCAAAAGAGCGTCGACAGTATCCACGCCAAGCAATGAAAACTGCTCGGCGCGTTTCTCTCCAACGCCCTTTAAATTTCTAATATTGGTGTCCCAAAAAGTGTTGTTCTCCAAAGTGGAGACACCTCCGAACCATTAATTACTCTACAGAAATTATGAAGTGATAAACAGGCTGTCCACCGTTGATTACAGAAACATCAACAGAACTGAATTTTTCTGAAATCATTGATGAAAGCTTTTCAGCTTCCTCTTCATTTGTTCCTTCTCCGTAAAAGATTGTAATCATTTCTGTACGCTTAGTACAGAGAAGCTTTGTAACTTTAAAAGCAGCGGTAATAACATCGTCCTCTACTGCCTTAATTGCTCCGTTTGCCATTCCAAGGATTTGTCCTTCTTTAATTTGAAGACCATCCATTTGACTGTCACGTGCAGCAAAAGTAACCTGTGCAGTTCCTACAGAATCTATAGCCTTTGTCATTGCAAGATGATTGTCCTCAATCTGTGCATCCGGGTCAAAATTAAGCATTGCTGAAATACCTTGTGGTACAGTCTTTGTTGGCAATACAATTACCTTTCTTGAAGCTAAAGGTTCTGCCTGCTCTGCAGCCATAATAATATTTTTATTATTTGGCAACACAAATACAGTCTTTGCAGGAGTTGCTTCAACTGCATTTAAAATGTCCTCTGTACTTGGATTCATGGTTTGACCGCCGCTAACTACTATGTCTACACCAATTTCCTTAAACATTTCAGCAAGGCCTTCACCTGCTGCTACTGCAACAAATCCAACCTCATTAACCGGCTCTGCCGGTACAAATCCCTCTGAGGATTTACTTTCAGTTTCTTCCGATTCCATTTTAACAATATTTTGTGCTTTTTCAGGTTCTTCCCAAATGTTTACAACATTTATTTCAATCATTGAACCGAGTTTTGTACCCTCAGAAATGATTTTTCCGGGATCATTAGTAAGTGAAAATGCAGAAAGCTTTGTCTTTTTCTCATGTACTGCAACATCTTTACCCGAAGATTCCATAAGTGCAATAAGACCGGTCGAGTCTGCCCCTGCATTCTTTTGAATTTTAAAGCTTACCATATACTGATATTTGCCTTTTTTACTTGAAGCCTTATCTGCTTTTGAAGGTTCTGCAGTTTCATCTAAGATTATTTTTCCGTCCTTAAATACAGAAAGCATACCCTCGAACGCATATAAAAGACCTTTACCTCCGGCATCAATAACGCCGGCTTTTTTTAGTACAGGAAGAAGTTCAGGCGTTGTTTGAAGTGCTTCATCTGCACCAATACATACCTGTTCCCAAACCTCGGCCAGGTCAGCCTCTTTGTGTTCAGATGCATACTGTGCGCCCGCTCTTGCAGCAAGTCTAACCACAGTCAAAATAGTACCTTCAGTTGGTTTCATTACAGCCTTATATGCAGATTCAACGCCATAGGAAAGTGCAACTATTAAGTCTCTGGTCTCAATAGTATCCATTCCCTTTACACCCTTGGCAATCCCTCTAAAAATAAGAGATAAAATAACACCGGAGTTCCCGCGGGCACCGCGAAGCATTGCAGACGATGTCTTTGAAGCAACCTGAGTTACAGTGGAATCATCTGACATAAGAGCAAGTTCTCTACCTGCCGATGCCATTGTTGCCGACATATTTGTACCTGTATCTCCATCCGGTACAGGGAATACATTAAGTTCATCTATTGCCTGTCTATGATTGGCAACATTATTTGCAGCTGATATTACTGCATCTCTAAACAAACTACCGTTTATCACCTATTTGGACCCCTCTCACGAAATCATTGAATCAACGAAAACATTGACTGATTTAACTTTAAGCCCAGTTGCATATTCCATTGTGTAGCGAACTTTACTAACTATGCTCTGAACCACAACAGAAATATTAATGCCATAAGTTACTACAATGTGAAGTTCAATTACTAAGCCATCAGGCTCGCTTACAACACTAACACCTCTATCAAGATAATAATTCTTTCTATCTAAAAATGCCCTAATCTTTTGGTAAGGATTGCTGTTGGCCATACCAACAACACCAAAGCATGTTGGAACAACACTGCCCAAAAGCTGAGAAAAGTATGTTTCTGACATTTCAATTGTTCCCAATGGATTTTCGAATGTTACCATATGAACACCATCCCTCTATGTCACTTTTTGTTTATAATTAATCATAAAAAATGATTTTAAAATATTAACACACAATATTATATCAAATCAAATAAACCAATCTGTTACATTGCCGTAAACATTTCCCGGAAGAGGGTTAACTTCCGTTTCAATTGCTCTTGAATAAGCTAAAACACCATTTCTAAAGCATACCGGTATAAAAGGTGTTTCAGCGGAAAATGCGTCAACAAATGTTTGAGCACTTAAGTTTCCGGCCATCATTTCAGCATAGTTTGTAAGTAAGTCTCCAGACAACAAACTTGCAATATTCATATCATTAGTAAGTTTCATTTCACCAATATATATATCATAGTATCCACCGGTTATCCCTTCCAAATACGTTTCATATGGAACTGATGAAATTGTAACTGACACTCCTAATGATTCAAGTTGACTCTTAAGGGTTTCCGCAAGTTTAACCTTAAATTCATTATTTGAATTATTTAATATAACAATGCTATATCCGTTTAAACTTGAACTTAGTTTTTCCTTTGCAGTTTTTAAATCCATTTCACTCTTTTTAACGTTTGTAGCAGCATACCAATTTGGATTAAACGGTAAATTTGTTTCCACCCCATAACCTTCAAGACCTGCACTTAAAAGCTCCGTTCTATTAATAACCGCAGATAAACATTTTCTGAGTTCAGGATTTCCTAAAACGCCTGCATAATTTATACCTAAAAATACAATGTTATTTAAATCTGTCTGTACAGATGATGCATTTATTCTCTGAGATTTTCCGGAACTCATATCAGATTCAATTGCGTTAAAGTTGCCAAGCACAAGGCTAAACATCAATGTATTTTCATCTGTTATATTCACAAGCTCAATTTTATCCATATTGTATGCAGAATCAGAATAGGATTCATCTCTTGAAAGAATGCCGCCGCTAGTGGTATCTGAATAAGAATATTGACCAACACCTATAGCCGTACTACCTTCTGCTGAGTTAATTGCAACAATAGGAAAAGTCAGACTGGATAAAATGTACTGGTTTGCAAAATTAGTTGTTACAACAACTGTCAAAGGGTCTGCAGCCGCCACACCGGCAACAGAGGCAAGGGAAGAAGCATAATAGGTAGATGTTATTGCATGCTCATATGAATAGACTACGTCATCTGCTGTTATCTTAGTTCCGTTTGTAAAAGTCTTTGCCGGATTAAGTTTTATTATTGCCGTATTACCAACGAATTCAGCACTACTTGCCAAATCCGGGATGGCATTATAATTTTTATCCACTCTGTATAAACCGGAATATATAAGTGGCATAATGCCTCTGTTCAAAAGAGATTTTGCTTTAAATGGATTAAGTCCATCCTCTCTTGAATAAGGTAATTTTAATATACCTGTTTCCTTCGTAGTATCCGTAGTTGGTTTATTGGAAGAGTGATCATCATTTTTTTCATTACACGCGGCAAAAGATACTACCATAAGAAATGATAACAATATGGCCAATATTTTTTTACACATATTCACTCCTCCTTTTGAAAATTAGACGTTTAAGCAAACTCTTGAGACTCCGGTTGTAAGACCGGTATTCTCATCAATTTCAAAAATACAACCTGACATAATTGCATCACCGCGTATGAAGTCAAACCTTGCCGGCATGTTATATTTAAACTTATCTATTACAATTTGTGGATCAACTCCAAGAACAGACTGTAATGCTCCGGTCATTCCAACATCGGTAATATATCCGGTACCATTTGGAAGAATCTGTTCATCAGACGTTTGCACATGAGTGTGTGTTCCAAAAATTGCGGTTACTCGTCCATCTAAATAAAAACCTAAAGCCCTCTTTTCAGAAGTTGCCTCAGCATGAAAATCCACAATAATATTCTTAACACCGGACAACTCTTTTTTTAACAGGTTGTCCATCTTTAAAAATGGATTTTCAAGGGGGTCCATATACATGGTACCCATCAAATTTACAACAGCCACCTGAGTTTTACCCATATCAACCACGACGAATCCGTGTCCGGGATTATTGCCATTAAAATTACACGGTCTTAGGATAAATTCATTATCCTCAAAGCACCGATACATTTCCTTTCGACGGTAGGCATGGTTACCGGTAGTTATAACATCTGCACCGCTTGTAAAAATATGATCAGCTGACGTTGGGGTAATACCATTCCCGTCAGCAGAATTTTCTCCGTTTACAATACAAAAATCAATTCCATTATCTCTTTTATATTTTGAAAGAGCAAGACGCAAGGCGTCAAGTCCACAAGTTCCAACAATATCACCAATTGCCAGTATTTTCATATTATTCTCTCAGTTCTATCAATTAGATAAAAAATGGGGCCCCTCAAAACAATTTGAAGGTCTGCCCCATATTTTTTTATTTTGCGTAATCTATTGCTCGGCTTTCCCTTACAACATGAACTTTGATTTGACCCGGATATTCAAGCTCTTCTTCAATCTTCTTAACTACATCATGTGCAATAAGTACCATCTTGTCATCTGATACCGCCTCTGGCTTAACCATAATGCGAATTTCACGACCAGCCTGAATTGCGAATGAAGAATCAACGCCTTCAAATGAAGTGGCAATTTCTTCAAGTTTTTCAAGTCTCTTAATATAGTTTTCAATGTTCTCACGGCGAGCTCCCGGTCTTGCAGCTGAAATAGCATCTGCTGCTTGAACAATACAAGCTTCAAGAGTCTTTGCTTCTACGTCGCCATGATGTGCTTGGATAGCATGGATAACGCCTTCATTTTCTCTGTACTTCTTAGCAAATTCAACACCAAGTTGAACATGTGTTCCGTCATATTCATGATCAATTGACTTACCAATATCGTGAAGAAGCCCTGCACGCTTTGCAAGTTTAACATCTGCGCCAACTTCCTCAGCAATAAGTCCTGCAATGAAAGATACTTCAAGTGAATGATTAAGTACATTTTGACCATAGCTTGTGCGATATTTAAGTCTTCCAAGGAGCTTAATGAGTTCCGGATGAATTCCGGTTACACCGGCATCAAGAACAGCACGTTCGCCCGTCTGTTTAATGGTCTGTTCAACTTCACGTTTACACTTTTCAACTGTCTCCTCAATTCTTGCAGGGTGAATTCTTCCGTCTTGAATGAGGCGTTCAAGTGTCATTCTGGCAATTTCACGTCTTACCGGATCAAAGCAAGAAATTGTAATTGCCTCCGGTGTGTCGTCAATAATAAGATCTACACCGGTAATTGTTTCAATTGCTCTAATGTTTCTACCTTCACGACCAATGATACGGCCTTTCATTTCATCATTAGGCAAAGCCACAACAGATACAGTTGCCTCTGCTGCATGGTCTGCAGCACATCTCTGTATTGCTGTTGTAATAATTTCTCTTGCAAGCTCGTCTGCCTCATCCTTTGTTCTTTCCTTATAGTCAAGAACTCTGACTGCCTTCTCATGCTCAAGAGTTTCCTCAAGATCTGAAAGAAGTTGTGCCTTTGCTTGCTCTTTTGAAAGGCCTGAAATTTTTTCAAGCATTTCAAATTGACTTCTCTTTATACTGTCAATTTCTTCAAGTTTTTCATCAGCTGTTTTAAGCTTCTGTGCGAGTATTTCCTCTTTTTTCTCAAGAGCTTCGACTTTTTTGTCTATACTCTCTTCCTTCTGAATAATACGCTTTTCCTGACGCTGAACCTCTGAACGACGTTCTCTAAGCTCTTTATCAATTTCTGAACGCTGCTTATGAATTTCATCCTTAGCTTCAAGGATTGCCTCCTTCTTCTTTTGCTCAGCAGTAGTCAAAGCCTGATTTAATATTCTTGCAGCTTCTTGGTTTGCTGATCCAATGGCTGCTTCCGCAACCTTTTTTCTGTAAGCTTGACCTACAAAAAATCCGCAGGCAATACCAACGACAGCCGCTACAACTATTAATATTATTGCTGTTGTACTCAAGAGAATATACACCTCCTTCATATATTTTTGTGATATAAAAAGTTTCAACTTATCTATATGTTATTAAAACAATTAATAATAAGAAAAAACAATAAACCACACTATCCATAACATTTTATATCTGCGACCCATTAATGTCAAGAAAAACAGACATAAAAAGAGGTCGAATTCAGCATTAGAATTCGACCTAAATCATGTTATATTTCGTGGCTGTTTTTCAAAGCGGCAGCATCATCAAGTCTTGCCACTTTTTCTATTTTAGGAATGTGTAAATCAAAGAAGCGACCTTCCAAGATTACCATTACAAACTCCGACATTTCCTTTGGTGTCATTACTTGTCCACTTTTTATCCATGTAACAAGAAGGTTAATTACAGCACCCGATACAAAAGAATAAATATATTCCGCTTCAATAGGAGAAATATTTTTATCTCTTAAATATACAAGTTGAACAACCTTAAAGTACTCAGGATATCTGAGCTCAAGAATATAAATTAAATTGTTATTAATGAGCAGTTTTAAGAAATCAGCATTATTTTGCCAATATCTGAAGTAGAATTTAATAACATTCTCACAGTCGGCAACCTTATTATCAACCAAATATTGGAAAAATCCATCAAACAATTCGTCAAGTTTGTGAATTAAGACATCCTCTTTAGAGTCAAAGTTATGGTAAAAAGTCTGTCTTGTAAGTCCCGCTTTATCTACTATGTCCCTAATTGAAATTTTTACAAATGGAACTTCACCCATTAACTCAATAAGAGATTCGGTAATAAGTCGTTTTGATCTGATGGATATTGGATTATCTCTTTCCAACATTACTATGCCTCCATTTACTTTGCCATATCTAAGATATCTAAAAAGTATTACACTTTAATTATGCATTATATCATAAATGTATACACTTGTAAAGAAATCAATTATTCAGCAAATGGATTAGAGAAACCTTCACTATTGTCATTGTTGTTTGTAACAGAACTATTCCCTTTATCTTCAATTAATTTAGCTTTTACCTCAAACTTTTCAACAGAATAGTCCTTGCGTACCCTTGCAATTGTAAAGCTATGTTCATCGCCAATTTTGCCCTTTTCAATAATTTTTATAAGAGAATCTGTTTTCTTAAGATCTTCTCCGTCTATAGCAATAATGAGGTCACCTGCCTTAAGGTCAGTTTTGGCAAGATTGGAATCATCATCAATTTCAGCAACTACGATTGATCCCAGTGGGAGGTCATTAACCTTCAAAACATAACTATAGGTTTGGTTTGAACTTGCTGCAACATAGCTGATACCAAGTTTTGCTCTATCTTCAACATACCCCTTTTCAATAAGGTCATCAACCACTTCTTTTACCACGGAAATTGGAATGGCAAACCCCATTCCCTCATATTCTTCACTTGCAATTTTTGAAGAATTAATTCCGATTACCTGTCCAAAACTATTTACCAATGCACCACCCGAGTTACCAGGATTAATTGCAGCATCATGCTGAATGCATTCCATTGTATAGCCGCTTCCTGACGTGGACGTAGGTCTATCAATGGCAGATACATATCCGCCTGTGAAAGAACCATAGAATGCAGTTCCGCCCGGATTTCCTATTGCGTAGACAGGTTCTCCAACTTGAAGAGCGTTTGAATCGCCAAATTCAGCAGCAGTAAAGCCTGTTGCCTCAACTCTAATTACTGCAACGTCTGTTCTTGTATCATATCCCACAACAGTTGCGTCATATTCCGCTTCATCCTCAAGTTGAACCTTAACAGATACACCTGCTGTGTCCACTATATGAGCACAAGTAATTATATACGTGTTTTTTCCTGATTTATCCACGCCCATAACAACGCCAGAGCCCTCGCCGGCAACCGTGTTGTTTCTGTAAAGTACAACAGCAATAACTGAGGGCTTAACCTTCTCAGCTATCTGTACGGTGGACAGAGTTCCATCCGCATTACTTGACCCATATTCCTTTGAGTCGGAAATATTTAATGAAGCTCCGGCATTTTCAGAGCTTGAGGTTGTTTGTCCGGTTCCGCCTTTTCCGTCTTTATCCCTAACCAATACAACAGCTGTTGCAATTGCAGCAATCAAAAGAATTGCAACAATTAAAGCCACAAATACTTTTGAACCATTTGGTTTTTTTCTGTTGGTATTGTTGTCTTTCTCCTGAAAATTCTCTGTTTGAAAATCGTTGTTTTCCATTAAATATCACTCCGTTTGATTTGGATATAATTGTCACTTTTTTGGAATCCAGAAACTGAAAGTAGTAAGTTCATTTTCTACACTTGTAACATGAATTTCTCCACCGTGAAGTTCAACAATATTTTTAGCAAGATTAAGTCCAAGACCAACCCCCATAACATGTTCACTTCTAGATTTATCAACCTTATAGAATCGTTCAAAAACCCTGGTCAATTCCTCTTTTGAAATACCTCTACCGGTATTTGAAATATAAACAGTTACCTTTGTTGGTTCATCTTCCATTTTTACAATTATTTTACCACCTTCATTTGTAAATTTAACGGCATTATCAAAAAGATTATATGCTACTTGATATAGCATCTTTTCGTCTGCCTTTATTTTTACAGCCGGAAGGTCTTCAAAACCTTGTATTTGAATTTTGGATTCATCAATCGACTTTTCAAAACTCAAAAGAGCGTTGAAAAGAAGATTATTCATATCAGTATCTGAATGCTTAAGTTCTGCCTCACCCGCTTCAATCTTAGAGAGTGTCAACATAGTCACTACAAGAGTTGAGAGTCTTTTCACTTCTTTACTCACTATTTTTAAATAAAACTTGCTTTCTTCCTCTTTAATAGTTCCATCTAGAATACCATCAATAAATCCACCTATTGAAGTCATTGGTGTCTTAAGTTCATGGGATACATTAGCAACGAAACTCTTTCTTGAATCTTCAAGAACTGCTAAAGATTCAGCCATTTCGTTAAGAGCTTTGGCCAAATCTGTAATTTCATTATTTCCACGAAATTTAATTCTCTGAGAAAAATCCCCTCTGGCATACTGATGAGTTATTCTTGCCATATCCTGCAATGGCTTAGTAAGACCATAACTAAATATGTATGCCATAATTAAAGCAACAACAATGGAAATAACTGACGCGCCAAAGAACATTCTAGTCATGCCGGAGATATATGGGCCAAGTCCACTTGAAACCGAAGTAACAGCGTATATGTAACCTATGCATGAATTGTTATAGTAGATACCAGTACCTACTACAATGCTCAAATCATCATAAAGGCCATCCAAAGTGTCCATTGTGTAGTAACCATCTACACCTGTTGAAAGAAGTATACGTTGAGGCATTGTAAAGCCTTCATGTATTACACACTCACCTTGATTTACTACTTCCATATTTGAGTTGAGAAGGTCCTTGCAAAGAATTATATCTCCATTAAGATTTGTCATAAACACATCGGCATCTATTGCATTTGAAACCATAGTCAAACTATTACACAGTATGAGGTTTGACTCTGCATTTTCTCTTTCAGCTTTGCCGGATTTAAACAGATCCCCCGCCGTATTAGAAACACTTAATACATTCCTTTGCAAATTGTCAACGCTTGTTCCTGTCCAATAGTTGGCTAAGAAAATGAGGAAAACAACTGCAATGGCAACAATTGTAACAACAATAATTGCCATTGTATTAGCAAAATATTTGAAAAACAGCGTGTTGCGCCTTGGAACGCGCTTTTTTTCTTTCTTCATTGTATTCACCCAAACAGAAATCAGTCTTTTGTTTCAAATTTGTAGCCTACGCCCCAAACCGTTTTAAGTTCCCACTTTGGAGAAATGTTTTCAAGTTTTTCACGAAGGCGTTTTACGTGAACGTCAACCGTACGGGAATCTCCGTAATAGTCAAATCCCCAAACCTCATCAAGAAGTTGGTCACGAGTAAATACCCTGTTTGGATTACTAGCCAAATGATAAATCAATTCAAGTTCTTTAGGCGGAGTACTAATTATTGTACCCTTAACCTTCATTTCATAATTTGTAAGATTAATTGAAAGATCTTCGTAGTCAACCTGCTTGATTTCATCTTCCGGAGTTGTTGCTGTTCTTCTGAGAACGGCTTTAATTCTGGCCATAATTTCTTTTGTGTCAAATGGCTTTACAACATAGTCATCGGCGCCAAGCTCAAGGCCTAACACCTTGTCAAATGTTTCTCCCTTGGCTGTCACCATAATAATTGGCTTGTCTGAAACCTTTCTGATTTCACGACAAACTTGCCATCCGTCAAGTTTTGGAAGCATGATGTCAAGAAGAACAATATCAGGATTAAATTCACTGAATTTTCGAACTGCCTCTTCACCATCATTTGCAATGGCTACCACATAGCCATCCTTCTCCATATAAAGTCTAAGCAATTCACAAATATTGGTGTCGTCATCTACAACAAGTATTTTTCCTGTGGTCATTTTTTGTCCCCCTGTTTTATTTTCATAAATAATAAAGTTGTTATCTTAAAAAAATCTTAATTTTTAATTTATTTATCTGTCCCACTTATCACAAAGAGCAATTATTTGATCTGCAAATTTAGCAAGATCTTTATTTGTTCCACCCTCATTATGATTAATAACAGCTTGCAATCTTTGTCCGGCAATAATAAGTCTTCCAAACGGACTGTTAGGACGTACATTTGAAATGTTCCGCGATACATCTTTCTTAATTTTATTTCTGTTTCCTTCAGAGATTATTGTATCTGTAAGAAGATCTACCTTTGCATATGGATATGGAGCATAAGTCTCGAAATCATATTCACTTCTGAGTTTTGCCGCAAAACTATCTGCAACTGTATCCTCACCATGGCAAATGAACACCCTTTGAGGTTTCTCGTCAAACTCGTTAATCCATTTTATAAGGCCATTTATATCTGCATGTCCGGATACGCCGGGCAGGACGGTTACTTCAGCAGAAATATCTATTTCTTCGCCAAAGAGCTTTACTGTTTTTGCGCCGTCAACAATTGCTCTTCCCAATGTACCGACCGCCTGATATCCAACAAAAAGAATTGTGCATTCAGGTCTCCATAAATTATGTTTCAAATGGTGTTTAATTCTACCTGCTTCACACATTCCGCTGGCGGAAATAATTACCTTGGGTTCCATATCATAGTTAATAGCCTTAGATTCTTCACTATTAACGGCAAGGAAAAGATTTGAAAATCTTATTGGGTTAATTCCTTTTGCAACCAATTCTCCTGCTTCTTTATCATAATAGTCTCTGAAACCATCCGAATATATACTTGTTGCTTCAATTGCAAGCGGGCTGTCAACATAGACCTTAAAATCTCCATGACCTGTTACTAAACCCTCTTCTTTAATCTGGCGAATAAAGTAAAGCATTTCTTGTGTTCTACCGACAGCAAAAGAAGGAATTACAAGATTTCCCCCACGGTCAAGAGTCTTTTGAATAAGCGCCGCAAGAGATGGAACATAATCAGGTCTATCAGGATGAGCTCTGTCGCCATATGTGGACTCCATAACAACATAGTCTGCCTCTTTTATGTATTGTGGGTCTTTTATAATTGGCTGTTCTGTATTTCCGATATCTCCTGAGAAAACTATCTTTTTGGTTATTCCGTTTTCAGTAATAAAGAGTTCAATGCTTGCCGAACCCAAAAGATGTCCTGCGTCAATAAATCTTGCTTGAATTCCATCACATATTGAGAATAGAACCCCATACTTATAAGATTCAAAAGTTTTTAATATTGCCTCTGCATCATCAACTGTGTAGAGTGGCAAGAACTCCTCTTTACCTGCTCGTTTATTTTTTCTGTTTTTCCACTCAGCTTCAAACTCCTGAATGTGTGCGCTGTCACGAAGCATAATTTTGCAAAGGTGATGGGTTGCATCTGTTGTATAAACAGTTCCGTCAAATCCTTGCGCTGCAAGGAGTGGCAGTTTGCCTGAATGGTCAATATGAGCGTGTGTTAAAAGCACAAAATCCAATTCTCCGGCCGTAACCGGTAGATCTCCCGACTCGTAAATATCTGCGCCCTGTTCAAGACCATAATCTACTAAAAATTTTTTCCCACAAGCTTCCAGAAAATAACAACTTCCTGTTACCTCATGAGCCGCACCGCAAAAAGTTAAATTCATATATTGCCTCCAACTCAAAATCATTTCCCAAGAGTTATGTTTGATATATACATTATATATGATAACATAAATTACCAAAATTATGAACAAAAAAGTGAAAAGTCTATCCAAATAAATTCGCTAGGATAGACTTTCACTTCAAAGTATTTCTATTAGTTCATTTACTTTCTCATCTGTTGTTGCCCAGCTTGTTGCAAAACGTACAACCGTATGGGTTTCGTCATATTTTTCCCAGAAACTAAAGGCAACAAGTTTTTTTAGTTCTTCCATTTTATTATTTTCAAGAACAATGAATATTTGATTTGTTCTATTCTGAATAAAAAAAGTGTACCCTTTTTCTTTAAATACGTTTCTAAGTTTTTCAGCCTGTTCAACAGCGTTTTTTGCAATTGAAAAGTAAAGATTGTCCGTAAACAATGCGTCAAACTGCACTCCTATAATACGGCCTTTTGCAACAAGTGCTCCATGTTGTTTTACAATAGTTAAAAAGTGCCTTGGCTTATTTCCGTGAGTGAAAACGATTGCCTCTCCGCAAAGAGCACCAACCTTTGTGCCTCCAATATAAAATACATCGCACAAGTCAGCAACATCAGTCAGTGTTATATCAGAATCCGGACTCATAAGACCATAGCCCAGCCTTGCGCCGTCCATGTACAAAACAAGTCCATTTTCTCTGCAAACTTTTGAAAGACTTGTAAGTTCCTCTTTGGAGTATAGAGTTCCGTATTCTGTTGGATGTGAAATATAAACAAGTCCGGCCGGTGTCATGTGCTCATGATTTTCATCCAAATAAAAATCTGAAAGCCATTTTTCAACCGCACATGCTTTAAGTTTTCCATTATCTCCGTCAAGTTCAATAACCTTGTGCCCGGTATACTCAATGGCGCCTGCTTCGTGAAGACTTATATGGCCTGTTTTGGCAGCAATAACTCCTTCGTATGGCTTAAGGAAAGAATCAATAACAACCTGATTAGATTGAGTACCTCCGGTCAGGAAAACAACTTCTGCATCGTCTCTGCCACATACAGCTTTTATTTTTTCCTTTGCTGATTTTGAATATTTATCGTCCCCATATGCGCCCAATGACTCCATATTTGTTTCAAAAATATGCTCTAAAACTTTTGGGTGCGCGCCTTCAGAATAATCATTTACAAAATACAACATTGTCATCATCTCCAATGGAAAATTATAACATGACTGCAAAACAAAATATAGTTATTTAAAGAAAATGTGCTATAATAAGCAAGATGGAGGTATTTATATGGGAAAAGTAAGATATAATGACGACAAAAAAATTGTTGAAATGATAAAAGAAGGTCTAAAAAAAACCGGAGGCTATTGCCCTTGTAAGGTCGAAAGAACTGAAGACACAAAATGTATGTGCAAAGAATTTAGGGACCAAATTGCAGATCCAAACTATGAGGGTTTATGCCATTGCATGTTATACTATACAGAAAAATAAAAAACAAGCCACTGATTTTCCATCAGTGGCCTTTCTTTTTATTTTAAATTTTCATCATAAACCGCACGTTCTCCGCCCACAAATTTAGGACGACTTCTTGCAGCTGATACGAACGCCTCACCAATACGGTTGTTTTGAAGTCTTACCGGAACTGCAACCTTTTTTATATGCATTCCTATAAGTGTGCCACCAATATCTATGCCGGCATCTGCTTTTATTTCTTCAACAGCAACAGGATTTTGGAATGTCTTATATGCTGTTGTTGCAAATGAGCCCCCTGCCTTTGGCTGTGGAATCACATTTACAATTTCCGAAAAAGGCACTGCTTCACGCTCAATAATTATTGAACGATTAAGGTGCTCGCAGCACTGTGCAGCTAAAAATATTCCATTCTTTTTGCATGCCTCATAAATTCCCGCAAAAATATATTCGGCTGTTTGCGGGCTTGAATTTGTTCCGATTTTACTTCCGCAAACCTCACTTGTAGAACAACCAACAACAAGAATTTGCCCCTTTTGAAGTTTGGCCGTTTCAATAATTTCAAGAGTAGAAGCTTCTGCCTGTTTTTTAATTTCTTCTAACACTTTAAAGACCTCTTTTAATTAATCTATTCTCAAAAGCATTTTGTCCCTTGCTCCTGTTTTATCAAGAGCAGTCACTGCTGCAAGTCCTAAAACAAGACACGTTACCCCTTGAACGGCGTTGCTGCCAATGCTTCCTGCTGCAGCAAGTCCATAACCAAGCAAGGTCGATTCAAAAGCAAAATAACCAAATACCATAATTATTTCAGCTACAATTGCACTTATTGTGAAACCAAATATTTTAAATTTCTCTTTCTTTGCAAAAGATGTAAAAATCAAATAAGCAACATAAGCCATTGCAAATTTAATTATGAATGTTCCCGGAACATACTGTGCATAGCCTGCCAAAAGGTCTGCAAGACCTGAACCAATTCCTGCGGCAAGAGCGCCATATACGCCACCAATAAGCCATGCGCAAAGAAGAACAACTGAGTCTCCAATATTTACATAACCATTTGTTCCAAAGGTCGGAATGCGAATTACCATTGTTGCAACACATGTAAGTGCAGCAAACATTGCAGAAACCACTATTTTTACTAATTTTTTATTTGATGTTTCCTTCATTTCCTTCACTTCCCAATAAATATTGAATAGCATTATACAACGAAACAAAAAAAAATAAAAGCCGTAAAATAAAAATTTTACGGCTTTTTTGGCGCGCCCGGAGGGACTCGAACCCCCGACCTACTGGTTCGTAGCCAGTCACTCTATCCAGCTGAGCTACGAGCGCATAATTTTGCAACGGGACTATATTAACACACCCCGTTGCAAAATGCAATATATTTTTATTTAGATAATTCAAGGAGTTTTTCCTTGAATTTTTTCATATCTTCCTGTGCGTACGGCTTCTGATGGATATTTCTAAGAATGGCTGCCGGATGGTAGGTCGCAGTAAAAAGGATGCCATTTTTCTCTACAAAAGTACCGTGCTGTGAAGTGACCTTGAAGTCCTTTGAAATAAGCTTTTGTGCAGCAATTCTTCCTACGCACACTACTATTTTAGGATTAATTATGTCTATCTGTTCCATAAGGAAATGAAGGCATGCTTCTTGCTCATTTGGTTTTGGATCCCTGTTTTTTGGAGGACGACATTTTAATATATTAGCTATATAAATGTTCTCATCTCTTGAAAAACCCACTTCGTTTAAAAGTTCATCCAAGAGTTTTCCGGAACGTCCAACAAAAGGCATTCCCTGTAAATCCTCATTTTCACCGGGAGCTTCTCCAATGAAAAGAATATCCGCATTTTGATTACCAACGCCAAAAACTATATTTGTTCTTTCCTTATATAGTTCACAAGCCTTACATTCTTGGCACTGTTTATAAAGAGAGTCAAGTGTATTCATTATGCTCTTTCCTTAATTTCAGTTGTAACCTTAGAAATGAAATCATCAAGAGACATTGTCTCTGTTTCACCTGTGTTACGATTTCTGGCAGAAACCGTGCCGCTTTCAGATTCCTGAGGTCCCAAAATAAGCATATATGGTACACGATCAACCTGCTGTGCCTCACGGATTTTATATCCAATCTTTTCACTTCTGTCATCAAGTTCAACACGAAGTCCAAGATCATAGAGTTTATTATATACCTCAGTAGCGTAATCCAAAGTTTTATCTGAAACCGGAAGAACCTTAACCTGAAGAGGAGCAAGCCAAATTGGGAATTTACCCTTTGTTTCCTCAATAATATAGGCCATAAATCTATCAAGCGAGCCAAGTATTGCTCTGTGAAGAACAACCGGTGTCTGTTCCTCTCCGTTTGAATCAACATACTTAAGGTCAAACTTAGCCGGTAGACAGAAGTCAAGCTGACAAGTTGACAGTGTGTACTCTCCGCCAACTGCAGGTTGTACATTTACGTCAAGTTTTGGACCATAGAATGCAGCTTCCCCAATTTCTTCTGTGAAATCAATCTTAAGGTCAGTGAGAACTTCGCGAAGAGCACTCTCAGCCTTGTCCCACATTTCATCATCCTGATGATATTTAACCTTATCCTCCGGATCACGAAGTGAAAGAACACAGCGATAATCAGTAATCTTGAAGTCCTTATATACATCAAAAATAAGATCTACTACACGTGAAACCTCATCTTTAATCTGATCCGGTGTTACAAAAAGATGTGCGTCATTCTGACAGAAGTGACGTCCACGTTCAATGCCCTTGAGCGTACCGCTTGACTCAAAACGGAAATCATGAGCTATCTCTCCAATGCGTATTGGGAGTTCACGGTAGCTATGTGGTCGGTTAGCATAGATCATCATATGATGTGGACAGTTCATTGGACGAAGGACAAAGTTTTCTCCTTCAACTTCCATTGCCGGGAACATGTTTTCTTTGTAATGATCCCAGTGGCCGCTCGTCTTGTAAAGGTCTATTGTTCCTACACAAGGCGTCATGACGTGGTCATAGCCAAGTCTACGTTCTTTTTCCTTAATATAGTTTTCAAGCTCCTGCCATACTGTGTAACCTCGTGGAAGAAACATTGGGAGACCTTTACCAATGAGGTCATCTGTCATAAAGAGTTTCATCTCTTTGCCAATTTTTCTATGATCACGAGCCCTGGCTTCTTCCATTTGTCTTTCATATTCCTGTAATTCCTCATTAGAAAAGAAAGCCACACCATTAATACGAGTAAGCATTTTATTACTGGAATCATTCTTCCAATATGCACCTGACTTCTGAGTAATCTTAAAAGCTTTAAGCGCTTTTGTGTATGTGATATGAGGACCTGTGCACATATCAATATAGTCGCCCTGCTGGAAGAAACTTATTTCTGCATCTTCCGGAAGGTCGTCAATATGCTCAAGTTTATATTTTGCATTTCTTTCTGCCATAAGTTTTTTGGCTTCATCTCTAGGAAGAATGAATGCGTTAAACTTTAAATTTTCCTTTGCAATCTTCTTCATTTCTGCTTCAATCTTAAGAAGATCTTCGTCTGTTATTTTTATATCGCCAAAATCAACATCATAGTAATAACCTCTTTCTGTTGATGGACCATAGGCAAAGTCTGCACTCGGCCAAAGGCGTTGAATTGCCTGTGCCATAATATGAGCTGCCGAATGACGAAGAACATCAAGTTCTTCTTCCTTAGGGCATTCAGTTACAACACCATGACTGTCAATAATTTTCATGATTTTACTCCTTTCAAAAAAGAAAACACCCTTGGGCTTATGCTCAAGGGTGTATTAAATACACGGTTCCACCTTGTGGTTTAACTCATTTATCCTTTAACGTAGATTACACGGCGCGACTTATTTCATCGGCTGCTCAGAAGTGGTCTTCACAAAGTTTCAATAAAAGTACTCTCAGCAAATGTACTTCTCTCTGAGTATTAAAAACTGTGCTACTTTCTTCGTCACTGCATTTAATAATGTATATCTTTTCAAACAATGAGAATTTTACAACTTGCAAAATAAATTGTCAACTACCGTTCCTTCCCATATTTTGCCTTTCGTTCCCTATTTGTCCTATTTTCCAAAGGAAAAACGATATATCTAGCGAAAGGAAATTCAAAAAAAAGGAAGTGAAGCATTGAAAACAATCATTATAAACGGCAGGCTTACTGCCGATCCGGACTTCAAAGAAGTTGGAGAAAAATCCACTCATATGGCTAAATTCACAATAGCAAATAATGATTTTGATAAAGACAACGCCGAATTTTATGACATTGTTTGCTGGGAAAAAATTGCAGATTTTTCCAAAGAATATTTAAGAAAAGGAAATAAGATATTAATTATTGGATCATTTAACAACGAGGTCTATAAGGACAAGGAGGATAAAACTAGAATACACTTTAGTATTATTGCAAACAAAATTGAGTTTGCAGATTAATTTGTATTAAAGTGGTCACCTTTTTTCATTTTGATTTTACCCCATTTTATCTTTTACCCCATTAAAAAAATTTATAAAACCAATCAATATCAACGCAAACGCCTGCACTACAAACAAAATTAAACAAAACATGTTCACAAGCACACGGGTGACCACTTTAAGATAAAGGAGAAAACAAAAATGAACTTTAAATCCTTGGCAGCACGAGTAATATCCTGCTGCCTTATTTTATCAGCTTTTTTGGCAATTACTTCTCTCGGTATTTCTGCGCTTGAAATAAGCAGTGGTGACAAAGCATACATCAATTTTAACCACTACTGTGTAGAGGGAAAGCCATCTTATGTAGATGAACCTACGGGCCTTTACTACCTGTACAGAAAATTCAACGGAAACAACACGTATCTTAGAATGATGTTTCTTTCAGATTCAAGTTCCGGGTTACCTAAAACAGACAACAACGGCAACCCAATTTGGGCCTACTGTATTGAGTTTGGGCAAGAAGTAAACACCGGCCTTATAAGAACAGCAAGTACGCCGTCAGCTTCTGACTATTTCAGTTCTCTTCCAAAAGAACAGCAAAGAGGAATAACACTTGCAACTCTATATGGTTGCCCCAATGACACATTAGGGGTTGCCACAGCCGATGCATATGCTGCAACACAGGCAGTCATTTGGGAATACCAAACCGGAATACGCACATCAACATCAGAGGATAAAAGACAAAGTGTCAGCTACAATGGCGTAACTCTTGAGGCGAACAGATTCTATGCAATGATGAAGAATGTAAACGGCAGTACAAAACAAGGGCTTTATGCCTATAATACTCTAATAAACAAAATAATAAGTCACAGTAAAACACCAGATCTCGGAACAAACAAAGCTTCACTAAAATTTGATGTCACAACAAAAAAATATACTTGCACTCTTACGGATTCAAACAATCTTCTGACAAGTTTTAATATAACTCCAAAAGACAGCCGGCTAAAAGTACAAGTAAACGGAAACAAACTAATCCTTTCATCAGACACTGAAATCCCGGATACAACCTTAACTTTTGAAAGAAAAGTAAATAATAACTCGTCTCAATCAATGCTTGTGCTTAAAGCCGGCTCGCCCGGACAAGTAACAGTAGTGGGACACGGAACCGTTCCAACAACCAGTTCCCTAAATGTCTCTGTGGAAAAACTCGTAATTCCAACATACTCACTCTCCGTTTACAAAAAAGGTGAAGTGCTAACCGGATTTGAAACAGATGAAAACGAAATAAATGTCCCAAAATATGAGGAAAAATATCTGGACGGTTGTGTAATTAATTTATATGCTGCAGAAGACATAACAACAATTGACGGTAAAACTCACTTTAAAAAGGATGAACTAGTAAAAACAATAACCACATCAAAGGATGAATCAAGTGTAATTTCCGGACTTTATAAAGGGAAGTACTATCTTATTGAAGATTCAGCTCCACATGGCTTCATCAAAAATGAGCAAATAATTCCAATTAGTATTGGTGACTCAAAAAATCTTGATATCACACTTGCAAACGAGAGAATAAAAATGCAACTTGAATTCTTCAAAAAGTTTGAAGTAGAAAACGAAAAAGACTACGGCAGCGTAAAATTCGGAGTATATACAAAGAATAATATTTTAGATCTTCCGGAAAACTCCTTGGTTGACATAATTACACCGGATGAAAATGGGCTCTGCAAGTTAAATTTTGAACTGCCAATAGGATATGAGTACTACATAAAGGAGCTCTCCACAAAAGATGACTTTATTTTAGATGAGAATAAATATACTTTTTCATTTGTTGACTTTGAGAACAACGCAGTTGTGGTGCTTACAGAAACAGATGAAATAGTGAACAGACTAAAGCCAAAATCGGAGCCTCCGATTGAAATTACGGAAGAAACCCCCTTAGCACCAGCTTCGCCAAAACCGGTTCCAAAAACCACAACGGAGGTTTCTACTCCACAAAAATCAACTCCGCCTAAGACCGGCGACAATAACAACATTGCACTTTTCATATCTTTAACGGCTCTTTCTTTTGGTGGAATAAACATAATTAAAAGAACCGCAAAAGCATAAAAAATCACCCTACAAATTTCTTTGTAGGGTGAAATTATTTTACATTAATTCACAGATTGAATTTGCAAAGGCAATTGGATCATCAATTGGCATTCCTTCAATAAGAAGAGCCTGATTATAAAGAAGATCTGTATAAATCTTTACTTTGTCCTTATCTGATTTATAAAGATTTTTAATTTTTTCAAAGATCTTATGATCTGTGTTTATTTCAAGAACCTTTGTTGCCTTAATTCTGTTTTCTTCATCCGGTTGATAAGAAAGAACTTTTTCCATTTCAAGTGAAATACCGCCTTCAGTTGAAAGACAAACAGGATGGCTCTTAAGTCTTGAAGAAGCCTTAACCGCTGCAACCTTTCCGGAAAGAGAATCCCTCATGAAATCAAAGAGTTCCTTGTTGTCTTCATCTTTCTTCTTTCTTGCCTCATTATCATCTTCACCAAGGCCAAGATCATCATCGGAAATTGAACGGAATTCCTTATCTTGGAACTGTCTCATCACCTTCATGGTGAACTCGTCAACATTTTCTGTAAGGAAGAGAAGCTCATAGCCCTTGTCCATAATAAGTTCAGCCTGAGGAAGTTTCTTAATTTTTTCAACCGAGTCACCACAAGCATAGTATATATACTTTTGGTCTTCCTTCATTCTTGAAACATACTCTTCAAGTGTTGAGTATTTATCCTCAAATGAAGATTTAAAGAGAATAAGGTCTGAGAGTAGGTCAACATTCATTCCAAAATCTGAATAAATGCCGTACTTTATCTGCATTCCAAATTGTTTCCAAAATTCTTCATATTTTTCTCTGTTCTGTCTCTGAAGTTTCAAAAGTTCACTCTTGATCTTTTTCTCAAGGTGCTTTGCAATTACTTGAAGTTGTCTATCCTGTTGAAGCATTTCACGGGAGATATTAAGTGAAAGATCAGATGAATCCACAAGACCCTTTACAAAACTGAAATAGTCAGGAAGAAGATCCTTGCAGCAATCCATAATAAGGACACCCGAAGCATAAAGTTTAAGTCCCTTTTCATAATCCTTACTGTAATAGTTAAATGGCGCTCTTGAAGGAACAAAGAGAAGTGCATTATAAGTTGCAGCGCCCTCTGTATTTGTATGAATTACAAGGGATGGGTCAGAATAATCGTAGAAATTGTCCTTGTAGAACTGATTGTATTCCTCTGTAGAAATTTCATTCTTGTTTTTCTTCCAAAGTGGAGACATCGTATTAAGAACTTCGTCCTCTGTAATTTCCTCATATTCGTCCTCAGTACCCTCTTTGAGTTCACTTGTGGTTACTGTCATTTTAATTGGATAACGAATATAGTCGGAATACTTTTTAACAAGTGTTCTAATCCTATATTCTTCAAGGAAGTCTGAGTACTTCTCATCATCCGTATCATCTTTAAGGGTAATCTTTATTGTTGTACCGTTTGTATCTCTTGTCGCTCCCTTAATGGTGTAACCGTCTGCACCGGTTGAAACCCAAGAATATGCCTCATCGGAACCAAAAGCACGACTTATAACTTCAACCTCTTTTGCAACCATGAAAGCGGAATAGAAGCCAACTCCGAACTGACCAATAATGTCTATGTCCTCTGCGTTTTTGTCATCCTGCGATTCATTCTTAAAGAGCATTGAGCCACTCTTGCAAATTGTGCCAAGATTCTGCTCAAGTTCTTCCTTTGTCATACCAATACCATTGTCAGAAATAGTAAGAGTTTTGTCATCCTTATTAGGATCTAAATAAATATAAAAGTCCTCTCTTGAAAGACCGCTGATATTGTCTGTAAGAGTTCTGTAGTAAAGCTTGTCCATTGCATCGCTTGCGTTGGAAATAAGCTCACGAAGGAAAATTTCCTTATTTGTGTAAATCGAATTGATCATGAGATCAAGCAGTCTTTTTGACTCTGCTTTAAACTGTTTCTTTGCCAATTAAAACACCTTCAAAAAATATAATAAGATTAGCACTCGCTGTACCCGAGTGCTAACGCTCTTATACTATATACCTTTTATCTTAAAAATGCAAGGCTTTTAAAATAATTTCTTCTTCATCAAATTTAACTTTTTCATTCCCCAAAATTTGATATGTTTCATGCCCCTTTCCCGCAATTAAAACAAGATCATCTGACATTGCATTTTGTATTGCTTCTGTTATTGCCCTCTCTCTATTTTCTATTGCTCTATAAGGTTTTCCGCCTTCACAAATAGAAGGCAAAATATCTGTCATAATCCTAAGTGGGTCCTCTGTCCTAGGATTGTCTGATGTTAAATAAATAAAATCCGAATACTTACTTGCAACGGCACCCATTAATGGTCTTTTAGTTCTATCACGGTCACCACCGCAACCAAACACAGTGACAATTCTTCCCCGATGGAATTCCGAAATTGAAGAAAGGATATTTTCTAAAGCATCCGGAGTATGTGCATAATCAAGCATCACTGTGAAATCTTCTTCCAATGGAATAATTTGGGCCCTTCCTCTTATTGGTTTAACATCCTCTGCGCTAGCCATTATTTCATCATAGGAAAATCCAAGAAGATGAAGTGCTGAAATTGCAGACATAAAATTATACACTGAGAATTTCCCAACAAGTGGTATTTTCATATGTGATTTCGTTTGTAAGAAATTTAAATCAAATTCTGTTCCCAAAAGAGACGTTTCTATATGACTTGCCGTTATATCTGCACAGTCGCAAGCGGTACCAATAGTTATACAATCTCCGGGCCTTTCCTCAGTATAGAATTCATGAAAAAATTCCGCTCCCACCATATCATCTATGTTAAACACCATACTTTTTGACTTAGATAGCAATTTCCTCTTTGCCTGTTTATATTCCTCCATTGTTTTGTGATAATCCAAATGATCCTGAGTCAAATTTGTAAAAATGCCGACATCAAACGCAATTCCCCTAACTCTATCCTGTTGCAGTGCATGGGAAGATACCTCCATAACAAAGTACTCAACATTTTGCTCTGCCATTCTGTCCATATGATATTGAAGTACTTCTTTTGTAGGAGTTGTAAGAGTGACATCAAATGATTCATTCCCATACCGCATTCCTAAAGTTCCACAAATAGCGGCGTTTTTGCCCATTCCCGTTAACATATCATAAATAAGAACAGTGGTTGATGTTTTCCCATTTGTTCCGGTAACACCAATAACTTTCATATAGTTCACCTCATAAAACTATATGAAAAAAAGACCGGAACTTATGCAAGTTTCGGTCCTCTTACTCTTATTTATCTTCTACTTGGTGAGCTACAACACTTTCGCCACAGTAAATTTTTCTTAAAGTTGGTTTTTCAATTTTTCCGGTTGGATTTCTTGGGATGTCAGCAAATATTATTTTTCTTGGTCTCTTATATCTTGGAAGTCCAAGACAAAATTCATTTACTTCTTCCTCTGTCAATGTGTATCCTTCCTTAACTTCAATTACAGCCGTTGCAATTTCTCCAAGACGCTCGTCAGGTGTGCCAATTACTGCAACGTCCTTAACTGCAATATTTGCACGAATGAAATTTTCTATCTGTACCGGATAAAGATTTTCTCCACCGGAAATAATTACATCCTTCTTACGGTCGACAATGTGAATAAATCCATCTTCATCAACCATACCCATGTCTCCGGAATAAAGCCACCCATTCTTAAGGGTTTCTTTGGTTGCCTCTTCATCCTTATAGTAACACTTCATAACACCGGCACCGGAAATACAAATTTCTCCAACCTCGCCGGGTTTAACTTCGTTATCGTTTTCATCTACAAGTTTTATTTTCCAACCATATCCCGGAATACCAATTGCACCAACCTTATGTACATTTTCAACTCCAAGGTGAATACAACCGGGGCCAATGGATTCAGACAAACCATAGTTCGTATCATACTGATGGTGTGGGAAGACTGAAAGCCATCTCTTAATAAGAGCCGGTGGTACGGGCTGTGCTCCAATGTGCATAAGCCTCCACTGCGAAAGGCAATAGTTATCTATATTTATTTCTCCGCGATCAATAGTGTCAAGGATATCCTGAGCCCAAGGTACAAGAAGCCATACAATAGTACACTTTTCGTCTGAAACGGCTCTGATTATCCATTCAGGCTTTGTGCCCTTAAGGAGCACAGCCCTACTACAAGAAACAAGACTTCCCATCCAGTGCATTTTTGCACCCGTATGATAAAGCGGAGGAATGCAAAGGAATACATCGTCCTTCTGCTGACCGTGGTGTTTCTGTTCAACTATTGCAGCATGTTCCAAGCTTCTGTGAGCATGTAAAATGGCCTTTGGGAATCCTGTTGTGCCTGATGAAAAATAAATTGCCGCATCGTCATCCACAGTCAACTGAACATCCGGTCTTTCTGAAGAACAGAACTTTATCATTCTGTCAAAGCTATCTGCAAATGATGGGCAATCCTCTCCGACATAAAACAGATTTTCCACCTGTGGTATTCTGTCAACAATTTCCTCAATACGGCCAATAAATTCAGGACCGAAAACAAGCATGGAAGAATCTGACTTTTCAAGACAATACTTAATTTCATCTGCTGCATATCTATAGTTTAAAGGAACAGCAATTGCACCGGTCTTAAGAATGCCAAAATAAATAGGTAACCACTCAATTGAATTCATTAAAAGAATAGCAACCTTGTCACCCTTCTCCACCCCACGGGTAAATAAAAGGTTTGCAAATTTATTTGCCTTTTCTTCAAATGTTCCCCAAGTCATTTCTCTTCTGAACTGTTGACCAGGTTCTGGCTCCATAAGAGAATATTCCCTCCAAGTAATACGACTCTTAGGCTCAAAACTTGGATTAATTTCAACAAGTGCAACTTCTTCTGGGCACTTATCAGCATTTCTTTCTAAATAATGATGTAAAAGCATTTTTATCCCCCCGAAAATACGAAAACATTTTAACACTTTAAAGTGCAAATGTAAAGAAGGATTATTACTACTTGACAAACGCAAAATATAAGAGTATCATCAATACATCTTCAGGGCGGGGTGAAATTCCCCACCGGTGGTAAAGCCCACGAGCCGAAAGGCTGATTCGGTGAAACTCCGAAGCCGACAGTAAAGTCTGGATGAAAGAAGATGCGCACATGTTTTACAACCTGACACGCATTGCCCTGTAAGGAATTTCCTTACAGGGCTTTATCATTTCCCTGAGAAAAACTATTAAAGGAGTTTTACTCATGCAAAAATCAAGACAGATCTCAAACGTAAGAAAAATCACAACCATTGCAATCATGGGTGCAATTGCTTTTGTTCTCATGTACATTGAATTCAGTATTCCTATTATGCCGGGATTCATTAAAATGGACTTCTCAGAACTTCCGGCAGTTTTAACATCTTTTGCACTCGGTCCTTGGTATGGTGCTTTAGTATGTCTCATTAAGAACCTTCTCCACCTACCTTTCACCACAACAGCAGGTGTTGGCGAGCTTGCAAACTTTATCCTCGGCGTATTTTTTACTGTTCCTGCAGGTTACATCTACAAAATTAATCGCACAAAGAAAAACGCCCTTATTGGTTCTCTTGTAGGTGCCGTTATAATGGCCCTCATCTCTTTCCCTTCAAACTATTTTGTTGTATATCCTTTCTACACAAACTTCATGCCAATGGAAGCAATTATAGGTGCATATTCAGCAATACTTCCAAGTGTTAAGACTCTTCCACAGGCACTCCTTATATTCAATGTTCCATTTACTTTCTTTAAAGCCATGGCAAATGTTCTTATTACATTCCTCATATATAAGAGAATTAGCCCGCTAATTCTTGGTATTGCAAAAGAGAATACCAAGAAAGTTGTCAAAGAAGAAATAGTAAAAGAAGAAAATCAGTAAAATAAAAGGGGATGTATTCCAATTGGAATACATCCCCTTATTTTTTTAGCATTCTGAAATTGTCTTACGTGTTGCAAGAATTGCATTAGGTGTTACTGAGAACTCATCAAGGCCCCACTCAACTAATGTAGGAATTAGATTTCTATCTGACGCTGCTTCGCCACACATTCCAACAGAAATACCATGACGTTTTGCAGTCTCAATAGTGGTTTTAATAGCCTTTAATACTGCCGGCTTGTTTACATCATAAAGATTTGAAACATTGGCATTTCCTCTATCGGCAGCCATTACATAACCTGTAAGATCATTTGTTCCAATACTAAAAAAGTCAGCGCATCTTGCAAGTTCATCTGCAATAAATACAGCTGCCGGAGTTTCAATCATAACTCCAACTTCAATATTCTCTTTAAACTGAACCCCACGTTTTGCAAGGTCAAGTTCACACTCTGCAATGAGTGACCTTACTGCAGCAACCTCTTCTACACAGGTTACCATTGGAATCATAATCTTTATGTTTCCAAAACGAGCCGCGCGTATAATTGCACTGAGTTGAGTCTTATAAAGTTCAGGATTTGCAAGGCAATACCTAATAGCTCTGAAACCGAGGAAAGGATTGTCCTCCTTTGGAATACCAAGATAAGAAACATCCTTATCTCCGCCAATATCCAAAGTACGGATTATTACTTCCTTTTCACCCATGGCTTTTGCAACAGTTGAATAAGCTTCAAACTGTTCCTCTTCTGAAGGAAGAGCAGGTCTGTCCATAAAGAGGAATTCTGTACGGAAAAGGCCAACACCTTCACCTGAATTTTGAATTACATTTTGAACATCCTCAGGCTTACCAATATTGCCGTATACAAGTCTCTTGTCACCGGACTTTGTTACGGTCTCCTTTCCAAAGAAGTCAAGGAGCGATGATTTCTCATTAAGATAGGCCTGTCTGTCATTATTAAGTAACTTAATTGTTTCGGCATCCGGTTCTTGGTAAACGTAACCTTTACCGCCATCAATGCCTAGGGTATCGCCGTCTTTTATTATTTCTGTTGCATCCGGAAGGCTTAAAACAGCCGGCATATCAATTGCTCTGGCAAGAATAGCTGAATGGCTTGTTACCGATCCAACTTCAGCAATAATTCCGACAACATTTTCTTTATTAATTCTAGAGGTCATAGATGGAGTGAAATCTTTTGCAATTAGGATGGTTCCACTTGGAACTTCCTCTATTTTTGTGCTTTCAACTCCACTTATAATTTCAATAAGGCTAAGTCTTATATCCTGAATGTCTGAAGCTCTCTGCTTCATCATTTCATCATCTACCGAAGAGAACATATCATAAAAGGTTTGACATACAGCATCTACAGCCTGTACTGCCGGCTTTCCAGAGTCAATTTGATCCTGCATTTGCTGTAGCATAAATGGATCTGACAACATTACCAGATGTCCCTGTAAAATTTCAGCATTTTTTGTTCCGGCCTCTTTTGTGAGCTTTTCTATAAGTTTATTTGTATCTTCTGTATAAACCAAGACCGCTCTATCTAAATTCTGTTTTTCTTCTTCTGCTGTTGTGAAGGTTGCGGAAGCAACGTCATAAGATGCTTCCTTAACCACAACCGCCGTTCCAACAGCATAACCGGCGCTAACACCAATACCCTTAATTTTATTCATTATTCAAGACCGCCTTCAATAAGGGAAATTGCTTCATTAAGCATTGCCTCTTCGTCTTCGCCTTCACATCTAATTGTAATTTCATTTCCGCATTTAATACATGCAGCCATTATATTCATAATACTTCTGCCATTTATTTCATTACCGTTATGGATGATTGTAATGTTAGATTTATACTTTACAATTGCTGAAACAAAATTATTGGCAGGACGCATATGAAGTCCCTGTTCATCAATAATTTTAGTACTTTTTTCAACCATTTTTATTCTCCTTAATTCTTATTCAGAAACCTTATTCTTCTTTAAAAGAGCTAACATAAGACAGCCAACAACTGAACCTGCAAGAAGAGCTACAATGTAAAGAAGTGGATTTGTACAAACAATGAATGTGAAAATTCCGCCGTGAGGCGCAGGACAAGTCACGTTAAAGAGTGCTGTAAGAGCACCGGCAACTGCTGAACCTACCATGCATGATGGAATTACACGAAGTGGATCTGAAGCAGCGTAAGGGATTGCACCTTCTGTAATAAAGCAAAGACCCATAACGTAATTAACAGGACCTGACTTAAGTTCTTCCTTTGTCCACTTTTTCTTAAAGAATGTGGTTGCAAGAGCAATGGCAATTGGAGGAACCATACCGCCAATCATAACAGCAGCCATAATCCATGTGTTACCGTCAGCAATAGCAGCTGTACCAAATACATAAGCAGCCTTATTGAATGGTCCACCCATATCTGTTGCCATCATAGCAGCAAGAACAATGCAAAGTACAATTCTTGAAGAATCGCCAAGTGATGCAAGACCGCTTGAAATAGCCGTGTTCAATACACCAATAATTGGATTTACAAGGCACATAATTGCACCAACTGCAAATGTTCCAAGAAGCGGGTAAATGAATACCGGCTTAATACCATCCATAGCCGCCGGCATCCAAGCAAATGCCTTCTTGATTAAATTTACAGCATAACCTGCAATGAAACCGGCAAATAGAGCTCCAAGGAAACCGGATACTGCTGAACCGTCGCCAACAAGGTTTTGATTTTCATACATTGAAGCGAATGTGTAACCATTTGCTGCAATCATTCCACCAATAATGCCAGGAAGAAGTCCGGGTCTATCAGCAATTGACTGAGATATATAACCGGCAAGGATTGGAAGCATAAAGCTAAATGCAATTTTACCAATCCAAAATGGAACTGAAGCGGCAAAGCTTGTGAATCCGAATGCACCGTTTGCCGAACCGTCAGCAAGTGTTGCGTTTCCAAGAATTGTATCAATAAGGAAACCAAGAGCAATAAGAACACCGCCACCAACTACGAATGGAAGCATATGAGATACACCATTCATAAGGTGTTTATAAATTTGACGGCCAAAACTTTCCTTTTCTTCGCCATCAACCACTCTATCATCTTCACCGTCATGATGGTATTCTGAAACTTTTCCTTCAATAATTTTATTTATTAATTCCTCAGGTTTATTTATACCGTTTGAAACTGATGTTTTTACAACCTTCTTACCATTGAAGCGGGCCATATCTACATTCTTATCAGCTGCAACAATAATTCCGTCACACTCTTCAATTTCCTTCTTTGTAAGTGTATTCTTTGTTCCACCCGATCCATTTGTTTCAACCTTAATTGTAAGGCCAAGTTTTTCTGCTGCCTTTTCAAGAGCCTCGGCAGCCATATATGTGTGAGCAATACCTGTTGGGCATGCAGTTACGGCAAGAATTCTATACCCCTCTTTTGGAGTTTCCTTTTTTATTACCTCTTCCGGATATTTCTCTGATTCTTTCTTATCAATTACTTCAAGGAATCTTTCAGGACTTTCTGCACCACGAAGTTCATCTGCAAAAGCCGGATCCATAAGCATTGTCATAAGTCTGGAAAGTATTTCAAGATGAACATCTCCATCCTCTGTTGCAGCAATCATAAAGAGGAGATTAGAAGGTTTTCCGTCCGGAGCACCATAATCAACGCCATTTGAAACTGTAATTGCTGAAAGAGATGGAACCTTAACAGCATTTGACTTTGCGTGTGGTACGGCAATGCCTTCACCAATTGCTGTGGTTGATGATTCTTCTCTCTTCAGGATATCCTCCTTATAACCCTCAGTATCATTAAGGTTTCCAACCCTTGCATGAAGAGAAACAAGAACATCAATTGCTTCTTCTTTAGATGCTACAGACGAACCGATTTCAATAGCATCTTTGTTAAGTAAATCAGTGATTCTCATGCTTATTCTTCCTCCCAAATTATATTCTTTCTAAAATTTCTATTACATCCTGTCGACTTGCAAGCCCCATTGAAAATGCAGTTGCACTACCACAGGCAGTTGCCAATTTTAAAGCGTATTCGTAGTCGCCGTCTTTTTCACAAAGACCTGCAATAAATCCTGCGACCATTGAATCGCCACAGCCAACCGAATTGACAAGTTTTCCCGGAACCGGAGCCATGACATAGACCTTGTCATTTTCGTCAACGAAAATAGACCCGTCTCCGCCCCTTGAAACTATAACATTTTTTGGCCCCATGCTACGAAGTCTCTTTGCGTACTCTATTATTTCATCTGTTCCTATGAGTTCTTTATCAAAGAGTTCACCAAGTTCATGATGATTAGGTTTTACTAGGAATGGCTTGTATTCAAGGGTTTTTAAGAGTTGTTCCCCGGTTGAGTCAACTATAATTTTGACATCCTTGCCACTTAATAATTTAAGTATATTTGCATAAATGTCAGATGGCACTGAGTTTGGTACACTTCCCGCAAGCACAAGATAATCTCCGCTATTTAAGGAGTTAAGCTTATTAATAAGCTCGTCCAACTTTTCAGAAGGGATGTCAGGTCCATTTGCATTTATGTCAATTTCCACACCGCATTTAACCTTGACATTTATTCTTGTGCGACCATTTTCAATCCTTGTAAAATCTGTCAAAAGACCGTCCGCCTTCATCATACTTTCAAGTTCACTACCGGTAAATCCGGCAATAAAACCAAGTGATGTTGACTCATATCCAAGTCTTGAAAGAACCGTAGATACATTTATTCCCTTCCCACCATAGTAGATTTCCTCCGAAATGGTTCGGTTTATATCTGACGTATTTATAGTCTCCGTATTCATTACATAATCAAGTGCCGGATTAAGAGTAATCGTATAAATCATTTGCCTATCAACTCCCTATACAACCTTAATTACTGTCCAATTGTAATAATCCTTATCAGGTTCTTTATCCGTTACAATGCAAGCCTTATCAATACTGCTGAATGTCACCTGTGACACTTTTCCGAACTTGTCTGAATCAGCTAGCACATATGAAACAAAAGACCTGTCTATGGCTGTCTTTTTTATAAATGCCTCTTCCGGATCCGGTGTTGAATAGCCTTGAGATTTAGATATCCCATTTACACCAATAAAAGCTTTTGTAAAGTTATAGATTTGAACGTTTGCAGCTGCCTCCATTCCTATTATGGCACCGGTGGCGGCTTTTAATTGTCCACCAATAATAATTACTTTAAATCCACGCCTTGAAAGGTATTCAGCCTGAGCAATTCCGTTTGTCACAAAGGTTGCTTCACAACCGTCATTTATATATTCAATCATATAAAGTGTTGTGGTTCCCGCATCAACAAAAACAAAATCCGAATCATTAATCTGTTCTGCTGCATATTTAGCAATTCTTCTCTTTGCCTCAGCATTTTTTGCACTCTTAGCGGCAAAAGTTTCCTCAACAGAAATAAACTGTCTGCTACTCATAGTTGCGCCACCGTGGGTTCTTTGTATGCGCCCGGCCTTTGACAAGAAAAGAATGTCTCGTCTTATAGTAGATTCAGAAGAATCAAGCATTTTTGTAAGTTCTGTAACACTTGCTGCTCCATTCTCCGTAACAATCTTTACAATTGCTTCTCTTCGCTCAGAATTTAGCATTTAATATGCCTCCAAAAATAAACGTTTATTATGTCTATATTTTATAACAACCTCAAGCAAATATCAATCAAAATCAGTCACTTTCGTTCAATTTCAGTCAACTAAACAACTGAAGCAACTGAACTTTAGTGTATTTTCACCCAACAAGACAAAAAAATATGACTGTTTTTGAATGTTTTGAATTAAACAATCATAAAAACAGTCATACTTGTTTCTTGATTAAATATATTATTTAAATCCGTCTTTGAATTTTTCAAAGACATTTTTCTTTTTAGGGTCAATTGAGCCCGTATATCCGGTTGCATCATTTACCGGTTTATCAATATATTCGGCCTCAAACTGTCTTAAAAGTTCCTTTTGGTGTTCTGTAACCTTCTTTGGAATGTCAACTATTACAGTTACGTACTGGTCACCCTTTAGGCCACCTCTAGGTGAAGTAATACCACGCTCACGAAGACGGAATTTTGTTCCGGCTTGTGTTCCCGCAGGCATGTTATACTTAACCTTTCCATCAAGAGTAGGAACGTATATTTCACCGCCAAGAACTGCCTGAGCATAAGTAACTACTATGTTACAATATACATCATATCCGTCTCTTTCAAATATGTCATGATTCTTAATGTTAGCAATTACGTATAAATCACCCTGCGGACCGTTATTTACTCCGTGATTTCCTTCACGAGAAACCGTGAAAGCTTGGCCCTGGTCAATACCATTTGGAATATCAACTGAAAGTTTGACGGTCTTTCTGACCATTCCCTGGCCATTACAACGTGTGCAAGGATCTTTTATAACTTTACCCTTACCTCTGCATCTTGGACATTCCTTAGTTGACTGGAATACTCCAAACGGAGTCTTTGACTGAGTCATAACATGTCCCTGACCGTTACAGTCCGGACATGTTTCCGGAGATGAACCACTCTTACATCCGGAGCCACCGCAGACATCGCACTTTTCAATACGCTTAAACTCTACCGTCTTCTTACAACCCTTTGCTGCCTCTTCAAATGTAAGATTAACATGTGTTTCAATATCTGATCCACGTCTAGGTGCATTTGGATTTGCACGGCCTGCACCACCAAATCCACCGCCTCCAAATCCGCCTCCGAAGATACTTGAGAAAATATCTCCAAGATCTCCGAAGTCTCCTTGGAAGCCACCGCCATAACCTCCGGCACCACCGGCTCCAAAGTTTGGATCTACGCCGGCATGGCCAAATCGGTCATAGCGAGCTTTTTTATCCGCATCAGACAAAACCTCGTAAGCCTCGTTTACTTCTTTGAAGTTTTTCTCAGCCTCGGCATCACCCGGATTTAAATCCGGGTGATATTTTTTTGCCCGACTTCTATACGCTTTTTTTATTTCATCTGAGGATGCGCCCTTTTGAACACCTAAAACCTCATAGTAATCTCGTTTATCTGCCAAGAGAAAAACCTCACTTAACTAGGAATAAAATACTAAAAATGAAATCAGTCTACATCTGTGTACTCTACATCATTGTAGTCAGCGTCTCCACCGGCAGCGCCTGCAGCCTGTGAAGGATCAAATCCAACGTCACCCTGTGGAGCATTTGCCTTATAGAGTTTCTCTGAAATCTCATAGAACTTAGCTTGAAGTTCTTCCTGACGAGACTTAATAAGGTTCATGTCTTCACCCTTAAGAGCTTCCTTAAGTGAATCAATCTTCTTTGTAAGATCATCCTTATCTGCTGAGTCAAACTTGTCACCCTCATCAGCAAGAATTTTTTCACACTGGAATACCATCTGGTCAGCAGCATTTCTTGTATCAACATCTTCACGGCGCTGCTTATCTTCTGCTGCAAACTGCTCAGCTTCACGTACAGCCTTTTCAATATCTTCCTTTGACATATTTGAGGATGCTGTAATTGAAATTGACTGCTCCTTACCTGTGCCAAGATCCTTAGCTGAAACGTGAACAATACCGTTTGCGTCAATATCAAATGTTACTTCAATCTGTGGTGTACCACGACGTGCCGGAAGAATTCCATCAAGGTGGAACAAACCAAGTTGTTTGTTATCCTTAGCAAATTCACGTTCACCCTGAAGAACATTTACTTCAACAGAGGTCTGATTATCAGCAGCAGTTGAGAAAATCTGACTCTTCTTTGTAGGGATAGTTGTGTTTCTTTCAATAATCTTAGTGCTTACGCCACCAAGTGTTTCAATACCAAGTGAAAGTGGAGTTACGTCAAGAAGAAGAAGTCCCTTAACGTCACCGCCAAGTACACCGCCCTGAAGAGCTGCACCCATAGCTACGCACTCGTCCGGATTAATACCCTTAAATGGCTCTTTACCAATGAACTTTTGAACAGCTTCCTGAACAGCCGGAATTCTTGAAGAACCACCAACCATGAGAACCTTGTCAATATCTGAAGTCTTAAGACCTGAGTCTGACATTGCTTGACGAACAGGACCCATTGTCTTTTCAACAAGATCAGCTGTGAGCTCGTTAAATTTAGCTCTTGTAATTGTAAGTTCAAGGTGCTTTGGACCGTTAGCATCTGCTGTAATGAATGGAAGACTAACGTTTGAAGAAGTTACTCCTGAAAGTTCAATCTTTGCCTTTTCAGCTGCTTCCTTAAGACGCTGCATAGCCATTTTGTCGCCTCTGAGGTCAATTCCTTCAGCCTTCTTAAATTCATCTGCAAGATAGTCAATTACTCTCTGGTCAAAGTCGTCACCACCAAGGCGGTTGTTACCGGCTGTTGCAAGAACTTCCTGAACACCGTCGCCCATCTCAATGATAGATACGTCGAATGTACCACCACCAAGGTCGTATACCATAATCTTCTGATCCTGCTCTTTATCAATACCATAAGCAAGAGCAGCAGCTGTTGGCTCGTTGATAATTCTCTTTACCTCAAGGCCTGCAATCTTTCCGGCGTCTTTTGTAGCCTGACGCTGAGCATCTGTAAAGTAAGCAGGAACTGTAATTACTGCCTCTGTTACTTTGTCTCCAAGATAGCTTTCAGCATCTGCTTTAAGCTTTTGAAGAATCATTGCTGAAATTTCCTGTGGTGTATATTTCTTACCGTCAATTGCAACTTTGTAATCTGTACCCATTTGACGCTTAATTGATGAAATTGTCTTATCTGGGTTTGTGATTGCCTGACGTTTAGCAACCTGTCCTACCATTCTTTCGCCGTCTTTACCGAAAGCTACTACAGAAGGAGTTGTTCTTGCACCTTCTGCATTTGCAATAACTACAGGCTCTCCGCCTTCAATTACTGCTACACATGAGTTAGTTGTTCCAAGGTCAATACCTACGATTTTTGCCATAATTAATATCCTCCATTTTATCTAGTATTATCATTATTTCATCAGTTGGCCACTTTAACCATTGCCGGGCGAAGTACTTTGTCACCGGCCTTGTAGCCTTTCTGGAATACCTCTGCAATTTCATTCTCGCCAAAGTTTTCATCCTCCACGTGCATTACTGCATTGTGGAAATTAGGATCAAATGCTTCTGCGACAGTACCGAAACTTTCAACTCCAAGTTTCCCAAGAGTGTCAGTAAATTGTGTATGAGTCATCTCAACACCCTTTTTGAAATCCTCCAGCGATGAATCCTCTGCAGCACAAGCTCTGTCAAAATTATCAAGAATTGGTAACATTTCTGAGAAAATTGCAATCTTTGCATTAATAAATGCCTCATCCTTTTCTTTTGCACTACGCTTGCGGTAGTTATCATACTCTGCAGCAAGTCTTAAATACTGGTCTTTTGCTGCTTGGAGTTCAGCCAAAAGAACATCTTCGTTTGAAGGCTCTTCTACCTCTTCTACTACAGTTTCCTCTTCTGTCGCTTCAACTTCCTCAGAAGTCTGTGTCTTCTTCTCTGTGTCTTTCGACATCGGAAAGTTCCTCCTCGTATACTTCCGACAAAAGTTTGCTTACAATGTCGGTAAGATATTTTATGCTTGGAATTATCTTCGAATAATTCATTCTGGTAGGACCGATTATTCCAATGGCACCAGTGGCATTTTCGCCAATTCTGTACTTGGAAATAATCATACTTGAATTTTCAAGTTCCTTATACCTGTTTTCACTACCTATTCGAACTTCAATGTCGCTATCCGAATCTGCGGATGAAGAAACGAGCATTGAAAGTGGCTCCTCTCTGTGAAGAAAATCAAGGAGCTGTCCCGCATTTTGATCATATTCTTTGTAACCCAGAAGATTTGACTGTCCGCCAAGTCTGATTTCCGACTGCGATGCAGACATTGTTAAATCTGCAATAGTTACAAGAAGCGGAGACATTGAAAGGGCTTTTGCTCCAAGACTTGCAACGAGCGTTTGAATCATTACGGTGCTTACTTCGGTAAGTGGTTGACCGACGAAATGCTCACGTACAACATTTTGAAACGTCTCTTTCAAGTCTTCGGTAATTGTCACATCAGTCCGGCAAGCCTTATTTTTCAAAATACCCGTGCTTGTAAGAAGCACAATCATTGCCATCTTTGGACTAATTTGAACCATTTCAACATTCTTAATATATGCGTTCTCGTCAGCAGGTGTTGTTGAAAGAGCTGCACAGTTGGTGAAATCCACAAGGACCTCACCTGCTTTTTCAAGAAGCACCTCAGGGTCACCTGAACGGTAATCAACTCCGGCTTCTATTCGCCTTCTGTCTATATCCTCAAGTTCCGAAATCTGCATTAAGTTATCTACGTAATAGCGATATCCTGCTTGAGTTGGAACTCTTCCCGCAGATGTGTGCGGTTGGTAAATAAGACCAAGTTCTGACAGGGCCGACATTTCATTTCTTATAGTTGCTGAAGAAACTGAAATGTCAAGTTTTGTAAGAAGCGCTTTTGAACCTACCGGCTCACCGGTTTCAATATACTGTTCAACGATTGCCGCTAATATTTTCTGTCTTCTAACCGGAAGCATTCATTCACCACCCTAAGTGACACATTTTAGCACTCATTAGTTCAGAGTGCTAACTGCATATATAATTTACCATTCAAAACCCTCATTGTCAACACATAAAATTATATTTTTTTATAAAAAAAATAGGGCGTTTTAATGCCCTAGTTTTTCTTTGATATATTCCCTTACATCCCCGGCAAGATAAAGTGATCCACATATAATAATTACATTATTATTTATATCGTTTTCCTCAGCCCTTTTCAAAGCAATATCAAATGCTTTCTGTGGAGAATCTTCAAAAACAACGTTTTGACAATAATTTCCTACAATCTTTGAAAGTTCTTCCGCCCTCATGGACCTATTGCTGTTTGGGGTTGTGGTTATAACAAGCGATGCATACGAAGTAAGGCTTTCCATTACTTTATCTACTTCCTTGTCAGCCATTACACCGGTAACAACAGTCACATTTTTAGCAGAAAGATATTTATCTACTATCTTTCTAAGTGCTAATGCTCCATCTGCATTATGTCCACCATCAAGAATTATGAGAGGCTTTTTAGACATAACCTCTATTCGTGCCTCAATTCGAGTTTTTTTCAGGCCTTCTCTAATATGTTCAGGTAAAATATTAAACCCTTTTTTGTTTAGAACCTTTATTACTTCAAATGTAACTGACAAATTTTCAATTTGATGTTCCCCAATAAGAGGGACGAAATATTCATTACCATCTACTAATACAGTCATTCCCTCTATTGACTCTGAAATACATTCAATGTCCCGGATATTTGAAACAAACAGGTGGTTATCATTCAAAAAAGCTGCTGTTTTTATAACATGCATAGCGCCTTCCGGTTGATTTCCCACCGTTACAGTTATTCCGTTTGGTTTTATTATTCCGGCTTTGTGCATAGCTATTTCTTCAATAGTATTTCCAAGCACAGCAGTATGATCTACTGAAATTTTTGTAATTACTGAAACAACCGGTGGAGTTTGAATGATATTTGTTGAATCAAGCAATCCACCAAGTCCCACTTCGAGTACAACAACATTACACCCTTGCTCCTTATAGTACAAAAAAGCAATAGCCGTTATAACCTCAAACTCAGTCGGTGAATTATTTTCTTTATCAAGCTTTTCACACGCCTCTTTTACGGTTGCTGTAAGAGCGGCCAATCTATCTTCTTTTATGTACTCGCCATCTATTTGAATGCGTTCTCGGAAATTGGAAACAAACGGAGATGTAAACAGACCGGTTCGTATTCCGGAGGCAGATAAAATATTAGCAAGTTCATTACACACGGATCCTTTCCCATTGGTTCCGGCCACATGTATATAACAAAGATCTCTTTCAGGATTGCCAAGTTCACAAAGTAAGGCACTAATCCTTTCAAACCCAGGGCGAGAACCGAAAACAGCTCTGCTCTCTATAAATTCAATTGCCTGTTTACAATTCATAATTGCTCCCTCAAACGATTATTTAAAAGTATGGGTTTTTATATATTCATTGTACTTTATATAAAAATCCATTTTTCTTCGCCTACTCAGCGGAACCTGCTCACCGTTTAAAAGAATGATTTCGGTGGAATTAAAGCGAAGAACAAATTGCATATTCACAATAAACGACCTGCTAGACACAAAAAACGCTTCATCTGACAGTTGTTCAACCATCTGTGAAAAGGGGGTGGAAAGCCTAAACTCTCCAGCCTCAAGATAAATGATTGAATGTTTTCCATCGGCCATAACATAATGTATTTCATCCATACAAAATGTTCTATATCCCGTTTTTGTTTTTCCTATTACATACTTTTCGGAAAATTGATCTCGTCTAAAAGAATCCAAAGCCTCGTCAATCATTTCTGTTGATATTGGTTTTACCAAAAATCTGTAGGCTCTAACCGGAAAAGCATCCAGTACATCCGATTGATTATTTGAGATAATTATTAGAGTGATTTTTGGGAAAGCCTGACGGATCATTTTTGCCGATTCAACACTTGTAGTTGTGTCTTTTCCCGTGTCGACAAACAGTATATCAAATTCATCTTCTGAATTCAAAAATTTTTTGACAGAGCGAAAGACAACGCTCTTAGAAACAACAAGCTTTTTCAAACCATATTCAGCAACTTCTTTTGATAAAAACTGAATTGTTTGATCATCGTTAGTAATTATTCCAACTTTCAATAAAACATCCCCTATGTGTAATTTTAACGTCAGTATAATACGCGATGCATTCAAAGGACAACTACGTCACTTTCAAAAACAGTTATTTACCGTTCATAACGAAAAATTGACCACTCATGTTTATTTTAACCAAACAACTTAATTATGTGCTAACCTTATGTTGTGTGCTTCGTGATCTCATTCTACCGGAGGAGATGTTATGGCAACCAACGCCCAAATTGAAGAAATTGTTTCAGAAGCATATAAGAAATACAAAAACAAATTAATTAGGGAGACTTCAATTGTCCTTATAGACAAAAGCTACATTGAAGACTGCATTCAAGAAGCTTTTATCGTCTTCCAAAAAAAATTGTTGGAAACAGATGGAATCCTTGAAAACTCCTATGGATTTTTAAAAACAGTTGCAAGAAACATTGCAGTCAATTACAACAGAGAGAAAATAAAATATATTGCAACAGATGATTTTTCTAAAGTCCCCGACCGCAATACAGACAATCAATCAGAGGAAGAACAAAAAAGTGAAGCGCTCGCTCTTCTTTATGAAATAATGGACGACATTTCACCACGAGCTCGGAGTGCAATAATATGTCACCATGCCTTAAATCGCTCCTTAAGTCAAACCGCATGTATTATTGGCAGTTCTGAGTCTGCAACGCAAAAACTAATGTACAGAACAATAAAAACAATTAGGCAAACATATAAAGAAAAGATTGGAGAATAAAATGTTTCTAAACGACAATAAAAACATTATTAAATATATAAAAGTTCCTAACGAAAAAACAGATAAATTTGCGCTTAAAATGATCAACAACGGAGAAATAAAGAACTTAATTGTCTGTGGAGAAAATAATATTGAACTTCTTTACCCGATTTCAAATTTAACACCTCTCTCCGAATATTTAAAGTCCTGTTCATACAGTGAATTTCTCTCAATTTTAAAAGAAGCTGTGCTATCAGAATTTATTCCGGAAAAGTATTTATTGGGGCAAAGTCAACTTGTCAACCAGCTATCAAAGAGTTATGTGGAAAATGGAGTCCTAAAGTTAATTTGTATTCCCACTGATTATGCATCAGCCTACAGAATTCACAATGTTGACTTCCTCTTAGAAATAATCGGAGTGTGGCTAAAAGATATTAAATACTTTGAATTTGTATGTGAATTAAAAAATTTAATTACAGTTGACGATTATAATCACGAAAAGATATTAAAAAAGATAAACGAGTTTCAAGAATTATATTTTGAAGAAAACAAAATTGAAGGAAGCATACTAATAGAGGAGAATTCACCGGAGAAACCTTCAATAAAAGAAAATCACAAAAAAAATAAAAAAAGTAAATTTAAAAACTGGTTCTTTGGAAACGACGGGTCACATACACAAATCTTAAGAACGGACACCATATCGGAAGGAATTAGCGTAATTTCTGTTCGAAGCCTACAAATTGAATATCCATTGGCCTTTGGCCCGGATATTTTAGGATCGAATGAAAATATGTGTAGCATAGCCTTTCCCGGTAACAAAACCATAGACAAGGAGCATTGCAAAATAACATTTGAAAGTGGAAGATATTATATTGAGGATTTAAATTCAACAAGCGGAACTTTCGTAAACAATGAAAAAATAGAACCAAAAAGGAAAAAAATGCTCTGTCCCGCAGATTTAATCAAAATAGGAAACGAAGAGCTAGTATACTCCATAAGAAAATAAAAAATACGCCCTTCACGAAGGGCGTATTTTTATTCTTCTTTAGCAAACTGAAGCACTACACTATCAATTGTCATTGTTAAAATATTATTTTCAATTGTTCCGACACAAAGCGGATTTTCTGTATCATTTGAAGAATAAAGATAAACTATATCTCCGTCAACTTTATAATTGCCGGACGCAAGCACTTTGGTACTTATATCCAACGAGTCACACACAAAATCTGAAACATTTGAATACCCTTTCTTGTTAGCCGCACCCAAAAGGGCCATTTTTATGTATTCATCTGCCGTCTCACATGTTTTTGAACTTTCAACCAGCTCATTAATTTCAGATTCCGTATGCTTAGACTTAAAGTAATCTATGTAGAGTCTTTGATATTCCTCAACAGCAATATCTCTCTGATTTTTTGGAACTGATCTGGACAAATTGTATGTTCCGTCTTCAGCAAAGTTTAAGTTGTAATTGCAAGTGGTATTTTCTAAGAAAGTATACTTGTCAGCACTGAAATTGCCCACATTAAAATTAACTTTTGCAGATGCAAACCACCTGCCATCCATACGGGACGAACTGCATGCCGTAAGCAAAGTAACAAGTAGTACACAAACCAAAAATGCAACTAAATTTTTTAGATTTTTCATTCGTTTTCAAATGCCTCCATAACAGCCTTTGCAAGCTGATCAGAACAGGATGTACCTTTCATACCACATTCAATTCCATTAAACAAGTCATGAATTTCTTCGGCTGTTTTACCATCAACCGCTTTTGATATTGCCTTTAAGTTTCCATTACAGCCACCGTGAAACTTTACATTTGTTACAATGCCATCATTAATGTCAAAATTAATTTGAACTGGGCAAACACCTTGTGGTCTATATGAATATGTCATAATTATAACCTCAAATCATTCTTCATTCAATTAATCAATTTCAGATATTGCAATCTTTAGAGCATCAACCATATCTGTTTTCTCAAAAGATACGCCTAAATCTTCGCGGCCCATATGTCCAAGTGACGCCAGTCTCTCATATATTGGCTTGCGAAGATCAAGTCTATCAATAATGGCAGCCGGGCGAAGGTCAAATACTTCTCCTACGGCTTTTGCTATTTTTTCATTTGGAACTTTTTCAGTTCCAAATGTCTCTACTAAAATGGAAACCGGATGAGCAACGCCAATTGCATACGAAAGCTGAATTTCGCATTTGTCTGCAAGCCCGGCTGCCACAACATTTTTAGCAACCCATCTTGCAGCATAGGTTGCACTTCTGTCAACCTTTGTTGGGTCCTTGCCGGAGAAGGCACCGCCACCGTGTCTTGAATATCCACCGTAGGTGTCAACAATTATTTTACGACCGGTAAGGCCGGAGTCTCCTACCGGACCCCCTATAACAAATCTACCGGTTGGATTAATGAAATACTTAGTGCTTTCATCCATAAGTTCACTTGGAACTATAGGCTTAATAACACCTTCCATTAAGTCCTTGCGAATTTGCTCTAAAGTCACATTGTCAGAATGCTGTGTTGAAATAACAATAGCCTCAATACGAACAGGCTTATTGTTTTCATCATATTCAACAGTAACCTGAGTTTTTCCATCCGGACGAAGATATGAGAAAGTTCCATCCTCACGGACTTCTGTAAGTTTCTTGGCAAGTCTGTGAGCAAGAGAAATAGGAAGGGGCATAAGTTCCGGGGTTTCGTTACAAGCAAAACCGAACATAATACCTTGGTCACCTGCACCATTTAAGTTGTAATCATCCTCTTCGCCGCTCTTAAGTTCAAGTGATTTATCCACACCCATAGCAATATCGGACGACTGCTCATCTATACATGTTAAAACCGCACAGCTGTTTCCGTCAAACCCCATTTTTGCATCATTATATCCAATGCTACAAATTGTCTCACGAGCAATTTTAGGAATATCAACATAACAATTTGTTGAAATTTCACCCATAATCATTACCTGTCCGGTTGTGCAAGTTGTTTCACAAGCCACACGGGCCATAGGATCTTTAGAAATAATAGCGTCAAGGATTGCATCGCTAATTTGGTCGCAAATTTTATCCGGATGTCCTTTTGTTACGGACTCGGATGTAAAAAAGTGATTCATATTTTACCCTCCCAGAAAATAAGCCCTCCGGCAAAACCGAAGGGCAATTTCTAGCTTATCTTTCGGTTACACCGCAGGATTTAGCACCTTACAAATGCAGGTTGCCGGACGTCAATGGGCCTGTCCCTTACGTCACTCTTGATAAGATGTTGTTTAATTTACGCATTAATTTTATACTCAAGACTATTAATTGTCAACATAATTTTCCGGCTCTATTTTTATGACTAAAACCTCTTTAGGGTTACCCCATCTAGGCACAATTCCACCGGTGTTTGAAATACCTGTTCCAACAATTAATTTGCCGTCATGAAAACCATGTGTGTATTTTGGGAAAAGACCTTGGTTTGGCGCAAGCACCCCATGATTAAACATTCTAATTTGTCCTCCGTGCGCATGACCCGATAAAATTAAATCTATATCTTTTTTTATTAAAACACTCTTATAAGTTTCCGGGTGATGTGAAAGACAAATCTTGAATGAATCCGTCTTTTCAAAATCATTTATCCAATCATATTCGCCATATGGAAGTTGACCGCCAACTCGAATAGAATCTCCAGAAAAATCCAAGTCAACAAAGTCATTCACAAGAATAACAGCCCCTGTTCTTTCTAAGTCCTCTTTAGAAAGAACGGGATATTTTATTTCATGATTTCCAAGAGACATATATGTTGGAGCAATTTTCACACATTCTAACAGAAAAGGAATTGCAAGATCATGTATCTTTTTATGTCTGTCAACTAAATCTCCGACCACAAAAACGGCTTCCGGATTTTCTGCCTTTGCAATTTCAATGGCTGGCATTAAATTCTTTTCCCTATTGTGAAAATCCGAAAGCATTACAAAAGTGTGAGGCTTAGAAATTTTTGAAGATTTAACAGTATATTTTGTTTTTATCATTAAAATTCCTCCTCTTCTTCCGGAAAACCCGGTATATATGATTTCAACTTATTCATTACCTTTACACTGCATAAAGCATCTATTACCAAGCCCTCCTCTGTGTACTCCTCACTAAACACTGTTCCATCTTCTCTTACCAAATTCGACGGACTCATATCAGAATAAGGAAACACATATATGGCCCTTGCACGGTCCGGTGGCAAAGCATCATCAATTGCCTTTAACAATTCATTTATACCTGTTCCTCTAAGTGCAGAAATAAACACTGTGCATCCTAGTGTTGGTATGGAGTTTGTGTCGTATAAAAGATCGGCTTTATTCATTACAGATACTATCGGTTTTCCAATAGCACCCAGTTCTCTGAGTAAATCCTCAGTAACCTTAAGATGCTCTGCACATTCACCGGAAGATGCATCGCACACATTCAAAATAACATCTGCGCATGCGGCCTCTTCAAGTGTAGACTTAAATGCCTCCACAAGATTATGTGGAAGTCTTCTTACAAGGCCTACTGTGTCAATCAACATTACCGAGCGGCCGGACGGCAGTTCCAGGGCTCTTGATGTCGGATCAAGTGTTGCAAAAAGCATATCTTCCGCAAGAACTCCCGCATCTGACAGTCTGTTCATTAAAGTTGATTTGCCGGCATTTGTGTAACCGACTATTACAACAGTTTGTACTCCATCTTTTTCACGTCTTCTGCGCATTAGATTTCTACGTTTTTCCACTTCTTTAAGTTCATTGGAAATGGAATCTATTCTACGTCTGATGTGTCTCCTGTCACTTTCAAGTTTACTTTCGCCGGGACCTCTGGTACCAATACCGCCGCCAAGTCTTGAAAGCGCGTGTCCCTGTCCGCCAAGACGAGGAAGCATATATTTGAGCTGAGCAAGTTCAACTTGAAGTTTTCCTTCTTTAGATCTAGCTCTACTTGCAAAAATATCTAAAATCAGTGTAGTTCTGTCTACCACCCTAAAACCTGTAAATTTTTCGATATTTCTCTGCTGAGAAGGAGTTAACTCATCGTCAAAAATCAAAGTGTCAATTTCCTGATATTGATAAAAATCCTTTATTTCTTCAAGCTTTCCCACTCCAAGAAACAATGCAGCATCAGGACTTGGTCTAACTTGTATTACCTTAGCAACAACCTCTGCACCGGCGGTTCTTGCCAGTTCCTCAAGCTCATCTATTGAAATATTTGCATCAAATTTTCCCGTGTCTACTGAGCAAAGTATTACTCGCTCTTTTCTTTCATTTCTTTCGTTTTCGTACATAAATACCTCATTTAAAATGGATTACAGTGAAAAGACAATGCCTACGACTGCTCCTATAAAAATATATGCAATAGGATGCACCTTTTTTAATTTTTTATTGTTCATAAGAATAAAAAATACTATGAACAACATAAAATATGTTACTTTAAACCTTTCCAAGGATATAGCGCTAACTCCAACGGTTCCTGGGAATGTTGCTGCCACAAATACAGAGAAACATGCTGAAAGGAGAAGCCCAATAGCAGCCGCTCTAATTGAAGAAAATGTCTTTTGAACCTTCTCATTTTTCTTGTATTTTTCCCATATTTTTGAAACTAAGAGGACAACTAAAAAAGACGGAAAAACAAGACTGAGTGTTGTTAATATTCCCCCTATTACTCCATGAGAAAAATAGCCGGCATAAGTTGACATATTTATGCCTATTGGGCCTGGGGTCGACTCAGCAACAGCAACCATATTAGCAAGGTCCGCATGAGAAAACCACTCAGGATATCTATCAGATATCTTGACTAAAAATGGAAGTGTGGCAAGACCTCCGCCAACTGAGAACAGTCCTGTTTTAAAAAACTCAAAACAAATTCTAAATAAACTAGACAATTTCATCAGCCTCCTTGTCCTTTGGAAGCTTTAAAAAAAACAATCCGAACAATCCACTTACAATAACAACAATTATTGGAGATGCCCCCAAAAATGTAACTGTTAAAAAAGAAGCAATAGCAACACCCAACTGAAGACTCGACCTAATTGCTGACTTGAACATGTTTATACAGGTTTTAAGAATAAGGGCAGCCACAACTATTCTAACCCCGCCAAACGCGTGAATTACATATTCATTTTCTGCAAAATTTGAAAAGAAAGCAGCAATTATTGTAATAATAATTATACTCGGTGTCACAACGCCAAGTGTTGCAAACAAAGCGCCTATTATTCCACCGATCTTATTTCCAATAAAAGTTGCCGCATTAACAGCAATAACTCCCGGAGTACACTGACTCATTGAAAAAATATCAAGCACCTCTTCTTTGGAACTCCATTTATGTTTATCAACTACTTCTCTTTCAATAATTGGAAGCATTGCATATCCACCGCCAAAAGTGAACAGTCCAATTTTGAAGAAAGTATAGAACAACTCAAAAACCTTTTTCATATTTCGCCTCTTTAATTCTTTTATAATCTTCCCAAAAGTATGTCTGTAGAAATATCCAAAACATTGGCAATTGCAGCCAGTTCATAGTCATTAATTGTTCTATGTTGTCCTTCAATTTTAGAAAGGACAGAGCTTGTCATTTGAACACCTTGAAGGGCAAGAGACTCCAGCATTTCAACCTGTTTTATTCCTTTTTCTTTCCTCAAATATTCTATTTTCATTCCACAAATATTTTTATTTCCACGTATTTGATCACGAGTTCTCATTTTAATGCTCCTTTTTTCTAAAATGACAAAATAATTATATGAGATATCTCACAGTAAATCAATCACTAATATACTTTGATTACATATATTCTGTTGAATAATATAGCATTTAATGATATACTATCTTATCAAGTTTTTACTTGTTAGGATTTTTAAAAGAGGCATATTTATGAAGAAAACATATGACAGTGAAATTAATTTAACAATGCTCACGGATTTTTATGAGCTGACAATGGCAAATGGCTATTTAAAAAACGGATTTGAAAATACTATCGGTTATTTTGATATGTTCTACAGAAACATACCTGACAAGGCCGGATTTGTTATTATGGCCGGCGTGGAACAAGTTGTTGATTACCTTAATAACCTCAAATTCACAGAAGATGATATTGAATATCTTAGAACAAGAAATTTCAGTGAAGATTTTCTCAGTTATCTCAAGAATTTCAAGTTCTCATGTGATGTTTGGGCAATTCCGGAAGGTACTCCAATATTTCCGGGTGAAGTCATTGTAAAAGTTCGCGGTCCTATTATCCAGGCTCAGTTCCTTGAAACAATGATTCTTTTAATTATCAATCATCAAAGTTTAATAGCAACTAAAGCAAACCGAATTGTTCGTGCGGCAAATGGTCGCTCTGTTATGGAATTTGGCTCACGCAGAGCTCAAAGTGCACAAGCAGCAATTTTAGGTGCCCGTGCCGCATATATAGGTGGCTGCATTGGCACAGCTTGCACAATAGATGGCAGAGACTATGGAATTCCGGCCCTTGGAACAATGGCTCACAGTTGGGTTCAACTCTTTGACTCAGAATTAGATGCATTCCGTGCATATGCACGTGAATATCCAGACAGTTGCACTCTTCTTGTAGATACATATAACGTACTTAAATCAGGCATTCCAAATGCAATCAAAGTATTCAACGAAGAGGTAGTTCCTAGAGGATTTAGACCAAAGGGAATTAGAATAGATAGTGGTGACATAACCTATCTTTCAAAGAAAGCAAGAAAAATGCTGGATGAAGCCGGATTTAATGACTGTCAAATTGTCGCTTCAAACTCACTTGATGAATACATAATCAGAGACATGCTTCTCCAAGGAGCCAAGGTTGACTCATTCGGTGTTGGGGAAAGACTTATCACCTCATCATCTCACCCTGTTCTAGATGGTGTATACAAATTATCCGCAATTGAAAAAGACGGAAAAATAATTCCAAAGATCAAGATAAGTGAAAACGTCACAAAAATTACTACACCTTGTGCAAAAAATGTTTACCGTCTATATGATAACGAAACAGGAAAAGCTGAAGCTGACCTCATGACTCTTCAAGATGAGGTGATTGACGAATCGCAGCCTTATACTCTTTTTGATCCAAACTATACTTGGAAACAAAAGAAAATTACAAACTTTACTGCGCGTCCTCTCCTTGAGAAAATTTTTGAAAACGGCAAGTGTATTTATGAGCATAAAGACGTAAAAGAAATCCAAAAATATTGTAAAGAGCAAATTGATACTCTTTGGGATGAATGTCTTCGTTTTGAGCATCCTCATAAATATTATGTGGATCTTTCACAAAAACTTTATGATGAAAAATACAGACTTTTGAAGGAGCACAGTTCAAAATTATGAGTCTAAGTGAAATCACTTCAGTAATATGGGACCTTGACGGTACTCTACTTTATACACTGGATGACCTTAAAAACAGCGTGAATTATGCGCTAAAAAGTTACGGTTATCCGGAGCGCACCTTGGAGGAAATCAGAAAGTCTGTTGGAAATGGAATTAAAAATCTAGTGTTACTATCCATACCAAACGGAGCGGAAAATCCTGATTTTGAAAAGGTTTTTTCTCTTTTCCAGGAACACTATAAAGAACACAATTTAGACTCTACAAGACCTTATGAAGGAGTACAAGAGGTCATTAAAGAACTTAGTAGCAGAGGAATAAAACAAGCAATTGTCTCAAACAAAGTTGACTACGCAGTAAAACTTCTAAAAGATGAATTCTTTGAAGTTGACTTTGCAATTGGTGCACAGGATAACCTTGAAAGAAAGCCTGCTCCTGACATGGTTCTAAAAGCAATGGAAGCAATTAATGCTGACAAAAATAAAACTGTTTACATAGGTGACTCTGAAGTGGATTTAAAAACTGCAAAAAACACGGGTCTCCCATGTGTTTCAGTTCTGTGGGGCTTTAGAACAGAAGAGGAATTAATGCCTTTTAACCCACAAATCAAAGTCTTCAAACCGGAAGACATTTTAAATGTATTATTGTAAAATAATAGTTATATATTTAATTGGAGGATTATTTATGAACAGATTAGAAGGTAAAGTTGCAATTGTAACAGGCTCTACCAGTGGTATTGGAATTGGTATTGCTCGTTTATTTGCTGCAGAAGGCGCTCAAGTAGTTGTATGTGGCCGTCGTCAAGAAAAAGGACAGGCTGTCGTTGATCGCATTACTGCTGAAGGCGGAAAAGCTTCATATCATTTCATGGACTTAACAGATCTTTCATCAATTGACGCTTTAATTGCTGACACAGCTGAGCAGTATGGAAAAGTTGACATTTTGGTAAATAATGCGGCAAATGTTGCTCTTCCTGATGGTCGTGTAGATGAACTTACACTTGAAATGTGGGACAACATCTTCGCAAGTGACATTCGTGGTACCTTCTATGCAATTAAAACTGTACTTCCATTTATGAAAAAAAACGGCAAAGGCTCAATTGTCAACATTGGTTCAATGGCATCTTGTGGTGGAGACCTTGGCTCTACTGCTTATGCATGTGCAAAAGCAGGAGTGGATATGCTTACATCTAGTGTTGCTCTTCAGTATGGTAAAGACAACATTCGTTGTAACTGTGTTCGTCCGGGTCTCATTGTTACACCTGAAAATGAGGCTCACGTTCCTCAGGCTCTTAAAGATATTTTCCTTAGCAACATTGAAGTTAACCGTTATGGCTGCCCAGAGGATATTGCTAACATGTGTGTATTCTTTGCCTCAGATGAAAGTGAATTTGTTACAGGACAAATTATCAATGTTGATGGTGGTATGAATAGCCATGCTCCATCAGTTGCTCAATTCCGTGCTATGGGATCAAGAACTTGGTAAGATAATATAAACAGATAGAAAACAGCGTTCCAAAATAGTTTGGAACGCTGTTTTTATTAATCTTTATTTTTCATTTTTATTCTCATAACAAAAATAATATCAACCAAAAAAGTTATTAATAAAATTGAGATATAGACATTTACTAGAATTAGCATGTCAAGAATAACTGAAAATGCCAAAAGTGGCGTTGCAAATGCAACCAATAAAATGCTCTTCCCTATAAATTCTTTTTCAGTAATAGCACCATCATTCTCACTATGATTAGAAGTTCTATCTGTTCCAATTTGAAACAAAAATCCTTTTCCGGTTATTAAAAGATATGCCACTCCAGCCAAAGCTAAAGAGATAAAGCCTACAAAGAAGAGTGTAATTATTTCCACTATGTTCATATTAATCATCACCCTTATTCTTTTCTTCCAGCCACTTTGGATTGGATCTACCATAAATGAAAGCACAATGAGCCATTTGTGAAGCAAGCTTCTTTGTGAGCATTCTCTTTTTTAATCTCCACTGCCAATTGCCACCAACAATACCCGGCACATTCATCCTAGACTCTACTCCAAGGCCTAAATAATCCTGCATTTGAGTAATAAAGAGTTTTGAAACAGAACTCATTCCACCCCTGATAATTCCTGTACTAAAGCCCTCTTCATCATTAAGACCTAAATACTCAATAGCAAATTTTACATCCTCTTTATCAGCTTCATCTTTCCATGCCAAAATTGGGGCATTGTCATGTGTTCCAACATAACAAATACAGTTTTCAGTATATGTGTGAGGTAAATAATTGCTAGGTTCTCTGGAGTCAAAAGCAAATTCTAAAACCTTCATTCCCGGAAGACCGGAATCTCTTAGTAAATCCCTTACTTCTTGTGTTAAATAGCCTAAATCCTCTGCAATAAACTGAATGTTGGAAAACCAAGATGTCATAACTCCTACGAAATCCATTCCGGGACCCTTTACCCAACGCCCATCCTTTGCAGTTGTGGCATCAGCTGGTACAGCCCAATAACTTTCAAAGCCTCTGAAGTGATCAATTCTTATTACATCATAAAGCACAGTTGCACCGGCAATACGTCTAATCCACCAGCCATACCCATCTTGCTTCATAGCATCCCAATCGTAAAGAGGATTACCCCAAAGTTGCCCATCCGCACTAAAATAATCAGGTGGAACACCAGCAACTTCAATTGGTCTGTTTTCTGAGTCCAACTGAAAACAACCGGGGTTTGCCCAAACATCAGCAGAATCCAGTGCAACATAAATTGGAATATCACCTATAATTCCTATACCTTTTTCTTTTGCGTATGCTCTAAGAGCATTCCACTGTTTATAAAACAAGAATTGGATATACTGAAAAAATTTAATATCATCATTTAGGAGAGCTGTGTAATATCTTATTGCGTCATCTTTTCTGAGTCTAATATTTTCATCTTCCCACTCCGTCCAAGGCTTCATATCAAAATGATATTTAAGTGCCATAAACAGAGAATAATCAGTTAGCCATTCCGAATTATCCGAAACAAATGTAAAAAATTCTTGTGTATTTGCAGCCATTCCACGTTCAAAAGCCTTATGAAGAACAGAAAATCTGTTATTATAAATTGCTTCATAATCTATTTTTCCTGAATCCGAGCCAAACAGTTTTGACTTTATTTCCTCTTTTAAAAGTAGGCCATCCTCAACGAGCATATCAAGATCTATATAATATGGATTTCCTGCAAAAGAGGAAAAACTCTGATAAGGAGAATCTCCATAACTTGTTGGACCTAGTGGAAGCATTTGCCAATAGGACTGATTTGCATTAAAAAGGAAGTCCACAAACTCATATGCAGCTTTGCCAAGTGTTCCAATTCCATATGGAGAATGCAAAGCTGAAATTGGCATCAACACGCCGCAACTTCTTTGAATATTCACTAAATTCACCCCAAAAAATAAAACGAGCTCCCCAATGTGGGGAACTCGTTATAGTTAACCCCTATTACAGAAGTCTCTTAGCAAGTTCGTCAGGATCAGTTGCATAAAGAAGAGTATCTTTTCTTGAAATTCTACCGCTTTGATAGAGTTCAATAAGATGATCGTCCATTGTCTGCATGCCTTGCTTTTTACCACTCTGCATTGCACTTGGAATTTGATAGTTCTTTCCTTCACGAATAAGGTTTCTAATTGCTGAATTTGCAAGCATTACTTCAAATGCAGCCACTCGTCCATTACCATCAATTGTAGGAACAAGACGTTGAGAAACAACTGCTTCAAGTACCATTGAAAGCTGAACTCGAATTTGATCCTGTTGATCTGTAGGAAATACGTCAATAACACGGTCAATTGTTTCAGCACAGCCAATTGTATGAAGTGTGGAGAATACAAGGTGTCCTGTTTCAGCTGCTGTTACTGCAGTACTGATTGTTTCAAGGTCACGCATTTCTCCTACAAGAATTACATCAGGGTCTTCACGGAGAGCTGCACGAAGAGCAGCAGCATAAGAACGTGTATCTACGCCGATTTCTCTCTGATTAACAATTGATTTATTATGTCTGTGAAGATACTCAATAGGATCCTCAAGAGTAATAATATGTGCATTTAAATTGTCATTAACCATTCCAATTAATGATGCAAGAGTTGTTGATTTACCGGAACCTGTAGGTCCAGTTACGAGCACAAGACCACTCTTCTTTTGATAAAGATCAATTACCGGCTGTGGCACTCCCAAATCTTCAGGCCTTGGAATTTTTGAACCTACAAGACGGAATACGGCAGCTGTTGTACCTCTCTGTCTAAATACATTAACACGGTAACGACCCATTCCGGCAAGACCAAATGAGAAGTCAATTTCTCCACGCTCAGCAAAGATTTTCTTTTGGAAGTCACCCATTATTCCCTTTACTAAAGCTTCAACATCTTCTGCCATAAGTCTTGGTTCGTTTGGAATAGCCATCATTGCACCATGCACACGCATAAGTGGTGGTACGCCAACGGTAATATGAACGTCTGAAGCCTTTGAGTCTTCAGCAATCTTTAATAGTTCTGGCAAAGTCATAAACATATCCTCCTACATTTAACGAATTATTATACAAATACATTTAGATTTTATCACAAGGTTATAAAAAGCACAAGTGAATATTGGATTATTTTGTTGGTTTTAACTATATCGCTTAGCTTCCCCAACACACGCACCTTGGTAAATATCTCTGTTTGAAAATTCATGACGCAAAGTATTGATAACGTTCTTTTTGTCAGCACTCCATATTGGGGCTAAAAGCAATTTTTTAGGTCCGTCTCCTGTAAGGCGATGAATTACAATTTCTTCCGGAATTAAAGGCAAAATTTCACACAAGCAGTTTACGTACTCGTCCATTGTCAAAACAGAAAAAAATCCAGATCTGTAATCTTTTGCAAGATCTGTATTTTCTAAAACATGAAGAAGTTGCAACTTTATTCCAAAGACACCTGAATCGCACACGTATCTTACCGTATTTTTCATATCCGTGAGTGATTCATTAGGAAGTCCTAGTATCACATGCGCAACAACAAGGACGCCTATGGCATTTAAATTTTTTACCGCCTTTTTAAATACTTCATTTTTATATCCGCGTCTTATATACTCGGCTGTTTTCTCATTTGATGTTTGAAATCCAAGTTCCACCCAAACCGGTTTTATTGAAGCAAGTCGCCTTAACATATTCAAAACATCACTTGAAATACAATCCGGCCTTGTTGCAACGGATAAAACAGCAACATCTTCACGGAGAATAACTTTTGTGTACAAACTCTCTAAATAATTGATATCACCATAAGTATTTGTAAAACTTTGAAAATAAGCAATATATTTTGTTCCGTCTGTCTTTTTTTGAACCTTTTGTTTTGCCTTCTTAAATGCTTCATCAATATTTTCTAAATTAATTTTTTCAGCAAAGTCCCCTGAGCCACCATTTGAACAGAATATACATCCTCCGTAAGACAAAAAGCCGTCTCTATTCGGACAAGTACAGCCCGAATCAAAAGACAGCTTATATATTTTTTCTCCGTATTCTTTTTTTAGATAGTTCGAAAGAGAATTATATCTATCCAATTTAAAGTCCATTTAAATTACCTTTGCAAGGAATGATTTAAGTCTATCTGATTTTGGGTTGTCAAAGATTTCCTCCGGAGTTCCCTCTTCAACAATTTGACCTGCATCCATGAACAAAACTCGACTTGCAACTTCACGCGCAAAACCCATTTCATGTGTTACAACAACCATTGTCATTCCGTCTTTTGCAAGATCTTTCATTACTTCCAAAACTTCTCCAACCATTTCAGGATCAAGAGCCGATGTAGGTTCATCAAAAAGCATAACCTCAGGCTCCATACAGAGAGCACGAACAATTGCAATTCTTTGCTTTTGTCCACCGGACAACTGATTTGGATAAGCTGTTGCTCTATCCTTAAGTCCTACTCTTTCAAGAAGTTGCATGGCCTTTCCATCTGCTTCCTCTTGTGACATACCAAGAAGCGTAGTAGGTGCAATAGTCATATTCTTTAAAACAGTCATGTTGGGGAACAAATTAAAGTGTTGGAAAACCATTCCCATTTTTTGTCTATGCTTGTTAATATTTACTTTTTTATCAGTAATATCAACATCATCCATCTTGATTGTTCCGCCTGTAGGAAGTTCAAGTAAATTAAGACAACGAAGAAATGTTGACTTACCCGAACCAGATGGTCCAATTACAACAACTACTTCGCCCTTTTTAATATCAGTATCAATATTACTAAGTGCGTGTATTCCACCCTTAAAGTGTTTTTGAAGACCTCTGACTTCAATAATTGTCTCATTATCAGTCACTGTTATGAAGCCTCCTTTCAAGTTTGCCAACGAGCGATGTAAGGATCATTACAACCACAAGATAAATTGCTGCAACAGTTAGAAGTGGGAGGAAATATGAATATGTACGCCCCGCAATTACATTGCCGGCCTTTGTCAAATCCATTACCCCAACATAACCTGCAACTGAGGTTTCTTTTAATAGTGCAATAAATTCATTACAAAGAGTTGGAAGAACTGCTTTAATCATCTGTGGAATAATAATATATCTCATTGTTTGGAAATAATTAAAGCCAAGTGAACGTCCGGCTTCAAACTGCCCATTGTCTATTGACATAATTCCACCACGGAATATTTCTGCAACATAAGCACCCGAATTAATGCCAAATGCAAATATACCTACCGGAGTTCCATCTTTTGCAGACACAAAAATAATGAAGTATGCAATCATCAACTGAACAACGACCGGGGTTCCACGAATTACGGTCAAATAAACCTTACAAATTGCATTAAGGAAAGCAAGAATGTAATAACCGGGACCGCCCTTACGTTTCATGGATTCCCTGTTTTTATCGAATGAGGAACGAATGGATGCTACGACAATACCAATTATAACGCCGACAACTAAAGCTCCGGCTGTAATAATAAGGGTATTTAGAAAGCCGTCAATCATTTGCTCATATCTGTTGCCTTGAATAAAAACAAAATCAAACTCATGAGCCAATTTTGAAAACATGTCATTCTCTCCTTTCATAAAAGTAACATAAGGGCGGTTCTTCGCCGCCCTTATGAAATGTTATAGATAATTTACTAAAGTCGAATTAGTCAGCTTTAATGTACTTGTCTACAACCTTCTGAACAGAACCATCAGCAATGAGTTCCTTAAGGGCATCATTCACTGCCTGCTGAAGAGCTGTGTTATCCTTTGCAAAGCTAATTGCATAATCTTCATCAACCCATGTGCCTTCAAGAATCTCAAGACCTTCATTTGCAGCAACATAAGCCTTTGCAGGCTCGTTATCAATGATAACGCAATCAACCTTACCTGACTTAAGGCCTTCTACGGCAAGAGCACCGTTTGCATAACGAACTACTGACTCTTCACCATATCCACCATTTTCCGGTGTATCTGAGGCATATATATCACCTGTTGTGCCCTGCTGAACACCAATTTTATGTCCATCAATGTCATCCATTGACTTAATTTCAGAACCAGTCTTAACAATAACAACCTGTACACCCTTAGCATAAGAGTCTGAGAAAGAAACTTTCTCCTTGCGTTCGTCTGTTACTGTCATACCAGCCATGCCCATATCATACTTACCCTGCTGTACACCCGGAATAATTGAGTCAAATTCAATATCTGCAATTTCAAGTGTAAGACCAAGCTTGTCAGCAATAAGCTGAGCAATTTCAGCGTCAATTCCTACAATCTTGTCACCTTCATAATATTCATATGGAGGGAAAGCAGCATTTGTAGCCATAATGAGTTTACCACTCTCTACTGTCTTAAGACCTGTGTCATCTGTCTTTTCAGGAGCCTTTGAACATGCAGCAAATGCAAGAAGCATTACGAAGCAAAGAACAACTGAAAGAATTCTTCCAAACTTTTTCATTTTTTATTTCTCCTTTTTTAAATTTTTTCTTTACTTTCAAAAGATGTGGATATTATACATTAAGATTTATTAATATGCAACAGAAATGCATAAATATTCACATCAATATCATTCAGCACTTTTTCCACTTGAATTTAAATTCAAAAGAACAACAGCTGTAACAACACAAACAATTCCTATAAATCCAAAGACATCCGGCATTTCAGAAAATACAACTGCGCCAACAACAGTAGCGGCGACCGGCTCTACGGACGCAATTATTGAAGCCTTAGAAGGCTTTATAAATGTGAGTCCGTTTGTATACAAGATGTATGGAAGCAGTGAAACTATAAAAGACATAAGTACCATTACAAGAACAAACTTAATGGTTGAAGTTCTGCCGGCCGCCGCCACAATTTCCGAAGGACGGAAAAAGGTCATTGTACCAACGGCTGCAAAAAGGAATGTATAGGTTGTCATTGTAATAGGTTTATAACCCTTATTTATGGATATTTGACCAAAGATGCTATAAAGTGCATATCCAAAAGCGGACAAAATTCCCGTACAAAACGCATTAAACGGAATTGTAGTTCCGCTTCCAATAATTCCGGCAGTAAAAAAACAACCAAGAAAGGCCACAGCACAAGCCAGCACCTTAATCAAAGTAATCTTATCTTTGAAAAGCACTGCTGACATTAACATGACAATTGCAGGCGCACCATAAAGAAGAACTGCAGCAACTGAAAGAGACGTACTCTGAATTGTGCTAAAATAGCACACGGAGAAGAAATCCATACTAATCAGTCCCGCTCCGGCAAAAATCCAAATATCTTTCAAATTAATCTTCAATGCTTCTCTATTAAATATCAAGCAGTATATAAGAAGTACTATACTTGCAAAAAATATCTTAAAAACTGTTATTTGAAGGGATGAAAGTCCAAGACTTGTAAAGTACCTTACAAATATCCCTGTAAGTCCCCAAGAAGTTGCCGCAGCAACAACCAAAAGGGTTCCAACCAGTTCCCTTTTATCATTTTTCATTTCGTATTTCTCCTAAAAGTCAGCTTACATGTTCAAACTGACTGTTATAAAGTTCTGCATAGAATCCATTTTTAGCCATAAGTGATTCATGCGTACCCTGTTCAACAATATCTCCATCATTAATGCAAAGAATTAAATCTGCATTTTTAATTGTGGAAAGTCTATGCGCAATTATAAAGTTAGTTCTACCTTTCATAAGGTTATCCATAGCTTTTTGAATCATAACTTCTGTTCTTGTGTCAACAGAACTCGTAGCCTCATCAAGAATAAGAATTTTAGGATCAGCAAGAATTGCTCTGGCAATAGTAAGAAGTTGCTTCTGACCCTGAGAAATATTACTTGCTTCTTCATTAATTTCCATGTCATATCCTGATGGAAGCGTTCTAACAAAGTGATCAACTTGAGCTGCCTTTGCAGCCTTTATTACTTCTTCATCTGTGGCATCAAGTTTACCGTAACGAATATTATCTTTAATTGAAGCACTATAAAGCCAAGTGTCCTGAAGAACCATTCCAAACTCAGAACGAAGGTCCTTTCTGTCAAACTCAGCAATGTTATGTCCATCAACATATATTGCACCGTCAGTTAAGTCGTGGAATCTCATTAATAGTTTAACCATTGTTGTCTTTCCGGCGCCCGTAGGTCCAACAAGTGCAACTTTCATTCCCGGTTTAACCTCTGCAGAGAAGTCTTTAATAACTATTTTGTCTGTACCTTCATAGCCAAATTTAACATGATCAAATGAAACCTGACCCGAAAGATTAAATCCTTCTACTGTGTACTTCGGTGTTATTACCGACTCTTCTTCTTCGCCAAGGAATTCAAAAACACGCTCTGACGCTGCAATGACAGCCTGAAACTGATTTGAAACTTGTGCAAGTTGTGTTATTGGCTGTGTAAAATTACGAATATATTGAATGAATGCCTGAATACCGCCTACCGTCATTGCGCCACTGGATGTCATAGACGCACCGACTATACAAACAGCAACGTATCCAAGATTTCCTACAAAGCTCATAAGAGGCTGCATTGTACCGGAAAGGAAACTTGCTTTCCAGCTTGCTTCATAAAGACTATCATTATCCTTCTTGAAATCTTCCAATGCAATTTCTTCGCCATTAAACGCTTTAACAATAAGATGTCCGCCATATATTTCTTCTACCTGACCATTAACAGCGCCAAGGAAGTTCTGTTGGCGTTTGAAATGTTTTTGAGAAATTCCGATAATTCCAAAAACTACAATTGCAGACACAGGCAAAATACAAAGTGCAAGGAGTGTCATCTTAACACTAATTGTAAGCATCATAATCATTACACCAACAACAGTAGTGAATGACGATATTGCTTGAGTCATTGTTTGGTTTAAATTTTGATTAATAGTATCCACATCGTTTGTTATACGGGATAACACATCGCCATAACTAACACGGTTAAAATATGAAACCGGAAGGCGATTAATCTTCTTTTCAATTGAAGTTCTAAGGTTTTTGGCAACTTCCGCAGAAACATCAGCCATAATAAACCCTTGAATAAATTGAAATAATGAACTGATGACATAAAGACCTATACAAAGAAGCAATACCTTTCCTATAACAGAAAAGTCTATTCCCTCACCAACACCGGAAATCATGGCCATAAGACCTCTTGCAAGTTCGTCCGTAGCCTTTGCAAGTACCTTAGGACTGAGTATGTTAAATACTGTACTAAAAGCGGCAAACAAAGCAACAACAATGATTCTAAACTTGAAAGGAGCTAGGTATGAAACCAGGCGCTTTACGCCACCCTTCATATCTTTGGGCTTATCAGCAATGAAGTTCTTACTTTGCTTCATTGGTCTTTTAGATTTTATTGATGGAGATTCACTCATGCCAATTCCTCCTCTCCAAGCTGACTCTCGCAGATTTCACGATAAGTCATGCAATTTTCAAGAAGAGACTTGTGGTCACCAATGCCAACAACTTTACCCTCATCAAGAACAACAATTTTATCCGCATTCATAATAGTTGAAACTCTCTGTGCAACTATAAGTACAGTTGCATTATTGGTATATTTGGAAAGAGCAGCACGAAGGGCAGCATCCGTCTTGAAATCAAGTGCAGAAAAACTGTCATCAAAGATATAAATTGGAGCCTTTTTAGCAAGTGCACGGGCAATAGAAAGTCTCTGCTTTTGACCGCCAGAAACATTTGTTGCGCCTTGGGCAACTTCAGAATTAATTCCGTCTTCCTTTGACAGAACAAAATCTTCTGCTTGAGCAACCTTTATTGCATCCATAATATCTTCTGAATCATTACCATATTTTACGTTTGACTCTATTGTTCCGGAGAAAAGAACTGCCTTTTGTGAGACATATCCTATTTTTTCTCTTAAACTTTTAACAGTTACATCTCTAATGTCTTTTCCATCTATCAATACCTTACCGGATGTTACATCGTAAAAACGTGGTATAAGATTAATCAGTGTAGATTTTCCTGATCCGGTTGAACCAATAAATGCAGTTGTCTTTCCGGCCTCGGCCATAAACGAAATATCAGAAAGTGCGTCCTCTAATGCATCGTTATATCTAAATGATACATTTTGAAATTCAATATTACCCTCAACATTTTCAAGAGTTTCAGCATTTTCCTTATCTTTAATTGAAATATTTTCCTCAAGCACTTCCTTAATTCTGTTAGCGGCAACAGTTGCACGTGGAAGCATGATAAATATCATTGAAACAAATAAGAACGAAATCATTATATGAATTGCATACTGAAGAAAAGCCATCATATCTCCAACTTCAAGAGTCGACTGTGAAATAGCCTTTGCTCCAAACCACACAATTGCAACATTTACAAGACTCATAATGAGAGAAACAGAAGGCATAAGAGACACCATTGTTCTTTGAACAAATCTTGTCGTATATGTTAAATTCTTATTTGCAACATCGAATCTTTCTTCCTCATACTTTTCATTTCCAAAAGCGCGAATTACCATAAGGCCTGAAAGTTGCTCACGACTTACAAGATTTAGTCTGTCTACCAGTGTTTGAAGCGATTTAAACTTTGGAAGAGCAGCTGCCATTACAACACCTAAAACACCCATAATTACAAGAACTGCAACAACAATTATCCAAGCAAGAGAGGTGCTCTTTCTAAGTGCCATAATAATTGAACCTGTTCCCATTAGAGGAGCAAAGAGCATCATCTTTAGCCCCATAGAAATAAGATTTTGTATTTGCTGAACATCATTTGTACTTCTGGTAATAAGAGATGCTGTTGAGTACTTATCAAACTCTGCATTAGAAAACTCATTTACCTTTGAGAAAATATCAAAACGAAGTCTTCGTGCAACAGAAGACGCCACCTTAGACGCAATAAACCCAACAATAATACTGGAAACAGCGGCCGCAAGTGTTACCCCAAGCATTTCTGCACCTTTTTTTACAATGTAGTCATGCTGCATTTCAGATAATTCTTCCTTTGGAAGGGACATTATTTCAGGGGTAATATTTTCAACACCACTTCTTATAATGCCGACATCTACAATATCACTCATTAGGTTGGGAAGTGTGAGTTCACAAACCACCTGTCCAAACAAAAGAAGAACAGAAATAAATACAAACACGGCATATGGTTTCAAATATCTAAATACAATTTTCAAAAATATGCCTCCTAAATTCAATCATAAACACGTGGTACTCGTTTATTAATGTCGCAGATAAATTCATAGTTGAATCGACCTGAAATAGTCGATAATTCTTCTACTGTTATTTCTTCATTTCCCTGTTTTCCTACAAGTACAACTTCCGAGCCTTTTTGAACATCCGGTATGTCAGTTACATCTATCATGAACTGATCCATGCACACTCTTCCAAGTATTTTAGCCCTTTTGCCGTTTACTAAAACGTCAGCTTTGTTCGAAAGTGAGCGAGGATATCCATCTCCATAGCCAAAAGGAACTGTTGCAATAACTGTATCTTTTTCAGTCTTAAATGTTGAACCATAGCTTACTTTAAAACCTGATTTTACATTCTTAACATGAGAAATGTGGGATACAATGCTCATTGCCGGATAAAGTGGAAATACTTCTGCATTTACTTCATTACTTGGAAGTAAACCATAAGTAATAATGCCACATCTGACCATTGAAAAACATGAGTCAAATTCCATAATTCCCGCAGAATTACTAATATGCTTTAATGCAAATTTATATCCGTCTGCCTCTATTTTTGAGACAGCCTCATTAAACTTCTCAAGTTGTTTATTTGCAGATGTCTTATCAGCTTCATCCGCACATGCAAAGTGAGAAAAAACACCTTCAACAGAAATAAATGGCATATTAAAAATACTTTCAATCTCTTTAATGCTTTCTTCAAAGGCACTGTCTTCTACTACGTTGAACCCTATTCTGCCCATACCGGTATCAAGTTTTATGTGTACTTTTGCAATTTTGTCCGGATTATTTTCACTTGCCTTTGCTAATATCTCAGCCTCCTCTTTTGAAGAAACTGTAATTGTAACATCATTATTAATTGCATCCGATACATCCTCAGGAAATACATATCCAAGGATAAGAATTGGGTTTTCAACTCCCGCTTCTCTAAGTTCTATTGCTTCATCTATGGTAGCAACTGCAAATGCATATACCCCTATTTCACGGAGCGCTTTTGCAACTGCAACTGCCCCATGTCCATATGCATCTGTTTTTATTACCACCATTACTTTTGTGTCTTTTCCCACTTTATCCATTACATTCTTGACATTTTTTTGAATGGCATCCAAAGACACCCTAACACACGCTCTTGAAGTATGAATTGCTCTTTCCACAACAGAAGCCTCACTTTATAAATAATACGTAATACAATATATAGTTGAAAAAATGATATACAATTGTATAACTTATTTGATAAAATATCAAGAGAACAATCGGGGACGGTTCTCCGCAACCGGGGACGGTTCTCTGCAACCGGGGACGGTTCTCTGCAACCGGGGACGGTTCTCTGCAACCGGGGACGGTTCTCCGCAACAGAGAACCGTCCCCCATTGCAGAAAGTTTCCCAAAATTCAAAGGAGTATACAAATGAGCAACTTTCAAATCAAACCAATAGGATACATCTATAATAATTTGCCTGAAAAATTTGGAGTTCCACGTCAAAGTGGCGTAATTTCAGAATTTTCCGGCACAATTATACTAGAACCTGAGTATAGAAGCACAAACGCTCTTCGTGGTCTTGCCGACTTCTCACATATTTGGCTCATTTGGCAATTTTCAAAAGTTCCCGAAGTCGACGAATTTAATCCTACCGTTCGTCCTCCGCGCCTCGGTGGCAACGAACGTATGGGCGTATTTGCAACCCGCTCACCATTTCGTCCGAACCGGCTCGGCCTCACCGTGGCCAAACTTGAAGAAATTGAGGAAACTGACAATGGCCCTGTCATTCATGTTTCAGGCATAGACATGATGAACGGTACCCCTATTTTTGATATCAAACCTTATATACCTTACGCAGACTCCATTCCACAAGCAAAGTCAGGATTTACAAATGGACTATCTTCAAAACTTCTAAATGTAATATTTACAGAAGATGCTAACCAAAATCTTCTTTCCAATCACGAACTAAGCGAACTCACTGCAATTCTTTCACATGATCCAAGACCTGCATATCAGGATGACCCCGAAAGAATCTATGGTATGAGTTTCAAAAACCTCAACATACATTTTAAAATTGAAAATGACAATTTAACTGTAATCAAAATAAATGAAGCATAACTGCCTCATACCACAAAAGCAACAAAAAAATTATCTATTAACAAAATCACCACTGGAGAACTTCAACTTCTCCCGTGGTGATATTTCATGTATTTTATTTCTTTATTTCAGCCATTTTCTCAAGAAGAAGATCCTCAACTTTTTCAAGACCTTCTCCGGTTTTTGCACTTACCGGAATAATAATAGCATTAGGATTAAGTTTCTTTATTCTTTCCTCAGCTGCTTTAAAATCAAAATTAAAAAATCCAACCGTGTCAATTTTCGTAATTAAAACAATATCACAAACACTGAACATAAGCGGATATTTTAAAGGTTTGTCATCTCCCTCAGGAACAGATAAGAGCATAACATTCATATGCGCGCCCGTATCAAATTCAGCAGGACAAACAAGATTACCTATATTCTCAAGAATTAAGAGATCTACACCTTTTGTGTCAAACTCCATGAGTGCTCTTGCAGTCATATCTGCATCTATATGGCAAAGGCCTCCGTTATGAATTTGAAGAGCTCTAACTCCCGTCTTATCTGCAACCCTTTGAGCATCAACTGATGACTCAATATCAACGTCCATTTCGGCTATGTTGACTTTATCTTTCATCTTGTTTATGAGCGATGTAAGAAGTGTTGTTTTTCCGGAACCCGGACTTGACATGACATTTATAAACAATGTACCCTGCTCAAACATCTTCTCCCTTACAAACTCTGCTGTCTGATCATTGAGTGCCGTAACGCTTTCGTGAATCTCAATTGTCCTTACCTTTTCCATTATGCATTCCACTCCTTTACGCACTCAACAAGGTAGTCGGCGAGCTCATCTACACCCTCACCCGTCAACGCTGAAATATAGAAAAATTTCATATCCGGGTTCAGTTTACGAACCGCCGCCTCCATGGCATCCTTATCAAAATCAAATACTTCTAAAGCATCTATTTTATTTACCACCATAATATTTGCAACCTTGTAAAGCAATGGATATTTAAGTGGCTTGTCATCCCCCTCAGGGACTGAAAGAATTGTCATATTGATTGCAGCGCCCGTATCAAATTCTGCCGGACACACAAGATTTCCAATATTTTCAAGAACCACAAGGTCAAGGTCATCTCTATTAAAACTTCTAATTCCCTGTCTTGTCATGTCAGCATCCAAGTGGCACATTCCACCCGTATGAAGTTGAATGGAAGGAACACCGGCATTTTGCATTGTAATGGCATCCACGTCAGAATCAATATCCGCCTCCATTACGCCCCATTTAATTCTTTCTCCAAACGCTTTATTCAAAGCAAGAAGAGTGGTTGTCTTACCCGATCCCGGACTTGACATTAGATTAATAAGACAAGTTTTTTTAGATTTTAGTTCCTGTCTTAAAATCTCGGCGTCCTTATCGTTATCCTCAAGAATTGTTTCTTTCAATTCAATAATTTGCACTTCGTTCATGTTTATTTTCCTTTCCCTAATGGCACATATGTATCAAAGATAATTACATCAAACAATTTCTTTATCTTTTCATATTCCTTCTCAGATTTAACTGTCCAAGCAACAGTAAAAGCACCGGTTAATTTGCGATATATTCTAAACCAAAGTCTGGTTGCATACCTAACGTTATAAGCAACAAAATCAGGCCTTGTAAAAATGTTAAATGCCAAATAAGTTAAAAGATAATATGCCGGTGAGGTCTTACCCTCGTCAAGCTTGTAGTCGGTGGAAAGTTGCCCGCGAATTACATTAGGACGGTTTCGTTTATACCACCAAACAGCAAGTGGATTAAAAGACTCCACACAATATCCAAACCGTCCACTCACCCTGTTATTTTCAGAGTCAACATTCCCATTTTCATCAACAGGACCGTAAAATTCATCCAACAATTTACAAGCTTTTTTTGTAGTCTTAATAACATCTTTTTCACCTTTAATTTCAACTATTAAAGGGGTATTTCCATCAACAGCCGAAAGCACTTCTTCAAATGTAGGAATAATCTCATTACTGCCGGCTAGTTTTAACTTTCTAATGTCGTCAAAATTCACATCCCAAACGTACTTGTCAACCCCACACATTCTTTTTAAAGAACAATCATGAAACACAATAGGAATTCCGTCCTTTGTCAGTTGAACATCAAGCTCAATTCCATATCCATTTTCCACGGCACGCTTAAATGCGTTAACAGAATTTTCCGGCCAGTTCGATTCATTATCAAAAAATCCCCTATGCGCCGCATAATAAACACCCAAATTATTTTCCCTTGCCATTATTAAATCATCTTCTTTTTTTCTATTTGACAAATCAAATACCCAATTTACACATAAATTCTACCACATTTACCCTATATTTTCTATTTTTAATTGTATTTAATTTGCTATTTAGTTAAATAGCGTATAAAATTATATGTATATCAATATTTCACATCGAGGAAAACCTATGAAATTATCAATTTCTCTAATTGTAAAAAACGAGGAAAAACACCTTGAAAAGTGCCTCTCATCCATACAAAATCTTATGAAAAAAGTTGAAAGTGAACTAATAATTGTAGACACAGGTTCAACTGACAACACCAAGGAAATTGCAAAAAGATTCACTGACAAAATCTATGATTTTGAGTGGATAAATGACTTTGCTGCCGCTCGTAATTTTGGCCTTTCAAAATGCTCCGGTGACTGGGTTATGCACCTAGACGCAGACGAAGCTCTTTCAAATGATGTCTCACCTCTAGTCAACTTCTTTAACAGTGAGGACTCGAAAAAAATAGCCTCTGCAAGATTAATCCTAAAAAACTATAGCGACTCTACTCTTTCAGTATACAGTGAAAGTCACAATCTTAGAGTAATCAACAGAAAACTTTTTCCAAATGTAAAGTTCGTTGGTTCAATACATGAAATGCTACCGACAGAAGAACCTTGTGTACTAATTTCTCAAATTGTAGATCACTTTGGATATATTGCGGACACAGATTCTCTTAAGGAGAAGCACAGACGTAACATGCCCGCTCTTCTAAAAGAATACGAAAGGACACCAACGGACCCTCGTATTCTAGCTCATTTATTCTACTCATGTGAAAATGAGGATAAGGAAAAGTATATTAGTGAGTGGTATACATCGCTACAAAAAAACGAAAAAGATCTTTACTCTCTCCCGGTTTATGTTGCGCTCATTCAAACACTTCTTGATGGTGGAGAAACCGGAAGTGCACTTTTCTATGTAGATGAATACATAGACCGTTTCGGAGACAGGCTCTCAGTGACTACACTTTCGGTAATTGCACTTGGAACCTGTGCCCTTTCAAACTTGGGAGACTCAGAAAATGCCATAGAATTCTTTAAAGTTTACAAAGATTTATGGGACCAATTTAAAAATGGCTCAATTCCAACTGCTGAACTTGAAACTTGCGTGGTTTTCTTTGGAAGTACATTCCCGGATTACTGTGGCCTAGCACTTGTTGCAACAAGTGAAGCTTTAAAACTCGGCGACAAAACTCTTGCTAATAAGTTCCTAGGTTTAATTCCTGAATCCTATGTTCCGCCACTCTTAAAGGAACAATATGATGAACTCAAGAAGCGGGTAAATTAAGATACTTTTATAAAATAAAAAATCAAAAAAATAAAAGTAAAATTAAAAAATCAGCAAGAGAAACAGAATGCAAAAGCATTGTTTTAAAAACTAACAAGAACTTACAAACAAAAGGCGTTGAGAAACATCTCAACGCCTTTTTTCATACACTTAATTAACTTTTTGCAATTTTCTTAAGGTCAACTTCTTTTCCTTCTTTAATCCATTCTTTATATTCTGCTGTAGCGGCAAAAAGAACGTCGCCGGAAGAATTGATTGCTGTTTCAAGTGAGTCTTGAACAACACCAATAATGAATCCAACACCAACAACCTGCATTGCAATGTCATTTGAAAGTCCAAAGAGAGAGCAAGCCATTGGAATAAGAAGAAGTGATCCACCGGCAACACCGGAAGCACCGCAGGCGCCAAGAGCAGCAAGGAAACTTAAGATAATTGCTGTAGGAATGTCAACATGAATACCCATTGTATGAGCAGCAGCAAGTGACATAATTGTAATTGTAATTGCCGCACCGTCCATGTTAATTGTTGCACCTAAAGGAATTGATACAGAATACATATCCTTATCTAGTCCAAGTTTTTCACAAAGTGTCATATTAACAGGGATATTTGCCGCAGAACTTCTTGTAAAGAATGCAGTAATTCCACTCTCCTTAAGACAACGGAATACAAGTGGATATGGATTGCGCTTAAGTGTAATTCCGGCAATAAGCGGATCTACAACAAGAGCTACAACAAGCATGCTTCCAACAAGTACAAGGAGAAGTTTTCCATAGTCATAGAAAATGCTGAGACCATTTTCTGAAACTGACTGGAACACAAGACCTAAAATACCAAATGGAGCAAAGCTAATAATCCAAGAAACCACCTTAGTTACAGCAGTAGACAAATCTTGCAACACGTTCTTTGTATTGTCTGAAGCAAGTTTCTTAAGAGCAAGTCCAAGAACAATAGCCCAAGCAAGAATGCCCATATAGTTTGCATTCATAATAGCAGTAACAGGATTTGAAACAATATTTGTTACAAGTGTTGAAAGCACCTCTACAATATTTGAAGGTGGTGTCTGATCCTGAACAGCTTCTGTAAGTTTAAGTGTTACAGGGAAAATAAAACTTGCTGCAACTGCAACAATAGAAGCAAGAAGTGTACTTACAAGATAAAGTACAATTACAGTCTTAAACTTCTTTCCAACACCAAGGTTTGAAGATGCCAAAGAACTCATAACAAGAACAAATACTAATATAGGTGCAACACCCTTAAGAGCTCCAACAAAAAGTGTACCGAGAATACCAATTCCTGTAACCTGTGGAATTGTAAGCGCAAGAATAACACCGACAATAAGGCCAATAAGTATTCTCAAAATAAGACTTATGCTATTCCATTTTGAAAATGCTTTATTCATAATTTCCTCCTAAAAATAAATAAGTCTTACACATTATATCATAAAACATTAACTAATCAAAGGATAAAAACCGACACTGTTTTGTGAAAATTTCTAAATTTCAACCTCAAAAACAAAAACCTCAGAAGGCTCCATTACAAACTGAAAGCCTGTATCTTTTGCCATATCAAAATCAATGTTTCTATTTGAATTTGAAATGAGTATTTCCTTTAGCGATTCATCTATAGAAATTTCTCTTTGCACTCCGTCAAAGTTTGCCACAATTATAATCTTTTGGTCATTCAAACTCCTACTATATGCAACAATTTTACTTTCATCTTCTAATTCACGTTTAAAATTACCATAAATAAACGTTTCAGAATACTTTCTAGCTTTTCTAAGTGCAATTAGTTTTTTATAGTAATTTAATACTGAATCAGGGTCTTTTTCCTGGCTTTCAACATTAATATCAACGTAATTTGGGTTTAATTTTAACCATGGTGTACCCTCTGTAAATCCGGCATTTTCCTTAAATGTCCATTGCATTGGAGTTCTAGCATTATCACGACTAAACTTACGACATGCATCCATAGCTTCATCGTCAGAAAGCCCGGCATCTCTTGCAACATTATACTGATCTTTTGTATTAATATCATTAAATTCTGTAATATCATTCCACTCAGAATTTGTCATTCCTATTTCTTGACCCTGATAGATAAACGGTAAACCTCTAAATAAAAGACTAACTGTTGCTATCATCTTTTTACCCATGTCATTTTGGGCATAAGTCGGCAAATATCTGGAAACGCCTCTTGGCTCATCATGGTTTTCAATAATGTTTGCCATAAATCCAATGCCTTCTGCCATTTCCTGAGCAGAAAACAATTCATTTTTCCATTCGTCCACGGTAAAGTCCGGAGTGTCATACCAGCCATGTTCCCCATTCACCATAGTCTCGGCAGAAAAATCAAAAATTGTTGAGAAATATCCGTCTTCACCTATAAACTTGGACAATGCACTTTTATCAATGTTAAATGCTTCCGCAACAGTCAAAGCATCATGAGGTTTGAAGGTCCTTTCTTTAAGTTCCTTCAAAAACAAATCAATACCCTCAGGATTTTTCTCATTTAGACTTTCAATGGTTCTAAAACATATTGCCAAGCCATCGTCACCATCAGGCTCAAGCATTGGGAACTCTAAATCTTTCTTAATATTCATTATTGCGTCAATTCTAAAGCCGGCAAGGCCCTTGTCCAACCACCAATTGACCATCTTGTATACTTCTTCACGAAGTTTTGGATTTTCCCAATTCAAATCCGGTTGTTCTTTTGAAAAAAGATGCAAATAGTATTTATTTGAATTCGGTACCGGTTCCCAAACGCTGCCGCCAAAATAAGACCGAAGGTTGTCCGGTGGATTTCCATCCTTTCCTTCTCGGAAATAAAAGAAATCCGCATACTCACCTTCCGGATCCTCTAATGCCTTTTTAAACCACTCATGTTCAATAGAGCAGTGATTCACCACCAAATCCATCAGGATATACATATTTCTTTTCTTTGCCTCATGGAGCAGTTCATCAAACTCCTCCATTGTGCCGAATTCTTCGGCAATGGCATAATAATCAGAAATATCGTACCCCTGATCCACGAATGGGGACTTATAGATAGGTGATAACCAAATAATATCAACACCTAACTCTTTCAGATAATCAAGTTTTGATATTACGCCTCTAAGATCACCTATTCCGTCCCCATTCGTATCTAAAAAACTCTTTGGGTATATCTGATACGCAACTTTATCATGCCACCATTTACGTTCCATCATTTCACCTCGAGTTAAATAATTACTTATCCAATAAACTCGCCACAATATACTTTGATACTTTCTCTGCACCCTTCTCGTTCAGGTGATCGGTATCAACGAAATCATATGAATCAAATAAATCCAAATCATTCATGTCTAAATAAACAACATTATTAGGAAGGTTGTTTATTGCTTCTAATATTAATTCTTTGTATTTAGGCGAAATATATTTGTTATACTCCTTTGTAAACGGAGTTATCACAATGTATGGATTTATCAAATTTTCATTTAAGAATTCAACAAATTCATTCAACAATGAAAAATTCTCTTCTATTGTTTTATCATATTTTAAAATTTTGTTATGATCAGCCGTGCGTTTTTGTCCAAATTCATCTCTTTCTTCATTAGATAATTCAGGCCACTTTCTGCCACTAAAATCAAATATGCCATTTCCACGTCCGCGCATTGAATTGTAATAAGTGGAATTCTCGTCAAACCAATTGCACACTTCATTCCAAATATCCGAATCCGAAACACAATGTACTGATTTAGAAAACTTTATATCTTGATCATTCCATATATCTATTGTCTCTGGATCAGTCCAATTATGAGCGTCATTTAAGACAGGATAATATACATGTTTTATCATTTCGTGGCCATACCGACTTTCTAATGAAACATCTTGAGCAATAATGTAATAGCCCATAACTATTACACAGTTTTTTATTTTTTCTTTTGATTCCTTAATAGCCTTTTTGGCATTTATATAATCATAGTATATGTCTTGCGAATGCATGGATAAATTAATGCATCCATTTTGAAACAATTTTTCGTCTATTCCATTAAGAGCGTGTGAAGAACCCACAACAATTGTTTCCACATCTACTTTTGATACCCTTTCATGCATATATCGTAGAAAACAATAATCATAGTATTTTTTCAACAAAACAGTTGCCGGTCTAGGCACACTATTTATTGCCTCATCAATTTCATTGATTTCAATGGCAAGCTGTTCTAATTCTTGTAAATAACCAATTCTTATATTTTCATCTTCTAAAGAATTAACCGCTTCTAATGTTATCAAAAAAGATTCTTTACAAGAATTGAACATGTCCAAATCTCTATTTGACGAAAAACATATAATAGAACTTTTTATTAAGGTCAACAATTCTTCAATTAAATTTCTATCCATTAAATACACCCTATTCAATTGATGTCCAATTTGCTAAGAAGCGATTCAATCAAGTCCGTCATAGAAGGATTAACTCGAACCGCTTTTCCTAAATATCTTATTGCACTACTCAGTTCATTTTCAGCAAGCGATTGATCATACTTGTAAATGTAATAGCCATATTGATATTTGGAATCCAAAAGCTTAATATCATCATCATTTAACATTTCTTCATTGATAATATTTGTTACATAGTTTGCAAGTAAAAGTGAATATATATTGGCAAATTCAACATCGTCGGATAATTTTTCGGTCAACAAACATTCAAATAAAAGTTCACTTATTGAACTCACTTCAATTGTTGAAATGTACTCTGAGACGCACTCTTTATAATCTTCAAACTGTTCAAATAAAATGGTTACCATTTCCTCCATATTTTCAATTGAAAGTAACGAAATATATTTTGAAAATGCAACTCCGAACTTCATACACTCTGCAACAACAGGAGTTAACCCAATTAGAAACTCTGGGGCATTATTTACAAATGCATCTAAAATATATGGGTATTCTTTTTGGTTTTTCTGCTTTAAAACCTCTAACATGATTGTATAAATTGTTGATTCATCACCAAGAGATAAGATTGCTTCAAAATCCTCAATAGAATTGCATACCCAGTAGAGTTTATTTATTAACACATCAAACATTTCCGGGGATTTGTTTTTTTCAATATCAGTGAAATGTTTAACAAATTTTGCAACTTTCTTACTATCAACATCTAATTCAACAAATTTTACAAGCACATCATTGACACATTCAAAGTGTTCAACCTCCAACAATTCCCATTCAACATCATGCATTAATTTTAGTGCTTTTTTTATATCACCTAAATTAATTAGGCATTGAATAGCAACTACCTTTCTGCTTTCATAATCAGTATCTTTTACCCCAGGCAAAATTCCTAATTGACTAGTTTGAAGTTTATTTTTCCTATACTCCTCCATTTTTTTAAAATAAGAGCAATATTCATTAAAGGCTTCTTCATATTCATTTAACGCAAATAATGAATCCGCTTTAATAAAATGACCGCATAATGCAGATACTTTCTTGTTTGAATCATCCAGTTTAAACAATTTATCGACATATTGAATTGCTTTTATGTATTTTTCTTTAGTGTAATAATGTCTTGCTGCAGAAACATAACATAATTCGTTTAAATTATCCTCATTACCTGACTCAACTAAATCAAGCCATTCAAGCAAATATTTTTCGCTTTCTTCAATATTTAATGTTCCATTATGAAGGTACATTAATACTCGTGGATCTCTTGGATTTTTTTCATAGTACTCTAACAGTACCTTATTATTTCTCTTTTCTTTATTTTTATTGTTTTCTTGATCGGCATATCCATAATGAAGTAACACCACCGATAAATGTTTCGTTTCACCTTCAACTGTAATGCACTCATGAATTTTATTGTTAAAAACAACATCTTTTGTTAACTTATAAATTCTTGTTGGAATAAATTCGGTAAATTTTGTATAACTTTTATTTATAAAATTTCTTTCATGGAAAGATGCACAGGCATAACGCTCCGAATCCTTTGATTCTATGAAATCAAGGATTTGCATAACGGAATCATCTTCAAAAGCTTCATCCGCATCAATATACATATACCATTTTCCCTTGCTGTATTTAATAGTTTCATTTCTTGCAGCGGCAAAATCATTAATCCATTCAAAATGATGAATATTATCTGTATATTTACTTGCAATTTCAACCGTTCTATCTGTTGAGCCGGTATCCACAAATACCAGTTCAACTTTCCCGGTATCAAGCAAAGGCTTAATTGATTTCAAACAGCCCTCAAGATATCTCTCCTCATTTTTAGCAATAATTCCAATTGAAAGCAACATATAACTTCCTCCAAAAATTTACTAACTCAATTTTATCAAACATACATAATTAATTCAATTAAGATATAGATAAAAAAGACCGAAATCCTTTAAAGATTTCGGTCTTAAACATTATTAAAACACAATACCGAGAAGTATGTACAACACTGAACCAATTATTATTTCCGTACATATAATGTTTATAAATCGCGAGATTACTTCCTGCAAAAGCTTTAAGCAATGGTGGGAAAAGAAATGGTATGAAAAATAATGTAAAATAAAAAATCCCCCGTAACCAGCAAAACATATGCAGGCTTCGGGGGTTTACCATATCATTCCCACTCGCTCTCTGTAAATCAATCTTAAACGCTTTTGTTTATGAGATTTAGCAGAGATTATCTTCATTATTTGTATTATCGGTAAAGCATACGCTATACGATTTTTTGTTGCCATATCGTTGCCACACTGACAAAGATATTATACACCGCTATCATCGTTTTTTAATGGATTTAATAAATGAAATAACTTCATATTATGAAATAACATCTTTAAACTCCGATTTCAAAATATCCCTAATTACACCTTTGTCTATAACAAATTCGGGAGTTCCCATTGAGCCGGGGGCAACCTCGTATTTGTCAAAGATAATTACTAAATCACCGTTTTCATTCCAATAGAAATTGTGGTCTGCACTTACAGTTGCAAATCCTTCGCCTATTCCACTATTATTTATCCAATATGAGATATTTTCATCGTTTGCCATTTGCTCTTGCATTTGCATTTTGATTTCTGCCACAAGAATATCGGAAAATTTATCGGTATTGAACAGGTCGCCAAGCTCGACTATCTTTCCTTGTTTTTTA
>JAQXSW010000007.1 GCA_029219165.1 Oscillospiraceae bacterium
ATCCCACACCACAATATTATACTTTTTCTCAAAAAACAGAATCTGCTTATCAAACAATCTATGGTCAGCGGTCAATCCCGGCAAAAAAACAAGGGTAATTGCATTCAGGCTTGATATGCTTGTCCAGTAGTGGATTGTTCCACAACGAGTCTGATATGTCTTTTCTTTCATTGTTGTTTTCTTCTCCATAACTTCCGATTTATCGAACTCTTAAGTTCTCCATTTGCAATAATTATAGCACATGAATATAAATAATTCTACCAGCTAAACAAGGTTATATGTCCCTATGTAAAGCCGCAGTCGAAACTGCGGCTTCCCGACAGGTTGTCGGATTGCTGGATGGGGGACAGACTGACAAGAACTTCTTTCATATCCGTCCAGGTTTCCTCCAGTCGTTTTTGCAAATCCTCAATCCCCAATGCGGTGCAAATAGACGCTCTATGTATATGACGATATTCAATTTTATCCGCATAACTGCATGGTACTCAAAACATCCGCCTTTTTTGATTGGCTGGATTTTTGGCACGATTTTTGGTCTGATTAGCAGGAAGGGCATTTTCATTAGCAAAACAGCGAAAATCTTGCTAATTTTTATTAGCGGGCCGTACACCCCGAAGGCGGACGAAATTAGGCCTAGTTTCTATTAGCTGAGGTCGGATTTGCTAATGAAAATCTATGAAATTTACGATTTTACTCTTTTCCGGTAAAAATGAAAAACGCCGGAAACCCTTGATTTTACTGGGTTTTCCGGCGAAGTTTTTGGCGTTCCCGAGGTGATTCGAACACCCGACCTACCGCTTAGGAGGCGGTCGCTCTATCCAGCTGAGCTACGGAAACATCTTTGAAATCTATTAAATTTTAGGCTTAGATTAACTCATTGCTACAAGCGCAAACAGCACTGCAATTTTATCAAAATAGAATTACAGTGTCAATAGTTGCCATGTGCCATTAAAACCTTGAAAAAAGGACAATATGTAGTATAATTGAACTGTATTAATTATTTGCCAAAAAGTGCGCTTTTTCGCACTATAGGAGGACATACAATGAAATATACACTCAAACGTTTTTTAGCATTATCACTTCTTATCACAATGTTATTAACTCTTTTTGGATGTAAAAAAGAGGAACAAAAAACTGACGAACCGGATGCTACTACAGGAGTAGTTTATTCAGATAAAAACCCACTTACAGGTGAATCAAATTTCAATAAAGAATATGTTGGAAAAAGACCAATTGCAATTACAATTCAGAACTCAGAAATTCGTTGCAGACCACAATGGGGTCTTGCAGCTCCTGATATTGTAATTGAAGGTGAAGTTGAAGGCACTGCTACAAAGTATCTTTGGCTTTATTCAGATCCAACAAAAATTGGCAAAGCCGGTCCGTTCCGTTCTGTAAGACGTGATTTCGTTGAACTTGCAGAAGGTTTTGACGCAATTCTTGTCCACAACGGTTGGTCATCAGGTTCATCTATTGGTGCTTATGAATATCTTACAAGCACAGGATATGACCATATTAACGGTCAAGACGGAAGTACAAAAACTTGGTTTAAAGACAGTGTTGCTCCAAATGGAAAAAGCGCAGGTCAAGAATATCGTGCATATACAACAGGTGAATCAATCATCTCGGCTATTGCAGCAAAAAATATGCGTACACAAATTACTGACAGTTATGCAAATCCACTCAGTTTCTATGAAACAGCAACAAGTCTTAATGGTGGCAATTGCTCAAGTATTGCATTTAGAATTGGAAACAACAATGCAAAATTCACCTGGAAAGACGGAGCTTATTATGGTTCATACTCAGGTGTAGACATGAAGGATAATAACGGTACTGCTTACTCCGTTTCAAACGTTATAGTTCTTTATTTAAACTCTATTACATATCCAGACAACTACCGTTGTGACATGGACTTATCAAGCGGTTCAGGCATTCTTGCATCAAACGGAACATATCAGGAAATTACCTGGAAGAAGGGCGAAGGCAAAGATATGCTCAAATTCTATGACAAGACAGGATCTACAGAAATTAAACTCAATGTCGGAAAATCCTATATAGCGCTGTCAAGGCTTTCAAATGCAGGCAAAACTGTAATTGAATAATTACATAATAAAAATCGGGGGCGTTTGATATTTCAGTATTCAAACAGGTACCAAAAAAATATAAATGGGCAATAACAATAGGGCTGGCCTTTGGCACAGCCCTTATTGTCGCATTTGCGTTTTTATACAAACTTCCAACGGTAGATAAGTATGCATCGCTCTATGAAACCGGCCAACAAAAAAACAAGGACTTTTTTACTGCTGCCGAATATAGCAAAGAAGAAAATGCTCCTTATCTTAAAACCACAATAGACGGAGTTTTTGTAAATTTTAGCAATATTGATAATCCAAAATACTACGAATACAAAGAAAAAAAGTTTTATGAACTCAAATCAAAGCAAATAAAAGCAGAAATACCTATAAATGAAAAAAAAGAAATTGTTACCTTCAACACTGTTACAAAAGGTGAAAAAACAGAAGGATATGCCGTTTACCAAAACACCTTCTCAAAACAAACACCATATGTTTTCTTTAAACTAACTGAAAACAAAACAAAGGCGGTCGGTGAATATCTAATTTTTGCCGACTACTCCATTAATGATTTTTATAAAAACGAGAAGACGTACTCTATGGTATACACCTTAGATAAAGCCTCCGGTGAAACAACACCACTTATTTCCCTTGAAAATCCACGCGTAGACTTAAACAATGTTATATCCAATTCGTTTGTATTAATTCCGGACTACTATGCGGGACAATGTCCAACTGATTTATTCTTTATTTCGGACAGGAACTATGAAATTGAAGGAAATTACGACCTATTTCTGGTAGACTCCTTAAACAAGACAGAAAAATTGGTTGAAAAGGGGATTGCATCGCAGAATTTATTCTTTAAAGATGGAGCCACTTATTACTTTAAAGATGGTTCAACAACTTTTGGTCTTTACGAGTATTCTGAGGACGGTTCTGTTGAAACAAAAACATTCTCAGGAAGCGCAAACCAATATATGTTTAAAGACAAGTACATCTTTAGTCCAAGCACCAAAATCCTTCATAATATTTGGACAGGAGATAATTTAGGTATTCAAACTACTCTTTCTCTTACCGGTATGCAAGATTTTGCGGTTAGTAAAGATATGAAGAAAATTACAATTGTTGGAACATTCTCAGGTAGTAAGGATAAAATATTCTGCTACAACGCAGATGAAACCATATCAAATGTAATTGAGGGCGATGAAATGTTCATTCCAAATGCCTCAAATATAACAACTCTTGACTCCGGAATATTAATTTGTGCGCCAAGTGACAATTCTGATAGTGTCTTAAATCTAGTAATTCCAATGGACAAATTATTTGCTATAAAAGGTTCATAAACATGTACAATCTATCTGATATAAATACAATAAAACAAATACTCGGTAAACATGGATTTTCTTTTTCAAAAGCTTTAGGACAGAACTTCATTATAGATGAAGAAGTGTGTCCCAAAATGGCGGAAGAAGCTGTGCCCGGTCCGGAATATGGTGTAATTGAAGTGGGTCCCGGCATTGGCGTGTTAACAACGGAACTTGCAAAACGTGCAAAAAAAGTTGTCTCCATTGAACTGGATGAACGACTTATTCCGGTACTCTCTGAAACACTAGCAGATTTTGACAATGTCAAAATAATAAATGACGATATCTTAAAAATAGACCTAAAAAAACTCTGTGAAGAAGAGTTTGAAGATATGAAAATTGTAATCTGCGCAAATCTCCCATATTATATTACTTCACCAGTAATTATGATGTTACTTGAAAGCAACCTGCCGGTTGAATCCATTACAGTAATGGTACAGGCTGAAGCTGCAGATAGATTATGCGCACCTGTTGGCACTAGAGACGCAGGTGCTGTTACCATTGCTGTAAATGTTTATGCAGATGCAGAAGAACTCTTTTATGTGCCACGCGAATGCTTTCTTCCGTCCCCAAAAGTTGACAGCAAGGTTATAAAACTAACATTAAATAAAAAATATGATATAAAGAATGAAAAAAATTTTTTCTCTATGGTTAAAGGCGCATTTACTATGCGTAGAAAAACAATTTTAAACTCGCTTACGGCCGGCTTATCAGTCAGCAAAAATGAAATTGAACAAGTTTTAGATATTCTGAATATTCCCCAAAATTCAAGAATTGAACAACTGACAATGGAAGAATTAATAAATATACACAACTCATTTAGCAAATAAAAAATCCCGTCAAACGACGGGATTTTTTGTCTTTATAAAACTCCATAAACATTTTGAGCAACAAATGAAACTATTAAAGATACTACTGTACCGGATGCCAATATACTAAACACAGCAATTTTAATCTTTTTATTAAAGGTATCCGATTCCTCTGCTGCCCTACTTTCTTTTACAACCGCCTCATCTGTAAACTGTGGAATAGCATAACCTGTATCAGCCCACAAATCAAGCATTTTGAAGAGTTCATCAATTGCTTTGTAAATAAGTTCAGGCGGAGTTTCTCCATTTTCTGCAACCAATTTTGCAACATTTGCAGTTTGCCTATCAGCTATACAAATATACATAAAGAACTGAGGTTTTTCATCCTCTCCCATAACAGAAAATACTTTTGTTATAGCAGCACCAACGCTATTGGTTGAATTTTCCAAGGCTCCTTTTGCAAGGTCTATTGCATATACTCTTGCCGACTTTTCACCCTTTGGCTCATTGTATGGAGAAATGAAAACAGTTTCACTTAAATCAACAGAGGTAGTTGAAATATTACCAATGAAATCAACGGTTTTGGTATTTGCAATCGCAACCGTTAACCCTCTGTCTGAAAGCTTATCAACAGTTTTTCTAATTGCATTTACATCATAAAGCGCTGACTTTGCCGCGTGGGAACTTGAAACAGCGGATCCTTCTGCTGTAACGTCTTTTAATGGGTCTGAAATAAGAGCCGACATATCCATGTTATTTCTAACATAGGTAAATAAACCTCTGTTAATCACATAATCAATACGTCTGTCATCCAGAGGAAGAACAATAAGAAGTTGTTTCTTTGCCTTTATTCCAAAGCCTGTATAAAGACCGTCTTGCGTGCAAAGTGGAGTTGCACCCACAGGGATATCAGCATGTTCCAATAAATTGGCTTCAGAAATACTTGGATTTCTCTCACTAATATATTTCATGAGCGATTTATTTGGTTTACTTTTAAGCTGAAAAGATCTGCACACAAAATTTTTAAAAGCCTTAAACAAGGCTGGTTCAGTAGCTAAAACAATCATATGATCTTCAGCTACAGACTTTGAAAGTGCATCAATAAAATCCTTTTCACTTGCATAGTTATTAAATTTAAAATCATCATCTAAAATGTGCTTAAAAGCTGTTTCAATAGCAGACTGAGATTCACGAATGGAAGCGGTCTGCTCAACTCCAAGTGATAAAAGACTTAATATCATTAATTTCCCTCCGAACTACCGAATACAAAATTTATGCTGTTGTTGGAACCCATTTATCATAGTTGGCATATGGATTTGTCTTACTGTTTGCATCATACCATGCTTGTGGATAACGTGGATTTGAATTTACAACAGCTTTTGATATGTCAACCTCTTCACTTTCTCCGTCACGTACCATTCTTCCTATTACTACAAGACGAGCATTTGAGAATTCATAAGTACAAGTTGAAAGAGTAATAAGTCTGTCATCCGGTTGAATATCCACACCGGTATCATAAAGTGAACGTTGCTTAATTTCAGCCACAAATCCTGCAAATGATTCAATAGAAGCAAGATTAGAGAATGTATAGTTGAAAACATATCCATTGTCGCCCGCAGTTGATCCATTTGTAATGAATACAGAAAATACCTTAAATTTGTAGTCTCCGTAAATTGTGTTAAATTCAATGATTGGACTCTTCTTGAAGCCTTCAATTGACTTGTATTCCTTAAGAGGTGTAAACATCTGAGTATCACGTCTCATTGAGTGACCATATATTACAGTGTTTAAATCTAAATAATCAATTGAATTACCTGAACTTAAAAATACTGTACCGTAGTCACTCTTTTCCTTCTTAAAGTTGTGCTTAAGATAATATGAGTCATCAGTTGTCTGAACTACAGGATGATCAATATCAAGGCCAGGGATTCTAATCCAACCAACAAGGTCATTATTAATTACATAGAGATCTGCAAACTTTGGTTGCATGCCGGAAGGGAACTGAACATCCGGATATTTATTGTAAATTGAACTCCAGTCAGTTTCCGATGTTTCAGACGAAGACATAATGCCTGAAAGCTCGCTTGTATCTGATGCATTTGATCTTGTGCCAATGAATATAACAAGAAGCCTAATCATGCAAATTATAAATACAAGTGCCGCAACAATAACAACAATTTTTCTGATAATTTCCTTAACAGGGTCTCCCTTCATTGGGAAGATAGCAGCCAAAATACGCTTAAACTTAGATGTGTTTTCTATCTCGTTGTTAGAGTCACCATCTTCATTTACATAGAAATTATTTTCCGGAACTTCATCCACATCTTTATTCTTCTTTGAAGCTTTTTTAGCAGCTCTTGCCTCAGCTTTTTGAGCTTTTAAAGCTGCTTTCTCCTCAGCTTTTTGAGCTTTCAGTGCAGCTTTTTCCTCGGCTTTTTGAGCCTTTAAAGCGGCCTTTTCCTCAGCAAGTTGTGCTTTTTTAGCTCTCTTTACCTCTTTTGGATCTTCATATTCATCATTTTCAGGTATAAGCCAAGAGTTATCCTGATTTCCCATATCATATGGAGATTGTACCTTATCCATAGGGATATCTTGTTTAATATGAGCTGCTTGTGCTACAGGCTGTGTAACTACCGGTTTTGGCTCAGTTATAACTTCTGGAGCCATATTTGCATATGATGGCTCGTGGAATTCCTTATGAACTTGACCATCATCAAAATTATTAAGAAGACTATTCATATAAGCCCAATATTCAGGTCCTTTTTCTCCCTGAGACGAGGCATTAGAAGTTGTGCTACTAATATCTTGAATAGTGTTATTTATCTTTGGCGCAGACTTGACATAGTCTGGCTGCGCATATGTAACCGGAGGTACTACAGGCGTAGCAGGCTGTGAAGCAGCCGGTGCTACCGGTGGTGGAGCCACTGGCGGTACTACAGATGTAGCAGGCTGTGAAGCAGCCGGTGCTACCGGTGTTGGAGCCACTGGTGGTACTACAGGTGTAGCAGGCTGTGAAACAGCCGGTGCTACCGGTGTTGGAGCCACTGGCGGTACTACCGGATCTGCCTTTGGTGTTACAGGCACATTTGCTGGAGCCGGCGCAGCTACGTTAAAAACCTTTTGAGGCTCTCCCGGCTTTGCAGGTGCTGCCGGTTGCACATAAGCAGGCTGTGTAGCAGTAACAACTGGCTCATCTACAGTAGGGGCTGGAGTAGTAACAACCGTTGGTTGTGGATCTGTTGGAACTTCTGCCGGTTTAGCAGGTTCTGCCTGTGCAGTAGGAGCTACTGGTGCAGCACCTGTTCCCATTGAAGACAACATACTCTGCATTGAAGCCATAAAATTCATTGCCGATACAGGCTCCGAAGGTGTAGATGAAACAGTTGGTGCTTCCGGAATCGGGACAATAGTTGCACTCTCATTTACTGCATCAACAGATATCACCTTAGAAGAGACATCTTCAACTGCAAAAACAGGTGTTGCGTTTGAAAAAATATCTCTATCTGCAGTTGAATTTGCAGCTTCATTAACTGCATCAATATTATAATTTGGAGTAGTATTGCTAGAAAAAGCACTATCCTCTTCAGTCTTTGTTTGAGCCTTTGTTTCAACCTCATTTAAATCAAAATTTGGTGTTTGAGAATTAAATACATTGAACCCATCATCCTGGTTAACATCATCCATAATTCCACCAAAGTCATGTCCTGAATTTGTACTGTCATCAGGGGTAAAACCATACTCTTCAAAAGGTGAAGATTGAATAATTACTTCGCCCTTTGGCATTGAAGCCTGTGCCTGCTCATATGGTGTTGCCGGTGGAACAGGTGCAGGTGGAGCCGGATAATATGGCTGACCATATGGAGTTGGTGGCTGATAGTACTGTGGCGCGCCGGCCTGTGGTTGATAATACTGTGGAGTTGGCGCCGGTGGGTAATATCCAGCCTGTGGTTGATAGTATTGTTGTGGAGCAGCTGTAGGCGGATAATAACCTCCTTGAGGCTGTCCAACCTGTGGTTGTCCGTAATATGGATATGCTCCATTTGGATTTTGATATTCTCTGTTCTGATCAGACAAAATATATTCCTCCTTAATGGTCAATATTTTTTTCATTTATTTTTTTTGCTATTAGCATAATCTGATTTTCATCAGATTCAGGAATTTGAATTAGCAAAACCTGGTCGTCTATATTCAAAGAAGATTCTTCATTCTTCTCATATACATTGTTTTCTTCAACGCATTTGTTAAATGCCGTTCTGTCATCCCTGGTATCTAAAAGCGTTTCTATGGCCTTTCCATCCGAAACACATGCAACCAGTTTCCATGTCATATCAGAATAAATAGTTCCAAACTCTATTGTTGAAGGAATAAAATCAGGATTCTTATATTCCGAAACACCGTTAATTGACTCAACAGAACTGGACTTTGCAACATAAATAACCGTTACATCCCCAAGCTTTTCCATATTACACTTTGAATCAGCATAAGCATTAATTCCCAAAAGTGCTTTTTCAAAAAAATCATATGAAGCATAGTGGGAGTTATCCGAATATTTTAAAACCGGCAAATCAATTTGTGTGTTATGAATAGTTAGCCAACCAACTAAGTTGTTATTCTTGTTATAAAGCGAATAATACTTTTCAAGAATATTTGACGGCATGGATGAAGTCTTTGAATTGATGTCATAAGACAGCGCATAATTGGTAATTAAATTACCGTTCTGCGATTCATTGCTTGAAGCCGACCTTGTACTCTTTATAAGAACAGTCATACTCACAATTAAAAGAACAATACAAATATCAACAATTCCCTTGCGAATTATTTCTCCGATTTTATCTCCTTGTATTGGAACAAAATGTGTAAGAAGCTTTGGAAGTGGTTTAATATTATTGCCGGCAGGTTCAAGTTTTTCGGCAGGGTCAATACCTAATTCTTCCTCAATTATTTGTTCTTTCTTCTTTTCCTTACGAGTTTTTGGCTTTTCATCCGGGGCCTCTTCTGTGACTTCAATGAACTCTTCAATTTCTTCTCCCTTAATATCTTTAAGGCTACCCCTTGAAGGGAGTGAAATAACCTTTATTTTATCATCAGATGAAGCCTCATTGTCTTTTGACTCTTCAAAATTCTTTTCTTTTTCTCCGAGCGATTCATCCTTTTTAGATTCATCTTTTTGCTCAGATATTTTTGTTTTTTCGGTTTTTTCTTCTTTCTCAGTCTTTTCTTCTTTTTCGGTCTTTTCTTCTTTCTCAGTCTTTTCTTCTTTTTCAGCCTTTTCTTTTTTTTCAGCCTTTTCTTTTTTTTCAGCCTTTTCTTCTTTTTCGGTTTTTTCTTTGTTCTCGGTTTGTTCTTCTTTCTTTGTTCTCTTTTGTGTTGATTTATCAAAAGAAGAATCAAAATCTGTCAATACATTTTCAAAGTTTGCAAAAGCTTCATCAAGTAAAATCTTGTTCTTCTCCTGTTTTTTACTTACAGTTTTTTCAGTTGAAACAATGCTATCTACTTGAGATTCAAGACTTGTGCCCTTTTTATCAGTATTTTTTTTACCTTTTAAATTTTTAGATTGAGACTGATCTTTTTTTCCAATTTGTTTTTCAGGCTTTTCCTTTTTTTCTTTCTTCTCTACCTGTTTTTTTTCAGCCTTCTCTATCGGTTTCTCTTCAGCCTTCTCTATCGGTTTCTCTTCAGCGTTTTCCTGTTTTTTCTTTGCTGAGTTTTTACTATTTTTTTTATCTTTAGCTGAGTTCTTACCATTAGATTTCTTTTGTTCTGTTTTTTTGGCTTCAGTTTTATTCGAATCTGTTTTTTCCTTTGTTGTCGTTTTAGAGGATTTCTTCTCAGAAGATTTTTTCTTTTCCGTGGCATTTTCTGATTCCGAGTTCTTCTTGTTAGATTTTGCTGAAGAAGCATTCTTCTCAGATTTTATATCAGCTTCCTGTTTTTTCTTTGCTGAACTGTTTGAAGAAGTTTTCTTTTTATTTGTAGAACCCTTCTTTTTATTTGTTTTATTTACTTCAGTAGTTTCTCCATTTGAATCTAATTGGAGTTGCCCATCTAAAGGTTCAACTTCTTTTTCTGTTTCCTTCTTTGCCATTAGTAGGCACCTCCTTTACCAAGAATTATTTTTACAAGATTAAGTGCGTTGAACACCGCCAGTTCGCGATTATATTCTCTTCTGTTTTCAGTACCCGAATCAAGTTTTGCAACATATCGGCAATTTTTAAAATAGATACCAATGAAAATGACGCCTTCCGGTATTCCACCATCCGGACCGGGACCTGCAACACCCGTTATTCCAACGCCTATGTCTGCCAAAGCTTTCTTTGCAACATTCTCGGCCATTAAATAAGCAACTTCGGAACTTACCACGCCATGCTCTAAAATATAATCTTCCGGTATTTCTAACATTTTTGTTTTTATTCCGTTCGAATACGAAACTATTCCTAATTCAAAAATATTGGACGCTCCGGAGACACTGGTAATTGTCTGTGAAAGCATTCCGCCCGTACAAGACTCAGCAGTGGCAATTTTCATGTTGTTTTCCCTAAGAATTTCAACAACATCCTGCTTTAATCTTACAATTTCAGTTTTTGAATTATCAGGATACAATAAGTTCTCTTTTTCAATAGTAACAAGGTTCAAATAATTATCCCCTTTATTTGAAGTTCATTATTTCTGGTATGCGTCAATTGGAACAAGCTTTGTACCATTAACCGCACGTTCAATAAGCTCATCCATTTTTAATGCAGACTCAGCTTCAAGTACCGTATTAATATCCGGTTTAAGCCTTGGATGCTTTGGTGTAAATACTGTACAGCAATCCTCGTATGGTTGAATAGAAATATCAAATGTGTCTATCTTCCTGGATATTTTAACTATTTCATCTTTATCCATACCAATTAGTGGTCTAAGAACCGGAATTGTTGCAACAGCATCTGTGCATGCAATTGCCGGCAATGTTTGGCTTGCAACCTGACCTAAACTTTCCCCGGTAATTATTGCACGTCCCTCTTCACGTTTGGTAATCATTTCTGCAATGCGCATCATCATACGTCGCATAATAATTGTAAAAAGTTCTTCCGGGCAATCATCTTTTATATGTTCTTGAATTTCTGTGAAAGGAACAACATAAAGATTCATATGTCCGCTGTACTCTGAAACCTTTTCTAAAAGTTCATGAACTTTTTGCTCCGCTCTATCAGAAGTATACGGTGGAGAGGCAAAATGAACTGCATCCAATACAAGACCTCTTTTAGCCATCATATATGCTGCAACCGGACTGTCTATTCCACCGGAAATCATAATTGATGCTTTTCCGGCAGTTCCAACAGGCATACCGCCTGCGCCTTTTTTTTGATTTCCTCTGATAAAGGCATATTTATCACGAATTTCAATTGTAACGATTACATCTGGATTATGTACATCCACACGAAGGTGTGGATATTTTTTTAAAAGATATCCCCCTGCCTCACGGCAAATTTCAGGAGATTTTAGCGGAAATTTCTTGTCAGAACGTTTTGCCTCAACTTTGAATGTGTTTGACTCTTCCAACGTTTCTTTAAGATATTCTCCCGCAACATTTAAAATTTTCTGCATATCCTTTTCAGAGACTGCAGCTCTGGAATATCCTGCAATACCAAAAATCTTTGATATTGCTATTTCGGCATCTTCCATATTGGGATGATCAGACAAAGGTTCAATCATTATTGTTGATTGCGATTTTGTAATTTCAATTTCCATTATTTTTGAAAGACGTCTTTTAATATTCTTAACAAGAGCATCCTCAAAGGTATTTCTATTTAAACCTTTCAATGCAAGCTCGCCATTTTTGACAAGTATTATTTCCTTCATTTACTCTTCCTCAGCAATCCATCCGCCTCAATTATTTTATCGGCCAGATATTCTGTCTCCATTTTGGTATTAAATCTTGAAAAACTAATTCTTATTGCAGAATCAATAACCGGTATAGGCAAATCCATACTTGTCAGGACTTTACTTCTATGTCCTTTTGAACATGCAGAACCTGTAGAAACACAAATCCCTTCAGAAGAAAGATAATTTCTAAGCACCTCCGAAGGTATTCCTACAAGAGAAATACTCAAAATATGCGGAAGCGCCTCAACATAAGAATTAACTCTCAAATTTGGAAGACAAGACAATCTGCTCAAAAGATAATCCTTGAGAGATTGTACGTATTCATAATCAGCAGAAAGAGAATTACATTCGTTAACTGCTGCCGCAAATCCTGCTATTGTAGGCATTGCATGAGTTCCCGATCTGACATTCTCCTCTTGTCCTCCACCCAAAATATACGGAGTAAGCTTTGTGCCCTTTTTCACATATAAAGCACCCTGCCCTTTAGGTCCATGAACTTTATGGGAACTGACACTGATTAAATCCACGCCTAAATCCATTGGTCTAATAGCAATTTTTCCATAAGCTTGAACTGCATCACAATGAATTTGTGCGGGCGATCCGACCCTTTTTACTGCTCTTCTAACTGCGGAAATTGGCTGAATACTTCCAACCTCATTATTTACAAGCATCATGCTTACAAGAATAGTGTCCTTTGTAACAGCAGAAAAAAGATCTTGTTCCCGGACCACTCCATATTTATCCACTGGTAATCTGACAATCTCAAAACCTTGTTCTTCAAGGCGATTCATAGTTTCGGAAACACTTGGGTGCTCAATGGAAGTAGTAACAATTCTGTTTCCTCTTCTTTTAAAAGCTAAAGCAGTTCCCATTATTGCAATATTATTACTTTCCGTTCCGCCACTTGTGAAAAAAATTTCATTTGGATTACAAGAAAGTGAGTTCGCAATTATGCGTCTTGAATCATCAAGAAGCTTCTTTGCTTGATCGCCTTTTATATGCAAGGAGGACGGATTTCCGTAGTTTTCTGTCATTGCCAAAGCCACTGCAGAGACAGCAGCTTCTACAGGCTTAGTTGTAGCACTGTTGTCAAAATAACATTCCAACTTTTTCCCCTCCGGATTAATCTAAAAATATATATCTATACATCATACTATTATAAATCAATATATAATGACACGCAACAATTAATTAGCAATAATAACGTAATATCAGTATATTTTTGACTTTTTGAGCAAAAATAGTAATACATTTTTGCATAGGTGGTTTAAAACAATGAAATGGACTGATAAAAAAAGAAAAATATTTTATTTTTCCCTTAGCGGCGCACTGATTGTTTCGCTTTTAACTCTTACTATTTTCTATTCAAACAGAGCAAAAAAATACGAATATGAACTTAGAGCAAACCAACAAAATGCAGTTGTCCAACTGTCAGAATACATTGATAAAATTAACACCGATTTAAAAAAGGAGTTATATTCAAGTGGAACAGAAATAAAACTTCACTCAGGATCATCTCTGACAAAAAACAGTGCATGTGCAAAGTCGGTTCTTTCCCAAATATCCTGTCCAGATGCCTTTCTTCAAAACACATATAAATTCTTAGCACAGGTGTCAGATTACACTGAAACCATAAATAATAAGGCAATACTTGGAGAGGAAATAACCGACAAAGAGTATGAATCGCTGGAGAAACTGATTTCCTATTCAAATAAACTGGTTTCAGAGATTGAAAAACTTTATGATAACTATGAAGCAGGAACAAATTTTAAAATTCAATCAAATTCTATAAATGCAGATTTATCGGATATTGAACAATCCATGGCTGATTATCCTTCTCTAATATATGACGGGCCTTTTTCAGATCACATGAACATGGAGAATGCTGATATGCTTAACTCTGAAAAGGAAATAAGTAAAGAGGAAGCACTGAAAAAAGCTGCATTTTATATAGGTCTTGAAGAAAAGGATCTAACATTTTCAGGCGTGGAATCCGGTTCGTTTGACTGTTACGTTTTCGACACCACTTCTACATCAATCAGTATAACCAAAAAAGGCGGATATCTTTGTTCCATTCTGTCGTCAAACCGTTCAGGAGAAGTATTATTGAAAGAAGCGGATGCAGTTAATATCGCTGAAAAATACCTGAAAAAAGTTGGATACGACAATATGACCTCAACCTACTATACGAAGGATGACGGAGCGTTAACTATAAACTTCGCTTTAAAAGAAAACGATGTGACATGTTACACAGATTTAATAAAAGTGACTGTCTCTCTTGATAATGGAAGAATACTTGGATTGGATGCAAGAACTTACCTCATGAATCATAAAAGCAGATCTTTTTCCGAACCCAAAGTAAACGCTGAGAATGCGCAGAAAAGCGTCTCCAAAAACCTTCAAATTAAAAACCATAAACTTGCCCTAATTCCAACAAATTTTGACACAGAATATCTTTGTTATGAATTTCTTTGTACGTCAAAATCAGGCGACGATATTCTCGTCTATGTTGATGCAAATACTGGACAAGAAAAACAAATACTACTCCTTCTTTATGCCGACGGAGGCACACTAACAAAATGAGTATAATTATAAACATTATGCCAATAATAGAAATACAGAAAGGAGTGTATTTATATGAAAATAAAAATATTTGCATCAATATTTGCACTTATCTGTGCACTATCTTTTACGGCTTGTAGCAGTGGTCCAAACAACCAGGCGGCAACGACAACAACCACAACTGCATTAGTTTCAACAACATCCAGCGGCATCATTGATGACGCAGGAAATGTTGTAGAAGATGCCGGAGAAGCAATTGATAACGCTGGTGACACAGTCTCTGAAAAAGCCAGAAATGCTATGGACAGAATGAAAGACGATATGTCAACCACCATCACAAACGCCACAAGAACAAAGCCGTAAAAGAAAAAGGCCAGAAGTTTTCACTTCTGGCCAATTTTATTTAACTTAGAAGAATAAAGACGTTCCGGTTATTCCTGTAAAGGCAAGAGATAAAATTGCTATATACATAAAAAGTGCAGGTGCGCCTTTAAAGCTGCTTGGTATTTCGCGATTTGCCTCAAGCTTTTTCATGCCTATATGAATAACATATGTTGCCAACACAAACGCAACTCCCGCTCCTATACCCTGTGCAACTGATTCATAGACTGTATATGCAACCTTTTGATTTATAAAAGGAACGGCAAAAACTATTGTATTAAATGCTGCAACTGAAGTTTGTCTAAAGAGCTTATCTTGTTCCTCCCTGCTCCATGAAGATCCTGACAAAAGAACTCTTAAAACAAGTGCCGTGACAATATAAAGAACAGTCAAAACAACAGTATAAATGATTAAATTAACTGTCGTTCCGGCAGTTCTAAGCCCCGGAACTAAAATTACCAATCTGCAAATAAGAGAGGTAAATGTTGAAAAATAAACAATAGTAATTCCAAAAAGGAACAGTTGTTTTGGTCTTGCTGCAGTACGAATAGATTCGCTGATTCCGTATCCACCCGTCAAAACAATATTCTGTGTGAATACCACATAGAAGAATGCTGCAAAGAAAGCTGATATTACTGTCATTTTTCTTCGCCTCCTTCTTTAGATTCACTGTGATTTGGAAGATCATTAATTATGTCATCAAGTGAAAGAGACATTAATCTCTCAAGTTCTTCAGACTTATAAACTATCTTTGAGTTTTTCTTTGTGTTTTTATTTGAATCTTTCTTTGAGTCTTTCTTTATTTCCGTTTTCGGCTCTTTAATTTTCTCAGACTTTGAAGATTCAACCACATCAGGAGATTCCTTAACAACCTCACTTTTAGACACGCCATTTGATTTTGTCTTACTTGCACAGCTCTTTTTAGGGGATTGATTCTTAGTTGAAGCTCCTTTTAAAGCGTCTTTCTTTTGTGTATCCTTCTTTGAAGTTCCCTTCTTTGAAGGCTCTCTCTTAGACACGTCCTTATTTGGCGACTCTTTGTTTGTAGCCCCATCTACATTTTTCTCTTTCTTATCTGCGGCAGAAGGTAAATCTAAGGTGATAAATTCAAACTTTGGCTTTATAGTCTCTTCCGCCTTTTCTTCAACTTTTTCTTCAACATTTTGAGATTTTGCCTTTGTTGATTTCTTTTTATTAGTTTTCTTATTTTTTGATGTCTGAGTTTTATTTTTTGTTGCTTGAGTTTTATTTTTCTTTGGAGCCTTTGGCTTTGGTTCAACCACTTCAGGTTGAGCAACTATGTCACTCTCAATTTCTTTTGACGGTAAAATTTCTTCTGAAGATGAAACTTCTTCCACACTCTCTGAAGGAATTGAAGGAATTGGGATAATAATCGGCTCAGCCTCAGGCATTGTGTATACGCTTTCCTCTTCAACATCAACGTCAATAAGCATTGCCTTCATGCTTCTGTGACGCTTTGTTGTAGCACGGGAATTTATTGAAATTTCATCAGCAAATTCCGGATCAAGTTTTCTAAAGTACACTCTTAGAAGTGCAGCAAGATACGCTATTATTACAAAGCCACCCATTGGCATTAAAAATGCCGTGGCCGGAGTAATACCAGGTATTTTTACGCCCCAAATAGATGCATTTCCAATTACCTCTCTAACCAATCCGACAATAAGAAGTACTATTGAATATGCAAGGCCTGCACAAAGGGCACTTTTTAATGAATCAATTAATTTTGAATCCACACTTTCACGTTCACACTGACGAACTATGAGTGGATTAACTGAAAGAAGTGGAAGATATATTCCCATTGCAACCATAGTTTCTGCACTTAATTTGCCTAAAATAATCATTGAAGGTACAACAACTATCATTCCAACAAGCATATAAAGACTTGCTCTTACCCATTGTGGAATTTTATTGAACAAAATGGCTGTCAACGTTTGAGCAACTACAAGTGTTAGTACTGTAACAATTGACATAATTACTGCCGCTTTAAGAGATGTGCAAATTGCAACTACAGGGCAAAGACCAATAGTGCCGACAAGAACAGGATTCTTTAACAAAACTTCTTCAAAAAGAAAACCTTTATCTAACTTATTCATTATCCAAAATACCTCCTTCTTTAGAAGTATCAATTGGATTATTTGGAAGAGAAGTTCCTTCTCTATTTACATTTGATTTCTTAAGTCTTGGTCTTTTACTTGACTTTGTTTGAGAAATTTTAGCAGCAATGCCATCAAACTCGCCTGAAATGGCATTCATAATAAGTACCGCAAAACAAGCGCCATCTTCCAATGCACCGAAATATCTGATAAGCATTGTAAGAACACCTGCACAAAATCCATAAAGCACCTTTCCAAGTTGCGTTTTTGGAGAAGTGGCCGGATCCGATATGAAAAATACTGCCGAAAACAACAGTGTCCCGGAAGAAAGTTCCATTAAAAGAGAATATGTTCTACCGGTTAAAATACGAGGGAACAAAACAGCCATTACACAACAAACCGCAATAAAACTAGCTGTTGTCATTGTTCCCGGATGTTTTCTGATTATCATATAAACAAATGTAGCCAACATAAGCAAAAAGCAAGATGCGCCTATTGGCCCCGGAATTCTACCAACCAATACATCTAACACATTTAGAATGTTTGTGCCTATAGACTTAGACTGCATGAGCATTTCCGCAATTGATGTTCCCTGAATAAAACCTTCCGATTTAGAACTTATTTCAAGAGAACCAATTGAAAGTGAAGGATATGTGAACATTAAATCCTTAAATGAAACACTTATAAATGCTATTCCTGCCGCAGCCGGAACAAATGGTGTTGTATTTGCATTTCCAAAAGGAAGTTTTGCTACAGCAATAGCAAATACAGCGCCCAATGGCGCAAGCCACAAAGGTGCAGCTGAAGACACGGTAAGAGCAATTGCCATACCCGTAAACACTGCAGATAAATCTGTAATTCTTTCAGGACGACTTCTAAGAAATATCACATACCCTAGAACTTCAGTTATTACCGCAGCCGACACAGAAAGTACTATAGTCCAAAGTGCTCTAGTGCCGTAAGTGTAAACTGATACAACAGAAACTACGGTTAACATAATAAGCATGTCCACCATAAAAGATCTTACAGCTTTATTCTGCATATTCAGTTGTTCTGAATTTGCTGTTTTCATGTTTTCTCCTTAAACTGTGCGAAATTTATTTGCCAATATATGCCTGTTCAGCTCTTTCAATAAGAGTGGTTATCATTTCTTTTGCATCCTTTGCTTTAAAAATAGTGCTTCCTGAAACAAAAACATTTGCTCCGGCTGCAGCAGCTTCCGAAATGTTTATTTCATTTATTCCGCCATCTACTTCAATATCAACAGAAAAATTTTGAGTTTTGCACTCATCATATATTTCACGAACCTTTGGCATCATATCCGCCATAAATGACTGTCCGCCAAAACCTGGTTCTACTGTCATAACAAGAACCAAATCCACCTTATCCAGATAAGGGAATATTTCACTTGCAGGTGTTTTAGGTTTGACACTAATGCCAACCTTACAACCCAACGACCTGATTTTTTGAATTGTGTCCATAGGATTAGAGTCAGACTCAACGTGGAATGTTATGACATCCGCTCCGGCCTTTGCAAAATCTTCTGCGTATTTAAGTGGGTCGGAAATCATAAGATGAACATCCGCAACGCCTTTAATGTTTTTTCTCAATGATTTTAACACCGGGGCTCCTATTGTGATGTTTGGGACAAAATGTCCATCCATAACATCATAATGAATCCAGGTTGCACCGGCGTCTTCCATTCTTTCAACTTCATTACCCATTATTGAATAGTCACATGACAGAATAGATGGTGAAATAGCAATCATACACGCACTCCTATATTATAATCATCTAAAAAGTATATCATAAAATGTCAAGAATTCCAAGATACAAAAAAAGAGCCATCCGTATTCAATAGAATACAGATGGCTTAACTTTATTAAATTGTATCAATTTTTAGATGAAAAGCATTGTAGCAGGGGTAACATCATTAAATAGAACTGCAACAACTGCTGTTACAACAAACATACCACCAACGATTGCCTTTGATAATAATCCTTCTCTATTGTTGTTGATATAATTTTTCATATTTCTACCCCCTTCGTATACACATATTATATGCAAAGGGAGGATCAAATAAAACAAACATCCGATTACGAATTACTACAAACCGTTTACGAAGAACACGACATTTATTACAAAGTGTAATAAATCAAGCTTCGCCCTCTTTTTTCTCAAGTGTATTTTCTTTTACTGCCTCAAAAGACGAATCATTTGTATGATTAAACAGATGAATTACACCTTCAGAATCAAGAACCTTCAAACAGTAAAGTGCAATTGTAAATGCAAACATTCCTATAACACCAAATGTTTTAAGCCCAATGTACATTACAGAAATTGTAAGTGCTGGAGGAAGACTCATTTGACCAGCAACAAGTTTTGGCTCAATAATCTGCCTAATAACGGTAATTACGAAGTAAAGAATTATAAGTGCTATGCCAAGTGGGATGTTTCCTGTAAACATAGAAACAATTGCCCAAGGCCAAAGAATTGCACCCATTCCCAAGATAGGTAGAATATCAAATACAGCAGAAAAAATTGCTATGGCTACAATATAATTACTGCTGAAGATTCCCAATGCTTTAAAAATAGAAAGACCAATGAGCATTTCAACACAAGTGCAGCACATAATTAGTAAATATGCCTTCAATAATTTCCAAACAGAAGTCATTAAAACTCTCTTTGTTGTAGAAATAATATTGTTCGGACCACCAGGCAGATTATCTCTGATTGCCTTTGCAAGAATATCATATTCTGCTGTCATAAAACATGATGTAATAACACAGATAATAATTGCAACCATAATTGAAGGTATTTGCTTTGCAGTATTTATTACATCCGGTATCCGGTTGCTGATAAATGATCCAACATCAAATTCTGAAATTCCAAATTTATAAACACCTGAAGCCGCATCCGCAGCCATAGCATTTTCAAGATTTTCCAATGTTGTATTAATTGTTGGTAAAAGACTTGATTTAATAAAGTTAGGCAACACTTCAACTATTGAATACACCTGCGCCTCAATCCAATTGTAATCCATAAGTTTAAGGCGTATATAATCCACAAATCCGGTAAGTTCAGTTATTAAGCGGCTTCCAACAAGAGCAACAATTGCTGCAACAACGCCAATCACAACAAAAACCATAATAACTGATACAATCCCCTTAGGAATTTTAGTCTTCTTTGTTATTAAATTTACCGGTTTCTGTAAAACGATTGCCAAAAAACTTGCTATAAAAAGTGGCAAAAGCGGTTGAAATGCATATCTAAGAAATAGACAAAAAAGAATTACAATTAGAGTGTAATAAGCAAAATTTATCAAAAATTTTCGTCTTTTATTAAGGATTTCAACTTCATTTATACTGTTCATTTTAATCACCTTTTAAATTTTAAAACAAAGATTTATAAAAAACAACATCAAAAGAGTTACGAAAAAGTTTAAATTTAGACAATTTATATATTTAATATACACTTAATTTATGTTATTATATTTGGCAAAGATTTTCACAGGAGTGATAAACATGAACATTGCAGTCATGGGTTATGGCACGGTTGGTTCCGGTGTTGTTGAAATTATAAACAAACGAGGAACTAAAATTGTCGGTAAAAGTTCCCCTTGTGAGCTTTCTGTAAAATATATTTTAGATCTTAGAGATTTCCCGGGAGATCCAAACGCAGGCAAGTTCACAAAAGACTTTAACAAAATATTGAATGATGAAAGTATAAAAGTTGTTGTTGAAACAATGGGTGGGGTGAATCCCGCATTCGACTTCACGTCATCTGCATTAAAGGCCGGAAAGCACGTTGTAACATCAAACAAGGAATTAGTTGCTGAAAAAGGCCTAGAACTTTTATCTATTGCAAAAGAAAACAACGTAAACTTTTTGTTTGAAGCAAGTGTTGGAGGAGGCATTCCGATTATCCGACCTCTTTCAGTTTGCCTTGCCGCAAACGAAGTTAAATCTATAAATGGTATTCTTAACGGAACCACAAACTTTATTCTTACAAAAATGATTTCTGACAACATGTCATTTGAAGCTGCTCTAAAAATCGCCCAAGAAAATGGCTATGCAGAAAAAGATCCAACTGCAGATGTTGAAGGTCATGATGCTTGTAGGAAGATATGTATATTGGCCGCCCTTGGTTTTGGTAACCATGTTTATCCAAAAAACGTACACTGTGAAGGGATTACAAAAATCATGCTTGAAGATGTTGCTTATGCTTCAAGTTATGACTCAGTAATAAAGCTCATTGGAACCGCAGAAAAACTTGAAGACGGAAAACTTTACATTATTGTTAGTCCTGCAGTTGTAAAACTTTCAAGTCAATTGTCCAGTGTAAACGATGTATTCAATGCTGTACTTGTTGACGGAGATGAAGTTGGAGAGGTTGTTTTTTACGGAAAAGGGGCCGGAAAACTTCCAACAGCCAGTGCTGTTGTTGCTGATGTTATTGACTGTGCAAACCACCAAGACACACGTAGACTCATTGGTTGGGAAAATGAAAATCCGGACATTATAGCAGATTACAAGACTATACCAAATCAATACTACATTAGACTTATGGTTGAAGATTACACTGCTGTTCTTCCAAAACTAAAAAATTTATTTGGCAACATTCACCTACTTGCCAGAAGTGGTGCAGGAACACATGAAATTGCATTTATAACTGAAAAATTCACTGAAACCGATATTAGAAATAAACTGTCTACTCTTAAAGGCTCCGACCTTAAATCGCTTATTAGAGTGGCAAATTGCTAAGGAGGAAAACATGGCACTTATAGTACAAAAATTTGGTGGCTCTTCAGTAGCTAACGCCGAACGCGTAATGAACGTTGCCTCCATAGTAGCAGATACATACAACGCAGGTAATTCGGTAGTTGTTGTAGTTTCTGCCCAAGGTGACACAACAGATGACCTTTTGGACAAGGCGAATGAAATAAACCCAAAACATTCAAAAAGAGAACTTGATATGCTCCTCTCAGCAGGTGAACAAATTTCAATAGCTCTTCTTGCAATGGCTCTTGAAAAACTTGGTTGCCCCGTAATATCTCTTCTCGGCTGGCAAGCAGGGTTCAACACAAACAAAAATTATACCACTGCCAGAATTAAAAAAATTGACACAGAACGCGTTTCATCGGAACTCGACAATAAAAAAATTGTTGTTGTAGCCGGTTTCCAAGGTATCAATAAGTATGACGATATAACAACACTTGGTAGAGGTGGTTCTGACACATCAGCAGTAGCGCTTGCTGCCGCTCTTCACGCAGATAAATGTCAAATTTTCACAGACGTTGAAGGTGTTTATACAACAGATCCAAGAAAAGTTCCAAACGCAAAAAAACTCCAGGAAATAACCTATGATGAAATGCTTGAACTTGCAACACTTGGAGCACAGGTTTTAAACAATCGTTCAGTTGAAATGGCTAAAAAATACCACGTGGAATTAGAAGTACTTTCCAGTCTCAAAAGAGTACCTGGAACAATCGTTAAGGAGGCTACCACTTTGGAAAAAATGTTAATTAGAGGCGTAACAAAGGACTCTCATGTTGCTCGCGTATCAGTAATTGCTCTTCCGGATACACCGGGTATTGCTTTTAAACTGTTCTCAAAACTTGCAGCTAAGAATATAAATGTAGATATCATTCTCCAATCAGTTGGTCGCGACGGAACAAAAGATATAACCTTTACTGTAGATAAAGACAATGCTGAGCATGCAAAGAGTGCTGTTCTTGAAGCATTTCCTAATATGACAGATGAAAATTTCGTAATAGACTCAGATATTGCAAAGATTTCTGTTGTAGGTGCAGGAATGGAAACACATCCGGGCACTGCATCGCAAATGTTTGAAGCTCTATTTGAGGCAGGCATTAACATTCAAATGATTTCTACAAGTGAAATAAAAATCTCCGTACTTGTAGATGCTAAAGACGCAGATAAGGCTGTACACGCTGTTCACAACGAGTTCTTCTCAGAAGACTAATAATTCTAATATAAAACAATCCCCCTTCAAAGAATCCTTTGAAGGGGGATATTTTTTACATACTATCCGGAACAGTAATTTTAAGCATTTCAAGGATATTAGCAAGTGTGGTTTTTACACAAATGCAAAGATATACACGAGCTCTACGCAGTTCTTCATCCTCAACATTTACATGACATGCATTGTAAAACTTATGAAAAAGAGTTGCAAGATCCACACAGTATCTTGTAATACGTGCAGGATCGTAACTTTTTGCTGCAAGGATAATTTCGTCCGTAAGAGACGAAAGATGTCTTATTAACTCTCTCTCTTCAGGAGCAACCAATTTTAGCAAAGAAGCCTTTGCATCTATATTTGCAATATTATCTACAGTAACATCTACATTTTCCAACTTATTTAAGATACTACAAATTCTTGCATGCGCGTACTGACAATAATAAACCGGGTTCTGTGAACTCTGTTCAACGGCAAGATCAAGATCAAATTCCATCTGAGAACCGGCCTCTCTCATATTAAAAAGAAAACGAGCCGCATCAATTGGTATTTCATCCAGCAAATCAGTAAGAGTAATTGCTTTACCGGTTCTCTTTGACATACGAACCACTTCTCCGCCCTGTGTAAGCCTAACAAGTTGCATTAAAACAACATCCAATTTGTCTGCTCCAAGGCCCAAAGCTTCAAGAGCACCTTTTACTCTTGCCACATGCCCATGGTGATCGGCACCCCAAATGTCAATATTTTTAACATATCCACGAAGGATTTTATTTCTGTGGTACGCAATATCTGCCGCAAAATAGGTAGGATTACCATTTGCTCTAATTAATACATCGTCTTTAAGTTCAAGTTTTTCAATATCTTCATCTGATTTTCCCTTGGATTTCAATATTTTTGTCTGAACCTCAGCATTCTTATACCAAAGAGCTCCATCCTTCTCATATGTGAGTCCAAGGCTTTTCATAGCTTCAATAGTATCCATTACCTCTCCACCATTGTGAAGATCACTTTCAAGGAACCATCTATCATAGTAAATTCTGTATTTTTCCATTGCAGCTTTCATTGCAGCAATATTCTTTGGAAGTGCATATGAAATAAGTGCCTGTCTTCTTTCGTTCTCTGACATTTCAAGTAATGAATCACCGTTTAAAGCAATATATTCCTCAGCAAGCACCTTAATATCTTCACCATGATAGCTGTCCTCAGGAAGTGGTACTGCATCTTCGCCCTTAAAGTGCTGTTGATATCTTATGTCAAGTGAAAGACCAAACTTTTCAATTTGGTTTCCGGCATCATTTACATAAAATTCTCTTGAAACATCATATCCGGCATAGTCAAGTACAGCTGCAAGGCAATCTCCAAGAGCTCCACCACGAGCATTACCCATATGCATTGGACCGGTAGGGTTTGCAGATACAAATTCAACCAAAACCTTTTGTCCTTCGCCATAATTTGAACGTCCATAATTTTCTTTTTGCTTTGCAATATCAATTAATATGTCCGCATAGTACTCATCTGAAAGATAAAAATTCATAAACCCCGGACCTGCTACAAGCACCTTGCTAAAGTACGTTCCTTCAAGTGAAATATGAGAAGCAATTAAATCTGCCGCCTGACGCGGAGCTATTCTCCAGGTCTTTGAATTTACCATTGCCACATTTGCAGACAAATCCCCGTTCTGCCTGTCAGCCGGAACTTCTACTCTAAATTCTTTAAGGTCTCCCCCAGGTAAACCCCCATTACTAACCAGCTCTTCAATTGCCGCATTTATAACTCTATTCATTTGTTCTTTTGCAAGATTTACAACTTTAGACATCTATTATTCCCCTATCATCCGGAAATTTTTTTATTATAATTTCTAGGTCGTTTTCTGTAACTTCTCCGCCGCCAATATCAATTGAATACTTGAAACGAAGACAGCCACCCTGTTCTGTCATATCACTTTCAACTAAACTTGTATATATACCCATTAGAAGTGATCCATACGGTGTTGCGTACTGACAATTGTGTCTTTTTCCCAGTTCTAAAACAAGGTCAGTTGAATAGGCGCCGGATCTTGAAACCTGTACATGTACTCCTTTTTTTACACGTATTTTGGTTATACTTCCGGCCATATCACCGGCATGTTCAAGATATGTAATTGTATACTCTTCCGGTGTAAAGTCAAGATCGCCTTTAACGATTATTGTACTTTCGGATTTTTCATCTAAAACAGAATGCCTATCTACAAGCGTAATTTTATATCCGTTTTTTAACTCCATTTAAATGGTTTACCCCCACTTTGAAATAGCAAGTTCAATAAGTTTGTCACATAGATCAGGATAAGAAATTCCGGCCGCCTCCATCATTTTAGGATACATGCTAATGGACGTAAAGCCCGGAATAGTATTTATCTCATTAAACATAATTTTTTCGTCGCTTTTTCTAACAAAAAAATCCACCCTGGAAAAGCCACTGCAGCCGAGAGCTTTATAAGCTCTAATGGCCTGACCGGCAACCGCTTCTCTTATGGTTTCAGAGACTGCAGCCGGAATGTTTAATACACTTGCTGAATTGTCATATTTTGCGTTGAAATCATAAAACTCATTTGCCGGAACAATCTGTCCAACAACCCCTGTCATTACGGAATCATTACCTAAAACTGCACATTCAACTTCAAAGCCATCTATAAATTGCTCAAACAAAATTCTATCGTCATAAACAAGAGCAAGCTCTAAAGCGGCTTCAAGCTCAGTAAAATTATGAGCTTTTGAAACACCTACAGAAGATCCTGCATTTGCAGGCTTAACAAAGATTGGATATCCGAGTTTATTAGCTATTTCTTCCAGCGATTTATTGCCGGTTTCATAATCATATTTTGTAATATAATCCCAATCTGCCTGAGCAATATTATTTTTGTCTGCAACAGTATTAGTCAAAATTTTATCCATTGAAACTGCACTTGAAGTTGAATCACATCCAACAAACGGTATTCCCGCAAGCTGAAAAAGACCTTGAATTGTTCCATCCTCTCCGTTCTTACCATGAAGAACGGGAAATGCAGCATCTATATAAATATTTTCAACCTTATCACCATGAAAAATTGAAATTCCGTGTACACTTCTGTCCGGAGATACAACTGCAGGTGTTATTTGGTCTGTTTGAAGCCATTCATCGTTTGGTAATTTTTCAATATCCCCTTCATAAAGATACCAGTTTCCGGCCTTAGAAATACCAATCATATAAACATTATATTTGTTTCTTGGTATATTTTGTAAAACAGACTTTGCAGATACCGTTGAAACGTCATGTTCACTTGAACAACCACCAAATACAACAAGAAGATTCTTCATAGCATTCACTCCAATAAGTTGGATTATTTACCAGGTAATAAACAAGGTATATATTAACATACTATATGCACGCGCGCAAACAAAAAATATTAATGACAAAACAATGTTATTATGTTAAAATATTTGATATTATTTTTAACCACTACTCAAATAAATTATGAAATGGGTGCTAATTATGGAAAATAAAAAGGACACCATCAACTTAATACTTAAATCAATAGATGGAACAATGTCGGCAGCGGGGCTTTCCCTTACTTCACCAAAAAATCCGGCGGAAGAAGACGGAGATATAAAATTTTCCGGTGAAAATACAGAAGTAATCCTTAGAAAAGAAAATGACATCTTATCAATTATCTGTGTAAAAGGTGTAGAAGAAAAGACAGTTTCTAAAGTTTATTTTGACTATGACGCTGAAGATTGGAATACAAAAGACACTAAATATGTAGCAAATGAAATTTGCGAATCTGTTTCCGGATTCTTTGGCACAGAGCTTGTTTTAGAAGCCCCGGAAGCTAAGAAAAATACTAAGCAAACAAAAACAGAAGCTCAAACCGAAACGCAAATCCAAAAGAAAAAAACAAAAAAGGAAAGTGTCGTAACATATGAGGCAATTAATCTTGCAAATCGTATGGAAAACATTTACCCTTCAATAAAAGGTAAGATGGACGAACACATGGATAAATATGATCTTTTCATTGAAGAGGACTATTTCCAAGAAATCGTTACACCTTTAGTAATTGAGACAATAACAAATGAAGATCGTCCTGTAATGAAAAAAATCTTCAATGCCTTCAATATTTTCTATGAAGAAGCTGAAAAAGACGTTCAGAGCCTTGTGGCTGTTTCAATTCTAGGTGCAAACTTTGCTAAAGACCCTTCACTTTTTGAAAAGAGTGAAAGCTATATGGAAGAAAATCTTCTTGGCGCTGTTAAGCCAATTATGGAATATCTCAGAAGCCCAATGGGAAAGAAAAAACTCAAAGCTTTTGACAATCCAAAAATTAAATAAATATAAAAAAGTCATGTTTAGAACATGACTTTTTATTATTTCTAGACTTAAAAAGAGAATCTCCACAGCCGGTTAGAGCCGTAGAGATTCCCTTTATAAAACGAAGGGGCAAAGTAGATATCTGTATAATTTTATAAACATTACTTGCCTGCAAACATTATAGCAAAACACTATATGTATTGTCAATTATGTAAAAAAATCCACATTTAGGTTATTAACATCTTCATATTTAGTCCCCAATTTTTATGAACATTTTGTGTCGTTTGTCAATAAAAAACATTGTAAAACTATTACGCCATGTGGTATAATTTTTGCGACATATTTATTTGAAAATTTGGGAGGATATAAAAATGGCAAAAAGTTATGTAATTCTTAAAGATGCACCAGTTATGGACTATTCCCATGACTTCGTTGCTCTTCCTGACAATTACGGTACATATGACTACTTTCACAGAGAAGATATAAAAGCAATTCGTGAAACCGTATTTGCAGCTCTCAACGACCTTAATGAGAGAACAGGATTTGCCGCTGAAATGGCAAAGTATGAAAAAGTTATCATTAAGCCAAACCTTGTTAACGTATTCCACAACTCAGGTTTCTATGATAAGGATGGCAAGACAGACTTCCCTGAAACAACAGACCCACGTGTATTTGAAGCCGTTGTTGCTTGGGTAAAAGACTACAATAAGAACATCATTATTGCAGAGTCTTCAGGAAAACCATTCCCAGCTGCTGCATCATTCAAAATTACTCACTATGATTGGATCGCTAAGCAGTACAACACTGAACTTGTTCCACTTGAAAGACGTCCGGTAGTACGCTACATGTGTCCAAAAGCTGAAATTCAAAAAGAAATTCTTATTCCGGATACATTTGATGATATTGTTACAGGAAAAGCATTCTACATTTCAGTTCCAAAGATGAAGACAAACATCTACACAGGTGTTACACTTGGATTCAAGAATGCTATGGGTACAATTCCATACTTCCTTCGTGAGCGTAATCATACTCATGATATCAACAAGAAACTTGCTGATATGCTTTATCTCTTCAAGCCAAACCTTACTGTTATTGACGGTATCATCGGCGGTGAAGGAAACACACCTGCTCCTGTAGATCCAGTTGACGTACATATGATCGTTGCTTCTAACCAATCAGTTGAAGCTGACCGTATTACAACATACATGATGGGCTTTGATCCGGCTGAAAACAAGCTTCTTCAAGAAGCTGACAAGCGTGGATTCAATGATCCGGATGTTGAAATTGTTGGTAATGTTCGCGTTACCCCATTCCGTCCTGCTTGTCCATCAGTAATGCGCGGAGAAATCCATGATAATTTCCCTGGAATAGTTGGTCTTGCAGGCCATGTTCTTCCTGGTGCACCAAAAATTACTGACCCTAACAACGTAACTCCTGATCAAGCATTTGCAATTGAGCAGGCTTGCGTTGGCGGATGCCTTTCATCAATCGGTATGGGATTTGCTTCTGCTCTCTATGGACCTGGAAAACCAAAGAACCCAGACCTCTTTGTTGTTGAAGGCCCTGGTATTGAAATCAACGGAACAAAATATTGGTTTGACAGAGATGGTAAGCCTTACACTAAGGACGACATCATTAACGGTGGCAAGAAAATCATGGTTATGGGTAAGTGCTGCGGCGAAGATATGCTTGCAATTGCTGATTACCCAATCAGAGGTTGTTGTGACCCTGCCGAGTGCCTCAACGCAACTCAGAACGCTCTCGGCGTAGTTAACCCACAACTTAGACCATGGGGTAACACATCACTTATTCCTATTGCTGTTCCAAACCTTCTTGGAACAATGATCTACAGAGGTAAGTGGATTCTTCAGGGCAAGGCTGTTGACGTACCACGTAAGCATGAGGACAGAATCTTTGAACTTCCTCCACTCTCAGCAGAAGATGCTCAAAAGGATTACATTCTTTGGCCAATTCCTCCTCTTACTGCAAAAGAAAAAATATCAGGACTTACAGATATGCTTAACTTTGCCGGTTCTCTTACAGGTATGCCTGGTGCTCTTAAGTTCTACAAGAAATAATTTGTATAAATTAATTAACAAAAAAGAACTACATTGGAAACAATGTAGTTCTTTTTATATATCCGTTGCGAATTTTGTAATTTTGTGTAGAATATAAATAGTATTATTTTATATAAATTAAAAAGTTACTATTAGGAGCTGATTTTATAAAAACTCTATTTAAAAGAATAATACCAATTATTCTATCCATTTCATTTATATTTATTTTATCTTCGTGTCAAAAAGCAGAAAAAGAGCAAACAACCACTACAGCTGTTCAAACCGTAACAGTTACGTTCCCGGAAGGGTATACGCTCTTACAAATAGCTGCAAAACTTGAAGAAAATGGTGTGTGCAGCGCTAATGATTTCATTGAGGCATGTAAAAATGTCCCAGAGGGATATGCAAAACTTTTAGGAGATATTACTCCTGAAAACAGAGTGTTTATGTTAGAGGGTTATATTTTCCCGGATACATATGAATTCTATGTTGGAGAAAATGCTAAAAATGCTCTTTCAAGATTTCTATCAAACTCAAAATCAAAAATAATACAGGAATACTTTGACAGAGCAGATGAACTTGGAATGACAATGAACGAAGTAATAACACTTGCATCTGTCATTCAAAGTGAAGCCAGTGACCCAAATGAAATGCCATCTGTATCCGCGGTATTCCACAACAGATTAAAAAGAGCAAACAATGGATTCCCATATCTTGGAAGTGACGTTACAAGACAATATATTGAAGTAAAAATGAAACCATATATTGAAGAAAATGAATTAGATTACAAAGCCCTTTTTGGAGCATACTGCACGAACGACGGATACGACCTAAAAACAAAAGGGCTTCCAAATGGTCCTGTTTGTAACCCGGGTCTTTCGGCAATTAAAGCTGCACTCTATCCAACAGAGTCTGAATATTTATATTTCTTTACGGATAAAGAAGGTAATTTCCACTACAACACTTCATACTCCGCTCATCAATCTCAGTACAATTCTTACTACAGGTAAAGGAAAAAACAATGAAAAAATTTATTTCATGGAACGTAAACGGTATAAGAGCATGTGAGAAAAAAGGTTTTCGTGAATCATTTGATCTTCTAAATGCTGATATATTCTGTTTACAGGAAACAAAACTTCAAGAGGGTCAGATAAACCTTGATCTTCCCGGGTACCATCAATTTTGGAACTATGCTGAAAAGAAGGGTTATTCAGGAACCGCTATTTTCTCAAAAGAAAAACCACTAAATGTTATTTACGGAATAGGCAGCGCCGAACACGATTCAGAAGGCCGTGCAATAACACTTGAATTTGAAAATTTCTATTTTATAACCGTATATGTACCAAATGCTCAAGAAGAACTAAAACGCCTTGATTTTAGAATGGATTGGGAAGACAAATTCCTAAATCATATAAATGAGCTAAAAAAGACGAAACCGGTAATTTTCTGTGGTGATCTAAATGTTGCTCACAAAGAAATTGATTTAAAAAACCCAAAACCGAACATTGGTAAACCGGGTTTTTCAAACGAAGAACGAGAGAAGTTCTCAATACTCCTTGAAAATGGATATACAGACACATTTAGATATAAATATCCAGATGTAACGGGGGCATACTCTTGGTGGTCATATAGGTTTAACTCCAGAGCAAACAATGCAGGATGGAGAATAGATTATTTTGTTGTGTCAGATGATATCAAAGAAAGAATTATAGACGCAAAAATTCACACAGAAATATTTGGCAGTGATCACTGTCCGGTCGAATTGACTTTAAACATTTAAAGCATTTGAATATTATTAAAATAAATAATAGTGCCAAAATCAAATGGCATTATTATTTATTTTTTGGTAAAAATATGTAATTTCTTGTGTGAAATGATTGTAAATTGACATTCTAGTATGATATAATTATTGTGACTATAAGCACAAGGAGTCTTTTTATGGAAAAGCTAAAAAATATATACACGAACTTATTTGGTGAGCAATTGCCACTTAAAGAACGTTTCTTTCATTTTGCCGCTTTAGGTGGATCTCTTGCATCTCTTCTGGCAACTGCTGCATCAGCAATATCAATATATCGTGTTGCCAATTCACTGGGGGTAAGTTTTTGGTCAATTGGACTTCCCGGCATGGTAATTTGCTTTACCTGTGTGGTTTTTTTCCTTTTAACATTCTTCATATTTAAAATTACTAAAAACCTAAAATTTTCAATATTATTGTGCTTAGTTGGACTGAATTTTGTTCTATTTCCAGGACTGTTCTTAACAGTTGGTGGTATTGGAAGCGGCATGCCAATCTATTTCGTAATGGGCCTTGTTTTTACAGTCCTTATGCTTGACACAAAACCAATGATTATCATGTTTATCATTGAGTCAATTTGGTATGCATTAATATTCTATTTTTCCGGTCGTTATCCGGAAGTGTTTAACCTTGGAACGCCTTTCTTCGTAATGCCGGAATGGGCAATGTATCTTGACGAGGCAATGGACTTTTTCACAGTTGCAATTTCAACGTCCGTTTTAGTAAAAGTTCTTGCCGTTTGTTTTGAAATTCAGCAAAAACGCACTAACGAACTTTTAAAACAACTTGAAGAATTATCAGTTAAAGATCCTCTCTCCGGCGCATATAATAGAAGATTTTTATTAAAATACATTGAATCCGGAATTGAAAAGCACAAAGAAACAAATGCTCCAATTTCAATAATAATGTTTGATATAGATAAATTTAAAAGAGTTAATGATGATTTTGGTCATCTTGTTGGTGACGATGTAATTAAAGGTTTCTCTGAAGTGCTTATGAACAGTTGCAGAAACTATGACGTTGTAGCAAGATATGGCGGAGAAGAATTCATACTTGTTATGCCAGGGGCTTCTGAAGAAACCGCTTATGCTCGTGCAGAACAAATCAGAAAAACTGTTGAAAATACAGAATTCTCACCGGAAATTAATCGCCCAATTACTGTAAGCGGTGGTGTTGCCGGCTACGTATCAACATTTAAAACAGTAGAAGAATTTATTGCAGTTGCGGACGAACATCTCTACACAGCAAAAGAAACCGGAAGAAATAAAATTGTTTGGAACGGATCGCTTGATTAAGGAAGTGAAAAAATGAGAGAGTTTCATAATAAATTCATAAAAGAAAATTTCGGTGAGCAAATTCCTGTTCGCAGAAGATTTATGAATATTGTATGTATTGGTGGATTTTTCTTTTCCTTATTTGCAACTGTTGCTAATCTTATATCCGGCACAGGAACTGTAGGACTAATCGTATGTATTATTTGTACCATATTTATTTTTTGTGCCTTCCCTTTAGTAAAAAGGATAGATGATTTAAATCTATTTGCTTATATAATACTCATTCCCCTTAACTTAATCGTTTTTCCACTACTCTTCTTCACACTTGGTGGAATTGACAGTGGTATGCCTCTTTATTTTGTAGTGGGTGTAGTTTTCACTATAATTTTAATTGAAAATTTCAAAGCAAGTTGCCTCATGGTATTTTGCGAACTTATATGGTATATAATTGTTATATTTTACGACAAATCACATCCGGAAATCAGTGACAAATTCTGCCCAAGCAATTCGTTCGATGTATACCTTGACACATGTTTAGATTTCCTTGTGGTAACTCTTTGTATTGGTATCCTTGTAAAAATATTAGCAACCAATTTGGAAAAGCAACAGGCAAAAACTGATAGACTTTTGGCACAAATGGAAGAACTCGCAGTAAAGGATCCATTGACCGGTGCTTATAACAGAAGGTTTCTAATAAAATATCTTGAAAGTGGAATGGCAACTTCTAAAGAAACCGGAAAAAGTGTTTCAATAGTAATGTTTGACATAGACAAATTCAAAAGAATCAATGACGATTATGGTCACCTGGTTGGGGACGAAGTAATTAAAGGCCTTGCAACTATTCTTATGAACAGTTGCAGAGACTATGATATAGTCTCAAGATATGGCGGAGAAGAATTTGTACTTGTTCTCCCGGGTGCATCCGAAGAAATTGCCATCCAACGCGCCGAGTCAATTAGAAGCATCTTTTCGCAAACCAGTTGTTCAGACCTTATTGACAGACCTGTAACAATAAGCGGAGGGGTTGCAGAAATAACATCAATAATGAGATCTCCGGAAGATTTTATTTCAGCAGCCGATAATAACCTATATTTAGCAAAAGAAACAGGAAGAAACAAAATTGTTGCTACAAACTACAACAAATAATAAAAAAAGAAGGTGAGTCTATGAAGGAGAAAATAGAAAAATTCCTCATGGACATATTGAACCCGCAGTTACCAATGAGAATAAGATTTTTTAACATCTGTACTTTAGGTGGTACTGCCGGTGCACTTCTTGCAACTATAGCTCCAATTATTTCAGGAGTTAACAGTACATTTGGCCTAATATTATCATCCCTTACAGCCGTATTCTTTTTTTCTCTATTCCTTATTGGTCATAACACCGGAAAAAACGAATTATGTATTATGGTTGGTGTTATAGGATTAAACTTTATTATCTACCCTCTTCTTTATTTTTCAATGGGTGGTATTGAGGGCGGTATGGTACTCTACTTCGTTATGGGTATTGTATTCACGCTTTTACTCCTTGACTTCAAATCGGCTTTAATTATTTTCCCATTAGAAATAGCAGAATATTCATTGATTTTCTATCTTGGTGAAAAACATCCGGGTCTTTTTTCAACAATAGATGTATATAGAGAAAACATAGTACTTGATATAGCTCTAGACTTCTTTATTGTTTCTCTTACAACATTCTTTGTAATAAAAATTCTCTATAATGCATATGAAGACCAGGCAAAAAGAGCTGATAAACTTGTACAAGAGCTTGAAAAACTCTCAACAACAGATCCTTTAACAAAACTGTACAACAGAAGATTTCTTATGCAAGCAATTGAAACAGAAATAATTAAAAGTAAACGCGAAAAATATAAATTTTCTATTATCATGTTTGACGTTGATAAATTTAAAAGTGTAAATGACACATACGGCCATATTATTGGAGATGAAGTATTGATTTCTTTTGCAAAAATTCTTTCCTCGCATGTAAGAGAATATGATACCGTTGCAAGGTATGGCGGAGAGGAATTTATGATTCTTCTTCCAAACTCAAATGAGGAGGCAGCATTTTCACGCGCAGAGGAAATACGTAGAGATGTAGAATCTTCTGAACTTTGTACCTCAATGCACATTCCAATTACAGTAAGTGGCGGTGTTGCCTCATATGATGAATTAACAATGATTACTGTTGAAGATTTAACATCTGTTGCCGATACATACCTTTATGAATCTAAAGAAAACGGTCGTAATCGTATAACATGGAGAGACAACTCCCACGGATTACACAAATAAATAAAAATTATCATTTAAAGGGGAATACTCATTATGTACTTGTGCATTATGAGTACTCCTCTTTAATTTTTAAAAAAATTACTAATTTTTGTTTTTTGTTGTAGAAATTTATAACAAGTGGTAATATATTTAGTGTTAAAATCCCTTAAACAAAGGAGATATAATACAGATGAAAAATCTAAAATCGCTTATTGCAATATTACTTACAGGTATATTTTTAATATCGTTAAATTTATCTGTATATGCAATTAATGAAAATGACACTCAAAGTGTAAAAACATCAAATCCAATAGAAGAAATAATTACAAGTTATGCAAATCCAAATGGTCGAATTCTTTCCGTTGCAAATCTTGGTAACCCAAGACTTTATCCTGAGAACTCCCTTGAAGGCATAAAATCATGTATAGAAATTGGTGTAGATATTGTTTCTGTAACAGTTCAAATGACAAAGGATGGTCAATTTGTTCTTCTCAGCAGCTCTTCTCTTTCAAATATGTGTGTAAATAAAGAAGACGGATCAGTTGCTATTGGAAAGACCACTGATTACACATTAAAAGAACTACAAGAAAAATTCCTTCTACGTGAAGGTCACGGTGGGAAAGATAGCGCTGCAACAAAATATACTATCTGTTCCCTTTCTGAAGCAATTACTACTTGCAAAAATAACATGATGATTATGATTAATAATGGATGGAGTTTTGCAGAAGAAATAAATGCCCTTGCAAGATCAATGGATGCCTGCAGTATTATAATAATACGAAATGTTCCTACAGCAACTGATGCAGCTAATTTCATAAACAAAGCCGGCGTACCTATTTGTCACGTTAGCACACATTTTACAAAAGATAGTGAGGATTCAGCCAAGACTTTTGTTTCAGCATCACTTGAAAATGGAGCCAAGATAGTTGAACTTGAAGCCGACAAATCAAGATCTACCATATTCAATCAATCTGTACTAGACAAATTTGAAACGTCCGGTCGTGCATTTGTTAGCACTACAACTCCGTCCCGTTGCGGAGGACGAGATGATATCCCTGCCGATTGGGCCGAACTGATTGAAAAAGGATATAGTATTATAGAGACCGATTACCCTCGTGATCTAGTTAACTATATTCGTCAAATTGAAAGTTGTAGAACAGAACTCACCTCATTAATAATGCAAGCGCAAGGATTAAATACATCTAAATATACTAAGGAAACAGCAAAAGATCTTGCCTCAACGCTTAAAGATGCAGAATCAATATCCGCAACAGGCTGTGTTTCACTTACACAAATTGAAATTGCAAAATATAATATACAAGAATCATTAGATTCTTTAAATGTTAAAACCGGAAACGAAAAAACTACTCTTCCGGTTTGGGCCATCATTCTTATTGTTGTTGGTGTAATAATTCTTATTGTTATACTTGTAATTTTTGGCTTAAGATTCTTTAATAAGGCAAAAGCAAAAAAACGTAAGATGTCAAAGTTTAAAGATAACTTTAAAAATAAAGCTCCAAAGGCAAATGACAACTTAACTTCAATTACCGGAGAAGATATATCAACAGATGACTTTGAAGAAGAATTTGAAGATGATGATATCTCATCAACAGTGGATGACGAGAGTGTTTTAGAAAATAATGATTCTCTAGAAACTGACGAGCCGGTAAAAGAACAACTCCCATTTGGAGAGGTTTCAACGGACGAAGAAGATCTATAAAAATCATAAAACTGCAAAAATAAATCCCGATACATTATTAATGTATCGGGATTATTTTTTATGTTAATTAAAATCCAAATGGTGAACGTGTTACCGGCTGTGGAGGTGTGTAGGCTACACTCTCGTCAGTAATTGTTGCGCCTGGCTCGTATGGAAGTTTTGGAGCAACATAGGATTGCTCAAATGGATTAATTGTAATAGGTTCCGGCTCTGCTACCGGTTCAGCAGCTGGAGCAACAGGAATTGCCGGCTGTGGTACCGGTTCAGCAACTGGAGCCTCATATACCGGAGCTGCTACCGGCGCCTCAATTACTGGCGCTACCGGTGCAACCGGAACCACTGGCTCTGCCACCGGTTCTGAAACAGGTGGAGTATAAAGTGGTGCTGCTACCGGCGCCTCATTTACTGGCGCTACCGGTGCAACTGGAACTACTGGCTCTGCCACCGGTTCTGAAACAGGTGGAGTGTAAAGTGGTGCTGCTACCGGCGCCTCATTTATTGGCGCTACCGGTGCAACCGGGACCACTGGCTCTGCCACCGGTTGTGTATAAACAGGCTGATTTAATGAAGGTGCTGCATCTGGATTGAAAGCAGCTGTTTCTTCAAAAATTGGAGTAAAACCACCAAATGATGGGGGATTAAAATTCATACCTGATGAGCCAAACATGTCGGCTGAAGATTTTTCTTCAGCCTCTAACTTATCCTCTGGTTCATCATTTGCATTGCCAAATACAAAGCCACTTCCACCATTGTCATCGTCTGGGCCATCGTCATTTCCGCCCTTCTTCTTTCCAAAGAGGAAACCAAGAACAAGTCCAACGATTAGAAGAATAAGTGCAAGAATAATTACAAGCCAAACCGGCACTCCACTCTTTTCAACTATTTGAGTTGGATTATTTTCAATTACACTATTTGTCTCATCAAAAACAACATGAAGTGTGTAAACTGTCTTTGTTCCATCCTTTGCTGTTACAGTAATTGTAACAGTATTATTACTGGCTACTAAATTATCTGCGCCTTCAATGTCTACTGTTGCGCCATCCACTTCAGAGCCCTTGGCATCTACAGTTAAGGCATTTGTACCTGTTGGAACAGAAACAGTATATTCAGCAACACCCGGAACAAGTTCCGGTGTAACATCCTTAACAGCCAATACGGAAAGAGTCTCAAGGCCAACTGTTGCTTTATCAGTTGACAACTCTGCCTCGGTTGTTTCTTCTGATGCAATAACCGTTTTAATTGTATATGTCTTTGTTTTTCCATCTGCAGCTGTTACAACAATTCTCATTGTTGCGCTCTTTCCTGCAGTAAACTTTTCTGCACCAAATATTTCAACTTTTGCATTTGACTTAAGTGCTGTTGCATTTACATCAAGGCTTGAAATGTCCTCCGGAACAGTTACAGTATATGATGTACGATCAGGGCTAAAAGAAGGCTTTAATGTATAACCGGTAATCTTAAGAGATTTAAGATTTGCATCCACATAAGGCGCCTCTGTTGTAGTTGCCTTAGCAGTTGTGGTTGCCTTTGTAGTAGTGGTTGCAGCCTTAGTTGTTGTAGTTGTTGTTTTAGTGGTAGGTGCTTGTACATTTACTTGAACAGTCTTTGTACCACCAGATATATCGTTCCCATCATCGTCTGCAACGTCATCCAATACAACATTAATTGTTGCTGAGCCCGTTCCAACAGCAGTAACCGTTACAGTTGCTGATGGAGTGCCAAGCACGCTATCAAGCCACACTTGAGTTTTATCAACTTTTGCTACATTGGGATTACTAGAACTTATCAAAATTTTACCAGCTGCGTTTGTTGCAGTGATTGTAAACGTTGTTGTGGTTCCTTTGTCCATTGAAATACTTGTCTTACTTACTGAAACACTTCCACTTGCTGCAAATACGCTAATAGGAGCAATGCAAAGGAGAAGCATTACAGAAAGAATAATTGAAATTATTTTTTTCATGTTTTCACCATCCCGGGTTATCTTCCCATAATAATATTTCTAATTCTTACATAGTCGGTGGCTTTTACTTGGCCATCTCCATTTGCGTCTGCCGCAAGCTTGTAGCAACCGCTTTGTGTTCTTGTACCCATGATATGATTTCTTATTGCAACATAATCTGTTGCCTTAAGCTCTCCATCACCATTTACGTCTCCAGGAACAACTATTATGATTGAGTCAACCACTACATCGCCAGAATAAAGTTTTACAACATAACCTGTACCTACATACCCAGATGTAACTTCTGTTGTTCCATCCGACTTAAATACTTTAAGGTCTGCGTTATTGTTTTCAAGATTATTCTTCAATGTGGAAACTGAGGTGCCTGCAGCAACCTTGTTAAGGTATCTGCCATCCTGTTCTTGTACATAACCCGATGATGATGTCTCCTCAATTTGAGAAGTTGGGTCATAAATATTAAATGTTGCTGTTGCTGTAAGACCCGAGTACTTAACGGTAATTGATTGCTCACCAATAACATTCATATTAGGTTCTGCAATTACCTCATATTCGTCAATAATTGCAGACTTTACATCGTTACCCTCTTCACCATATATAGCTTTTACGGTAAAGTCTTGGTATGATAACGGATATCCCTTTGGATAAGCGTCATTATCCATTGTAATTGTTAGTTTATAAACTGGGTAAACAGTAACTTCATAACTACCAATTGCAACGGAATTATATGTTGTGCTGCCCTTATATGTAACATCAACAGTGTAAGTTCCTGCTTCATTCTTATCATATGCCGTGTTTACATAATAATTGAAGTCACCATTATTTGAACTATATTTAAGTTTTCGTGTTTCGTCTGTTCCCTCATATGTTGCAACAACAGTCAAACCAGAAACAGTAAAATTTTGCCCTACTGCAAAGTCCTTCTTTGCATTTGTTGCATTTGCAACAATAGCTTTTGGAGCAACTGTTGTTACCGCCTCAGTTGCAGTTGATTGAGCGGTTTCTTGATCAGCTATAACAGCAGATACTGTATAAGTATAAGTTGCGCCAGGACTTGCCTTTTTATCTTCGTAAGTGAGTGCATTCTTTACACTTGCAATTTTTGTTGTTTCAGTGCCGTCATTTCTATATACATTATAAGAAACAGCACCTTCAACAGCATTCCAAGTTACTGTGTTTATACCGGTTACGCCGGCAGTAGCCGTAACATTTGTAGGTGGAACATTAGGAACAAACTTAAGTGTAACATTCGCTCTTAATGTTTCTGCGTTTGTATACGGAACATGTTCTACAGTCAATGTTACATTTCCAGGTTCTCCACCCGGTGTATAACCCGTTATGTCAAATTTTTCTGATGCTACCTTATATGTCTTCTTTATCTTCGTTTGATCATATGAAGCTTCAACATTTATTGAATCCTTAAGCGAATTTAATGGATATCCAACAGGATAAGCATCATATTTTCCCTCAGCAGTAATTGCTATCGGCGGAACAACCTCAACACTATAGCTTCCCACCTCGGCACCATTATAGGTTTCTGAGCCCATATATTTAATCTTAATTGTATATGAACCCGGTTCATCTGTATTAAATGCTGAGCTATCTATATAATACTTAGTTGTTGCATTTGCATCATCAGTATCAGTTGATCTTAAGTTTTCTGTAGTATTGTTCTTGAAGGTAGCAACTACTGGCATATTTCCTGTAGTAAATGGTTGTCCAAGAGCAATATACTTTGTTGCTTTTGCAACATCTGCTTTAACAGACTGTGGCATTGGGGCTGTAACATTTACAGTAGTAGAACCCGTGCTAAGTTCACCGGCAACATACATTGTTACCTTATATGTATATGAACTTCCTGCTATTGAGGTATTATCTGTAACAACATCTTGTGCTGTAGTAGCTATACCTTTAACTGTTCCAGCCGGATTTTCAGTCCTCTCAACTTTATACTTTGTAGCATAATCATCGGTCCACTCAAGCTTTATTGAGTCAGCCTTAACATCACTACCTTCATCGCTTGATGTCTTTGCAACAAGATTTGTTACTTTAACATCTGCCGGAAGAACAGTAACCTTTACTGTATTACTTGATGAAACAATTGTTGTGCCATCAACCTTTGTGTATTTAACTCCAATGTATTTATCACCGGTTTCGCCAAAGGTACCATTCTTTTCAATTGCAGTGCTGAACTCTGCCTCAGAATTGCAAATGTAATAATCATATGTTGTTAATTCTTTGGCGGTTCTATCTGGATCCGCATATTCTGCACGAACATAAAGTGAAGGCTTTTGTCCTACCATATATGCTTCATAATTAGAAGCTATTTCAATACTATTAACGTCATATACTTTAACTTGATATGTATTATTGTTTGGGAGTAATTCTCCTGCATAATATAGTTTTACTGTATACGTTCCTTCAGGTAACTGTGAAAACGTTGAAGTAACATCAGTTTCACCATTAAATACCTTATATGTGTATCCATTTTCTGCTGAATTTGAAACACATTTTAAATCATATTCATTTGGTTCGCCTTTATTTACAACAACCGAAAGTCCTTTAGTGCTAAACTCATCACCTACAAGGAAGGATTTTTTAGCTCCATCAGAATTAATAGTAACATAATTCGGGTTAAGTTTTACCCATGCAAGGAATGTTGTTTTAAATGTATTTGGTTCAGTTGCTCCATCTGTAAACGTTATGGTTACAGGCTGATAATTCTCAGATTCCTCACCATAAGTAGGAGTTGCAGTAACTGTTCCTTCCAAATTGCCGTATGTTGCACCTACCTTTGGATCTGCAAGTTCTTTTATGCCCGCCACATATGGAGTATCTACACTTGCATATTCCTCTGGAAGTTTATATTCAAGGTATGGTTTTGTTGTATCAACAATTGTATTTCCATTTTCAATTGTTGCACTGGAATTTAAATCCTTTGCAACAATAGCACCTTCGTATATTCCGCCGTTTGGACTTGCTGAAGTAAGTTCACTTCTTGCTGATTTTGAAGATTTTGAATTCTTAACAGTTGAGCCGACTTCGTTCACAGCTACAACACCTGCTGCAATTAAATCAGCAGAAGATGCAACTTCTTGAAGCGAAACATCTTCAAATGCATTATCTGCATATTTTACAAGTATTACACCCGTGTTTTGACATCCATCAACAATACCAAGGTTATCTGAAACAATGCCTGCGGCATGTGCTTTAAAGTTAGGGGTTGTAATTGTAACATCAACATCTGAAGATACATTCTTTACCAAACCATCATTTACTGCAACAATTGCAGCTGCATTTGAGGCCTTATTATTTGCATCCACAACTACATTGACGCTTGATTCTACTGTAGCCCTAGCTGAGTAATCAGAAGCACTTTCGTCTACAACACTTGTTAAAGTAAAATCTTTTATTGTTCCATAGTTTCTTATGAACAAGGCATTATTTAATTCTGTACCATCAATCTTAACGTTATTAATTTTTTTACCATTACCATTAAATATTCCGGAAAACGGCTCGGATGTTGTTCCAATTGGCTTGAATCCACCTACGAAAATACCGTCAAGAAGTGCATCGGCATTTGCCAAACCCAAAGCCCCTATTAGTTCTGCTGCTACAGTGTTACTTTCCAGCAGTTCTCTAAGCTGTTCTCTGGTTATTGTATCTCCGATACCAACAATGCCACTTATAATTGGCAATTCACCTGCGTCTACCGTTTCCATTATTTTGTCAATATTGGAACTCTTTGTTGAATACATATAATCGTAAACAACAATATCCTTATTCAAAACGTAAGCTGCACCTAAATGGTTTCTTACATTGTTCAAGTGGGTTGCATTTTCAATCTGATATGGATTATAAAGCGTTCCATTACCACCGGCAAATTCAGTAACATTCTCTATGGCTGCCGGTGTATCAATATTATTTTTAAGTTCAGGGAATTTGTATCTTGAAATAAGTGTACTGTCTTTGAAGGCATCGCCAAGATCATTTGCAGTAACAGGAGAAGAAACGGTAAACAATGTTGTATTTTCATTTTTTGCAACAAGGCCACTGTCCTCTTTCACAAAATATCCGGCCTCAGCTGAATCTTCACAATAGTAACAATTAGAAATGGTGGCATCTGCTCCCTTTGTTCCAACAATACCACCGGTATAGTTACCACCAACAATACCAACATTGTATGAATTTGACACTGTTCCCTCAGCTTCAGTTCCAACAATGCCGCCAACGGCTCCTCGGAGAGAATCACCCATTACAACATTACCAACGAAGTATGTATCAAGAACAGTACCGGTTGATTGACCAACTACACCGCCTACGCTATTACCAAGTGAAAAATATGCATCAACAATTATTTCTGCTGTTGAGAATGATTTTTCCACTTTACCTGCGGAGCTACCAACAATACCTCCTACAAAATTTGTAGTGAAAGTTGGTTCAGAATATCCAACTGCTATTTTCCCGTTTGTTGAGGAACAATTAATAATTGTTCCTGTAGCAGTAAGATTTGCAGCTATTCCTCCGGCATGAACAAGAAGCCCACCGAAAGAATAATTAAAACTATCTACGTGTAAATTTTTAACGGTGCCGGAAACATATCCAAATACACCACCGTCTCCGCCTTTATACTTAACATTTGCATCTGAATCTGTATATTCATCTGTTATTGAAAGGTTGTTAATATAAAAACCATCTCCGTCAAATTCAGATTCAAATGGATATCTTGATGTACCAATTGGAGTCCAATCAACATCAGTCATATCAATGTTTCCAGTCATTTTAAACGAGGAAGCTCCATAATTTGTTCCTTGTTTAATTTGTTCTGAAAGTTTTTGAAGATCAGATGCACTGGTAATATAATAATTACCAACATCAGTCTTTGGATTTCCTTGTGCATCAACATATGGCTCATAAACATCCGCAGCACTTGCAAACAATGCTATTGGTACAATAGTCATTATTAAAGCTACGCTAATGATTATAGCTATAAGTTTTCTATGCTTTTTCATTACAAATCCCCCTTGTAACCTAATATATTACAATATACAGATTCATTATATTAAAAATAACCCAAAAAGTCAATAAAATCGACCTTTTGTTTAGCTATTTTTTACTAAGCAAAAATCACAAAAATAAGGGCCCCCGCAACAATGCGAGAGCCCTTTAACTGCTCAAAAAATTTATGTATTTAGAATTAGTTGCCGCCAAAGCGTCCGAGGAGGTCTCCAATTGCAGCAAGACCTGAAGCCATGCCATCCATAGCTTCCACTAATTTGCCCATGGCACTTATACCATCTTGAGTAATTTGTCCTACCTGTTCAGAGTCAATGTTCTCACCAACTGCTTGCATTCCATTACCCATACCCTCAATAAGAGATGCAGAACCATCAATAAGACCAGGAACCTTATCAAAGAACTGCTCTGTAGCCGCTTGAATTTCACCTGACTCAAGAGCTTTACCCATTTCCTCAGTAACAATACCCATTGTCTGAGAAACGCCCTTCATCATATCTGCACCACTTGCAGAAAGGTCATTAAGCATACTAATCATGTTGCGCATCATATTTGAAACAACATCCATATCAATTCCCATTCCGGAAAGGATACTGTTAAGAGCTGTAACATCACCGTTCAACATCTTAGTGAGTGCATTACCCATAGCTGAAAGCATAGGCATCATTGATCCCATTGCTGAACGAAGATCTGAAAGCATACCTGATGTTGTACCAAGAATGTTTGTAAGATATCTCATCATACCTGAAAGGTCCATCTTGCTAATGCCCTCAAGCATTACGCAAAGGCTTTCAAGAATTCTTGTAAGCTGTTCTACCATTACAGGAACGTATGTTGCTGATTCAACAAGACCATCCCAAATAATTCCAAAGTCACCGAACATGCCCTTAAGGAAAGGAACAACGGTGTCAAGAATTGGATCTGCATATCTCCACAAAATGAAGAGTGTTGCTCCACCAATTACTACCATCATTAATGCAACGAACAAGCAAACAATTGCAATAATGAGCCTAATGTTTGAACGTCTTCTTAATTTCTCCTGATAATCTAAGGACTTTGTCAAACGTTGTGCCTCAAGAGTGTTACTTACTCTCATGAGCGCTTCGCCGATCATTTGTTCCTCAGAAGATATGGTGCGTCTCCTATCGTCCATATCCTGTCCCTCACTTTCGTAGATTCAAAAAATTCCGAGCAGACTCCTATCCACTATAGATGAAATTATAACTTATAAAGATTGATAAATCAACCAAAAACTGACTTTTCTTTCAAAAAAATTTTAGAAATTTTGTAACTTTCTAAAAGTTGCACAAAAACAATAGAAAAATCTTTTGATTTTCATATAAATCGACAATAAATACTATATATTGTGTATCCAAATTCCTCTTTGTTAAAAAGAAACAAAAAAACCAAAACAACTTTCTGATAAAAAATATATGTTTTGTCAATCAAAAATATAACTAACGAAAGCTATTCCTGAACCGCAGAAAAAACACGGGTGCGCTCATCCAAACAACCGGTGTTTTTTGCGCTGAGTTCTTTAACCAAATGCCACTCCAAAGCTTGTTCATATACCCCCAAAAATAAAAGTGGTGTGAAAAATTGACACATAAATTTCTCAACAAAAAAGATATAAAATGATATTGATGAAATTTTATATAATTCTATTAATACTGGATTTTTTATTAGTGTCACAACAATTAAATTACAATAAACAACTACTGCTGACGTTAATATTGCACCGGTGATTAGTACAAAAAATACTGATTTAGATAAACCATCAGAGAAAAATGTTAAAACTGTAAAAAAAACTAATGCCAATATTAAAAACGTTATCAAATAAGAACATAGCAGTTTCATAAAACAATCTTTTTTCTTTGGCTGTGTCACATGTTGTCCACTAAAAGCTTTTATGCAAACATCCCTCAAAACAAGTTCTAAAATATTGACGAAGGGAATCAGTAATACAGGTACAAGAATAAATAATATATTTGTAATTTTTTTTAATATATAAACTGTGAACGCAATAACTAAGCAAGCAAATAACCAGTATGAAAATTCAATAATTAAACCTATAGCAATACTTTCCTTTTTATTTTCGAACATCCGTTTCTTTGCATTTAAAACAATGTTCTTTGCAACCAAATAATTTAACATAAATTACCCACCCAAAAATCATATTATTACCTATAGTCTATGCAGAAAACCCGAAAATGCACATAATAAAAATGTTAAAAACGCACAAGTCAGCGCTCAAATGACATTGTTTTTTTGTAAAAAATATTGGTTTTTTCGTCGTAGAGTATTGAAGGAACAAATTATTTCTGTTAATATTTATATATATATAACTATTATAAAATAGGAATCACTTTTGGAGATGGTAAGCAAATGTCAAAAATTCGCGAAGATTTAAGCGTGCCAATTTACTTGTTTCATCAAGGAAGTAACTCAAAAGCATATGAGTTTATGGGCTCACATCGCATAGATGAAAAAACCGTAGTGTTTAGAGTTTGGGCACCTCATGCAGCTTCAGTCAGCGTCGTTGGTGACTTTAATTCTTGGAACGAATACGCAAATCAAATGTATAAAATAAGCGACGGTTTGTGGGAAACTGAAATCACAGACTCCATCCAGTTGTACACAAATTATAAGTATTGCATTAAGACATATGATGGCAGAACAATTCTAAAAAGTGATCCATATGGTTATCATATGGAAACAAGACCGGGAACAGCAACAAAGTTCTATGACATTAATTGCTACTCATGGTCAGACGACGAATGGATGAAAGAACGTAAAAAAACAAGTGTTTATGACATGCCAATGACAATTTACGAAGTTCATGCCGGCTCATGGAAGCGTTATGAAGATGGAAATCCTTTCTCATATAGAATGCTTGCTGACGAACTAATCCCATACGTAAAAGACATGGGGTACACCCATATTGAATTTATGCCACTTTCTGAATATCCATTTGACGGTTCATGGGGATATCAGGTTATAGGCTATTATTCCGCAACCTCTAGGTACGGAACACCGGAAGACCTCATGTATTTAATAGACAAATGTCATCAAAATGGAATTGGCGTAATCCTTGACTGGGTACCTGCACATTTTCCAAAGGATGCCTGTGGTCTTGCCAATTTTGACGGTGAGCCTTGCTATGAATATGCAGACCCTAGAAAGGGTGAACATAAAACTTGGGGAACAAAAGTGTTTGATTTCGGTAGAAATGAAGTTCAAAGTTTCCTCGTATCAAATGCAATGTTCTGGTTTGATAAATATCACATAGATGGTATCCGTGTGGACGCCGTTGCTTCCATGCTCTATCTTGACTATGACCGTGAAGACGGAGAGTGGATACCAAATGTAAATGGCGGTTCCGAAAATCTTGAAGCAGTTGCATTCTTCCAAAAACTTAACGACGCTGTCTTTAGGGAACACGGAGACATAATGATGATTGCAGAGGAAAGCACTGCTTGGCCAATGGTTTCAAAACCAGCTCATATGGGCGGGCTTGGATTTAACTTCAAATGGAATATGGGTTGGATGAATGACGTAATTAGATATTTTAACTTAGATGGCTTAAGTAGAAAATATAACCATGATTGTTTGACATTCTCCTTCTTCTATGCCTTTTCAGAAAACTTCATTCTTCCAATTTCACACGATGAAGTAGTGCATGGAAAAGGGTCCCTTATTAATAAGCATCCGGGCAATCCGGAAAATCCGGATGAATATTTTGAAAAATTCGCCGGTGTACGTTCAATGCTTGCATATATGTATGCACATCCGGGAAAGAAACTTCTATTTATGGGGTGTGAATTTGGACAATTTGCAGAATGGAATTTTGCATCTCAGCTCGACTGGAAACTACTTGATTACGACATGCATCAAAAGTTAAAGTTTTTTACTAAGAGTCTTAATAACTTTTACAAGGATCATCCGGAAATGTGGCAGATAGATTACAGTTGGGAAGGATTTGAATGGATTATTCCGGATGACAATTGTAACTCTGTTCTTGCATTCAAAAGAATGGATGAATCCGGAAATGAAATATATGTAATCTTGAACTTTACAAAAGTTAACCGTGAAAATTATCTTTGCGGAGCTGATGAAGGCACTTACGAAATTATTTTCAATACAGACGATGAGGCTTTTGGAGGAACAGGATATTGGAAGCCAAAGCAAATTAGGGCAAAAAAGACTCCTATGCACAATAAGAGCCATAGCATAAGCGTAAACATTGCCGGAAACTCTGCAATGTTCCTTAAAAGAAAACCAAAAACGAAAACAACTGCAAAAACAAACGCAAAAAAATAATCACGAGGAGTTAATACCCATGGCAAGAAAAACTGAATGTATTTCAATGTTATTGGCCGGTGGTCAAGGAAGCAGACTGGGTGTCCTAACCAGAAAAATTGCAAAACCAGCTGTTCCCTTCGGTGGAAAGTACAGAATTATTGACTTTCCACTCTCCAATTGCGTAAATTCAGGCATTTACACAGTCGGAGTTTTAACACAATATCAGCCTTTAGAACTCAACGATTATATAGGAAACGGAGAACCTTGGGACCTAGACCGTTCTGATGGAGGCGTACATATTCTTTCTCCATATCAACAAATTGAAGGGTCAGAATGGTACAAAGGAACCGCAAATGCAATTTACCAAAACATAAACTTCATAGACAAATATAATCCGGAATATGTTGCCATCCTTTCCGGAGACCATATTTATAAGATGGACTACGCAGACATGCTTGCCTACCATAAGGAAAAAAATGCAGCTTGTACAATAGCAATGCTAGAAGTTGAATGGGAAGAAGCATCAAGATTTGGACTTATGCTTGTAAATGAAGACGGAACAATTTCCGAATTTGAAGAAAAACCAAAAAATCCAAGAAGCAACAAAGCTTCTATGGGTGTATACATCTTCACTTGGGAAAAATTACGTGCTTACCTTCTAGCAGACGAGGCTAATCCAAATTCAAGTAATGACTTTGGACATGATGTTATTCCGGCAATGCATGCAGCCGGAGAAAAAATGGTTGCTTACCGGTTCAACGACTATTGGAGAGATGTTGGAACCATTGATAGTCTATGGATGGCAAATATGGATCTTCTTTCTCCTACTTCAGGTTTTGATTTAAACGATCCTTCCTGGAAAATTTACTCAAGAAGCCCAAGTGCCCCTCCACAGTTTATTTCCGAAACTGCAAGCGTTGAAAACTCAATGGTTGCAGAAGGTTGTGAAATAGAAGGAACAGTTGACTTCTCTGTATTGTTCGCAAACGTAACAGTTGAAGAGGGGGCAACAGTAAAAGATTCTATTATAATGCCTGGTGCTACAATTAAGTGTGGTGCTAATGTACAATATGCAATTATCGCTGAAAACGCAATAATTGATGAAAATGCCGTGGTCGGTGCTCGCCCGGAGGACACAAAAACTGAAGACTGGGGTATTACAGTTATTGGCGCCGGTGTCCATATTGAAAAAAATAGAATTATTAAACCAAAAGAAATGATAGATTCTGATATAAAGGAGGAAGCATAATGAGAGCTAATAATGTTCTTGGAATAATCCATGCACAATCATATAACTCAGCCATTCGTGAGCTTACGGCAACAAGAACTACGGCTTCCATCCCTTTTGGTTGTAGATATCGTCTTATTGACTTCCCTCTTTCAAACATGGTAAATGCCGGTATAACTCAAGTTGGTATTATCACAAACAATAACTATCAGTCTCTTATGGACCATGTTGGTTCCGGAAAACCTTGGGATCTTGCTCGTAAACGTGAGGGAATGTTTATTTTACCTCCATATAATACATTTGCGGCAGCTTCAGGAAAACACAGTTCAAAGACGACATCGCTATATAGTATTTTTGATTTTCTAAAAAAATCAAGACATGAATACGTTATCATGACAGATTCAAATGCAGTTTATAACATTGACTTTAATGATATTTTCAAGTTTCACACAAAAATGGAAGCTGATATTACTGTAGTTTATAAACATGGCAGGGTCCCAAACATTAAGGACACAATGATGTTTGCTCTTGACGAAAACAAGAGAATTACTGAGGTTTCAGTTGCTCAATCATCAGATGTTGGCCGTGAAGCAAACTTCAGTTTCAACATATTTGTACTTAGAAAATCTCTTCTTGAATACCTTGTCAGAACAGCAATTGCTCACAATACCAGTTCATTTGAGAAAGATATTATCCAGGCAAATATTGAAAACCTAAAAATTTATGGATATAAAGCTCCCGGATTTGCAGAAATAATAGATTCACTTAAAACTTATTATAAAACTAATATGGCTCTTCTTGAACCTAATAACAGAAAAGCTTTATTTGATCCTAAAATGCCAATAGCAACAAAAATTTGTGACAACGTTCCGGCCACCTATGGCCTTAATGCCAATGTCAGCAATTCCCTTATTGCAGATGGTTGTATTATTAAAGGTACTGTGGAAAATTCTCTGATTTTTAGAGATGTAAAAATTGAAGAGGGCGCTATTGTTAAAAACTGCATCATTATGCAAGGAACAACCATTCAAAAAGGTTGTAAGCTAAATTGTGTTGTTACTGACAAGGACACAAATATTACCGCCAATAAATCGCTCTCCGGAGACATTTCATATCCGGTATATATTAGCAAAGGTATTACCGTTTAATTCCCCAAAGGAGGGACTCTTATGAAAATTTTACTTGCTTCAAGCGAGGCTACACCTTTTGCTGTAAGCGGTGGACTTGCAGAGGTTGCAGGCGCATTACCAAAAGCATTAGTTGAAAAGGGAGTGGACGTGCGTGTTATTCTTCCACTTTACGCTTGCGTCACAGAAGAACAGAGAAAAGAACTCAAATACATAACTAACTACAATGTTCCGGTTGCTTGGAGAACACAATATTGTGGTCTTTTTGAAACAAAAGTCGGAAATGTAACGTATTATCTTCTTGATAACGAATACTATTTCAAACGTCCCGGTCTTTATGGTTATTATGATGATGCTGAAAGATTTACTTTCTTTTCAAGAGCTGTCTTGGAAACAATTGCATTCCTTGATGGATTTAAACCGGACATTATTCACTGTAATGACTGGCAAACGGCATTAATTCCACTTTACTATAACTGCTTCTACCGAGAACGCGCAGGTTATGAAGGAATAAGAACTGTTTATACAATCCATAACATTCAATATCAAGGAATATATGGTTATGAACTTTTAAACGAAATCATAGGAATATCTCCTCCGGACTACTCACTTATTGACTACGATGGTCTTGTAAACTTCTCAAAGAGTGCCATTGAATGTTGCAACAAAGTTACAACCGTAAGCCCTTCGTACGCAAATGAAATACTTGACCCTTGGTACAGCCATGGTCTTGACAATATTCTTAAGAAGAACCTTTGGAAAACGACAGGTATTCTCAACGGAATAGATGTTGAAGCCTATAATCCTGAAACAGATCCAGCATTAAAATACAAGTACTCAGCAAGCAAAAAAGCAAACAAGGCAAAATGTAAAAAAGAAATTGAGGATAAATTTGGATTTGAACACAAACCAGATGTTCCAATTATTTCACTTATTTCTCGCCTTGTTTCTCATAAAGGTCTTGATCTTGTAACAGCAGTAATAGACGAACTCTTAAATACAACAGAGGTTCGCTTCATTGTCCTTGGGGCCGGAGATTCTCAATATGAAGACTACTTCCGTGGTGTTGCATATAGGCATCCGGATAAGTTCCGCCTTGAACTTGGATTTAATCCAACCCTTGCAAGGCAAATTTACGCCGGATCAGACATTTTCCTTATGCCATCAAAGAGCGAGCCATGCGGTCTTTCGCAGATGATAGCATTAAGATACGGTGCTCTTCCAATAGTTCGTGAAACCGGTGGTCTTAAAGACTCCATTACAGACTGTGGAGACGGCAAAGGAAATGGTTTCACATTCAAAACATATAACGCACACGATATGCTTTTCGCAATTAAGAGAAGCATTGACCTTTACTACAACAATAAAGCCGAATGGAAAAAGGTCGTAACACGTGCAATGAAATGTGACAACAGTTGGAGCAAATCAGCAGATCTTTACATAAAAATGTATAATGAAGCTCTTTCATAAATAAGAATAGCGGATAACAGTACATTGACTGTTATCCGCTGATTTATTATAATTCTAATCAGTTTATTTATATAAGTTTTGCAACGTAAATATTCAAGTAGTCATTTACCCAAGTGTTTACCGTTGCAACACTTGCCGGAACTTTTTCCTTTTTTGGTTTCCCCGGAAGTGACTCTAAATCTCTTATAGTTGAAGAAATAGTTGACGCTAGGAAAGAAACTCTATCAATATTACGTGACTCTATTGGAAGCCACTCGCGTGGAATTACTCCACGTTTTATGCCTCCATACACGGCAAAATATGTAGCCAATCCATACATTTTAATAATATATTCCATAAGTTCAGGATCTTTTGCCATATGTGATGTAGCAATAATTGAAGCTCTTACAATAGTTTCAGCAGACATTTCCATATCCTCTGCAATATCAGAAATTTGACTTTGAGCCTCAACTTGAATTGTACTATTTGAGTTTCCAAGAAGATAATCACACGTAACACCATAATAGTTCGCTGCCCTTACAACAAAAGAAAGACCACACTCACGGATCCCATTTTCATAGTGTGAAAGAAGAGCTTGTGAAATTCCAAGATCTTTTGCCGCTTGCTTTTGACTAATCTTTTTCAATTTTCTTTGTTCCGTAAGTCGGCTTTGAAATATACCATCTTGCATACTTACACCCTCTTTATACAAATTGTATTATTTTCATTTCAATTATATAAAAAATTATACTCGGAGGCAACTATGAAAACATATAGAATTCACCTTATCCGCCACGGATTAACACAGGGAAATATTGACGGTACCTATGTAGGGCACAAAGATATTCCTGTTTGTGAACAAGGCCTAAAACAACTTGAACAAATGAAAAATGAATATGTATATCCGAATGTTCCTGTTGTTTTTTGTAGTCCTTTAAAAAGATGTAGACAAACTGCTAAAATTATATATCCGGATATAGAACCTATAATTATTAATGAACTCATTGAGTACAATTTTGGTGAATTTGAGGGGAAAACCGCTGACGAATTAAAGAATGATGAGCTTTTTGTCGAATGGCTTTCAGGTGGCGTGGATGCCGCTCCACCTTTTGGTGAATCCAACGGAGAATTTGGCAAAAGAGTTGGAAACGCTATTGAAAAGATAATTGAAGGTATGCTTAAAACCGGCACCACCGAAACATCTATTGTCACACACGGTGGTGTAATCATGGGAATTATGTCTATGTTTGCTCTTCCAGAACTTCCTATGCCAGAATGGCTTGTACCAAATGGATGCGGATATACAATTCTAATAACCCCATCTCTTTGGACTCATGCAAGAAAGTTTGAGGCCGTAGCAGAACTTCCATACATAATTGAAGATGAAGAGGATGACGAGTATGTCGATTAAAGCAGCTATCTTTGACATGGATGGAACTCTTTTAGATTCAATGCATGCATGGATTAAAATTGGAGAAAGATATTTACAAACAAAAGGAATAGTTCTAAACGACAACCAAAAAAAAATAGTCGGTGGAATGCTACTTGAAGAAATGTCTGAATATCTTATAAATGAATTTAATTTTAAAATATCCCCAAAAGAAATAGTTTCAGAAATTAATAAAATGGTTGAAGATGAATATTTTCATAGAATTCAAGTTAAACCGGGTGTCGTTGAATTCTTGGAAGCCTTAAGAAAAAACAATGTAAAAATGTGTGTTGCAACCGCCACTGACAGATACATGACAGAAGCCGCTCTAAAAAGACTTGACCTTCTTAAGTATTTTGAATTTATATATACTTGCGGTGAGTTACACGTAGATAAATCAATCCCTGACATATATGACAAAGCTCTTGAAGTTCTTGGAACAAAGAAAGAAGAAACCTATGTATTTGAGGATACTTATCTTCCAATAACAACCGTAGTAAATGCCGGTTATCCACTAGTTGCTGTGGCTGATAAATGGTCTGCACACAGAGAAAATGATATAAAGAAAATTGCAAAGAACTTTGTAAATGACTTAAGTACAATAGATATTAATACTTTATAAAAAGAAATGCGTACAGCACTGAAATCCGATGCTGTACGCATTATTTTTATACTACCAAAGCAAGAACGTATGGTAATGCATAAGAGAAAAGAATAGATGTAATAAGTGTTATTCCAAAACGATCAATGTATGCACCCGCATACATAATAATTGCCGGAATAAACATAAACACCTTTGAAACTGTTTTAGCTGTAGATTCTTTTCCATACAAATTACTCCACATATTTATTGCATCCTCTAAAAGAGGAAAGCAATTTGTAAGACATGATATTCCTACGTAAATAAATACTATTGAAAATATATTTACTTTTCCCAAATAAAACAAATTCATTGATGCGGGAAGAACCATAACAATTCCCGAGAACAGGGAAATAATATGTGGCATAAAACAAATTCCAAAACTTCCCTTTTTGTCTGCAAGCACATGCTCAATATGTCCGCAAAGTTCGTTCTTCTGGATGTATTTTGAAAACTCTACAGGAACATCAAACATCCTGCAAGCTAAATGTTCAAGAAACGCCTTAAGTAAAGTTCCGGGAATGGTAATTATCTTAACTATAAAATAAATTATTGCCATGAGAAATCACCTCTTCCTTCCGTAAAGACTTTTTCAACTGTAAATTCGCCCTTAATTATCTTATTTACATCCGGAGAAAGTGAAAATCCTGCTTCCGAAAGTTCATCACAAATTGAATTATATGTCTCTTTGTCGCCAGTTAAAGCGGCACAAAGTGCATACATACTTGAGGCTTGAAGATAGGTTGTTACAGTGGAAGCGTTATTATATGCAGTTTCAGCATAATTTTTTGCTGTTTCAGTCTTACCTTCAAGTAAGTCTATAATGCTGATTTGATAGTTAAGCATTGGGTCGTTCTTAGCAAATTTAACACCCTTATTACATTCCCCAATTGCCATATTTAAGTTACCCTTCATTCTGTAGGCAACAGATTTATAAAGATAAACATAAATACTTTCTGAGTTAACGCCGGAAAGCTGCGATGTATATGAAAGAACTTCATCATACTTGCCTTCATTTAAAGAAATTTCTGCAAAAAGAGGCAAATAAAGTGTTTTCATTTCAGGTGCAAGTTCTTGAATTTTTTTAACATTTTCAGTTTGTGAATTTGCATCTGCGCCATACACTACAGCCGCCAAATACTTATAATAATAAGCCATAGGGCTATTTGAAAGCATAATCTTTTTTACGCCTTCATCAAATTCAGTGGAAAATTTTTCATAAGTAGATGCCGATTGCATACATGATTCATATACATCATATATCTTTGAAAATGCTGAAATCTCTTCTTTAATTTCCTTTACATGTCTATTTTTTAACTTGTCAATTTTTGTTCCTGAATAATGATTATCTATAAACTGTGTCAATTCCTCATATGAATCTACACCAATTGTGTAATAAAGATCAACCTGTCTTTCAAGGTATTTTGAACCATAATTATCATCTGTGACCTTTATTTCTGCATTAATATTGTCATATGCATTAAGCGCTGACATTAGCTTTCCTTTATTAACAAGTTGCTCCGCATCTGCTGTTCCTTTAAAGACCGGGAATGAAATGGCAAAGAAACTAAATGAAAGGAAAACAAGTACAATTGTGACAACAGGAATAATCCACTTATACCATTCAAATGGATAATGCCTCATATTTTCAAGGCATTCATCACAATATACTCCGTCCTCATTCGCTTGACGTTCACCACAGCACTCACACTTCGGACCTAAAAGACCTGCTTTGCGAAGTTTCTTTTCCTCAGCAGCTGCTTTAACAATGTCATTCCATTCTGCATTAGGATTTTCATCCATCATTTTATCAATTTCACCTTGAACTAAGTCTTTAAGGTCTTCAAGTTCTGCCTTAAGTTCTTCCGGATCCAAACCGGTTTCCAGGTCAAGTGGTATAGTTTCTTCATCTTCAGGGGCATTTTCAATTGGTTCTTCTTTAGGTTCAGAAATTTCTTCTATATTCTGTTCCTTTTCTTTCTCTGCCATAGAAACCCTCCTTAACTAATAACTCTCTTATATTATCTGTGTTCTATTATACAATAACAAACCTTAAAAATAAATGAAAAAAAGGCAACTCACAAAATAAATGTGAATTGCCCAAATGTGGATATTACCTTTAATTTGTCAAGTGATAATTTGTCAAGTGAAAATTATTTTATGCGCCTTTTCCTGTTTTAAGCATTCCGTTTTCATCAAGTCTTGGGAAAAAGAACTTAAGAAGAGCAAGAATACCAATTACTGTAATAATTGTCTCCGGAATCATATAACCGGCATTATATGTTGCAGAATATGCAAGTATTGGCCCCATTGCTGCACCGTCTGTCCAATCAGCCCAAATTGTAGCACCACTGATGAAGTGACAAAGGAACCTAATTACACAAACCATAACAGTTCCTATTGAAAGAGCGGCATATTGATTCTTAATTTTGTTCTTAAAAATTCCACCAAGGCCTAAAAGTGTATATGGGAGAACATAGTCAAATACAACAAGAATTAAATACGCTCCAAAGCCCTTAACATATGCAAAATTTCCAAGGCCAAAGAGTATTTGAATACATGAAAATACAAATCCTGAAGCAAGACCCCATGGCACACCGAAAATATAACTAAGAGCAATTACCGGGACTTGACTGAAAATTGTAACCCCGCCACCCTGTAAAAATGGTGATTCAAAAGTTGCAACCTCATTAAGAATTGTAGCAAGTGCAATTAAAATTGCAGATACTACTAAACGATAAGTAGTATTTTTCTTCATATTTTTCTTCCTTTCCTACGCAGGCATTATCCTGATCAGGTTTGGGTACATTGTACCGCAGGGACATATAACTTTTTGGTATAATCTCAGCCGAAGAACATTCAGCACCCCCGAAAACCATATTCACTTGACAGGAATCATTGTAGCATTTTGCTAAAGAATGTCAATATTGCATATTGAAAAGTAAAAAAACATCTGTTAAAATGTTGCCTTGTATTTTAGATATTTATATATATTAATGTAATGAAGGTGTAAATTTGAAACTTAGAGAAGACATCAGAAACGTTGCAATTATTGCCCACGTTGACCATGGAAAAACAACACTCGTAGATGAAATGCTCAAACAAAGTGGTACATTTCGTACAAATGAGCAAGTTCAAGACAGAGTAATGGACTCAAATGACCTTGAGCGTGAACGTGGAATAACAATTCTTTCAAAAAATACAGCCATTCACTATGATGACACAAAAATTAATATCATTGACACTCCGGGCCATGCCGATTTTGGAGGCGAGGTTGAGCGTATTCTCCTCATGGTTGATGGTGTTCTTCTCCTTGTTGATGCATTTGAAGGATGTATGCCACAGACAAGATTCGTTCTTAAAAAGGCCCTTGGCCTTAAGAAGAAGGTTGTCGTTGTAATAAATAAGATTGACCGTCCGGGCGCACGTCCTGCAGAAGTTGTGGACGAGGTAATTGACCTTTTCATTGAACTTGGTGCAGACGATGATCAAATTGAATTCCCGGTTGTATTTGCTTCTGCCAAAGAGGGCTACGCATCATTTGACTCACGTGACCGTGAAGGTGACATGCGCCCTATTTTCGAGTCAATCCTTAAAGAAATCCCGGCACCAAAAGGTGACAAAGAAGCTCCTCTTCAGGTTCTCTTCTCCAGCCTTGACTACGACGACTATGTGGGAAGAATTGGCGTGGGAAGAATTGAAAGAGGAACAATAAAGAAAAATATGAGCGTTGTTCTTTGCAAAACAGATGGCACGGAACAAAATGTTAAAGTTTCCAAACTCTACTCTTATGATGGACTTAAGAGAGTAGAAGTTGAAGAGGCCGCAGCGGGAGACATTATCTGTGTTTCAGGTATTGCGGATATTAATATTGGTGAAACCGCTTGTGCTCCTGAATGCGTTGAGCCACTTGACTTTATTAAGATTGATGAACCAACAATCTCTATGAATTTCATTGTTAACAACAGTCCATTTGCCGGACGTGAAGGAAAGTTTGTTACATCCAGAAACATCCGTGACAGACTTTTCAAAGAAGTTGAAACAAACGTTTCAATGCGTGTTGAAGAAACAGAAACAACTGATACCTTTAAAGTTTCCGGACGTGGTGAACTGCACCTTTCAATCCTAATTGAAACAATGCGTCGTGAAGGATATGAATTCCAAGTTTCAAGGCCAAAAGTAATCTTTAAAAAAGATGAAACAACCGGACAAACTCTTGAACCAATGGAGCTTTTATCCGTTGAAGTCCCTGAAGAATACGTAGGCGCAGTTATTGAAAAACTAGGCTCAAGAAAAGCGGAACTTACAAATATGGTTGTTCATGAAGGCGGAGCAACACATCTTGAGTTCTCAATTCCATCCCGTGGTCTTATTGGCTACAGGAGTGAATTCTTAACAGACACAAATGGTAATGGTATAATGAACCAACTCTTTGATGGATATCAGCCATATAAAGGGGATATTCAAACAAGAGAACGTGGCTCCATTATTGTTCATGAAACCGGTGAAACTTCCGGATATGGACTTTTCAACACTCAAGAACGCGGTCGTCTCTTCGTTGGCCCTGGAGTTGAAGTATACGAAGGCATGATTGTAGGTGAATCTGCAAGAAACGAAGACATTGTATGTAACGTATGTAAGGCTAAACACCTCACCAACACACGAGCTTCCGGTTCAGATGATGCTCTTCGTCTTGTTCCTCCTACCAACATGAGTCTTGAGCAATGCATGGAATTCATTTCAGACGATGAACTTCTTGAAGTTACACCAACTTCACTCAGACTTCGTAAGACTATTCTTTCTAAAGAACAGAGAATGAAGGCACAATTTAGAAACAAATAATTATATGAAATAAAAAAGCAGAATCATTTATATGATTCTGCTTTTTTCTCTATCTTTCAAATTTTCCTGACTTGCCACCGTCTTTAAAGAGGAGGTAACACTCATTTATTTCCATTCCTCTATCTACAGCTTTGCACATGTCATAGATAGTAAGGGCAGCAACATTTGCTGCAGTAAGAGCTTCCATTTCAACACCTGTTTTGTAGGTGCAAGAAACTGTTGCAAGTATTTTTACCTGTGTGTCTGAAATAGGATCAAGTTCTACTGTAATTTTTTCAAGCGGAAGTGGATGACACATTGGAATAAGTTCATGTGTTTTCTTTGCAGCCATTATGCCGGCAATTCTTGCACAGGAAAAAACATCACCCTTTTTTACCTTACCGTCTTTTATTAGTTCAAGTGTTTCAGGTTTCATGGTTACAACAGCTTGTGCTGTTGCCGTGCGCTTAGTAAATTCCTTGTCTCCTACGTCGACCATTCTTGCAGCACCTTTTTCATCAATATGAGTTAATTCCATATTTCATAGCCTCCAAGTTTTTCGAGTCTATTTTTAAATTCTTCTGTGTCTAATATTTTTATAAAATCTTGAACCTTTACTGTATTATACGCATCTTCATCAATAAGGAAATCATATTCCTCATTACAAACAGGAATAAAATCAAGGTCATACGTCTTTGCAGCTGAATAAATACCAAGACCCGCATCTGCCGTACCTGTAGCAATTTGAGCCGCAACAGAAGTGTGTGTAAATTCTTCTCTTTCATAGCCATAAATATCTTCAGGTTTCATATTATTTTCTTTAATGAGATAGTCACAAAGGATGCGCGTTCCGGAGCCTTTTTGACGATTAACATACGATATGTCAGATCTTGCCAAATCTTTGAAATTTTTAATGTTCTTAGGATTACCCTTTGCAACCATAATTCCCTGAATACGCTTAACACCCTTTTTTAGTTTTACACCACCATTAGGGAAATGTTTTGCAATATATGAATTATTGTATTCACCTGTTTTCTCATCAAAAAGATGGATTGCACCCATTTGTGCTTCCTTGCGTTTAATTGCCATGATAGCACCCATACTGCCAACATGTGAAGAAGAGACAACACTTTCAGGGTTTTCAATTCTTAAAATGTCTGTAATTTCATCAATTATTGGGTCATGACTTCCAATTATTGTAAGAGTTTTATCAAGTTCAGCTTTTGGTCTTAGAAGCTGAACTTTTACCTTGTCTCCAGCCTCATATCCCTCACAGTCTTGAGGAACATCAATAATTCCGTCAGCCTTAACGAAAGATGTTACAACACCCGCTCCACGAGAAAGAGGAACTGCCGTATATGTACCATCAGAAGAAAGACCAAGTCGAACACGTACAAACTCCCTATATTTAAGAGGAGACGTCATGACGCGTGTAATTGTTGCATCTATTTCTTCTGTCGTATGAAGGTTTCTACCTGTCATATGTTCAACAACAGGTTTCATTATCTGCTCAAGAACAATTATACCCGAAACAGGATATCCCGGAACTCCAAGAATAGGTTTGTTTGCTGCATAACCTAAAATGGCAGGCTTACCTGGTTTAATTGCAATACCATGATAAAGAACATTACCTACAGTGCTAACAGCAAGAGAAGAATAGTCGTCTCTACCGGCAGATGAGCCTGCGTTAATAATTACTGCATCGCACTCATCAACAGCTTTTTTCATAGTATTAATAATATCTTCTTTTATATCCTTAACTATAGGATATGTCTTTGGTTCTGCTCCCCAACTTTTTAAAATGCCACTAAAAATTGTTGAGTTAAATTCAATAATGTCACCGGGCTTTGGATCTGTACAAGGAGGGACAATTTCATCACCCGTTGGAATAATACCAATTATCGGAGGCTTAACTACATCTACTGTCAAAACACCACCGGCAAGCATTGCGCCAAGTGCAGCAGGTTTAATTTCAGTGTATGACGGAAGAATCATATCACCGGCACAAACGTCCTCACCTATCTGGCGAACGTGTTGCCAAGGCACTGCTGCGGTATAAAGAAGAACATCTTCTCCATCCCTTACAACATCTTCAATCATTACAACAGAATCTGTTCCTTCAGGCATTGGATCTCCGGTATCAACCTGGACAAAATCTCCTTCATTAAGACGAACCGGTGTTGTCTCTGTTGCACCAAAAGTAATATTTGCCATAAGTGCAATGCCATCCATTGCACTGGCATTGTAATGAGGCGCACATATATGTGCGTATACTGCCGACGCGGTAACTCTACCACATGCTTCAAAAACAGGAACTGTTTCCGCCTGTGGCTTAAGCCCATTATTTACAAGAACGGTAATATATTCATTAACCGCATTGTCGAGTGGTTCATTTGTCAAATACTCGTATTTCATAGTTTTACCTCATTAAAATAATTGAATTTCAACCTCTTCGCCTTGTGAAAGACCTTCACAATCCCTTGCAATTCTAATATATCCGTCTGAATCTGAAAGAACACTAATAAGTCCGGATTTTGCATAAACCGGTTCTGCCATTGTTCTTCCGTTTTCGTTCTTTAATTTAATGCCCATACATTCTTCACGTCCATGATTACATGGAATAGAATGTGTTAAATTTGCAGTTTTTTTATTATAAAAATCTCTGTCACTTACACTTTCTCCGGCAATAGATTTAATAAGTGGTTTTACAAAAAGATTAAATACATAAAAAGCCGCAAGGGGATGGCCCGGAAGCCCAAACCCAGGCTTTCCGTTTACATTTCCAAGAATTGTAGGCTTTCCCGGTTTAATTGCAATACCGTGGAAAAGTACTTCTCCAATTTTATCAAGCACTTTAAATGTTGAGTCTTTTACGCCTACTGAACTTCCACCTGAGACAATTACCATATCACTATCTTCAAACGCTTTTGTCATAACACTTTCAAGGAGTGGAAGATCGTCCTTTATAATTCCAATTTTTCTATATTCACAACCAAGTTCCAAAAGTGCAGAACAAATTGTAAATGAGTTAATATCCCTAACCTCTGCTCCCTTTGGCGATTCATTCACATCAACAAGCTCATCTCCGGTTGAAATTACAGAAACAACCGGTTTTTTATATACCGGCACACTTTCATATCCTAAAGCCGCAAGCGCACCAATATGATGAGCGGAAAGCTTGGTGCCGCTATGAAGAACCGTCTGTCCGACTTTTACGTCGTCACCAATAAATGTTACATGCTGACCCGGAGCTGACGGCTTTAGCATTCCACGTGTGCCATCTCCATAATCTTCCGAGTACTCTATCATAACCATGGCATCGGCTCCTGCCGGTATTTCTCCACCTGTAGGAACATAGGCACACTCGTCTTTTCCAATTTCAAAAGATGGGGCCTCACCCATTAAAACTTCACCTTTAAAATTTAATATTGCGGGAATGGCTTCACTACAACCAAAGGTGTTTTGAGCCTTAACCGCAAAACCGTCTACTGTTGAGCGATTAAAACTTGGCACATTCTCAGTTGAAACAATGTCATTAGCTAAAATTCTACCTACTGAATTTAATATTCCAACTTCCTCTATATCCATTTTAATATGTCCAAACGTGCTAAAGATTATATCCTCAGCTTCGCTTGACGTTTTAACTGTTAACATATTACTTTCTTGCGCACTCAGATGCTTCTCCTATTAAAATTTCAATTCCATGACGAAGTTCATCAATAATAAATTCAAGACTTTCTGTTACAGCTTTTGGACTTCCAGGCATATTAATAACCAATGTTTTCTTTCTAATTCCGGCTTCTGCACGTGACAACATTGCACGCTTTGTAATTGTCATAGAATATGCACGCATTGCCTCCGGAATTCCGGGAACACGACGTGCACAAACGGCACGAGTAGCTTCTGGTGTAACGTCCCTTTCTGAAAATCCGGTTCCACCTGTTGTAAAAATTACGTTTGCAATATCCTCGTCTGCAATTCTTTTTATTTCCTTACAAATTACATCGAAATCATCAGGAATTATCTTATATTCTACAACCTCATATCCTTTTGGCTCAATAATCTTTTGTATGGCAGGACCACTAAGATCCTCTCTTTCCCCTTTAGAGCCTTTGTCAGATGCAGTAAGTATTGCTGCTCTGATTATTTTTTCATCAGCCATTTTAATTTCTCCTCTCAGCCACCGATTTTTGACATTCCTTTTTCTTCTATATTTTCAGCATCGTCATAATTATTAAACGTGTGTTGTTTTGGTTTCTTTTGAACCGCATCTAAAATTGCATTTTTAATTTCTTCATCAGACTTTCCGTCACGCATAAGTTTTCTTAAATCTATTCCAATATCATATTGCAAACATAGTTTTAAATATCCTTCAGCTGTAAGGCGAAGTCTATTGCATGAATCGCAGAAACAGTGACTCATTGCGCTTATGAATCCAACTGTGCCTTTAAAACCTTCTATTTTGTAATAAGTTGCTGGTCCTTTGCCATGAGTTTCATGATCTAAAAACATTTTGCCATATTTATCTTCAATCATTTTTATTATTTCATCTGACGGAACCATTTTTTCAAAATCATTTTTACCAACCGGCATATATTCTATGAAGCGAACACTTATCGGCTTGTCTTTTGCCAAGGAAACAAGATCTAAGAAGTCCTCGTCATTTACACCCTTCATAGCAACACAGTTAATTTTTGTGTTAATTCCATTTTCAACGCATAAGTCTATTGCTTCCAGAACTTTTTCAAGCCCCGGTCGTCTTGTTATCTTCTCAAACTTAACCGGATTCAAAGTATCCAAACTAATATTAATATTATTTATTCCTGATGCCAGTATTCCCTCAAACTTATCCGTAAGAGCAATAGCATTTGTTGTAATACCAACTTCGGTTATTCCCGGAAGGTCATGAATTTCCTTTGCTAAAGATTCTATTCCTCTGCGAACAAGCGGTTCACCACCGGTGAGTCTTATAGTTGTAATGCCAAGCTCCGAAAAAAGCCTTGCAAGGCGCAATGTTTCCTCATAGGACAAAATATCAAAGTGAGAAAGGGGGTCAACGCCCTCCTCAGGCATACAATATATACATCTTAAATTGCACCTGTCTGTGACAGAAATTCTAAGATAATCTATTGTGCGTCCAAACTCATCTAACATTATTTCGCCTCCTAAACATACGGATTTATTTTATCATACTGCTATAAACATTGACAATCATATTTTATTTTGATAACATTCTATTACCGAAAATAAAATATGAAGCACCTAATTTCGAATTTGCACACCTTAGTCTTTATGATATGGATGCAAATCAGGGTTTTGTTGGAAACGACACTGCCTCCCATTGTGGAAAGGAATTAGTCTATAACTTAATGTATATTAGACATGAGAATTCCTTTTTAGGCGTTCTCATTTTTTATTTTTAGATAAAAAAAGGAGATTTTTAAAATGAAGAAAATCGCAAAACTTTTAGCTCTTGTTATGGCCCTTGTTATGGCTCTTTCACTTGCTGCTTGCTCAAAGGCTCCGGCTGCAAAAGATGATGGCACAACAGCTCCAACAGACGCTAAAAAACTTGGCCTTGAAATCCTTATGGAAGAAGACGAAGGCCTTATCAACAACTACACTGTAATTGCTGTAAACGACAACGCAAAATGGGTTGATGCTGATGGCAACGCAGTAAAGGATGTAAAAATTAACACAGCAGGTGCTGACGCATTCATCAACTGGCTTCTTTCAGACGAAGGCCTTAAGGCTTGTGGTGAATACGGTAAAGACAAGTTCGGTGTAAACCTCTTTACAATTAAGGAAGATGCACCAAAATCAACTAAGGAAATTCAAAAAGCAACAGATGATACAAAGACAATTCGTCTTTCAACAACTACATCTGTTAAAGACTCCGGTCTTCTTGACACAATCCTTCCAACATTTGAAAATGCTTATGGTTACAAAGTAGAAGTTACTTCTGCAGGTACAGGTAAGGCAATTGCAAATGCAAAAATGGGTAATGCTGATGTTATCCTTGTTCACGCAAAGTCTTCTGAAGAAGAATTTGTTGAAGGCGGATTTGCAAGAGTTATTGACGGCATGAAGGCTGAAAGACTTACATTTATGTACAACTATTTTGTACTTGTAGGTCCTGCTGCTGACCCGGCTGGTGTAAAGACTGCTTCAGACGTTAAAGATGCATTTGCTAAGATTGCAAACGGCAAATACAAGTTTGTTTCACGTGGTGATGAATCAGGTACACACAAGGCTGAAATTAAGCTTTGGCCAAAGGATCTTAACATCACAACAGACGCTGAATCTGTAAAGGATTATACAGATTGGTATGTATCAGCAAATGCCGGTATGGGTGCTTGCATTAAAATGGCTGACGAAATGGGCGCTTATCTCTTCACAGATAAGGCAACATATCTTACAGCAGCTAAGAACTATGAGGAATTCCTCAAAGGTCTTGACAAATAATTAGGATTTTAACATCATATTCTTATGCAGAACATTATTGAAAAAGCCATAGAGCTTATGATTTCGCATGACAGCATGCTTGAAAACATAATAAGTGTTACATTAAGAATGTGCTTTTCAAGTTCCATTGTGGCGCTCCTTTTAGGAGTGCCACTTGGGGCTTTTTTGTCGTTGGCAAAATTCCCGGGCAAAAAAGGACTAATAGTATTAAACAGAACTTTTATGGGTATGCCGCCTGTTGTATGTGGTCTTCTCTGCTACATATTGTTCTCTGGAGTTGGACCTCTTAGGCATCTTGAACTTCTTTATACGGTTACCGGAATGGTTGTAGCGCAAGTAATCTTAATTACTCCAATTGTAGCTGCAAACACTGAAACGTTCCTTTCAAGTATGGCTCCGGACATTCTTGAAACAACAAAGGGACTTGGACTATCAAGGTGGAAAACTTTAAAACTTACTATCATTGAATGTAAATACCAAATTCTCTCTACATATCTTGCAGGATTTGCCAGATCAATTGCAGAAGTAGGTGCAGTTTCAATGGTGGGCGGTGCAATCGTCTATAAAACGAATGTAATGACAACAGCAATAATGAATTATACCAGTCGTGGAGACTTTACACGAGCAATGGCTCTTGGCATTATTCTCATGCTTATATCCCTTCTTGTGAACATTATTGTTCACATCTTTTCAGAAAGGGTGGCTGAAAAATGATCGTTAAAAATTTGAAGAAAACGTATGGTGAAAAAACTGTACTCAACATAAATGAATTCTCTTTTGAACCGGGTAAAATCTATGCAATAATAGGTGCCAATGGTTCTGGTAAGTCCACATTTCTAAAAATTATTGCCGGCACACTTAAGCCATCTGAAAAACCGGAAATTACTCTTGATGGGAAAACACTTGCCTACATGCCACAAAAAAACTACGCATTTAAAACTACCGTTTTAAAAAATGTAATGCTGTCAGTAAAAAATAAAACAGAAGATATTACCACTGCAAAAGAATATCTTTCTGAAATGAAAATTGACCACCTTAAAAATCAAAATGCATCTAAGCTATCCGGTGGTGAAACTGCCAGAATGTGCCTATGCCGAATCTTTCTTTCAAATTCGGACATAATTCTTCTTGACGAACCGACAGCAGCAATGGATATTGAATCCACGTTACTTTCAGAGGCACTAATAAAAAAATACATAAAAAAAACAAATGCAACCATCATTATGGTTACACACTCAGTTAATCAAGCAAAACGCCTTTCAGATGAGATAATCTTTATGAAAGACGGTCAAATCATAGAATATGGCAAATCAAATGAAATTCTAAACTTACCATCAAAACCTGAAACAAAGGAATTTCTTGAATTCTTTAGCTCGGAAATATAACAAAACCCCAGATATCAGTTCTTAGATATCTAGGGTTTTAATTTTATTTCATATTAAAGAATTCATAAATTGCTCTATACGCCATATAAACGTCTGTTTTTGCAACAACTTCAAATGGTGAATGCATTGAAAGAACCGGAACACCTAAATCAACTACATCAACGTTTAGTGCTGCAATATACATTGCAACTGTTCCGCCACCTCCGGCGTCAACCTTACCAAGCTCACCTGTCTGCCAAATTACGTTGGTTGAGTCAAGTAGATTGCGAATTTTACCCATGAACTCAGCACTTGCATCAGATGTTGAGGATTTTCCCCTGGCACCGGTGTACTTTGTAATTACGACGCCTTTATTTATGAAACTTGCATTTTTCTTTTCCATTACATCCGGGAATGTTGAATCATAAGCTGCATTTACATCAGCTGAAAGACATTCGCTGTTTGAAAGAACGTCCCTTCCACTTGCCCCAAACATTTCTGCAATATCATAAATAAAATATTTGAGATATGAAGAATTAAGTCCGGTATTTCCGTCAGAACCAATTTCCTCTTTGTCAGAAAGGACCGTAACCACAGTGTACTTTGGATTACTAATATCAAAAACTGCTCTTGCAGCAGGATAAGCACACACTCTGTCGTCATGACCGTATGCACCAATCATACTTCTGTCAAAACCAATATCAGTAGCTTTAAATGCAGGGACAATTTCCAGTTCCGCTGATTGGAAATCTTTTTCAACAATACCGTACTTCTCGTTGAGAATTTTTAGAATGTTGAGTTTTACAAGTTCAGAACCTTTATCATCTTTGAAAGGACGACTACCAATAAGTAAGTTTAACTCTTCACCCTTAATGCCTTCGCCAAGAGTTCTCTTTTCTTGCTCTCTTGAAAGATGTGGAAGAAGATCTGTTACAACAAACTTAGGGTCATTTTCGTCTTCTCCAATATTAACTGTAACAGATGTTCCGTCGCCTTTTACAACCACACCATGAAGCGAAAGTGGAATTGCGGTCCACTGATATTTTTTTATTCCTCCATAATAATGAGTTTTAAACAAAGCCATTTCATCTGACTCATATAGAGGATTTGGTTTTAAATCAAGACGTGGGGAATCAATATGAGCTGCTGCAAGTTTGACACCGTTCTTTATATCCTCCGAACCAAAAACACATAGTATTATGCATTTATCTCTGTTGATTTTATAAACCTTATCTCCGGCTTTATATTTTGCGCTTTTATCAAAAGGAACAAAGCCCTTCTTTTCAGCCTCTTGCTTCATAAAGCAAGTAACTTCACGTTCTGTCTTAGCAGCATTCAGAAAGTTTTCATAGTCCTTGCTGAATGCATAAGATTTAGTAATTTCCTCATCTGACATTTCTTTATAAGCATTCTTTGGATCATAGCAAAGTTTTTCCTTTAAAAGTTCTGCTTCTGTTTTCTTTTCAGACATTTTTGTTCCTCCAATTAATTGTATAGATTTTCATATATGTTTATAGCACGGTTAACTTTATATACGTAATGAGCCGTTGCCGCTATTGGAATGTCATCTAAAGTCTTTCCATTACTTGAAACACTTGGATCTTGCAGCCAAGCATTCACCTGCCCTCTTCCGGCGTGGTATGCAGCAATTGCTGTATCTGTATTTTCAAATTCATCAATTAACATTGAAATGAATAGTGCACCATATTTAATTGATATTTCCGGATTTTTCAAATCCTCAAAATCATATTCTTCTCCGGTTTTTGTAAGTAACCAATTGAATGTATCCTCAGTTATTTGTGTAAGCCCTAGGGCTCCCGCTCCTGACTTTGCACTCTCATTAAAGCCACTCTCGGTCTTTATAATTGCAAATAGTAAATTTTCGGAAATTCCATACTCTGTGGCATACTTTTGAACTAAATCTTCATATTTTTGGGGATAAAGTTCATTTAACACTATTTTGCTCACAAGCATGGTAAGTATGCCTACAATCAAAACACTTATAAATACAATGAAAAATTTTTTCTTAAGCATAATTAAACATTTTCTCCGCTTATGCGCTCTTCAATTTGTCTTGCCACATATAGAACTTGTTTCTTAAGTTCTTCCTCATTATCTTCATTTACAATAACAACATCGCAGTTCTGTCTGAAGAAGGAATCATCAAGTTGTACATTCATTCTTCTTTTTGCTGCTTCAACAGAAATAAGATCTCTTTCCATTATCCTTTTAAGTCTTGTCGCTTTAGAAGCAGAAACAGAAACAAGAAAATTACATTTTTTATCCAGCCCGCTTTCAAAAAGTTGTGGAGCATCAATAATTACAGCCTCGTAACCATTAAAAAATTCACCTTGAACTTTTTTCATAATAAGTCGGATAATTTCCGGATGGGTTATGGAATTTAGCATTAATGTATTATGTGTGGTGCTAAATGCTCTTTCTGCAAGAATTTTTCTGTTTAAAGTGCCATCCTCGTTTAAAATTTCTGCACCAAATGCTTCTACCAGTTTTTTTAAAACGGGAGAGCCCTTTTCTGTAATGAGTGACGCTATTTTATCAGCGTCTATTACTGCATAACCATATTTTTTCAACATTTCAGCCACTGTGGATTTCCCCGAACCGGTTGTACCTGTAAGCCCTACTACTATTGCCCTTCTCATAATTTACCTCAATTATAACTTTATTATTTTATGTCCGGCGGATCTTAAAAGCCTATTCATTACCGCAAGACCAACCCCATCATATTCAGGCGAATGAACATACACCTTTTTAGCCCCAAGTTCATCAAACTCACGAAGGGCAGCAAAAAGCTTACTTGCATGTGCCAAATTATCTTCTTTTTTTCCAAAAGATATTTTCTCACAATTGACAAGCGATTCATCCTCTGTAAAAACAAGAGCAAAAATGCCTTTCTCTTCCTTTGAAATTGTATTCACATACTCCGCAAAATCTTCACTATTTCCTTCAACAACAAACACTTCGGCTTTCGGAGAATAATGTTTATATTTCATTCCCGGAGATGCTGCAACTTCATTGTCCTCCAATTCTGAAAGAACTGCTTTATCTATTTCTAAATCACATAAAATTTCTTCTAATTCCTCCGGAGTTATTCCACCCGGTCTTAAAAGTCTTGGCTTTCTGGTGCATAGCGTTATAACTGTGGACTCCACGCCAAACTCACATGGACCTCCGTCTAAAACAGCATCTATTTTTCCATCCATATCATGCATTACATGTTCAACTGTTGTTGGACTGGGCATACCGGAAGTATTTGCTGACGGTGCGGCAAGAGGAACTCCTGCCGCTTTAATAATTTGCCTTGCAACAGGATGTGACGGCATACGAATTGCAACCGTGTCAAGACCACCACTTACAACACTTGGTATTAAATCAGATTTTTCCAGAATAATTGTAAGTGGACCCGGCCAAAAAACATCTGCAAGTTCATATACAACCGGTGGAACATAAGAAACCAAATCATCAATTTCAGATAAATCAGAAATATGAACTATAAGAGGATTGTCCTGAGGGCGCCCTTTTGCCTTAAAAATCTTCTCAACAGCTTCTGAATTTAATGCATTTGCAGCAAGTCCATAAACTGTTTCCGTAGGAATGCCGACAAGACCCCCGTTTTTTAATATTTCACCGGCAGTTTTTATATCATCCATATTATTTTGTAAAAACTTTGTTTCCACTAAATATCACTTGCCTCGGATAGTTTTCTTGACGTGTCTGCTGTAATAAGAGCATCTATTAATTCGTCCAAATCACCGTTCATTATTGCCTCAATTTTATAAAGTGTAAGATTAATTCTATGATCAGAAACCCTTCCTTGAGGGAAATTATACGTTCTTATTCTTTCACTTCTGTCCCCTGTTCCAACCTGGGATTTTCTTTCTCCAGCAATTTCTGCATTATGCTTTGCAAGTTCCTCGTCATAAAGTCTTGAACGGAGAATTTTAAGCGCCTTGTCTTTATTTTTATACTGTGAACGTTCATCTTGACATTCTACTACAACACCGGTTGGAATATGTGTAACACGGATTGCCGATGATGTCTTATTAACTTTTTGTCCACCGGCACCACTTGAGCGGAATACATCTATCTTTACATCAGCAGGATTTAGTTCAAAATCCACATCCTCTGCTTCCGGTAGTACAGCGACAGTTACAGTAGATGTTTGTATTCTTCCTTGCGATTCAGTCTCCGGTACCCTTTGAACGCGGTGAACTCCGGACTCAAATTTAAATCTTGAGTATGCTCCATCGCCGTTTATTTCAAAACTTACTTCCTTATAACCCCCAAGTTCCGTTGGGTTATCATTAAGAACTTCAGTCTTATATCCCTTAGCCTCCGCGTACATAGAGTACATCCTATACAAAGAGCCCGCAAAAAGAGCAGCTTCCTCCCCACCGGCACCGGCTCTAATTTCAACAATAACATTTTTGTCATCATTAGGGTCACGTGGAAGAAGTAATATTTTTAACTCTTCATAAATTCTAGACATATCATCTTTTGATTCCTCAAATTCAAGTTGAACCATTTCCTTAAAATCAGGTTCAAGTCCACCTTTTTCAAGTAAACTTCTTGCTTCTTCAAACGTTTCAGATGCTTTTTTATATTCTCTGTATTTTTCAACTATAGGAGAAATTTGCTTGAGCTCCTTCATGAGCGATGTATACATTTCCATATCAGATACAACATTTGGATCTTGTAACTGCTCATTTATGAATTCAAATCTTTCCTCAACTTTTGATAACTTTTCTGTCATTAATCTTCATCCTTGATTATTTCTTTTATACTTTTTTCAGCTTTAACTCTTGGGACCATTACTTCATGGCCACAATTCTCACACTTTAACTTAAAATCCATTCCTACACGTGTAACGGTAAAAATGCTGCCACCACAAGGATGTGGCTTTTTTAGTTTTACTCTGTCGTTTACTTTTATATCCACTGAATACACCTCAAAAAATATATACACGAGTATATCATAATACTTATATTAAGGCAATAAAATGAGTTGTATTTATACTCGTTTATGATATAATTATGACATATTTGAGCAACCATAAATTCCTGGAAAAGAGGGCAATGCTATGTATGAATTTAATGCAAAAGACGCTACAGAAAAATGTGTAGAATGGATTAAGGACTGGTTTGAAGAAAATGGACCGGGTTGTAATGCAATCATTGGAATTTCAGGTGGTAAGGACAGTTCGGTTGTAGCTGCCCTTTGCGTAAAGGCACTTGGAAAAGACAGAGTAATTGGTGTAATGATGCCCCAAGGTGAACAGTTTGACATAGACTATTCAATTGAACTCTGTAAAATCCTTGACATAAAGAACTACACAATCAACATAAAAGATGCCGTAGATGGCGTATATAAAGGCATTGGGGACCTCTTTGAACCTTCACAGCAAACCAGATTTAATCTTCCTGCAAGAATCAGAATGGCAACTCTTTATGCAGTTGCAGCCTCTCATAACGGACGTGTTGCAAACACCTGTAATTTATCTGAGGATTGGGTTGGATATGCAACCCGTTACGGTGACGGTGCCGGAGATTTCGGCCCACTATCAAACTTCACAGTTGAAGAAGTAAGACTCATTGGAACAGAGCTCGGCCTTCCTGACAAATTTGTAAAAAAACCTCCAATAGACGGTCTCTGCGGAAAGACAGATGAAGACAATCTTGGCTTCACATATCAGGAGCTTGACGACTACATACGTCGTGGAATAAATCCGGCGCCAAAGACAAAGGAAAAAATTGACAGAATGCACAAGCTCAATCTTTTCAAACTATCATACTTCCCAACATTTAAATATTCTGAAGAATAACAAAACGCTCCTTTCACAAGGAGCGTTTTCATTATTAGTGTAATTTTAAATTATTTCATCCGCAGCAAGTATGATATCCACTTTCTCATCAAATTCCATAGCCGGAATTTCTGAAACCACTTGAAAAGGATATGCCACTGCAATCTTTTTGAGATTTTTTCCACTGTCTTTGGCGCGCTTTATGAAACGGTCATAATATCCACCACCATAACCTAATCGGTTATGGTTTTTATCAAATGCAAGACCCGGAATTATCATAAGAAAATCTTTGTCTTCGGCTTTTTGGCAATTTAAAGAGTTTGGTTCCAAAATATTATAAGTTCCAGGTTGAAGTGAAGCCAAATCAGTAATATAATAAAACTCAATAATTCCCGGACATTCCACTTTTGGAACAGCAACCTTTTTGCCATCTTTAAGTGCTTGTTCAATAATATACTCGGTAATAATTTCATTATTAAAGGCAACATATGTATAAATTACATTTGCCTCTTTATAGGCGGGAAGAGAAAAGAATAATCTACTTATTTTAGTGCTATAATCTAGAATAAATTGTTCGGATAATTTCAACTTTTCTTCTTTTATTTTAGCTCTAAGTTCAGGCTTATTCATATACCGGCCTCCCATTTAACATGAATAAATATTACCACCCAGAAAGGCGGAAAACAATATGGCATTTAAATCAGACATTGAAATTACACAAGAAGCAACCCCAATGCACATTAGGGATGTTGCAGCAAAAATCGGACTTACTGAGGACGACATTGAATACTATGGAAAGTACAAAGCAAAGGTTGACTATAACCTTTTAAAGCAACCAAAAAAAGGACCAAAAGCAAAACTTATCCTTTGTACCGCTATCAACCCGACCCCGGCAGGTGAAGGAAAAACAACAACCACTGTAGGTGTTGGTGATGCACTTTCAAAACTTGGTAAAAATGTTGTTATTGCACTTCGCGAACCATCTCTTGGTCCGGTATTCGGTATTAAAGGTGGTGCTGCAGGTGGCGGATATGCACAGGTAATTCCTATGGAAGACATTAATCTCCATTTCACAGGAGACTTCCACGCAATTGGGGCTGCCAACAACCTCCTTGCTGCCATGCTTGACAACCATATTCATCAGGGAAATGAACTTGATATAGACACGCGCAGAATTACATGGCGCAGATGCGTAGATATGAACGACCGTCAACTTCGTAACGTTGTTGACGGAATGGGTGGAAAGGCAAATGGTGTTCCACGTGAAGACGGTTTTGACATTACTGTTGCATCAGAGGTAATGGCAGCATTCTGTCTTGCTACAAGCCTTGATGACCTCAAGGCACGCTTTGCAAGAATTGTTGTTGCTTATAATAGAAGCGGAGAACCTGTAACAGCCGGTCAGCTTAACGCTCAAGGCGCAATGACGGCACTCCTAAAGGATGCATTAAAGCCAAACCTTGTACAGACACTTGAAGGAACCCCTGCATTTATTCACGGTGGTCCTTTTGCAAATATTGCGCACGGCTGCAATTCAGTTATGGCTACAAATATGGCTATGCACTATGGTGACTATGTTGTAACTGAAGCAGGATTTGGCGCTGACCTTGGTGCTGAAAAATTCCTGGACATTAAATGCCGTCTTGCAAATTTAAAACCTGACGCAGTAATAATTGTTGCCACAATTAAGGCATTAAAATACAACGGTGGTGTTCCAAAGACAGAGGTTGGAGAAGAAAATCTTGAAGCACTTGAAAAGGGTCTTCCAAACCTTCTTAAACATGTTGAAAATATTACTCAGGTATTTGGACTTCCTGCAGTTGTAGCGCTTAACCGTTTTGCAAATGACACAGACGCCGAAATTGAACTTGTTACAAGAAAATGCAACGAACTCGGTGTAAACGTTAAAATGTCAGAAGTTTGGGCAAAAGGCGGAGAAGGTGGAATTGAACTTGCCAAAGAAGTAATAAAGCTCTGCGAAGAAGGAGAAAACAACTTCAAATTCTCCTATGATCTTGATATGCCGATTAAAGATAAAATTACAGCAATTGCACAAAAGATATATGGTGCTGACGGCGTTGACTTTACTCCAAAAGCAGCAAAAGAAATTGCTGAACTTGAGAAATGTGGATTTGGTAATCTTCCAATTTGTATGGCAAAAACTCAATATTCTTTAACAGATGACCAGACAAAACTCGGTAGACCGGAAGGTTTCCGTATTACAATTCGCCAAGTAACAGTTAGTGCCGGAGCAGGTTTCCTTGTTGCAATGACAGGTGAAATCATGAAAATGCCGGGACTTCCAAAAGTACCGGCAGCTGAAAGAATTGACTGTGACAACTCTGGTAAAATTACCGGACTCTTCTAATAAAAGGACTGATTAAAATTGAGTAACATACCAAATTGGACATGCGAAAAATTTGTAGATGAAACATTTTCAAAGGCTCCTGTTCCGGGTGGCGGTGGAGTTGCAGCTCTTGTCGGGAGCATCGGCGCAGCTCTTGCAGGAATGGTTTGTAACCTTACAACCGGAAAGAAAAAATATGCCGAATATGAAGATGATATTCAAAGAATAATAAAAGAAGCTGAGACTCTTAAGTCTCAGCTTTTGGAACTAATAGACAAAGACGCAGAAAACTTCTACCCTCTCTCTCAGTGTTATTCCCTCCCGTCTAATACAGACGAAGAAAGAAAGACAAAAAATGAAAAAATGCAAAATGCTCTCCTTGTTGCAATATCTGCTCCAATTGAAATTGTAAAAATTTCATACAAAGCAATAAAGCTCCATGAAGAGCTTGCAGAAAAAGGATCAAAAATTGCTGTGTCCGATGTTGGTTGTGGCGTTTTATGTTTGAAATCAGCAATGCAAGCCGGATGGCTAAATGTCATGATTAACCTAAAATCCATCCAAGATGAAAATTATGTTAAATCAATTGAAAGTGAACTTCTTCCACTTATAAATGAAGGAGAAAAACTTGCTGATGAAATTTATGAAAACGTTAAAAATCAACTCAGTCGTAAATAAGGTGAAACAACATGGCAAAACTACTTGACTGCAAAGCAGTTGCGGCAAAAATAAAAGAAGATTGCAAATTAGAATCAGAAAACCTTAGAAAGCAAGGTATTACACCAAAACTTGGAATTGTTCGCGTAGGTGAAAAGGGCCCTGATCTCTCCTATGAAAAAGGCGCAACCAAAACAATGAATGAAGCTGGAATTGATGTTGAGGTTTTTGCTTTGCCAGCTGACATTTCACAGGATGACTACATAAAGAAATTCAAAGAAATAAATGAAAATCCAAGCATTCATGGAATCCTTGCTTTTAGACCACTTGATAACATAGATGAAACAGTGGCAATATCTGAAAATATTTCTTCTTTAAAAGACTGTGACTCAACAACAATGGAAAATATGGGAAAAGTGGTTGTAAATGACCCAACAGGGCTGCGCCCTTGTACCCCGGAAGCAATTCTTGCAATCATAGACTTTTATCAAGATGAAATAAAAGAACACTTTAAAAACAAGCACATTCCACTTAAAAAGAAAAAACCTGGCTTTGAAAATGATGTTCTATGTGGATTAAATGTTTGTGTAATTAACAAATCGAATGTAATTGGAAAACCACTTTCCATTATGCTCTTAAATAGATATGCAACTGTTACTATGGTTCACCATATGACACCTGAGGATGTTAAAAAGGACTATCTTTCTAAGGCGGATATAATAATTGGAGCTGCTCCTGAAAGAGATTTTATTATTGGAGATTATGTCTCAAAGGATGCTGTTGTAATAGATGCTACGGTTATCTGTGAAAAGGCATTTGATGAAGTTGGGAACCCAATAATCAACGAAAAAACCGGTCGCCAAAAAATAATTACATATGGCTGTTGTAAAGATGATGTTGAAGCAAAGGTTGCATTTAAAACACCTGTTCCGGGAGTTGGAGCAGTAACATCTGCAATGCTTGCAAAAAATCTTTTGAAAGCATGTAAAATTCAAAATCAAATAAAATAAAAATTGCTGAGGATTAAATTTGAAAATCCTCAGCAATTTCTTTTTCAATAAGTTTGTCCAATGTATATTTCATCAAATAATCTTTTATGAGATTATTTAACCCTTCCCACATTGGAAGAGTTCTGCAACTCATGGCCCGCTCGCAGGTATTTACTTCACAGTCTAGGCAGGCAACAGGCGCAAGTGAATTTTCTGTAAGTTTTAAAATTTCATAAACAGAATATTCATCCGGCCTTCTTTTCAGTCTATATCCACCGCCTTTACCGCGAACAGCATCAACAAGTCCCGCTTTTGAAAGTATTACTATTATACTTTCAAGATATTTTTCTGATATTTCCTGTCTTTCTGCAATAGTGCTTAATTTTATATATTCAGCAGGATCAGATAGGGCAAGTTCAATCATTACTCTTAAAGCATATCTACCTTTTGTTGAAACCAACATTTTTCATCTTCCTTTGTTAAATATCTTTTTTATCATTAACATTCCAATATGTCCATGCATAAAGAGATTCCGTACTTTTAGTGATTTTATTATCTATAGCAATAGATTCAAGATAATCATAGACCATCTTTATTTCAGACTCGGTTGGAGCTCTGTCTCTAATGATATTTTCCACACAATTTTTTGCAAAAGTTTCCGTTAATTCATGCTCAGAATCTATTGTCTCTTTATAATATTCCATTTTTGGATAATATCCAAGGCACCAAAGAATATTAAATAAACAAATAGGTGAACTATTTCCCCAATTTCTGTTAATTGGCATGTCAAATACCTCAGACATTAAAATATTTCTAATGGAATCATCCCTATAAATAAAACTGTTGTTAAAACACCATTCTTTACTCATAGAACTTACCCTTTTTACCGACTCAAGGCCTGACATGGCTGGTGTTAATGACGTGAAAACCAGATTAAACCTATTAAACCACTTGGTTATAGAATTGTCAAATGCTAAAAAATCATTCTCCTCAAATTCAATATTATTTATTCCCACAGATTCACTTAGACCTCTTGCATAACCCAACATAACGGTTGAAATATCTGTTGCAACCACTGAATCCGCAATTTTGGCAAATGCACGTGAATATTCACCCATACCGCAGCCTATATCTATTACTGAATCGCCCTCTTTCAAAAGTCCGTTTGAAACAAGAAATTCAACTAAATCTACACGTATTTTATCCTTTTTTTCTTGTACTTCTTTTGAATCTATTCTCCAATTTTTTGCCAGCATATTCCAAGTTTCTTTTGTATGTTTCATACCATCTTTCGGCATAGAGTCTTTCCAAGCAGCATCGAAAAACTCCGGAGTTAGCATTGACATAAATTCACCTCACGACCCATTTTTATATATTATATTGTTAATATTTGACTAAAGCAACTCGTTGTGTTAAACTTTTACCCGTTATTTAGAGTAATTAATATACATTATTATGTCATTTTGGAGGGTGTTTAATGTATAACAAGGTTTCAACTGATCTCAACTTCGTTGAACGTGAAAAAAATATTCAAAAATTTTGGAAAGATGAAAAGATTTTTGAAAAGACAGAAGAAAAGAAAGGTCCATCTTTTGTATTCTATGATGGTCCTCCAACAGCTAATGGTAAACCACACATTGGCCACGTTCTTACCCGCGTAATTAAGGATATGATTCCCCGTTACCAAACAATGAAAGGAAACTTTGTTCCTCGTAAAGCAGGATGGGACACACACGGTCTGCCTGTAGAACTTGAAGTGGAAAAACTTCTTGGACTTGACGGAAAAGAGCAAATTGAAGAATACGGTCTTGAACCATTTATAAAGATGTGTAAAGAGAGCGTATGGAAATACAAGGGAATGTGGGAAGATTTCTCAGGAACAGTTGGTTTCTGGGCAGATATGGACGACCCATACGTAACATACCACAATTCATTTATTGAATCCGAATGGTGGGCACTCAAACAAATTTATGACAAAGGTCTTATGTACAAGGGCTTTAAAATTGTACCTTATTGCCCACGTTGCGGAACCCCTCTTTCATCACACGAAGTTGCACAGGGTTACAAAGACGTAAAAGAACGTTCAGCTGTTGTAAGATTTAAAGTTATTGGCGAGGATGCATACTTCCTTGCTTGGACAACAACACCATGGACTCTTCCCTCCAACGTTGCTCTCTGCGTAAACCCGGATGAAAAATATGCAAAAGTTAAAGCAGCAGATGGCTATACATACTACATGGCTGTTGCCCTTCTTGACACTGTTCTCGGCAAACTCGCCGAAGAAGGAAAGCCGGCATATGAAATTCTTGAAACATACAAGGGTATTGACCTTGAACGCAAGGAATATGAGCCTCTCTTTGAATGTGTAAAGCCGGTATGTGAAAAGCAACATAAAAAAGGCCACTTCATAACATGTGATTCTTATGTAACCATGTCAGATGGTACCGGTATTGTTCATATTGCTCCGGCATTTGGTGAAGACGACGCAAAGGTTGGTAGAACCTATGACCTACCATTCGTTCAATTCGTAGACGGAAAAGGTAACATGACAGAGGAAACTCCTTTTGCTGGTCTTTTCGTTAAAGATGCAGATCCAAAGGTAATTTTTGACCTTGACAAACGTGGTCTTCTCTTTGATGCCCCTAAGTTTGAACATAGCTACCCACACTGTTGGCGTTGTGATACACCGCTCATCTACTATGCACGTGAATCTTGGTTTATCAAAATGACTGCAGTAAAAGATGACCTCATTGCAAACAATAACACTATTAACTGGATTCCTGAAAGCATTGGTAAAGGCCGTTTTGGTGACTGGCTTGAAAATGTTCAAGATTGGGGTATTTCTCGTAACCGTTATTGGGGAACTCCTCTTAACGTTTGGGAATGTGAATGCGGAAAGCGTCATGCAATAGGTTCAATTGAAGAACTCAAATCCATGTCAGACAACTGTCCGGACGACATTGAACTTCATCGCCCTTACATTGATGCAGTTAAAATTAAATGTCCTGACTGTGGCAAGGAAATGACACGTGTTCCTGAAGTAATTGACTGTTGGTTTGACTCCGGTTCAATGCCATTTGCTCAACACCATTACCCATTTGAAAACAAGGAACTCTTTGAGAGCCAATTCCCGGCAGACTTCATTTCAGAAGCTGTTGACCAAACCCGTGGTTGGTTCTATTCTCTCCTTGCAATTTCAACACTCATATTCAACAAGGCTCCATTTAAAAACGTAATAGTTCTTGGACACGTTCAGGATGAAAATGGACAAAAGATGTCAAAATCAAAAGGTAATGCAGTAGATCCTTTTGAGGCACTTGAAACCTACGGTGCAGACGCAATTCGTTGGTACTTCTATACTAACTCTGCTCCATGGCTTCCAAACCGTTTCTACGGAAAGGCAGTTACTGAAGGACAGAGAAAAGTAATGGGCACACTTTGGAATACCTATGCATTCTTTGTTCTTTATGCAAATATAGACAACTTTGATGCTACAAAGTATTCTCTTGACTATTCATCACTTTCTGTAATGGATAAATGGTGTCTTTCAAAGCTCAACACAATGGTTAAGGGTGTTGACGAAAACCTTGCAAATTACAGGATTCCTGAAGCAGCAAAATATATTTCTGAATTTGTAGACCAACTTTCAAACTGGTACGTTCGTCGTTGTCGTGAACGCTTCTGGACACCGGGACTTGCACAGGACAAGATTAACGCATATATGACCCTTTACACAGCACTTGTTGTAACAGCAAAAACTGCGGCCCCAATGATTCCATTTATGACAGAAGATATATATCAAAATCTTGTTCGCAGCATAGACAAAACTGCTCCTGAAAGCATTCACCTCTGTGAATTCCCAGAAGTAGTAGAGTCATATATTGACAAAGAACTTGAAGAAAATATGGAAGAGGTTCTTGATATTGTTGGTCTTGGCCGTGCTTGTAGAAATGGTTCGAATATAAAGAACCGTCAGCCTCTTGGCACAATGTATGTTAAGGCAACAAAAGACCTTTCCGAGTTCTACACTGATATCATTAAAGAAGAACTTAATATCAAAAATGTTAAGTTCGTTGATGATACAGCTGATCTTCTTTCATACTCATTTAAACCACAAATGAGAACACTCGGACCAAAGTTTGGTAAACAACTTGGTGAAATCCGCGAGGTTCTTCAAAACCTTGACGGAACTAAAGCCAAAGCTGAACTTGATACCACAGGCGTTCTTAAACTTAACATCAGCATTGGAGAAATTGAACTTACAGAAGGAGATCTTCTTATTGAAACTAAACAGCAAGATGGTTACTTCTCTCTTTCTGATTTTGGTATTACAGTTGCAATAGATACAACTCTTACAGAAGAACTCATTACAGAAGGCTTTGTTCGTGAAATAGTAAGTAAGATTCAAACAATGCGTAAAGATGCAAAGTTTGAGGTTATGGATCATATTTCTCTCTTTGTTGATGGAAGTGACAAAATTAAAAATATCATTGAAAACAACAGAGAATCTGTAATGGCCGATGTTCTTGCAGATGAAATCACAATTGGTTCAATTGATGGTTACACAGCAGACTGGAACATAAACGGTGAAAATGCAACACTTGGTGTTAAAGTTATAAAATAAAAAACATAAATTTTGGAGGGCAATTTGCCCTCCTTTTTTTATACCTTTTTAGAATATAAGCCTTTAACTCGGTCAAAATATTATAGACTAATTCAAAGAAGGTATTACCGATGAAACAAACTGGAATTGTTAGAAGAATAGATGATTTGGGACGAATTGTAATTCCAAAAGAAATACGACGTTCCATGCACATGAACGAAGGAGACCCACTTGAAATATATGTCGGAAATGATGAAATAATTTTTAGAAAATATTCACTAATAGGTGAGCTTGGAAAAAACGTCATGCTACTTTGTGAATCTCTTTACAAAGAGATAAAACTTCCAACTGCAATCTGTGATTTAGATGAAATTGTATGCATTTACGGACTTCCAAAGCAAAAAACAAATGAGATTATTCCATCAAATGATCTTATAAAAACTATCAAAGAAAGAAAAATATTTCAGGCATCAGATGACAAAGAAATAAAGCCCTTTTTAGGTTTGGACTGCAATGCATCAATTATAATACCAATTATCTGTAATGGTGATTTAATTGGTGGATTAATTGTAATTGAATCAGATTCCAAAGTATTGGAACCGGTTGATTTAAGACTTTCCAGACTAACTGCAGACATAATTTCAAGACAATTTGAGACAAATTGAAAAGAAAAACACAATAACCTATTGACAAAGTAGGTTGTTGTGTTTTATACTTTCAATAACCTATTGGGAAGGTGTGTTTATTGTGAGAAATTCTTTTCTAATTTTAATACGCAATAATTTTAGAAACGGACGAATGTGTTGCTCATAAACCAAAGTAACAAAATAAACATTTTAAGGAGTAAAAAATATGAGTAACAATAATTTCAAATTTGAAACATTACAAGTTCATGCCGGACAGGAAAATCCTGACCCTGCAACAGATGCAAGAGCGGTTCCTATTTATGCAACTACATCTTATGTTTTTGCAGATTCTGCACAAGCTGCGGGACGTTTTGGTCTTACAGAAAATGGAAACATATATACACGCCTTATGAATCCAACGTCTTCAGTTTTCGAAGAACGTATTGCAGCTCTTGAGGGCGGAGTTGGAGCTCTTGCAACAGCATCCGGCTCGGCAGCAATTACATATGCAATTCAAAATATAGCCCTTGCAGGGGACCACGTTGTTGCTTCAACAAATGTTTATGGAGGAACATACAATCTCTTGGCACATACTCTTCCAGATCAGGGAGTTACAACAACATTTGTTGATCCATCAGATCTAAATGCAGTTGAATCAGCAATTCAAGATAACACAAAGCTTATTTTTGCAGAAACTCTTGGAAACCCAAATTCCAATGTAATTGATCTTGAAGGACTTTCAGAAATAGCTCACAGGCATGGAATTCCTCTCATTGTTGATAACACTTTTGCAACTCCATACTGCCTTCGTCCAATTGAATACGGTGCTGATGTTGTAGTTCATTCGGCAACCAAATTTATTGGAGGACATGGAACAGTAATAGGTGGCGTAATTATAGATTCAGGTAAATTTGACTGGGCACAGAATGACAAATTCCCGGGTCTTTCAAAGCCAAATCCATCCTACCACGGTGTTGTATTTACAGAAGCAGTTGGAAACCTTGCATACATATTAAAGATTAGAACAACCCTCATGAGAGACCAGGGCGCTACAATTTCTCCTTTTAACTCATTTCTCTTCCTTCAGGGTCTTGAAACTCTTTCTCTTAGACTTGAAAGGCATGTTGAAAATGCACTTAAGGTTGTTGAATTTCTAAACAACCATCCTCAAGTTGAAAGAGTTAACCACCCTTCTCTTGCAATAGGCAAAGAAAAGGAACTCTATAACAAGTACTTCCCTAACGGCGCTGCATCCATCTTCACATTTGATGTAAAAGGTACAGCAGAGGATGCAAAAAAGTTCACTGAAAGTCTTGAACTCTTCTCTCTTCTTGCAAACGTTGCAGACGTTAAAAGTCTTGTTATTCACCCAGCTTCAACCACACACTCACAAATGACTGAAGAAGAACTCCTACAGTCAGGAATCAGACCAACCACTGTTCGTCTTTCAATTGGAACAGAACACATAGATGATATTCTTGCTGATCTTGAGCACGGTTTTGAAGCGATAAAATAAATCGCAAAGGAGCCAAAACTATGGAAATATATGTAGATAATGCGGCAACAACTAAAATGAGTAAAACAGCCATAAATGCCATGCTACCATTTATGGAGAGTATATATGGAAATCCATCATCTCTTCATAGCAAAGGGCAAATTGCAGCTGAACACTTGCTTAATTCCAGAGAACGTATAGCTAAATGTATTGGTGCAGAAACAAACGAAATATATTTTACTTCAGGCGGAAGTGAAGCGGATAACCAGGCAATAATATCTGCCGCAAGAAATGGTGCAAGAAGAAACAAAAAGCACATTATTTCAACTGCTTTTGAGCACCACGCTGTTCTTCACACATTAAAAAAACTTGAAAAAGAGGGCTTTGAAATTGAACTTCTTCCCGTTGGAAAGAAGGGAACAATTAACCCGGAACAAGTTAAAAACGCAATCAGAGAAGATACATGTCTTGTAACTATAATGTATGCTAACAATGAAATAGGATCAATCTTACCCATTTCTGAAATAGGAGCTGTATGTAAGGAAAAAGGCGTAATTTTTCATACAGATGCGGTTCAAGCAGCAGGTCATGTACATATAAATGTTAAAGAACAGAATATAGATCTCCTATCATTATCAGCACACAAATTTCACGGGCCAAAAGGTATTGGCGTACTTTATGCACGAAAGGGAATTATTCTTACAAATATAATTGAAGGTGGCGCTCAAGAACGTGGAAAACGTGCCGGAACTGAAAACCTACCGGCAATTATGGGAATGGCTGCCGCACTTGAAGAAGCAGTTGAAAATATGGATGAGAATGCAAAAAAACTCACAAGGCTTCGTGACAAACTGATAACAGAGCTTTCTAAAATTCCTCATTCAACCCTTAACGGAGATCCAATAAACAGACTCCCTTCAAATATACATTTCATTTTTGAAGGAATTGAAGGCGAAAGCCTTCTGCTCCTACTAGATGCTAAAGGAATTTGCGCATCCTCAGGATCTGCATGTACTTCCGGCTCTCTTGATCCAAGCCATGTTTTTTTAAGCATAGGACATCCCCATGAAATTGCACATGGATCAGTACGTTTGTCACTCTCTGAAGAAAACACAGAAGAAGAAATAGATTACATTATTAATACAGTTCCTGAAATTGTCTCTTATCTTAGAAATATGTCCCCACTTTGGAGAGACAAGGTCAATGGAATTAAACCATTTATATTAAACTAAAGGAGTGAAACAAAATGGCTCTTTATAGCGAAAAAGTAATGGACCACTTCCTTAATCCAAGAAATGTTGGAACACTTGAAAATGCAAATGGTGTGGGTGAAGTTGGTAACGCAAAATGCGGAGATATAATGAAAATATATCTTGATATAGATGAAAATCAAATAATCCGCGATGTAAAATTTGAAACATTTGGATGCGGTTCAGCCATAGCCTCAAGCTCAATGGCAACAGAACTAATCAAGGGACAACCTTTATCTGAAGCACTAACACTGACTAATAAAGCAGTAACAGAGGCTCTTGGCGGACTTCCCGCTCATAAAATACACTGTTCTGTTTTGGCAGAAGAGGCAATAAAAAGTGCAGTTAAAAACTATTATGACAACGAGGGAATAGAATATGATAAATCTTTATTCCCGGACTGTTCCTCATGCGAACACTGTCATTAATAAAATCAAATAAAAAGGACCCAATTCAATAAAATTTGAATTGGGTCCTCTATTTCTATATTTTAGCAACAAAACTATCTGTTATTATATTTAATTTTTCAAAGTCCATTGCCTCCTTATAAATTCTTTCAATTTCATCATGTATTTTCTTTGCGTCAGAAAGATAATTCTCTGCAACCTTTCTAAGTTCCAGCGATGTTTTCCTGTTAAAGTTTAATTTATTCTTATGTAATTTCAAAGCTTCTGCATCAGTAAATCTTGAGGCATGGATTGTTCTTAATCCTTCTATTCCAAACCCCTTTCTTATAATTGCAAGTTTTCTATCCGGGAAAATTACTTGTATAATCTCTTCTGTATCATATGGAGACACTCCGGCCACCACATTTAAACCGTTATCCTCACAAATTGACAAAATACAATCCATCAGTTGTCCACTGACACATCCAATTACATCATCAACTGATATTATTTTATAATCATTTACCCAAGGATTCTCAAAAGTAACCTCACCCTCGTTGGTAAAAGCAGTTAGGAAGGTATATTCAATTTCACCTATAGGTAAATTTCCACCTAATTCCCTCTTATATAAATTTAAAGCATACCTATAAATCTTATCATAATTGATGTATCCGTCTTGTATTTTCTTACTATTTCTATCAAGAGCACATGCAGCCTTCAAATAATTTGTGGTTTTTCTATAACAGCGGCTATTTGTGTCAAATAAACTCCGTATCTTATCCACAGATTTTTGAAGTTTTGAACCATCCAAGCATTCTCCAAGATTTATTATCTCTTCAACGGCACCGTAATACTTCGGTTCAAATACATGAGGCGGAGTGCCATCAACTATTGCCAGCATCTTATCCCTACATATGATAGCATCATATGACGTGGGATCAGATGCACACATTACCCGCTCAACTTTAAATCCATCATTTGCTAGTTTTTCGGCACTCCGCCTCATAAGGGTGGACTTGCCACAGCCGGGTCCACCCTTCAATATGTAAACACGCCAATTTTCTTCCGGATTATAAAGTTCATTAAAAAGGGAATAAAAACCTTCATTTGTGTTGCTACCTAAAAAATACTTATTTATACCATCCACTGTATCTGCCCCCTTACAAAGTTCAATACAGTTTATTCATTTCCATTACCTTCGGTCACAAAAAATAAAAATTCTCATTATTTTTTAAAAAATTTCCTTGATTTTATATTTTACATAGTATATAATTACTGAGCACTCACAAATAAATCGAGGCGTAGCGCAGTTTGGTAGCGCATCTGGTTTGGGACCAGAGGGCCGGGGGTTCGAGTCCCTTCGCCTCGACCATCCAAAGACCGAGGTCATTTGACTTCGGTCTTTTTTTCTGCTTTCCAAATCTAATACAATCATTTATAATTAATCGTAAATTATGTTTTTCTTTGCAGCGTTAGGACCGGCAACGGGACATTTTGAACTCATTTTCTTATTCTTATTCTCAACAGGGGCTGAAAAATAATGAAAATACACAAACAAGTAATTTTTAACTATTTAATATTCATAGTCGGTTTATTTATTGCTTCTCTGGGAGTTGCATTCTCAACTAAAGCAGGTCTTGGAACATCTCCGGTATCATCTGTTCCGTATTCTGTTTCTCTTGTAAGCACTCTTTTTACATTCGGTGGTTGGTTAAATCTATTTAGTGTAATTCAAATTACAATTCAGGTTTTACTCCTTCGCAGCAAATGCAATCCGATTGAAATAATTGTTCAAACAATCCTAGCTTTTATTTATGGATATTTAACCAATTTCTCTTGCTACCTACTTAGAGGCATCACAGTAACCGGATATTTCTCTCAATTCACCTTTATGATTATTGGCTGTATTGTTGTAGCTTTTGGTATTTGGATACAACTAAAAGGTGGCGTTGCAATGCTTCCGGGCGAGGCTATGAATCGCGCAATATCAGCAGTTACCGGAAAAAGATACGAAAACATTAAAATCTTCTTTGACATTTTCTATATTTTAATTTCAGCTGTAATTTGCCTTATTTTCATTGGTAAACTGGAAGGTGTACGCGAAGGAAGTATTATTGCAGCAATACTGGTTGGAAGTTTTATAAAACTGTATAACAAAACATTTGATAAGTTATTTAAAAAGAACGAGGATTAATTTATGGTAAAACTTATAGCTCTTGATATGGATGGCACCTTAATGTCACCGGATCATACCACGGTTAGTGAAGAGAATAAAAAGGCTCTTTGGGAAGCACATGACAAAGGTGTAAAAATTGCAATTTCAACGGGTAGAACGCTGTCTCTTGTTGGTAATGTTTGTGAACAAGTGCCTGAAATAGATTATATTTTATTTTCAAACGGTGCCGGAGTTTATGACCGAAAAGCTGACAAAATTATTTATTCAAACACCATGTCATGGGAAACAGCACACGACATTTTAAAATATTTAGATGATAAACCAATATTTATTGAAATGTATGCAAATGGCCGAAGCCATGTTCAAAAGGATAAGGAACAACTTTTTCCTTTTGAAATTTTTCCAAGAGAATTCATTGAAAGCCTATTTTGTGGGATGACAATATGTGAAAGTCTTGAAAAAGAGCTTGAGGGACAAAACATTGAAAAATTCACCACTTTTATAATAGACCCGGCTGTATTCAGAGACACTTGGGATTATCTAAGCAGTCTTGACAATCTTCTTGTTACAACATCAATAGATTTAAGCATTGAAATGACAAAAAAAGAAACCCACAAGGGCGATGCATTATCCGGAATGTGTAAAGTACTTGGAATAGACGCATCAGAATGTATGGCCTTTGGCGATGCAAACAACGACCTCTCTATGCTTGAATTTGCCGGATACAGCTTTGCTATGGGAAATGCGTCAGAAGAATGCAAAAAAGCTGCCAAATACATTACCAAAAGCAATGCCGAAAGCGGAGTTGCCTTTGGCATAAAACAATTTATATAAGAAAAGTTCCAAACACTTTAAGTGTTTGGAACTCTTTTTTTACTTAAGTTTAGAAAATGTTTCAAGCATGTTTTCCATATATTCGAAATATTCTTTTGAAGGAACACCGGATCCGGCCCATGAAAGATAGTCACGGTGTTCAACAGGCATATTATACCAAATGCCCGGTTTATATTTTTCCTTTGGTTTTGCATCAACTGTTTTAACAAAACAACACGTTTTAATAGACGTTCCTGCCGGAATTATACTTGCTGAACTTTGCGTTTTTATTATTAGCAAAGGATGGCTTCCGGAAGTAAACAGAAAAATTTTTACGCAATTTGATAAAATTAAATTAAAACCAGAATATTATTAATTACATAAAAACTCCCATTCAAATGAATGGGAGCTTAGTTTTATTTAGAAGATTTTGCTGGAAGATTATCAAATAACTCCATCATATCCAGATAATATTTATAGAATACATCTTTCTTTTCTTTCCAGCCAACCCAAGAAAGGTGATCTTTATGTTCAACAGGCATATTGTACCAAATACCCGAATTAAATGGTCCTGTGTAATTATCTGCCTTCTCACTTGGAAGAGTAAACGGCGCCATTTGCCCAAGAACGTTTACGAATCCGTCATGTGGCATCCATTCTTTTTTGCCTTGACCACCGGTTAATGCGGTTAATTCATCATCCCAATATCTTCCGGTATAAAGTCCACCAAATTTTGCTATAATTCCGGCATCTTTTGAACATTTACGATTTTCCGGATTCTTCTTCATTGGTGCTGAGCGCTCTGCAAGTCTTGCAAAATAGTATGTATTTGGATTTACAACCGCTCTATCATTCATTTCATATCTTACTTGGAGTTTCATTTCGTTACCAATTGCATCAAACCAATTTTCACAAAATCTATCCATTTCTTTTACATAGTTACGTGGGTTTGTCAAATGATTACCATGAACATCCTTTTTCTCCGACATTATTCCCCAATGTTCCATGTAAAAATCCCAAAATTTAAGTGCAAGTTCGCTCTTTCCAAGCGCAGTCATTATCATAAGCATAATATAGGATGCAACTGTATTTCCATGACTACGAAGAAGACCAGAAGCAAGAGTTGTTCCGTTATTAACTCCTGAAAGGGTTGTTACGGTATGAAGAAGATCTCCTTGTCCACCTTTAAAGAGTGGTGAAAGCTCTTCCGGTGGTGTGCCGGCAATTTCCTCAGCATTTCCTCTTGTCAGAAGATTGGCCAATGTAATAACTGTAGGACCGCCAAAAGAGTGTCCAACGATATTAATTTTCTCATGGTGACCCGGTTTACCCCAATCCTTAAGAACTCCGGGATATGTACGTCCATATCTTGCATGTCCATATTTTTCAGAATGCACCTTGCCATAATCTACGCGTCCACCAAAAAGGTATGCATATAAAATGCAAGAACGATCCCATGAACTGTTAAAAGGTCCAAGAGATGGATAGAAAATCTCATATCCCTGCTTTCTCAAATATTTGGCAACATTTCTGTCCGGGCGAAACCCCCAATAGTGCATGAACTTATCAAGCATATCTGATTCACCAAATCCAAAAAAGCCATGGATAAGTACAGTTGGATATTTATTTGCCATAATTTATTCCCTCCAAAAATATAATATATCCATAAATATTATATTACAATAAAAATGAAAATACAATTTTTTTGTTGACACTTTGTTAATTCCCAATATAATAATAATTAAGGTTATATAACACAAGTTACATAACTTTAATTATCTTAAGAAAGGACGTATGTACGTGCCACCAAAGCAAAAATATACCAGAGAGGTCATTTTGAATGCTGCTGTAAATTTGGCAAGAGAGGGTGGGCTTTCTGCCGTTGTTGCACGTAATGTAGGCAAATCCCTTGGTTGCACAGTAAGTCCCATATTTTCATATTTTAGTAATATGGAAGACCTTCAACAAGCCGTTAAAGACGAGGCGCTAAAAATTTATCAAGATTATATACAAACTACAAATGGCTATCCACCGTCATTTAAAATGAATTGTTTACAAATGATAAAATTTGCGAAAAAAGAACCATGTCTTTTTGAAATAGTGTTTAGTTCAAAAGGCCTTGAAACAAATTTTGACAATGATATTGAAAGTCTTTCTAAAGCATATAATATTTCAAAGGCTGAAGGATATTCAATTTTGAACTCACTTTGGATTCAAGCTTATGGAATAGGAGTTTTAACTTCGAAGGGAATCGTTGAGTTTTCAGATGATGAAATATCAAAGATGCTTGAACAGATATATATGGGAAGTATTATGCTGGCAAAAAATGATAATGACAAAACTCCTGGCTTGTCGCGTCCAATCATAAAAGTATCCATAAAAAAGTAAGCACCATTTTATTCATCTTGCTCCACTTTGCTCAAAAATCAGCTGAAATACTTTTAAAATGCTCCACAATATATTAAAATACAGCCTTAGCATACTTTTTTGATGATTGCCAAATTTCTCACTTTATTAAAATACAACTACAAGTTAACCATTTCAAATCAAACATCTGCGCTGAAATCCTTATTCTTTAAGCTCCAAGCTCTTATATTATTTCCACTAGAGTTTGTCATATATTGTTATAAATGAATATGATGTAATCAGAGCAATGCGTGTTGGAACTAATAAATTTGTTAATTATATTTATAATATTATAATATAAAAGGAGGTACTCTATTATGGGTATGGACTTAGGATTATTGATAAAATTAAAGCAAGCGTGGGAAGTGTTTAAAACAAATCATCCCCGCTTTCCGGACTTTTTAAATCACTTAAAATCGAACGGAGTCATTCCCGGGACAGAGGTTGTTATCTCTGTCACATATCCAAATGGACAGAATATTAAATCAACAATTAAGGTAAAAGAAGCCGATGTTGAGCTGTTTGAAATGTTTAATTCCTTAAACATGTAATAACGTCTTAAAGTAAGTTTTTAAGGGATTTTACTCCACTTTACTCAAAAACCCTCTAAATCGCCCTTAAAACAGCGTTTAAACACATGTTTTACACCTTAATCGCACTCCACCATCAAAATTAAAGAACTTTTTTGGAAAACTCGATTCCAGCCATTCAGATTTCTACAAATGATCATTTGGTCATTAAAAAAAATCTGAGTGGCTATTTTTTTATGCAAAAAATCCGGAGAGAAATACAAATCCTAAAATTATGCATGCAAAATTACAAAAATAAAATTTCAAATTTTTCTTGGATCCGGAAAAATAAAAATTATATGTTGGGAATTTTTTTGACAATTTCCCTACTCAAAATTTTTAAAAAACTTTACAGTGATTTCTCCAATCCAGAAAAAATAAATTAAATTTTAGACATGATTTGCTCTAAAAAAATCAAAAACTTAGCTTATTTTTCAAATTTTATGAACGTGCACGCCTGAAACTCACAAAAAATAGTCCAATAGTCCATAACCAACGTAATTACGTGCTTTTTCTATTTTCAGACCTATAAATAGGACAAATATGAAATCATTAACCCCTATTTATTGCTTGTTTTATCCTAGCTTTTATAAAACTATTTTTTTGCGTTTTTCCATGAAATGATTTACCCCAGTTTTACACCTGAATTTTTGTTTAATGGTAATTCATTTTTCGACAAAATAGGAAATATTAATCCTATAATTTTCCAATTTTTTTGCACCTATTTTTTCGTAGATATAGGAATAAATAAAAAATTTCCACAATATATTGCAATAAATAAAAAAATAGGCTATATTTATCCTATGAACAATAGGTCATTTTTTCCTTATAATTTACCCTCATTTTTGCACCTATTTTACAGATGTTTTTAGGTTGTATTTTAGCTATAGGAAAAATGTCTGCAATAAATTCCTTTAAAGGGTGTGTTTTTTTTGATAATAAATACAAAAAGTGTAATTTCAATTAGTGATGCAAATCAGAATTTTTCAAAGGTTGCAAAACTTGCAGAGAAGTATGATGAGGTAGTCATATTTAAAAATAACAAGCCGAAATATCTTCTTATAACTTTGGATGACACAGAGTTTTTTAACGAAAATACAATGGATGACGATATCAAAGAGATATCTCAGAAGATTCTTAAAAGGTTTAAGCCAAATATTTCACAGATTAAACTTAAAAATAGTAATTTTGAATAAAAAAATACCATCTTGGAACACCTTCCAAGATGGTATTTTCTTTTAATATTCAACTAATAATTACCTTAATAATTCCACCACAAAATTATTAATAATTACTTTCCGTCATGACGTGTAACTTCAGCTCTGTACCACTTTTCGTCTACCCAACGCCAGAATTCGTTGACCTTTCCTTTAAACATAAGTGGTTGCAAAACGTCTGAAAGTTTTCCGAGGCCTTTTGCTACAACTTCAAGAATTGTATTTAACATAATATTTCCTCCCAAATATTTGTACCGATATTAATAACAATGCAATTATATCAATTTGTAAATTGATTATCAACAACTAATTTTGCTTCCTTACAATAGAATATTCATCACCAAACCTAAAATATGGACATTGATCTTTATTGTTTGAAGATAACATCCGACCATAATCATCCTCATCCATATCAACAGAGCAACAATACTCGTCATATTCCTCATCATAAGTATAGTTTATACATTGATCACAATTATAACTCATATGGCCTCCTACACCAAAAGAAGAAGAGTTCCGGCAACAATTAAAAGAAGTCCTATACCGGATTTTAAAGTCACACGTTCTTTCAAGAAAATAGCAGAAAATGCAACCGTTACTATTATGCTAAGTTTATCAATAGGAACAACCACGCTTACATCGCCCGTTTGCAGTGCCTTAAAATAGAAAATCCAAGATCCGCCGGTAGTAATACCCGATGCAACTATTGCAAAAAGATTTTTCCTATCTACCCTTTTTACTTCTCTCTGTGTACCGGTAACAAAAACCACAATCCAAGCCATAATTAAAACTACAATTGTTCTTATTGCAGTTCCCAAGGTTGAATCTATTTCTGTTACACCTATTTTTCCAAGGGTTGAAGTTATGGCAGCAAATATTGCAGATAAAACCGCGTAAAACAACCAGGATTTCTTTTCGTTATGCCTATGTTCAGTCTCTTTAAATTCAATCATTAAGAGAGTTCCAACAAGAATTAAAACCATACAGATAACTTTTATCCATGTGAGCGATTCATGCAAGAAAATAATTGCAATTATCATTGCAAGCACCGTGCTTGTCTTATCTACAGGCGTTACCTTATTTACATCTCCAATTGTAAGGGCCTTAAAATAACATAGCCAAGAAGCGCCCGTTGCCATACCTGAAGCAATCAAAAAAAACAAGGTCTTTCCACTTATATGTGGAATTTCTTCATACGTGCCTGCAATTAGCACAACTACCCACGCAAAAATTAAAACAACAAGCGTTCTAATTGCGGTTACCACATTAGAATTTGTATTTTTTAACCCAATCTTTGCTAAAATTGATGTAATTCCGGCAAATATTGCCGACAGAAACGCATATAAAATCCACATAACTGAAAGACCTCGTATAAATTCTAAAAATTATTCCACGGTTTCTACTATTGTACCATAGTTTTCTTCTGAATTAACTGTTCCATGTGCAATACTGTCATAAAAAGCGTACTCAGAAGCAAGCATATATGGTGATAAGAAAAGAGAACCAATACCAAGAGTAAATACTGAAAGGATAATCCATCCAATAAAACTAAATTGAAGACAGAACAATTCCCATTTATGGCCCTTCATTAGTTCTCTTGATGCTTTTATGGCATCTATTGGACTCATTTCAGGATGCTCTTCAAGAATATAAAACGTCATTGAATATGCATAACTCATAATTATTCCCGGTATAAATAACAATAGGAACCACAGTGAAATAAATACAGCTAAAAGAATCTTTGTTACAAGAGCTTTGCCAAAAATATCAAACTTTGAGAATAAATCATTAAATTTTGCTTCTCCTGTTGTCATGAGGTTTTTAAAGAAAGTTACTTCGCCAACCTTGATTGCTCCTCCTATAATCATTCCAACTATTCCCCAAATAGAGAGAACTGTAATTAAAATTGCACCTAGTGGCAAAAGCCAAGGCAAAGAAGAATTCAGCTCATGAAAAGATTCCATAGAAAAATAGGCATTTACATCTTGTCCATTGAAATACTTTTCTATATCTTTATCGGAAATGTCAAAATTTAATGAAAAATTTGGCCCACTGTTTGTAGCACCTAAAAGACCGGCTACAAATGTTGTTGCCACGGCAACACCCCATTTGCCACTGAGTTTTTCTCTTGATTTTGCTCTTAATTCAGATGCTTTCATTATTTTTCCTCCTAAATTATTCAAAATTAAAAATATAAAAACATTCCATTTACACTTACATTTTCATTGTATTCTTACTATGTTGCACCGTCAATTAAAATATGATATTATAATAAAACTTTAATAATTGAGAGAAGGGACTTTCATTATGTGTGGAATTATCGGTTTTACTGGTAATACAGAAGCTGCTCCATTACTGCTTGATGGACTTGAAAAACTTGAATATAGAGGATATGACTCCGCCGGTATTGCAGTAATAGAGAATGAGAGCATTAATATAATAAAATCAGAAGGAAAAATTAAAAACCTTCGTGAAAAAATCGCTAAAAACCATACCCCAAAAGGTTTTGTCGGAATAGGCCATACTCGTTGGGCAACCCACGGCAAGCCAAGTGACGAAAACGCTCATCCTCACTATAGTAAATCCAGAAGATTTGCTGTAGTTCACAATGGTATAATTGAAAACTTTGCCGAACTCAAAGACGAATTAATTGCTAAAGGCTATATTTTTCACAGTGAAACAGACACTGAAGTTGTTGCTCATTTATTAGATGACTGTTATGACGGAAACTTCTTTAACACAGTAATAGCCATGACAAAACGCCTTGTTGGATCATATGCTCTTGGTATTGTTTGCAAAGATGTACCGGATAAAATAATCTGTGTAAAAAAAGCAAATCCACTTATTGTCGCAGTAAGTGACAAGGGAAATTTCATTGCATCAGACATTACCGCCGTTCTTGCGTACACAAGAAATGTATACACAATGCAAGATGATGAAGTGGCTATACTCTCTAAAAATTCGGTCGATTTCTACAACCTTAATGGAGAACCAATAAACAAAGAAATTGAAAAAGTTACTTGGAATGTTGACGCCGCTTCAAAAGGTGGATATGAACATTTCATGATTAAGGAAATTAAAGAGCAGCCGGAAGCAATCAGAGCTACCCTTTCTCCAAGAATTACAGCAGATGGAAAGATAAATCTTGATGGTATTTCTCTTTCTGATGAACAAATCCGTGGGTTCAAACGTATTTACATTACTGCTTGTGGCTCTGCATATCATGTAGGTGTTGTTGGAAAATATGTAATTGAACAACTTGCAAGAATTCCTGTTGAAGTAGATCTTGCTTCAGAATTCAGATATAGATATCCTCTTGTTGACAAAGATACTCTTGTTATTTTAATCAGCCAGAGCGGCACAACAGCCGACACACTTGAAGCTCTTCGTGAAGCAAAGAGACGTGGTGCAAGAACCTTATCTATTGTAAATGTTGTCGGCTCTGCCATTGCAACTGAAAGTGACGACGTTCTTTATACATGGGCAGGTCCGGAAATTTCTGTTGCAACAACAAAGGCATACAGCACACAGCTTTCACTCATTTATTTAATTGCAATACGTCTTGCTCTTGCAACTAAAGCAATTACCGACAGTGTTGCAGATGAACTTATTTCTGAAATTCAAGCTCTTCCGGAAAAAACAGAAAAAATCTTTGAACTTGAAGATAGCATTCAGAGAATATCTGAAAGATATACTTATCTTCATCATGCATATTTTATTGGAAGGAATCTTGACTACGCTGTTGCTCTTGAGGCATCTTTAAAACTTAAAGAAATCAGCTACATTCATTCTGAAGCTTATGCTGCAGGTGAATTAAAACACGGAACTATTTCTCTCATTGAACCGGGTACTTCTGTAATTGCTCTTTGCTGTTGTGAACGCTTGGTAGAAAAAACAATCAGCAATGCAAAAGAAGTTATGGCAAGAGGCGCAGAAGTGCTCTGTATAACTACTGAAGACAACAAGAGTTGTGCAAGTATTTGTGATCACACAATCTACATTCCAAAAACACATCCTCTTCTTATGCCTTCTCTTGAAGTAATTCCACTTCAACTCCTCGGTTACTATACTGCTAAATCACGTAAATGTGATATTGACCAGCCACGCAACCTTGCAAAGAGCGTTACCGTAGAATAAGACAAATACCGCCATATTGTATGATTTACAATATGGCGGTATATTTTTTTATTTTAATTGATCCAAAGTCAGTTCAAAACTTGGCAAGAATTCTCTTAAAAAAATTTCTGCCGCTTCACAATTCATCTTATGTATGGAAGCTTCTGTTGCCTCTCTTGCTTTTGAAAACTCCCTATTTCCGGCTTTTTCTTCTTCAATACATTTTATTAATGCGCTAATTTTGTCAGCAGCTTTATTTAAAACCCAAATATCTTTATCTTCTTCTGTAGCAAATAACAAATCCTTATATTCTGATTGCATGTCTTCAGGAAGCATACCAAGTATTTTATCTGTTGCTGCTTCCTCAACCTTTTTAAATGCATTGAGTATTTCTGAACTATAATATTTAACCGGTGTTGGCATGTCGCCTGTTAATATTTCTGCAGTATCATGAAAAAGACCAATAAGTGCAGCCTTTTCTGCATTATAATTTGTTCCAAGACGTTTATTACTTATTACTGCTAATGCGTGACATATTACTGCCACCTCATAAGAGTGCTGGCTTAGTGATTCCTTTTCGGTATTTCTCATAAGGGCCCATCTATCAATATATTTCATTCTTGATATCAAGGCAAAAAAGTCATTTGACATAAAGTTCCCTCCGAAAAAAAGAACCCGCTTGTGTTTCAAGCGGGCCTAAATAATCTGAATTATTTTTCTTTACGCTTCTTCTGTTTAGGTGCCTTCTTTGCTTTAGCCATTTTCTTTCCTGCTCTGTCATATGTAGCACCCTTACCTGTGTACATAATTATGATTGAAAGCATTGCAGACATAAGGCCAGTAAGCATAACAACTAAAACGATAACTGCAACAATAAGAATGATTCCGGTTGTAAGCATAAAACTATCCCCTCTAGTTTGTAATTATAGTTAAGATACTATTATATATTTATGAACTAAGTATGAACAAAATGAATTATTACAAAAAAATTTTTTTAATATTAAATTATATCGAACAACCTTTATTGACTTTAAAAATGTAATAAAATAGAATTAAATTATTGTATATGGGAGGTGAAAGCGTGCAAACCACATTCATTGTATCATTTGGAAGATGGGTTCTTCCTTTATTAGCTTTTTACATAATTATTGGCTGCGGAGTTTCATTAGTTCGTGGTAATAAAAAAGTGGGAACAATTGGATATTTAATTAATTCTGCAAACGGAGATGAAATACCTCTTACAAGCTATGAAACATCCATTGGCAGAAGTAACTCTTGTGATATTGTACTTGCATATACTACTGTTTCTCGCTTTCACGCAGTAATAGCAAAACGCGGTGGCAAATGGATGATTTTTGACACCTATTCAAAAACAGGCACGTTTGTCAATGGACAACAGGTCCGAGGAAAAGGCCTAATTGAAGATGGAGACACTTTAGTATTTGGAAATGCTGTTTTCCGCTTCTCTGAGCACATATCCAGAAAAGATGATACAGATGATTTGCCAATTTCAAATTCTCCTCTTTTCGTTGGAGATGAAAAGTTCTATACAGGTGAAATTATAATTCCGCAAAAAATAAAAAAAGGCTGCTTAATTGAAAATTGTATCACCGGCGAACAAATGGAAATAGATGATATGGATTCAATCCTTATCGGCAGAAGTAATGATGCCCACATTCACATTTCAATTCAAGCTGCATCAAGAAATCACGCGCTTATTAGCAGGTCCGGTTCTGACTGGATAATAGAAGATTTAAATTCCGCTACAGGAACGCTTTTAAACGGGGAACCTGTAACAGAATGCACAGTGTTAAAAGACGGGGACATTATTGAAATTTGTGGTTTTACTATAAAATTCATTGACAACAATTAAGGGGGCTTTTTGTGACTGGATCTAAGTGGTTACCCACTATGCTTCTAATCTCAATATTCCAAGCTATATCCTTCTTTCAAGTTATTTATGTTGATGGAAAAATCAATCAAACTGTTCTAATAGTTTTTGCGATTTATTCAGCAATTGAATGGCTTTACTCAATTGCGTCATCAATCATCCTTAGAAAGTCTAGTTTGGCATTAGAATGTATTGCTTTCTTCCTTACAGGAATAAGCCTTGTAATAGTCGCAAGTTCAGCCCCAAAGCTTCTTGTTAAACAATTTATTGCCGTATGTATTGGTTTTATCTTATACATAATTATGCTTTTCATTATTGCAAATGTAGACAGAGCAGAGAAATTTAGAACACCTATGGCTGCAGGTGCAATTATTCTATTAGTGTTCACACTGATTTTTGCAAAAAGTATTAACGGAGCCTATAACTGGATTGTAATTGGAGGTATATCCTTCCAGTCAGCTGAACTTGTAAAAGTTGCTTTCATTTTTGTTGGTGCAGCAACACTTGAAAAACTACAATCCACAAAACATCTTACGGCATATGTAATTTTTTCTCTAATTTGTATTGCCCTTTTATTCCTTATGAGAGACCTCGGAACCGCATTAATATTCTTCTTTACATTTATTGTTTTAGCTTTCATGCGTTCCGGAGATATCAGAACTATAATTTTCCTATGTATGGGTGCCGCCATGGCAGCAGGACTTATTGTTTTAATACGCTCTGACTATGTAATGAATCGCTTTGCCACATATAGACACATATGGGAATACGCAGATGGCAGAGGATATCAACAAACGCGCGTTCTCACATATTCGGTTAGTGGTGGTCTATTAGGTCTTGGTATTGGAAACGGTAAACTTAGAAACATCTTTGCTGCTACTGAGGACCTTGTTTTTGGCGTATTATGTGAGGAATGGGGAATCCTTATTGCATTCCTTGTAGCAATATCATTTGTCTTCATATTTATTCATAGTATTAGATGTGCAAAAGGATCAAGAAGTGCATTTTATTCAATTGCAAGTTGTGCTGCCGGCGGACTGTTTCTTTTCCAAGCGGCTCTCAATATCTTCGGCGTAACTGATTTTCTCCCACTTACCGGCGTTACTCTTCCATTTGTCAGTCGTGGTGGTTCAAGTACAATTTCCTGCTGGGCTCTTCTTGCCTTTATAAAGGCTGCTGACAACAGGACATGGGCAGGAGGTAAAAAATGAACAAGATATTCAAAAGATCATATTGGATGTACATTTTTGCCGTTGCATTTCTTGTTGCTCTAATACTGTTATTTTTCAACATGGAATTAAACGCAAACACGTGGGTTGTAAAAGATTACAATCAGCATTTATATGCCGAAGGAGAACTGCTCGCCGCAGGTCAAATAACCGACAGAAATGGTATTGTATTAGCTGAAACCGTTAACGGAGAACGTGTTTTTAACACTGATGTAAACATTAGAAAGTCAACACTGCATGTTGTAGGTGACACGGCCGGATTCATTTCAACAGGAGTTCAAACAGCATACAAATCAAATCTTACAGGATACAGCCTAGTAAATGGTATCTATACGTTAAAGAAAAACGGAGCAGGTAATGATATCCAATTGTCTATAGATTCAACACTTTCTGTTACAGCGCTAAATGCTCTTGGCAATTACAAGGGAACAATTGGTGTTTACAACTATCAGACAGGTGAAATATTATGTGCTGTTTCATCTCCAACATATGATCCATATAACAAACCTAAGGACATTAATACAGATGAAACGGGAAAATACGAAGGAATCTATATGAATAGATTTTTCTCCGGCCTTTATACTCCCGGATCAACATTCAAAGTTGTAACTGCTACCTGTGCTGTTGACAATTTAATTGATATTAACACCAGAACATTTACATGTAATGGTGCTTGGGTAAATAAGGTTGGAAATAAGGTTAAGTGTAATGGTGTTCATGGAACAGTTACATTTGAACAAGCACTTAACCGTTCATGTAACACAGCATTTGCTGCTCTAGCAGCAGAGCTTGGAAACGAAAAAATGTCACAAACAGCTAAAGAGTTTGGATTTAACAAACCTCTTTATGTTGATAGAATAAAATGTGCAACAAGTTACTTTGATCTATCAAAAGCATATGACATTGATAGAGCATGGGCCGGAATTGGACAATATACAACTTTAGTAAATCCTTGTCATGCTGTAACAATAATGGGTTCAATTGCAAATAAGAACGGATACACACCCACTCCAACAATTATTAAAGGACAAAGAACAGATAGCCTTGGCTACATAGGTTCTGTTCCTGCAAAAAAATTGGATAAAATGCTCCGTTCAAACGTGGAAAACTATTATGGAGACTCCAGATTTCCTGATTTACAAATGTGCGGTAAAACCGGTACCGCTGAAATTGCCAATAAAAAACCGCATGCTTGGTTCCTTGGATACTCTCAGCGAAGTGATCTTCCACTATGTATAGTTGTTGTTCTTGAAAACAGTGGAGGGTCCGGAATTGGCACTGCCATTCCGGTTGCAAACAAAGTAATGCAAAAAGCATTAGAACTTTATGTTAAATAAAAAGAAAACGGATGAGAACAGAACTGTTCTCATCCGTTGCTTTTTGAAAATCACTTCTTAAGAAGTGGGTTATTGTCATTGAAGAATTTGAGAAGGTCTGAATAAACTTCAAGCTTTGTGCCATTTTCCGTTTCGTTGTGGATTTCATGTTTTGCGTTTGGATAAATCTTGAGCTGAACATTTCTTCCTGCACGCTTGAGTTCTTTGTAAACCTTTTTTGGACCAATACAACATACACCACAAATATCATGCTTTCCGGAACATACAAAGTAAGGTACTTTCTTATTTGTTCTGCGAGCCCAAAGCGGTTTGCCTGTGTTGAGGCAAGTTGCTATCATATTTAGAAGCGACAAGTCCGGGGCAATATACGTATAAGGGCTTTGATTGTATGTGATGATGTTTTGCTTGTCAAAAGAGATCCAGCTTGTTGCAAGGCGATTTAAAAGTGGTGGCATCTCTGTCGACGGTGTATCGTCTGCACTTCTCTTCTTCTTTGCTCTCTCACATGATTTTTCAAATGATGCAGGTGTAAGTTTATAGAGAAGATGAAGCGGTGTACTGAGTAAAAATGCAAAGTTTGGCATGAGAACTGTTCCGCAGATAACACATGCTGCAAGTCCTTTGCTGTATTTCATGATATAGTCGCGAACCATCATTGAGCCGAGGCTGTGTCCGTAAAGCATGTATGGAAGCTTTTTGTACTCTGCCTGCATAATTTTACGAAGTTCGTGCATGTCTTCAACCATTGCTTTTCCGGCGTCTTCCGGATAAAGTCCTACGCACGGAACTCCTGCTGTGTGTCCGTGTCCGAGGTGATCCTGACCACATACGACATATCCGTTCTCTACGAAAAGTCGTGCCATTTCATCATAGCGTTCAATGTGTTCTCCCCATCCGTGGGTAAGTTGAATAACGCCGATCGGTTTTTGTTTGCGGTATCCTTCCACACAAGGTATCTGATGTTAACTCCTGCCTTGGAGGTGGATGGGAAAAATCTTTCCAATACTTCAATTGACATAAAAAATCTCCTCCGATATATCTAAATTTTGATCACGAAATCAAGTTACTATATTTTAGCATATATCGGTGTAGCTAACAATATTAAAAAAAGAACAGCTGGCGACTTGAGAACACTGCAAACACCTATAGTGCATAGCAAATTGACGAAAAAATACGCCCGTATTTTTTAATTATGAAACTGTATACACAAAATTACCTGTCCATTGTCCTGTAATTGGAGCTGTTTCCCAAAATGAACCAATGTCAGTATTTGCATATGTAATTTCTGTCACGGAATGTTGTAATGTCAGCACTCCTCCGTCTAATTCAACAATTGCACTTATATGATTGTCTACATCATCAACCATATCCACATTTTGGGGTACCATTATACTTATATCTGTATCCACAATACCGGCTATATATACCGTTTCTTTTTCACCATCAACAACTAAAGTTTCCGGGACCATGAGCAAATACGGTGTTTCATCGGTAATAATTCCATCTATTGTGCCATCTTGATTAACATCAATCTCTTCATTTACAGATACAGAATACTCTAAATCTGTATCATATGCTGAAGCAAATAACGGCGTTACTCCAACTAAAGCTATTGCTAAAATTACTGCTAAAAGTTTTTTCATAAAATACCTCATTTCTATACTATTTCAAATTTAAAAGTTTGTTCAAACCCATTTTTAGGATTATTTGATTTGTCAAAAGGTGTAATAATTATTTTTACTTCATATGTACCCGGTTTATTAAATTCCTTGCGTACATCCCATTTTTCAATTTCACCAGGTGAAAGTCTTGAAGATTTATAAATCTGTTTCCCATCAAATTCAATTTCATAAATAAAATCGACTATATTGCCACTTGGATTTTGAAGACTAAGTTTTTGACCATCACGATATCTTACAGTTTTTTTTGAAAAACCGGGAAAAATAATTTTATATTGGCCACTCAATGGTGACTCATCGTTTATCTGTGATTCATATATCAGTCCATCCGGACTTTCATTTTTTTCACCAATAAAACTGCACCCCTTTAGCAAAAAAACAAGTGACAACAATATAATTACGGCAAACATTACGTATAATATAAATTTTTTTATTCGTTTTCTTTCTGCTTTATTCTCCATATTTTGATATTTCCTCTAAGTTTGAAATGATAAATAGTTGTGCATTTGTATCATAAAACGTTTTAAAATATTCTCTTTCACCATACTTCATTTTTCTTGTTTCAATACCAATTAATTCTCCGTCTTCTGTGGCTCTTTTATAAACACCTTCATCTGTTGTTTTTCTCTCCAAAAGTCCTTGTGATTCAAGCCATAAAGTTATTTTTACTGACGGAATATTCTTTACGTCTCTGTCAAGAACCTTGCCTATTCTTGATGCTATTGTGCTCACTCCAACAGATTCTTCAGATATTTGTATTTCCTTTTTCTGCGAGTCATTTATTCTAAATTTTTCTTTCCTTTTTAAATATGCATAGCCACTTTTACCGGTGTTTTGAGATATATCATTAAGAATGTTTGATATAAAAACAAACACTCTACATAATGAAACATCATTTAAAATTGTATCTTCAGGTAAATCTTCACCTGTCATTGGATTCATACCATTTGCTAATTTATCAATATATAATTTTGCTGTATATAATCTCTCTCTGTCTGTCAAAACAACACCCCTCTTAACAAGTCAAGTATCCTAATTAAAATTCCGATCATAAGAAATGGAGCAAATGGGTATGTAGTGTTCTTTTTCTTGTGAAAAAACAACAATTGAATTACTCCAAATGCAAATGACGAAATACAGGTTACGAGAAGAACTCTTGAAAAACTCAAGAAACCTAAAAACCATCCAAGCGATATAATTAATTTAATATCTCCCATTCCAATGCCAGATTTTGAAATGAAATTGCAGATTAAACATATTGCCGATGAAAGGATAAGCCCGGCAATTACTTCTACCAATACTGGTTTTTCTTCATGAAAAATAAATAATCTTACAAAACCCAAAATAATAAATATCGCTGGAATAAAATTAGGAATTATTCTTCTTTTTATATCAAAAATAGTTGCAAAAATAGAGAGTAGTAAAGAAATACCAAGTAAAACTATTTCATCTGTCACTTGGAAATGCCTCCTCCCAAAATTTAACAACTACCTTAATATCCATATCATTATCAATCGAATTTCTAATTTCATTTAATGCGTAATTAAAATTCTCATTTTCCTGTGCCTCTTGCGGCATTATTATTATCAATCTTTTTTCTACATTGCGAGAAAAATTCACCCTACTACCATCTTCCATATCTAAAAGACGCTTTGATTCATTTGTATCAATTAACATCTCTGTTGCATATTCATATATTTGCTTATTTAGATTATCAAAATTCGCTACACCATTATCAGAATATGAAGCATCAAAAATATTCAAAGAATGTACTTCGGCTATAGCATTTTCCTCTTTGTAATATAGATCTATTCCTTGACCACTCGCAACGGCTTGTCCACCAAGTTGATTTTTTGAAAGTTCTACAAATTTCTTTCCTCGTTCTATGGGCTTTAAATCCCAAATAGAATAGCTCTTTTTAACTAAATTGTTATCGCCCTTTTCACTCCACAAAGAAGTCGCCGCGCATTGCTTTATTAAAATTCCTTTTTCAAATAAATTAAAAGTGTTTATATCTAAATAATAATTAACAATCACATTCACTTCGTTGTTATTAAAATCAATATTTGATTCCAAAAAATTCAACCCCAAAACACCACTTTTAACACCTCTTTTGGAGAGCCACTCATTTGGATTGTTAACATTAAATTCTTTTAAAAACTGCATTTCACAAAGCATAGATTGACTCATTTTGCTTTCTGAAAACTTCCTAGAAAGCCCCTCCAAATTATCAACCAAATATGCTGATTGAGAAATTTTCATTGCTGTTGTATTAAGTGTTCTTTGTATTTTTAGCTCCAACAATACAATCTGCATAATTGACAATATCATTAAAAATAAAACAATGAATATCGTTATTGATAATGCACCTTCAATTGTATAATATCCTTCGCTATTTGAAATATTGAATGTTTTTCTCCTCATTAATTCTGTGTCCATTTATTCTAGATTTTATATTTATCGTTGCCATTGTATAGCACCTAGAAATATCAAATTGAGAATCATCATTTTGACATTCAATTTGCATAACAATTCCACAACGACGTAAAATTGCCAGCCGTCCCTTTTCGGACTCTAATTTTAAAAGAGCAAATATAAATAAATAATCTTTATATGACATGCTTAATAGATTATTATCACTTTCTTTTTCTAATTCTATTTCTTTCCCCGATAATAAATCCGGAATATTCTCTATTTTCGTAATCCATGTTATTTCACTTTTTAATAGGGGAATATAATTGCCCTCACATATGTTTTTTATGTCCTCATATGCCTCTGCCAAACTCCAAGTCATTAGGACCATGTTTTTTGCAAGAACTGATCCAATTCCCGTTACACTTGTAATTGCTGTAGAAGCTATTGTTGCTTGGTCAATCATCTCTTTGTTTGAAAAGGCATAAATTGAATTAAAGACAAATCGTATTGCGAATATTAAATTTATAGTTCTACGAATATTTGAAATTTGATTTTCATTACCGAAAATTAAATACTCAACTTCTCCTACAAAAGACTCATCTTTATTAATTAAAAAATTATTAAACTGTGAAACAATAAAGTTTGAAATATAAATATTATCTTTTACCATATCCATTTTCAAATTATTCAAACTAAATTCATGCATAACATATGATATAGAAGCATTTGCACCTTCATTATTTATATTAGAAAGTGATTCCGGTGTTTCATTAACAGTAATATTATTATTTTCAACTATTTTGTTATAGATATTTTCATTCACTAAATTGGGAATGGAAATATCTTCAATTTCATCATATAAAGTATTTAATTCAAATTTAGATATTTGGCTAAGTTGTGTATTTAATGCATTAACATTTTCAAAATCTTTAAACGCTGATTTCATATATTCATAAAGTACACTTTTTGTATAAGATACAACTTCATTTTTTCCCGTTTCTATCAAAGAATTTATATCGTTTTTTACCTTCATTTTTAATTCCTTAACAGCTTCATGTGTTAAGGCTTTTCCAGATGTAACAAACGATTCAAGCATTACACTCCTCAATTCTGGGTTGCTTATTTTATTTGCCAATTCCGTTAACTCACTGTATTTTAATTCAACAGAATTGATTGTTTTTTCAACCTCTTCCAGTTTTAATAACAATTCATTTAATTTTTGTATTTTTGTGTTATTGTCGTTAACTTCACTTGGAAAAGTATTCCATACCTCTTTTAACATCGCCTCAATGTTCGTTGCGTCATCAATATATTCACTCGCTTTTTCCAACACGCCTGAAACAGTATAAACGTTAGATAAAAAGTCAATTTTTAAAATTAAATCTTTTGTCAACTTATATGGTGCATTATATTTCTGGCATTCCAATATTAAATTCTCTAAAACATCAACATTAGTCAATGCTGAGTTATTATCGTATTTAAACGACACTGAATCCAAATTCTGACTCAAAAATCCTCTGTTCCATCTGTTGCCGCTATTTAAATTTTGTTGAGTTAATTCCATTAGGTCTTTATTCTGTTGGTCTTCATTTTTTGACATGACAAACAGACCATATTTATCATATAACACTCCATTAAATTTTGATAAAAGCGAATTTTCTGCAAGGTTCAAAGTTCCAGAAAGCACATCCTTTGCAGCAAAAATTCTTACAAAATCAATAACATAATATGCTCCTGTATACATTGGAACCAATATTAAAATTAGGAAAATAGAGATAGACCCCTTTACTCTATTTAATAAATTCACCTAGAACCTCCTTAATGCTTTCTATATCATTTTCTAATTCTTCATTGTTAGTTGCAAACTCAGATAAAACAACAAACTCAACCGGATTAACAACATCTCTTTTTATAACTATTGAAAATTCCTTTTTTTTGAAATAATAATAATCAATGTATATTTCGAGCCTTGTTTTCATAGGCTCTTTTTTTATTTGTGCATTAAATTTGTAATTTGCACCAGGTAAAATTAATGTTTTTGAAAGTAACTCATTTGCTTTATCTGTTGAAAAATCAAGTTGATCTTGGTCATAAGAATTTGATAATACATACCAATAAAGACTTTCACTTGATAAATTATCTTCAAAACAATCCACAATCTTATCGGCAACACAGTAAGTATATGCATACGAAAAAAAAGAGAACATAAAATACACAAGAAATAAACAAATAGAGATTGTTAATGGGAGAATAACTGACATTTCAACTACTCCAATAGAACCATTATTTTCTTTCATATACCCATTGAGGACCTAATTTTGTCAAACATTGTAGTGACTATATCTGTCATTTCCTCTTGGAATATTGCTACCAAGGCAATGACGACAATTATTATTAAAACCATTGAAACTATATTTATTTCTCCACGTCTATCATTCATAAATTTCATCTTATCATCCCCCTAAATTAATGAATCAAATGTTGGAACAATCACCATTATCATTATCCCGGCAAACATGAGAATAATTGGAAATAACAATAATTCGGATGCTTGTTCACTTGCAAGTTTTGCTCTTGTTTTTCTCTCATTCCATGCAAAATTTGACAATTCACATAATGACAAAACTATATTGGTATCACCATTTACGATATTTTGTGTGCATAAAGATGCAAATCGCCTTATTTCTCGACATCCACATTTCTTTGAAAAATTTTCAAAAGCTAAATCATAAGGGACACCATTATCTATTGAATCTACACAGTTTTTCATTTCCATATAAAAAATCCCACACCCGGAATTTGCAACTCTCTTAAATGCGTCTACTATTGGTATACCGGCGTTTACAAGAATAGACATTTTGGTAAGTACAGATGGATACGTGTTCATTATTTCATATCTTCTAGTCTTTACTTGTTTGTTAATCATATAATCTGATGAAAAAGATAAAGCCATTACCATAAAGAACAATAAAATAAAAATCTTTATTTTCCGTGATATCAAGCCAATAAAAATAGAAAACGGAACCAGTACAAAGATATATGTAATTTTTGAATTAACTAGATTGGTTTTAATCATTCCAATATCCGCTTGGTCAAACAGTTCAAATAAATACTGTTCTTTCTTCCTGGAAAATTTAATAAACTTTTGAATGTTAATTCGTTTCCCAATATACTTACCAACAAAGAAAAGTGACTCACCCCAAAAAATCTTGCTATTTGTTCTTTGATTTTTTTCTTTTTTGCAGAGAACAAAAAGAAAAAGTTCATAAAACAAAAAGATTACCAATTCAATAATAGTTGCGATTTTCATTTTTTACACCTCGACCTTAATAATTGCAGAACCAACTAAATATGCAAAAATAAACAAACAAACCGCAACTGTATTTGCCACAAAAGAAGAATATGTAGCCAATCCAGGATTTAAAAATCTAAGTGAACAAAGGACAACTATTGGCATAAACATCATAATTACAAATTCATTTTTTGTCCCTGCCATAATTGTCTTTATTTCACGTTCGACAGAAATTTTTTCTTGTATCAACATTTTGGTATCATTAACAATCATTTTCAGATTTCCACCACTTGTAATACAAATAGAGTAAACCTCACTAAATGTTTTTACATTCTCACTATCTACATTATTTGACATTTCATATAAAAGTTCCTTTAATGTTCTTCCATTTTGTAAACCACTGGATATCAGTCTACTTTCCACACAAATCGGCGAATCTCTTCTGTAAATAACTTCCATTTCATTGGCCGCCAAAATAAAGGATTCATATGAATTTCTTCCACATGATAATGAAGAAGATATTGAATCTAAATAATCACAAAACTGCTTTTCAAAACTACTCTTTTTTTTACTTATAATATACTTCCTATATTCCTTAGAACCTAAAAGAGCAATAATAAAAGCCATTACAAAACAGCCAAGCGCATTTTGATAAATAATATAACCCGCAAAACCTCCCACAAAAGCAAAACTAAGAAAACTCAACAAATTATTCAAAACTATTTTTGATATCTTTTTTATTTGATTCACCAGCTTTATATAAATCCATCTTTTCAGTATGAAACAAATCATTATTTGTTTTAACAAGTTTGTTTCCTATCAATGCAAAAAGTTTGTTTGTCTCTATTTCGCCGTCTTTGACCCCTATTATTTCTGTAATTTCTACAATTCTTCTATTGCCATATGCAGTTCTACTTAAATGAACTATTATATCAATTGATGAAGATATGTATTGCCGGGCAGCAAGTAATGGAATATTATTTTCACTTTGCATTACCATTGTTTCAAGTCGCCTCAACATATCCAAACTGCTATTTGCGTGACCCGTCGACAACGATCCATCATGCCCTGTATTCATTGCTCCTAACATTTCCATAACCTCACTACCACGTACTTCGCCAACAATTATCCTATCAGGTCTCATCCTAAGAGACGCTCTGATTAATTCCCTAATTGTAACAGCTCCACTCCCTGTAGTGTTTGAAATTCTTGCTTCTAATCTAACTAAATTATCAATACCTTTTATCTGTAATTCTGCAGAATCTTCTATCGTGATTATTCTTTCATCTTTTGGAATAAAGTCTGACAAAACATTCAAAAATGTGGTTTTACCGGAACTTGTTCCCCCACTAATAAAAATGTTATATTTACACTTTACTAACTCCTTCATAAAATCAGCAGCATCACTTGTTATAGAATTTCTATTAACCAACTCTTCCAAGGTGATTTTTTTTTGAGGAAATCTTCGTATTGTCACCACAGAGTTATTAATAGCTATAGGAGACAAAACAATATTTACACGTTCGCCGCTCGGCAATCTGGCATCTGCTATTGGATGTGCTGCATTTACTTCTCTTCCTGCCTTAGCAACAATTCTTTGAATAATATTTTGATAATCAGTTTCACTTTCAAACACAATTGGGGATTTATAAATATGACCTTTTTTTTCAATAAAAATATCATTAAACCCATTTATCATAATTTCTGAAATTTCATCATCTTGTAAAAGTTCATCTAAAATATCGAAACCTCGTAAAGAGCTAAAAATTTTTGCAACATCACGATTTCTCTCTTTTTTATCTTTACCGCTGTAATATTTTATGTACATACTATTGATAAGCCTATTCAACTCATCATCAGTTAAGTCCGGCAATGATCTAATAGAATAAAGTTCATCTTTAATTTTTTCAAACATTTAACATCTCTAATAATCTTTCAAATGGATATAATTTTGAAATGTCCACAATAGATGAATGAATTTCTGAAAAATCCATTTGATTTATACCTCCTAATTTTGAATAAGAATTACTGGTCAGCAATTCACTTATGCCTGGAACAAATCGGTTATATAATATAGATGACTTCCTACACACAGCATCCATAGACATTTCACAACTTGAAGACAGAATTGAAAATAGTTTCTCTGTTTTTTCATTAACAATTTTTTCTCCGTTGCTTACAATTACTGTTTGTGATGAATTAACAAACGGTAAAACAATATTTGAAGCATTTACAAAGTTTAAATCTATTACAATTAAGTCGAAATGTTTAACCCGTTGTATCCCATCGCATATTTTAATAACATCTTCTCCGGATATGCTTTGTTGTCCCCCACACTGCTTACTTGGTGAAATAAAGAAAACCCCTGTATCATCCAAAACTAAAGATTTTTCAATCGTTTTATCTAAATCAATTTTGTTGCTCCTTAATGCACAAATTACATCACCAAAATCAAAATATGAATTGCTTTTAAAAAAACAAGATGTTGATGGAATTGACTCAACATTTAAATATACAGTCGAAAGCCCCCTGCTTGTTGCATGCAAGCAGAAGGCTGCTGCAGCTGACGAAGCACCCACGCCACCACTTGCTGAAGTAAACAAACATAATTTTCCTCCTGTGAGCATTGAATATGCATTCCCGCTCTCATGTAAAGGCATATCCAACGCGCAGAAATCACAGAGAAATCTATGCCATTCTTCAACACTTTGATATTTGCATATGGTTGGTTCTCCGGATTCTAATACACAGCTTCTACTTTCAGTCAAAATAATTGTTTTAACCTGCTTTGGTATGGTATTTAAATTATCAATATATTCATAATTTATTAGAAGCAAATCAAAATCCATTTTTCCAAGTGCAGAACGAAGTTTCTTTGCACTTGAAAAAAATATAAATTCATAATTATTCGGATATGCATTATTCATGGCCATTTGTAATCTAGAAATAAAAATCATATCCACATCCAGTATTGCTATTTTATTCATATATCCTCCAAAATCCGTCAGCAAAAAATATATCGAAAAAAAATAAGAAATTAGACAAAAAAAGAACGAGTGGTCTAAAAATCCACTCGTTCGGTTTATTTTCACTGTATTTTTATTTTGACTTTACATTATTTATTATACTATAGACACTTGATTGTACAGATGAAGAAGAATCTATATTCACATCTTTATAAATGCTGCCAATGTATTCAGCAAATGATTCTTCTGCCATTTTTGAAAGATTAATTTTGGCATAATTTTCATAATATGATGATGTATTCTTCTTTTGTACTAAAAAGATATAGTCATCATATTTCAGAATAGATATAGCATCATTTTCCATTGCCTTAACATCATTAAAAAAATCTTTTGGATATGAGGTTGAATTGCTTGTTGTGGATAGGATTTCCATTTCTGATTCTGTAGATCCACCCGTGCTTTCAACATACTCTTTATTAACCGTATCTATTGTTGTATCTGTATCTATTTTAGCCTTCATATCGGCAAATGCTGTTTCCGTTTTATCAAGCTCTTCTTGACTGATTTTTGTTATACTTCCATCGGCACTTATGTTATATAGATAAGACGAAATAGCTTTAAAGAAAACATAGTTCTCTTCAAAAAACTCCTTTTGACTTTCTTCAGAGATTTCCTTTTCTCCACCCTTTCCATAAATTGCGGATACTAAGTCTTCCTTGTATGCTTCACTGGTTTTAATTTTTGTTAGTGTTTGCTTTGAAACACCTATTTTTTCATAATAACCACCAAAAATATTCCAAAGATCATTTACGCTACTTGCAACAGATGCTTTTGTTGAAGAGGAAAGTTTTAAACCGGCCTTTTCAAATTCAGCATTTACTTCATAATATTCAACACAAAGTGTTGTTGCTTCCTTTAATGCATCTTCCTTTGAAAATGAATCATCTTTATTTTGAAGCACCTTATCTAAGTAATATGCAAAAATATCAGCACCAATTTCAGTACTGTTAACTGTAAGCGCAACATCATCTGCAGATGCAGGTTTTGCACAACCTCCAAACACTATAACAATAGATAAAATTAATGCAAACAAAAAAGTTGGTTTCCAAATAATTTTATATGTCAACTTATTCATCAATAATAACCCCTAAGAATATTTTATAAATAAAGTAACGAAATTATATAACAGAAAATAAAAAAAAACAACCAACCTATTGGCTGGTTGCTGTAATGTCGGCATTGACCTATCTTCCCAGGGGGCTGCCCCCCAAGTATTTTCGGCACGAATGAGCTTAACTACCGTGTTCGGGATGGGAACGGGTGGACCCTCATCGTAATAAACACCGACTAATGTATCGCCTAGCGACGAAGGAAATTATAACACCACCTAAATATAAATGCAAGTGTTTTTTTAAAAATATAAAAAAATATGCAAATAGATGGATTTATATGATAAAATATATAAAGATTTTCAACAAGGATGTGTATATATGAAAAAAATTAAGGTATTTCTAGGAATTGCAATAAGTCTTATAATTGCCATTATTGGAACTTCCATTGGCCTTAGCGTTTGGGCAAACAAACCTCGTGGTATAAGAATTGATCTTGAAACTATTAAAGAATATTAATCATACAATAAACCCACCGCCAAGAACTACATCGCCGACATAAAATACGGCTGATTGCCCCGGTGTTACGGCACGTTGTGGCTCATCAAAGACAACATTAACTCTGTTACTTGAAATAGGAATGATTCTTGCTCTTTCAGGCTTTGCTTGACAACGGATTTTTACATCTGCAATTATTTCCCCTGAAAGTGGTTCATCTAGGTATACATAGTTAACATTTTCCACAACAAACTCTTTAATTTGTTGAAAACCTGCTGGTGCAAGTGTTATTTCACTTGTATCAGCATTTATTTTGGTGACAAACATGGGCTCCCCAAACGCAATTCCTAAACCTTTCCTTTGTCCAATTGTATAATTTATAATACCTTTATGAGATCCTAACTCATTTCCTTCAATATCAATAAAACGACCTGGCTCCGATTCAAATCCCGCATAATCTTTAATAAATTCAACATAATTGTTGTTAGAAACAAAACATATTTCTTGACTATCGTTTTTCTTTGCAACAGGTAAACCCAGTTCGCTTGCTATTTTTCTTGTGTCAAGCTTTTCCATATCACTTATAGGGAACATTGTATGTGACAACTGATGTTGATTTAGCCTATATAAAAAATAGCTTTGATCCTTTTTTGAGCTTGCTTTTTTTAGGTAAAACTTTCCATTTTCTTCAGTAATTTTTGCATAATGTCCCGTTGCAATAAAATCTGCACCCATTTCAAGTGAAATCTCAAGAAGTTTTCCAAATTTTATATTTTCATTGCAAACAACACACGGATTTGGTGTGCGGCCTTTTTTATATTCATCAACAAAATTACTAATTACATATTTTTCAAAATCCTCTTTTAAATCAATTACATGAAGAGGTATACCCAAAATGTCACAAACTGCCTTGGCATCTTTTGTTGCTACACCATTATCATTTGGAACAAGAACTAAATTAATTCCCTCAACGTTATAACCTTGTTTTTGAAGTATAGCAGCGGTAACAGATGAATCCACTCCACCGCTCATTCCAACGAACACTTTTTCTGCCATTTGTGACACCTCCACAAAAAATGATTTACTTAATAACTGAAAATTCTATCATACATACATACAAATGGCAACAAATATTCTTGCATTATCTTTACTAAATATAGTATAATTATTTTGTTTAATTTGACTTTATTTATTATAGGGGGAGATAAAATGCCGGCTGATTTACACTGTCACACAAGACTTTCCGATGGTTCGCTTGGCATTGAAGATTTAATTCTTCTTGCAAAACGCAGTGGCGTGGACACAATTGCTATTACCGACCATGATTGCCTTGCCGGTACTGTTAGGGGAAAAATTATCGGTGAACGCCACGGAGTAAATGTTATTCCCGGAGTAGAAATTTCTGCATATGACACCGTACATGAAAAAAAGGTTCATATTCTTTGTTATCTCCCGGAAAATCCGGATAGACTTGAAGGACTTTGCAAAAGAAATTCACTTTCCAGAAGAAAAGCAAGTCAACTAATGGTAGTCAAAGCATCCCAGCGGTTTCCTATTTCCTCAGAACTTGTTCTCAAATGTGCAGCAGGATCAACAAACATCTACAAACAACATATTTTACATGCACTTATGGAGTGTGGATATTCTACTGAAATTTTTGGAAATATGTATACAGAATTATTTGACCCCAAAAATCCTGATAACATCAACATACTGCCAAAATTTCCTGAGCCGCTTGAAGTATTAGAAGCAATTCATGAAGCCGGTGGAATAGCAGTTCTTGCTCACCCTGGATTTTATGACAACTTTGACATCTTACCGGAACTTATAAAAAATGGTCTTAACGGTGTTGAAGTTTGGCATCCAAAAAATACCAATGAGGATGTTGAAAAATTAATGGCAATTGCCAAAAAACACAACCTCCTTATGACCGGCGGAAGTGACTTCCACGGAATGTATGGTGCAGCAATCACAACACTTGCTTCATACAGTACACCTGAAGAAAATCTAAACCTTCTCCTTGGATATCAAGCTAAACAGAGAAGAGCAAAAAAGAAAGCTGCAAAAGCAGAAGCTGTAGCAGCTGCTGAATAATTATTTTCTAGGTTGGTTTTAATATGACAAATAAAGAAGATTGTGACATTAAAATTTTTACTTCAAAAAAAAATATAGACCAAGATAGTGGTGTTCTGTCTTTTGTAGAGGGTATGAATCACCACAGACAAAATGGAAATGTTGATAAAGCAAAAATGCTCGGCGCCGAATTGGGGGAAGAGGCAAGAAAAAATTCAAACAAAAGTATCTTGTCTGATGAGGATTTTCTAGCCGACGATATTTTCCCACAGGTTTGTGCACTTATGCTTTTTTCTGCAGAGGCAGCACTTAACTATTTTTTACCTTCACAGCAACTCTCTACAATTGCAATAAATTCTCTACATGAAAAATTAACGGAAAACAAATCAGCAATTTATGATGACGTTACTAATAGTCCTGCTTTTTCTTTTTATTACTTAAGTGTTCGTAAGGGTGGAACAGACATTCCAAAAGATATTGGAGAGGCATTTGCAATGCTTTGTCGACATGAAGGCGACGAAAAATATATAGAAGAGGGTAAAAATCTTTACAACTATATTCTAAAAATAATTGAGGACAAAATCTCAAAAATTGATTTTGCAAATTAACATTACAAGGGTTTGTCAAATATTTGACAAACCCTTGTTTATATGTATAATTTTATTTGTACTAATAATGTTTTTCATTAGTACAATAACAGAGTTTATTATAAATTAATGATAAATGGAAAGGGGTTTTCACTTATGAATTATACAGCAGAAGTTGAAAACATGTGTGTAGTGGCAAAAGGACCACACCATGGTCCGGCTCCAATTCCTGAAGAAGGAAAATGGGTTAAAGCTTATGACATAAAAGATATATCCGGATTCACACACGGAATTGGTTGGTGTGCACCACAGCAAGGTGCGTGTAAACTTACACTTAATATCAAAGATGGCATTATTGAAGAAGCTCTTGTTGAGACTATTGGCTGTTCAGGAATGACACACTCCGCTGCAATGGCTGCAGAAATTCTTCCTGGAAAAACAATACTTGAAGCACTAAATACAGATCTTGTATGTGACGCAATAAATACAGCTATGAGGGAACTATTCCTTCAAATTGTATACGGTCGTTCACAATCAGCTTTCTCTGATGACGGCCTTTCAGTAGGTGCCGGACTTGAGGATCTTGGTAAAGGTCTACGTTCACAAGTAGGAACAATGTACGGAACAAAACTCAAGGGCGTTCGTTATCTTGAAATGGCAGAAGGATATGTTACAAGAATTGCTCTTGATGACAATGATCAAGTAATTGGATACGAGTTTGTCTCACTTGGAAAAATGACTGACTTCATTAAAAAAGGTGATTCACCAAATGATGCTTACAATAAATCTGTTGGAACATATGGCAGATTCGATGAAGCTGCAAAATATATAGATCCACGTAAAGAATAAGAAAGAGGAGGATTTTAAAAATGGCATTATTTGAAAGCTATGAGCGTCGCATTAATAAAATCAATGGCGTTCTTAAGGAATATGGCATTTCTTCAATTGAGGAATGCAGAGAAATCACTCTTTCTAAGGGTGTGGATATTGAAAAAATTGTACGTGAAACACAGCCAATCTGCTTTGAAAATGCAGTATGGGCTTATACCGTTGGCGCAGCTATTGCAATTAAAACCGGCTGTACAAAAGCTGCTGATGCTGCTGCCGCAATAGGAATTGGTCTTCAAAGTTTCTGCATACCTGGCTCTGTTGCAGAAAACCGTAAGGTTGGCCTTGGTCATGGAAACCTTGGAAAAATGCTTCTTTCTGAAGAAACAGAATGTTTCTGCTTCCTTGCAGGACATGAAAGTTTTGCTGCAGCAGAAGGAGCAATAAAAATAGCACTTAATGCTAATAAAGTTCGTTCAAAGCCACTTAAAGTTATATTAAATGGCCTTGGAAAAGATGCAGCCATGATTATTTCAAGAATTAATGGATTCACATACTGTAAAACAGAATTTGATCCATATTCAGAAACCGTTAAAGTTGTAGAAGAAACTCGATATTCAAAGGGTCCACGTGGAGAGGTACGTTGCTATGGAGCTGACAATGTTCCTGAGGGTGTTTCTATAATGAAGCTTGAAAACGTTGGTGTTTCTATTACAGGTAATTCAACAAATCCAACTCGTTTCCAACACCCTGTTGCAGGCACATACAAAAAATGGTGTGTTGAAAATGGAGTATCATATTTCTCTGTTGCTTCTGGTGGCGGTACAGGACGTACTCTTCATCCTGATAATATGGCAGCCGGTCCGGCTTCATATGGCATGACAGATACAATGGGTAGAATGCACTCAGATGCTCAATTTGCCGGCTCTTCTTCAGTTCCGGCTCATGTTGAAATGATGGGTCTTATTGGTATGGGTAACAACCCTATGGTTGGTGCTACTGTTGCTTGTGCAGTTGCTGTTGAGGAAGCAAGTAAATAAATGAACGAATTGAAAAAGCCATGAGTATAGTATGATATGCACCCCAAAAGTGTCTAACTTTTGGGGTGCACTTCATGTAACTCACGGCTTTTTCATATATTTTATTGACGATTTCATAAAAAATATATTATTATTTTTCCATATAATAAACTTAACCTATTCTATTGTGTCATATACAACATCATTTAGATGTATGGGTGATAATTGAACGTTATTACACAAAGCTGCAATTTTTTCTGCCACAGCTTTTGTTACGCTTACATCCGAAATTGAACAAACTACCTTTTTTTCTCTTTTTTCTTTTAAAATTTCTTCAACAACTATTCCAAACGAAATATACTCGCCTAAATCTGAATTGAATAGTTTTTCCTCAAAAACTTTATAATAATACATATCATCACCCTTTTTTCGCAAAAAAAATAATACATCAAAAACAACCCAAAAAGTAAAACCATATGATTTTTACATATTTACTTTTGAAAATAGTGAGGGGATAAAATGAAAATTGCAATTTGCGATGACAATCCTATTGACCGCGAACTTATTCATGATTTTATAAAAATATATTTTAAAGATAAAAATATTAAATTACAGGTTGAAAAATATGAAAATGGCGCAAATTTAATATTCGATTTTCAGGATGGTTTTAACTTTGACTTGGTTTTCCTTGATATATATATGGAACAAAATCTGGGAATAGATGTTGCAAAAAATTTAAGAAATCTTGGATTTGCCGGAAATATTGTGTTTGTCACACAAACTGCTGATTTTGCAATGGATGGGTATGATGTAGGCGCTATTGGATATATACTTAAACCTCATAGTTTTGAAAAAATAGAAAAAATACTGGATCAAGTCTCAAAAGACATTATTGAAAATATGATTTCTATAAAAATACGAGGAGAAATCATTAGAATCCCCATTAACGAAATTAAATATATTGAAAGCAACAATACTGTATGCAACATACATTGTATTAATGATAAAACTTATAAACAATATTCAAAGCTTTCTATTTTTGAAGAAAAATTAAATGGCAACGGATTTCTCCGTTGCCACCAAAGTTTCTTGGTAAATATGAATTATATAAAAGAAGCAAATAAATCTTTTATTTTAACATCCGGTGAAGAAATATTAATTCGACAAAGGAGATTAAAAGAAATAAAAGATTGCTACTATAATTACATAAACTCAAATTACTAATCTTCTTTTATGTCAGTGCCGTTTTCATTTTGTTGACTTGGTACTGACATATTTTTTTCGTTTGTCTTCGTATTGTTAACAATTATCCCCTTTTTATCAAGCTTTTTATAAACATAATCCCTAAACAATGCATAAAGAACAGAACAAAGTGGTATGAAAATAATCATTCCAGCTATGCCCATTAAATCTCCACCAACAGTAATAGCAACCAGTACCCAAATTGATGGAAGACCCACAGAGCCACCTACAACATGAGGATAAATAAGATTTCCCTCTATTTGTTGAAGAACAAGGAACATAATAAGGAATATTAGAGCTTGTTTTGGGCTGATAAATAAAATTAAAATAACACCAACAGCACATCCGATGAAAGCTCCAAATATAGGAATAAGTGCTGTTATTGCAATTAATACACTTATAAGTAATGCGTAAGGCATTCTAAATATGCTCATAGAAACGAAAAACATTGCACCTAAAATACATGCCTCTAAACATTGACCTGTAAGGAAATTTGAAAAAGTTATATTAGATAAATCTGCAATCTTAAGAAGTTGTGTTACCGCTCTTTCCGGTAAAAAAGCGTATAGCACCTTTTTAAATTGTAATGAAAAATCCTCTTTCCTAACAAGAAGGTAAACAGAAAAAGCAAATGCAATGATAAATGTTGCAAATCCCGAAACAATAGAAGTTACAATACCTACTGTTGATGAAAAGAAACCAGATGCACCGGTTAAAAGCACTCCAAGCTTTTGAATAAGTTTTTCATAATCAAAATTAATATTATTTGTTATTGCTTTAAGTTCCGGCCATTTCTCTGTTAAACTAAATACATATGCTTGTGCTGTTTTTACAGCAATCGGTGCTTGTTTTGCTATCTCCTTAACAGTGTCTATTAATTCAGGAATAATAACAAACATTGCAATTACTAAAATTCCAAAAATTAAAATAAGAGATAATAAATATGATATTGCTCTTTTTCCTTTGAAATTAGGCTTATTTTTAAATAATGTGTTCTCTATTTTTTTCATTGGCACATTAAAAACAAAAGCTATACATGCACCTAAAATAAAAGGAAAAACTACATCAAATAATTTCCCCAGCACACTAAGTACTACTCCAAAATTTTCAATTACAACAAACATCAAAATTACTAAAAAACATAAAAGTAAAATTTTCTTCATTTGTGTCTTATTTAAAAAATCATTTTTTTCCACCGAACACACCCCTTTTGCTATATTTTATCACAACTCAATTTGATATTCTATAAAATATATATTTATTGAAAAAACTTAATCTTTTTGTTAAAATCTTTAACAAGACTATTTTCAAAATAAAAGGGTGAAATATATGAATAAAAGAGAAGGATATATTTCTTGGGATGAATACTTTATGGGAATTGCTTTGCTTTCTGCAAAAAGAAGTAAAGATCCAAACACACAAGTCGGAGCCTGTATTGTAAATAACAATAATAAAATAATGTCTGTCGGCTACAATGGATTCCCTCTTGGATGCAGTGACGATGAATTCCCTTGGGATAGAACAGGTGAAGAGTTTGAAACAAAATATCCATATGTTTGTCATGCTGAACTAAATGCAATTTTAAATAATGCCGGTGGAGACCTTAAAGGTTGTAAAATATATGTTGCTCTTTTCCCTTGCAATGAATGTGCAAAAGCAATTATTCAAAGTGGTATAAAAGAAGTAATTTATATTTCAGATAAATACGCTTTATCGCCTGGAACAAGAGCATCAAAAAGGATGCTGGATGCTGCCGGAGTAAAGTACACAAAACTTCAAGAAACACATGAAGAAATTACAATAGACTTCCGTGAAGCGTCAATATAAATAAACAAGAACCATTGTCAAATGACAATGGTTCTTGTTTTTATTCATTTTCTGCTGATGATGTTTCTTCAACACTTACGTGACTTTCAGTCGTAGTATTTTCCGTGACACCAGTACTTTGTTCTGCTGTTGTTTCTTCATCTGGCTTTGTTGTTGTTTCTTTTAAATTATTTGAATTTTCAGTTTTTGAAGTCGACAAAGTTGTATTATTATTTGGTTTTTGCTTTTGTGTCGTTGTATTATTTGTTGCTGTTGTAGGCTTTATTACTATTGGAGAAACTCTATCATCACTCATCTCAATGTTTGATTTTCCATAAAGCAATAGTTGTAACTGATATGCTGCACCTTCATAATCACATATCCAAACCCACTGGTCACCTAAAAAGCCACCTTTTGCTGTATCCATTGTGGGCATGGTTGATTGATTTATTGGAAATTTTAACCAACCACCAGAAACTGCATCTGTTGCATAGCCTATGATTTCTGTTTTGCTCATGCCTGTATTTATATTTGGCAAAAGTGCATTAATTGCGGCATTCATTTGACTAATATTAGCATTTTTGAAAGTGTTCATTATTGACGAAATTACACGTCTTTGTCTTTCCGTTCTGCCAATATCAGAATCTAACTTTCTTACTCTACAGAACATCAAAGCATCGTCACCATTTAAATGATTGATACCGGCAAAAAACGTGTTAGGTGCCTTTCCGGTTCTTGTCCAGTTTCGCCACGTTGCATTAATATAATTTGCTTCCTTCGCAGTTACATTTACATCCACACCGCCAAGAGCGTTTATTACCTTTGGGAAGGAATTGTAATCTACTAAAGCATAATCATCAATTACAATTTTATAGTTATTTTCTATTGTTTCAATTAAACAATTAGCTCCGCCTTTAGAATATGCAGCATTTAGTTTTCCAAATCCTGCCTTCTTTCCCTTTGGAGCAATATAAGTATAACTATCTCTATAGAATGAAACCATTGACAACTGTTTTGTGTTTTCATTAACCGAAATCAATATCATAGAGTCGGCGAGTGAACTAGTGCTATCTTTACCTATAAGAAGTATGTTTTTTACATACTTACTCTTCATCTTCTCTCCACCATTTGTTGCCCATTTAATCAACAAATCATTAAGTGAATCTGCGTCTGTAATACTGTTCATTTGTGATGGATCAAAATCTTCCTCTTCTGATGATGAAAAAGAATCCTCTCCATCAGTATCTATCATTTCAAGCTTAGACCAAACATATATGCCTGACCCTGCAATGATTAGAATAACAACAAGAAGAATAATAAAAATAGTCTTTTGTACATTACTTCTTTTTTTCCACCAAACTATAATTTTATTTTCCTTTTTTGTTTCCTCATCTGCTTGTGTTAACACAGGATCATCAACAGTTGTTTCATCAGATTTTTCTTGTGCAGTTTCTGTTTTTGCGTCTTGCTTAGATTCTTCTATAATAGCTTCATCATAACTATCTGCATCAAGATATATACTAAAATCTGATGTCTTATTTTCGTTATTATTTTCCTTACTCATTCACATAAAACCCCAAGTTAGAAGATTTTCTTTATTCATGATTTTCTTTATTCATGATTTTCTTCTATTTGTTCATTTTCTAAATCATCGCTTACGCTTTCTTCATTTTCATGTTTTACTGATGATAATGTAATTAATCTGTCATCTCCGGTAATTCTCATTACCTTAACACCTTTTGCAGGTCTTGAAACACAATTAATAGTTTCTGATGCAATTCTAATAATTACACCTGCTGAAGAAATCATGATTATATCATCATCTGGTTCAACCATTCTAATTGCGGCAACTTTTCCATATTTTTCTACTCTGTAATTCAAAAGTCCTGAGCCACCGCGTTTTTGAATTTTATAATCTTGAGATTCAGATCTTCTTCCATATCCAAGTTCAGATACTGTAAGAACTGTTGTTCCTTCACGAATAACGTCAAATCCGACAACTTCGTCGTCTGCCTTTTTAAGAGTAATAGATTTTACTCCCCTTGCTGTTCTGCCAAGACTTCTTGCATCTTGTTCATTAAATCTTATACTCATTCCCTCACGGGTTGCAACCAAAAGGTCGTCATTACCGCTTGTAAGTCTTACCCAGGCAAGTTCGTCATCTTCATCAAGATTAATTGCAATAAGTCCACTCTTACGGATATTTTTATAGTCTGTAAGAGGTGTTCTTTTTATTATGCCCTTCTTTGTCATCATACAAAGGAAGTCATTTTCTGGAATTTCTTGAGGAATTGAAATCATTGAGGTGATTTTTTCATCACTTTCAAGCTGAAGTAGATTAATAATATTCATACCCTTTGATGTTCTACTTCCCTCAGGAATTTCATACCCGCGTAATTTAAAGGTTCTTCCCGTATTTGTGAAGAATTGAATATGATCATGAGAAGATGCAGTAAACATTGTAACTGTTACGTCTTCTTCCCTCTGTGTCATACCGGTTACGCCACGACCGCCACGTTTTTGAATCTTATAAACATCAGATGGTTGACGCTTAACATATCCAAACCGTGTGAGAGTATAAACGCAATCCTCAACCGGAATAAGGTCTTCAATATCAACTTCTCCGGAAACGTTACATATTTCTGTTCTTCTTTCATCAGAAAATTTTTCTGCAATCTGTCTTGATTCTTCTTTGATCAAGTTCATGAGAACTGTTTCATCAGAAAGAATTGACTCATATTCAGCGATCTTTGCGTGAATAGAGTTTAATTCCTCTGTTATTTTTAGAATTTCCAAGCCTGCAAGTTGACCAAGTCTAAATGCAACTATTGCTGTTGCTTGTGGTTCATCAAAGCCAAACTTTTCCATAATTGCAAGTTTAGCTTCTGCTTGTCCACCCTTACAATGTCTAATTGTATCAATAATATCGTCTACAATATCAATTGCTCTTGCAAGACCTTCTAAAATATGTGCTCTTTCTTGCGCTTTCTTAAGTTCAAACTTTGTTCTTCTTGTAACAATATCTTTTTGGAAATTAATGAATTCTATAAGATATTCTTTCAGTGTTAAAATCTTTGGCTGTCCATCTACAATACAAAGATTAATTACACCAAATGACGTTTGAAGTTGTGTATATTGGAATAATTGATTAAGAATAACATTTGGATTCCCATCGCGTTTTAAATCAATTGAAATATACATACCTTGCATTGAAGAATAGTCATTTACATCTGCAATGCCCTCTATTCTCTTTTCTTTTACAAGATCAGCAATAGATTCAATAAGGCGTGCCTTATTTACACCATATGGTATTTCAGTTACCTTGATTTCAAAACGACCATTTGATTTTTCAACTATTTCTGTTTTTGCTCGTACAGTTATTTTTCCTCTACCTGTTGCATATGCTGCTCGTATTCCAGAGCGACCCATAATTATTCCCGCTGTAGGAAAATCCGGACCAGGAATATATTCCATAAGTTCTGCAATTTCTATGTCCGGGTTATCTATTACCGCACACATACCATCAATTACTTCTCCCAAATTATGTGGAGGAATATTTGTTGCCATACCTACAGCAATACCCATAGATCCATTAACTAATAAATTAGGGAAACGGACAGGTAAAACTGTCGGTTCTTTCAAACGATCATCATAGTTAGGTACAAAATCTACAGTGTCTTTATCAATATCAGCCATCATTTTTACTGATAGTTTTGACATTCTAGATTCGGTATAACGGTAAGCCGCAGCAGGATCACCATCTATAGAACCGAAGTTTCCGTGTCCGTCAACAAGTGTATATCTCATTGAGAAATCTTGGGCAAGACGAACCATTGCATCATAAACAGATGCATCACCATGTGGATGATATCTACCAAGCACTGAACCTACGGTATCTGCACACTTTCTATATGGTTTCTCAGGTGTTAATCCATTTTCATGCATTGTATATACAATTCTTCTATGAACCGGTTTAAGTCCATCTCTTACATCTGGAATAGCACGTGAAATAATAACAGACATAGAGTAGTCGAGGAATGAACGCTTCATTTCATCACTGATATCAGCTTGTACAATTGTTGTTGTCTGTAAACTGTCTCTAAACTCTTGTTCTTTTTGTTTTTGCATTTCTGCTGAAACTTTTGCCATATTCATTCCCCTCCTTATACATCAAGATTTTGAACATATTTTGCATTTTTTTCTATAAATTCTCTTCTTGGTTCAACTTTGTCTCCCATCAGGATAGAAAAGGTTTCGTCTGCTACCATTGCATCTTCAAGATGAACACGTTTCATAATTCTTGTTTTTGGATCCATAGTTGTTTCCCAAAGTTGTTCAGGATCCATTTCACCAAGACCTTTATATCTTTGAATATCACAATTACCTTCAAACTCTGATATTTTTTCATCTCTTTCTTCGTCAGAAAATGCGTATGCAAATTTCTTACCTTTTGAGATTTTATATAGTGGAGGACATGCAATGTAAACATGACCTTCCGTAATTAATTCCCTCATATACCTGAAAAAGAAAGTCAACAAAAGAGTTTGTATGTGTGCACCGTCTACGTCGGCATCAGACATAATTACAACTTTATCATATCTTAATTTTGAAATATCAAAGTCTTCACCAATACCTGTTCCAAGAGCGGAAACAACAGGTGTTAACTTATCATTTCCTATTACTCTGTCAAGTCTTGCCTTTTCAACATTTAAACATTTTCCCCACATTGGAAGGATAGCTTGATATCTTACTTCTCTTCCAAGTTTTGCTGAGCCTCCGGCAGAATCTCCCTCTACAAGATATAATTCTGTCATTTCAGGACTTTTTTCAAGACAGTCAGCAAGTTTTCCCGGTAACTGGTTTCCTTCAAGTGCTGATTTTCTTCTTGCAAGATCTCTTGCCTTTCTTGCAGCTTCTCTTGCTCTGGATGCTTCAAGTGCCTTTGTGAAAATTGCTTTTGCAACTTGAGGATTTTCCTCAAAATATTCCATTAATTTATCATAAACAGTCTTTGAAACCATTGGGGTCATTTCTGTATTACCTAATTTACCCTTTGTTTGTCCTTCAAATTCTGCTTCTGTTAATTTTACAGAAATAATTGCAATAAGACCCTCTCTAACGTCATCGCCAGAAAGTTTTTTATCTCCATCTTTCAAAATATTGTATTTTTTTCCGTAATCATTAAAAACACGAGTCAAAGCAGTTTTAAAGCCTGCTTCATGTGTACCACCATCAATTGTCCTAACATTATTTGCATAAGAATAGATTATTTCATTATAACTATCATTATAGATTAATGAAATATCAACTGCCCTATCTCCTTTAACGGAGTGGAAAGAAATAGGATTATCATGGAGTGCGGTAAATCCTCTTTTTGTATTTACAAAATTTGCAAATTCTGTAATTCCTCCGGCATAACAATAAATTTCCGGTTCTTCTCTTTCTGGATTTTCTCTCTTATCAGAAAGCGTAATTTTTAATCCTGCATTAAGAAAAGCCTGTTCTCTAAGACGTTTTTCTAAAACTTCAAATTCATATCTTGTTGTTTCTTGGAAAATATTTGGATTTGCCTTAAATCTAATTGTTGTTCCTGTTTTATCTGTATCTCCAATTATTTGAAGATCTTTATCTACAGGTTCACCCATAATAAATTTTTGATAATGAATGTGACCGGCTTGAGATACTTCAACCTCAAACCAATCTGATAAAGCATTTACTACTGAAGAACCTACACCATGAAGACCCCCGGATACTTTATATCCAGAGCCACCAAATTTTCCTCCTGCGTGAAGTATTGTCAGTACGACAGTAACAGAAGACATATTATATTTTTCATTTATTCCAACAGGTATACCACGACCATTATCAATTACTTCAATAACATCGTCAGGAAGCATATTAACTTCAATATGAGTACAATATCCGGCAAGAGCCTCATCTATTGAATTGTCTACAATTTCATAAACTAAGTGGTGAAGACCTTTTGGTCCTGTGGAACCTATGTACATACCAGGTCGTTTTCTTACTGCTTCAAGGCCTTCCAAAACTTGAATTTGTTCAGCACCATATTCTTCAGTAACTTGAGTATCCATAGAATCTACATCATCAAATTCTCCTATTTCTGCTTCAAGTTCTGCTTCTTTTGCCTCTTCAATTTCTTCTTTTGAAAGGGTTGTTTTTTCCAACTCTTCTACCGCTTCTAAATTTTCATTTTCAATACTCAAAACTTAAAACCTCCATCTTTGTTGGATGAAAAACGTTTCAATAATGTTGCAGGATTTAACTGCGAAATGTAAACTTTTTCTTCTTTATTTTCACAAACAATAAATGATTTTGGCAATTCCATTGATACATTAACTACTTTCTTTTCTTTTTCTGCTTTTGATAAGTAGTTTCTTGTATGTCTTGAAACTGTTGTATTATCTAAATCAAAAACGCCTATTATATCGTTTGTACTTATTACGGTATTTTGACCTAAATGAAGGTACATAATTTTCCTCCTTTTATTTCAAAAACCTTTCCTTCTTTTACTCTTAATATTTCAGCAGGGTTACAACAAGTTATGAAAACTTGCCATCCTTCTATATGATTTAAAATAAAATCTTGTCTTCCCTGATCTAATTCACTCATTACATCATCTAAAAATGCTACTGGTTGTTTTCCTGTAATTTTTTTTATTACAGCAGCTTCCGACATTTTTAATGCTAATGCACAAGATCTTTTTTGCCCCTGTGAACCATATATTTTAACTGACATATTATCTAATTGTATTAGTATGTCATCCCTATGAGGACCAACTGAAGTTGTTTTATTAAATAAATCTTCTTTTCTACTTTTTTTTAAAAATTCCAAATATTCATCTTTCATTTCTTCTCTTTTGTTACTTTCAAAAGAATTAGAAGTTTCATAAAAAAGGGTCATTTCTTCTTTTTTATTTGATATTCCTCCATATATAGATGAAATAAATGGATATAACTCCTCTATATATTTTTTTCTTTGTTCAATTATTGCCGAACCATAAATGGCAAGCCTTTCATCCCAAATATCTAACGTATCTAATAGCTCAGAATGATAATTGATATCTTTTAATAATTGATTTCTCTGAGCAAGAATTTTGTTGTAATCACTTAGTATATTTGCATATTTTGGTTTTAATTGACAAAGGGCCATATTTATGAATTTTCTTCTTTCTATTGGACCACCTTGAACAAGAGATAAATGTGAAGGAGCAAATATCATACCTAAAAATTCTCCAAAAATTTTATTAGATGAATCGTATGATATTCCGTCTAAAAGAATTTGTTTTTTTTCTTCAATTGTTATTTGGGCTTCTCTTTCTCTTTCATCATCATAGAAATTAATATTAATTTTTGAAAATGTCTTATCTTTTTTTATTATTTCTTTATCTTTTGCTCCACGAAATGATTTACATCCTGTAAATAACCATAATGCTTCTATGATATTTGTTTTTCCTTGAGCATTTTCTCCAAAAATTATATTTACCCCATTAGAAGGTTCAAAATTGATATTTTCAATATTTCTATAATTTTGAAGTTCAAGAGAATTAATTCTCATTTTTTAAAACCTCATATTTAATATTTTCATATTCAAAAATAGAACTTGGATATAATTTTTTTCCTCTCATTGTACATACTTCATTATTTACTTTAATTAATCCATCTTTTATAAGTAATTTTGCTTGACCACCTGTTTCAACTATTCCAGCTAGTTTTAATGCATTATCAAGAGTAATAAATTTTGTATTTATAAAAATGTATTTTTTACTTTTTACTTTAATTTTCATTTTTTAATCTTACTGGAAGTACAAGGAATAAAAATTTATTTCCTTCTGGTGGAATAATTGTAATTGGGGAAAGTGGACCGTTTAAAGTTATTTTTACTTCTTCAATATCACATGCTCTTAATGCATCTAATAAAAATCTATTATTAAATCCAATTTCTACTCTGTTTCCCTCGATTTGTGCACTTATTCTATCATTTGATGTACCAAGTGATGTTACTGTTGATATTTTTATTATATTTTCATCAAAAATACAACGAAGAGGGCTTTTTAATCTATCTGTAATAAGTATAGATGTTCTTTCAATACTATTAATCATTTGTTTAACATTTACTTTTACTTCTGTTGTGAGACTTTTTGGAATTGCAGCTCTATAATCTAAAAATTCTCCATCTAATAATCTTGAAATTATACTATAATTTCCAATATCAAAAATTATATGCCTTTTTGCAATATTCATTGAAATTACATCACTGTTATCAATTAATTTTATAACTTCTGATAATGTTTTTGCAGGAACAATAAAAGATATATCTTCCCCAGAATATTTAATTTCTTCAGTTCTAATAGCAAGTCTAAATCCATCAACTGCTATTAATTTTATTTCTCCTCTTTTTATTTCAAATTTTATTCCCGTATGTACTATTTTTGTATCATTTGTTGAAACAGCAAATATTGTTTGTTTAATCATATCTCTTAAAATATTACTTTCAACAATAATAGGAAAACCACCTTGTACTGTTGGTAATTCCGGATATTCTTCTGCTGCAATACCTACAATTTTATATTCTACCTCTCCACATCTAATAACACATAATTGTCTTTCATCTGCTTCAATTATTACTTTTTCTGCCGGTAATTTTCTTAAAATATCACATAAAATTCTTGCATTAAGAATTATACTTCCTGCTTCCTCAACTTTAGCTTCTATTGATGTATTTATACCTACTTCAAGATCATATCCTGTAAGTAATAATTCGTTTCCAATTGCTTTCATATAAATACCTTCTATTGCAGGTATTGATGTTTTTGTTGATACTACTCTTTGAACATTTTGACATGCTTCACTTAGTAATTCAGAATTACATGTAATTTTCATATAAAAACCTCCGTTGGATTATTTAATAAAATGGAAATATAATTTTTTAATATTAATAATAATGTCAGTTAAAAATTATAAAAACCTAAGTTTTTCTTTACTAATAAAGAAATTTTTTTAAGAAAAGAAAAAATTAAAATTTATAATTTTTTGTGTATAATGTGAAAAAATTTGATGTAAAAATAAAAATGTTAAAAACTTATTGTTAATTGTTGAAAACTTGTTAAATATTAGAGGAGTTTTCATTAATATTATTAATAATACTTTGAATGGTTGATTTGGTTGAAGAATTTGTTTCCATATCTTTTTCAACTTCTTTTATATTATATATTACAGTTGAATGATGTTTACCTCCAAATTTTTCACCAATTTGTTCCATTGGTAGAGAAGTAATTTCTCTTACAATATACATTGCAGCCTGTCTTGCTTTAGAAATATTTGCATTTCTTTTATTTGATAAAATATTTTCAGGTGTGGTTCCATAAGTTCTTGCAACTTCATTTATTATTTTATCAATTGTAACAGGAATAGGTTGATTATCAGAGAGCATATCACGTATTGCTTTTTGAGCTATTAAAATAGAAGGTTCATGGCCACTAATTGTACAAAGAGCATTTATTTTTTTTACTGCTCCTTCAAGTTGTCTAATATTATTTTTTATTTTTTCTGCTATGTATTGAACAACTTCATCCGGTAAATTCAAATTCATTAGATTAGCTTTTCTTTTTATTATTGCCATTCGAGTTTCTATATCAGGAGGCTGAATATCAGCAAGAAGACCCCACTCAAATCTTGTTTTTAATCTATCTTCTAAAAGAGATATTTCTTTTGGTGGTCTATCTGATGTAAGAACAATTTGCTTATTATCCTGAAAAAGAGCATTAAATGTATGAAAGAATTGTTCTTGTGTTTGAACTTTGCCGGCAATAAATTGAATATCATCTACTAAAAGAATATCAGCTGTTCTATATTTATTATGAAAATCATTCATTTGTTGTTTTCCAAGAGCATTGACGAGATCGTTTGTAAAATCTTCACCACTTGTATATATAATTTTTGAATTTGAATTATTCTTTTTTATTTCATAACAAATAGCATTTAAAAGATGAGTTTTTCCTAATCCGGAATTACCATAAATAAAAAGTGGGTTATATGCTTGTCCGGGATTATTTGCAACAGATAAAGCAGCTGCATGAGCAAATTTATTTGATGCTCCAACAATAAAAGTATCAAATGTTAATTCATATTTTGTATTATCAAAAGTATTATTATCATTTTTTAATGAAGAGGAAGATTCAGTTATATTTTGAGAAATAGAAGAATCTTGTGTAATAATTTCAATATCTATTTTAAAACCCATTGTATTCTCAAAAGCTTCATTTAATAGATCCATAAATTTACTTCTAACTATATTTGCTTTAAATTCACTTGTTAAAAGAACAATTTTATTATCTTCAAAAGAAAGCATAGTTAATGGTTCAAGCCAAAGAGAATAAATTGTTTCTGTAACGTGATCTTTACAATATTGTTTAGCTAATGTCCAAACTTCAGAATATGATTCCATAGGGACTATTCTCTCCTTCTGTCTTGTTTAATAATATATATAATTAATTTAGGATATTATAATATATAATAAAATACATATTAACTAATAAATATTAACATAATAAATATAAATTTTCAATAATAAAAGACCCTATAGATAAATAATTATAAAGAAAACTTGACATTCAGAGAATCATTATTATATAATTATGTGCCACAAAGGATTAATTTTATTTGAAAAAACGAATGGAGGGAAGTTAAATGAAAAGAACATTCCAACCAAAAAAGCGTCATAGAAGCAAAGTTCATGGTTTCAGAGCTAGAATGGCAGACAGAAATGGAAGAAAAGTTCTTGCTCGTCGTAGAGCAAAGGGCAGAAAGAGTCTTACAGTATAAAGGACGATCAATTTGTCTGGATCAGTAATTTTAAACCGTAATAACGACTTTAGGAGAATATATTCAAAGGGTATCTCTATAACTAATCCTGCACTGGTTACATATTTTATGAAAAACCGTGCGGGAATTTGTCGTATAGGCATAACAACAAGTAAAAAAATAGGGAATGCCGTTGAAAGAAATAAATCAAAAAGACTCGTAAGAGCAGCATTTTTTGAAGTTAACAAAGAATATGGAAAATATTTAACGGGTTATGATTTTATTTTTGTTTGTCGTGTAAAAACAAGGTATAAAAAAAGTACTGATATTAAAACCGTAATGATTTCTCAATTACAGAGTGCAGGTATTATTCCTAAACCTTAATGTTAGAGTGTTATGAAAAAATTCTTAATTAATCTTATTAAATTTTACAGAAAGCACATATCACCTAAACTTCCACCTATGTGCAAATATTATCCAACATGTTCCGAATATGGAATAACGGCAATAGAAAGATTTGGAGTAGTTAAAGGATCTCTTTTAACTATTTGGAGGATAATAAGATGTAGTCCTCTTACATCAGGCGGATATGATCCTGTTCCAAACGTCAAATATAAGGGAATAACATTGAACAGGAGGGGATAATATGTCATTTATTTACGACGTTTTATCATACCCTTTTGGCTGGATTCTAAGTTTGCTATATAATATTTTTAATGACAATTATGCAATTGCATTGATTATGTTTACTTTTTTGGCAAAACTAATTCTTTTACCAAGTTCAATAAGTACACAAAAAAGTCAGGCAAAAAATCTTAGAACAAGAGCCAAATTAGAAAAAATTAGAAAAAAATATGCTGGAGATCAAGCAAGACTCAATGAAGAACTTCAGACCTTTTATCAAAAGGAAGGTTATGGTTCAATGACCGCCGGTTGTGGCACATTGCTTATACAATTTCCTATAATTATGGGTCTTTATGGAGCTATTTACAAACCTCTTTCTTACATTATTCGTCTTGATTCTGATACAGTTAGTACTCTTACAAATGCTGTAACAAAGCTTGGAATAGAAACAAAAAATGTAAGATTACAAGAAATGGCTGTCTTGTCACATGTTGATGAAATAAAGGCAATTCTTCCAAACGTCTCACAAGAAGTTTTTGATAAAATTGCAAATTTTGATTTCACAGCATTTGGTTATGATCTTGGTGCAATTCCACTTGAAGTTGGAAAAACAGAGAAAGCATATGTAATAGTTCCAATTGTTGCATTTTTAGCAGCAATGCTTAACTCAATTTACAGTTTTATTAAAACAAAAAACCAAAATCCGGATGCAGCAAATAATGCAACTATGGGATGCATGTTATTATTTATGCCATTTATGTCATTATGGTTAGCATTTCAGTTCCCGGTTGGAATTGGTGTATACTGGGCACTTAATAGTATATTAAGTTTTATACAGATTGTTGTTTTAAATAAAATATATGAGCCGTCAAAAGTAATTGCAAAAATGATGGTTAATGAAACAAATGATAGAAGATCAAAAGAATTTTCAAAAAAGAAAGAACTTGAACTTTTATCTAAAGAAAACTAAATATTTAGAAACAAAACCACCGTTTTTACTTCTTCCTCTTCATACGGTGGTTTTTCAATAAATTGCGAAAAATCGCACAGGAGGAAAAAATAATGATAAAAGAGGCAGTAGGTACTGGTGCAACTATAGAAGAAGCACAGGCTGCGGCAGTTTTAGCATTAAATGCTCCAATGAATGCGGAAATTCAAATTGAAGTAATTACTTTTCCAGAAAAGAAAAAATTTGGTCTTTTTGGTGGAAAAGCAGCTGAAGTAAAAGCATTTTATGAAGCAAAAGATGAAAAGCCGGCTGAAAAAAAGGTGCCAACAAAATCACAAGAGGAAAAAAAGAAAACTTCAAAACCAGTAAAACCACAAGAAAAAAAAGAAGTAGAGGAAAAAGAAGAAACTGTTGTTTTTGAAACCGTTTCAATTGACGAGTGCCCGGAAACAGTAAAAAAATCTTACGAATATTTAAAAACTGTTATAACCGGAATTGGCGTAGATACGTTCAATATTGAAGTCAACAAAAATGAGAAAGAATTTATTTTCAATGTAACTAGCGAAGAAGATTACAGTATTCTTATTGGTAGACGTGGAGAAACTTTAGATTCAATACAATATCTTGTAAGACTTGTTGCTAATAAAGGAAAGGATGAAAATTCCTTTTCAAAAATATCAGTAAATATTGGAAATTATAGACAGAAGAGAGAAACAACACTTAAAGAAATTGCAAGAAAAACCGCATCAAAAGTAAGAAAATACGGAAGAAGCATTTCACTTGATCCAATGAATCCGTATGAGCGAAGGATTATTCATACGGAAATTTCTGAAATAGATGATGTTGTTTCATATTCTGTTGGTGAAGATGCAGACAGAAAAGTAATAATTGCACTTGCAGAAGGTGTTAAACCAACACAACCAAGAAAAAATGGTTACAGTGGACATAATAGATCACGTGGAAATAAAGGAAACAAACAAAATTCAGTAGATATTCCATCTCGTGCGCCAAGAAGTGATGCAGAAGGATTATCTAGATATGGAAAAATAGAACCAAAATCATAAAAATGCCCCGACTCAATTGATGAGTCGGGGTTATTTATTATTTATTTGGAATTAACTTTTCTTGCCCTCCCATGTAAGGACGAAGAACTTCAGGAATAGATACTGTTCCATCTGATTTAAGATTGTTTTCAAGAAATGCAATCAACATACGAGGAGGTGCAACAACGGTGTTATTAAGAGTATGAGCAAGATAGTTACCGTTTTCTCCTTTTATTCTGATTCTAAGTCTTCTAGCTTGAGCATCAGAAAGATTTGAGCAAGATCCAACTTCAAAATACTTTTTTTGACGAGGAGACCACGCTTCAACATCTACAGATTTTACCTTTAAATCTGCAAGATCTCCGGAACAGCACTCAAGTGTTCTTACTGGAATATCAAGGGATCTGAATAGATCAACTGTATTTTTCCAAAGTTGGTCAAACCAATATGGTGAATCTTCTGGTTTACAAACAACGATCATTTCTTGTTTTTCAAATTGGTGTATTCTGTAAACTCCTCTTTCCTCTATTCCATGTGCGCCTTTTTCTTTTCTAAAGCATGGAGAATAAGAGGTCAATGTTTTTGGAAGCTCTGATTCCGGAATTTGTTGATCAATAAATTTTCCTATCATTGAATGTTCTGATGTTCCGATGAGGTATAAGTCCTCACCTTCTATTTTATACATCATTGCATCCATTTCAGCAAAACTCATTACACCATCAACTACTGCACTTCTAATCATATATGGAGGAATACAGTAAGTGAAGCCTCTGTTTATCATAAAATCACGAGCATATGCAAGTACTGCAGAATGGAGTCTTGCAATATCTCCCATAAGGTAATAAAAACCATTACCTGCAACTCGTCCTGCGGCATCAAGATCAATACCGTTAAATGTTTCCATTATGTCGGTGTGATACGGAACCTCAAAATCAGGAACTACAGGTTCGCCGTATTTTTGAACCTCAACGTTTTCAGAGTCGTCTTTTCCTATTGGAACAGAAGGATCAATGATGTTTGGGATAATCATCATGATTTGTGTTACTTTATCTGTTAGTTCGGTTTGTTTTTTTGATAATTCTTCAAGTTCCTTTGCTTGAGCAGTTACTTGTTCACGAAGAGACATTGCTTCTTCTTTTTTGCCTTGACCCATTAATGAGCCAATTTCTTTTGATAGTTTGTTTCTGTTAGCACGGAGTTCATCTGCGCGAATAATAGTTTGTCTTTTTTCTTCGTCAAGCGCAATTACTTCATCAACCAATGGTAGTTTATCATCTTGAAATTTTTTCTTAATGTTTTCTTTAACTATATCTGGATTTTCTCTTAAAAACTTAATATCAATCATTGTTTGTCTCCTTTATTCTACGTCCAGCTGATCAGACAGTTGTTTTAGGTCGTCTTTATTGAAGAATTCTATTTCAACAGAACCTCCTGTTTTTGTAACTATAACCCTAACTTTTCTTCCAAGTGTATTTGAAAGTGCTAATTCAACTTCATCATAAAATGTATCTCTTGATGGCTTTCTTTTTGTTTTAACTTCTTTGCCCTTTTCCTCGGCAACCATTTTGGATAGTTTTTCAACGTCTCGTACAGATAAATCTTTATTAATAACATCATTAGCAACTTTTATCATATCTGCTTGTGATTCGAAAGAAAGAAGAGCTCTTGCATGTCCTGCTGCAATTTTTCCTTCTCTTGCAAGATCACGTACTTCTCTTGGAAGATTTAAAAGACGTAATGCATTTGCAATAGCCGGACGAGATTTGCCAACACGAGAAGCGGCTTCTTCTTGTGTTAAATTATAACGCTCAATTAATAACTGAAGACCTTCTGCTTCTTCAATTGGATTTAAGTCTTCACGTTGAAGGTTTTCAATCAGAGCAAATTCCATTGCTTGCTCATCTGACATTTCTTTTATGACAACGGGAACTTCAGTGAGCCCAACCATTCTTGACGCTCTCCATCTTCTTTCACCGGCAATAAGCTGATACGTTCCATCCGTCATTGGTCGAACAAGGAGAGGTTGAAGAATTCCATTTCTCTCAATACTACTTGCAAGTTCAGCCAGCGCTTTTTCATCAAAAGTTTTTCTCGGCTGTTCTTTGTTTGGTTCTATATCTGTAAGCCTTAAAGTTGTTTGGCTATGTTGCTCTATATCATCTACAGCGTTATCAGTAAAAAGGGCATCAAGACCTCTGCCTAATCCATTTCTTTTAGCCAAATTTGTCACCTCTGTTTATTTGATTTTAAAAACTCTACAGCAAGGGCTTCATATGCAGCACTTCCTTTTGAGGCCCTGTCATAATACATGACCGGTTCACCAAAACTTGGTGCTTCAGATAAACGCACATTGCGTGGTATTACTGATGAATATACTTTTTTTGGAAAGAATTTTTTTACTTCTGATACAACTTGTTGTGTTAGGTTGAGACGACCGTCATACATTGTTAACACTACGCCTTCCAGTTCAATAAGTGGATTATAAAGGCGTTTTACTTGACGTACTGTTGACATGAGTTGAGATAATCCTTCAAGTGCGTAATATTCACATTGAATAGGAATTATTAAGGTGTCAGATGCACATAGTGCGTTTAACGTAATCAATCCCAATGAAGGTGGACAGTCTAAGAAAATATAATCATACAAGTTATATATTGGAAGTAATGCATTCTTTAGTCTACTTTCTCTACGTGGCATGTCAACCAATTCTAGCTCGGCTCCTGCTAAATTCATGTTTGCAGGCAAAATATCTACATTTTTAAATTTAGTAGAAATAATTGCATTTTCTGCCGGTACAGAATTAATTAGTACATCATATGCAGAGTCACCCAATGCTCTTTTTTCAATGCCCATACCGCTAGTTGAGTTTCCTTGAGGATCTATATCCACTAAAAGAACTTTTTTGTCATGTGCACCAAGAGCTGCAATTAAATTTACTGCAGTTGTTGTTTTTCCGACACCGCCCTTTTGGTTAACTATTGAAATAGTTTTTGACATTGCGGTTAAACCCTCCTTATATAACAAGTTAATAATGAACAAAGTTGAATATTTACTTAAATATATTATCACATATTTATAGGTAATAAAAGTATTATTATCAATTTATTTTCTTTTTTTGTTTCACGTGAAACAAAGCAAAGGAACCTAGGAAAAACCTAGGCTCCTTCGCTTGGATATATTGGGGAGTAAAATGAGTTGGATAGCAAAATTAAACGGCTTTATCTAGATTGATTTTAAAACTTAGATTATCGATTTTTGGTATTCGTACGACATATTCAATATATGAATCAGTTTCACTTTTTATACTATCTGCTTCAATTCCTGAGCGTCGCATAGTTTCAACAGCATGATTTAATGTGTTCACAAAGATTCGTACATCTTTGAAAAGCTTTACAGAGGGCTTTGTTTGTTTTCTTTCCCTTCCGTGGATTTGTTTAACCAATTTTTCACTATCTGAAACGGATAGCCTTTTATCGGCAATGAAAGAAAGTACGCGGTCAATTTGTTCTTCTGATTCAAGAGAAAGAAGACATCTTGCATGTCGTTCGGAAAGTCCGTTAGAAATAATAATGGCCTGTTGCTGTTCGGATAGTTTCAACAATCTGATTTTGTTTGAAATTGCGGATTGTGAGCAGCCTAAAATTTTAGATATGTCTTCTTGAGTTGCACTTGTCATTTTCATTAGATTATTTATTGCATTGGCTTCTTCAAAAAAATTAAGATTTTCACGCTGTAAATTTTCAACTAAACTATATATTGCGGATTTTTTTGAATCTATATTCATTAATATGCATGGAACATTTTTTAGGCCAACATTTCTGGCGGCACGCAATCTTCTTTCTCCAGAGATTAGTTCATATGATGTGTTGGAGAGTTTTCTAACAGAGATCGGTTGAATAATACCATTTTCACGTACGCTTTGCGTCAATTCCTCCATCTCTTTTGCTTGAAAAAATCGTCTGGGTTGGTTTGGGTTTGGCTTTATGTATTCCTGGGGAATTAACAAGATTTTTCCGGCACTTTTAGATTTTGACGAAGAAATCATTTTTAATCAACTCCTTTTCGTTTCACGTGAAACACAAAAAATAAGACTGCATTTCCTATCGGCAATGATAGGATAAACGCAGTCTTATTTTTTGTAAAGAATATTCGTGTGTGCTTGTTTGACAACGAATGACAGAATTTGATATCAGCAAATTGGTTTTTTTGAAATTTGAGCGTATGGACGAGGATATTTTGTCGGAGTGTGCGATATTTTTTCAATTCTAAATACGAATCTTTCACCGTAATTTGGCAATTCAAAAGGCTGAATATCTTGGATTAGGCCACCCAAAATGTCTATAGCAACTTCAGCCTCATACAGTTCATTTTCGCCATTTGCACCTTTTAGAGGGATAAAGCTTCCTCCGACTTTAACAAACGGCAAGCAAAATTCAGAAAGATCGCGGAAGTTTGTAACAGCCCTTGCTGTTGCAAAATCAAATTTTTCCCTAAATTTAGGTTTTCGAGCCAGGTCTTCTGCTCTACCATATTCAATATCTGCATTTAAATCTAAATTAACCAGAATATCAGAAATAACATTTAGTTTTTTTGTTGTGCTGTCTATAAGAGTGATTTTTAAATCCGGGCGAGCAATTAGTAGGGGAATTCCCGGAAATCCTGCACCGGTTCCAACATCTACAAGAGAAGATCCTATAGGGATATTATAATATTTAAGTATAATAATACTGTCCAGAAAATGCTTATAAACAATATCTGTTGGATCAGTTATTGCGGTTAAGTTTACTTTTTTATTCCAATCGACCAGAAGTTCTGCATAAATATCAAATCTTTTTAAAGCAAGTTCGTCAAGGAATATCCCGTGTGACGATGCCTCTGTTTTTAAAAGATCTGTAGAGATCATCTTTATTGCCTTCTTTCTTTTTCTAAATAAATTAGAAGAACAGATACATCTGCAGGGCTTACACCGGATATTCTTGCAGCCTGTCCAACATTCTCAGGTTTTATTTTGTTTAACTTTTCTTGCGCCTCAAGTCGTAGTCCTATTATAGTAGTATAATCTAAATTTTTAGGAAGCGTCTTTTTTTCAAGGCGACGCATTTCGTTTATTTGAGCTTGTTGCCTTTTTATGTATCCTTCATATTTTAATTCGATTTCAACTTGTTCAAAAATTGTCTCTGGATATGAAGGGCGAGAAGGATCAAAAGGACTAAGCACCTCGTAGTTTAGCTGAGGTCTTTTGATAAGGTCAGATAGTTTTACTCCGGTTGAAATTGGTGATGTTTCACGTGAAACAAGGAGATCGTTTATTTCTTTAGATGGGGAGATAACAACTGATTTTACTCGTTCGTTTTCCATTTCAATTAAGGTCATTTTTTTAAGTAGTTTTTGATATTTGTCCTCGGAAACGAGACCAACATCATAACCGTATTTTGTTAATCTTAAATCTGCATTGTCCTGTCTTAAAATTAGTCTATATTCAGATCTGGATGTCATCATTCTATATGGATCAGAACAACCTTTTGTAACCAAATCATCTATAAGTGTTCCAATGTAAGATGATGCTCTATCTAATATTAATGGTTTTTTTCCTTGAACATATAGGGCTGCATTAATTCCGGCAACAAGGCCTTGTGCAGCAGCTTCTTCATAACCGCTAGATCCATTGAATTGTCCCGCACCAAAAAGTCCCGGGAAATCATTAAATTCTAAAGTGGATTTGAGGGATAGAGGGTCTATACAATCGTATTCAATTGCATATGCAGTTCTTATAACCTGAACATTTTCAAGGCCCGGAATGGTTTTTAAGAAAGCTAACTGAACATCTTCCGGCAATGAAGATGATAATCCTTGTAAATACATTTCTTGTGTCCCAAGTCCGCATGGTTCAATAAAAACCTGATGACGTTCTTTTTCAGAAAAACGTACAATTTTGTCTTCAATACTAGGGCAGTATCTTGGACCAACACCTTCAATTTTTCCGGCATAAAGAGGTGAGCGATGTAAATTGTCTAGGATTATTTTCTTTGTTTTTTCATTTGTATATGTAATGTAACAAACAGTTTTATTTTTTGGAGTGAAGGAATCATCAAATGAAAACCGTACAAGTTTTTGATCTCCTTCTTGTATTTCTAGCCCTTCAAGGTTTACGGAACGTAAATTCACTCTAGAAGGTGTACCGGTTTTGAATCTTCGTGTTTTAATTCCCAGTTCGTGTAAAGATTTTGAAAGTTCATTTGATGGGAATAATCCGTCAGGACCACTTTCATAGGATACATCACCAATAAAAACTCGACCGCCGAGGAATGTTCCGGTAGCAAGTATTACACATTTTGATCTGTATATAGCTTCTAACTTAGTCTTTACTTCCCAAAGCGTTGGCATTTCTTTGCAGTGTTTAATTGAAACTATTTCTGCCTGCCTCATTTCAAGATTTTCAGTCGATTCAATAACGTTTTTCATATATGCAGAATAGTTACGTCTGTCAATTTGTGCACGAGGGCTGTGAACAGCAGGGCCCTTACCAAGATTTAACATTCTGCTTTGAATCATATTATGATCAGCAGCCAGGCCCATTTCTCCACCAAGAGCATCTATTTCACGTACAAGATGTCCTTTTGAGGAACCACCTATTGATGGATTACATGGCATGTTTCCGACCCAATCTGCACTTATTGTAAAAATACAGGTTGAAAGTCCCATTCTTGCCGGGGCAAGTGCCGCTTCAATACCGGCGTGACCGGCACCAATAACTATAACGTCATATTCTTTTGCAAAATATTCCATAAAAGGTTCACAGCTTTCTATTTTTGTAAAAATCAGAGGTAAATATACCTTAAATAATATAAGTAACTATTTAAATTATGTGTATTTGTTTTTTATGGCGTCCGGTTTCCCACAATTTAATAACAAATGTGGAAAATGGAGCAACATGTTTAAAAAATGTGGAAAAAAACCTTATAAATATACGTTATCTTAAGTTTTTTTTAGGCAAAGTGGAGCAACCTGCTCTGTAGCCAACCAGATTTTTCTTTGCAAGGAAATGTCCACCCAAGAAAAATTGAACGCCTCCAGAGCAGCCAAATTCAGTATTTACTTTCCAACACAGAATTTGGAGAAGATTTCATTTACAACTGCCTCTGAAACACGTTCACCGGTCAATTCTAATAGCGGTGAAATGGCTGCATCTATTGAAACATTAATAGCATCCAGGGTAATTCCAATTTCTAAACCATCAATTGCTTCATTTATACAAGAAAGGGCAGTTTTACAACAGTTCAACTGTCTTTCGTTTGATAGCATTGCTGCTGTTGAATCAAAATTGTTTGTTCCAAGAACATTTTCAATGGCGTTTGATATAGTTTTAAGACTGTCATTTTCTTTAGCACTTAAGGAAATAACATTTTTAATATACGAATAAATTTCGTTCTCAGATATAATTTTTCCAATATCTGCTTTATTTAATATAGCAATTCCACATTTGTTTTTGCAAAGTTCAAGTATTTTATAATCTTCTTCATCTAATTTTTTACTACCGTCAAAAACTGCCAAAAATAAGGTTGCAGTAGATAATTTGTTTTTCGCATACTCAATTCCAATTGATTCAACATAATCATTTGATTCGTGGATACCGGCAGTATCAGAGATATGGAGGATTACATTTCCAACTCTAGCAGTTTCTTCGACTATATCTCTCGTTGTTCCGGCAATATCGGTAACAATTGATCTGTTTTTTTGAAGGAGCAAATTCATAAGTGTTGATTTACCAACGTTTGGTTTGCCGACAATTACTGTATTAATACCTTCAGTTATTGCTTGCCCGGCATCAAATTTATTTATCAAATTCTCAAGTTTTTTCTTTGATGTCTTAAGTATATTGATTAACACATCTGACTGCAATTCTTCTATTTCTTCATCAGGATAGTCAATCCATGCTGATAAGGTTGCAGATGAGTTAACCAAGGAGCTTTTTATTTCATTAATTTCATTGGTGAGTGACCCTTCAAGAGTTTGAATTGCGGCATTAGCAGCTTCTTTACCCTTTGCACCAATAATTTTCATAACGGATTCTGCACTGGTCAAATCCATTTTTCCGTTAAGAAATGCTCTTTTTGTAAATTCACCGGCTTCAGCAAGACGTGCTCCGTTTTCAAGTGTTAAGCGTAGAACTTGTTGAAGGACAAATAACCCTCCGTGGCATTGGAGCTCAACAACATCTTCACCTGTATAACTTTTTGGACTTTTGTAAACGACAGCTATTGCTTGGTCAATGGTTTGATGGTTGTCCAATATTTTTCCAAAATGTGCTGTATAACCGTTAGCATTTTTAAGTGTTTTTTTACTAGAGGAAAAGAATATCTTGTCTGCTATTTCACAGGCATTTTCGCCGGAAAGTCTAACAATACCTATACCACCGGCCGCATTTGGCGTTGATATAGCAGAAATTGTTGAATTCATATATTTCCCTCCTAAAATAAAACAACTTTAACTTTTGGAATTCTATCACAAAGACCCTTATAAATCAAATTGAATATTTACAAGACATAAGCTTGTATTTTTATTGACAATTAATATCTAATATATTAGTATTTTTAGCATAATTAGTAAATGGATATTTATAAATTGTGGAGGAGAAACCAAAATGAACAATGCGGATAAATCAATGGATAAATTAGTCGCTCTCTGTAAGGGCAGAGGTTTTGTGTATGCTGGTAGTGAAATTTATGGTGGCCTTGCAAACACTTGGGACTATGGTCCACTTGGTGTAGAGATGAAGAATAATATAAAGGATGCATGGAGAAAAAAGTTCATTCAGGAAAATCCATATAATGTTGGTCTTGATAGTGCTATTCTTATGAACCCTCAAACATGGGTGGCATCCGGACATCTCGGTGGTTTCTCAGATCCACTCATGGACTGTAAACAATGCAAAACTCGCCATAGAGCAGATAAGTTAATAGAGGATTACGTTGCAGAAAATAATCTTTCAGATAATCCTGCCGGATGGTCAGATGAAGAGCTTATGGCGTATATTAAGGAAAAAGGTATAGCATGCCCTGATTGTGGAGCTCATGATTTTACTGATATCCGTAAGTTTAATCTTATGTTTAAAACTTTCCAAGGTGTTACAGAAGATAGTAAGAACGAAATTTATTTAAGACCTGAAACAGCACAAGGAATTTTTGTAAACTTTGCAAACATTCAAAGAACAACAAGAAAAAAAGTGCCTTTCGGCGTTGCACAAATAGGTAAATCATTTAGAAATGAAATTACACCGGGCAACTTTATATTTAGAGTTAGAGAATTTGAGCAAATGGAACTTGAATTTTTCTGTAAACCGGGAACAGATCTTGAGTGGTTTGATTATTGGCGTTCATATTGCCGTGATTGGCTTTATTCTCTTAATATTAAGCCTGAAAATCTTAGACTCAGAGATCATGATCCGGAGGAACTTTGTTTTTATTCAAAGGCAACAACAGACTTTGAATATAGGTTCCCATTTGGTTGGGGAGAGCTTTGGGGTGTTGCTGACAGAACAGATTATGACCTTACACAGCACATAAACACATCCGGAAAGAGCCTTGACTATTTCGATTCAGAAACAAATGAAAGATATATTCCTTATGTTATTGAACCATCCCTTGGTGTAGAAAGATTATTCCTTTCTCTTCTTGTTGAAGCTTATGACGAAGAGGTTGTAGATGCTGAAAAGAACGACACTCGTGTTGTTATGCACTTCCACCCAGCAATTGCACCATATAAGGTTGCGGTTCTTCCTCTTTCAAAGAAACTTTCTGACAAGGCAATTGAAATATATAATGAATTGTCAAAGCATTTCATGGTAGATTATGATGATGCAGGTTCAATAGGAAAGCGCTATAGACGAGAGGATGAAATTGGAACACCATATTGTATTACCGTTGACTTTGAAACAGTAGGCGATGAAAACACTCCGGCCGATAATGCTGTTACTATTCGTGACAGAGACACAATGGAGCAAGTAAGAGTTCCAATTGATCAACTCGTTTCCTACATTGAAGAAAAAATTAGATTTTAAAAAAACATATATTATAGACAGCGACTCCGGTATTTAATGCTTGGAGTCGCTATTTTAATGTAAAATTAATGTCAAATTTTGATATGTTAACACATATTTCATGATTTGTATACATAATAGAGAAGGCAATGGAGGTGTTTGTATGGGAAAGTGTAAAATCCGATTGTCCTCTTCGCAAATAATCATTTACGGTTTTGCTACAGTTATACTATTTGGTGCATTGTTGCTCATGTTGCCGATATCAAGTAAAAGCGGAGATTATACACCATTTCTAAATTGTCTGTTTACTGCTACATCTGCTGTATGTGTTACCGGATTAGTGGTTTGTGACACGGCAGTTCACTGGTCCATATTTGGGCAGATGGTAATTTTAATACTCATACAAATTGGTGGTATGGGTGTGATTACCGTTGCGACAGTCTTTTCTATGGCATCTGGTAAAAAAATCTCATTAATGCAGAGGAGTACCATGCAAAATGCCATTTCTGCACCCCAAGTGGGGGGGATTGACCAATTTATCGGGTTTATTGTTAAGGGTATAATAATAATTGAATTATTGGGGGCGACCACAATGGCTCCTGTTTTTATAAGAGATTATGGAATTGGAAAGGGCATTTGGATGTCAGTATTCCACTCTGTATCTGCTTTTTGCAACGCGGGTTTTGATATTGTTGACGATGGCATAACTTATAACTCTCTTATGTTTTACATTGATAATCCGCTCATAAATGTAGTACTTATGTTGCTGATTATTGTTGGTGGCATTGGTTTTTTGACATGGCGAGATATTTGTACCAACGGAATACATTTTAAGCGTTATCGTATGCAGAGTAAGGTTATATTATTTGTAACCGCAGGGCTTATCATAGTTCCGACAGTTTATTTTTTCTTCTTTGAGTTTTACCGTTTGCCTATGGAAAAACGGATTTGGGGCTCGCTATTTCAAGCGGTTACACCAAGAACAGCAGGATTCAATACACTCGACTTGAATGAAATGAGCGAAACCGGTCAGATGATTACTTCTCTATTAATGCTTATTGGTGGTGCTCCGGGTTCCACTGCTGGTGGCATGAAGGTGACCACATTTGCAGTAATGATATCGTCGACTGTTGCTGTTTTTTGTAGAAGACAGAATGGCAGATTTTTTGGTCGTCGCTTAGATGATGAAACAGTCAAGAATGCTTTAACTGTGTTTCTGATATATGTTACGCTGTTTTTTGTGGGAGGTATGCTCATCAGCCGAATTGAGAATATTCCTCTTCTAACTTGTATGTTTGAAAGTGCTTCAGCAGTCGGCACGGCTGGTTTGTCGTTGGGAATTACACCTGAATTAAGTTGTGTCAGTAAAATTATTTTGCTTATCCAAATGTTCGTTGGTAGAGTTGGTGGATTGACACTGATTTTTGCCACATTACCTGCAGCAAAAAATACATTATCAAAGTTGCCTGTCGAGAAAATTGCAGTGGGCTGAAAATTAGGAGGTAAATATTATGAAATCAGTTTTATTGATTGGCCTTGGTCGTTTTGGAACATTCATTGCAATGAAACTATATAATATGGGTCATCAGGTCATGGCTATAGATGATAATGAGGAAAGAGTAAACGCTATATTGCCCTATGTTACCGATGCACAAATTGGTGACAGTACCAATGTAGATTTTTTGTCTTCGTTGGGTATAGATAGTTACGATTCATGCATAGTAGCTATAGGAGATAACTTTCAAAACTCTCTGGAAACAGCATATCTTTTGAAAGAATTGGGTGCTAAAAAGGTCATTGCTCGAGCATCTCTTGAAATACAAGAGAAATTTCTGTTGAATAACGGAGCTGATGAAGTAGTATATCCTGAGAAACAGTTAGCCAATTGGACAGCTATACGTTGTTCATCCGAACATATTTTGGAGTATATTGAATTGGATGAGGAAAATGCTATATTTGAATTGGATATACCTGAATCGTGGAGAGGCAAGACCATTATGCAGTTAGATATTCGTAGAAGATTTGGTATAAATGTTTTGGGTATTCGTGAAAGCGGAAAGCTTAATATGAATATAACGGCTGATACTGTCCTTGCATATGGAGATACTATTTTGGTTCTGGGACAAGAAGAAAAGGTACATAAGTGTTTTCGTGTCTAAAAACATAAAAAGCAGTGCGATATTAGGATGATTCCGGTATCGTACTGCTTTTTTGATGTATTAAAACAAATAGATTTTAAATAATATAGTTAGTAACAAATTCAATTTAATAATATCTAAATACAGCTATGACTTTTCCCAATATAATTAATTCGTCACAAATTATTGGATCCATATAATCATTTTCAGGTTGAAGTCTAAAGTGGTCTTTTTCCTTATAGAATGTTTTAACTGTTGCTTCTTCGTCAATAAGAGCAACAACTTTTTCACCATTTTTAGCATCCGGTGTTTGTTCAGCAACTATTATGTCACCGTCAAGTATTCCGGCATTAATCATGCTTTCGCCTCTAACTTTTAAGGCGAATAGATTTTTGTCAGATGAAATATTTCCGGCAAATGGAATATAACCTTCAATTTGTTCAACAGCTAGTATTGGAGAACCGGCAGTAACAGTTCCAACAAGTGGAACCTGATGAACTTGTTGCTTTGCTTCTTCTTGAATGTTTAATCTTATTGATCTTTTAAGGAGAGGATCTCTTGAAATATATCCAGCTTCTTCAAGCGCATTTAGATTTGCTTGAACTGAAGAAGTTGACTTTAAACCAACGGCACCACCTATTTCTCTAACTGATGGTGGAACAGCCGTTTTCTTTGAACGCTCAAGTAAATATTCGTATATTTTCTTTTGAGTTTCGTTAATGTTGTCCATTTTAAAACCCCTTTCAAAATATATTTGCACAAATGTTCGCTTAAAGTATATCACATGTTTTGAAGAAAAGCAAACATTTGTTTTGTCTTTAATGATTTGCCTTAAAAAAGGGGTTTGTGGTATTATTATAATAGTTTTTTGTCTGTTTGGAGGCTTTAGTTATGAGCAAAACAAAAAAAATATTAATAGGTATTTTAGTTGTGGTTGTTTTAATTGTATCAGGACTTGGTGTAGGATATGCAATTGCACCAAGAGAATTTTTGCAATTATTTTTGCCTGATGGTGCATATACTAAAGTTATGTTAGCCAAGAATTTTTCAAAAATGTATCCGTTGGCAGAAGATATTGCTGCAAAAGTTGATGATAAAAAATTTGCCTTTAAAGCCGAAGGAACTGTAAATGCAAAATTTAATAATAAAATAATAGATAAATCCATTGCAACCGAACTTTCAAATTATGTCAGTACACTTAACATGAAATCGGATTTAAACCTTGATGGTGCTTTACTAAATTTCAACGCATCCTTGTACGACAATTCGGGAGAGGTATTGTCATCAAGTGTTATTGTAGATCCAATGTCTGTGTATTTAAATGTTAAACAACTAGAGTTTGGATGGATGAATTTAGATAAAAAAGATGATGAAACTCAACATAGCGTCGGTGTTGTCAATGAAACTTATGAGACAATAATAAAAGAAGAAGTTGATGATGACTTAAAAAAAGCCATTTATAATTACATGAAAATTGTCACAAGTACTTTTGAATCAGATAAGATTTCTATATCAAAAGAAAAGGATTTTCAACTTGGCTCTGCTGTGGCTAATGGCGAAGTTGTAACGGTGTCTATGTCTGCTGCGGACTTAATAAACTGCGTAGATACAGTACTTGTGGAGGTAAAATCCGATGAAAATACATTTACAATAATTAACAATTGTCTCCCCGAAAGTGAGAAGATGACTTTTGCTGACTTTAAAAATAAACTTGATGTATTAAGAGATAAACTTGTAAAAAAAATAAATGACAGTGAAATTGAAACTGTAAATTTAGATTTCTTTGTTGATTCAAGAAATGAGATAACAGCACTAGAAGTGAATATGAATAGCAACAAAGCTACAAACATTGTATCTATAATTATTGAAGACAGCAATGATGCCGGATATGTTCTTTCCGTAAAAGCAAATAATGAAACAACGTTACTTATAGATGTAAAAAAATTGACAGAGAATAGTGGAGTTGTTTCACTTGAAAAAAAGATGGCTGATGGAACTTTATCAGTAAAGGTTCGTTATTCAGATTTTTCAGTAACCGATAATGGTATATTTGGAAAGTTTGATACAGATCCGTTTGTATTACCGGGCTATCCTGAGCTTGGAGAAATTGCATTGGATGTTGATATTTCAAATTCCGAAAAAGGGATTAAAGTTTCAGCAGATATAACAGTAGAGAATTTGGGTGATTTTAATTTTATTTTAGATATGAACGAATCTGAGTCTAAAATTATTAAATTGCCTTTGGCAAATGAAATTTCTGCTTTTGACAGTGACAAATTCAAAACTGAGCTTATAAATTATTTTATGATTGATTTGCCACAAACTGATTCACAATATCGTGGTGTATATCAAAAAGTGGTCGGAAGTGTTTTCGAAGATGCAATAAGTAGTTTATGGTCGTCTATTTTTGGAAACACATTAGACGGAGACAGTCTGGGTAAAGGAATTAATTCCATAATACAAAGTGCGCAGAATAAGGATTCGTCTGCTGTTGTAGGAATAGTTGATGATTTCTTAAGTGCGTTTGGATTAAAGGGAAATTGAGGTGTTTAATTTGAAAATTGTAGACATTTCAAAAGATTTAGCAACGTGCGATGTATACCCTGGCGACCCCGAAACACAAATTGTAAAGATAAATGACATGTCAAATGGTGACGAATATAATTTGTCAATTTTGGGAACGTGCCTTCATACAGGCACGCATATAGATGCACCATCACATGTGTTTGATTCTGACGAATCACCAAAGAGTTTGAATGACTATTCACTGGATAAATTTATTGGCCCGGTTAGAGTTATTACTCTTCCGGAAGGACCAATTACAGGTGAAATTGTTGAGAATTACTTTCCAAAGTTTGACAAGAAAGTAATTTTAAGAATGAAGGAAAATACATTCTTTTTTGTGGGTGCGGCTGAGGATGTCGGTGAAATAAAGTATGATCTGCTCGGCTTCAACAAAGCCGCAATAGGCGGCAAAAATGAGATGGAAGTACATAGAGCAATTCTTGGTTCGGGTACATTGCTTCTTGAAAACCTAGATCTTTCAAATGTTGAAGACGGAGAATACTTTTTGTTGGCTCAGCCACTAAAAATAAGTGGCGTTGAAGCAGCACCGGTAAGAGCTTTGCTTATTGATGAAAGAAAATAAATTTTGAGCGGGAAAGCTTTTCCCGCTCTTTTTTATTTACGCATAAGAATAAGCCTTCAATCATAAAATTTTGTAATAAGAAGATTATGATTAAGGTGATGTTTATGAGAAAGTATTTGCCAGAAGGCAGTTTGATTAATTCCGGTACAAATAAAAAAATGTGTGAGTCCATTACTTCCTTAAAAAAAGCATATGAGAACGAGATTGTTCTTGAAGGTATATGTACCCGTTGTGACAGAGAACATAATTTATTTATAAAGGTTGGCGAGTTTGAGGGAATGATTCCTCGTTTAGAGGGGGCTTATGGAATAAATGTCGGCATGGTAAAGGATATAGCAATTATTTCCAGAGTTGGAAAACCTGTTGCTTTTGTTATAACAGGAATTTCAGATTCAATAGAAGGAACCAAACTTTTACTCAGCAGAAAACGAGTTCAAGAAAAATTTTTGGAGGAATGTGTGTCTGAAATGAAGCCCGGAGATATCATTTCGGCAACCGTAACGCACTTAGAATCATTTGGAGCATTTGTTGACATAGGTGTTGGTGTAAGCGCACTTCTTCCTGTAGATAATATATCTGTTTCAAGAATTCCTCATCCATCTGCAAGATTTAAGCCGGGACAACGCATTAAGTGTGTTGTGAAATCAAAAGAAAATGACAAGGTAACTTTATCACATAAAGAACTTTTAGGAACATGGGAAGAAAATGCAAAAAAAATAATTCCCGGTGAAACAATTCCGGGAATTGTAAGATCAGTTGAAGATTATGGTATTTTTGTTGAATTAACGCCAAATTTGTCGGGACTTGCCGAGTTTGTACCTAATGTTAAGCCCGGACAATTGGCAAGTGTATACATAAAGAGTATTTGTTCGGAAAAAATGAAAATAAAACTTATAATAATAGATTCCTTCGATTTTGAAGGGGATAAAACCGGAAATAGAAAAGTAGCTAATATGACAGAGCTTCAGTATTATTTGCCCGAAGAAGATCATATAGACAGATTTATTTACTCTCCGGAGAATGCATATAAGTTGGTGGAGACAGTTTTTTGTGACGATTAGATAAATATTTCATCTCCTGTTTTTATTGTTCCACCTGAAATTACTTTTCCGAATGCACATGCATTTTTAATTTCACATTGTTTTCCGCATTGTACAAGTGAACATTCCGGAAAGCATCTTTTTTCATAAGATGATATCTCAATAATAACGGAGTTTATTTTTAATAAATCGCCCGCATTTAACATATTATAATTGAGGCCGGAAGTTGTTATGTTTGGCATAAATCTTTTTGTGCAAAGGCCAATGTTTTTTTCCATATATGTCAATAATGCACTTTCATCCGCAAGACAAATTTGACGGTCGCCGCCGTTTGCTTTTTTATCTCCCTTGATGCCATGATTCTGAATTAATTCAAGATATTCAACATTCTTTTTTCCTTCATCTGTTTTAATCTGAAGTTTTGAAATATGCATAAATTTGCCTCCAATAAAAAAGGCTTACAGAGTTGTCTGTAAGCCAAAAGTGGAGCGGATTACGGGGCTCGAACCCGCTACCTCCACCTTGGCAAGGTGGCGCTCTACCAGATGAGCTAAATCCGCAAAGTGCGAACTAATGATAATATAAAGCTATATTTCTGTCAAGTTAGAGTGAATAAAAAATCATAAGCTGTCAATACTACTTTTGGAAAACAAAGATTTTTTCTTTGGTTACTGAAAGGAATGGTATTATGCGTAAACAATCAAATGCAAAGAAGAAGAGAAATGCTCTTTACTATTCATTGGCAGTTTGTGTTGTGGCAGGGTTTGTGGCGGCCTTTACTATTTTCGGTTCGTCTCCTACGGATAGCGACACTTTAGAAATAGAAACGACAAAAAATAACAGAGATAAAGCGGTCGCGGCCCCTGTAACCGATATTCCTGATACAAGGGATAATGTGGCCGACACAACAGACTCCACAACACAAACTTCGGCTCCCGATTTCAGTGAAAATATTCCTTTTGAGAGCAGTTATATTTTGCCGCTCTCTACGGATATTTCACGTGACTATAGTGACGGAGAATTTGTGTATTGTAAAGAAACAGGAGATTACAGAATTCATCAGGGAATAGATTTTTCAGGAAACTCCGGTGATAATGTTGTGTCTATTATTTCCGGTGTGGTGGTTAATGTATACTCAGATAATAGTTACGGCAATATAGTGGAAATAAATCATGGTAATATGTTAGTTGCCAGATATTGTGGTTTGAATAATGTAAATGTGACAGTAGGCACAATGCTTAGTCAGGGTGATGTTATTGGAACAGTTGGCTTAGTTCCGGTTGAGGGCGCAAGCGCCCATATTCATTTTGAAACATTAATTGATGGGGCGTATGAAGATCCTTTGGCAGTAATGGGAAAAACATAATAGATACAATGAAAATTATTGTTGACAAAGCATTAAAAAGATGTTAATATCATTGCACAACAAAGCAGAACAGAACCGTTCTCACCTATGTACGACAAAGTTTCATGGGTCAATACTACAAGAGTTTAGTATTGCACGGACGGGGTCTCTCTGTCCGTGCTTTTGTATTTTTATTTTATCTTTGGAGGTGCGTGAGCATTAGCAGCAAAGACATTCAAATCAATGAGGAAATCAGAGATAAGGAAGTAAGAGTTATCCTTGATGATGGAACTCAACTTGGCATTATGTCTGCAAAGGAAGCACTTAAAGTTGCAACCGAAAAGAATCTTGACCTTGTTAAGATTGCACCACAGGCAAAGCCACCGGTTTGCAAAGTAATGGATTATGGTAAGTATCGCTTTGAACAAGCAAAGCGTGAAAAGGAAGCAAAAAAGAATCAGCATGTGGTTGATATTAAGGAAATTAGACTTTCACTTAAAATAGATACACATGACTTTGAGACAAAAGCTAACCAGGCAAAGAAATTTTTAAAGTCAGGAAATAAAGTTAAAGTTTCAATTCGCTTCCGTGGAAGAGAAATGGCTCACCCTGAACAGGGCCTTACCACAATGGAAGATTTTGCTGTAGCTTGCGAAGAGTTTGGCGTAGTTGAAAAGAAAGCCAAACTTGAAGGTCGTCAAATGTTGATGTTCCTTAGCCCAAAGCCTAATAAGTAATTATTTAAGGAGGAAATACAGTATGCCTAAAATTAAGACACACAGTGGTGCAAAGAAGCGCTTTAAAATGTCAAAGAACGGTAAGCCAATGATTGCACACGCAAACAAATCTCACATTCTTACAAAGAAGAGCACAAAGCGTAAAAGAGGTCTCCGTCAGCAGGTTGTTGCTGATAAGACAAATCAGAAGCAAATCAAGCGTCTTATTCCTTACAAATAATCTTGTAACTATTTAAGACAAGTGCTTACATGAAAATGACATATTAATTGGAGGTATAGATTATGGCTCGTATTAAGGGAGCAATGATGACTCGTAAGAGAAGAAATAAAACATTAAAGCTTGCCAAGGGTTACTATGGTTCAAAGAGCAAGCTTTTTAAAACAGCTAAAGAAGCTGTAATGAAATCAGGCAACTATGCATACATTGGCAGAAAGCAGAAGAAGCGTGACTTCCGTCGCCTTTGGATTACAAGAATATCAGCAGCTTGCAAGCAGAACGGCATGAATTATTCAACATTCATCAACGGTCTTAAGAAAGCTGGAATTAACCTTAACAGAAAGATGCTTTCTGAAATTGCTATTTCAGATCCGGCTGCATTCACAGCTCTTACAGAGCAGGCTAAAGCAGCTCTTAAATAATAAAAGCTACACGCCCCGCACGCATATGTGCATGGGCGTGCTTTTTGCTATATTGGGGTGAAAATATGGAAGTAATATCTGCAACATCAAACCCTAAAATTAAATCATTTATTGCTCTGATAACTAAGAGAAAAGAGCGTAAAGAACAAGGGCTTTTCGTTTTGGAAGGGCTTCGTCTTTGTATGGATGCATACCGCTGTGGGTATCCGGTAAAAGAATTGTTTGTTACAAAGACAGCACTTGAAAAAAATTTAGAAGAGATTGAATCGCTTATTGCAATATCAGAGAAAAGTTATGAAATTACTGACTCAATTTGTGAAAAGATGTCGGACACAAAAAATCCTCAAGGTGTATTTTGTGTGGTGTCATTTCTTGACAAACGCGAATGCAGTAATAAAATAGACAATATAGGTAAATATATTTTACTAGAAAATGTACAAGACCCGGCAAATCTTGGAGCCATTTCAAGAACAGCAGAAGCTCTGGGAATTACAGGTCTTATTGTCTCCGGCGGATGTGATGTTTACAGTCCAAAGGCATTACGTGCATCAATGGGAGCACTTTTAAGACTTCCCGTAATCGTGACTGAAAATGTAACAGAAACAATTCAACTGGCAAAAAGAAACGGAATGAAAGTTTTTGCTTCAACACCGGACAGCAGTGCCACAAGCATTAAGGAAGTGAATTTTAATGGCGGTGTGGTTACTGTAATTGGAAATGAGGCAAATGGTGTAACCGAAGAAACAATGAATTGTTGTGATGAGAAAATTACAATACGAATGACAGGCAAAGCGGAGTCACTTAACGCAGGGGCAGCAGCCTCAATTATCATGTGGGAAATGGTGACGCCTTTAGATGGAAAATCGTAGCAATTATTGTCAAAAAGATTACAAAAACTATTTTATTTGGCTTCAAAAAACTTTGGGGATAGGTTATAACTTAGCAAGGGTATTTTCAGTATTTAGTTCTCCGGAAGAAATATATCTTGCAAAATATGAAGAACTGAAGCTATCCGGAGTTTTTGATATGTCTGCTATTGAAAAAATAGTCAGCAATCAAAAAGATGGGCTATCTCAAGTTGAGAAGGTTATCCTGGAATGTGAAAATAACAACATTGAAATATTGACACCTGATATGAGTGAATATCCAAGCAAACTTCTGGAAATTGATGATTATCCGGCTGCGCTGTATGTTCAGGGTCAAAAAGATTTATTATCATGGCCTTTGTCAATATCTATTGTTGGAACCAGAAAGCCTCTCTCATCAGCAGTTGTTGCAACAGAGGCTCTGTCAAGAGCTTTGGCATCGGCGGGCTTCTCTATAGTCAGCGGTGGTGCTCTTGGCATTGATACAGCAGCTCATATTGGCGCTTTGTGTAACGGTGGGAAAACAGTTTGTGTTTTAGGTTGTGGAATAAACTCCGATTATTTGAGTTCACAAAAGCCACTCAGAGCGGCAGTTTCAAAAAGTGGACTTTTAATTTCTGAATTGCCACCTAAAACAGCACCTGTCAAATATACTTTTCCAAAAAGAAACAGGATTATTGCCGCACTCTCACTGGGAACTATAGTTATGGATGCGGGTATAAAAAGCGGGTCGTTAATTACTGCAAAGGCGGCAATGAATTACAATAGAGATGTGTTTGCAACATCTCCGTTTGAAATTGGTTCCTCAAACGAGGGCTGTAAGCAACTCTTGAAAGATGGAGCCATAAAAGTATCTTCTGCATTTGACGTTGTAAATGAATATCTTTCAACATATGCGGAATACATTGATATTGAAAATAGCGTGGACTTATTTTTAGAATTATCTAAAATAAATTCCCGTGAAAATTTGGAAGATGCAGGAGCGGGCATAGAGTCATACAAAACTCAGCTTTCTTCAGGTATTGTTCCAAAAATAAAAAAGTTGGATCACGCAGAGCATGATACAGGTTCTCTTTCAAAGGAGGCCGTTGATATTTTTTCTGCATTTTCTGACAAACCACTTTCGGTAAATGAATTGGCGTGCATAAAAAAATATCCAATGGGTACATTACTTGGTGCACTAACTGAACTTCAACTTAACGGATTTTTACAAATGCTGCCAAATGCAAAATATTTTGTTAAATAGGAAGGTTAAACAATGTCAAAGCTAATTATTGTTGAGTCACCTACAAAGATTAAAACTATTAAAGAATATCTTGGCAAGGAATATGAAATAACTGCTTCAATGGGTCACGTAAGAGACCTTCCTGCAGCTAAGCTCAATGTTGATGTTAAAAATGACTTTGAGCCAAAGTATGCTGTAATAAAGGGAAAGGAAAAGCTTGTTAAAGAGCTTAAGGCCGCAGTTGACAAGAGTGATGAAGTCTATCTTGCAACCGACCCTGACCGTGAAGGAGAAGCAATTTCATGGCACCTTGCCACACTTCTTGATATTGATATGAACAAGCCATGTCGTGTTACATTCAATGAAATTACAAAGACCGGAATAATGAACGGTATTGCAAACCCTCATAAAATTGATATGGATCTTGTAAACGCGCAACAGGCTCGTCGTATTCTTGATAGACTTGTAGGTTATAGAATAAGTCCATTTGTTTCACAAAAAATTAGAAGAGGCCTTTCAGCAGGTCGTGTGCAGAGTGTTGCTGTAAGACTTATTGTTGACCGTGAAGAGGAAATAAGAGCATTTAAGCCTGAGGAGTACTGGACTATTGATGCAAAATTCACTCCTCCGGGAGCAAGAAAATCATTCCAGGCAAGCTTTGTCGGCGACGAAACCGGAAAAGTTAAACCGGAAACAAAAGAACAGGTCGATAAATATTTGGCTAGACTTGAGAAATCAACATACACAGTTGACTCTGTAAAGAAGGGAACAAGAAAGAAGCAACCGGCACCTCCGTTCATTACATCAACTCTTCAGCAGGATGCTTCAAGAAGACTCGGTTTCCAAACGAAGAGAACAATGAAGGTTGCACAGGAACTTTATGAAGGTGTTGAAATAAAAGGAAGAGGACAAGTGGGTCTTATTACCTATATGAGAACTGACTCCCTTAGAATTTCAGAAGAAGCACGTGCAATGACAACCGAGTATATTAAAAAGGCATATGGTGAGAAATATCTTCCGGAAAAACCAAGATATTTTAAGTCAAGGAATAACGCACAGGATGCACATGAAGCAATTAGACCGACAGATGTTTCTCTTACACCTGAAGAGGCAAAGGCAAGCCTTACATCTGATCAGTATAAACTTTACAAATTAATATGGCAGAGATTTATTGCAAGTCTTATGGCTTCTTGTATTCAAAACACCGTAAAGGTTGAAATAAAGGCGGCAAATACAGGAAATGAATTCTGTATGTTTGCAACAAGTGGATATACGGTTAAATTTGACGGCTTTACTGTTCTATATGATGTGGATGTTGAAGATGAGGAATCAGATTCAAAACTTCCTGAACTTTCTGAAAAGGATATTTTAAAACTTAAAGACCTTGCGGGAAATCAGCATTTTACTCAGCCACCGGCAAGATTTACTGAAGCATCACTTGTTAAAGCACTAGAGGAAAATGGCGTTGGTAGACCAAGTACATACGCTTCAATAATTTCAACCATTCTTTCAAGAGAATATGTTGCAAGAGAAGGAAAACTTTTGAAGCCGACTGAACTTGGAGAAGCAACAACCACGCTCCTCAAGGATAAGTTCCCAAAATTTGTAAATACAAAGTTTACAGCACAAATGGAGAATCAACTTGATGAGGTAAGTGAAGGTAAACTTGAATATGTCGGAATTATCAGAGAATTCTATGACGACCTTGAAGGAACACTTAAAAAGGCCAAGGTTGAAATGGAAGGCGTGAAAATTCAGCTTGAGGAAGATAAAACTGACATTCCATGTGACAAATGTGGAAAAATGATGGTAATTAAAACAGGAAGATTTGGTAAGTTCCTTGCTTGTCCGGGATATCCGGAGTGTAAAAATACAAAACCACTTATTCAGGAAACAGGGGCAACCTGTCCAAAGTGCGGAGGAAATGTAATTCAAAGAAAATCAAAGCGTGGATATGTTTTCTATGGTTGTAGCAATTACCCGGACTGCGACTTCAGCACATGGGACACACCAACAACAGAGAAATGTCCGGAATGTGGAAACAGTTTGTTTAAGCATAAGTCATTGAATGTCTGCCTTAAAGACGGATGCGGATATGAAGTGGCTGCACCAAGAAAGAGGAGTAATAACGGTTAAATGAAGGCAATTGTAGTAGGCGCAGGATTTGCAGGGTGTGAGGCTGCAATGCAGCTCTCAAATGCCGGCATAGAAACTCATATCTATGAGATGAAGCCGGTAAAGTTCTCTCCCGCTCATAAAAGTGAATATTTTGCGGAACTCGTCTGCTCAAATTCTTTTAAGGCTATGCGTGTTGCTTCCGCAGCAGGACTTATGAAAGAGGAAATGTCAAGACTTGGTTCTGTTTGCGTAAGTTGTGCAAAAGAATGTAGTGTCCCGGCAGGCGGAGCTCTTTCTGTGGATAGGGATTTATTTTCACAGATGGTGACAAAAAAGATTAAATCGCAGAAGAATATCATTATCCACAATGAGGAAGTGCCGGAAATTCCGAAAGACGCTGATGCAGTTATTATTGCGGCCGGACCTTTGGTTTCGGATTCCCTTGCCAAAAGCATTGAAAAGTTGTGTGGAGACTCCCTTCATTTCTTTGATGCAGCTGCACCAATAGTCAGTGCAGAAAGTATTGATATGGACAAAGCTTTTCTTCAGTCAAGATATGACAGAGGAGAGGGCGATGATTATATAAATTGCCCAATGAACAAAGAGGAATATGAAGCGTTTTATAACGAACTTATTAACGCTGAGAGCGCAACACTACATGAATTTGATAAAAGACACGGTGTTTATGAAGGGTGTATGCCAATAGAAGTAATGGCCGGTCGTGGAGCGGACACAATGAGGTTTGGTCCGTTAAAACCCGTTGGACTTAGGGATCCGAAAACAGGGCACAGACCGTGGGCTTGTCTTCAACTCAGAAAAGAAACGAAAGAGGGAACCATGTATAACCTGGTTGGTTTTCAGACCAATCTTAAGTTTGGTGAGCAAAAAAGAGTTTTCTCAATGATTCCCGCTCTACATGATGCTGAGTTTTTAAGATATGGTGTAATGCACAGAAACACATATATAAACTCTCCAAAACTACTGGGACCTGATTACGGTTTTAAAACAATACCGGGCCTTTATTTTGCCGGACAAATAACAGGCGTTGAAGGTTATATGGAATCTGCAATGTCCGGAATACTTGCAGGAATAAATGCTGTCAGATATCTAAAAGGTGAGGACAGGTTTATACTTCCAAACTACACAATGATGGGAGCTTTGACAGAGTATATAAGTAATCCGACGGTTGAAAACTTTCAGCCTATGGGAGCAAATTTTGGTGTGCTTCCAAGAATTGAACCAAATATTAGAGATAAGCAAGAAAGATATCAGGCTCTTGCCAACAGATCTCTTGAATTTTTTGATAAAATGCAGAAGGAGGCAATAAAATGAAAGTTATTGTAGATGCATTTGGCGGAGATAAAGCTCCTTTAGAAATATTAAAAGGCGCAGCTCTTGCGGAAAAGGAACTAGGCTGTAGTATCCTCTTGGTTGGAGACGAGTCGAAAATTAAGAATTGTGCAAATGAAAATAACATAGATATAAGCAATATGGAGATTAGACATACAGAGGATGTAATTTTAGTTGAGGAACACCCACAGACAATTCTCAAAGAGCACAAAAATTCATCGCTCGGGCTTGGTCTTCAACTTTTAGCATCCGGTGAGGGCGATGCATTCGTAACCGCCGGCTCATCAGGCGCAACAGTTTTAGGTGCTACATTCCTTGTAAAGAGAATAAAGGGAATAAAACGCGCCGCTATTGCTTCACTAATGCCAAATGATGAAGGCATGTTTATGATGATGGACTGTGGTGCAAATTTAGCCTGTTCTCCGGAAACACTTAACATGTTTGCAATAATGGCAAAGACATATATGGAAAAAGTTCAGGGTGTTGAAAATCCTAGAATTGCACTTGCAAATATTGGTGTTGAGCCAAATAAGGGTACAGAAACACTTGTTGAAACATATAAGTTAATGGAAAATGCTGACTATAATTTCATTGGTAACATTGAAGTTAGAGATATAGCAAAAGGTGGTACTGACATTGTTATCTGTGAAGGCTTTACAGGTAATGTTATTCTGAAGATGTATGAAGGTGTAGCGGGAGTACTTGCCGGAAACATTAAGAAAATGTTTAAAAAGAACATTTTTACAATGATTGGTGCTCTTTTTGTAAAGTCTGGACTTGATGCATTTAAGAAGAAAATGGATTATAAGGAATTTGGCGGCGCACCTCTTATGGGTGTTTCAAAACCTGTAATTAAAGCACATGGTTCTTCAGATGCAAGGGCATTTAAAAATGCTATTCGTCAAGCAATGTTTTATGCTGAAAGTGGCGCAATAGATGAAATTGCAAAAGCCGCTGCAGAATTTAAAGGTGGCAGTGAAGAGTAATGTTAAAAGAGTTGGAAAATGCGCTTCAATACGAATATAAAGATATAAAACTTCTTGAAACAGCAGTAACCCATTCTTCTTATGCAAATGAGAAAGGTCCGGGGCACAAATATAATGAACGTCTTGAGTTTTTGGGCGATTCAGTCCTTGGTTTCATTACAGCTGACTATTTCTTTGAACATTTTAAAAATGTCCCTGAGGGTGACCTTACAAAGCTTCGTGCCGCTACGGTATGTGAGAATTCTCTTTATGGATTTGCAAAAGAAATAAATCTTGGAAAATATCTCCTTCTTGGAAAAGGTGAAATGCATAACGGAGGCCGTGAAAGAGCCTCTATACTTGCAGACGCATTTGAAGCTGTAATTGCCTCTATTTATCTTGATGGCGGAATAGAAGAGGCAAGAAAGTTTGTTTTAAAATTTGTAGAGAAGGCTGTTGAAAATCATCAGGTTTCCTTTAAGGATTACAAAACACAGTTACAAGAGGTAATTCAAAAGAATCCTGAGGAAAAACTTACATATGTGTTAGTAGATGAAACAGGGCCTGATCATAACAAGTCTTTCTCTGTGGAGGTACATCTTAATTCAAATGTTATTGGTAGAGGTACCGGTCGCAGTAAGAAACTTGCAGAGCAAGAGGCAGCAAAAGAAGCTCTTGCGCTGATGGGGCTTTAATATGAGCGGGGAAAAACATGCAAACATAGCATTGTTCGTTGCTCATAAAGGATGCCCCAACACTTGCAGCTTTTGCAATCAAAGAATTATTTCCGGACAAGTTGACACAGCAACAAAAGAGGATGTGTCACGTGCCGTAAATACAGCAGTTCAAAGTGGGCATAGAGGTTCTCAGTTGGCTTTCTTTGGAGGAAGCTTTACTGCAATTGACAGTGAGTACAGAAGAGAACTTTTAAAGGCGGCATATCCATTTGTGCTGGACGGCAGTATAAGCGGAATAAGAATTTCCACAAGACCGGATGCCATAAACGAAGATATTTTAAATGAACTTAAGACATTTGGCGTTGAAGCAATAGAACTTGGTGCACAAAGTATGGTGGATGAAGTTCTTATTGCAAATAAACGTGGGCATACAGCTGATGATGTAATAAAATCGTCAAAATTAATAAAGGACTATGGTTTTGAGCTTGGTCTGCAAATGATGACCGGTTTATATAAAGACACGGATGAAGGAGCTTTATATACTGCAAGGGAAATAATTAAGCTTTCGCCGGCAACAGTTAGAATTTATCCGACGGTTGTACTAGCCGGGACAGAACTTGAGGGTTTGTTAAATAGAGGTGAGTTTATTCCGCAAAGAACAGATAATGCGGTAAAACTTTGTGCAAAATTAATCCCAATGTTTGAAAGAGCGGGCATAAAAGTAATTCGCGTCGGTCTTCATTCCGGTGGTTCTGTACAGGACGGATTTATAGACGGTGCTTATCATCCTGCCTTCAGAGAACTTTGTGAAAGTGAAATATATTATAATTTAGCAGTTGAAAAACTTGCATCTTTAACAAATACAAAAAAAGTAGTTATTTACGTTTCTCCGTCAGAAATTTCAAAGATGATAGGTCAGAAACGTGCAAATATAATAAAACTGAAGAACAGTGGATATGACTGTAAGGTTTTATCCAATAAACTTCTAAAAAAATATGAAATAAACATTGAGGTTGACTCGGAATGATATTAAAATCACTTGAATTGCAAGGCTTTAAATCCTTCCCGGACAAAACGGTACTTAGTTTTGATAAGGGAATGACTGCCGTTGTAGGACCTAACGGTTCAGGAAAAAGTAACATTTCTGACGCCGTTAGATGGGTTCTCGGAGAGCAGTCAACAAAGAACTTGCGTGGCTCTAAAATGGAAGACGTTGTCTTTGGCGGAACTGATATCCGAAAGGCTATGGGTTACGCTGAGGTCACATTGCGTCTTGATAATAAAGACCGCTCTTTAGCTAATGATGAGGACGAGGTTAGTATAACCAGAAGGTACTATCGTTCCGGAGAAAGTGAATATCAGATAAACGGAAAAGTAGTTCGTCTTAAAGACGTAAACGAGCTTTTCATGGATACAGGTCTTGGCCGCGACGGTTATTCTATTGTAAGTCAAGGAAAAGTTGCTGATATGGTTTCAGCAAAATCTAAGGAACGTCGTGACATGCTTGAAGAAGCAGCCGGTATTTCACATTACAGGTATAGAAGAACAGACGCACTTCGCAGACTTTCTCAAACAGAGGAAAATCTTGTAAGACTTCGTGATATTTTAGCTGAACTTGAAGGACGTGTAGGTCCACTAAAAATTCAAAGTGAAAAGGCAGAAAAATTTCTTGTTCTTGCAAATGAGAAAAAGGAATTGGAAATCAGTCTTTGGCTTTACACCATTGACAGTTTAAAAGAAAAGCTACGTGATCAAGAACGTAAAATAGAGCTCTCATCATCTCAATATCATTCCGCAGAAGAAGAACTGGAGTCAATTGAAAATAAAATAGAAGAAATTATTGAGAGTACAAGAAATATTACTCTTGAAATAGAAGAAATTCGCCGTGGCATGTCAGAGCATGATGAAAGAATGGCTGAAATTTCTTCAAGTATAGCAGTAAATGAAAATACAATTTTGCATAACAATCAGTCCATTGAAAGAATTCAAAAGGATATGGACAATTCAGCAGGACAGAGAAGTGAAATTGAAAAGACAATTGAAGACGCTAATGCACAGATAGAAAAGTTAAATTCAGAAGTTGACGAAAAGAGGGAAGAACTTTCAAATTTAACGCTTACAGTATCTTCTCTTTCAAAAGAAAACGAGGAAAATTCCGGAAAGACGCTTGAACTTCAAAACAATCTTGCAGAAGTGTCTAAGCAACTTGCCGATTGTCGTGTAAGAAAGTCATCTGCGCTTTCAGGTTGTGAGGAAATAAAGAGTAGAAGTGAAAATGTAGATTCATCCCTCTCAGAAAGAAATAAAATTGCAGAACAGTTTAAGAATGAAGAAAAAGAAGTATTAAAACGTCTTTCTGATTGTGAGGAGACAATAAAGTCCATTAATAACACAATTAGCGGTTATTCACTTCGTGTGAAGACAAGAAGTGAAAAATACGAAAAGCAAAAAGCAGATCTTGAGGCGCTAAGAATTGATGTTTCTCAAAAGGAATCAAAAATTCGTATGCTTGAGGACCTTGAAAAGAATATGGAAGGATATTCAGGCAGTGTTAAGTCCGTAATGAAGGAGTCAGCAAGAGGTGCTCTTTCCGGCATTCATGGTCCGCTTTCTAAACTTATTACAGTAAAAGACAAATATGCTGCTGCCATTGAAACAGCACTTGGTGCCGCTGTTCAATTTGTAGTTGTAGATAAGGAAGCAGATGCTAAAAGGGCAATTAACTTCCTTAAGGACACTAAGGGTGGACGAGCTACATTTCTTCCAATTGCTGCAATTAAGGGAAAAGACCTTCAGGAAAAAGGCCTTGATGATTGCTTTGGCTTTGTAAATATTGCAAGTGAACTGGTTTCTGCAGATAAAAAATATGACGAAATTGTTAAAGCACAGCTTGCAAGAACTGTAGTGGTTGAAGATATTGACAGTGCAATTGCAATAGGAAAGAAATATGGAAACAGATTTAAGATAGTTACTCTTGACGGACAAGTCATAAATGCCGGTGGTTCAATGACCGGTGGCTCCAGAGTACAGAATGCGGGAATTCTTTCACGTTCCGGAGCAATAGATGATCAAAAGAAAGAGCTTGAATCGCTCAAAAAGAAGCTTGCAATTTCTGAGCAAGACTTTAAGCAGGTAAGTGAAGAGCTTGCTCTTGCAAAAGCGGAACTTGAGGCCTCAGATGCTGACCTTATTACAGCAAATGAGGAAAAGGTTCGCATTGAAAGTTCACTTACACTTGTTCGTGGTCAACTTAAGTCAGTAATGGATGCACTCAAAGAGTTGGAGGATGAGCATAAGTCTTCATCACTCCGTATACAGGAATTTGAACGTATTGCAACTGCTGCTGAAAAAGAAGAAAAGACTCTTATTCAACAGTCAGAGGTAATAGAAGCTGAAATTTCAAATCTTACCGGCAGTGCTGAAGAACTCTTGAAGACCCGCGAAGAAATGACAGCAAAGAGTAATCAAATTGACATGGAAATCCTTGCACTTACAAAGGATATTCAAATTCAAAAAGATACTGTTGATCGTCTGACCGCTGCAACACTTTCTGAGGCAGACAGAGAGGCAGAACTTCGTTCTGAAATTGAGGCATTCCAAAAACTGAATGAAGAAGCAGAAGCTCAAATTGAAAAATTGAAACTTGATGCTGAAGATCTTCGTACATCTGCAATAAAAGCAGAAGAACGTATTGAGGCGTTAACTAACAGAAGAAATGAAGAGGAAGCTGAAAGCACAAAACTCCGTCTTCTTGAAAGAAATAAGACAACTGAAAGAGAACAACTCAGCGGTGAACTTGCACGACTTGAGGAACGCAAAGCAAATATGCTTCGTGAGTATGATGAAACCGTAAATAAACTTTACGATGAATATCAACTTACAAGACGTGAGGCCGGAGAAATTTCTGAACCGGCAGAAGATCCAAAACAGACTCAAATTTCTCTTTCAGAGGTAAAGAATAAGATTAAAGCCCTTGGTTCGGTAAATGTTGGTGCTATTGAGGAATATAAAGAAGTATCTGAAAGATATGAGTTTATGTCTGAGCAAATTTCGGATATTGAACATTCCAAAGCAGAACTTACAAAACTTATTGAAGAACTCACAACAAATATGGCTGAGCAGTTTAGGGATAAATTCAGCAGAATTAATCGCGCGTTTGGTGAAACATTTGCAGAGTTGTTTGGTGGAGGAAAAGCAGAACTTCTACTTGAGGATGAGCGGGATATTCTAGAATCTCCAATTGAAATTAAGGTTCAGCCTCCTGGAAAGAACGTTCAAAACATTGACCTTCTTTCCGGTGGTGAAAAGGGTCTTTCCGCAATTGCTCTTCTTTTTGCAATTCTTAAAATTACACCGGCTCCATTCTGTATTTTTGATGAGGTTGAGGCTGCTCTTGATGACGTAAACGTAACAAGATATGCACAGTATGTTAGAAGAATGACAAATAACACACAGTTTATTCTTATTACACACAGGCGCGGCACTATGGAAGAGTCAGATATACTTTATGGTGTAACAATGCAAGAAGAGGGTGTATCTAAACTTCTTGAACTTAAGACAGCAGAAATGGCTAAAAAACTTGGCTTAAACTAAGGAGATAAAAATGGGACTTTTCGGAAAAATGAATTTCGGCATGAAGAAAACACGTGATAATTTCTCTGGAAATATAGATAACGTTCTTAATGCCTTTGAAGAAATTGGAGACGAACTCTACGACGAGCTTACTGAAGTGCTTGTTATGGGTGATGTTGGTGTTTTTACTGCTGAAAAAATTATTGAAGAATTAAAAGTACGTGTATCATCAAAGGGAATTAAAGATCCGACAGCGGTTAGAAACGTAATTAAAGAAGTTGTTGCCGATATGCTTGGCGAGGACGAAAAAATAGACTTCGTCACAACACCGGCTGTAATTTTAGTCATTGGTGTCAACGGCGTCGGAAAAACAACAACTATAGGAAAAATGGCGGCATATTTTAAGTCGGAGGGCAAAAAGGTTATTCTTGGAGCCGCTGACACCTTCCGTGCTGCTGCAATAGATCAGCTTCAAATTTGGGCTGAACGTGCAGATGTTGACTTAGTTAAGCACAAAGAGGGTGCTGATCCGGCAGCAGTTGTGTTTGACACAATTACAGCCGGAATTAACAGAAATGCAGATGTTATCATCTGCGACACAGCAGGGCGTCTTCATAACAAGAAGCATCTTATGGAAGAGCTGGGTAAAATTTACAGAGTTGTAGATAGGGAACTTCCATACTCTGACCGTGAAATATTCTTGGTTCTTGATGCAACAACAGGACAGAATGCTGTAAGTCAAGCAAAGGAATTCATGAAGATAGCGGATGTTTCCGGTATTGTTTTGACAAAACTTGACGGTACTGCACGCGGCGGTGTTGTTCTTTCAATTAAGAACGATCTTAAACTTCCCGTTAAATTTATAGGTGTTGGTGAGGGTATTGACGATCTTCAACCGTTCTCAGCAACAGCATTTGCGGAAAGTCTCTTTGATATAATTCCGGAAACAGATGACGACGCACCAATAATAACTGTAGATGCTGACAGACTTGCAGCTGATAAGGCTGCTGCAAAAGAAAGAGCTGAAAAGGCTGCTCTTGAAGAAGCAGCTCGTTTAGAGGCAGAGAAGGCGGCAGAAGAAGTTGCTGCAGCAGAAGAAGCGGCAGCCACAGGAGAAGCTACCGCAGAAGAAGTTGCTGCAACAGAAGAAGAGGCAGCCACAGGAGAAGCTACCGCAGAAGAAGTAGCTGCAGAAGAGACTGATGTAGAAGAACCTGCAGAGCCTGAAATGACAGATGACGAAAAGCGTGAAGCCGCAAAGCTTGCAGCAAAAGAAGTTCTTGAATCGGAAGCATCTAAGAAAAAGAAATCCGGATTCCGCAGTCTTTTCGGAGGAGGAGAGTATTATTAATTTCTTAATTGCAACGGGGAATGCTCATAAAAAGAAAGAATTTGAAAGAATTCTTTCTCCTTTGGGAATTGTAATTCAAACACCAAAGGAGGCCGGAATAGAATTTCCGGATGTTGAGGAAACAGGAACTACATTTGAGGAAAATGCCTTAATAAAGGCAGAGTGCGGTTGTAAGATAAGCGGTTTGCCTACACTTTCGGATGACTCAGGCCTTTGTGTAGATGCTTTAAACGGTGCACCCGGTATTTATTCGGCAAGATATAGCAGTGACACAGATGAAAATGCATCTGATATTTCAAACAATAATAAGTTACTTCGTGAATTACAGGATGTTGATTTTGAAAAAAGAACTGCGTATTATGTTTGTGCTGTTGCTTGTGTTTTTCCGGATGGAAGAAAGTTTGTAGTGCGTGGTGAATGCCATGGTAAAATAGGTTTTGAGCCGAAAGGAAACGGTGGATTCGGTTATGACCCACTGTTTGTTGTAGGCGACAAAACATTTGGAGAAATATCTCCGGAAGAGAAAGACGCGCAGAGCCACAGAAGTGTTGCTTTGCACAAGATGTATGAAATTCTTAAAAGCGAGGGAAATTCATGACAAGTAAAGAACGTGCAGCTTTAAGAGCACAGGCTCATTCGTTAACACCGGTTTTTCAAATCGGAAAAAGCGGCGTAACGGAACCGGTTATTAAACAGACAGAAGAAGTTCTTGACGCAAAAGAACTAATTAAAGTGAAAGTTCTTCTTGAAAGTTGTCCGGAGCGTCCAAAGGAAGTTGCAGATAAACTTGCAAAAGAAACAGGGGCAGACATAATTGGCGTTATTGGCGGCGTCATTATTCTCTACAGATATAGTGAAGAACTTCATAAAAAGATTGCTCAAAAGGCAGCAAATAAAAAAGCTGCGGCAAAGGCTGCAGCCGGGAATAATTATAAGGGCAAGAAAAGACAGTTTGATAAATTCTGATTGCAAGTGAGATGTCTGTATGAAAATAGGAATTTTTGGGGGTACATTTAATCCCCCACATATTGGACATTTGAATATTGCCGAAGGTTTTTTAAAAGAGTTTGAGCTTTCAAAGGTGTTAATCATTCCAACGTATGTACCGCCGCATAAGATTAGTCCTTCACTGGCGTCTGTTGAAGACAGGCTAAAAATGTGTGAGCTTACATTTTCGGATGAGGCTTTTGAAATTTCAGAGATTGAATCGCAGAGAAAGGGCAAAAGCTATTCAGTTGATACTTTAACTGAACTTGGGCAAATTTATCCTGATGCAGACTTTTATTTTCTTGTTGGGGATGATATGCTTTTAACCCTTCACACTTGGCGTAATCCTGAACACATTTTGGAAATGTGCAAAATGGTTTCCACAATAAGATCAGATTCCTATACGATTTCTGACTTAGAGGAATACGCAAAGGCTTACTTTCCAGAAGCGTTTGAAAATGACCGATTTGAATTTATGTATGTTCCACCTATTGAACTCAGTTCAACAGATATTCGTGAAAGAGTTGAATCCGGTGAGGATATAAAAGATATGGTAACGGATGCCGTTAGAGACTATATTTTTGCAAGGGGGATTTATTGTGATAGAACGTAAAGAAGAGTTCGTGAAAATTTTAGAGTCAAGGCTTAAGCCGGAGCGATTCATACACTCTTTAAATGTTGCTGACTCAGCAAAACAACTTGCAAATATTTACGGTGCGGATGAAGAAAAGGCATATATTTGCGGTCTTCTTCATGATATTGAAAAAAATGCTCCTTTTCCCGAGCAACAAGAATATATGCTCAGACTTGGTGATGAGTTGCCAAAAGTTGTTTTAGATAACAAAAAACTTTGGCATGCACCTGCGGGAGCTTGTTATATTAGGGATGAACTCGGCATAAAAGATGCCGAAATGATTTCTGCAATTAAATATCATACAACAGCAAAGGCAAATATGACCTTGCTTGAAAAAATTATTTATATTGCCGATTATATATCTGCTGAAAGAACCTATGACGGCGTAGAAGAAATGCGTAAACTTGCAGTGGATGATATTAACAAGGCAATTTTAGTTGGTACAAGATTTACTCTGTCAGAACTATTGAAAAATGATAGGGTAATTAATCAAGATACAATTGACGCATACAATGAAATGTGTGAAATTTTTGAAAAGGCGGCGAACGAAAACACATGACAACACAGGAAAAAATAAAAAATATTGTAAAGTTTCTTGATGACAAAAAGGCTGTTGACATTAAAGTTTTGAAAGTCGGGGATTTAACAGTTGTTGCCGATTATTTTGTTTTAGCAAATGGTACATCAACAACTCATATTAAGGCACTTGCCGATGAAGTTGACTTTCAAATGGGCGAACTTTCGGAAAACGGAAGACTTGAGGGCAAAGCGTCTGACTGGCTTCTCCTTGACTTTGGTGATGTTATAGTTCATATTTTCCTTCCGGATTCAAGAGAGCACTATAATCTTGAACGACTATGGGCAGATGCTGAAGAAATAGATTTAGAAAATATTTGATTTAATATAAAGGGTTGAAATTAAATGAAACAGTATGATTTTAAGGCTGTCGAAGCTAAATGGCAGAAAAAGTGGGAAGATGAAGGCGTTTTCCACGCACAGGATAATTCAGACAAACCTAAATTTTACGGTCTTGTTGAATTTCCTTATCCATCAGGGGCAGGAATGCATGTTGGACACATTAAGGCTTATTCAGGCTTGGAGGTTGTAAGCCGTAAGAGAAGAATGCAAGGATATAACGTTCTTTTTCCAATTGGTTTTGATGCATATGGACTTCCAACAGAAAATTATGCAATAAAGACCGGCATTCATCCGAGAAAAGTTACCGATACAAATATTGAAAGATTTTCCAGTCAGCTTAAAAGTGTAGGCTTTTCATTTGACTGGACAAGAGTAATTGATACAACAGAAGAAGGCTACTATAAGTGGACACAGTGGATTTTCTTAAAGATGTTTGAAAACGGTCTTGCATTCCGTGACAAAACTTTAGTAAATTACTGTCCTTCTTGTAAGGTTGTTCTTTCAAACGAGGACTCACAGGGCGGTAAGTGTGATATTTGTCATTCAGATATTGTTCAGAAGTCAAAGGATGTTTGGTACCTTCGTATTACCGAATATGCTGACAAGTTACTTGAAGGACTTGAGGAAGTTGACTATCTTCCTAATATTAAACTCCAACAAGTTAATTGGATTGGTAAATCAACAGGTGCATTTGTAAACTTTGATGTTAAAGGTACAGATGAAAAGTTGAGAATTTACACCACACGTCCGGATACACTCTATGGCGTAACATTCATGGTAATGGCACCGGAACATCCAATGATAGATAAATATGCAGATAAGATTGCTAATATGGATGAAATCTTAGCTTATAGAACTGAGTGTGCAAAGAAAACTGAATTTGAAAGAACTCAGCTTGTTAAGGAAAAAACAGGTGTAAGAATTGATGGTCTTTCCGGAATAAGTCCGGTTGATGGAAAAGAAATCCCTATTTATATTTCTGACTATGTAATGATGGGATATGGTACCGGTGCAATAATGGCAGTACCTGCACACGACCAACGTGACTATGACTTTGCCAAGAAATTCGGCATTGATATTATTGAGGTAATTAAAGGCGGAGACATTTCTAAAGAGGCTTATACAGGCGATGGAGAAATGGTTAACTCCGGTTTCCTTAATGGAATTTCCGAAAAGAAGGTTGCCATTGAAAAAATGATAGCCTTCCTTGAAGAAAAAGGTGTAGGAGAAAAAGGCGTTCAGTTTAAGATGAAGGACTGGGCATTTAACCGTCAAAGATATTGGGGTGAGCCAATCCCTATTGTTCACTGTCCAACATGTGGAATGGTTGCAGTACCTTATGAGGAACTTCCTCTTAGACTTCCTGAGGTTGAAAATTTTGAACCGGGTTCAGACGGAGAAAGTCCACTTGCAAAAATTGATTCCTTTGTAAACTGTAAGTGTCCAAAGTGTGGCGGCGATGCAAAGAGAGAAACAGATACAATGCCACAGTGGGCAGGTTCTTCTTGGTATTTCCTTCGTTATATTGATCCACATAATGACAATGCATTTGCAGATAAGGACAAGCTTGCATATTGGGGTCCGGTTGACTGGTATAACGGTGGCATGGAGCATGTAACTCGTCATATGATCTATTCAAGATTCTGGCATAGATTCCTTTATGATCTTGGTGAGGTTCCGTTTAAAGAGCCATATGCCAAGAGAACAGCTCAAGGTCTTATTCTTGGACCTGACGGAGACAAGATGTCCAAGTCAAAGGGCAATGTAATTGATCCGCTTGATGTAGTTTCTGAATATGGTGCAGACGTATTACGTACTTATGTTCTTTTCATGGGTGATTATGAAAAGGCAGCACCGTGGTCTGAAAACTCGGTTAAGGGTTGTAAGAGATTTATTGACCGTGTTTGGGGACTACAGGATATTCTTGTCCCTGGCGATTCATACTCGAGTGAACTTTCAAGTGCATTCCATAAGACAATAAAGAAAGTATCAGAAGACATTGAAAATCTTAAGTACAATACTGCAATTGCAGCACTTATGTCTCTTATAAATGCAATTTATGAAAAAGGCGAAATTAATCATGCTGAGCTTAAAGCTTTTGTAACTCTCCTTAACCCATTTGCACCTCATGTAACTGAGGAAATTTGGGAAGAGCAGAACTTCGGCGGTATGCTTGCAAACGGAACTTGGGTTTCATATGATGAGGCAAAATGTGTAGACGAAGAAGTTGAAATAGTAGCTCAGGTAAATGGAAAGATAAAGGCAAAGATAATGGTTCCAACAGATATTTCAGACGCCGATGCAATTAATATGGCAAAAGCAGATTCGAAAGTGGCAGAGGCTATTTCCGGAAAGGATATTGTTAAGGAACTATACATTAAAGGAAGACTTGTAAACATCGTAGTTAAGGGCTGATGTAAATGAAAGAGCTAAAGATATTTGATAGCATTTTAAATGACTTACAAAAGATATTTGAAATTGTCAGCAATAACATAGTCAGAATAATAATCGGCATTATAGTTATTGTTCTATTTTTACTTTTTAGAAAATGGTTGTCAAAGAATCTTGCATCTATATTTGGTAAGCTTTTTAGAAAAAGACCTGTAATTGGAGCGGGTATTAGAACCTCAATTCAAGATCCTTTAAAGGCTTTCTTTGCAATTCTGGGTCTTTATTTAGGATTTGCAATTATGGGGCCTCCGGCTGTAATTATGTCAACGCTTACTAAATTTTTTAGAATAAGCATTATTGTATTGCTTACATGGGCGCTGGCAAATTTCACGCCTTTTGCAACATCTTTTATAATAAAAATTGAGGGAAAGTCTAATAAAAAGGCAAATGCGGTTGCAATTAAGTTTATTGCAAATATTGCCAAGGTAATAATTATTGCCCTTTCGGTAGTTGTAATAATAAGTGAGCTTGGTTATAACATAACCGGACTTTTGACCGGTCTTGGTCTTGGCGGTCTAACTTTTTCACTTGCAGCTCAAAGCACAGCGGCAAATCTTTTTGCAGGATTCTCAATAGTTTCGGATAAACCATTTGATGTTGGCGACTACATAATTACTCCATCTGTTGAGGGAATAGTTGAAGATATTACAATGCGTTCAACTCGAATTAGAACAATAGCTGATACCGTAATTGTAATGCCAAATTCTAAATTGGTGGATGAGCCCATAACTAATTGTTCCAGAATGGGCAAGCGTTATGCTGATTTTAAAATAGGCCTTACATATGATACGAGCGGTGAAGTAATAAAAAAATGTGCTTCTGAAATTGAGCAAATGCTGAGAGACGACGAGGGAATAGATGATGAAAGAATAGTAGTTGCATTTGATGGATTTTCAGATTCAAGTCAAGACATTCGAGTTATTTATTTTACAAAGGCCACAGAATTTGATCAGGCACTTAAGGCCAGAGAAACGGTTTATTATAAAATTAAAGAAATCGTTGAATCAAATGGTGCATCTTTTGCTTTCCCAAGCACAAGTGTATACATGGAGAACCCTAATGTCGGCAAAAACTAATTGACTTTGAATGCTTGCTGATGTATAATATGGCAGTCCGTAACTGTATGGACGTGCTTTATTTAAAGATATAAACCCTACATTTCGGAGGGAGGGACATATAATGAGCCAAGTAAAAGTTAAAGAGAATGAATCTCTAGACAGCGCTCTCAGACGTTTTAAGAGACAAACATCACGCGACGGTGTTATTCAGGAAGTGCGTAAAAGAGAGCATTATGAGAAGCCATCTGTAAAGAGAAAGAAGAAGTCAGAGGCTGCTCGTAAGCGTAAATTTAAGTAATAAAACAAAACCGGTCACTAATAAGTGGCCGGTTTTTAATTTTGAATTTATCACAATGTTATAATATGATTGTAACCTTTACTGTTTATTTGTATATTAAAAAGCCATTTTATATTTAAAGACAAGTGTGTATAATTAAATTGACCAACTAACAAAAAAGTCTTGAATTTTGGTTCACTTAAAGCAACTACAAATTACAGTTACGATGAAAACGGCAACTTGATAAAAGAGTCAAACTCATATAACATGAGTTATAGTGCTGCTTGTAAATGTATGCAGGCTATCCTCTATGACGGAAATGGAAATAGAGCATATACTCTTGATAGGGAATGTGACAAATAATTTAATTTTTAGGCAAATGGTTTGATTTCCGGTTGCAGAAATGCATCCGGTTTTTTCTATATCTGTTCTTTACTTGCTAAAGTTACTAAATTCGATTACTATTTATGATATAACTTGTCCGAGGAGGATGTGTATGGCTTTTGCAGATTTATTACACAAATTATTCAAGACGGATGTAAGGAAACAAAATGTATGGGATATTACGGTTTCCGAACTTGTTGCTATGGGTGTTAAAGCGGTGACAGTTGATGCGGATAATACTACTTCTTATGATGGCACAATAGAGCCGCTTCCGTTTTCACATGACTGGATTTCAGAGCTACAAAATGCAGGCATACGTGTTCTGCTCTTGTCAAATGCAACGACGGAACGCGCAAGTCAGCTTGCTAATCAGTACGGTATACCGGTAATAGGAATGGCTTTAAAGCCGTTGCCGTTTGGGTATTTACGGGCAGCACTAAAGCTTCGTCTTGCTCCGTCAAAGATTTGCATGATAGGAGATCAGCTCTTCACAGATATTTTGGGGGCCAATTTTATAGGCTTTAAGTCAATTTACGTTTATCCTTATAAGCCGGAAGAACGAAATGTTATAAGTTATCGTTTGAGGCGTTTGGCTGAAAAACTGATATTTGAATATCAGGATAAAAAATATGGTGGAAATAGGGTGCATAGTTTTGAAAATTAAGAAACTGGCAGAAAAGTTGACGGCAGGCAGTGCCGGGCTTGTAACCTCAGAAGAAAGCATCTTGTATCTTACGGGATTTCAAACGGACAACGGGTATCTTTTGGTTACAAAGGACAACTCATATTTTATGACCGATTCAAGATATATAGAGGCGGCAAAACAGCAGATAAAAGACTGTGAAATAATTTGTGGAAACGATCTTTTTGAGGTGTTTTCAGATATTCTTTTAAGCCTACAAATAGAACGACTTTTTGTTGAAGCAACAAGACTCAATGTTTTAACGGTTGCAAAGTATAAGGAGCGCTTTGCTCCGGTAGAACTTGTATATACAGATGAACTTGATTGTCACATAAAGGCTCTTCGTAAGATAAAAAGCGAAGAGGAAAAGAACAAAATTATCAGTGCTCAGCGTATTGCAGAACAGGCTTTTCTAAAAGTCTTGGACATAATAAAACCTGGAGTTTGTGAACGTGATATAGCGGCGGAACTGGAATACTATATGCGCCGCGGTGGGGCGGATGGAATTTCTTTTGATACAATCGTTGTAACAGGTGCCAATTCTTCAAAACCACATGGTGTTCCGGGTAATACAAAAATTGCATTGGGAGACTTTGTTACAATTGACTTTGGTGCGGTTTATGAGGGCTATCATAGTGACACGACTAGAACCGTTGCTGTCGGAAATCCGTCAGATGAAATGCGTCTGGTTTATGACACTGTTTTGAAGGCGCAAATTGCAGGTGTGGACGCCGTGAAATCCGGTATGTGCGCAAAAGATGCAGACGCTGTTTGCCGAAATATTATTGAAGAAGCAGGGTATGGCGACGCATTTGGACACGGTACCGGTCACGGAGTAGGTGTTGAAATACATGAGGCTCCGACAATATCACCACGGTCAACTGAAACTTTGCAAGAAGGCAACGTAATAACTGTTGAACCGGGTATATATCTCCCGGGAAAATTCGGTGTAAGAATAGAAGATATGCTATATGTTACAGAAACCGGCTCAGAGAATCTTGTTACACTTCAAAAGGAATTGATAATACTTTAGTTTCAAAACTTTCCAACAATTGACAAGATGAATGTATAAGTTCTTTTTTATAATATAAAAAGCACTTGAAAAAATGCATAGACTAATATACAATAGTACCCGTATACAAAGAATATTCGGAGGTTTATTTTATGATATCAGCAGGCGATTTCAGAAACGGCGTAACATTTGAAGAAGAAGGACAAGTTCTTCAGGTTGTTGAATTTCAGCATGTTAAGCCGGGTAAAGGCGCAGCTTTCGTAAGAACTAAGACAAAAAATGTTATTACCGGTGCTGTAGTTGAAAAGAGCTACAACCCAACAGCTAAATTCCCAACAGCTTTTGTTGAGAGAAAAGAAATGGAATATTCATATAATGACGAAGGTCTTTATTACTTCATGGACCCGGAGACATATGAATTAATTCCAATCAATGAGTCAGAACTTTCAGACAACTTTAAGTTTGTTAAGGAAAATATGGTTTGCCGTATTCTTTCATATAAGGGCAAGGTGTTTGGTGTTGAGCCACCAAACTTTGTTGAACTTACAGTTACTCAGACAGACCCTGGTTTCAAGGGTGACACGGCTACAAACACATTAAAGCCGGCTACACTTGAAACAGGCGCAGAAGTTCGTGTTCCTCTTTTCATTAATGAGGGTGAAGTAATTCAGATTGACACCAGAACAGGCGAATACATGGGTCGTGCATAATTGACGGAGGATAATAATATGACAGTTATTGAAAGAGTTGCTTATATCAGAGGCCTTGCTGAAGGTCTTAACTTAAATTCAGAAAAAGCAGAAACAAAAATGTTTAATGCTATAATGGATGTTCTTGAAGATCTTGCTGACGAAACAGCAGATATTGAAGATACAATAGCTGTTATGACTGAACAGCTTGATGAAGTTGATGCTGATCTTTCAGATCTTGAAACAATCATTTATGATGATCTTGATGATGTTTTAGATGACGAAGATTATGAGGATGCCTTTATGGACATGGATGACGAAGAAGAGGAATATTATGAAGTTGAATGTCCTGCTTGTCATGATACAATATGTGTAGATGAAGGAATTCTTGAAGAGGGCAGTATTGATTGCCCAAATTGTGGGGAAAAGCTTGAATTTGAAATAGAATTTGATGACGAAGACGCACCACAGGAATAATTTCTTAAACAATATGGGGCATCGACTTAAGTCGGTGCCCTTTTTTACCCGTAAGGAATGATATAAAATGGAAACGTTTGAAAAGAAAAAATCCAGCGAAGTAATTTATGATGGTAAAATAATTAAAGTTGAAGTGGACAGAGTGGAACTTCCAAATGGAAGGGAAGCTATTCGTGAGGTTGTAAGGCACAACGGAGGAGTTGCACTTCTTCCAATAACAGATGAGAACGAAATAATTTTCGTAAAACAGTTTAGATATCCTTATGAAGAGGAGTTGCTGGAAATACCTGCGGGTAAACTAGAGCCTAATGAGGATTCGTATAATGCCGGAATTAGAGAGCTAAAGGAAGAAACCGGTGCAGTAGCCTCAGAAATTTCTTTCCTTGGAATGATGTACCCTTCTTCGGGTTACTGTGCAGAGAAAATATACATTTATTCAGCAGAAGGCTTAACTTTTCATGAGCAAAATTTAGACGAAGATGAGTTCTTAAATGTAATTAAAATACCGTTTGAAAAGGCTTTGGAAATGGTATTAAACGGTGAAATAAAAGATGGGAAAACACAGATTGCAGTTTTAAAATATGCAGCAAAAATATCTCAAAATAAGGAAGTATAATTTATGAAGTTAATTCTTGCATCACAATCTCCAAGACGAGTTAAAATGCTTGCAAATTTGGGATTTGATTTTAATGTTATAGTTTCAAATGTAGATGAAAGTGCAGTGCAGTTTGGAAATGATCCAATAAAATCAGCAGAAGAAATTGCATCATTAAAGTCTAATGCGGTTTTTTCATCTTTATCCAGTGTTGCAAAACTGGACTCTGTTGTACTGGGAGCAGACACTATAGTTGTATGTGATGATGAAATTTTGATGAAGCCAAAAGATGCGGATGATGCAAAAAATATGCTTCGGAAGCTTTCCGGAAGAAAGCATCAGGTTGTTACCGCTGTAGCCCTTTCAACTGCAAGGGGAACTGAAACGTTTTCTGCGGTTACAGATGTTTATTTTTATCCTTTGTCAGATGAAACTATTAATGGATATATATTGAGCGGAGAACCAATGGATAAAGCGGGCTCGTATGCCATTCAAGGTAAAGGCTCATTGTTGGTTGAGAGAATAGACGGCGATTATTTTAATGTCGTTGGTCTCCCAATTTCAAAGACAGTAAAAAAACTTGAAAATTATGGCATTAAAGTCATTTAAATAATATTGTTTATTGCATTTTGGTAGGGTATAATACACATGTATATATTGAGAGAGGAGAATGTTGGATATGTTACTTTTTACACAGGATATAGGAATTGATCTTGGAACAGCAAATACCCTTGTTTTTGTCAAGGGAAAAGGAATTGTAATTCGCGAACCTTCAGTAGTAGCTGTAGATGTTCGTTCTAACCCAAATAGAGTTGTGGCAGTAGGCCAAGAAGCAAAGGACATGATTGGTCGTACACCGGGATCAATTACAGCAGTTAGACCGCTTAAGGATGGTGTAATTGCTGATTTTGATATTACTTCGGACATGCTTAAGGAATTTATAAGGCGAGCAATGAGTTCTTCACCTCTCACAAAGGCACGTGTTATGATCTGTATTCCATCAGGAGTTACAGAGGTTGAAAGACGTGCGGTACATGATGCGGCAAGAAGTGCCGGCGCAAAACAGGTTAGTCTTATTGAAGAGCCAATGGCTGCAGCAATAGGAGCCGGATTACCTGTTGCAGAGGCAACCGGCAGTATGGTTGTTGATATTGGCGGCGGTACCGCAGAAGTTGCAGTTATTTCACTTGGAGATATTGTTACTTCATGTTCCGCAAGAGTTGCCGGAGACAGCTTTGATGATGCAATAATTGCTTATGTTAAGAGAAAGTACAATCTTCTTATTGGTGAAAGAACCGCAGAAGACATTAAAATAAAAATTGGTTCAGCTTATCCATATGAAGGAGAAGGAGCAATTGATGTTAAGGGAAGAAATCTTGTTGACGGTCTTCCAAAGAACATTGAAATTACTTCTGAGGAAGTAAGAGAAGCTCTTTCTGACAGCGTAAATTTAGTTTTAGATGCAATCAGATCTACACTTGAAAAGACTCCACCGGAACTTGCAGCAGATATTATTGATCAAGGTATTATGCTCACAGGTGGCGGTGCACTTCTTCGTGGACTTGACCGTCTTATTTCTGCTGAAACAAGAATGCCGGTTCATGTTGCAGAAAATCCACTTGATTGTGTTGTAGATGGTACAGGTATTTGTCTTGAAAATGATATGTTAAGTTTAACAAGTAGTAAAAATTATGACTAATCAGTGAGTTTAAAGGGGCTTTTTGCATAAAAGGCCCCTTTATGAGATATAAAAGGAGACATTATGAGCCGTTTAGTTAAAACCACATGGTTCAAAATAATAATTTTACTTTTGGTTTTGTTGCTTGTTTGTATCATTGTTGCTGCAGCAACAATTAAGGGTAGTTCCCCTTTGACAACGGTTACAGGTACAATTGCGGAGCCTTTATCCAGAGTTTCTTCATCAATTGGAAGAGGCTTTACAAAGGTGTCACATTTTTTCACTTCATCGGAAAAATATGAGGCTGAAATAAAGGATTTGAAAGACCAAATTGTTGAGTATCAAGCAGAACTTGCTGAATATGAGCAGACAAAACAAAAACTTGAATTGTATGAGGACTTTTTGGAAATAAAGGAAAATCATCAGGACTATGAGGTTGTGCCTGCTGTTGTAATTGGAAAGGATTCCTCCAATTCATTTACTACTTTTGTATTTAATAAGGGCTCAGTAGATGGTGTATCAGTAAATGACCCGGTTATTTATGGTAAGGGAATTTTGGTTGGGGTTGTTACTAAGGTTTCGCCAACATACTGTGTAGTGTCCACAATTCTTGATCCAAACATTAGTGTAAGCGCATATGAAGTTAGAACAAGAGAGACCGGCTTTTTATCTACCACAACAGCAATGTCTTCCGAATCACTCTGCAGATTGTCTGGACTTGAAAGAACTACTTCAATTGCTAATGGCGGTATAGTCTGTACAACAGGAGTTGGTGGGGTATATCCAAGAGACTTAATAATAGGAACGGTTAAAGAAGTAAAGAATGATGATAAAGATATTTCTTCATATGCTGTAATTGAACCAAGTGTTGAAGTTGGAGAATTATATGATGCATTAATTTTGACAAGTTTTGACGGACAGGGCTCAAGTTCAGCTATAAATCAGGAGTGAGGATAAAATGACGCGCAACATATCAAATAAAAAATTGAATATGTACATAAGACGCGTAGTTTTTGTATTGGCTATATTATTAGTTTCCGCAATTCAAAATACTCCGCATTTATTTCCGGAGATTTTTGGAGCTCACGCATTTTTATTGCTTCCGCTAATAATTTCTATTTCCATGTTTGAGCGTGATATTGCCTCAACTATGCTTGGAATATTAGCCGGATCTTTGTGGGACGTTTCTTCTTCCTGGGGTGACGGATTTAATGCATTGTTTCTTATGATAATTGCAACTATTACCGGAATGCTTATAAATTATTTGATGAGAAACAATCTTTCCACAGCATTTTTAATATCGGGAATATCAATCGTTATTTATATCTTGCTACACTGGTTCTTTTTTGTTATTTGCAGGGGTGTTGAAGGCGGCGGCCTTCTCCTATTCACGTTCTATTTCCCGTCTGCAATATATACATTTTTGTTTACCCCGGTATTTTATATTCTTATTAGAAGCTTTATGAAGAAATTAAAAGAAAAATTTCCTCATAAAACACAGTTTACTCGCTTATAATTTGTGAAAGGATGCAACAATTATGAAAAAAAGAAGATCAATAATATTAAATGCAATAATTGTTGTATGCTTTGTATTTTTTATTGGTGTACTTTTTAAAATCCAAATACTTGATAAAGACGATTATGAATCCAATACGGTTTCATCTACATCAGTTGTTGTAGATGCAGCCAGAGGAGAAATATTGGACAGGAATGGATCGCCTTTAGTAACAAACAGGCAAGGAAATTCAATTGTATTTAATGCAGCATTTTTTCCTTCAAAACAGGCAGATAGAAATAAGGTTATTTATTCGTTAATAAAACTTTTTGAAAAGAACAATCAGGAATATATAGACAATTTACCAATTTACATAGATGAAAGTGGGAATTATGCATTTGAAGAGGGCAGAGATTCTGATATTAAATGGCTTAAATCCTCAGATATGCTTGATTTAAATGATTATGCAACTGCGGAGAACTGTATTACTGCACTTGTAAAAAGATATGAACTTTCAGAGTATTTAAAAGAGGACGCTTTGAAAATTGCATCTGTTTGTGTTGAAATGAGAAGAGTGGCTTTTTCAACAACATATCCATATACATTTGCAGAAGATGTTCCGACTGAACTTGTGGCAATTGTTATGGAAAATAGCAATGTTTATGTTGGAGTGGAAAATTCGGTTGTTGCATATAGAGAATATGCTAACGGAGCAATTGCTCCACATATTTTAGGTAGGGTTTCTGTAATTCACGCAGATGATTATGAAAAGCAGAAAGAAAAACTTGCTGAAAAGATTGATGAGGCAGAAAAGGCCGGAGCATCTGATGAAGAAATTGCTGAAATAAAGAGAAATGGATATACCATAAATGATGACTTTGGAAATAGTGGTATTGAAGGTGCAATGGAAACATACCTTCGTGGCAAACGCGGAGTTAAAACAGTATCAACAGATTCAAGCGGCAAGGTAAAAGAAGAATATACTGTAAATCCTGAACAGGGAAACACAGTTATTTTAACAATAGATAAAAACCTACAAGAAGTGGCCCAAAAAGCATTGGAAAATAGAATTGCAACGCTGAATATAAATACTGATCTTCCATATGCCGCAGCGGCCGTAATAGTTGAAAAAGTTAATACCGGAGAAATTTTGGCTTGCGCAACATATCCTTCATATGACAATTCAACTTGGAATGAAAATTATTCAGAATGGGCAAATGACAGTCGTTCTCCACTTTGGAACAGAGCTTTAATGAGTACTTACGAACCGGGCTCAACTTTCAAGCCTTGTATTGCAATTGCCGGTCTGGAGGAAGGTGTTATTAACGAGTCGTACATTTGGAATTGTGTCGGTGCATACACATACTTCAGTGACCAAACTTTCTGGTGTGCAAACCATACAGCACATGGTCCGGTAAATGTTGTATCTGCAATAAATAAATCATGTAATAACTACTTCTTTGAAACAGGAAGACTTCTTGGTATTGAGAAAATGAATAAATGGGCTACGGCTTTTGGCTTTGGTCAAAAGACAGGTATTGAATTGCCTGAGGCTCAAGGAATATTGGCCGGAAGAGAATACAGGGAATCTCAGGGAGGAACATGGCAACCGGGTGACACAGTTCAAGCGGCTATCGGACAATCTGATAATCAGTTTTCATTAATTCAAATGTGTAATTATGTGTCTACTATTGCAAATGGTGGAACACGATATGTTCCTCATTTTGTTAAGTCAATTAAATCTTATGATTATACAGAAACGGTTGTGGATAAAGAGGCAGAAGTTGCAAATAGGATAGATATCAGTCCAAGTACCTTAAATGCAGTAAGACAAGGTATGCTTTTAGTTGGTACTGAAGGATTTTGTAAGAGTGCATTTGCCAATCTACCTGTTAAGGCTGCCGCTAAAACCGGTACATCACAGGTTAAGAAAATTATTGATGGAAAGAATATTTCCGGCTTCAATGGATTCCTTGTAACTTACGCTCCTTATGAAGATCCGGAAATTGCAATTGCTGTTGTTGTAGAAACTGCAAATACAGGTAGTTTGACAGCAGTTGTTGCAGCAGATATATATAGCTATTACTTCTCTGAAAAGCAGACTCAGTCAGTTCAGCAATATAATCAACTCTTGCCATGATTTTTGGAGGTTAAAAATGGGAAAATATAAGAAGATATTATTCACCTCTGGAAAAGGTGGGGTTGGAAAATCCACACTTTCCACTACATTTGCAAAAATTTTAGCTGCCGACGGTAATAGCGTCCTTATGATAGATTTTGACATGGCGCTTAGAACTGTTGATATTATGCTTGGTGTAAGCAGCATTGTTTTATATGACTGGAGCGATGTACTTAATGGTCAATGTACGCCGGACGCGGCAATAATTCATTCGCTTGGACCGGATTTAATTGCTGCACCACGAGGTATAATTTCAATAGATAAATATGACATAAAATCATTAGTTGCTCTTTATGAAGACAAGTATGATTACATAATTATGGATTGTCCTGCGGGTGTTGGAGATGTTCTTGATGCAACACTGAATGTTGCTGATCTTGTATTAATTGTTTCAACTCCTGATTTGGTTTGTGTCAGAAGTGCTTCTGTGGCGGCATCAATGGCTGCAAAAGCAAATGTAGATTGCAGATTGATAATTAACAGATTTAGGAAGCGTGTTACCAATAATGGCCGTGCATTATCAATAGATGATGTTATAGATGCAACAGAAACTCAATTGGTTGGTGTGGTACCGGAAGATATGCAATTTTCGTTATCTCTTCTTAATGGGGAACTGCTTGATAAGAATTCAAAAAGTGTAAAAGCTCTTACTAGAATTGCTAAAAGAATCAATGGAGAGTATATACCACTTAAGGTGTAATCAATATATTGTGGTTTTTGCAAAATTCTGTTTGTATTTAACAAACTGAAGATATAAATTATAAAAATTTTATACAGAACTTACAAAGAGTGGTTGTAAATACACAAGGTTTATGTTAAACTGTAATAGTATTATAGGAACCAGGGGGCAAATTAATTATGAATATAGCAATAATAGCACATGATGTTAAAAAAGAACTCATGACACAGTTCTGTATTGCTTATTGTGGAATTCTCAGTAAACATAATCTTTGTGCAACAGGCACAACAGGAAAAATTATATCTGAGGCAACAGGTCTTGAAATTCAGAAGTTTTTAAGTGGCGCTCAGGGCGGAGAGCAACAAATTGCATCTCGTATTGCATGCAATGAAATAGATCTTCTCCTTATGTTTGGAGACCCACTTAATCCAAAACCAAATGAGCCAAATGAGGCTAACCTTTTAAGACTTTGTAATGTTCATAACATTCCGGTAGCAACAAACATTGCAACGGCTGAAGCACTTATTCATTCGCTTGCTCGTGGCGACCTTGACTGGCGTGACATAGTTAATCCAAAGAAATAAAACACAACATATAGCGGAAACACGTAATTACGTCGTTTCCGCTTATTTATTATGCACTAATGATGAGTGGTTTTTTTGTGACAAATTCCATTGACTTTTTTTAAAATCAGTGCATATAATGAAATTGCGATATTGGGTAGAAAGGAGAGTTTTTATGGCTAATTATATTGGTTCAATATTAAGTAGTTATACTGCAAGCTCACTTATGAGCAACATCTCTGCACCTAATTACATGAACAATGCATCCTCACAAAAAACAGGTTTGGCTGCTTATCAATCAAATTTTGCAACAATTGCAAATGATTATAAAGCACTCAAAACTAAGAATTATGACGCATTGTCATCTTCTTATTCCTACCTGAAAGAGGTTACATCCTCTGAGTATGCAACAGAATCTCAAACTTCAACCGACAAGGCTGAAAATGCAGATGCACAGAAAGAAATTACTCTTTCTGCAAATCAACTCTCCATGGTTTATGGAAAGTATGCATCAAATGCAAGATTCCTTGACATGTATGTATAATCCCAATGCAAAAAGCTCGACCTTTAGGTCGGGCTTTTTTATTGCAAATAAAGGTCTTATGTATTATAATTCTAAAAGTTATATTTATTTGATTACATTGTTATGGAGGCGTGAGCATGGCTTTACTCACACAGGCAATAAAAGGAACACAGGATACATTACCTAAAGATAGTTATAAAATCAGATTTGTTGAGCAGACTATTGCTGAAATTGCCGCAAATTTTGGTTTTAAAGAAATAAGGACTCCGGTATTTGAACATACAGAACTTTTTAATAGGTCTGTTGGCGACACAACTGATGTAGTTCAAAAAGAAATGTATACTTTTGACGATAAAGGTGGGCGTTCAATTACATTAAGACCGGAAGGTACTGCCGGTGCAATGAGAGCTTTTTTAGAGCACGGTCTTTTTAATGAGCCATTACCACAAAAGGTTTTTTATCAGACATCTTGTTATAGATATGAAAAGCCACAGGCAGGACGCCTTCGTGAATTCCATCAATTTGGTGTGGAATGTTTTGGAACAGATAGTCCGGCCGCTGATGCAGAAATAATTTCTCTTGCAAGTGAAATATTTGGATTTCTAGGAGTAAAGGACTTAGAACTACAAATAAATTCTATTGGATGTCCAACTTGTAGGGCTGAATATCAAAATGCGCTAAAGAGTTATTTTGCTTCAAGAAAGGATGAACTTTGCGGAACCTGTCTTGACAGACTTGATAGAAATCCTATGAGAATTCTTGATTGCAAGAGTCCGGTTTGCAGTGAAATAGCAAAAGGCGCACCAACAGTGCTTGAATTTTTATGTGATGAGTGCAAAGCTCATTTTGACATGGTTCAAAAATATTTGAAAGTAATGAATATTGATTTCGTTGTAAATCCGACAATTGTACGTGGGCTTGATTACTATACAAAAACAGTATTTGAATTTGTAAGTCAGGGAATTGGTTCTCAGGGAACCGTTTGCGGTGGCGGAAGATATGATGGCCTTGCAGAAGAACTTGGAGGAAATCACGTTCCATCCCTTGGCTTTGCAATGGGTATGGAAAGATTAATGCTAGTGCTTGAGGCACAGGGTATTGAACTTCCACCTGAAGAAAAGTGTAATCTTTATATTGCCCCGGCGGGAGAGAATGCATCGCTGAAAGCTGCGGAACTTGTAACGGCGCTCCGTCAAGAAGGCATATATGCATTGTTTGACACGGTTGGACGTGGAATAAAAGCTCAAATGAAGTATGCAAACAAAATAGGCGCAGAATATGTTGTTGTACTGGGTGACAATGAGATAGAAAGCGGTAAAGTTGAACTTAAAAATATGGAGTCAGGGAAAGTTACAGAAATGTCCCTTGCAACATTTGCTGATGATTTCTCCGGTGTTTCAATTCAACAGTCAGTTGCAAAACTTTCTGATGAATTTTCATCTTCTGACCTATCAAATGTAGATTTATCGGCAATACTTGGAGGTAGTTTTTAATGGATTTCATGACAGGCCTTAAAAGAACAAACTACTGTGGCGAAGTAGTGGATGAATATATTGGAAAAGAAGTTACAGTTTGCGGATGGGTTGCAAAACAGCGTGACCTTGGCGCGCTAATTTTCATTGATCTTAGGGACAGAACCGGTATTGTTCAGCTTGCTTTCGATGATACAACTGATAAAAAAATATTTGAGAAGGCTTTTACAGCACGTTCAGAGTATGTATTAATGGCTAAAGGTGTTGTTCGTGAGCGTTCTTCAAAGAATAAGGATATTCCAACTGGAAATGTTGAAATATTTGTAAACGATCTTAGAGTTCTTGGAAAGTCAGAAACTCCTCCGTTTGAAATTATTGAAGATTGTCAAACATCAGAACTTACACGTTTAAAATATAGATATCTTGATCTTAGAAGACCCGATTTACAGAGGAATATTCTTCTTCGTCATAAGATTACAAAGATAACACGTGACTATTTTGATGAGAACGGATTTATTGAAATTGAAACTCCAATGCTTATTCGTTCAACTCCTGAAGGCGCACGTGATTTCCTTGTGCCAAGTAGACTTCATAAGGGTGATTTTTACGCCCTTCCACAGTCACCACAACTTTATAAACAGCTTTCTATGGTTGCTGGTTTTGACAGATATATGCAAATTGCACGTTGCTTTAGAGATGAAGATCTCCGTGCAGATAGACAGCCTGAATTTACACAAATTGACCTTGAAATGTCCTTTGTTGAAATGGAAGATGTTCTTGCAATTGGCGAAGGTTACATGAAGAGAGTGTTTAAGGAGGCAATTGGAGTAGATATTGAAACACCAATTCCTCGTTTAACATATAAAGATGCAATGGAACGATTCGGTTCTGATAAGCCGGATACACGTTTTGCAATGGAACTTAACAATTTAACTGATATTGTAAAAGATTGTGGATTTGGCGTATTTGAGTCTGCTGTAAATGGTGGCGGCTCTGTTCGTGGAATAACAGCAAAAGATGCAGTTAAAGTTCTTTCAAGAAAAGAAATTGATAAATTAACCGAAATGGCAAAGGGCATTGGAGCAAAAGGTCTTGCATGGGTACGCTTAACTGATGATGGAGTATCTTCATCATTTGGCAAGTTTATTTCTGATGAAAAGATGAACGAAATTTTGAGTGTTGCCGATGCACAAACCGGAGATGTAATCTTAATTATAGGTGACACAAATAATGCACATGTAATGAGCATTTTAGGTGCACTTCGCCTTGAGGTTGCAAAGAAACTTAATATTATTCCAAAGGATAAGTTTAATCTTCTTTGGATAACTGAGTTCCCATTCTTTGACTATGATGAAGAACTTGGACAGTTCGTTGCAATGCATCATCCGTTTACAGCTCCTATGGATGAGTGCCTTGAGTATTTGGAAACAGATAAAGCAAGGGTTAGAGCAAAGGCATATGACCTTGTACTCAATGGTGTTGAACTTTCGTCCGGCTCCATTCGTATTACAAATCCGGAACTTCAAGGACGAATTTTTGATTTGCTTGGTCTTTCTGATGAAGAGGCTCATGCAAAATTCGGATATCTGCTTGATGCATTTAAATTTGGTCCTCCTCCTCATGGCGGAATGGGAATTGGACTTGATCGTCTTTGCATGCAACTATTGGGCTGTGAGACACTCCGTGACGTTCTTGCTTTCCCTAAGATTAAGGATGCAACAGAACCAATGACATCATGCCCGGCTGAGGTTGACAACGAGCAGCTCTTAGAACTTGGAATAAAAGTTGATTTACCAAAAGAAGAATAAATTTTCTAGGTTAAAAATAGGAAAAAACAACCCGCTCTTACGAGCGGGTTGTTTTTTATTATTAGTCGTCTTTATTGTCTTTATTTTCTTCAATAATTTTAGCAGCAACCATTTCAGGTGCCTCTTCATATCTTGCAAATTCTACAGTAAATGAACCTTTTCCTCTTGTAATAGAACGGATTACTGTAGGGAAGTCAGCAAGTTCAGCCATTGGAACTTCAGCAGTTATTGTCTGCATACCCGGTTTGTCCTCTATTGGTTCCATTCCAAGAACGCGGCCACGACGCTTTGTAATATCTCCCATGATATCACCCATGTTGTCGTCTGGGATTTCGGCAACAAGTGTGCCCACCGGTTCAAGGATAACTGGGTTTGCTTTTGGAATACCTTCTTTGTATGCCATTGAAGCGGCTGTTTTAAATGACATTTCAGATGAGTCAACCGGATGATATGAACCATCATAAAGAGTAGCTTTAAGACCAACCATTGGGAATCCTGCAAGGACACCTTTAAGAATGGAATCCTGTAGACCTTTTTCAACTGCAGGGAAGAAGTTCTTAGGAACTGCACCACCGACTACTTCTTCTGCAAATTCAAGACCAGGTGCATCACAAGGTTCAAATCTAATCCATACATCACCAAACTGACCATGTCCGCCGGATTGTTTCTTGTAACGGCCCTGAACCTCAACTTTCTTTTTAATGGCCTCCCTATATGCAACTTTTGGAGCTGAAAGAGCAACGTCTACACCGAATTTTGCTTTTAATTTTGCAATAATAACATCAATATGTTGTTCGCCAAGACCGGTAAGGATTTGTTCTTTTGTTTCCTTATTTGTAGCAAATGTAATTGATGGATCTTCTTCCATGAGTTTGATAAGACCCTGTGCGATTTTTTCTTCGTCACCCTTCTTAACAGCATTAACTGCCATTGGCATGCAAGGTTTTGGAACGTTAAGTCCACGAAGTGTAAGAGGGTTTTTCTGTGATGTTATAGTGTCACCGGTTTTAAGGTTGGCAAGTTTTGTAATAATACCAATATCTCCGGCAGAAATTTCAGAGTATTCTTCTTGTTTTCCACCGTGAGGCATTACAATTTTACCCATTCTTTCGGACTCACCGGTGCGAGCAATATAGCAAGGTGTATCTGCTGTAATTTTACCGGAAATTGTCTTAACGTAAGAGAGTTTTCCAACAAATGGATCAGCTACTGTTTTAAAACAAATAGCGGCTAGTGGTCCCTCCGGATTACAAGCAAGTACAACTTCGTTTCCGTTTGCATCAAGAGCTGTTTCTCCGGTTTTTGATGTTGCTGAAGGCCCAAGGTTTACAAGACCATCAAGAAGGAGATCAACTCCCTCTAATGTTGCACCTGAGCACGCATATACCGGATAAATGGAACCATCTATTACGCCGTGAAGGAGACCGGTAAGAGCTTCAACTTCAGTAAACGGTTCACCGTTAAAGTATTTTTCCATAAGCTCATCACTTGATGTTGCAACAGATTCGTTAAACATGTCTCTCATTGCGTCAAGTTTTTCACTGTGTGGCATGTCAACTACTGTGGATTTACCGTTTTTATATTCATAAGCTTTGTTTTGTGCAAAGTTTACTATGTATTTTATTTTACTGTCTTCAATATAAGGTACAACAACCGGGCAGAGTTTATTTCCGTGAATTTCTTTGAGCTCTTCAAATAGGTTTCCGAAGTTGGCGTTTTCAGCATCTGTCTTGTTAATTACAAATATTTTTGAGAGTCCTCTGTCTTCAGCTGCTGCAAAAGCCTTTTCTGCACCTACGTCATATTTAGCTTTTTCTGCATCTGTTACAATGAGCATACATCCGGCAGCTCTTGCACCTTCTGCAAGTCCACCTGCAAAGTCAAATAGACCCGGAGTGTCAATGAGGTTAATCTTTACATCTTTCCATTCAAGGCTTGCTACAGAACTTCCAAGAGAGACTCCACGCTTCTTTTCCTCTGCATCATAGTCCATTACAGTTGTTCCATCTGCAACTTTTCCAAGGCGATCAGTTGCGCCTGCTGTAAAGAGCATTGCCTCACAAAGAGTTGTTTTACCGCGTCCGGCATGTCCGGCTACAGCAATGTTTCTAATGTTGTTTGAGTTGTAGGTTTTCAAGATAATTCCTCCTCATAGTATCTAAATGCACAACATAAATAACACATTTATGGCAAAAATAGACAAATTTAGATGTTGTAAATACATTGACTATGTACATTTTAACATATGGATAGGCGTATTTCAACAACATATAGCTTATGCTTAAGAAAAAATGATATACTTTTCAAGATTTAGAATGTTCTGTTTTTTAACATTATACAGTTGTTAACTATTTAGGAGTATTCAATAATTTTTACTTGGTTTAATGAACAAAATTCCGTTTTTTATAGAAAGTGCAATAATATTTAACAAATAAATTGACTTTAAATGTAAATAAAACTAAAATATAGGAGACATTTAATTTACAAAGCAATATTTGTTGCACGTTGGTGTATGATTAAAATTGGTTCGGTAAATTAAAAAATAAAACATTTATTTAAGGAGATGTTTATCGATGAAAATTTGTATGATCGGTGGTACAGGCCTTCTTGGATGCGAAGCTGCTAAGCAGTTAATTGCTAAGGGCCATCAGGTATCAACTCTTGCACTTCCACCACTTCCAGAAGGAGCTCCAATTCCAAAGGAAATGGAAATCATCTTCCAAGACATTAATAAGTGGACAGATGCAGACATTGAAAATTGGCTCACAGGTGCAGATGCATTTGTATTTGCTGCAGGTGTAGATGAGCGTGTTGAATTCCCAGCTCCAGTTGAGGAATACTATCATAAGTACAACATTGCTCCTCTTGAGAGAATCTTCCCAATTTGTAAGAAGGTTGGCGTAAAGAGAGCAACTGTTCTTGGTTCATATTTCGCTTACTGGTCAAAGCTTCATCCAGAAAGACCAGACTATACTGCAAAGAACCCATATTTCCGTTCACGTCTTGCTCAGGAAGCATATTGTGAAAAGATGGCTGATGACAATTTTGCAGTTGACGTTCTTGAACTTCCATACATTTTTGGTACACAGCCAGGCCGTCGTCCAGTATGGGTAATCCTTATTGAGAAGACAAAGATGATGGATAAGCTTCCATTCACAGCATATCCAGGTGGCGGTACAGCTATGCTTACATGCCGTCAGGTTGGTGAATGTATCTGCGGTTCAGCTACTCGTGACTCTAAGGGTTTCGAAGCTCTTCCATGTGCTTGCTACAACATGAAGTGGAGACCATTCCTCAAGATTGTTTACAATGCACGTGGCATGGGTGCTAACAGAAGAATCTTGTACGTTCCTGTATGGGCCATGAAGCTCGGTATGATTCCATTTGACATGGACTTCAAGAAGAGAGGCATTGACTCGGGAATGTCACCATATACAACAGCTGACGTTATGGGTGAAGATATCTTCATTGATACAGGTATTGCTAAGAAACTTGGTGCTACAGAAGATGATATTGAAGCAGCAATCTTTGATTCAATTAAACTTTCTGTTGCAGCTTATGAAGGAAAAGCTAAACTTGTTGAAATGAAAGGTGAATAATTAGTCCTTTTATAAACTACATAAAATGTGCCTGCTGCAAAAATACTTGCGGCAGGCTCTTTTTTATTATATTATATCAGTATTATGATTATAGATGTTTTATTAGACGCATTGCTTGACACGTTGAAAGTCTTTCCATTCCTTTTTGTTACGTATTTTGTAATGGAATGTATTGAACATAAAATGGGAGAGCATGCAAGGAATACAATTAAAAAAAGTGGAAGGTACGGTCCTTTCTTTGGAGCTGTATTGGGGGCGTTTCCTCAATGTGGATTTTCAACTGCGGCCTCAACGCTTTATTCCGGACGAGTAATAACACTTGGAACATTGCTTGCTGTTTATCTTTCAACATCTGATGAAATGATACCAATTTTTATTTCTGAGCATATTCCTTTGAGCGTAATGCTTGAAATAATACTTATTAAAGTATTTATTGGTATTGTAATGGGCTTTTTAGTTGACTTTATTATTAGAAGGTTTGTAAAAAGTAGTACCACAGAAGTTGAGCCGGAAATTCATCACTTGTGTGAACATGAGAATTGTCACTGTGAAGAGCAAAGCCCACTTCATTCATCATTTACACATTCAATAAAAATTACAGTATTTATTTTGATTGTAAATATTGTATTAGGATTTATTATTGAATTAATAGGTGAAGATGCGCTTCGTGGATTGTTTACCAATAAGCCGATAATAGGTGAAATGGTTGCAGGTCTTATTGGACTCATTCCAAATTGCGCTGCATCTGTTGTTGTTACACAGTTATATCTTGACGGAGCACTAAGCTTTAGTGCAATGATGTCGGGTCTTTTAACCGGAGCAGGAGTTGGAATTCTTGTTCTCTTCAGGTCAAATGACAACCTAAAAAAGAATATTCAGATTGTAGGTTTACTATATATAATCGGTGTTGTTTGTGGTTGTATTATTGATCTTTGTAATTTTTCAATTGAACAGTTGGCATTTTAATGCAAATCCCCCAGTATAATGAACTGGGGGATTTTTTCTTGAAATAGTCGGTCGAATGGCTTACAATGTAATAGGAGATTATTATTTGAAAGGATGAGAGTATGTTAGTTTACATTTTCTGTCTTGTTTGCGGTCTTGCTTCGTTAGTTTGGTTTTTAAAATTAAGGGTTAAGAAGTCGACAACCAAGGCGGCAATGGCTAAGTCATTTGTCTCGGTTTTCTTTATGGGAACAGCACTTGCAGCTATTGGTATGTCTGATGCAAAAGAGAATTTGAGTTTTGGACTTTTAGTTGTGGCAGGATTGTTGTTTGGACTTTTAGGAGATATTTGGCTTGATTTGAAGTTTGTTTATCAGGGTGAAAATGACACATATACATTTGCAGGATTTTATGCATTTGCAGTAGGTCATGTATTGTTTATTATTGGACTTTTGACCAACTATGCAGATTTCTCTCAAATAGGTTATGTCATTGTTCCAATAGTTGTGGCAGCTGCAGTAGGTGTTGGAAATGTTTTCCTTGGCCCTGTCATGAAACTTAATTACGGAAAATATAAGAGAATTACAATGATATATGGTTCCATCTTATTTGGCATGACGCTTCTTTCAGGCAGTTTAGCACTGCTTTATAGTTTTTCGGAAATGACACTTAATTTAATGTTTGTTGGCGGAGTATTCTTTTTAATATCAGACTTAATTCTTTCCGGAACTTATTTTGGTGAAGGAAAAAACAGACCAATAGATGTTATTACTAATCATGTGACATATTATATTGCACAGTTTATTATTGCATCGTCACTTATTTTCTTAAAATAATAAAACAAACAAGAAACCTGGTTTGAGAAATTCAAACCAGGTTGTTTTTATATGTTCTTTTTGCAATAATCGCTCATACAACACTTTTCACAATTTGCTTTTCTTGAAATGCATACAGCTCTTCCATGTAAGACCATTCTATGGCAAAAATCATTGCTTTCCTCCGGTGGTAGTATTTTCTTTAATTCCAATTCAACCTTTTTAGGATCTTTTGTATTTACAAGGCCAAGCCTGTTTGAAATTCTAATTAGGTGAGTGTCTGCAACAACTGCAGGCTTTCCGTATATATCTCCAACAATAAGATTTGCGGTTTTTCTTCCAACGCCCGGGAGAGTTGTTAAATCCTCTATGTTGTTGGGAACAGCACCGTTAAATCTTGTTATTATGTCTTTTGCCATACCTATGATGTCTTTTGCTTTGTGATGATAGAACCCACACGAATGGACAAGTTCTTCAACATCCTGTAATTCGGCAGATGCAAATGCTTCAATGGTTGGATATTTTGCAAATAGTGCAGGAGTTACAAGATTAACTCTGGCATCTGTACATTGAGCAGAGAGACGTGTTGCAACAAGGAGTTGGAATGGATTGTTCGCCTCCAGTGAACAAATTGCCTCCGGATATTCTTTTTTTAATGCATTAACACAGAGAAGTGCTTGCTCTTTTTTTGTCATATTTTAACCTCTTTTTATGGGATGAACCCAATAATCCACTGATAGAATGAAAGGATAACGAATACAATTGGAAGGTGAACAACATAAACAAGAAGGGCATTTGTTCCAAGCCAATATAGTGGCTTTATGTGAACCGGGTATGCAAAGTCCGGAACGTAACCTTTTGCCATGTATTTGCCCAGTGAAGATCCCAAGAAGAAAATAAAAATATATGGAATAAGAGGAAAGTAATCGGCGGAAAAGAACCCCGAACCACGGATTCCAAATGGGAACAGCCATGTAATATCATTCCACTCTGTAGGGTAGGCCACTGATAAATCCTCGGTTAATGTTATTTGACCGTCTGACAGCCAAAATCTAAATATATAGAAGAGAAATAAGCAAATAATTATTCCGACAAATCCCGGAATTTTTGCAATATACTTTTCAAATAAAGAATAAATTAAGATTGATATTGATAAGAAATGTAAAACACCAAAGTAAATTTCTGTATCTACAAAGCCGAGTTTTGGCAAAACAATAATAGAAATGAAAGAAAGAATTAGAGCAAAAGCAAGGAGTTTTAAGCCTCGTTTTAAATTGCTGTGAGAGAAGTTGCAACATATTCCGCAAATGAAAAGAAATGCACATGACACAAATGGTTGAACCGGACCAAAAAATGTGTATGCATCGTATCCAAATGAGATGTTGAATTGTTCATACATAAAGATGAAAGAATGATAGAAAATCATACATAGAACACAAAAACCGCGTATTTCATCTAATAGGGCTATTCGCCCACCTCTATTTCCCATATTATCACCATTGCCGATTATAACAGATTGGGGTATAATTTACAAGCAAACAACATTGTATAGAATAGGTGATAATATGAGGTTTGATTATATAATTTTTGATTTTGACGGCACAGTTGCCGATACCGGAATGGGAGTCAAAAATGCGGTGAAATACGCGCTCTCTGAACATGGTATTCCGGTGGGTGATGAGTCAAAGTTAGACTATTTTATCGGTCCTCCTCTATATGAGGGATTTGAGCATGTTTATGGAGTTTCTCCTGAACTTGCCAATTCTTTGGTTGACTCATATAGAGTTTATTACGCTGAAAAAGGTGTTTATGAGTGTTCCGTATATCCGGGTACAATGGAACTTTTGAAATTTTTAAAACAGTCAGGTGCAAAGATTGCTGTAGCTTCCTCAAAGCCCAAGCATTTTTTGGATGTTGTTGTTCCATACATAGGTGCATCTGAGTATTTTGATTTTATTGTGGGCCCCGAACTTAAAAATCACAATTCAAATAAATCTGTTTTAATAACTAAGTCTATGGAACTTATGGGTGCAGAAGATAAATCAAAGGTTATAATGCTTGGTGATAGAAAGTATGACATTGAAGGCGCACATGAGGTTGGTATTCAAGCTGTGGGTATTGAATATGGATATGGCACAAGAGAAGAGCTTCTATCTTCCGGTGCGGATTATATTGCAACAAACGTAAATGAACTTAAAAATATACTTTTGTAAAAAATTGTTGACAAGAGTTTGTGTATAAGTTATAATTACTTTCGCTTGATGCATGGCGGCATAGCTCAGTTGGCTAGAGTACTCGGTTCATACCCGATTGGTCGTAGGTTCGAATCCCACTGCCGCTACCAAAAGAGAGTATGACGCCTAGTTGTACTCTCATATATGGCCCGGTGGTCAAGAGGCCTAAGACACCGCCCTTTCACGGCGGTAACACGGGTTCGAATCCCGTCCGGGTCACCATATAGAAGAAAACCGTAACCAAATGGTTACGGTTTTTCTTTTTTAGTTAAACTTTATACTGTTTCTTCTCCAGTGGAAAAGGTATTGTTGTGCAATTCCCTCGTTCCCTTTTATACAAGTCGGAAGCCCATTCGGATACATTTCAGATATAATTCTTTTTACCCAAACATCTATTGGGAATCCGTCTATGTGTCCAAGGCCATAGAGCAGGGCGCACTGGGCAACTTTTTTCCCAATACCTTTTATTTTAATTAATTCTTCCTCGGCTTCAAGAAGAGGGAGTTTTTTAATTTTATCAATATCCACTGCGCCGTTTGATATTTTTTGAGCCGCATCAATAATGTATTTGTTTCTAAATCCTGCGCGAAGCGGGGAAAGATCGTCGGGTTCTAAAGAAGCAATTTTAGAAACGTCAGGGAAGGAGAAAGTGGCGTTTACGGATGTTCCGTTTATTGGTGTATCAATGGATATTGGCGACCCAAAGGATTCACACATACGACCAATAATTCCCTTTATTCTTGGAATGTTGTTGTTTTGTGAAATGATAAATGAACATATAGTTTCCCATGGGTCTTGATTTAAAATATGAATGCCGGGAAATTCTTCTATAGCTTGTTTTATGTATTCATCTTTAGATAATTCCCTGCATATTTTTTCATAGTCTCTGTCTAAATCAAGGTATGGAACCCAAATGTTATAAAAATCTTCAGTAGTTGTTTTGTAGAACGTTATAGGACCGAGCGATCCGTCCTGTTTTAATTCTGCATAAAATGGTTTTATTTCACCACCGTCAGAACCTATTACGGCACACCAATGTCCCAGTTCATTTTTATCCCATCTAAATGCCTGGCCACAATCCAATGTTAGATCTAGAGAAATCATATTGGGATTATTTAGAATAAGATTTTCGCCGACAATAGTTAGGTTAAATTTTGAGTTTTGCATATATAACTTTCCCTTGTAAAAATTTATGTTTATTATGCCGAAAAATATGTGCTTTTAAATTGAATTTTTTTACATTGCTCAAGTTTGAATTTTTTGATGATAGTCAATAGTTTTATTGAAAAAATTGAGCGTCAAAAGAGCAAAAAATTCTTATAGAAAATGTGCAAATTGCTATTATTTTTTTGCGTTGTAAAGCGCTTTTAACGTATTGTAATTGAAGTTGTTGTCAATAGGGAATTTATCCACAAACAGAAGAAAAATGCGGAAAAGTACGAAAATACGTTAAAAATTAATTAAGTTATTCACATTTTCCACCGAGTTTTCAACAATTGAAGTCGATAAAATTATACGAATTGTATAATTGGCGTTTTTTTCCATAAAAAAAGTTTGCAAACCCTATTGACATCGTGGAAACAACGTAGTTACGTTTTCCAAATTTAGCCTTTTCCTTTTATCATATCCCAGTATGATTTTGCGGCTTGTTCATTTTTGTTTTCGCCGTACATATAATACTTTTTATTTGCAATTCTATCAGGTAAATATTGTTGTTCACACCAATGGTTTGGAAATTCGTGAGGGTATTTATAGAATTGTCCCTTATTTTGGTTGTCTACACCGTCAAAATGCTTGTTTTGAAGATGACGTGGTATAGGTCCGCTGTTGCCAGCTTGAATATCTGCCATTGCCGCATACATTGCGTCATGAGCAGAGTTTGATTTAGGACTGGTTGCTACAAGAACAACTGCGTCGGCTAGCGGCAGCTGAGCTTCAGGCAAACCAACTTGAAGCGCTATATCACACGCAGCTTTTACAATTGGAATGATTTGAGGATAAGCAAGACCTACGTCTTCACATGCGCAAACCAAAAGTCTTCTGATTGCGCTTTGAAGATCTCCCGCTTCAAGAAGTCTTGCAAGATAGTGAAGCGCAGCGTCCGGATCTGAGCCACGCATTGATTTTTGATAAGCCGACACTATGTCATAATGATCGTCGCCGCCTTTGTCATACCTCATTGCCGAGTGCCCAAGAAGTTGCTCCGCAATTTCTACGCTCGGCGACTGACCTTTTGGTGTGGACATGACGCAAAGCTCAACTGTGTTGATTGCTTTTCTGACGTCTCCACCACAGGCGTGCGAGATCATTGTTATAATAGTGTCGTCAATATTATATTGGACGCCGTTTTCTTCGCCCAAAATCCTAAATGCACGCACAACCGCTTTTTTTATTTCTTCGGGAGTTACTGATTTAAACTCGAATACAGAACAACGGCTGATTACCGCATTATAAACATAAAAGTATGGATTTTCCGTGGTGGAAGCAATCATGGTTATTTGCCCGTTTTCCAAATACTCTAAAAGTGACTGCTGTTGCTTCTTGTTAAAGTATTGAATTTCGTCAAGATACAGGAGTATTCCGTTTGGAGCAACAAATGTGTCAAGTTGTGCCACCATATCTTTTATATCTGAAATAGAAGCATTAGTAGCATTAAGCTTATAGAGTTTCTTATTTGTCTGCTTTGCTATAATGCTTGCAAGAGTAGTCTTTCCTATTCCAGAAGGTCCATAAAAAATTAGATTAGGAATGTTCCCGGAGAGGATTATGTTTCTAAGTGCTTTACCTTCACCGAGCAAATGCTCTTGTCCTACCATCTCATCAATTGTAGATGGACGAAGTCTGTCTGCAAGAGGAGAAGATGACATCCTAATGACCTCCTTCTAATATGTTGTATAATAATATAATATATTATATATACCTTTTATAATATAGACAACCCTAGACGGCATTTTTGCTAATTTAATTATCCTTTTACTGTAACTTTGGAACATTTACAATGTTTTTAGTCTTTGTTATAATTGTTTCATAAATTGGAAGCGGTGATGTTTGTGAAGAATTTAAAGTCAATTAATCGCAGAACTGTTCTAAAGTTTTTAGGCTATGAAGCAGCACTTATCAGTCCGGAATTAATGGAAAAAATAGATACACTTGAAGAAGAACTTATATCAAATATTCATCCAAGATATATGTGCAAAGTCTTTGACCTTGAAAAGGTTGACGGAAAAGTTGAACTTAAAAATTATAATCTGACCCTCCCGGGGGAAAAGATTTCAAAAGAATTATACTATTGCAGTAAAGCGGTTTTGTTTTGTGCAACGCTTTCGGATGATATAGATTTAATGATATCTATTGCAGGACGTGAAGATATTGAAAGAGCTGTAATTCTTGATTGTCTTGCAGCGGCGGCACTTGAAGAGTACTGTGACCTTGTAGAGGAAGATATAGCTTCCAGATTCCCGGATCATAAAATTACGTTTAGATTTTCTCCTTTATATGGAGATCTTCCACAAGGAACCGAATCTGAATTTACGGCAGTACTGGATTCTGAAAGAAAAATAGGTGTAAGTTATAGCGAAAACGGAGTATTTACCCCTCGTTTTTCAATCACTGCAATTATTGGCTTAAAAGATAAATAATAAAAATCGTATATTTTGTGTTTTCCCACACCCAAAACCATACATTTTGGGTGTGGATTTTTGTTTGCGTATTCTCTAAAAAAGTTTGTGAAAAACTACGAATTTTTTATAAAAAAATTGTTGACCTGCACAAAATGATATGTTATTATACTAAGGCACGTGAAATAAGGGGGTTTTATGCCCTAAATCACGTAAGATATGCGTTGATGCGGGAGGTGGCCGTCCTTTGTGACGGGAAATTTCCGCGGAGTATGTCCGATTTTAAACCGGGCGAAACTAATTATGTCGTTTTGCCACCCGGGAACAACCACGTTTTCCAGGTTTTTTAAATACTAATAGGGGAAACGCCCGGCGGTGTGTATAGAACGACGAGCCCGCCATTAATTTTAGGAGGACTAACAATGGCAGTAAAAGAAAAAATCAGAATCAGACTCAAAGGTTACGACCACAACCTTGTAGACAGTGCAGCTGAAAAAATCGTAGAAACAGCTAAGCGCACCGGAGCAAAGGTATCAGGTCCTGTTCCACTTCCAACAGAAAAGGAAGTTGTTACTATTCTTCGTGCTGTACACAAGTACAAGGATAGCCGTGAGCAGTTTGAGCAGCGCACACACAAAAGACTCATCGACATTCTCAGACCTTCAAACAAGACTGTTGAAGCTCTGACAGGTCTTGAGCTTCCAGCTGGCGTTGAAATTGAAATTAAACTCTAATTTCTAAGAACACAACGACAGACGGGTCATGTTGGCTAAAGGCCAACCAATAACCAAAGGAGGAAAGGTTAATATGCAGAAAGGTCTTATCGGAAAGAAAATCGGTATGACACAGCTCTTTGACGAAAAGGGAAATGTTATCCCTGTAACAGTCATTGAAGCAGGTCCATGTACTGTAACAATGAAGAAGACAGTTGAAAATGACGGCTACGACGCTGTTCAGCTTGGCTTTGGCGATGTTAAGGTACAGAGAGTAAACAAGCCAATGAAGGGTCACTTCGCAAAGGCTGATGTAGCACCAAAGAAGGTTCTTAAGGAATTCAGATTTGATGATTGCTCAGCTGCAAACGTTGGAGACATTGTAAAGGCTGACACATTTGTTCCAGGTGACAAGATTGACGTTATTGGAACAAGTAAAGGTAAGGGAACAGCCGGTGCAATTAAGCGCTGGAACTTCTCTCGTCTTAAAGAAACTCATGGTACAGGTCCAGTAGCAAGACACGCAGGTTCACTTGGTGCTTGTTCAGACCCATCAAGAGTATTTAAAGGAAAGAAACTCGCCGGTCACCTTGGTGCAGAGCGCGTTACAATTCAAAATTTAGACGTTGTTAAGGTAGATGCTGAAAACAACCTCATCGCTATTAAGGGTGCTATCCCTGGTCCACGCGGTGGAATTGTTGTTTTAAAAGACAGCGTAAAGAAATAAGGAAGGAGAGATAAAAAATGCCTAACGTATCAGTATTTAATGCAGCCGGTAAAAAGGTTGGCGCAATGGATTTGAGCGAAGACATCTTTGGTATCGCTCCTAATATGTCTGCTGTTCATCTTGTAGTTGTAAACTACTTAGCAAATCAGCGTCAGGGCACACAGTCAACACTTACCCGTTCAGAAGTAAGCGGTGGCGGTAAAAAGCCTTGGAGACAGAAGGGCACAGGTCGTGCAAGACAAGGTTCTACACGTTCTCCACAGTGGACACACGGTGGTATTGCTCTTGGACCAAAGCCACGTTCATATGGTTTTGATGTAAACAAGAAAGTAAGAAGACTTGCAATAAAGTCTGTTCTTTCAGATAAAGTTGCTACAGAGGAACTTACAATTCTTGATAGTCTTTCACTTAAGGAAATAAAGACAAAAGAAATCGTTAAGGTTCTTGATGCTCTTGGAAACGCTAAGAAAACTCTTATCGTTCTCCCAGAGAAGGACGACGTAATCTATAAGAGTGCCAGAAATATTCCTGGTGTAAAGGTTACACTCGTTAATACATTGAATGTTTATGATATTATGAACTGCAATAAGATGATAGTTCTTAAAGATGCAGTTGCTAAAATTGAGGAGGTATATGCATGAGTAAGTTAGCACAGGACATTATCCTCCGCCCAATCATCACAGAAGAGAGTATGCAGAATACAGCCCTTAAGAAGTACACATTTAAGGTTGCAAAGGATGCAAACAAGATTGAAATTGCTAAGGCTGTTGAAGAACTCTTTGATGTAAAGGTAGCTAAGGTAAACACAGTATCAGTACGCGGCAAGCTTCGCCGTCAGGGCCGTTTTGAGGGTTATACAGCTTCTTGGAAGAAGGCAATTGTAACTCTTACTGAAGACTCAAAGACAATCGAGTTCTTCGACGGTATGATGTAATCTAAAGAGGAGAGTGAATCAAAGTGGCAATTAGAAATATAAAGCCAATGACAAACGGTACAAGAAACATGTCCGTTACAGATTACTCCGAACTGTCAAAGGTTGCTCCTGAGAGAAGCTTACTTGCTCCTCTTAATAAGAAGGCAGGCCGTAACAGTTATGGTAGAATCACAGTTCGTCACCGTGGTGGCGGAAACCGTAAGAAATATCGTATCATCGACTTTAAGAGAAATAAGTTCGATATGCCAGCTACAGTAATGACACTCGAGTATGATCCAAACCGTTCAGCTCACATTGCTCTTATTCAGTATGAAGATGGAACAAAGAGTTACATCATTGCTCCGGTTGGCCTCAAAGTTGGCGACAAGGTTGAGTCAGGCACAAGTGCTGATATTAAACCTGGTAATGCATTACCACTCGCTAACATTCCAACAGGTACATTTATCCACAATGTTGAGCTTTATCCGGGCAGAGGCGCACAGCTTGCTCGTTCAGCTGGTAATGCTGCTCAGCTTATGGCTAAGGAAGGTGCTTATGCACTTCTTCGTTTACCATCAGGTGAACTTCGTAATGTACCAATTTCTTGTATGGCTACAGTTGGCCAAGTAGGAAACACAGACCATGAAAACGTTAAGATCGGTAAGGCTGGTCGTACACGTCACATGGGTATCAGACCAACAGTTCGTGGTTCTGTAATGAACCCTAATGATCACCCTCATGGTGGTGGTGAAGGTAAATCACCTATCGGTCGTCCGGGTCCTGTAACACCTTGGGGTAAACCAGCTCTTGGTTATAAGACACGTAATAAGAAGAAACAGTCTAATAAGATGATTGTAAGACGCCGCAATGGCAAATAATCGTGAAAGGAGTTATGAATAATGAGTAGAAGTTTAAAAAAGGGCCCTTACGTGCAACCTAAATTGCTCGCAAGAGTTCAGAAAATGAACGAGAATGGTGAAAAAATCGTTCTTAAGACTTGGAGCCGTTCTTCAACAATCTTCCCTGATTTCGTTGGTCATACCTTCGCTGTTCACGATGGACGTAAGCACGTTCCTGTATATGTTACAGAGGACATGGTAGGACATAAATTAGGCGAATTTGCACCTACACGTACCTTTAAGGGTCATGCAGGTTCAAAGACTGGTAAATAATCAGACAAAGGAGTGTGTACACAATGGAAGCAACAGCTAAGGTAACATTCGTAAGAATTGCACCTCGTAAGGTTAAAATTGTACTTGACCTTATTAGAAATCAGCCGGTTGACAAAGCCATGGCTATTCTCAAGCACACACCAAAGTCTGCTTGTGAAGTACTTGAGAAGTTACTCAAGTCAGCCATTGCAAATGCTGAAAATAAAGATATGGACACATCAAGACTTTATGTAGCAGAGTGCTCAGTAAGTCAGGGTCCAACACTTAAGAGAATTAGACCTATGTCCAAGGGTCGTGCGTATAGAATCAACAAGAAGACATCGCACATCACTCTTGTACTTAAGGAAGCAGAATAATTAAGGAGGAGGTAGAACAATGGGACAGAAAGCAAACCCAACCGGTCTTCGTATCGGTGTTATTAAAGATTGGGAATCCCGCTGGTATTCAAATGCAAATACTTTCGGCGACACTCTCGTTGAAGATTATCAAATCAGACAGTACCTTCTTAAGACCCTCAAAAGTGCAGGCGTTCCAAAAGTAGAAATTGAACGTGACGCTAAGCGTGTTCGTATCAATATTCACTGCGCAAAGCCAGGTATGGTTATTGGACGCGGCGGCGCTGAAATTGAGAAGCTCAAGGCAGTTTGTGAGAAGAAGCTTGGAAAAGAAGTTTCTCTTAATATTATTGAAATCAAGCAGCCAGACCTCGATGCTCAGCTTGTTGCAGAGAACATTGCTGCTCAGCTTGAAAAGCGTGTATCTTATAGACGTGCTTTAAAGCTTGCAATCGGCAGAACAATGAGACTCGGTGCTAGGGGTATTAAGGCTCAGGTTTCTGGTCGTCTTGGCGGTGCAGAAATCGCTCGTTCAGAGAGCTACCATGAAGGAACTATTCCACTTCAGACAATTAGAGCTGATATTGATTACGGCTTTGCTGAAGCAGATACAACATACGGTCGTATTGGTGTAAAGGTATGGATCTACAAAGGTGAAGTACTCCACGATACACGTAAAGCAGGAAACAAAAAGGAAGGGGGAGCAAAATAATGTTATTACCAAAGAGAGTAAAGTATAGAAGACAACAGAGAGGCCGTCTTACAGGTAAGGCTACTCGTGGTAACAAGGTAACATACGGTGATTTTGGTCTTGTGGCTCTTGAGCCGGCTTGGATCACTGCAAACCAGATTGAAGCAGCTCGTATTGCTATGACACGTTATATTAAGCGTGGCGGACAGGTTTGGATTAAGATCTTCCCTGATAAGCCTATTACAGAGAAACCAGCTGAAACTCGAATGGGTTCAGGTAAAGGTTCTCCTGAATATTGGGTAGCTGTAGTTAAGCCGGGCAGAGTAATGTTTGAAATTGCCGGCGTTGACGAAGAACTTGCACGTGAGGCTATGCGTCTTGCAGCAAACAAGCTTCCTATTAAATGTAAATTTGTTACTAAGAAAGAACAGGAAGGTGAACAGTAATGAAAGCAAACGAACTTAAGAAACTGTCCGCCTCCGAGCTTGATGCTAAGCTTCTTGAGCTCAAGGACGAACTTTTCAAGCTTCGTTTCCAGCAGGCTATCAATCAGCTCGAAAATCCAATGCGCATTAGTGCAGTAAAGAAAGACATTGCAAGAATTAAGACAATTCAACGTGATATTGAACTTCACGGCACAGATGCTTAAGGAAAGAGAGGATTGTAAGATATGAGCGAAAGAAATCTTAGAAAGACTCAAGTTGGACTTGTATCATCTGATAAGATGGACAAAACTGTTGTAGTAACAGTTAAGGACAGAGTTAAACATCCACTTTACAAGAAGATCGTAAACCGTACAGTAAAAATCAAGGCACACGATGAAAACAACGAGTGTCATGTTGGAGATAAGGTCCTCTTGATGGAAACACGTCCTCTTTCAAAAGATAAGAGATGGCGCGTAGTTGAAATAATTGAAAAGGCTAAGTAATTAAGGAGGGAACCACTGTGATACAGCAACAGAGTTACCTCAAGGTTGCCGACAACTCAGGCGCAAAAGAAATTATGTGTATTCGCGTGCTTGGAGGTACCGGCAGGAGGTATGCCAATATAGGCGACGTTATAGTTGCTTCTGTTAAGAAAGCAACACCCGGCGGAGCTGTTAAAAAGGGCGAAGTAGTTAAAGCAGTTGTAGTTAGAACAGTAAGTGGTGTTCGTCGTGACGACGGTACTTACATCCGTTTCGACGAAAACGCAGCTGTTATTATTAGAGAAGATAAGAACCCAAGAGGAACACGTATTTTTGGACCAGTAGCAAGAGAACTTCGTGAAAAAGAATTCACAAAGATCTTGAGCCTTGCTCCGGAAGTACTCTAATTAGGGGGTGCGCAGAATTATGAATAAAGTTCACGTAAAAACAGGCGATGAAGTTATCGTAATCAATGGTAAGTACAATGGCCAAAAGGGCAAGGTTTTACAGGTTGCTCCAGAGGAAGGCAAGGTTATCGTTGAGGGTATCAACATCATCACAAAGCATGTTAAGCCTCGTAAAATGGGCGAAGCTGGCGGACTTATTAAGGCAGAGAGCGCTCTCTATGCAGATAAGGTTCAGCTTGTATGTCCAAAGTGTGGCAAAGCTACACGTGTTGGTCATGAAGGCACAGGAAAAGATAAGAAACGCGTTTGCAAAAAGTGCGGCGCTAAGTTTGATTAAGGGAGGGACTCAGCATTATGGCAAGACTTAAAGAAATGTATAAAAACGATGTTGCCCCTGCTCTTATGAAGAAATTTGGTTACAAGAGTGTAATGCAAATCCCAAAGCTTGATAAGATTGTTATCAACGTTGGTTGTGGCGAAGCAAAAGACAACTCAAAGGTTGTTGACGCTATCGTAAATGACCTTTCAATAATTACCGGTCAAAAGCCGGTTCTTTGTAAGGCAAAGAAATCAGTTGCTAACTTCAAGCTCCGTGAGGGTATGGTAATCGGTGTTAAGGTTACACTTCGTGGCGACAGAATGTATGAATTCCTTGATAGATTCTTCAATCTTGCACTTCCAAGAGTAAGAGACTTCAGAGGAATTAATCCAAATTCATTTGATGGAAGAGGTAACTACTCAATGGGTATTAAAGAGCAGCTTATCTTCCCTGAAATTGAATATGATAAGATTGACGCAATCCGTGGTATGGATATCAGTTTCATTACCACTGCAGACACAGACGAAGAAGCAAGAGAGTTACTCAGTCTTATGGGTGCTCCATTTGCTAAATAAGGAGGGGTAATTTGTGGCTAAGACAGCAATGAAAATGAAGCAGCAGAAGCCTGCTAAATATTCAACAAGACAGTATAACAGATGTAAAATCTGCGGTAGACCACATGCCTACCTTAGAAAGTATGGAGTATGCCGCATTTGCTTTAGAGAGCTTGCTCACAAGGGTCAGATTCCTGGCGTAAAGAAGGCAAGTTGGTAATTTTTGAGCAATAACAAAGGAGGGAACGCAAATGCAAATCACAGATTCAGTAGCAGATATGCTCACAAGAATTAGAAATGCTAATGCAGCTAAACATGATACAGTTAAAATTCCCGCATCTAACATGAAGAAGGCTATTGCTCAGATTCTTGTTGATGAAGGGTACATTAAAAGCTTCACTGTTGAAGAAGACGGTAAGCAGGGTATGATTGAAATCGTACTTAAGTATGGTCCTAATAAATCTCAGGTAATTACAGGCCTCAAGAGAGTATCTAAGCCGGGTCTTCGTATTTACACTGATTGTGAAAATATGCCTAAAGTTATGAAAGGTCTTGGTATTGCAATCCTTTCAACAAACAAAGGTATTATGACAGACAAAGAGGCTCGCAAGCAGAATGTTGGCGGCGAGGTTCTTGCATTTATCTGGTAAGGAGGAACAGTAATATGTCTCGTATAGGCAGAATGCCAATTGCCATTCCGGCAGGCGTTGAGGTTAAACTTGACGGCAACACTGTTTCTGTTAAAGGTCCTAAGGGAACACTTACCAGAACAGTGCATCAAAATATGAAAGTTGAAGTTAACGGTGCTGAAATTACAGTTACTCGTCCAAACGACAACAAAGAAAACAGATCTCTTCACGGTCTTACACGTACACTTATTGCTAATATGGTTGAGGGTGTTACAAACGGTTTCTCAAAGGAACTTGAAGTAAACGGTGTAGGTTACCGTGCTCAGAAGCAGGGAAATGACCTTGTTCTTAACATTGGTTATTCACATCAGGTTATTATGCCTGCTCCGGAAGGAGTATCAATTGAAGTGCCAGGTCCTAATAAGGTAGTTGTATCTGGTGCTGATAAGCAGAAGGTTGGTCAGTTCGCAGCAGAAATCCGCGAAAAGCGTCCACCGGAGCCATATAAGGGCAAAGGTATTAAGTATGTTGACGAACACATCCGTCGCAAAGAAGGAAAAGCCGGTAAAGGCGGTAAATAATAAAAGGAGTGAATCGTTATGGTTAATAAGGCAGATAGCAACAAAGCACGTCTTAAGCGTCATAAGAGAGTACGTGGAAAAATTTCCGGTACAGCACAGCGCCCACGTCTTAGCGTTTACCGCTCCCTTGAAAACATCTATGCTCAGGTAATTGACGATGTTGCAGGTGTTACACTTGTTTCGGCATCAACAGCTGAGAAGAGTTTCAAGAATTACGGTGGCAACAAAGAAGCAGCAAGAGAAGTAGGAAAGATTCTTGCTGAGCGCGCAGCTAAAAAGAATATTACAGAAGTTGTTTTTGATCGTGGCGGATATGTATACCATGGTCGCGTACAGGAACTTGCAGAAGGTGCCCGTGAGGGTGGACTTAAGTTCTGATAAAAAAGTAAGGAGGAATACTTTTGGCTAAGATTGATGCATCTAATTTAGAGTTACAAGAACGTGTTATTGCCATTAACCGTGTATCAAAGACAGTTAAAGGCGGACGTATCTTTAAATTTGCTGCTCTCGTAGTTGTCGGAGATGGCAACGGTATTGTTGGATTCGGCCTTGGTAAGTCAGGTGAAGTTCCAGATGCAATCCGTAAAGGTATTGAAGACGCTAAGAAGAACTTAATTAAAGTTTCACTTAAGGGTACAACAATCCCTCATGAGGTTACTGGTAAGTTTGGAGCAGGCGTAGTATTACTTAAACCTGCTGCTCCTGGTACAGGAGTTATTGCAGGCGGTCCTGTTCGTGCTGTTGTTGAAACAGTTGGTATTAAGGACATCCGTTCAAAGGCACTTCGTTCAAACAATCCATGCAACGTAGTAAGAGCTACTATTGATGGTCTCTCAAAACTTCGTACTGTTGAAGAAGTTGCTGAAATTCGCGGAAAATCAGCTAAAGAAATTTTAGGTTAAGGAGGGCGGTTTTAAATGGCAGCAAAAGAAAAGACTGTTGAAGTAAAACTCGTTAAGAGTCTTATCGGAAGCAAGAAGGACCAGATTGCAACCGCTCATGCACTTGGCCTTCGCAAGATTGGGGATGTGGCTACACAGCCAAACAATCCTCAGACTCAAGGTAAGGTTCGTAAAATTTCTCACCTTATCGAAGTTACTGAAAACTAAGTAGGAGGTGCGGAAAATGAAATTGCACGAACTTTCACCAGCAGCTGGCTCTAAATCAGAGGTTAAGCGTATTGGTAGAGGCCCAGGTTCAGGTAACGGTAAGACAGCCGGCAAAGGACATAAGGGTCAGAAGGCAAGAGCAGGTAGAGGAATGCGTCCGGGTTTTGAAGGCGGACAGATGCCTCTTCAGAGACGTCTTCCAAAGAGAGGATTCAACAACATCTTCGCAAAGGAAATCGTTACTGTAAATGTTTCTGATCTTGAAAAGAAGTTCAACAATGGTGATGTTGTTGATGCTGCTGCTCTTAAGGCTGCAGGTCTTATTAAGAAAGAACTCGACGGCGTTAAGGTTCTCGGTAACGGAGAACTTACAAAAAAACTTGATGTTAAGGTTAATGCTTATTCAGAGGCTGCAAAAGCAAAAATAGAAGCAGCTGGCGGAAAGGCAGAGGTGGTATAAAATGTTGCAAACTCTTGCAAACGCTTTTAGAGTACCAGACCTTCGCAAAAAAATGCTTTATACAGCACTAGTAATTCTTTTATTTAGATTCGGTGCGGCAATCCCGGTTCCATTCACTGATGCATCTTCAGGTATTCTTGGAAATACAAGTGGAAGCACAGTTCTTGATTATCTTTCAATGATGACCGGTGATGCTTTTAATTATGGTACGTTATTTGCTATGTCAATAACACCATATATTAACTCATCTATTATTATCCAGCTCCTTACTGTAGCACTCCCTCCTTTGGAGAGACTTGCTAAAGAAGGTGAAGAAGGAAGAAAGAAACTTAACTTTATAACAAGAATTGGTGCAATTGTAATTGCAATTCTCCAGTCAACAGCATATTTCTTCTATCTTCGTAGCGGTGGTTACATCAGCCTTGCAGCAAATGGAACAGCTTTCACTGGTTTCTCTGCAGTTTTACAGGCACTTGTAATTATCCTTACACTTTCAGCTGGTTCATGTCTTCTCATGTGGATGGGTGAACAAATAAATCAAAAGGGTATAGGTAACGGTATTTCAATGATCCTCTTTGCAGGTATTATTTCTCGTATACCAACAACAATTACTTATATCTTTGAATACTTCAAACACGGTGGTCTTTACTATGCATTTGCACCAATCGCTCTCATTATTATGATTGCGCTTGTTGTGTTTATTGTATGGATGGACAACTCAGAGAGAAGAATTCCGGTTGCTTATGCAAAAAAAGTTGTTGGCCGTAAAATGTACGGTGGACAAAATACACATATGCCAATTAAGGTTAATATGTCCGGCGTAATGCCAATCATCTTCGCAAGCTCAATACTTTCCCTGCCACCAACAATTCAAATGTTCTTCGGAACAAAGATTCAAGAGGGCAGTGGTTGGGCAAAGTTCTTTAACTTGTTCGATTCATCTAACTGGTTCTACGGAATTATCTATTTCATTTTGATTATCTTCTTTGCTTATTTCTATTCAACAATTCAGTATAATCCAATTGAAATGGCAAACAACCTTCGTAAGAACAGCGGTGCTATTCCTGGTATTAGACCGGGTAAACCAACTTCAGATTATATTGCAAAAGTACTTTCAAGAATTGTACTTATTGGTGCGATTCTAATCAGTGTAGTAGCAATACTTCCAATTTTGTTCTCACAGATTACAGCACTTTGCGGAAGCCCAATGAATATTTCACTCGGCGGAACATCAGTAATCATCTTAGTTGGTGTTGCACTTGAAACTGTAAGACAGCTTGAATCACAGATGATGATGCGTCATTACAAAGGTTTCCTTGATTAATGGAGGATAGTTGGAAATGAATATTATTTTTCTTGGAGCTCCGGGAGCTGGAAAAGGAACACAGGCAGAAATAGTTGCCCAAAAGTTTAATATTCCAACAATTTCAACAGGTAACATCATTCGTGAAGCGCTTAAAACAGGCACAGAAATGGGCCTTAAGGCAAAATCATACATTGAGTCAGGAAAGCTTGTGCCTGACGAGGTTGTAATTGGTATCATTAAAGAACGCCTTGAAAAAGGTGACTGTGGAAACGGTTTCATTCTTGATGGTTTTCCAAGAACAATCCCACAGGCTGAAGCTCTTGATGCAATGGGAATTGTTATTGACAAGGTTGTCGATATAGAAGTTCCTGATGAGTGCATTATGGAAAGAATGACAGGCCGTAGAGTTTGTGGTTCTTGTGGTGCATCTTATCACTTGATTTTCAAAAAGCCGGCACAAGACGGCATCTGCGATTCATGCGGAGCTGAACTTGTACAGCGTAAGGATGATGCTCCGGATACTGTTGCTGATAGACTTTCAGTTTATCATGAACAAACAGAACCATTAAAATCATACTATTCAGACAAGAATAGACTTGGAATAGTTGATGGCTTAGGAGACGTTGCTGATATTACAGAGCGTGTGCTAAGTGTTTTGGAGGATAAGGCATGATAGTGCTTAAAACAAGTCATGAGCTTGAACTCATGAAAGTTGCCTGTAGAATTTCTGCAGAGGCACTACAGGTTGCAGGAGAGGCTGTTCGTCCGGGTGTTTCAACCTGGGAAATAGATAAAATAGCCTACGACTATATAAAAAAACAGGGAGCCGAACCCAACTTCCTAAATTTATATGGTTTCCCTGCTACCGCATGTATTTCCATAAATGATGAAGTAATTCATGGAATTCCTAGTAAAAAACGTATCCTAAAAGAAGGCGACATAGTATCTATTGACCTCGGCGCCAAAATAAACGGATACAACGGCGATAATGCCGCCACTTTCGCAGTGGGCAAAATTAGTCCGGAAGCGGAGCGGCTGTGCACCGTTACCAAAGAGGCCATGTTTAAAGGCATTGAGGCAGCGGTTGCCGGCGGTAGAATCGGCGACATAGGACACGCAGTACAGAGTTACTGTGAGGAAAGAGGCTACGGTGTTGTTCGTGAATACGAGGGACATGGTGTTGGCACAAAACTCCATGAAGAACCATCAGTTCCCAATTTCGGAACAGCCGGAAGGGGCATACGCCTATTACCAGGTATGACAATTGCCATTGAGCCTATGATTAACGAAGGCACATACAAGGTTAAACAAATGCCTGATGGTTGGACAGTTAAAACTGCCGATGGAAAACTTTCAGCTCATTTTGAAAACACTATTGCAATTACAGACAATGGTCCGGTAATTCTTACAAGAGTGTGATCAAATGACACAAGGGAGGTAAACAAGTATGTCAAAACAGGATATGATCGAAATTGAGGGTACCGTTGTTGAAGCTTTGCCAAATGCAATGTTCCAGGTTGAGCTTGAAAACGGACATCAGATTTTAGCCCACATTTCTGGTAAGCTACGTATGAACTTCATACGTATACTTCCGGGCGATAAAGTAACGGTCGAAATGTCGCCATATGACCTTACACGCGGGCGTATAACATGGCGTTCAAAGTAATCGTAAGATAACGTAAAATATTAGGGAGGTATCACAATGAAAGTCAGACCTTCTGTCAAGAAAATGTGCGAAAAGTGCAAAGTAATTAAGCGCAAGGGTAAGGTAATGGTTATCTGTGAAAACCCAAAGCACAAACAAAGACAGGGCTAATTAAGCTCTAATAAAAACCATTAAATATGGAGGTGCAACTGACATGGCTCGTATTTCAGGTGTAGACTTACCAAGAGATAAGAGAGTTGAAATTGCTCTTACTTATATTCTCGGTATAGGTAATAAAACTGCAAAAGATATCATTAAGGCTACAGGCGTAAATCCTGACACAAGAGTTAAGGATCTTACAGAAGAAGATGTTGCAAAGCTTCGTGAATACATTGATAAGAATGTTAAGGTTGAGGGTGACCTCCGCCGTGAGACAGCTTTGGATATTAAGAGACTTATTGAAATCGGTTGCTATCGTGGTGTTCGTCATAGAAAGGGGCTTCCTGTAAGAGGACAGCGTTCTAAGACAAATGCACGTACACGTAAAGGTCCAAAGAAAACAATCGCTAATAAGAAGAAGTAATTAGGGAGGGGTAAACTTGGCTATTAAAGGTTCAGGTAAAAAGTCCACAGCCACACGTAGACGTCGTGATCGTAAGACAGTCGTAAGTGGTGCGGCACATATCCAATCCACCTTCAACAATACAATCGTTACTATTACAGATACACAGGGTAACGCAGTATCTTGGGCAAGCGCTGGCGAAATGGGATTCAGAGGTTCAAAGAAATCTACTCCATTTGCTGCACAGACAGCTGCAGAAACAGCTGCTAAAGTTGCTATTGACCACGGTATGAAAACTGTTGAGGTTTATGTTAAAGGTCCTGGTGCAGGACGTGAAGCTGCAATCAGAGCATTGCAGACAGCTGGTCTTGAAGTAAGCATGATTAAGGATGTTACTCCAATTCCACATAACGGTTGCCGTCCACCGAAAAGAAGACGTGTATAATCTTTGAAGGAGGATATTTAATTATGGCAAGAAATATGCAGACTGTTGCTAAGCGTTGTAAAACACTTGACCTTTCTCCTGCTACTCTTGGTTATGCAAATAAGGATACTATCCGTAAGCCAAAAGCTAATGTTAGAAGAAAGAAATCCGAGTATGCTCTTCAGCTTAATGAAAAGCAAAAGGTAAAGTTCATTTACGGCATGCTTGAAAAGCAGTTCAATTCTTATTATAAGAAAGCAGCTAAGATGCCGGGCAAGACAGGTGAAAACCTTCTCGTTCTTTGCGAGCGTCGTCTTGATAACGTTGTATTCCACCTTGGATTTGCAGCAACTCGTCGTCAGGCTAGACAGCTTGTTTCACATGGTCATTTCACTGTAAATGGTAAGAAGGTTAACATTCCTTCATATCAAGTAAAACCAGGTGAGGTTATTGAAGTTAAAGAGACTAGCCGTAGCTCAGTACTTTTCTCAGGTCTTACAGGTGAAAATGCTCCACTTGTTACAGTTCCAAAGTGGATGGAACTTGACAACAGCAAGTTTAGAGGAACAATCACAAGAATGCCAACTCGTGAAGATGTAGATTATCCAGTTGAAGAACATCTCATCGTTGAGTACTATTCTAAGTAATAGTGGTCCACAGTAGGTAATCACTTAAACCCAACAACTTAAAAAAGCCTAAGGAGGGTTTTGAATGATAGGTATTGAGAAGCCTAGAATCGAAATTGTCGATTCAGAAGGTGACACATATGGTAAATTCACCCTTGAACCATTGGAAAGAGGATTTGGTACAACAGTAGGCAACAGCCTTAGACGTGTACTTCTTTCTTCACTTCCGGGTTATGCTATCACATCTGTTAAAATTGATGGTGTTCTTCATGAGTTCTCAACAATTCCAGGTGTAAAAGAAGACGTTACTGAAATTGTTCTTAACCTCAAGAGTGTTATCCTCAAGATCAATGGAGACGGCCCAAAGACTGTTTACATTGAGGCTTCCGGCGAAGGTGAAGTAACTGCAGGTGACATTAAAGGTGATTCAGAGATTGAAATTTTCAACCCTGAACTTCATATTGCATCACTTGACAAGAATGCTAAACTTTCAATGGAGATGACAGTTGATATTGGAAGAGGCTATATTTCTGCTGAAAGAAACAAGCAGGAACTTCAGCCACCAATTGGTGTAATTGCTATAGATTCAATCTACACACCAGTATTAAAGGTAAATTATACTGTAGAAAACACACGTGTTGGTCAAAGAATTGACTTTGACAAACTTACACTTGAAGTGTGGACAAATGGAACAATCTCTGCAAGAGAAGCTGTTTCACTTGGTGCCAAGATCCTCAACGATCACCTCAAGTTGTTTATCGACTTATCTGAAAATGGCCCAATGCCAGACCTTCTCATTGAGAAAGATGATAACTCAAGAGAAAAGGTTCTAGAGATGACCATTGAAGAACTTGATTTGTCTGTTCGTTCTTTCAATTGTCTTAAGAGAGCAGGCATTAATACAGTAGAAGACCTTACTAATAAATCTGAAGACGATATGATGAAGGTTCGTAATCTCGGTAAGAAGTCTCTTGACGAGGTTGTTGCAAAACTTGATTCACTCGGATTCTCTCTTCGTAAAGAAGACGAATAAGGGAAAGGAGCGTTTTACATGCCAGGTACAAGAAAACTTGGAAGAGCAAGTGATCATCGTAAAGCTATGCTTCGTGGAATGGTTACTTATCTTCTTGAAAATGGCAGACTTGAAACTACCGTTACCCGTGCTAAAGAGGTTCGTTCAATGACAGAGAAGATGATTACTCTTTCAAAGAATGACACACTTGCTGCAAAGAGACAGGTTCTTGCATACGTTACAAAAGAAGACGTAGCAAAGAAGCTCTTTGATGAAATCGGTCCTAAGTATAAGGATGTTAACGGCGGTTACTGCCGTATTATTAAGACAGGCCCACGTCGTGGAGATGCAGCTGAAATGTGCATCATTGAGCTTGTTTAATTAATACAGGTTAAGAAATAAACCCCTAGAGGATTTCCTCTAGGGGTTATTTATTTCAAATTTATATCTTTTTAATATTTGCTCTATGAAATATTATTACAATTGGTATATAATATATAGTCGTGAGGTGAAATAATATGATTGATTTAAATCAGTGGCTTGTTGAAGCTAAAGCGGATCCTTCTGCAGAAAAATGTGGAATGTATCTTTCACATAATGGTGTTGTAAGAAAGACTGCCAAGGCTGAAGTAAGACAGGGCATTTCGTCTGAGCCGGTAAAAGGTATGTACTTTTCATATGACCAGGAAAAAGTAGATGAAGCCATTGAAGAGGCCTATAAATTACCCGGTATCTATTATATTAGAGTATGGCTCGCTTCCGGAGAACTAAATGTCGGAGATGACATAATGTATGTTCTAATTGGTGGAGACATTAGACCGCATGTAATTGACGGACTCCAGTTTTTAGTTGGAAAAATAAAAACTGAGTGTGTCAATGAAATAGAAAAATAATTTTTGGAGGAACTGAATATGGAATATTTTTTCATACCACTCGTAATTATTGCATTAGTCATTTTGGTTTCATGTATTAACATTGTTCCACAGGCCAAGGAATATGTTGTTGAGCGTCTTGGCAGTTACAGGACAACATGGAAAGCGGGAGTGCATTTTAAGGCTCCATTTATTGATAGAGTAGCAAGTAAAATTACTCTTAAAGAGCAAGTTGTAGACTTTGATCCACAGCCTGTAATTACAAAGGATAACGTTACAATGCGTATTGATACTGTAGTGTTTTTCCAAATTACAGATGCAAAACTCTATACTTATGGCGTTGAGCGTCCTATTATGGCTATTGAAAATCTTACTGCAACAACACTCCGTAACATAATTGGTGATCTTGAACTCGACGAAACTTTAACATCTCGTGAGACAATTAATACAAAGATGCGTTCAGCTCTTGATCTTGCAACAGATCCATGGGGAATTAAAGTTAACCGTGTTGAGCTTAAGAATATTATGCCTCCGGCAGCAATTCAGGATGCAATGGAGAAACAGATGAAGGCTGAACGTGAACGCCGTGAGGCAATTCTTATTGCTGAAGGTGAAAAGAAGTCAACTGTTCTTGTGGCTGAAGGTAAGAAAGAATCCGCAATTCTTGACGCTGAAGCTGAAAAGCAGGCTGCAATTCTTAGAGCCGAAGCTGCAAAAGAAGCTGCTATTAAGGAAGCTGAAGGTAAGGCACAGGCTATTAGAACAATTCAGAAGGCTACTGCTGAAGGTATTCAATATCTTAATGAAGCTTCTCCAACAGAGCAGGTTCTTACAATTAAATCCCTTGAAGCATTTGCAAAAGCAGCTGATGGTAATGCAACAAAAATTATTATTCCATCAGAAATTCAGGGTATTGCAGGACTTGCGGCAGGTATTGTTGAAAGTGTAAAAGAACCTGAAAAGAAGACAAAGGCAAAGAAAGCCGAATAAAATTAAGAAAGGTCCGTCATCATTTGACGGACCTTTTTTATTTATATAATGCGTAAACTGCTCCGGATGGTCGGACTGAAATATCATTTGCGGTATTTTTAATTGCAAGATAACTGTCTTCTTGAGTTACAGGAATTATATATCCGTTCTTAACAATAAACTCCTCTGCACGTTTATTAGATGTCAGAAGTTCTTCTTTGGAAGAAGAGTTGAAAATATTTGTTAGAAGAGCGTCATATTCCGCGGATTTTAAACTAATTATATTTTTACCATTATCTGATGCAAATGAACGAAGAAAACCGGATGCTAAAAACTCCGTTGTAGAAATGCTTGTATAAGCAATGTCATATGCGCCCCCATTAATTAAACTGTCAAGCTCTTCTTGGGTTTCACATGCTGTAATGCTGATTGACAAACCAACCCCAAATACTTTTTGCCACACTTGAATCATTTCTTTTACCGGGGTTTCATCTTCTTTTAAAAGAACAAACTTTAAAGAAAGATCTAAAGGTTTGGTTATATCATCTTCAGTGGTTGCATTTTTAATATGAAGTAAAGCTGTTTCATGGTTTTCGGCAGGTGGAATAACAATATTACTTCCTGCTCTATATGAAACACCGGGCGTCAAACCACAGCAGGCAGGAACAAGTCCTTCGGCTTTTGAACCTGTTCCGACAAGGGTGTTTACATTCGTGGAGTATACAAAAGCAAGACGTAAATCATCTGTTATTTGTTCTGAATTGCAGTTAAAGCAAAGAGCTTTAATTGTGTTCTTGTATTTTTTTATGTCAAATGATTTTGGAAGTTTTTTTGCTTCCGCCATGGATATTATAGCAGCGTCATATCCACCTTCTTGATCATAGAGATAATTGAATGCACTTACAGAGGTTTCTGTTGTTGTGGCATTGTTTTTATTATCTTTTGAAGAATTAAAAAATGCCGGTGAAATAAATTTCACATAATCAGAAATTGCTGAATAGTCACCAACATATTTTTCATTTTTTGTCAGTGTTATTCCTGCTTCTTTATCAAATGATGAAATATAGTATGGACCGTTACATAGTAAAAGTTTTGTTTCAAGACCATATCTTCCGGCAGTTGCATTGAAGAATTCCTCATTGCAAGGCATACAAATAGGAGTTGCTAGTGTTGCCATAAAACTTGTGCTTGGTTTGTAGAGTATAATTTCAAGTTGTGAACTGTCTGTTGCTGAAACGGATTTAATGCAGGATAGTGTTTCAGCAAGAACAGCATTTGTGTTTTTGTCTAAGGCGCGTTTTAACGCAAATTCAAAATCATATGCAGTAACTTGAGCGTTAAATGTAGTTTCATAGTCTTCACCAAGTAAATCTTTTAGACCCTTAGGTACATGCCACTGGGCGGAATTTCGAATATGAAAGGAATATTTTGTTCCGTCTTCTGAAATAGACCAATTGTCTGAAACACCTTTTTGAATTTCTCCATCTTCATTAATTCGAACAAGACCTTCAAAACAGTTGTTAATTATATTTTCAAGATCAATACCGGATGCAATTTGAGGATCAAAGCAATTTGGCGTTGAGGCAACAAGAGGAAGTATTATTGTTTTTGAAGTGCTTTTTTTACACGAAGAAAGCACAGTTGAAAATAATAAAACGGCAGTAATAATTGCTATGAGTCGTTTGATTTTTCTGCTCATAAAGCTGTGAAACCTCCCCTAAATAATCTAGTGATAATTTTATCATAATAATAGACTTTTATAAATAGATAAAAGTATTAATATATGGTAAAATATTTTATGTTTTGAAATGAGGTGCATTAAATGAATTCAACATTAATAGTTCTTCTTTTAATTGTTATAATTATTCTACTATGCTTATGTATAGGTTTATTTTCTAAATATCGTAAAGAAGTTAAATCCAGCGATGAACTTATTTCTGCATTAAAAAGAGACATGGTTGAAGAGTTTAGATATTCAAGACGTATGGACACAGAACTGCGTGAAACTATATCTTCAAAGTTTGCTGAAATGACAAAGCAAAATTTTGAAAATCAGTTGAATCTTGGTGAGCGTATTGGTCGTTCTCTTGGAGAAATAAGAGAAGCAAATGAGACGGCAATGACCAAGATGCAGGAAAGTAATGAAAAGAAACTTGATCAAATGCGTCAAACAGTTGACGAAAAATTGACATCAACCCTTACTACCAGACTTGATAGTTCTTTTAAGACGGTGTCTGAACAACTTGAAAATGTGTATAAATCGCTTGGAGAAATGAAAATTCTTTCTGAAGGGGTTACAACAAATGTTACATCTTTGAATAGAGTTCTAACTAACGTTAAAGCACGTGGGACCTGGGCTGAGGTACAACTTGAAGCAATACTTGACCAGACAATTCCAAATATGTATGAAAGAAATTTTGCTTCAAATCCCAATAGTCAGGCAAGAGTTGAATTTGCGGTAAAAATTCCATCGACCGGGGACGGCGGCACACTTACATATTTACCAATAGATTCAAAATTCCCAATGGAAGATTATATTAGGTTATGCGATGCATCCGACAGAGCAGACCCCGATGCACTTTTGACTGCTCGTAAAGCTCTTGAAGACAGGGTTAAACAAGAGGCCAAATCCATTCACGCTTATATAAATGAACCATTGACAACACCATTTGCCATTATGTATCTTGCAACAGAGGGTCTTTATGCTGAAATTGCATCATCTAGGAGCGGGATAGCAGAAAAAATACAAAGAGATTACAGTGTTATGATTGCCGGACCTACAACAATAACGGCATTACTTAATTCTTTGTCTATGGGATTTAGGGCTGTTGCAATAAATGATAAGGCAAATGAAGTAAGGGAATTATTGTCGGTTACAAAGGCACAGTACGATGTTTTTGGCGGAGTTTTGGAAAAGGCAAAACGTAAAATAGAGGAAGCCGGAAATACCCTTGGCGAGGCACAACATAGAAACGAAATTATTAGAAAAAAGTTGAAAAATGTTGAGGATATAGATTTGACTGGTGCTGATAAGTTCTTAGAGGTCGATAATTCTTGACCGTTAACAATGTAATGTGTATAATTTTAACGTATATTTAATGTTTGTTTTATGGCACTTCGGTAGCTCTTTGAGGAGGATTCAAAAGTGGAATATAAATCATGGATAGGAAAACTCTCACTTCGTGAAAAAGCTGAATTACTTACTGGTGCTGATGCGTGGCATACAGCTCCCGTAATGCGTCTTGGCATCCCATCTATAATGATGAGTGACGGACCAAACGGACTTAGAAAAAGGGTCCAGCTTGGAACGTTCAAAAGTGGGACAGTTAAATCAGTATGTTATCCATCTGCAACAGCTTTAGCTGCTTCTTGGGACAGAAATTTGTTAGATGAGGTTGGAAAAACAATTGCATCAGAATGCAAGGCTAACAGAGTATCTGTACTTTTGGGCCCGGGTGTAAATATTAAGCGTTCACCACTTTGTGGACGAAATTTTGAGTATTATTCTGAAGATCCTGTTCTTGCAGGTGAACTTGCAGCCTCATATATTAATGCCGTTCAAAATGAGGGCATAGGTACATCACTCAAACATTTTGCTGCTAATAATACTGAGACAAAGAGAATGGCGTCAGATTCACTTGTTGACGAGCGTGCCTTAAGAGAAATATATTTAAAACCATTTGAAATTGCAGTTAAGAAGGCTCAGCCATGGACTGTAATGTGTGCTTATAACAAACTCAATGGTGTATATTGTACAGAAAATGAAAAACTAATTAATGACATACTCCGTAACGAGTGGGGATTTGAAGGTCTTGCAGTTAGCGACTGGGCGGCTATTAATAACAGGACTGCCGCTTTAAATGCCGGACTTGATCTTGAAATGCCTGGTTCAGGATATGTATGTGTTAGTGAATTGGCTAAATCATATCGTGATGGAAGTCTTTCAGAAGATACAATTAACAAGAGCGTAAAAAGAGTATTTGATCTTGTGGAAAAATCTGAGAATGAGCTTTCAAAGCCTGTTCAGCCAATTTCACTTGAGGAAAATCACAAGCTTGCCGTAGAAATGGCAGAAAATTGTGCGGTACTTTTGAAAAATGAAGCAAACACACTTCCGCTCAGTAAGGGTCAAAGCATTGCAATAATTGGTGAGAGGGCAAAGAAGCCTATGTACCAAGGTTTTGGTAGTGCATGCGTTAATTCATATAAGGTTGACAATGTTTTGGATTCATTATCTGCGTTGGATATTCCTTATGTTTATTCAAAAGGATATCGAATTGAAGCTGAAAACGAAATTGACCCAGCATTAATAAATGAGGCATGTTTTGCTGCGGCTAATAATAGTGTTGCCGTTGTTTTCGTAAGTTGCTCAGAAATGGATGCTTCTGAAGCGGCAGACAGAGACAGCTTAAAGCTTCCGGCAGCTCATAAAGAACTTATTTCTGCTGTTTGCAAAGCAAATCCTAATACAGTTGTTGTTTTAACATCCGGCAGTGTGGTTGAAATGCCGTGGGTAAACGAACCTAAAGCAATTATGCAAACATATTTCCTTGGCGAGGGTGCCGGAATGGCAATTGCAAAGCTTCTTATGGGAATTGTTTCACCTTCAGGTAAACTTCCGGAAACTTATCCAATAAGTATGGAAGATACTCCATGCCCTAACAACTATAAAACAGATGAAAATGGCAGAGTCCTTTACAAGGAAAGTATTTATGTCGGATATAGATATTATGAAAAGACCGGAACACCTGTTCTTTTCCCATTTGGCCATGGCTTAACATATACAAATTTTGAGTATTCAAATCTTAATATTGATAAAACCACAATAACACAAGATGATGTTTTGAAAGTATCATTTGATATTAAGAATATCGGTTCATTTACTGCATCTGAAATTTCTCAAGTATATGTTGGTAAAAAAGATTCTTTAGTATATAGGGCTCCAAAAGAACTTAAAGAATTTACAAAAGTTAAAATTGCACCGGGAGAAAAATCAACAGTTACAGTTGAACTTTCAAGCGATTCATTTAAATACTATAGTGTTGAATTAAATGATTGGGCGCTTGAAGATGGCGAATATGACATTTATGTAGGTGCATCCAGCACGGATATAAAACTTGTTGGAAAAGTCCTTGTAAAAAATGGTTCCGATTTATCAAAAGAACTGGATTATTTATATTCTGCTCCAAAGTATTTTAATGGAGACATAAAGAATATATCAGACAATGATTTTGAGGATATATTCCGTGACAATTTAGATGATTATATTGATGAGTTTGACGACGATAGAATAACAGCAGCTGAGTGCTTATCTGATGCTAAAAAAATGCCGGCAGGAAGAATGATTGACGGAGCTTTGGAAATGGTGCTTCAAAAAATGTTCGAAAATGATCCAATAATGGGTAAGATTATTTATAATTCATTTATGGATATCCCGATTAAGCGTTTTGAGGCCGGTTCATTTGGAATTTGTTCCAAACCAATGGTTGATGGAATTGTTCATCTGATAAATAGTAAGTCTTTATTCCAAACCGCACAAATTTTTGCAGTTGGAATTCCAACAACTGTTATAAATATTGCAATGCCTGCACTAAAGAAAGCAGCTGAAAAGAAATCTAGAAGTTAAAAAGAAAAGTCCTTATCCGTTTTGGATAAGGACTTTTTTTATTTTGTTATAGTATCCTGTGAAATAATGGTTTCCAAAATAGTTTTCATTACAGGTTCAATAGCTTTAGGACTTGTCTTGTCTATTGTATCTTCCATATTTCTATAAAAACTCGGAGCCTCTTTTGTTAAAGATGTGATTGTTGCGTGTGAGAATTTGTTTTTCTTAAATACTTTTGCAGTTCCTTTAACAAATGAAGGATTGTTGTTTGCAAGTTTTATTCCTGATTTTGTTGCTGATTCGGAAATTGTTTTTGTAAGTTTTCTGTTACCGGAAACAACGGAAATAGTGTTTGGATCAAAAATTGAATCCACGGAAATAACTGATGTGTCAATGTCATTTGCTAAATTTGAATGTGCATTACAGAATGCTTTTGCTCCAGCACAGTTTGCGTTTTTTGAGCCGGTTAAAAGTATATTTACTTCAGTTTGTTGTAATTTTAATTCTGTAACAGAAATATATCTTGCCACTCCACAAATTAAATATGAGCTAACGAGGTTGTCAACACAACCTGGAGTACTGGCAGATGCGTTCACTGTTTTAGAAAGTACTATTGGAACAATGGCAAAAAGAACAGACGCAAATCCAATGTAAGCAATTATGTTCATAGCAGGAATTTGTAAATAGTTATTTTCACCCATAAACATAATAGTGGAAAATGCAATATTTATAATTATAAAAACAAGATTGAGTACTTTAAGAAACGCTTCTGTTTTTCTTGAAATCTTTCTTTTAAAAGGTGCATCTATATTTGCTTCAAGTATTATTCTTTTTTGAGGAGTATTGGTAGGCTTAATTGTGGCATATATATTTGAACCTGTTGCTTTTTTTGAAGTTCCCCCAAAAACTCCAAAATGTGCAAGCAATGCCAAGAAAGACAATACAATTGAAGCTAAGTAAAAGAGTGGATCTATTATCTTTGCACATATTATTCCAACTGATGCTAATATCATAAATATAAATACGAATAGATTAGATAGTATATATGCTTTTTGACTTGCTTCAAAGGATTCAACCAGTACGCTGTCACAAAATTCGTTAAGGTCAGTTTTTAGAGTTTCAGTTAAAAGAGAAGTGCCTTCCCCGCAGGGTTGTCTTTTATTGTTTTTAGGATCTGAGGCAAATTTTTGAGCAGAACGAAATGCGTAATTACAACATTCTCTCTCCTTGCCTGCATGAATTACATTGTTTTCTGTATTTTCCATGTTGACCTCCATAGATGTATAAATAGTATAAAATAATTATACGGAAGAGTGTCAAAAAGTCAAACCAATGTTGTTAACATTTTGTTCATTTTAAGACAAGCATTTACAAATTTTTGCTTTGTAAAAACGTTGAATAGAATCTAAAACATGGTTTTTTATTGTTAAAATGTCGAAGTTAATGTAATTTGTTATGATATTGACAATAATCGCGAAAAACAACGTAAGAATGAGGGCTATAATTTCAAATTAATCATAAAAGTGTTAATATAACAACAGATTTACTCATCAAATTTGTCAATATAACGTTTGCATTACCAAGTACTTTTATGCACTTTGACAAAAGTTTAAAAATTGTTCATTTTTTGTTGACAAAATTAAGGTCTGGTTGTAAAGTATTCGTGTAAGCGAAGGGAACGAAAGTTCAAATTGTTTAGTTTAACATGAAAGGATATGATTCCAATGGCAAAGAAAATTATTAGCCTTGTAATTGCACTCGCAGTAGTATTTAGCGTTGCTACATGTGCACTCTCAGCTTCAGCTTCATCTATTATTACAAAGCCTGATGCTGGTATTTCAATTAATCTTGATAAGATTAAGAATCTCTTTGATCCAAGCAAGTGGTTCCCATCAAAGGGAGACGACAACACTTCAAGTGATGTAAAAGACACAGTTACTGACGTTACTGATAAAGTTCAGGACGCAGTTGATTCTGCTACAGCAACTGACAGAAAGCCTATCGTAGATTTCTATTTTGACTATGATGTAATTAGAGAACTCCACTGGGGCATTAGCATTGGTAACGTTCCAGAGACAACAACAGAAGTTGTTACAGAGCCAGTTGTTGAAGAGCCAACTACAGAAGCTCCAACAGCTGAAGAAGAAGTTTCAATTGTTGACGAAGCACCTCTTGCTCCAACAGTAGAAATTACAGATTCTGCACCTCTTGCTGATGTAGAAGCTGTTGCTAACACAGGTGATGCTGGTATTGCTACACTTGTAGCTCTTTCAGCTGTATCTGCAGCAGCATTCGTAGTAGCTAAGAAGAAATAATCTAAGCTAGACGATTTTACACAAACTAAAAGCGGAGGATTTTTCCTCCGCTTTTGAGTAGTTTTTGGAACAATTTGAACAATTATTTTTTTCGCAAACTATTTGTAATTATTAATTAATGCTTACAAAAAGCCCTGAGGCATCTGCCTCAGGGCTTTTCCTATATGTTGTATTATTTGTTTTTGCTACAGATTGGGCAGTCAGTTTTATGTTCAATAGGAATTTTTTCAAATAGAGCTTCTTTTGCATCATAATAAAGGAGCTTTCCGGAAAGAGGAATGTCTATTCCAAGAAGGTATTGAATAACTGAAGTTGCCTCAATACTGGCAATTGTACCAACAACCGAAGAGACAGAACTAAATCTTTCTTCAGGTGGAAGATCTGTTCCATAAAGACATGCAAGACATGGTGTCTCATGTGGATTTACGAAAACACTTGTTCCAATAAAGCCGTTTACACCACCGTCAACAAAAGGTTTGCCAAGTTCAACACAAGCTTCATTTACAATCATTCTGGCCTGAGCATTATCAACAGCTAAAGCTACAATATCATATTGGCTGATGATTTCATATGCATTGTCTTTATTGATTGCTGTGGCATGTGGAATTATATTTAACGCACTGTTAAATTGTCTTAATTTTCTAGATGCTGAAATAACTTTTAAACTTCCAATGTCCTCTTCAAAGTGGATGTATTGTCTATTTAAGTTACTTGCGCTTACAATATCATGATCGGCAATTCCAATTGTGCCAATTCCGGCTGCTGCAAGGTGATACATTAGTGTGGTCCCAAGTCCACCTGCCCCAATTATAAGAACGCTAGAGTCTGTGAGTCTTTCCTGCCCGTCGTCTCCAAACTCAGGGATCATAATTTGTCTGGAATATCTATCTGAATACATTTTATTCTCCTCCATATCCAATGGAAAATTGTTCCGTATGAAAATACACCTTATTATAACAACGCGGTAATGAGGTGTAAACACAAAAATGTTGAAAAGCCGTAAAAATTGACTTCCATTTTTTAGCAAACATTCCCAAAGATTTTACAGAAAATAAGATTTACCTATGGTAAAATAATAATTGATAATATATAACAAGTAAAGTATAATTGTATAAGATTAAAGCATAACTGTAAGTATAATCGTATACTGTTGTTTTATGGAGGTGCTTTTGTGAAAATAGAGTTTCATGGTCCTGCAATGTGTGACTTCTCACTTATGGATAAGAATGGTGACATTGAAGTGGCAGAAGGAACAACTTTAAAACAGTTTCTAAAAATTGTTAAACTTCCGGTAATTTGGAGAAAGGTTTTTCCGCTCTTGGTAAACTACCAAAAAGTGCCAATGGATACCGTACTACATGATGGTGATATTGTTAGTGCTTTTTCACCTTCAGGTGGGGGCTAATATTTCTAATGTTTATTAAATAATAAATTTTAAATTTTTCAATTGGGAGATGAAAAAATGAGAGGTTATTGTGGAAAGATCCTTGAAGTTGACCTTACAAATAAAACTTGTAAGGAAATAAAACTTAAGGATGAAATCTATGAGAATTTGCTCTCGGGTGCATCTTTGGGTGGATGGTGGTGTTCTAGAAGAATACCTGCCGGAGCAGATCCTTTAGGTCCTGACAATGTTCTCTGTATTACAAGTGGTACACTTACAAGTACCGGTTCTGTTATTACAGGTCGTTGGATGGCTGTAACAAAATCACCTGCAACAGGTGGTATTGGAGAGGCGAATTGTGGTGGTACGTTTGCTCCATATATTAAGGCTTGTGGATATGACCTTATTGCGTTTGTAGGTCAGTCTGACACTCCTGTATATCTTTATTGTGACAATAAAGGCCCTGAAATAAGAGATGCATCTCATGTTTGGGGTAAAGACTCTGCAGTTGCAGAGCAAATGCTTGTTGAAGAAAATACAGTTTCTGGTAAGAAAAAACCGGCAGCATGCGTTATCGGCCCTGCAGGTGAAAAACTCAGCTGTATGGCTGGTATTCTCAACGACAACGGTCGTATTGCAGCGCGTCAAGGTGTTGGTGCTGTAATGGGTTCAAAGAAACTTAAGGGTATTGTTCTTAATGGTACAAAGCCGGTTTCCGGTTATTATCCAGAGGAAATTAAAAAATATTCAAAAATAAGTGCATCACGTATTAATGCGGTAATGCTTCCTCCACAGGTACCTGCAGGTCTTCTTCACGTGGCAAAGGTTCTTCCTGAACTTCAGTTGTCTCCGGACGGTATTTTCACTGCTGTACTTATGGGTACTTGGGGAACAGCCGGTGCTTCTTCTTTCGCTGCCCAAACAGGTGAGGCTCCAATCAAAAACTGGGGTGGTTCACAGAAGGAAGACTTTAATGTTTGGAAGTGTAATAAAGTAGACGGCTCTCAAATGCTTCGCTTACAAACAAATAGATATTATTGTTATTCTTGCGTATATGGCTGCGGCGGCGAACTTGATATCTCCAAGATAAAGCACAATGACCAGGGCTATTCAAAAGTACATAAACCAGAGTATGAATCACAGTGGGACTTCACCGGATTCCTTCTTAATACAGACAATGATGCAATGCTTTATCTTAATGAGTATTGTAACCGTATGGGTATGGATACTATTTCAACCGGTGGTGTAGTTGGAATGGCTATTGAATCATACGAAAACGGACTTCTCACAAAGGATGATTTCGGCGGCCTTGAAATGACTTGGGGTAACGCAGACTCTATTATTGCATTTGTAAAAATGGTTGCTAATCGTGAAGGTATTGGTGACGTATTTGCAGATGGTTGTAAGAAAGCAGTTGAAAGACTTGGACCTGAATTTGCAAAGTACGGTGTTCAGGGCGGTGGTACAGAGCCTCCAATGCATGACTCACGCCCAGACCCACAGCAGGCACTTCACTATGCTTTTGACGCAACACCTTCAAGACATACAACCGGTGGTTCACTATACTATGGTTGTATGCATCTTTGGAAGAAAGTTTCTTGGGCTCCACCAGCTGTTCTTGTTGGTTCAAAAGAAGGCGAATGGAAGAATTATGATGAAGAGTCTTTGAAAGTTCTTGCAAATCAGTACTATAAGAGAATTGTTGACGCTGCAGGCGGATGCTATTTCGGTTTCATTACCGGTGTTGCAAACTATCCTATTTTTGAATGGCTTTCAGCTGCAACAGGTTGGGACAGAACTCCAGACGAATGGATGGTAGTTGGTCACAGAATTACAACTATGCGTCAGTTGTTTAATATTAAACACGGCATTGATCCATGGAGTTTCAGACCTCATGGACGTATGATTGGTGAACCTCCACTTAAGGTGGGTAAGGTTGCAGGTAAAACTGTACCTATTGACCCTATGCTTAAAGCAGCATGGAAGAATGCTGGTTGGGATGAGGAAACAGGTATCCCAACACAAGAAACAGTTGAAAAGCTTGGTCTTGACAGGCTTCTCAATGCACCATTGGAGGAGTTTATAGATGGCTAATCAAATTGCAGTAATTAATTATGATTTATGTTATGGCTGTAAAGCATGTTTGTATAACTGTCCAATTGACCTTTTTGATCTTAATCATCCTATAACAAAAAGAGGTATGAGAAGAGAACTTCCTTCAATGAAGGATGAATCAAAGTGTTTTGGTTGTGGCATTTGTGCAAGAGCTTGCCCTGTTGATGCAATTCATATGGAGAAAAAGCCGGAAGAAGAGGGAAAGAAGGCTGTTTATGTAGATTATAACATGCCTATTAGAATTGACCCTAATAAATGTAAAGGTTGTACAGCTTGTGGACGTATTTGTCCGGGCGATGCAATCATTGGTAAGGTAAAGGTTCCTCATGTAATTGAAGAGGATAAGTGTCTTAAGTGCGGTCTTTGCATTGAAAAATGTAAGTTTGACGCAATTTATAACAATGACACACCTGTACCTGAGCTTATTAAGGCTGAAGAGCCAAAAACAGAGGGCCCATAATTTGATCCTGATAAGCCCCACTTTGTATTGATTAAGAGAAGTGTAAGGGTTGTACAGCTTGTAAGCGTGTATGTCCTCAGGATGCAATTGAGGGTGAGGTAAAAGTTCCTCATAAAATCAAGCAGGATGACTGTGTTCGTTGCGGCGCTTCTATTTAAAAGTGCAAGTTTGGCGCAATTGTTCAAGACTAAGTCATTTGATTTTGTAGTAAGTATAAAAAGAGCCATTCCCGGTTGGGAATGGCTCTTTTGTTCTTATTACATTCATTTGTGGGTTGAAAAGTTGCGCCAAAAATTAAAGTTTTGCAACGCCGGTGTCTTTTGCAGCTTTTGCAACAGCAGCCGCAACAGTAGCTCCTACGCGCTCGTCAAATGCTTTTGGAATAATATAATCGGCACTCAACTCATTGTCAGAAATGAGAGAAGCTAAGGCTTTTGCTGCAGCAACTTTCATTTCTTCGTTTATGTCAGAAGCTCTAACGTCGAGCGCGCCTCTAAATATTCCCGGAAATGCGAGGACGTTGTTTATTTGGTTTTTGAAATCTGAGCGGCCTGTTCCTACAACTTTAGCACCGGCTGCCAATGCTTCTTCGGGCATGATTTCCGGCGTTGGATTTGCCATAGGGAATACTATAGGATCTTTTGCCATTGATTTAATCATTTCTGCGGTGACCATTTTTGGGGCAGAAACACCAACAAAAGCATCTGCACCAATAAGGGCATCTTTTAGCAATCCTTTTTTATGGTCTTTATTTGTTTTTTGTGCCATTTCTTTTTGAGCAAAAGTAATTGTAGGGTCGTTTTCATCAAGAATTCCGTTCTTGTCACACATTATTATGTTTCCTACGCCCATTTCAAGGAAGAGTTTAGCTATTGCTATTCCTGCAGAACCGGCACCGTTGAACACAACGGTCATGTTTTTAAGTTCTTTTCCTACAACACGAGCTGCATTTATTAATGCGGCTGAGCATACAACCGCAGTCCCATGTTGGTCATCATGGAATACCGGAATGTCACATCTTTCCTTGAGTTTTCTTTCTATTTCAAAACATCTTGGGGCTGCAATATCCTCAAGATTAATTCCGCCAAAACTACCTGCAAGAAGTGCAATAGTATTTACTATTTCATCAACATCCTTTGAACGGATGCAAAGAGGGATTGCATCAATGCCGCCAAATTCTTTGAAAAGAACACATTTGCCTTCCATTACAGGCATACCAGCCTCCGGACCTATGTCTCCAAGGCCAAGTACAGCTGTACCATCTGTAATAACTGCAACAGTGTTCCAACGTCTTGTTAGTTCATATGATTTATTTATATCTTTCTGAATTTCAAGACAAGGAGCAGCAACACCAGGCGTATAAGCAAGGGAAAGTGCCTCTTTGCTGTTTACTTTTGCCCTGGCATTTACTTCAATTTTTCCCTTCCATTCATAATGAAGCTTTAAAGATTCATTTGCATAATCCATTTATTTTTCACCTTTTGTAATAATAATTACTCATGTTCAACCCAGTCCATTGCTCTTGTAACAGCTTTTTTCCACCCTTTGTAAAGCTTTGAACGTTCTTCTTCATCCATTTTTGGAGTAAATATTTTAGCCACTTCTCTGTTCTTTGCAATTTCTTCTTTGTTTTCCCAAATTCCAACTGCAAGTCCTGCAAGATATGCAGCGCCAAGAGCGGTTGTTTCAACCACTTTTGGTCGATTAACTTCGCAGTCTAATAAGTTTGATTGGATTTGAAGCATAATGTTGCTTACACTTGCACCACCATCAACACGAAGTGATTTAATGTCTATACCGGAGTCTTCTTTCATTGCTTTAAGAAGATCTACCACTTGATAGCAGATGCTTTCAAGAACCGCACGTGCAAAATGAGCTCTATTTACACCACGAGTAAGTCCAACTATACATCCTCTGGCATACATGTCCCAGTATGGAGCACCAAGACCTGTAAATGCAGGAACAAGGTAAATTCCATTTGCATCAGGAACGGTTTCAGCAAGCTCATCACACCTTGGAGCACTGTCAATAAGATGTAGTTCATCTCTGAGCCATTGAATTACACAACCGGCATTAAATGCAGAGCCCTCAATAGCGTATTCAACTGTGTCACCAATTCCCCAAGCCACACCTGATACAAGCTGATTTTTAGATTTTACTCTTTCTTTTCCGGTGTTCATAAGAAGGAAACAACCGGTTCCATATGTATTTTTAGCCATTCCCGGTTCAAAACATGCTTGGCCAAATAAAGCTGCCGGTTGATCTCCAATAGCACCACTGATAGGAGTGCCAACAAGATTTTCAAGTCCTTGTATTCCGGGAGCAACGGTTCCATACACTTTGCTTGAAGGTACAGGGGTAGGGAGAATAGACATAGGAATGCCAATTTTTTCACAGAGGAATTCATCCCAACAAAGTTTATCAACATCAAAAAGCATTGTTCTAGATGCATTTGAATAGTCGGTTACATGAACGGCTGATTCTGGGTGAGTAGCACCACCTGTAAGATTCCAAATAAGCCATGTTTCAACGGTTCCGAATAAGAGTTTTCCTTCGTCTGCAAGTTCCTTTGCACCGGGAACATTATCTAATATCCAACGAATTTTTGTGGCAGAGAAGTATGCGTCAATAACAAGACCTGTATGTTCTCTAACATATTTTTCAAGTTCCAGTTTCTTTAATTCTTCACACATTGAGGCTGTACGGCGACATTGCCAAACAATTGCGTTATATACAGGAAGTCCGGTTTCTTTATTCCATAAAATAGTTGTTTCACGTTGATTTGTAATACCAATACAAGCAATGTCTTCGGCAGTTACTGTGCCTTCAGCAAGGATTGTTGAAATGGATTGATATTCACTGAAAAGGATGTCCATAGGATTGTGTTCAACCCAGCCGGCTTGTGGATAGATTTGTTCAAATTCACGTTGAGATTTTGCAATGGTTTTTCCTTCTTTGTCAAAAACTATGGCTCTGGAACTGGTAGTTCCTTGATCAAGTGCCATTACATATTTTGCCATACTGATTTGCCTCCTTGTAAAAGTTTGCTGTATAAAAAGGGCTTAGAGCAAAAACTCTAAGCCCTATACTTTTTATATTATATATTATTTCTCCGGATTATACAATTCTTTAAGCTTCAAAAGATGCTTATATTTTGCTTTTGCAGCAGTTGCAGAAGAATCAAAGAGTTTTTCTGCTTTTTCCGGATAAGAGCGTTTCAGAGATGCATATCTAACTTCTCCAAGAAGGAAGTCTTTATATTCGTCTGTAGGCTCTTTACTGTCAAGAATGAATGGGTTTTCGCCCTTTTCTTGAAGTTCCGGATTGAATCTGAAAAGATGCCAATATCCAGAAGCAACAGCAAGTTTTTCCTCTTTCATTGAAAGACCCATTCCTGCTTTAATACCATGATTAATACATGGAGCATAAGCAATTATGATTGAAGGTCCGTGATAGTTTTCTGCTTCTTTAATTGCCTTGAGTGTTTGAGTGTAATCAGCACCCATTGCTACTTGAGCTACATAAACATATCCATAGCTCATTGCAATTGCTGCAAGATCTTTTTTCTTTACTTCCTTACCGGTTGCTGCAAATTTAGCAATGGCTCCTGTTGGAGTTGCCTTAGATGCCTGACCACCGGTATTTGAGTAAACTTCTGTATCAAATACAAGGATGTTTACATCTTCGTTTTGTGCAATAACGTGGTCAAGTCCGCCAAATCCAATATCGTATGCCCAACCGTCGCCGCCGAAGATCCACTGAGATTTCTTAGCAAGATAGTCAGAATCTTTTAAGATATCCTTTGCAGCGGCAGCCATTTCCTCATCTGAGAATGATGCGTTTGAAAGAACTTCGGCAAGTTTTTCTGCAGGAGCGGCATTATCTGTGCTGCTATGATATGTTTCAAGCCAGTTCTTTGCAGCTGCGCTTACATCCGCATTGTCAGATGAAGTAAGTTTTTCAGCATCTTCTGCAAGTCTAGCGCGGATTTGGTTATTTGCAAGCATCATACCGAATCCAAATTCAGCGTTATCTTCAAAAAGAGAGTTTGACCAAGCAGGACCTTTGCCGTTTAGGTCTGTTGTATAAGGTGTACTTGGAGCTGAGCAACCCCAAATTGATGAACAGCCTGTTGCGTTAGCAACGTACATTCTGTCACCGAAGAGCTGTGTTACAAGTTTAGCGTATGGAGTTTCACCACATCCGGCGCAAGCTCCGGAGAATTCAAGAAGTGGACGCATAAACTGTGAACCCTTAACTGTTCCGGTGCCAAATTTCTCAATAATATAATCCTTTGTTGGAAGAGATACGCCGTAATCAAAATCAGCCTGATGAACTTTTTGTGATTCAATTGGTTTCATGATAAGAGCTGAGTTTGCAGGATCTTTTGCACCGGCAGGACAGATATTTGCACAAGAACTACATCCGGTACAGTCCATAGTTGAAATTGTAATTGCAAACTTATGGCCTTCAACGCCGCGTAAGTCAATTGCTTTCATTGAATCAGGAGCGTTCTTAAGCTCATCTTCTGTAAGTGCTACAGGACGAATAACTGCATGAGGACAAACGTATGCACACTGATTACACTGGATACATTTGTCTGGTTGCCATTCAGGTACTTTTAGTGCAATACCACGTTTTTCAAATGCAGAAGAACCTGAAGGGAATTTACCATCCGGATTCTTTGCAAATGTTGAAACCGGGATTGAATCGCCCTTTTGAAGATTTGCAGGAATGAGGACATCCTCAACAAATTGACCAATTTCAGTTGATGTGTCAATTCCAAGGTCTGCGCTCATTGTGTCTTCAGCTTTTTTCCAGTCCTCCGGAATTTCAATTTTTTCTGTAGCGGTGAAGCCTTTTTCAATTGCCTCATGGTTCATTCTTACAATGTCTTCACCCTTCTTTGAGAAAGACTTTGTAGCAGCTTTTTTCATGAGATCAAGAGCCTGCTCTGCCGGAATAATTCCGGTCAGGTTGAAGAATGCGGCTTGAAGAATTGTGCTGACCCTGTTGCCAAGTCCAACTTCTTCTGCAATTGCACTTGCATTAACTACATAGAGTTTAATGTCGTTTTCAGCGATGTATTTCTTCATTGATGCAGGAAGATTCTTTGAGATTTCCTCAATTCCCTTCCACTGGCAGTTAAGAAGGAACGTTCCGCCCGGGCGAAGATCCTGAACCATGTCATATTTGTCTACATATGATTCATTATGACAAGCAACAAAGTCGGCCTGATCTATGAGATATGTTGATTTGATTGGAGATGTACCAAAACGAAGGTGAGATACAGTAATACCACCGGATTTTTTTGAGTCATATGAGAAATAACCCTGGGCATACATGTCTGTGTTGTCACCAATGATTTTGATTGAATTCTTATTTGAACCAACTGTACCATCTGAACCTAGTCCCCAGAACTTACAGCAAGTTGTACCTTCCGGTGCTGTATTTACAGGTGCAACCGGAGGAAGTGAAAGTCCGGTAACGTCGTCTTCAATTGCTAAGGTGAAGTTGGTCTTTGGCTCTTTGGCATTCATGTTGTCATATACAGGAATAAGATGCTTTGGAGTTGTATCCTTTGAACCAAGGCCGTATCTGCCACCATAAACAGGAACAGATGCAAACTTAGATCCGGAAAGAGCGGCAACAACATCAAGGTAAAGTGGCTCGCCGATTGAACCTGGTTCTTTTGTTCTGTCAAGGACAGAGATTGATTTAACAGTTTCAGGAATGACATCAAGAAGATGCTTCTTGGAGAAAGGTCTGTAAAGTCTTACTTTAATAAGACCAACTTTTTGTCCATGGTTGTTAAGATAGTCAATTGTTTCTTCAAGGGTGTCACAGACAGAGCCCATTGCAATAATTACGCGATCAGCCTCAGAATGTCCATAGTAGTTGAAGAGTTTATAATCTGTTCCAATGCGCTTATTAACTTCATTCATGTAGTCCTCTGTAACATTGACGATTTCGTCATAATATTTGTTACATGCTTCACGTGCTTGGAAGAAAATATCCGGGTTCTGAGCAGAGCCTCTGAGCGATGGGTGCTCTGGGTTAAGTGATCGTCTGCGGAATGCATCTACAGCGTCCCAGTCAAGCATTTCACTGAGGTCTTTGTAGTCCCAAATTTTGATCTTTTGAATTTCATGAGATGTTCTAAATCCATCAAAGAAATGAAGGAAAGGAACGCGGCCTTTTATTGCAGAAAGGTGTGCAACAGCTCCAAGGTCCATTACTTCTTGAACGTTTGAAGAACATAACATGGCATAGCCGGTTTGACGGCAAGCGTATACGTCTGAATGATCTCCAAAAATATTAAGAGCGTGAGTTGCAACACAACGTGCAGATACGTGGATTACTCCTGGAAGAAGTTCGCCGGCCATTTTATACATGTTTGGAATCATAAGGAGAAGACCTTGTGATGCAGTGTATGTGGTTGTAAGTGCACCGGCTGAAAGAGAGCCGTGTACAGCACCTGCTGCACCGCCTTCTGATTGCATTTCAGCAATTTTTACTTTTTGACCAAATACATTTTTTACACCATTTGCAACCATTTGGTCTGTTTCTTCTGCCATTACAGAAGATGGTGTAATAGGATAAATAGCAGCTACTTCTGTAAATGCATAGGATACATGTGCAGCAGCAGTGTTACCATCCATTGTTTTAGTTTTTCTATTCATTTAAAGCACCTCCGGAAATTGCCTATTAATACTATATTAGAATTAAACATTTGGAAGATTCCAATTAATATATATTATATTTACTTACTAATGCAAAATCAATGAATAAAGAGTGAATAAGATGTATTTTCTGTATGATTTGATAAAACCCATTGGTAATTTGACATTGCTGATACCTAAATATATAATATTTATGCTACTATTTTATATTTTTGAAAGGAGAAACCGGCATGGATGATCCCGGGGCCCAAAACATTTTGAAAAAAATATTTAGATCTTTAAGGCATAATGATTCAGTAACAGAAGAAGAAATCTTGTCAATGCTTGATGATGTAAGTAATGAATCCGGTGGTTTGCCTGATGATCAAAGAGAAATGATTACAAACATTTTTGAGTTTGATGATGCAAATGTTTCAGAACTTATGACACACAGAACAGATATTGCTGCTGCTAAGACAAATGACAATATTTGTACTTTGCGTGATCTTGCAATTGAAGAAGGTTATTCTCGTATTCCTGTTTACGAAGATGATTTGGATAACATTGTGGGAATTGCTTATATAAAAGATGTCTTGAAATTTGTAGGTGCAGATGTGCCGAGCAATTTAACTGTAGGAGATATTATGCGAAAAGCAACATATGTACCTAAGACAATGAGCTGTACAAACCTCTTCAAAAATATGACAGAAAGTCACATTCAAATGGCTATTGTTGTTGATGAGTACGGTGGTACTGCAGGCCTAATAACTATGGAAGATCTTCTTGAGGCCATAGTTGGAAATATTCAAGATGAATATGATGATGAAGAGGAAGAAATTCAAAAGATAGATGAAAATGTATTTACCGTTGATGGGACAACCGACATAGACGAAATAGAAGATCTTTTAGACACTGAAATTCCTGAAGGTGAATATGACACGTTGGGTGGATTTATCATTTCTATGCTGGGATATATCCCGGATGATGGTTCTCAGGTTGAACTTGAATATGACAATTTGCATATGACAGTTTTAGATATAGAGGATAGGCGAATTGGTAAAGTTAAAATTGTCAAGGTCGAGGAATAAAAAATCGTTTTTGCCTAAAAATAAGCAAAAAAACTTGATAAATTTTAAATGTCGTATATAATTATTATATAGATTGATAAAAAAATGTCAATGTCTCAATATTTGATTTATATTTGGAGGTTTTTATAATGGTTAAAGTGGCAATTAATGGTTTTGGACGTATTGGCCGTCTTGCTTTTAGACAGATGTTCACAGCTGAAGGTTATGAGGTTGTGGCAATAAATGATCTTACAGATCCAAAAATGCTTGCACATTTATTAAAGTATGACTCAGCTCAGGGTAGATATGCTCTTGCTGATAAAGTTGAAGCAAAAGAGGATTCTATTGTAGTAGACGGAAAAGAAATAAAAATTTATAAAGAAGCAGATGCAAATAATCTTCCTTGGGGAGAACTTGATGTAGATGTGGTTCTTGAATGTACAGGCTTTTACACGTCAAAAGAAAAGTCTATGGCACACATTAATGCAGGGGCAAAGAAAGTTGTTATTTCTGCACCGGCAGGTAAGGACCTTCCAACAATTGTTTTTGGAGTTAATGAAGGCACTTTAACAAGGGAAGATAAGGTTATTTCAGCAGCTTCTTGTACAACAAACTGCCTTGCACCTATGGCTAAGGCTCTTAATGATTATGCTCCAATTCAAAGTGGTATTATGACAACAGTTCACGCTTATACTGGTGACCAAATGCTCCTTGACGGACCACATAGAAAAGGTGACCTTAGAAGAGCACGTGCAGCAGCTTGCTCAATTGTTCCAAATTCAACAGGTGCTGCAAAGGCTATTGGACTTGTTATTCCGGAACTTAATGGAAAACTCATTGGTTCAGCGCAACGTGTTCCAACTCCAACAGGATCAACAACAATTCTTGTTGCTGTTGTTAAGGGTAACAATGTATCCGTTGAAGGAATTAATGAAGCTATGAAGGCAGCTTCAAGCGCTTCATTTGGATATACAGAGGAACAACTTGTTTCTTCTGATATTATTGGTATTACAGAGGGCTCTCTCTTTGATGCAACTCAAACAATGGTTACTGAAATTGGTGATGGTTTATACCAAGTTCAGGTTGTTTCTTGGTATGATAACGAAAACTCCTACACAAGCCAAATGGTTAGAACAATTAAGTACTTTGCTGAACTTGGCTAATAGGTAATAAGTTGCCCCGGTTCCAGTTGGAACCGGGGTGTTTTTATTGTCTTTTCTTATTGTTCATGTTTTTGTTTGGTTTTTGGGATTGTAATTTTTTTTGTTTAGATGTTGTTTTTAAATTACTGTGTTTCGGGTTGTTTTTTGGTTGATTTTTTTGTGTATTCATTCGAACCATATGAATTGATTTTTGTTTTTTCTTAGCTTTGGAGATGAAATGCAGAACTAAAATTACAACAGCCACAATTAAAAACAGGAAAAATACCAGTTTCATAAGAGTTGATTTAAAGAAAGATTTTATTAAGTATCCTAAATATGCAAGAAAACTTCTGCTTACATCTTCTCCGGCAACTAAATCTATTGTATAGAGAACATCCTCTGCATACATAACTTGTGCTTGTCCAAGTACTTCTCCGGCCTTGATAGGAGCTTTAACATCTTTTGCAAGAGAGTCTTTTATTGGGATTATTAGGATTGCCGATGAATCTACATTGGTTGGCATAAGAGCAGTAGATTCCTCTTTGGGAACAAGCCTAACGTGGTCTGTGTTTTTACCAAGTGTAACATCTATTGATGTTACTACGTCTGTTGGCTTTGCAACCACTTTAAGTTTTATGTTTTTAAAGGCCCATTCATAAGCTTTTTTTGTTTCCTTAAAGGCAATATTTACGTAACCACCGGAACTTGTTGTTGTTTCTTTGTTTGGACCGGATATTATAATACATAGATATGAATATCCATTTTTTGTGGCTACCGAAGCTAGGCATTGACCTGCATTATCTGTGGTTCCGGTTTTTATTCCCTTACAATATTCATAATAGTAAGGGCTATAACTGTGAAGAAGCGCATTTGTGTTTGAATATGTTACAGTTTTTCGTTTGTTTGTTTGCTCAAGGGTGTATGTTGGAGAACCAACAATTTCACAAAACATTTCATTTTTTAATCCATATTTAATGATTTTTGCAAGGTCTTCTGCGGTTGTATAGTGATTGTCTGCGTCTAGGCCATGAGGGTTAACGTAATGTGTATTTGTGCAACCTCGAGCTTTTGCAAAATCGTTCATCATTACAATGAAATTGTCTATACTTCCGCCACCTACATAATCAGCAAGAATACTAGATGCTTCATTTGCACTTTTTACCATCATTAGGTAAAGTAGTTGTTTGATTGTAAGTTGTTCGCCTGCGGTGATTCCTGCTGTTGAACTATTTGTGCCTGCAAGGGTGTCTAAGACTTTTTGAGAAACGGTTATTTGTTTATTTAAATCTTTACAATTTTCAAGAACTACGAGAGCGGTAGTTATTTTTGTAAGTGAAGCCATAGCCGTCTTTTGAGAAGAGTTTTTATTGAAAATTACAGTGCCTTTATCCAAGCTTTCCATATATACAATGTCTGATGTAAAATCCATTTCATTGTTATAAGCTGCATGAACCGGGATTACAGCGACTGATAATAAAATTAAAAATGAAAATATAAATGTTAATGTTTTTTTCATAGACAATCACCTTGCAAATATTGTATTATACAGTATAGCAACTATTACTACTAAAATAAAGAATTAATAATAAAATTTTGAGTGTTTTGGGAAGTGAACCGTTTGATTTACGTTACAGGAGATTTGCATGGGGATATAGAAAGATTTAGTACCCCTGCAATGAGAAAATTGAAAAAAGGCGACACACTTCTAGTATGCGGAGATTTTGGCTTTATCTGGAATGGTGGAAAATCAGAGGAAAAAATAATAAAAAAACTTGGAGAAAAAAAGTACAATATATGCTTTGTAGACGGCACGCATGAGAATTTTAGAATTTTGAACAAGTATGAAGTAAGTGAGTGGAATGGTGGAAAGGTGCATCATTTGGGAGGAAATTTATATCACCTTATGCGTGGCCAGGTTTTTGAAATAGAAGGAAAAAAGATATTTGCCATGGGCGGTGGTGAAAGCCCGGATTTGGAAATAAGAATTTCAAATAACACCTGGTTTAAAGAGGAAAGTCCAAATCAGCAGGAACTCATAGAGGGCGCAGAAAATATTGATGCAAATGATAATAAGGTTGATATTATTATTACTCATGAACCATCTGCAAAAATAAAGGATTTTATTCAACTAAAAAATGCTGAAAGAACAAGGCTTACTCTTTTGAATACATATTTTGAGGAACTTGGAAATTCATGTGAATATTCAAAGTGGTATTTTGGAAGTTTACATTTAGACAAGCATATTTCAACAACTCAAATTGCTGTATTTAACAATGTATTGGAAGTTGAATCCGGAAAGAACATTTTAAGTTTATAACTTGGGAAGGAATAACAATGGCAGCCGCAAAAGGATTTGTTGGTAAACAAAAACCAATAGCTATCGGGTCAATTATATTGGTTGTTATAGCAATGACATTAATAATGACGTTTGGTAAAACCACCGGCAGTATTGAAAAGACAACTGATAAAACCTCAAATAATACCTCTGTATCTAATACAAATACAGATAATACAACCAAGTTACCTTCTGTTACAGAAACAACAGAAGTAACTAATACTCAGGCTCCAACTGAAAATGCAATAGATTATAAGGTGCAAAGTGTAATTGTAATTCAAGGTGACAGAGCAATGGAAATATATTCAGTTGCTAAAAAAAGTCTTGAAAGTTACAGTGAAAAAATTAATGAATTTGCAAAGCATTTACCTCATGTAAATGTTTATGTTTTAATTGCCCCTACAGCAATGGAATTCTATGGGCCTGAAACATATAGAACCGGTGGGCATTCACAGGCAAAAGGTATTTCAACAGTTTACACTGCTCTTAGTGGAGACAATGTTAAATCTGTGAATGCATATGATGAAATTGCAAAACACACCGGTGAATATATATATTTTAGAACAGATCACCATTGGACAGCCAGAGGCGCGTATTATGCATATAGAGCATTCTCTAAGGTGGCTGGTTTTGAGCCAACAAAGTTAGAGGATCATGAGACGGGACGTATTGACGGCTTTGTAGGTTCAATGTACACATATACTCACGCAGATGTGTTGAAAGAAAATCCTGATTATGTTGAATATTTTAAACCTATATCAGAATGTGAAGGCATGATATATACAGATGCAACAATGACATCAGGCCGTCCTTTGAAAATTATTTCTGAAACAGTTTCCGGAAGCAATAAATATCTGTGTTTTGTAGAGGGCGATAATCCTGTTGAAAAGATTACCTCGGCAAATAAAAACGGAAAGAAAATTGCAATTGTTAAGGAGTCATATGGAAATGCGTTTGCTCCATTTTTAATTGACAATTATGAAGAGGTTTATATTTTGGATCCAAGAAAAGGAAATGTAAATCTTAAAAGTTTTGTGAAGGATAATGGAATAACAGATGTGTTGTTCTTGAATTATCCTTTTGCACCATCTAACCCAACGTATAAATCAGCACTTGTGGAAATGCTGAAATAAATATATCTGATAAATTATGAAGAGGAAAGGACCCGTTATGGAAGAATTTAGATATGATACTCAACTCCTCATTGAGGGGGAAGATTTAGACGAAGACGATATTCATGATTATTTTATGAAGAATTTTAAAGGCGATTGTCTTCTTGCTGTAGGAGATAGCGACCTGATTAAAATTCACTTTCATACAAATGAGCCGTGGAAAGTGCTTGAATATTGCAGTACTCTTGGTGAAATCTATGATATTGTTGTTGAGGATATGGATAGGCAGTCAAGAGGCTTACAGGGATAATTTTAAACACCGCATAGAGGAAACTCTGTGCGGTGTTTTTTATATTTCTCTATAGCTTATAGCTTCAAGGATATGTTCTTTTTCTATTAATTCTGAACTGTTTAGGTCTGCGATTGTACGAGATGTACGTAGAATTTTGTCACTGACTCTGGCTGAAAGGTGCAGCTTTTCATAAGCCAGTATTAACACTTCTGTTGCATCTTTAGACATGGTGCAAAATTTTTTAATCATTGAGCGGGTCATTTGCGCATTACAGGAAATATTATATTCTTTAAATCTGTTAATTTGGATTAATCTTGCGTTATTTATGCGTTCTTTTATTTCTGCTGATGATTCAGTGCTATGTTCTTTGTTTGTTCCAATAAGTTTCTCACATTCTATTTGTTCAACTGATACGATAATATCTATTCTATCAATTAATGGACCGGAAAGCTTTGACCTGTAATTAAGACGTGCCTTTTCAGTGCAAGTACAAATGTGAGATGGATCATTGTAATAACCACATGGGCAAGGGTTCATTGAAGCCACTAGCATAAAGTTTGATGGGTATTGGTGTGTTGCCCCATTTCTTGAAACTGTTATGTATCTATCTTCCAATGGTTGACGAAGACTTTCTAAAACATTTTTTTGAAATAAAGGGATTTCATCCATGAAAAGCACACCGTTATTTGCAAATGATACTTCACCGGGACGTGCTTTGAATCCACCGCCGGTAATGGCTGATATACTTGTTGTATGGTGTGGAGAACGAAATGGACGATTGATCATTAATGGCTCCGAGGGGGACAGTTTACCAGATACTGAATATACACTTGAGGTTTCAATTATTTCATCAAGCGACATATCGGGTAAAATTCCCGGAATACATTTTGCCAGCATGCTTTTACCAACTCCCGGCGGACCGCTTAAGAGAATATTATGTCCTCCGGCGGCGGCAACTTCCAAAGCACGCTTGGCGTGAACTTGTCCAACAACGTCTGAAAAATCAACAGGCGAAGAATTGTTTGTTTTCCTATCTTTGCTTATTAATTCCAGAATCTCTTCTTTAGACATATAGTTTGAATAGTACGGAAGAATAATGTCTTCCCCGTTGAAGTGCTTTACCAGTTGTTGGACACTTTTAACAGGATAAATATTAATTCCGGAAATAATTTTTGCCTCTTCAAGATTGGCGTAAGGAATATACAAGTTCTGTATTCCGATTTTCTTTGCATGAATGGCCATGGGAAGTATTCCGTTAATATGCCGTGTTTCTCCATTTAATGATATTTCCCCGACAAATGCACAGGATGACACGTTTGCCTTTAATTGTTTTGATGCAAGAAGAACAGCAATGAGTATAGGCAAATCGTATATGGGCCCTTCTTTTCTAAAATCAGCAGGAGCAAGATTTACTGTAATCCTACTGATGGGAAAATTAAATTTCATGTTTTTTACTACGGAGCGAACTCTGTTTTTCGACTCTGCAACCGAAGAACTCGGCAAACCAACAATGTCAAATCGCGGCAAACCATTTGAAAGATCTATTTCAACTTCAACAAGTTCAGCTCCTACCCCCAAAAGTCCTAAACTATTTACTTTTGAGAACATTTGGCACCTCCTTATATACCAAACACCAGTATATACTATTTGCCATTAAATGACAAGATGCAATAAAATGGAAATTGGTGTCTCTTTATCTTATTTGACAAAAGGAATGGTAAGGTATTAAAATTATAAAGTATTATTTCTTTAAAGATTAACTACATTGGAGGTTTCTATGGATAACTGTAAAGAACTCTACAACTTATGGAAGAATGAATGTAAAGACAGTGTTCTTTTGGAAGAATTAAACTCAATAGAGGGTAATGACGAAGAAATTCTTGATAGATTTTATACTAAACTTAAGTTCGGTACTGCGGGTCTTCGTGGCGTTTTGGGCGCGGGCACTAATCGCATGAACATATATACTGTTAACCAAGCAACACAAGGTATTGCTGATTACCTAAATGCAGAATTTGACAAACCGTCAGTTGCAATTGCTTACGATTCTAGAATTAATTCAGATTTGTTTGCAAAAGAAACTGCATGTGTTTTTGCCGCCAATGGTATAAAAGTGTATATTTATTCGGAACTTGTTCCAACACCAATGCTTTCATTTGCAGTTAGAAAGTTTAAGTGCAGTTCGGGCGTAATTATTACGGCAAGTCATAATCCGGCAAAATACAATGGATATAAATGCTATGATCCAGAAGGATATCAAATGACTGACGAGGCAGCTGCACTTGCATATTCATATATTGAGAAAGTTGATCTATTTAATGATGTAAAAAAGATAAATTTTGATGATGGCTTAAAAGACGGCATAATTGAATATATTTCTGAAGAAGTTTATGAAGAATTTCTTAGTCTAATTGAAAGCAAAGTAATTAATAAAAATGCTTGTAGTGATGCAAACCTTAAAGTTGTTTATACACCTCTTAATGGAGCGGGGAATAAACCGGTTAGAAAAATACTTGATAGAATTGGCGTAAAAAATGTAGTTGTGGTGCCAGAGCAGGAATTGCCGGACGGAAATTTCCCAACTTGTCCATACCCAAATCCTGAAATTAGACAAGTATTTGAATGTGCTATAAAACTCGCGGAAAAAGAAAATGCAGATCTGCTTTTGGCTACTGATCCTGATTCTGATCGTATGGGTATTGCGGTTAAAGATGGAGACGGTTTCACATTAATGAGCGGAAATGAGGTTGGGGCTTTATTTGCCGAGTATATTCTTACACAGTATGAGCAAAAAGGCCTAATGCCAAAAAATCCAATCATTCTAAAATCATTTGTTACAACAGATTTAGTAAAAGCTATTGCAACTGCACATGAGGTAAAGGTTGCGAATCTTCTTACCGGATTCAAATATATTGGTGAGTATATTACAAATCTTGAGAAAGAAGGTCATGAGGCAGATTTTATTGTGGGTATGGAAGAGAGTTATGGATATCTCTTTGGTATTCATGCAAGAGACAAAGATGCAGTTGCAGCATCGGCTCTTCTTTGCGAAATGGCTTCATATTATAAACTTCAAGGTAAGTCACTGTTGGATGTAATGTCAGATGTTTACGAAAAATATGGATTTTATGCGAATAAAGTTGCAAGCTTTGAATTTGAAGGCGCAGCCGGAATGCAAAAGATGGCAGACATTATGAATACTCTTAGACTCAGTCATCCGGAAACAGTGGGAGGATTAAAAGTTCTAAATATTGTGGATTATAAAAATACAGATGTTACAGGTCTTCCTCCATCTAACGTAATTGCTTTTCTTCTTGAAAATGGAAATAGTGCAGTTGTTAGACCATCGGGAACAGAGCCAAAAATAAAATTATATATAACAGCTGTAGGTAATTCCAAAGATGAGTCAAATGAAATTTATGAATTGATTCTTGCGGAAACCAGTAAATGGTTGGAGGTTTAATATGAATACTAAAATGTTTACAAGAGTAATTGCCATTGTACTTGCTGTAATTATGCTTGGCAGTGTAGTTATGGTTGCAGTAAATAGTTTTGCAATTGGCCCGGAAATGATTCAAATTGTAAATACCGGAGACGATAACACCCGAAATATAATAATTGTTGTTGCCGCTGTTGCTTTTGTTGTACTTATTGCTCTAGTCGTTATCCCGGCATTATTAAAAAAGAGAAAATAGAATGTTGTATTTTTGAAAAAAACAACTTGATTGTGTAAAACACGAAAGTATTAAACAAATTGCCATAAACAAGTCGAATATATATCATATAAATTATGTATGTTGACAAATTTGAACATATAGAGTAGTATGTATTTGTGTACTCGGTCACAAAAATAAATCAAGCGAGGTTATTAAAATGTACGAAGACAAGACACTCATCTGCAAAGAGTGCGGCGAAGAGTTTATTTTTACAGCTGGTGAACAAGAGTTTTATGCTGAGAAAGGTTTTGAGAATGAACCTCAGCGTTGCAAGGCTTGCCGTGATGCTCGTAAAAATGCTGCAAAGGCAGATAGAGAAATGTTTGAGGCAGTATGTGCTTCATGTGGTCAAACTGCAAGAGTTCCTTTCAGACCAAGAGAGGATCGCCCTGTTTATTGTAGTGAGTGCTTTGCAAAAATGAAAGAAGAAGGCTAACAACTTAATAGTTTTTGCATAAAAGGAACTACTCTTGTAGTTCCTTTTTTATTGAAATTATTTCTTTAATATAATATAATGTATTAAATTGCCTGTGGGCTAAATTTAGGAGGCACGCAAAATGCTTGGAATTGGCAAATGGAAATTCTATGTAGATGTTTTTCTTTTTAAGGGTTACATAACACTTGATGTAACTGAGAAAGATGGAGAATATAGTTTTGAGCCATCACTTGAAGGGTTTAATGATGATTTAAATTATGAAATATTAGATGTTAAAGTAAAAGGTAATACACTTATTGGTACTGCAAGAGCAACTCTTATGCCGGGAAACAAAGTTGTGGTTGCAACACTTGAATTTAAAGATGATTGTTGTTATGGAGTTGTAGATTTACCTTATTACGGAAGATTAAACCTTGGAAAAGGTGAAAAAATAGGCTAAGTCCACAAAAAAATGGTATAAATATTTATATTTAAAAGAATTATTGTAGGCTCTATTCTATTGAATGGAGCCGTTTTTTTTTGTATAATTAAATAGTATATTTATTTATAGAAAGCACATATTCCATTGAGGTGAGAAAGTGTTAAACATAATAAAAGAACGTCGTGAATTTAATAGACTTATAATTCACTTATATAAGAATGAAAAAAATGCAAGTTCTACTGAAAAAGAGATATTAACTCAACTTGAAACTCGTAGGCAAAAGTCAAATTTGAAACGCAGTATTTTATTGTCAGCATTTTTAATTTTTAATATTTGTTTATTATTCTTTACTCCAAGCATGCGAAGCGGTGAAATTGGTTCACCTATAATAGGTTTATTAATTTTTTTTCTTCTGTCTTTAGTTGTATATATTGAAGTTGCAGATCATTATGCAAAAATACCGGACGAGAATTTTAGGGAAAAGAAATTACGAAATAAAGTTAGAAGTGTATATATTTCATTTTGGGCAGTATTTTTAATTGTTATCAGTTCTTCTGCGTTAATCTGTAGAAAGAATATTAATTTAAGTTTATTTTTATGGTTTTTAATGTTTTTCTTGCTTTTATCAATTCCAGTTTTTTCAAAAATTGAGCATATTATACTTGTCCCATTCGCAATAGTTGGTATAATACTGTATTTTAGTATGGCAAGTGCGCCTCTTTCAATGTTTATAATTTTTCTGCCTATATATTTTATTATTTTATTTATTACTCAAATTAACCATATGGAACGGTTGGAAACATACTATGAGTCAGCAAGAAATGCCGTTGAATTAGGAGCCAATAAGAGGAGAACGGCGAAGGTTTTTGAGGAAGTTTTTGATTTAGCATTCGAATTGGATGTAGATAAAAATAGTTGTGATATCCTTCGTGATTGTGGTGATTATTCCTTTGTTGAAAAATCGGGAATGTCAAATTTGGATTTCATTAGCAGAATTATTTACGCAACACATGAAGAAGATAGAGCTATCAGCCAAAAGAATTTTAATATTGATTATTTGAATAATGAATTCTTGGGGGGCAGAAATCAAGTTTATTTTGAAATTCGTCTTAATTTAAAAGATGATGAGTACAGATGGGTTTCTGTACTTCTTACAAAAGAAGAATCATTTGTTGAGGGGGGAAATGTTTTTCTCTGTCTAATTCAGGATGTTGAGGAAAGAAAGAAAAACGAAAATAAACTTAAGCTTGAAGCAGAGAAGGATCCATTAACACAGTTATATAACAAGGTCACAACTAGAAGTATGATAGAAGAATGCTTAGAAAAAAATCATACTCAACAACACGCGTTGTTAATTATGGATATAGATAATTTTAAAACCATTAATGATACACGGGGTCATGTTGTTGGAGACAAAATTCTTTTAGCTTTTGCAACAGAGCTCAATAAAAGTTTTAGAGAGACAGATATATTGGGTAGAACCGGGGGCGATGAATTCATAGTTCTTATAAAGAATGTACAATCTATTGCCTTGGTATGTGACAAATTACAGAGACTCATCTCTTCATTTAAAAAATATGGAATAGATAATGGATTTCCTGGGCGCTTGTCAATTAGTATTGGAGTTGCAATGTATAATAAAGACGGCAAGACATATGAGGAGCTGTTTAAAAAAGCAGATGCAGCATTATATGAAGCTAAGAGAAACGGAAAAGACCAATATAAATTTAGTATTACAAGATCATAGAAATATAAAAGCGACAGTTAGGTTTTCATAACTGTCGTTTTTATATGCATATTAACCACAAAAAAATATTTTACCATTCAATATTAGGGCATATTACTCACATTCAGCCTAAATTTGTGAATTTAATGTTAATAAAACTGAATTTAAAAATTTTCATTAAATCATATTTTTAATATTTTGTTAATTTTATTTTCCCCTTTTAGATGTTTGCTTGGAAAATATATTGGTCAGAGACTTGCAACAAAAAACTTTGTAAAATAAGGATTTTTTAATCTGTTTTATTTTCTGATATATATTAAATTTTTTTCTTTGTGATTTTTATAAAACAAAAAAATGAACTAAAAATGAATTCATTATTAACATAATATTAACACTATGTTAATAATCTGTTCACAACTATTCGAATAATTATGATATTATATTGGTGTCTTCAGGAGAGAAGACTTTAAAGAGTATCTTGCCAAAGGCTTGATATAAGTAATTACTTTTTAAATTAATTCGGAGGTGAATCCAAATGTTCCTTACAGGTATTGCTGATGCATACTTCAAGTATGATGTTACAAAGACACTTGCTTACGGTTTCTCTTTTGACACAAAGACTCTCGGTGAGCTTATTGCTGGTGCTGTTGACACAGGTGCTCAGATCATTAGCACAATTTTGGGTCTTTTCTAATTGACATTTTCTAATTTTAAAATTAAAAAATGGGGAACGCAGAGCTTTAGCTTTGCGTTCTTTTTTTATTATTATAAAATATTTATTGATTTTATTGTACATATAGTTTAAAAATGATATTATTTATATGTACATACTGAATGGAGGTCAATTATGAGAATTAGACAAATACTTGCAATTATTATTTCTATTGCCCTTGTTACAAGTTTTTCTGCTTGTAGTAAAGGAGAGGATGGAAACAATACAAACTCAAATACAGTAACGGGTGGATCGGTTGAAGATGTTTTTGATTTGACTCAATCTTCAAATGATGGCGAAGAAGTTACAATTGATTTATCTATGATAGATGAAGATAGTGGTCTTGTTACAACTAAAAAAGGCACTTCTACAACTAAAAAAAGTACAACATCAAAACCGAATATAAAGAATGAGACAACTCTTGCCTCGTCGTCAGTTACCGGTGCAAATTTGGAAGAAGGTTATAAGTTAACTTGGAAAGCTGTTGCCGGTGCAAAGGCCTATAACATATATAGAGCTGATAACGCAAATTCTGAATACAAATTTATTGGAACAACCTCACAGACATCATATGTAGATAAGACCGGTAGTAGCAAATTTTCATACAAAATAACTGTTGCTCCGAATGAAACTACCACAAAAGTCGCAAATAATAGTGCCGGATTTAAAGGTTCATCACTTCAGTTTGCAAATGAAGAAAAAGGAACGACATTTATTTCAAGTAATTTGAACAACGCCTATATTGCGTTTGTCAGAAATGAATATGCAAAGAAAGGTGTTACTTGCCCTCCGGGTAGACTTGCATACGTTCAAATTAGCGGACAGGATTATTTGTATGTTTTCCAATTTGACAATACAAAAACATGGAATGGATCAACTCTTGAACAGGTTCAAATATTTGTAGATAAGAATGACACATCTAAATACTTTAGTTTCTTTACAAAGGATACCGGTTCAAGTGAGTATTTAAAAGCTAAAGAAACAGCTGTTTCAAAGTGGAATTCAACACAAGGCTCAGATGGAACAGTATATTCTGATATGCAGGCGCTTTTGGTTACTCTTGCAGGAGACCCACACTTCCAAACAGTAATTGATGCTTCTTATTAAGGGAGTTAATAATATGAAAAAATTTTCAGTAATTTTTGCTTTGCTTTTTTCGGTGGTTTTAATTTTTTCTTCGTGTAGTAAGGATGAACCTACAATAGATGGACAGCAGAACATTTCTAATGGGGATGCTTCTAATTTAAGTGCTGAAGGCGGAGATGAGTGGTGGCAACAATATACCACACAGCCCGGTGCTGCTGTGAATACAGATAATTCCACCACAAAAAAGAATGTCACAAATTCAAATAAACCTAGTAATAATTCACAGACTAAACCAAATAGCACATCAAATAATTCAACCACAAAAACTCAGACAGCTCCTGCTGAAAAATATACAAAAGTTGATAGTAATACAATGAAGTTCAACGTAAAGAGTGACAGTGAAAATGGTGTAGTAACTTTGACAAAGTCAGCTTCAAATAAGTTTATTAAGACTGCACTTGACTCAGTTAATTCAACATTTTCTACAAATTTTACAGCAAATAACACAATGTGTTATTCAAGCACCTTGAAAAATATGCAGAATATTACATTGGTGTATATTTTTTCCGGTAGCCAAAAAAATACTTCCACGTTAAATTTTGTTGTACAATTTAAAGGCGATTCAATTCAGAGTTTTGGAAAAATAACTATTGATGGAGTAGATGTACCACTTGAATATTGGCCTTGTGCATCTTCAGGGGACTCGGTATATACCGAATATTTAAATTCATTCAAACAAGTTTCCGGTGAATATTATTCTGCCGGAACGCAAACATATAAAGATTTGTTAAAAGATGAATGTGTAAGTACATTTTTGACATGGAAATAAAATGACAAGGAGATTATAAATTATGAAGATTTCAACATTGATTAAACTTGGCGCTTTAGGCGTGGCTGCTGCTTCAACAGCTGCAGGTTCTGTTCTCCTTACTACTAAAGCGGTTAAGAAATTAGGAAATGAGACATTCCCGGATGACCCAAATCAGAAGGGCGTGGATATAAATAATGCACCAAGTATGGACGGAGTTAGTAAAAATGAGGTTGAGCAAGCGGCTCAGTCTTATCAAGCTTCAGCGGCGCCAATAATTCCTGAAGCATATGTTGCACCAATCCCGGCTCCTGTTCCTCCGGCTCCAATTGCACCAGTGCCTGAACCGATTCCCGCACCGGTTGCACCGGTTCCAGAGCCTGTAATTGAGGAAAAATATACAGATGTTCCTATGAATTTACCATATCTTGCCGGTAAGCTTGGAGAAGATGACGCGGATGCGGCTGAAATAATTATTACTCCATCTGAGCAAAAAGCTCAGGATGTTGTAGCGCCAGCTCCTGTAGTTGAGCCGGTAGCAGAGCCGGTTGTAGCACCAACTCCTGTGGTTGAACCGGTAGCAGAGCCGGTTGTAGCACCAACTCCTGTAGTTGAACCGGTAGCAGAGCCGGTTGTAGCACCAATTCCTGTAGTTGAACCGGTAGCAGAGCCGGTTGTAGCACCAGCTCCTGTGGTTGAACCGGTAGCAGAGCCGGTTGTAGCACCAGCTCCTGTAGTTGAGCCGGTAGCAGAGCCGGTTGTAGCACCAGCTCCTGTAGTTGAGCCAGTAGCAGAGCCGGTTGTAGCACCAATTCCTGTAGTTCAACCTGTTGAAGTTCCTACAGTTGAGGCACAGCCGGAAGTTGTCCTTCCAAAAGCAGAACCAATAACATTTGAAGAAACAAATTCAAAACCAGAAGGACAAACTTTTGCAGATATTAATCCACTTGGACAAGGTTTTTCTGTTGCCATGGCTGAAGAAGTTGCAGATCCTCTTCCACCGGTGGAATCAACTTCGTCTGCTGAGGTTTTAGAATCTCCAGTCACATTTGACAATCTTACCTCTGATTATGTTGAAGAAATTCCTCCTGTAGTTGAAACTCCGGTCGCAGTTCCTGTGTATGAGGCTCCTATGTCTGAACCGGTTGCTCAGCCAGTCGTAGAGCCACTTCCTCAGCCGGTTGTAGAACCTGTTGAAGACGGCAGAACAGTGCAGATTGGTGGTGCAGTAGTATCTGATAGAAAGACAGATTCAGCAATAGCTACAGTGTCAAGTACGTTTGATGTGCCTGTAGAGAATTTAGTGTCAATTGCTGCAGAGGGCAATTCTCCAATGGTATTTGAATTCTTATATCCAGACATGAAGACAGATGCTACTCTTATGAATGTTTACTTCATTCTTCCTGATGGACAAGCTACATTACCTCCTGAAACCGAAAAAGAAAGCGTTTTAGCATTTGGAAGAAACTTTATTACAGGAAATGAAGAATTACGTGCATTTCTTGCATAAGAAATGATAAAAGCCGATTCACTTCATTGTGAATCGGCTTTTTTTATATCTTTGTCATGTCAGAAAAACGGCGGCCGTAATTTTGTACAGGCTTAAGGTTGTCCGGATCATATGCAACGTAGCATAGAGGCGGAATACCGCCATTGTGCCATACGATTTGATTTCGGCCTTTTTCTTTTGCTATGTAAAGATTTGCATCTGCTTCCTCAATTAACTGATCTACAGTCATTCCGGGCTTATACATTGCCACACCACCGCTTACAGTAATGGTTTTTTTGATTTTTTCTGATAGCTGCGTGTTTTCTATAGTCGCCCTAATTTGTTCTGCACGTCTAAATGCCGGCGTATCTTCAGCAGAAGGAAGAACACAAATAAATTCTTCTCCGCCGTATCTTGCTACAACATCCACTTTCCTAAGCGAGTTTTTAAGAATATAAGTTAAATTTTTAATACAGTCATCGCCCGCTAAATGACCGTAGGTGTCGTTGATTTTTTTGAAATGATCAAGGTCAAACATAAGTATAGAAAATGCTTTGATTTCATCGGACTCAATTTGTGTGATACATTTTTCAATATAATCAATAAGATATCGTCTGTTATATGCACCTGTGAGTGGATCCTTTGTAGAGGCATCTTCTATTTGTTCCAGTAGTTCTTTTGCTTTTTCTTGGTTTTCATCAAAGTTCTTGGCAAGAATTCTTAAAAAGAATCCTATTCCAATTCCAGCAAAAATTGATGAAAATCCAATGTCAAGATATGTATTTGTTCCCATAGTTGTGAAACTATAAACTATATCCGGTCTAAACCATTCTATTAAATAGGCACATGCAAAAGAAATAGTATTAATTAAAATTACAAAAAGTAGAACTATATTATCAAGTAGCAAGATGGTTGTAAGTCCACCTGCAATAAAAATGATAGGAAATCCACTATCTATACCGCCACCAAGTAGGTAGGAAAGCGGAAACAATATGGAGTTTTGTATAATACAGAATGCAATGTAGAGGATTTGCTGTCCGGTAATGCTTTTAATTTTTTTCTGTAATACGTATAGAGCTGAATAAAAAATAATTAAAATTATTTGCACAATAATAGCGGCTAGATTCCTGTCAACTATTATGGAAATTGGAATATATACTACTGTTGCAATAAAAAATGTAAATATAAGTTTTTTGAATAAGTCTTCTTTAAGGGTTGCGCCAAGTAACCTTTTTGATGAAAAAAACGTTTTTAATTTTTCTCTCATTTTTACGCCCCCTTAACCACAAATTCTATTTCTGCCAGTTTCTTTGGCTTTATATAGATTTTCATCTGCTACAGCAACTAGTTGCTCGTCATTTAATCCGGATTTAAACGTTGATATTCCTCCGCTTATTGTAACAGGACGGTCTGAAGGCAGTTCAGGGGAGAGATGGGATTGTTCTATGCACTCCCTTATTTCGTTTGCGCGTTTAAGAGCATCATCATGGTTGCTGCCGGGAAGGATCAGTATAAATTCTTCTCCGCCATAACGCGCAACGATTTCTTTTTCTCTACAAGAATTTTTTAAAATTCTTGTAAGAGCTTTAAGAACTTCATCGCCCAAAAGATGACCGTATGTATCGTTTAAATTCTTGAATTTATCTATATCAAATATTACAAGTGAAAGATCGCTATTATTTTCTTCAGCAATTTTTATTTGTTCTTCAAGATATGTATACATATGGCGTCTATTGTATACGTTTGTTAGTGGATCTATAAGAGAATTACGCTTAACCTCTTCAATTGAGTTTGATACAATGTTGTACTCTTTTCTATACATAGAAAAGATGATTTTTGATAATATGCCAAGTGCAAAGCACACCATAAGTGTGTTTGACGATATAGCATTAAATGTAAATGTTTTAGTACCTTCCACTGTTTCACAAGCTGGAACTACTGATAATATTGTAGGATATCGGTATGAAATTATATATACAAGTCCATACCAAATTGCTTCAATAACAGTGAGAATAATTCCAGAGGTTCCCTTTGTTAAAAATAGGGTTAGGGCAAGACCGAGTGTAAAATAACTTGGAATACCACAATCTATTCCACCACCGGTTAAATACATGGCAGGGAGTATTAAAAAGTTAAGAACACCTAAAGATAAATATAGAATAAAATCTTGCTTTTTCTTTGAAGTAATTCCTAAAAGACCAAGAAGAGGCATTATTATTGTCATTGTTGCAGCAACAGTAATTGCTTCGGGCGAAGATTTAAGGGATATACAGGCAAGCACACCCATAAGTCCAACTATAAATCCACATATGAAAATAATATTGAAAAATCTTTGTCTAATAGGAAGATGGTATCCAAAATATTTATCAATAACAAATTTGAGTTTTTTCATAGTATATACCTCTTGGCATATTGTTATTTTTCAGCGTTTTCTTTTAACATACAACATTTTTTATATTTTTTACCGCTTCCACATGGGCACGGGTCATTTGGACCTATTTTTGTTCCTTTTCTAACAGGACGTTTTGTGTCAGATCCGTCTCCGCCACTTGTTCCGGTAACTTTTGCCACTTGTTCACGCTTTATTTCTTCCTTCTTTGTTACCTTTACAGTTAGCATCTGTCTAACTGTGTTTTCGCGGATGGATGCAGTCATTTCATCAAATATGTCAAAACTTTCAAATTTGAACATTACTACCGGATCCTTCTGAGCATATGCACGAAGTCCAATTCCTTTTTTGAGTTCTTCCATTGCATCAATATGATCCATCCATAGCATATCTACGTTACGAAGAAGAATCATTCTTTCAAGGTCACGCGTTACTTCAGGAGTAAATAATTCCTCACGCTTTTCATAAAGGTTGTGACTGCTTTCTTTTATGCTTTCAATGATTGCAGCCTTATCCCTTGGAAGTTCAAGATCTGGAGAAATTGCCCATCCGACAAATTTCTCTCTAAGTCCTGCAATATTCCAGTCTTCTTTTTCTGCAGAGTCAGGACAATACATTTCAACGCTTGTTTCAATTGTTTCGTCAAGCATTGAAAGAATTTTATCTTTAAGATCAACCTCTTCAAGAACTTGGTCACGCTGTCCATATATGATTTCACGTTGTTTATTCATAACGTCATCATATTGAAGAACGTGCTTTCTGATTGAATAGTTCTGCGATTCAACCTTCTTTTGAGCACTTTCAATTGTATTTGAGAGAATTTTTACCTCTATAGGCATATCCTCGTCAACGTTAAGCGTTTCCATGACGCGAGTCATACGTTCTCCGCCGAAGAGGCGGAGAAGGTCGTCTTCCATTGAAAGGTAGAATTTACTTTCACCAGGGTCACCTTGACGACCTGAACGTCCACGAAGCTGATTGTCAATTCGGCGTGATTCATGGCGCTCAGTACCGATAATGTATAGACCGCCAGCGGCTCTAACTTTTTCGGCTTCGTCTGCTATTTCAGCCTTAAATTCAGCTTCGAGTTTGCCGAATTCGGCGCGTGCTTTCATTATTTCCTCGTTGTCAGTGTCGGCGAAGCCCATGGCTTCGGCAATGATTTCTTCAGGGTATCCTTTTTTACGAAGTGCGGACTTTGCAAGAAATTCCGGGTTACCACCGAGCATAATGTCGGTACCACGGCCGGCCATATTTGTTGCAATGGTAATTGCACCAAATTTACCTGCCTGAGCAATAATTTCAGCTTCGCGTTCGTGGTTTTTAGCATTGAGCACCTCATGCTTTAATCCACGTTTTTTAAGCATTTTGCTGAGAATTTCTGATTTTTCAATTGAAATTGTACCAACAAGAACAGGCTGCCCTTTTTCGTGACATTCAGCAATCTGATTAATTACAGCATTAAATTTTGCATTTTCTGTTTTATATACAACATCAGGATTGTCAATTCTGATCATTGGTTTGTTTGTTGGAACTTCTATTGGATAAAGGTTGTAAATTTCTGAAAATTCATCTGCTTCTGTCATTGCCGTACCAGTCATACCGGCAAGCTTTTTATAAAGACGGAAGTAGTTTTGGAATGTAATTGTTGCAAGGGTCTTGCTTTCACGTCTAACATTTACATTTTCCTTTGCTTCAATAGCTTGGTGAAGACCTTCGTTATAACGACGACCGAGCATAATTCGACCTGTAAATTCGTCTACAATAAGAACCTCGCCGTCTTTTACCACGTAGTCAATATCTCTGTGCATTACACCATGAGCTTTAATTGCCTGGTTTATGTGGTGGAGAAGTTCTGAATTTTCTGCATCCATAAGATTGTCAACGCCGAAGTATTTTTCGGCTTTTTCAACACCGGTTTGGGCAAGAGTAGCAGTTTTTGCTTTTTCGTCTACAATGTAGTCACCGTTACCGGTGTTTTCATATTCCTCTTTTGAATCAACTTCTTTAACCTTGGTCATTGAAAGGCCTTTTACGAAGTTGTTTGCAAGTTTATACATTTCTGTTGATTGAGTTCCCATACCCGAAATAATAAGAGGAGTACGAGCTTCATCAATGAGAATTGAGTCAACTTCGTCAACGATGGCATAGAATGGAGGTCTTTGAACCTTATCCTTTTTATATTGAACCATGTTGTCACGAAGATAGTCGAAACCAAATTCATTATTTGTGCCGTAGGTAATATCTGCGGCGTATGCTTTTCTTCTTTCTTCAGTCTCAAGTCCATTTACAATAAGACCTACTTCAAGACCAAGGAAACGATATACTTTGCCCATCCATTCAGAGTCACGGCGAGCAAGGTAGTCATTTACTGTTACTACGTGAACTCCTTTTCCGGCTAGAGCATTAAGGTAAGCCGGAAGGGTTGCTACGAGTGTTTTACCTTCACCGGTTTTCATTTCTGAAATACCACCATTGTGGAGGACAATGCCACCTAGGATTTGCACAGGATAATGACGCATTCCAAGAACACGATCAGATGCTTCTCGGCATGCTGCAAAAGCTTCCGGGAGAATATCGTCAAGAGTTTCCCCGTTTGCAAGTCTTTCTTTTAATTTTGGAGTAGTTGCTTTAAGTTCTTCATCAGAAAAAGATTTATATTCCTCTTCAAGAGCAAGTACTGCTTCTTTTATTGGAGTCATTTTACGAATTTCTTTAGATGAATAATCACCAAATAATTTTTTAAAAAGTCCCATTTGAGTTGGTATCTCCTTTGCGTGTGTGTGAATATATAAAAATACATCATATAGTATAGCACTTTGATTTCGGAAAATCATTATTAAATATGAAAATAATATATTTATATAGTCAAAATCTTTAAATTCAAAGTGTTTTAAGGGTGAAAAAATTATGCTATATGCATAAATATACATAAATAATGAATATTTATGCAAAAAATGCTTGACTTTATGCAAGGAACAAATATAATAGAGAAGAAATGAATCGCACATACAAAACGGAGGTTTTAAAAATGGCAGTTAATAAGGCGGATATTAAGAAGGTAGTTCTTGCATATTCAGGTGGACTCGACACTTCAATTATTATTCCTTGGCTTAAGGAAAACTATAACAACTGTGAGGTAATTGCAGTTTCCGGTAACGTTGGACAGGCTTCAGAACTTGAAGGCCTTGAAGAAAAAGCTCTTAAGACCGGCGCTTCAAAACTTTACATTGAAGACCTTACAGAAGAATTTGTAAATGAATTTATTATTCCATCAGTAAAAGCCGGTGCAAAATATGAGGAATATCTTCTTGGTACCTCTTTTGCTCGTCCATTAATTGCAAAACGTCTTGTTGAAATTGCAAAGGCAGAGGGCGCAGATGCTATTTGTCATGGATGCACAGGTAAGGGTAATGACCAAGTTCGTTTTGAACTTGCTATTAAGGCATTTGCTCCTGATATGAAAATAATTGCTCCATGGCGTGAATGGTCAATTAAATCACGTGAAGAGGAAATTGAATATGCAGAAGCACACAATATTCCTCTTAAGATTTCAAGGGAGACAAATTACTCAAAAGATATGAACCTTTGGCATCTTTCACATGAAGGCCTTGATCTTGAAGATCCATGGAATGAGCCTCAGTATGAAAAAGAAGGATTCCTTGAACTTGGTGTTTCTCCTTTACAGGCTCCGGATGTTCCTACATATATCACTCTTGATTTTGAAAAGGGTGTTCCTGTTGCTCTTGATGGTAAGAAGATGACTCCAAAAGAAATTATTCTTGCTCTTAATGAAGTGGGTGGAGCAAATGGCATTGGTCTTCTTGACATTGTTGAAAATCGTCTTGTTGGTATGAAATGCCGTGGCGTATATGAGACACCGGGTGGAACAATTCTTTATAAGGCATTAAACGTTCTTGAAACAATCTGTCTTGATAAATACACAGCTCATAAGAAAGCTGAACTTGCTATTACATTCGGCGAACTTGTATATAACGGTCAGTGGTATACACCTCTTCGTGAAGCTCTTTCAGCTTTTGTTGACAAGGCAGAAGAGACATGCACAGGTACTGTTAAACTTAAACTTTATAAGGGTAATATTATGAATGCCGGAGTTAAGAGCCCTTATTCACTTTATGACCCTGAAATTGCAACATTTGACGAAGATGATGTATATGATCAGACAGATTCTCAGGGATTCATTAATCTTTATGGCCTTCCAATTAAGGTTCAAGCAAAACTTAAGGAGAAACTTGCAAAATAAGGCCTTAAAGGGTAAACTTAATAGGTAACTATGACCCTCCGTGTTGGTTACAGCCGGAGGGTAAATTATTGGCAATGTATTTGACATAAAGGATGGATAAAATAATGAAACTTTGGACAGGACGTTTTTCAAAGGAAATTGATAAAAAAACCAATGACTTTAACTCATCAATTTCTTTTGATCAGAGAATGTATAAAGAGGATATTACCGGAAGCATGGCTCATGCAACAATGCTTGGCGCAACAGGGATAAATTCAATGGAAGACACTGAAAAAATCCTTGCAGGTCTGCAGGGTATTTTGGATGATATAGAATCCGGGAAACTCGTAATTGATCCTGAATCAGAGGATATTCACACCTTTACTGAAGGCGAACTTACAAAAAGAATTGGAGATGCAGGCAAACGTCTTCATACCTCACGTTCAAGAAATGATCAAGTTGCATTAGATATAAGACTAACTCTTAGAAATGAAGTGGATTCCCTTATTCCTCAAATTGAAGAGCTAATATCTATTCTTTGTAAAAAGGCAAGAGAGTATAGTGAAACAGTTATGCCGGGGTATACTCATATGCAAAGGGCACAGCCTATTGTGTTTGGACATCATCTCCTTGCATACGCAGAAATGTTTATGCGTGATCTTGGACGTCTTTCAGATGCACGTAAAAGGATGAATTATTCACCTCTTGGAAGCGGAGCTCTTGCCGGAACAACATATAATATTGACAGAGAAATGACTGCAAAATCACTTGGCTTTGATGGTATATGCAGAAATTCTCTTGACGGTGTTTCAGATAGGGATTTTTGTATTGAACTTGCCAATGCTCTTTCCCTTGTTATGGTTCATCTTTCTCGTTTCTCAGAGGAAATTATTCTTTGGTGTTCATGGGAATTCAAATTTATTGAACTTGACGATGCGTTTTCAACGGGTTCCAGCATAATGCCGCAAAAGAAAAATCCGGATATTGCAGAACTTGTACGTGGTAAATCCGGCCGTGTATTTGGCGATTTAATGACTCTTCTTACAGTAATGAAGGGAATTCCACTTGCGTATAACAAAGATATGCAGGAGGACAAAGAGGCAATATTTGATGCGTTTGACACTGTTCGCATGTGTCTTACAGCATTTAATCCAATGATTGATACAATGAAGGTTATTCCGGAAAATATGAGAAAGGCAGCTGCGGGTGGATTTATTAATGCCACTGACTGTGCGGATTTCTTGGTTGGCAAAGGTCTTCCGTTCCGCGATGCATACAAGGCAACAGGTCAATTGGTTGCTCTCTGTATTCAAAAAGGATTAACTCTTGAAACGCTTCCTATGGAGGAATATAAATCGGTTTGTAACCTTTTTGATGACGGTGTATATGAAGCAATTAATCTTGAAAAATGTGTAAATGACAGAACCTGTCTTGGTGCACCGGCACCGCAGAATGTAAGAAATATGGCGGACACTTTGGAGGCAATGCTCAATGAAAAGGATTAAAATCTTTTTTGCAGTTGTTTTATGTAAAACTATTCATTTTCTTGCGGGACTTTTAGGACGCGGAAGCAGCATTCCAGGAGCAATTACACTTAAATTATTTCCTGATATTTTAAGTCTTATTACTCTTCCTGAAAAAGTTGTTGCTGTTACCGGAAGTAACGGTAAAACTTCAACAGTTGAAATGATTGCCCACATTTTAAAGGCCGGTGGAAAAACAGTTGCTTATAACAAAGAGGGTTCCAATCAAATAGAGGGCGTAACTACATGCCTTCTTTGTAACTCTACCCTTTTTGGAAAGGTTAAGTCTGATGTTGTTTTGCTTGAGTCTGATGAAAGATTTGCAAGACATACATTTAAGCATTTCCATCCTACAGATTATATAATTACAAATTTATACAGAGATCAGCTTACAAGAAATGGACATCCTGAATGGGTTTATGGTGTAATTTCGGAAAGTATTTATCCGGAAACGCGTCTGATTTTAAACGCAGATGATCCATTGGTTTCAAAATTCGGATATGGTAGAGAGGGCACTCTTTATTTTGGTGCTGATCATGTATCTTTTGATTCAGATACTAATGATTCAATATATAATGACGGGAAATATTGTCCTGTTTGCGGTGAAAGAATGGAATATGAATATTACCATTATAACCACATAGGAAAATATAAATGTACTTCATGTGATTATCACAGGATGGATACAACTTGGAGTCTTACAAATGCAGATTTAAAGAATGGAACAATTACAATAAATAACGAATTTACGTTATCTCTGCCATTTTCAAGTCTTTATCAGTGCTACAACACAATGGCTGCTTTTGCTGCTTCTGAAATATGTGGAGTTGAGCCAAGTGTGGCAATAAGTGCAATGGAACAATTCCATCTTAAGAGCGGAAGAATTATGACATTTGATCTTGTAGATGGAGAAAGAACTGTTACCGGAACTCTTTTAACTTCCAAGCACGAAAATTCTATTTCTTATGATCAATCTATCCGTGTTGTGACAGGTTCAGAAAATGACACCACAGTAATGATTATTGTTGATGCTGTAAGCAGAAAGTATTTTACCAGTGAAACTTCTTGGCTTTGGGATATTGATTTTGAAATGCTTAATTCAGACAACGTAAAACGCGTTGTGCTAGCAGGTAAGTACTGTTATGACCTTGCTTCAAGGTTTGCATTTACAGGTATACCGAAGGAGAAGATAGGCGTGTATGAAACTGTTGCAAAAGGAGCAAAGGATTTTGCAGAGTCTGACACAGAGGAACATTACGTTGTAACCTGCTTCTCAGATAAGGGTAAATTTACATCGCTTGAAAATGTTACCGTTACGGGAGGAATATAAAATGGAAATTAAAATATTATTTCTCTGTCATGATTTCATGAACCTGTATGGTGAAAACGGCAACATTAGAATGCTTGAAAAAAGGCTTTTAGAACAGGGCGTAGGTGTAACTGTCGATAGGGTTACAAAAGGTGAAAAACCTGATTTCATGAAATATGATTTCATTTACTGCGGCAGTGGTACAGAAAGCAAGAGAGACATGGCTGTAGAATTTTTAAAGCCATATAAAGAGGATTTAAAAGCTGCCATTGAAGCTGAAAAAATTGTCCTTTTCACAGGAAATTCATGGGAAATGCTTGGAAATAGCGGTCTGGGTTTATTTGATTTTGATGTTACAGAAGACTATTCAAAGCGTCTTGTAGGCGATGCAATTTTAGTTCCAACAGAAGAATTGATGGCTAAAGGAATAGATAAACCCTTTGTCGGATTTATAAACAAATGCAGCGTTGTTTCAAATAGAAAAACGCCGATGTTTAAGGTGCAAATGCTCAGTGGAGATGGTAACGTTCCGGAGGATACAATAGAAGGATTTATTTATAAAAACTTTTTTGGAACAGGACTTACAGGGCCAATTCTTGTTAAGAATCCACACTTTTTAAAGGCGTTGATGAAAATGCTTTTAGGAGAAAAATTCACGGAAAAAACTTTTGAAAATGAGGAAAAAGCTTACGAAATTACTTTCTCTGAACTTTCAAAAAGACAGTAAATTTTAACAGCTATTTAAAGAAAATCCCCGAGAATTTCTCGGGGATTTATTTTTTGAAAAAATTCCATAAAGTGGTAGAAACAACATGGGTAATAAATTGTGTATCCTTGGTTTTAAAATACCATATATAGGGCGTCAAAATTCGATTATTTTTTCACACATTTGATTGTAGTCGTAGTTATAAGGCGCATTCATTTTTTAGTTTAGGTTGTTTTTTAGCTATAATTTGACAGGGTTCGAAAAAGTAAATCATTTTTTTCAAATTTAGGATTTGTTTCACCTAATGAGAAAAAGATAAAAAATCACCCTCAAAAGGATTTTTTTGAGGGTGATTTATAAACTAAACTTTTGGTTTAGAAAATATTTTTCTGAAATAATGCTTGTGGGGTTATATTAAATTTTCATACTTATTCTGCCATTTGTTAATTTTATTTTTGTTGTATTTCTTTGGAATAGACATTGCAACCAAAAAGCCGTATGCGGCATGGCCGAGTGTTTTAAAGAGACCAATAATTAAGGATGGTTTGCTTAGAAGAATACCAATTTTTTTAATTATTTCAAGAGGGGAAATTGAAGCCTTATTCGATTCATCTGTAGAAAGCAGTTTCATATCTTCAGATGTAACCGCCCCACATCCAAAGAGCCAGTTTATGAGCTCCGGGTCTAAATTTAGAGCCCAACGTTTTGCAATGTCAATTGCCATGTACAGGGCGCCGAGTTTTTTGTAGAAGGCTACCTGATATGCCCATAAATTTTTTGCGGAATAACTTTTTCTACGGTTCTTAATAACCGTTTCTGCAAGCAATTTTCCTGCTTGCATGGATGCTTCTATTCCACTGCCCATAAAAGGCATGGTCATGAACGCGCTGTCTCCGACAGCGGCATATCCGTCTGCAACCATGCGTGCAAGGGTGTATCTGACGCCTACGTCAACGTGTCTCGGCGCCATAATTACTTCATCTGTCAATATGTCATGGTTTTTGCGTAGGGCTCTGTCCATTTCGCGGTATTCATCGCCCGTCATACCACCAATCCTAAGGAATAGCATATCCACTTCATTTCGATCGTTTAAATTACACCAGCTAATACCAACGCCGTTTAAATGTTTTACATAAAGTACACTTTCAGGATTTGGGGTGGAAGCGTTTTCATTGCGTTTGTAGAATGCTCTAAAGCCACTCATTAAATCGTCCGCATTTGGCTCTTTTTGAATTTCAAATTTCTCTGGAACTTGGCCTCTAAATGGGGAATGTAGGCCTGATGCATCAATTACAAGGTCTGCGCTATATTTCTTTTTATTTGCAACAATCCCCACAACTGTGTCGTTTTCAACAATCAAGGAAGACACATTTATACCATAATGTAGCTTACATCCAACAGATTCACATAAATTACACAAATGCTCATTTAATCCCCTTCTGGAAACAGAAACCTCAACCATAGGAGGCATAGGTGGAACAGCAAGACTATTTTTTTCATCGGGTGAAACGAATAGCCATTTACTCTTTTGAGTGTAATATTTTTGGTCGGGCGCTGGAATACCAACCTTTTGAAAAATGTTGAATGTGATATCGTCATACCAAGGATAACTTACTTTACCCTTCTTCTCTTTTTCAAAAATATCTACTTTGTAGCCATTTTTGGCAAGATAGTATGCTGCTATCATACCACCTTGACCCATCCCTATAACCAAAACTCTAGAGTTTTTCATAAGATGCACCTCCAATAAGTTGCATTATATCATAAAAAAAGAGTAGCACCAAATGGGGCTACTCTTTGTGGTGGAGATGGCGGTAATCGAAACCGCGTCCGAAAATTCATCCACACAACTTTCTACGAGCGTAGTTGTTCTTTTAACATTCCCTCCGGTGTACGCCGAACAACAGGCTTACACTTTCAGTAGTTTCTAGGTCATGACAGAGCCCGAAACAAAACTCTGTTCACGTTCACCGCTGGTATTCGCCTTATGCCAAGCCGCGGTACTCGAGGCTAAGACGGGCTAACTTAAGCAGCCTGTAAAACTGGTTTGTTGTCGTTTATTTTATAAACGTGTAGGTTTTATGGTGGGCCCACACCACCGCTCGCTTATCGTGATTCAAAATCCCCGTCGAAATCCTTTCATCCCCATATTATTGGTTGGAAAGCTTAAATTCTCTGCGTGCCTCACGTTCGGCATCTTTCCTGGCAATGCTTTCGCGTTTGTCATAATTCTTTTTACCTTTGCAAAGGCCCACCTGGATTTTAAGTCTTCCTCTATTAAAATATGCAGAGAGAGGAATGAGTGTATAGCCTTGCTGTTTAGTTAGTCCAAACAGTTTTTCTATTTCCCTCTTGTGCATTAATAGACGTCTTTTGCGCATTGGATCTCGGTTAAATATATTTCCATGGTCATATGGACTTATGTGCATGCCATTGACAAAAATTTCTCCTGAATCTATGCTGCACCAAGCATCTTTTAAATTAACTTTTCCCTGTCGGACCGATTTGACCTCGGTCCCGTACAGTTCTATGCCTGCCTCAAAACTTTCAACAACGAAATAGTCATGGTAGGCTTTTTTGTTGTTTGCAACTGTCTGCAGTTCATTTTTCTTTTCTGCCATGACTAATCTCCTTCTTTTATATTTCTCGGCGTCCTTCCATTGCACGGGTAAGAGTAACTTCGTCTGCATATTCAAGATCGGCTCCTACAGGTACACCGTATGCAAGCCTTGTGGTTTTTATTCCAAGAGGCTTTAAAAGTCTTGAAATATACATGGCTGTGGCTTCACCTTCAACTGTGGGGTTTGTTGCCATGATAACCTCTGTTACGCCATCCAAACGTGCAAGAAGTTCTTTTATTGTCAATTGATCAGGTCCAATTCCACCCATTGGTGAAATTGCACCGTGAAGAACATGGTATGTTCCTTCAAACTCACGGGTTTTTTCTATTGCCATTACATCACGTGGGTCTTCAACGACACAAACTATGGTTTTGTCACGCGCTTCATTTTTGCAAACTGAGCAAAGTTCGTCTTCTGTAAGATTACAGCAGATTTTGCACTTGTGAATTTTTTCATGTGCTTCATTTATTGCATCCGCAAACTTTTTTGCTTCTTCTGGTTTCATGTCCAGCACATAAAATGCCATTCTTTGTGCGCTTTTGTGACCAACGCCCGGCATTCTTTCAAATTGTTCAATGAGTTTTGAAAGAGCAGCAACGTTATAACTCAATTAAAACGCCCCTTTATTAAAATAAGCCGCCAAGGCCCGGAATATTCATTCCGCCTGTTATTTTGCTCATTTCTCTTTCCATTGTGTCAGCAGCTTTTCTCTGAGCTTCGTTGAGAGCAGCAATGAGCATATCTTCAAGCATTTCTACGTCGTCCGGATCTACAACTTCAGGGTCTATTTTTATGCTTTTCACTTCGTGTGAACCGCTAACTGAAACTTCTACAGCTCCACCGCCTGAACTGGCTGTGAATTCTGTATTTTCAATTTCAGTTTGGGTTTTTTGCATATCATCCTGCATTTTTTGAATTTGCTTCATCATACCGGCTTGGTTTACACCTTTGCCTTGGTTTGGAATTCTTGCCTTCATTGTTTTACTCCTCTATAAATAAGTTTAGATTAATTTGTTCTGATTCATTAATTGCATTCATCTTGTTAAGAAATGCATCCAATGGGTCAACTGCTTCTTCTGAATTTTCTAAAATAGGGGTTTCTATATTTTTTTGTGCTGTCTCTTCAAACTTTTCTGTGGTTACCGTTTCATCAGATGGTTCTGTTGTTTTTGGCTCTTCAACTACCTTTGATTCTTCGGGCTTTTCGGGAAGTTTATCAGTTGATTCCTCAGTGGTAGAAGGATCTTCTGTAATAATTGTAGGACGAAGATATGTGCCAAGAACAGTGAATGTTGCGTTGTAAATTACTTCGTTGTGTTCCGGCTGAGGTACAAGCATTTGAAGAAGGAAATTTGTTGTAAAGATTTTTAGAGAATTTCCTTCTTTATATCCCTTGGAACCCGGCAAGCAACCTAGGAGCGGTTTGTCCATGGTTGTAACTTCTCTTATGAGGGCATTCCAAATGTTTTCGGGAATTAAGCCGTCAGGAATAGGGTCTCCAACAGGAACTGAATCTTCAAATTCAGTTGTAATTGGCTCAACTAAAATATCTTCAAGTGGTTCTTTAGTTGGTTCAGGCTCTTTTGTTGCTGGAACCGGTTCTTCTTCCATTGGAGGAGGAACAGGTTCCGGCTCCTCATTGATAATTGGAGCAGATTTAGTTGGAATAACAGGTGCTTCCGTTGATGTTGGCGCTGCGGCTACTGTTGGAACAAAAGCTTGTGCACCGCTGTTTGATGCCCAAATTGAAACTAGGCGCACAATGGCCATTTCCATTTCAACGCGTTTGCCGTAGCCGTAGTGAAGAGTGTTTTTGGTTTCTCCCAGTATTGTAAGAGCCTCAATAATATTTGTCATTTCAAGTGGAGCGGAAATGGCTTTATATTCAGAAAGTTCTTGATCTGAACATATTACCAAATCTTCCGGATTGTTTACGGCGCGGCAAACCATAATGTTTCTAAAGTGATTTATAAGTTCATCACAAAGACGTTCCATGTCACAAGATTTATTGTGGAGGTCGTTGATTTTTGAAAGCGCATGTGCGCCGTCACCTTGAATAATGTATTTTGATAACTCAAATAAATGAGCCTTACCTGCAAGACCAACTGCGCTATTTACAACGTCGACAGTAATGTTTTTACTGTGACTGATGCATTGGTCTAATATGGAAAGCGCATCACGCAGCGCTCCGTCTGCAAGACGTGCAATTAACATTGCAGCTTCATCATCAAGGACTATTTCCTCCTTTGATGATATATATTGGAGTCTTGCAGCAATGTCGGAGGATGAAATTCTTTTAAAATCAAACCTTTGACAACGAGAGAGAATTGTTGCAGGAATTTTATGAACCTCAGTTGTTGCAAGGATAAATTTTACATGTTTAGGTGGTTCTTCCAGTGTTTTAAGAAGAGCGTTAAAAGCACCTCCGGAAAGCATGTGAACCTCATCTATTATATAAACCCTAAAGCGGCCGTTTACCGGTGTAAAGTTTGCTTCGTCTCTAATGTCACGAATGTTGTCTACACCGTTATTTGACGCAGCGTCTATTTCAATTACGTCAAGAATGGAACCGTTGTCTATTCCCTTACAGGTTTCACATTCGTTGCATGGGTCACCGTTTATTGGGTGCTCACAGTTTACTGCCTTTGCAAATATTTTTGCACAGGTTGTTTTACCGGTTCCTCTTGATCCGGTAAAAAGATATGCATGTGAGTGCCGTCCTAACGTAATTTCATTCATGAGGGTTTTGGTAATATGTTCTTGTCCAACTACATCTGAGAAGTTGCGAGGTCGCCATTTTCTGTATAAAGCTTGATACATAAAAACCCTCATTTCATTACAAATTTAAAAGCAGAGGCACTTTTACTTGATCATATGGCGAGCAGGCGGACTGTGGCACACAGGACATTCCGCTTAATGCTGCTCGGTTCCCCGCCTGACATGATTCACGGCGCTCTGTTGCACAGGACCCACGCGCCATATGACCAAACAAAAGCAATCTCTGCTTTTTACCTAAAACATTATATATGAGTTTTTTTCTAAAATCAATAGTTTAACAAGGGAAATCAAATGATTTTGAAGACATTACATGATTTAAATTCGCTTTAATTATGCTAAATATTGTGGTTTTTTGTTGTAAAAGACCGCAATAGGTGGTATAATACATACTATTAATAACTATATATGCCATTTGGAGGCAAGCGTATATGCGTGAAAATGACATCCAAAGTGAATTAATAATTGGTAGAAATCCTGTTACTGAAGCATTAAAATCGGGAAGAGAAATTGATACATTATTTGTTTCAAAGGGCGAAAGACAAGGCTCAGTTGGAAAAATAATTTCAATGTGTAGGGAACAGGGAATAATTGTAAAAGAAACCGATTCAAAGAAAATGGACTATATGTGTGGTAATGCGAATCATCAGGGTGTCATTGCAAGAGTTGCTGCTCATTCATATGCTTCAGTTGAAGATATTTTTGCTAAAGCAGAGGAAAAAGGGGAGCCTCCTTTTATAATTATTTGTGATGAAATAGAAGACCCTCACAATTTGGGCGCAATAATAAGAACTGCAGAATGCTCCGGAGCTCATGGTGTAATTATTCCAAAACGAAGAAGCGCTACTTTGAACTTCACAGTGGCAAAAACATCTGCAGGAGCTCTTGAATATATGCCGGTTGCAAGGGTCAGTAACCTTGCAACAACAATAGATGAACTTAAAGAGCGTGGCGTTTGGATATATGGAACTGATATGGACGGAGAAGTTTGGTGTAAAACAGATCTTACCGGTTCAATAGCCATTGTTGTTGGTTCAGAGGGAACTGGAATGGGTCGCTTGGTTAGAGAGAAATGTGACTTTGTTCTTTCTCTGCCAATGAGAGGAGAAATAAATTCATTAAACGCTTCAGTTGCTGCAGGAATTGTAATGTATGAAGCAAGCCGACAGAGGCTTAACATAAAAACTGTCTAAAGGAGGGTTGCAGAATGTCTGATAAATTTGATATGTCACTTGATGATATCCTGGCATCTTTTGGGGACGATGTTAAGGAGAGTTCTGCCCCTAAAAAAGCTTGGTCAATGGAGGAAATTGATGCTCTTTTAGGACTCGGCCCTGAGCCTGAAGAAGAAAGGGACGAAGTTCTTGGTGAATCAGTAACAGCTTCAAAGGAGACAGAGAACCTAAAAGATTTTTCTAACGAAAAATTAGAAGTTCTTGAATATGATGAGATGTCAACCGAAGACCTTGCTGAAGAAAATCCTTCTGAAGATTATGCTTTAGAAGAAAATGAAGAACCGGTGGAAGCAAAACCGAAAGAAAAGAAACCTCTTTCTCAAAAAACACGCGTGTTTGATGCTAATGATATTCAGGTAAAGAAAACGGATATTGTATCTGAACCTGAGGAAAAGGTTTCCGGAAAGCCGGAAGAAACCTCAATTATCATGGAACTTGCGGATAACCCGGAAAATGTTGAAAACAGTGCTAATGATGAAGAGGATACTGTTTATGTAGCAGATTCTTCAAATGAAACAGAAAAGAATCAAGCCGAAAGATATGCTCTTGCCGGTAAGACAGTAGGTATTTATCCAATTAGAAATGACAATATTGACCATCAGATTATGACAGAAAAAATTGAAAAATCCGGTGGCATGGTTACAGATAAATACAGAGAAAGATTCTTAAATAAACCGAAGCAACATCTTGAAAGAACCGCAGATTATGAACGCCTTCATCAGGATATGCCTGAGGAATTAATTGAGCGTCCGGGAATCATTATCAAGAAGAGTAAATTTACAAATACAGCAGATTTAGAACCAATTCCTACAATTGTTTCTGCAGATGCAGAAAGAAGTAATTTTGATAAAACAATTGTTGCAAAAGGAGAATCCGGAACAATTGTAAGAGATGAGGATAGTATTGACGGACAAATTCGTCTCAGCGGTTTTGGTGAAGAAGATGTAATTGACCAAATTGACGAAGAAAATGCAGAGGAAACATTGAGAGAAAAGAGGGACAAAAAAGTTGCCTCGTTTAAGCTTGATGCAAATTTTGCAGAGCTTCCGGAAGAGGACACTATTGATGAAGAGTCAGAAGCTTTAGAGGAAAAGTCTGCTCCTAAATCAACCTTGTTAAATGAAATTGAAGATGAGTACAGATATCCTTCTGATGCGTCAAGAATTTATGAATCTCTTGTTGGTGCTGAAAAGAAAACGGGTATGTTCGTCATTGCACAGACGGTACTTACAGTAATTTCACTTATCATTACAGGCCTTATTTCTGCTTCTGGCGGAAATGTTGAAATGATAGGAAATGGTGCTTTGGGATGTGGAATTATAAACATCATAATCCTTGTTATTGCATCCGTTCTTTCAATAAATACATTAATAAAAGGTATTGACGGCATAAAAAATAAGAAACCAAATACCGCTACAGGACTTCTCGTTGTTGTTGTAGCATGTCTTCTTGAAAATATAGTTATGGCCCTTTTCACAAGCAGTGAATATACAACTGTTTCAATTTACACAGCTGCTGCTTGTCTTGCTCTTACAATGTCCTCTATTTCAAAATGGCTTGTTCTTTCCAAAACAAAGGGTAATTTTGAATTTGTTACAAATGGGACACAGCTTTATAGCAGCGAACTCATTCCGGATGAGGATGAGGCTTTTGAAATAGGTAGAGGCCTTCTTATGGGTGAGCCTGAAATATGTTATAATGCAAGAATTTCTGTCCCAAAGGATTTCTTAAAGAATTCTTTTGAGGATGACCCGGCAGATGATTACGCATATAAATTAGTTTATGCGGTTGTGGGAGCTGCTCTTCTTGCTGGACTTATTTTTGGAATTGTTAAAAAAGATATAGTTGTAGCTTTTGGTATTTTTGCAGCTGTTTGTTGTATTGCAATGCCTGCATTTACAAAGATTGCATCTAACATTTTACTTTTCTTAGTTAATAGGAAATTTAATAAAACCGGTGCTGCAATTACAGGTCATAAGGCTGTTTCAAATAGCACAGGTGTAAATGCTTATGTACTTGATAGTACAGATATTTTCAAAAAGGGTAGTTGCAGCATAATAGGCATTAAAACATTCCACAATATGAGAATTGACGATGCAATTCTTTACGCTGCAGCTCTTGTAATTGAGTCTGGCGGACCACTTGCAGATATCTTTGGAAATGTAATTCTTGGGAAAAAAGAACTTCTTCCGCCTGTTGAATCATTGGCTTATGAGGAAAAACTTGGTCTTTCAGCATGGATTCATGGCAGAAGAGTCCTTGTGGGAAGCAGAGATCTTTTAGTTAATCATAATGTTCAGGCACCTGAGCGTGAATTTGAACTCCAATATACTCATGACGGACGAAAGGTAATGTATCTTGCAATAGCCGGAAAAATTGCTGCTATGTTTGTTATTAATTATCAAGCGGATAAGCACATGAGAAGATATCTTCAAAATATAGATAAAGCGGGAGTTTCTTTATTGGTTCGTACTTGCGACTGTAATATTACTGAAGAAATGATCTGCAAATACTTTAGTTTAAATATTTCTGCAGTAAAAATATTAAGTCCGGTATCCGGAGATATTTTCCAAAAGTATAGAACAACAGAGTGTGAAAATGCAAAATCCGGTATTCTCCATAATGGAACAATAGAGGCTTCACTGAAAACAATTTATGAAGCAAGAGAACTTAATGCAAATATTCCAATTAATAATATTATTTCAACAATATATACCGGAATTGCTCTTGTATTGTTCCTTGTTCTTGCAATTTTCTCAGGACCTATGGGAATAACAGGCGGACAGATTGTACTGTTCCAAGTCTTATTTGGAATAATTGCTTCCGCTGTGCCGGTGCTTAAAAGAAAATTTGATAAATAAAAAAAGGAGCTGTTTACGAATTTCGTAAACAGCTCTTTAATTTTTAATTAGTCAGCTGAGTAAGGGAGAAGTGCAACGTGTCTTGCGCGCTTAATAGCTGTTGTAAGCTCACGCTGATGATAAGCACATGTACCTGTTACTCTTCTTGGAAGGATCTTAGCTCTGTCAGATGTAAATCTTCTGAGCTTTGCGGTATCCTTGTAGTCGATTGTGTCAATCTTGTCTACACAGAAAGCACAAACTTTCCTACGAGACTTTCTTCCGCCTTTAGCGTTTTTGTCGAATGCCATGTCGGTAACCTCCTTTTAGGTTTTAATCAGTAATGTTTTAGAATGGTAATTCATCTTCCATATCAGCTGATGAGAAATCATCTGCACCTGCTGTTGAGAAAGACGCCGGCTGTTGTACCGGAGCAGCTGGAGCCTGTGCTGCAGGAGCAAAGTTTCCTGTTCCTGATTCTGCTTTTGAACCGCAAAAACTTACGCTGTCTGCAATAATTTCAACTGCTGTACGCTTTTGGCCATTTTTATCTTCATAGTTACGTGTTTGGATTGAACCTTGAACTGCAATCATTGAACCTTTGCGGAAATAACGAGTTACAAATTCTGCTGTTTGTCTCCAAGCAACTACGTTGATGAAATCGGCTTGTCTTTCTTCGCCGTTTTTTTGGTATGATCTGTCAACAGCAACTGTAAAAGATGTAACAGATGTACCGGTAGGCGTTGTACGAAGTTCCGGGTCTGCTGTAAGACGACCCATAATAACTGCACAGTTAAGCATTGGTTTTACCTCCCACCAAATTACTTAGATGTGTTGAGGAAACGGAGAACGCCTTCTGTAATACCAAGAACACGCTCAAACTCAGCAGGGAATTCTGGTTCAGCTGAGTACTCAACAAGAACATAGTATCCTTCAGACTCATAGTTGATGTCATAAGCAAGCTTGCGCTTACCCCACTCATCAATGTTGCTGATGGTACCATTCTTTTCAATAAGTGTCTTGAACTTGTTGAAAAGGTCCTGTGCTGCTTCGTCGCCATTCTTTACTGAGAATACCAACATTGCTTCATAGTTTTTTGCTGCCATTTCTAGCACCTCCTTGTGGTCTTTTGGCCCTATCACTTAATCCGATAGAGCAAGGATTGGAGACGTAAGTGCGCCTCGCGGAGTGATATTATAACAATGAACAATTAAATTGTCAATTGTTTTTGAGGTTTTCAAGGGACTGCATTTTAAGATATGCATTAATAAATCCGTCAATATCTCCATCCATAACGGCATTTATATTACCCATTTCAAAGTTCGTTCTTGTGTCTTTTGCAAGGGTATATGGCATAAATACGTATGATCTAATTTGGTTGCCCCATGCAATTTCTGTCTTGACACCTTTAATATCTTCTATCTTTTCAAGGTGCTCACGTTCTTTAATTTCAATGAGCTTTGATTTAAGCATTTTCATGCATACTTCACGGTTTTGATGTTGGCTACGTTCAACTTGGCAACAAACTACAATGCCTGTTGGCTTGTGAATGAGACGAACTGCGGAAGATGTTTTATTAACCTTCTGTCCCCCGGCGCCACTTGCTCTATAAACTTCCATTTCAATATCTTCCGGACGAAGGTCAACTTCAATGGTGTCGTCAATTTCAGGCATTACTTCAAGAGAAGCGAAAGAGGTGTGGCGACGACCTGCTGCATCAAAAGGAGATACACGAACAAGTCTATGAACTCCTGCTTCACTCTTCATATATCCGTATGCATTTTCGCCCTCAATTAATATTGTTGCAGATTTAAGACCTGCCTCATCGCCGTCAAGGTAGTCAAGAGTTGAAACCTTGAATCCGTGGCGCTCTCCCCATCTGTTATACATTCTAAAGAGCATAGAAGCCCAGTCCTGAGCTTCTGTACCGCCTGCTCCTGCATGAAATGTTAGAATTGCATTGCTTTGGTCATATTCACCTGTCAAAAGTGTTGAAAGAGTCATTGTGTCAAGTTTGCTCTTTACCTCTTCAACGCTTTGAGCGCACTCTTCAAAAAGAGATTCGTCCTCTTCTTCGTTTGCAAGTTCAATCATAACGAGGGTATCTTCAAATAATGAGTGAAGAGATTCATATGAAGATATTTTATTTTTTAACATACTTGTGCGTTGGAGAACTTTCTGAGAGTTTTCAAGGTCATCCCAGAAACCGTCTTTTGCAGCTTCTTGCTCCAAAGCTGCAACTTCCTCTTTCATTTGATCAAGACCTAAAGCGGCGCTTAAATCCTCAAGAGGCTTTTCATTCTCTAAAAGAGAAAGACGTAATTCTTCATACTGAAGCATATATATCAGTCCTTTCACTAATACTAGATTATATAAAAATACAGATGTAATGTAAAGAAAAATATACTGTATTTGATTGAATTGTATGATTGTATATTGTATAATTTATAATGTATATTTATATAAACTATGTAGGAGCAGAAGAACTATGAAATACGAGAACGAAACGTGTCTTGCTTGTAACAAGGTGTTTGAAGAAGGGGACGATATTGTCGTATGCCCTGAGTGTGGCACACCACACCATAGAGATTGTTACAATAAGCTTGGACATTGTGTAAATAAAATACGTCATTCTGAAGGATATTCTTGGTTGGATGAGAATAGACCTAATAAAGACGAAGAGAAAAAAAGTGAAAAATCATCAAAGGAAAGGTTAAATTCAGATGATGTTTCAAAGGTCTTTCCGGGTGGATTTATCAGTAATGATGAAGCCCCAAACGGAGCAATGCCTGCCATGGAGGTTGACCGCGATGGGAATGCACATCCGGTGTTTAGAACCATTACAGGAAAAGAAAAAATAGGTGAATATACTGTAGAAGCGTACGGTAATGTTATTCAAAAGAATAAGCATAAATTTATTCCAAAGTTTATGATGATGGAACGTTCCAACAGAAAATGGACATGGAATTGGGCCGGATTTTTCTTTGGACCATTTTGGCTTATGTACAGAAAAATGTATAAGCTTGGTATTATTGCAATGCTTATTTCTATAATAATTCCAATTTGCTTTATTGGAGAAATTTCTGAATACGGAACAAAATATTCTGAGGTTTATACTGAAGCGGCTGAAATAATGTTATCGGATGCAAATCAGTCAACCGAGGAACTTAATTCAAAGGTGGACGCATTGGCAGAAAAAATGCCTCCACAACCCGTTTGTATTCAGGTGTCAAATTATATTCAATTTGCAGTGGATTTAGTAATTGCGGTGTTTGGTAACTATCTATATAAGGAACATTGTGTGAAAATCTTGACTAAGAGCAAGAAAATTTTAGAAGATGGCAATTCCGAGGAACAGGAAAAATTCCTTAGAAAAAGAGGCGGAAGAAGTATTGTTCCGGTCGTTCTTTTGTTCTTTGGTATGACTTTAATTACAAATGTTGCTGCATTAATATTCGTAAATTACAATGTTGATATAGCAACGCTATTAAGGAGGTTACTGTAATATGTCAAAACCTTGTGCAATCGTTCTTGCTGCCGGCGAGGGTAAGAGAATGAAATCTAAAAAGCCAAAAGCCATGGCTTGTGTACTATTTAAACCAATGGTTGACTGGGTCCTTGATGCGGTTGAAAAAAGCGGTATTACAGACACCTGCGTTGTTGTAGGACATCTTGGTGAAGAAATAGATGTCCATATTGACGGACGCTCGGAAATTTGCTATCAAAAAGAACGTCTTGGTACAGGTCATGCTGTAATGCAGGCTGTTTCATTTTTAAATAGCGTTGACGCAGAAAACGTATTAATTTTGAATGGCGATGCACCTTTCATGGACTCTTCAACTATTGAGGATTCTTTTGGCCTTCACCTAGCTATGAATAGTGGTGCTACAGTAATTTCAGCAAAACTTCAAAATCCTGTTGGCTACGGAAGAATAGTAAGAGATGCCGCTGGGAATTTTCAACGAATAGTTGAACAGAGAGATGCATCTGAACAGGAAAAACTTATCTGTGAAGTTAATTCCGGAGCTTATTGGTTTAATAAAAAATGTTTGCTTTACGCACTAACCCAAATTAACCAAGAAAATGATGCCCATGAATATTATCTGACCGACACCATTGAAGAAATAAAGAAAATAGGTTGGCCAATTTGTGTTCATATGACAGATAATGCTGATGTTGTCCTTGGCGCAAACGACAGGGCCCAACTTATGGAATTAAATAAAATTGCAAGAAAACAGGTGATTCTTGATCATTTGGTTAATGGCGTAGATATACCATGCTCAGATGGTATTATTATTGGAACAGATGTAGTTATTGGGGCTGAAACCACAATTCTTCCAAATACAATTATAAGAGGTAGAAGTGAAATTGGCGAAGCATGTGAAATAGGACCAAACTGCCTTATTGACGATTCAAAAATTGGAGATGGTGTGAAGCTTCGTAACACAGAGGTTGAAAAATCTCAGGTTATGAATGGAACGGATATTGGTCCGTTTTCTCATGTTAGACCAAACTCATATATAGCTCAAAATGTACACATTGGAAATTTTGTTGAAGTCAAAAATTCGCAAATTGGTGAAGGAACAAAACTTCCACATCTTTCCTATATTGGCGATTCAGACATTGGTAAAGGCGTAAACTTTGGCTGTGGTTCTTTAACTGTTAATTATGACGGTAAGAATAAGACAAGAACGACGGTTAAAGATGGTGCATTTATTGGATGTAATGCAAATCTTATTTCACCTGTTACAATTGGTGAATATGCTTACATTGCGGCTGGGTCAACAATAACCAACGATGTTGAACAATTTGCATTATCAATTGCAAGAGCAAGACAGGTTGACAAACCGGGTTGGGTTCTTGAAAAAAGACCGTATAAGAATATGCCATAAGGAAGAGGAAGACAGATGTTTATTATAGCTGGTCTGGGAAATCCGGGCACAGATTATGAAAAGACAAGACACAATGTCGGATTTATGGCAATAGATTCAATTGCAGAAACTCTTGGCGTTCGTATTGATAGGCTGAAATTTTTAGCGCTAACAGCAGAGTGCCGAATAGGAACAGAAAAGTGTCTTTTAATGAAGCCGCAAACATATATGAATAATAGCGGTGATGCTATAGGTCAAGCAGCACGTTTTTATAAGGTGCCACCTGAAAATGTAATAATTATTTTTGATGATATTTCATTGGAGCCGGGAAAAATTAGGATTAGACGAAAGGGTTCCTCCGGTGGCCATAACGGGCTAAAAAGTATAATTGCACATTTGGGTTCTGACAATTTTCCACGAGTAAAAATAGGCGTGGGGGATAGACTCAATCCGGATAAATCTCTTGCAGACCATGTTCTTGGGACGTTTTCGAAATCCGACATTAAAGAGCTGGAACAATTGTTCCCAAAGGTGTTCGATTCAGTAAAACTAATTGTGTCGAATAATACAGGGGAAGCAATGAATAGGTATAATTAAATAAAAATATGTACCCCCACTATTTGCTTAGTGGGGGCGTTGCCATAATCTGAATAAGAAAAAAGAGGTAAATATGACCGGTTTTTCAAATTCTATATCTAAAAATGAAATTTATAAAAAATTGGAAGATAACGTGCTAAGGGGAAGATTTCCCCTTGGTGTCCTTGGTGCGTCTATTGTTCATAAGGCACTTTTAATTCACAGTCTATGTGAAAATACAAAAAAGCGCGCTATTGTTATTGTTCCGGATGATGCAACAGCAACAAAGGTTTCAGACGACTTGAAATCGTTTGGAACAAATGCCGGTATGTTTCCAACAAAGGATATATCGCTAATTTCCGCACAGACCAAGTCAAAAGAATATGAAGAACAGAGAATGGGCGCGTTGTCAGCTTGGGTTTTGAAAGATATTGATGTGCTTGTAATGCCGGCGACTGCTTCTGTTCAAAAAACTATTTCTAAACAGAATCTAATAAAAAACATTTGGACTTTGGAAATTGGTAAAGAAATGCCACTTGAAAAAATGTTACGTTTGTTTGATAATGCGGGATATAAACGAGCAGACGAGGTTGAGGGCCATGGACAGTATGCGGTTCGCGGCGGAATAGTGGATTTCTTTCCTCCGGATAGGGAAAAGCCGCTTAGACTTGAACTTTGGGGAGAGGAAATTGACACAATCTGTGAATTTGAAACGGAGACTCAAAGACGAACAGATGTTGTTGAGAAGGTGTGTATTACGCCTTCATCTGAGATAATAATTGGAAATTTTGATGTATTTAAAGAAAAAATAGAGTCGGATCTTAGCAAACTCCGTGTTAAGAATGCAGATGTGGTTAGACAAAAGGTCTACGAAGACTTGACCTGCATTGAACAGGGAATCAGTTTGTGTAATGATAAATATTTGAATTATATCTATGAGGATTCAATGACTCCACTTTCTTTTATGGAAGAAAATGATCTTTTGATTGTTGTGGAAAGCGGTTCGGTGAAAGAACGAATTAACGCGTACAATAAAATTTTTAATGAAGAAATAAAAGATGCATTAACTGATGGAGATTATGTAAAGCAGATGGGCCTTTTTACCATTCCTTTTAGCGCAATGGTGGAGGATTACAAAAATGCAAACACAATATATTTGGATAACTTTGCAAGAGGAAGTTTTGACACGGGTGTAAAGGAGCTTTATACAATTTCTCTTGGACAGGTGCCATCTTGGAACGGAACGGTCTCAGCACTTCTAAATGAATGTGTTGATAATAAAAATTCCACCATTGTTGTTGCGGCCGGAACCGAAAAAGCTGCAAAATCTGTGGCAGAGGACCTTGAAACAGAAGGCTGTGATGCCGTTTATTTTTCTGTGGTTCCTAATGAATTCCCTGAAAATAGGATTTCAGTTATTGCAAAAACATATTCGTCAGGATATAGAATTCCAGATATTGATTTTATGCTCATTACTCACGGAAGAGTCAGCGGAGGCATAAAGAAAAGACAAAGGACAAAGGCAGAAAATGTCTTCCATAGCCTTGATGAACTTCACAAAGGAGATTATGTGGTTCACAATATTCATGGAATTGGCATTTTCGATGGAATTGAAAATCTTGTTGTATCCGGTATCAGTAAGGATTATATAAAAATAAAATATGCCAAACAGGACGTTTTATACGTTCCTGTTACACAGTTGGATTTAGTTTCAAAATACATTGGCCCACGTGAGGATACAAAAACAGTAAAACTTAATCGCCTTGGTTCAAAGGAGTGGGAAAAATCCAGAAGTAAAGTTCGCGCTGCTGTGGGTGATATGGCAAAAGAACTGACAGAACTCTATGCAAAGAGGATGAACACACCCGGTTTCGCATTTTCTCCTGATATTGATATGCAGAGTGATTTTGAACGCAGATTTGAGTTTGATGAAACTGAAGATCAACTAAGGTGTATTTATGAAATAAAGCGTGATATGGAGCGTCCGGTTCCTATGGACCGTCTACTCTGCGGCGATGTAGGTTTTGGTAAAACAGAAGTTGCATTAAGGGCTGCTTTTAAATGCATCGCTGATGGAAAACAGTGTGCAATTTTGGTTCCAACAACAATCCTTGCCTATCAACACTACAATACAATTGTAAAGCGTTTCGATGGTTTTCCGGTTGAAATTGAAATGCTTTCAAGATTTAGAACTCCTTCACAACAGAAAAAGATACTTGATGGAGTAAGGCGAGGAAGCATTGACATTATTGTGGGAACACATCGCCTCATTTCGAAGGATGTTGAGTTTAAAGATTTAGGTCTTTTGATTGTTGATGAGGAGCAACGTTTTGGTGTAGCTCAAAAGGAAAAGCTCAAAGAGAGATTTCCAAATGTGGATGTTCTTACATTGTCTGCAACACCTATTCCAAGAACATTAAATATGGCTATGACAGGAATACGTGACATGTCTATTATTGAAGAAGCTCCTTTAGACAGGCACCCTGTTCAAACTTATGTACTTGAATATGATGAGGGCATTGTGGCGCAGGCTATTGAAAAAGAACTTAGACGTGGTGGACAGGTTTACTACATGTATAATAATGTTGAGGGAATTATCCATTGCGCTGCAAAAATTCATGAACTTGTGCCGGAAGCACGTATTGGAATTGCTCATGGAAAAATGAGTGAGGATGAGCTCTCGGATGTTTGGAGAAAACTTGTTGAGGGTGAAATTGACATTTTGGTTTGCACAACTATTATTGAAACCGGTGTTGATGTTCCAAATGCGAATACTTTAATAATAGAGCATGCCGATAGAATGGGTCTTTCTCAACTTCATCAAATTCGCGGAAGAATTGGTCGTTCTTCAAGAAGAGCCACAGCGTATTTTACTTTTACACGAGGAAAAGAGTTGACGGATATAGCCGAAAGACGTCTTACTGCAATTCGTGAGTACACGGAATTTGGCTCCGGTTTTAAAATTGCAATGAGGGATTTAGAACTTCGAGGAGCGGGAAGTATTCTTGGCGCAAATCAGCATGGGCATATGGAGGCGGTTGGCTATGATATGTACCTTAAGATATTGGGAGAGGCTGTACAGGAAAATAAGGAAAATGAAACCGGAGAAGTTATTCCAAAGCAACGTGAATGTCTAATTGATGTTCAGATAGATGCACATATTCCTGAAAATTATATTACAAGTGTGCCTCATAGACTTGCAATTTACAGACGAATTGCGGATATTAGGTCAAATGATGATGCAATGGATGTTACAGATGAACTTATTGATAGATTTGGTGATCCACCAAAATCTGTAATGGGTCTCATAGAAGTTTCTCTTCTTAGAAACACGGCATCTAAGCTCGGTATTTATGAAATTGGGCAAAGAGGGGACAATATCCTTCTCTATTGGGACGACATAAATATGCGTGCGGTTACAAGATTATCGTCTGACATGCGTGGCAAAATACTTGTAAGCGCCGGTTCAAGACCGTATATTTCTGTAAAGATAGATAATTCTTTAGACATAATTCCAACATTAAAAAACGCTCTCCTAATCCTTTCTGCAGGCGTAAGAGAGGCGTCTCAAAATGCTTCTAAATAGGAGAAGAACCGTATGAATTTTCATACGGTTCTTTTTATTAGTCAAGATTTAATTTGTGCTTCATAATGTAGTTTGTGAATGCAAAAAGTCCGGCTGAGAAAACAGAGTAAATTGCAATTGATCCAAAAACTACGGTTTGAAGGGCTCTTCCCGAACTGTCATTTAGTTTGTCATAATAATCAGGAATGAGTGTTGTAATTACAGTAAGATAAAGGGAAAGGATAATGGTTGTAATTATGAAAAGAAGGAAATAGGAGAAGAGTGTTCCTATTATTTTGTGTTTCTTTGCAATTAGATTACCAAAACTTACTGATGCGTACCAAGATAGGATGAATCGCGTTAGGTAGGCAAGGCCAAGGACTAATAATTCAATGACAAAAACCCAAATTGGAACCCCGAGTTCGTCTTTTATGAAGTCTTCTTCGCGTTCAAGCATGCTCTTAATGGAATCCCAAGTGTTATTTAATGTGTCAGTTAGTTCGTCAAAATGTCCAACTGTAATGATGAGCGACACAATTGCAACAATTCCGCTAAAGATTATCCATATCCATGCATTTGACAGTTTAGAGAGTATTAAAGATGGTGTTTTAACAGGAAGTGTCATCATAAGATAACCTTCATCTGTAAAGAAGTTCTTGTAGAATCTGTATACTAAGAATGCCATTGTTAATAGGAATATTCCAAGGAAAACAAGCGTATAAAGAAGTGTAATAAGGGAAGTTAGTATGCTTAGAATTTTGACAAATGTGCTTGGAACGTTGTCTATTACATACTGTCTGGATGTAATCCAAGTGAGAAACCTACCCACAAGTGCAAGTATAAGTACAACTATATATGAAGGGAGTGCAAATTTTCCTATTGTGAGGAATTCGTGTTTGAATAATTTTCCTAACATCTAAACACCTCCCTAAAGAGTCCGTCAACAGTTTTTCCGGATTCCTTTATTCTTTCAACTGAGCCGTGTTCTAAAATGTTTCCGTTTTGAATAAATACATATTCGTCAAGAACCGATTCAACATCAGCAATTAGGTGTGTTGAAATTAGAACGGTAGCGTTTTCGCAGTAGTTGCTTATGATAGTGTCAAGGATGTAATCTCTTGCTGCGGGGTCCACACCACCAATAGGTTCATCAAGAAGATAAAGGCGTGCATTTCTACTCATGACCAGGATTAATTGAACTTTTTCTTTTGTGCCTTTTGAAAGAGATTTGAGTGTCTTTTTAGGATCAATATTAAGCTTGTCTAAAAGGTCGTAAGCTTTATTTTTGTCAAAGTCCGAGTAGAAGTCTGCCATGAAATCAACGGCGCCTGAAACTTTCATGGAGTCTGTAAGATAATTCCTTTCCGGAAGATATGCCACTAATTTTTTTGTGTCAATTCCCGGCTTCTGTCCGGCAATGAGAATTTCACCGCTTGAAGGCAGTAGAAGTCCACTTGCAAGTTTTATAAGAGTTGTTTTTCCACTTCCGTTTGGACCGAGTAATCCTACTATTTTCCCTTCTGGCAGTGTCAAGTCAATTTCGTTTAGTGCAGTGAAATTGCCATATTGCTTTTTAAGTTTTTTGCATTCTAAAATGGCTGCCACGCAGATTCCTCCTTAACTTAATTAATTACATGCTAATATATTGCAATATAAAGCCAATTATTTCAAGCGATTTATTGTAAATAAATTGACATACCTTTAAAAATTCTGTATTATTATTTCAGTATTTTTTTACGGACTATTATAAAAATGCTTACATTTTTCTTACATTCGAGAGGGGATATAACATATGAAGGCTCGTACCGCTAGAGTGTACTACTTGGCTATGTTTATTATAAGCTTTGTGGGTGTAGCAATTTTATCTGCAATAATTGGGGCAGGTATGGTTTTCCCATTTGCTTATACAACTGCAAGGGACTTTATTCAAAAGAAAATTGCTGAATCGGGTCCAAAGAGCAGAACAGCAAAAGCAGTTGCAAAGGCAAAAAAAGATGCCCTTGTAAAAGAAAAAGCACAACTTAATAAAGACAAAAAAGCTCTTGAAAAGAAAAAGAAAAAGGAAAGAGATAAGCAGGTTAAGAGAATTTACGAAGAAAGAATGGCTGAAGGCTATGAAGCTTCACTTGACATGATTAAATCAACTCCTGCTCCATCTGTTACCATAGAACCGGAAAAGCCTGCAAAACCAAAGAAGGAAAAGAAGGCTAAAAAGGAAAAGAAACAAGAGGTAGAGGTATTACCTGTTGTTGAAACTCCAATAATTAATCTTCCTCAAAATGATCAACCTGTTGATGGTTATACAGCAAATGGTAGTATGTTCAGGGGAATCAGTTTCTAATTAAAGAATCTTGACACATATTATGTGTTTAGTTTATAATATATTTGTAATTGCAAATTGAATATTTGCTCCGAGTTAATGTTTCTAAAGCACTTGCCATGAAATGTTAACCGATGGGTATGAGGGAAACCAATTGCCTTCCGTGTTTGAAAAGGGGTCGAAAGTCAGCCGTGTGAATACATAGGCTTGGAACGCATAAGTGGACTCTTTTTCAAAAGAGTCCTTTATTTTTTGCTTTATTGGCCGAATCTCCCACGGCCTTTAATAATGAAGTTGTATAACCACCACAACACAGTACAATTTCATATCCATAACAGAGGAACCAGACTTATGTCTGGTTCTTTTTTATAAATTGACAAGTGTATGTTTTTTGTGTTAATATCTCTTCGGTGGTTATTTTATATAAAAGGAGACTCTTGTATTATGATGGATATGATAAAAAAAGTTTTAAAAATTACAGGTAAAATTTTTACTTTATTGTTAATTGCAGCTGTTGTTCTTGTTGTTTGTATTATTAATCCATGGAATGTTCCGGCAATTTTTAAGCGTAATTATCCAGAATGGTTTGCTGCACATCCATTTCTTGACAAGATTATAAGTGTAGACTAATTAAAAACGGTTGTCTATTTGTTTAGACAACCGTAATTTTTTTAAAATAACACTTGCATTTTCAAATACACTTGTATATAATGTATTAGCACACAGGGAAGAAATCCCTTGATATCGCAGGGTAGAGCAGGTGGTAGCTCGTCGGGCTCATAACCCGGAGGTCGCAGGTTCAAGTCCTGTCCCTGCACCCATGAATCCCATACCGAAAAGGTGTGGGATTTTTTCTATTTTTTTTGGATAATAATTGTATATTATTACCTTGTATTTTAATTGACTTTTATATGCCAAAATGATAGAATTTTTTACATAAACAGACGTGATATTTGCAAGTATAATTTTGGATGTATGGCCCAAAAGTTTCTACGACAACGCCTAAGTTGTTACTACTTGTTGATTAATATTTTTTGTTAATTGACGAGTGGACTAATATTTTAGTCTGCTTTTTTTATTTTTGGAGGATTCAATATGAAATTGCTTGAAGATAAAATAGTTTCAGACGGTCAAGTTTACCCCGGCGGTGTATTAAAAGTTGGATCTTTCTTAAACCATCAGATAGATGTTCCTTTTGTAAATGAACTTGGCAAGGAATTCTATAGACTCTACAAAGATGAGGGAATTAATAAAATCCTTACTATTGAGGCATCAGGCATTGGTATTGCTTGCCTCGTTGCTCAGAATTTTAATGTTCCGGTTGTTTTTGCTAAAAAAAATCAGACGAAGAACATTGCAGGTGAGGTGTTTACAAGTAAGGTTGTTTCATTCACTCATGGCAGAGAATATGACATTATTGTTTCAAAAGAGTTTTTAGGTCCTGAGGATAAGGTGCTTATTATTGATGATTTCCTTGCAAATGGCAGTGCTCTCCAAGGACTCATTAAACTCGTTGAAGATTCCGGTGCAAAACTTGCCGGTTGTGGAATTGTCATTGAAAAAGGGTTTCAACCTGGTGGGGATATGATAAGAAACACCGGTGTTCGTGTTGAATCTCTTGCCATAATAGATGAAATGACAGATGACGGGCAAATAACATTCAGAAAAGAATAATATGGTTATTGCTGCAAATTTGGCAGTTATAATATTTAAAAAGAAAAAATTAGGGGGATGTGTACTATGAAAAAGCTTTTAGCTTTAGTACTCGCACTTGTTATGGCTCTTGGACTTTGTGCTTGTGCAAAGGAACCGGCTGATGACAAGAAAGAAGCTATGAAGGTTGGTCTTATTTGCCTTCATGATGAAAACTCAACTTACGATTTAAACTTTATCACTGCATTTAAAGAGGCATGTGAAAAGGCTGGTGTTACACCGGTAATCGTAACAAATAAGCCTGAAAGTGCTGATGCCAAGGAAGCAGCTCTTGATCTTGTTGATCAGGGATGCTCACTTATCTTTGCTGACTCATTTGGTCACGAGCCATATTTAATTGAAGCAGCAAAAGAGTGCACAGATGTTCAGTTCTGTCATGCTACAGGTACAAAGGCTCACACAGAGGGTCTTTCAAACTACCACAATGCATTTGCAAGTATTTATGAAGGCCGCTATCTTGCTGGTGTTGCAGCTGGTCTTAAGCTCAATGAAATGATTGATTCAGGTAAGATTACAAAAGATCAGGCAAAGATGGGCTATGTTGGTGCATTTACATATGCAGAAGTTATTTCAGGTTATACATCTTTCTATCTTGGTGCTAAATCAGTTTGCCCAACAGTAACAATGGACGTTCAGTTTACAGGTTCATGGTATGATGAAGCTGGTGAGAAGGAAGCTGCTAATGCTCTTATTAAGGGCGGTTGTGTTCTTATTTCTCAGCACGCTGACTCTTATGGTGCTCCAACAGCTTGTGAAGTTGCCGGTGTTCCAAATGTTTCTTACAATGGTTCAACTGAGGCTCAGTGTCCAAATACATTTATTATTTCTTCACGTATCAACTGGGCTCCATACTATTCATACTGCATTGATGCTGTAAAGAATGGAAAAGCTATTGATACTGACTGGACAGGAACAATTGCTACAGGTTCTGTAGAACTTACAGATCTTGGTGCAAAGGCTCCTGCAGCTGGTACTGCTGAAAAACTTGCAGCAGTTAAGGCTGGACTTGCAGACGGTTCAATTAAAGTGTTCGACACAAAGACATTTACTGTTGGTGGAAAGACACTTGATTCATACCAGGCAGACGTTGACGATATGGGCGATTACAAGCCGGATACAGAAGTAATTAAGGATGGCGTATTCCTTGAGTCAAACTTCCGTTCAGCTCCATATTTTGATCTTCGTATTGATGGTATTAAGTGCCTCAACGAAAAATTCTAATTTGATATTATAATTTAAGGCGGAGCATCGTCTGATGCTCCGCCTACAGTCTTTTTATTATGGAGGGTTTACCGTGGCTGAAGTTCCTGCAATTGAACTTAAAAACATAACAAAAACCTTCGGTGAAGTTGTGGCAAACAAGGATGTGTGTCTTACAGTTAACCGTGGCGAGATCCTTTCAATCCTCGGTGAGAATGGCTCTGGCAAAACTACTCTTATGAATATGATCTCGGGTATTTATTTTCCGGATCACGGTCAAATTTTTATTGATGGAAAAGAAGTAAAAATCAAGTCCCCAAAGGATGCATTCGAATATAAAATAGGAATGATACATCAACATTTTAAATTGGTTGATGTTTTTACTGCTGCAGAAAATATAGTTTTAGGCCTTAAAGATGAAGGTCGATATAATTTAAAAAAATCAACATCCAAGATAAAAGCTATTGCAGATTTGTATGGCTTTGAACTTGATCCAAATAAGAAAATATACGAAATGTCTGTTTCTGAAAAACAGACCGTTGAAATAATAAAGGTTCTATATAGAGGAGCGGATATCCTTATTTTAGATGAACCAACAGCTGTGCTTACCCCTCAAGAAACACAAAGACTGTTTGCTGTACTTCGCAGAATGAAAGCGGATGGTAAAGCAATAATAATTATTACTCATAAGCTTCACGAAGTTCTCTCAATTTCTGATCATGTTGCCGTTTTAAGAAAAGGTGAATATATTGGAACTGTTGAAACAAGTGAAACAAATGAGTCGGAACTTACTGAAATGATGGTTGGTAAGAAAATTACGCTTAATATTGATAGAAGTGATCCTGTTAATCCGGTAGATAGACTTATTGTTGCCGGACTTAATTGCACTAACCATGACGGTGTAAAAGTACTTGATAATGTTTCATTCACTGCAAAATCCGGGGAAATTCTTGGAATTGCCGGAATTGCCGGCTCAGGACAAAGGGAACTTCTTGAGGCTATTGCAGGACTCCAATATCTTGATTCCGGTGAAATTATTTATAATAATCCAAAGACAGAGGAACAAGAAAATCTTAGAAATAAAACACCTATCCAGATTAGAGAGCTTGGTGTAAGACTTTCATTCGTTCCTGAAGATAGACTTGGAATGGGTCTGGTTGGTAATATGGATCTTACTGATAATATGATGCTTCGTTCATACAAGAAGGGTAAAAGTGCATTTCTTGAACGTTCTAATCCTAAAAAACTTGCAGAGAAAATTGTTGAAGATTTGGATGTAGTTACTCCATCTATATCAACACCTGTAAGAAGGTTGTCAGGTGGTAATGTTCAAAAGATTCTTGTAGGACGTGAGATTTCCGCATCACCTTCTGTGCTAATGGCGGCATACCCGGTTCGCGGACTTGATATTAATTCATCATATACAATTTACAATCTTTTGAATGAGCAAAAAGAGAAGGGTGTAGCTGTAATATTTGTTGGTGAAGATCTTGATGTTTTAGTTGAACTTTGTGACAGAATAGTTGTTTTGAGTTCAGGCAAGGTTACCGGAGTTGTTGATGCCAGAAACACAACAAAAGAGGAAATTGGTTTGCTGATGACTAAAGCTTTCGGTAAATCTGAAGGAGGGAAGAAGTGATGGGCTTTCATGTTATAAAGAGAGATGGGGTCCCAACTTGGAAAAAATGGCTTATTAGAGTTGTTTCGGTTGTATTAGGACTTCTCGTTTCCTCTATTGTGACACTTGTTTTAACCGGAACTAATCCTTTAGATGTATTCTCTTATATGCTTAAAGGCGCCTTTGGCTCTGAAAGAAGAATGTGGTCTTTGGCTCAAGGCATTGCAATACTTCTTTGTGTATCTCTTGCAGTTACTCCGGCTTTTAAAATGAAATTCTGGAATATTGGTGCAGAGGGACAGGCTCTTATTGGCGGACTTGCCTCTGTAACCTGTATGATATTTTTAGGCGACAAAATGCCAAATTGGCTTTTACTTATTGTAATGATTTTTTCTTCAATGGCAGCAAGTGCAATTTGGGCTGTTGTTCCGGCGCTGTTTAAAGCTCGGTGGCAGACGAATGAAACATTGTTCACTCTTATGATGAACTATATTGCAATTCAACTTGTGAGCTTCTTTGTTTACAAATGGTCAAATCCAATTGGCTCAGGAAAAATCGGCGTTGTAAATCCTAATACCCATTCAGGATGGCTCCCGGTAATTGCAGATAAGTCTTATTTGCTTAATATAATAGTTGTTTTAATTTTGACTATTGTAATGTATATTTATTTGAAATATTCAAAGCATGGTTATGAAATTTCTGTAGTTGGTGAGTCTGAAAATACTGCGAAATATATTGGTATTAACGTTAGAAAAGTAATTGTTAGAACAATGATTCTTTCCGGTGCACTCTGCGGTATTGCAGGTTTTCTTTTGGTATCCGGTACTGATCACACGCTTACAAGAGATACAATTGCGGGACGTGGATTTACAGCTATTATGGTTTCGTGGCTTGCAAAATTTAACCCGATTACCATGATTTTGACAGCATTTATTTTGGTTTTCTTCCAAAAGGGAGCAACGGAAATTTCTACCCAGATGGGTCTTAACGATTCGTTCTCTGAAATTATCATGGGTATTGTAATTTTCTTTATAATTGGTTCTGAATTCTTTATAAACTATAAAATTAAAAAGAACGAAAAGGAGGTAAAAGAATGATTATTGTTTCTTTTATTCAAAGAGCGGTAATGCAAGGTATTCCTCTCCTTTTTGGTTCAACTGGTGAAATTCTGACTGAGAAATCTGGACATCTTAATCTAGGTATTCCGGGCATTATGTATGTCGGTGCAATTTCGGGCGTTATTGGTGCATTCTTTTATGAGAATAGCGTTGGATCTGCAAATATAGTACCACTTTTAGCTGTTATAATTGCACTGTTAAGTTCAATGTTTGGATCGCTTGTTATGGGCCTCATTTATTGTCTTTTAACTGTAACGCTTAGGGCAAATCAAAATGTTACCGGTCTTGCTTTAACAACTTTTGGTGTTGGTTTTGGTAATTTCTTTGGTGGATCCTTAATTAAAATTTCCGGTTCTGATATGCCAAGTATTACTCTTTCGGCAACATCAAATGCATTTAGAACTGAACTTCCGTTTGCGCATAAACTCGGCGCGGTAGGAGAACTTTTATTTTCATATAGTTTTCTTGCGTATGTGGCTATTATTATTGCTTTAGTATCCGCATATATTCTTAATCATACACGTGTCGGACTCCATCTTCGTGCAGTTGGTGAGAACCCGGCTACAGCTGATGCCGCCGGAATTAATGTAAATAGATATAAATATGTAACAACATGTATTGGCTCTGTTATTGCAGGTTTAGGTGGTTTATATTACATTATGGATTACGCAAATGGTATTTGGTCAAATAACGGATTTGGTGACCGTGGATGGCTTGCTGTTGCAATTGTAATTTTTGCTATTTGGAGACCTAATATGGCCGTTCTGGCTAGTATATTGTTTGGCGGTCTGTTTATTGTTCATAACTATATTACTATTCCGGGACTTGGTGTTGAGGGTCAAGAACTCTTCAAGATGATCCCTTACGTTGTAACCCTTATTGTGCTTATTGTTACATCTATGAGAGATAATAGGGAAACTCAGCCTCCGGAGGCCTTGGGTCTTCCATATTTCAGAGAAGAAAGATAAATATTTTGTGGTTTTAAAGTGCCGAGATACGGATTTCTCGGCACTTTTTTGTTGCCTTTCATTTGTAAATTATTTGTTAATAAACACAGTAAAGTGCCACACTTGAGCAAATTATTGTGCAAAATGACGAAAGACAGTTTGAGAGCTTATTTTTTTGAATAGCGTCTATTTTTTGTTGAAAATAAACTGATTTATTTTGAAAATTTCGTGAATATACACAAGTATTTTTGTTGAGAAATAGCCTTATTCTTCTGTAAAGTAAAATTCTTGTCACAATGTGAAAAGTTAACAAAAAAATAGCCAAAAAAATGGTAAATTGCTTGAAATGTGACATATATAGTGGTATACTACAGCGTATAAATGTATTTTTTATATTATTTTTTTATTAATATATAGATATCTTGGAGGTGCATAGCAATGGATTTATTTACAAACACTTTATCAGCATCAATGCGTAAGAGCCTTGATGGTTTGTGGACAAGGTCTGAAGCAATATCTGATAATATTGCAAATTTTGAAACGCCGAACTACAAGAGGAAAGTAGTATCCTTTGAGGATCAATTATCTTCAGCAATACATAGTTATGACACCAAAAAGGAACGCATCCATGATATTAACAGTACCTTCGCTGTAACAACAGAAGAAATAAACGAAAGATATAGAATGGACGGAAATGGCGTGGATCTGGAAGAAGAAAATACAGAACTGGCAAGAACTGTTTATCAGTACATGTATAGCCAAAGAGTTTTGGATGATCATTACAAGCGTCTTCAATCGGCCATTAATGTAGATTAACGTGAAGGAGGGTCTGTGAAATGGCATTTTTAGATTCCATGAATATTGCGGCGTCCGGTCTTACCGCCAGCCGTATGAGAATGGACACTATTTCTGAAAACATAGCAAATGCTGAGGCAACAAGAACTGCAGAAGGCGGTCCATATACAAGAAAGGCAACAGTATATGAAGCTGTTAATTCAAGTAACGGCAGAACTTTTCACAGTTTACTCAAAGATAGACTTGGAAAGGATTATAAGTTTTCAAATACATTTAGCACAATCAATGGAGCAAAAGGTGGCGTTACGGTTTCACAAGTTGTTGATGACACAACGGATTATGTAACTGTTTATGACCCTGACCATCCTGATGCAGATGAAGACGGCTATGTTCTTTATCCAAACGTTGACACAACACAAGAAGTTTTAGATATGATGGCAGTTACAAGAGCATATCAAATGAATTTGAATGCACTTGACGCTGTAAAGACAATGGCTTCTCAAGCCCTTAAGATAGGTGAGTAATTATGAGCATTAATCCAATGACACAAATTACCTCGTTTGACCAACTCTCTCAGGTTGGCGGTGTTAATAGCCCAAGTAATCCGGGTGTTGGCTCAATAAACGAAGACAAGTACTCTTTCGCTAATGCACTTACAAATGCAATTGATGATGTTAAGACAACACAAGATGCCGTGATGGAAGAGGCTTATAAACTTGCAACAGGCCAAACTGATAATTTACATGACATTACAATTGCTTCAACTGAAGCAAATTTAGCAGTACAACTTTTTGTTCAAATAAGAAATAAGGCTGTGTCTGCATATCAAGAATTAATGAACATGAATATTTAAAGGACACGATTAAATGGGACAGGTTATTGAACAAATAAAAAAGCTCTGGACCTCATTGAAAGAGTATTGGGCAAATAAAGATAAGAAGGGTCGGACTCGCATTGTTTTGGGTCTAATTCTTGCATTGGCATTGATTATCCTTCTGGTTGTGTTTATGAACATGACGAAATACACCATACTCTATTCCGGCCTTGATTCAGATGAGCAAACAGAGGTTTCCAACTATCTGGCGGAAAATCAAATCCCTTATAAAGTTGAGGGTGACACCATTAAGGTGGATGCTTCAAGAGAAGAAGCTGTTCGAATGGAACTCTCTAATCAGGGACATCCATACTCAACCCCAAACTATGATTTTTATTTCAACAATGTTGGAACTCTTACAACTTCTGAAGAAAGAAAATTAATTGAGGAATATCAATTGAACCAGCGTCTTGCGGATGTAATTAAGACAATTGACGGTGTAAAGAGTGCAACAGTAACAATTGCATATCCAAATACCAGCAGTTATGTCCTTTCAAATGAGGACAATGACGATTTAACCGCAGGAGTAACCGTTACACTCAGAGGCGGAAAAAAGTTGTCTGAAACACAGGTTGCCGGTATACAAACATTAGTTTCAACGAGTGTTCCCGGTCTTAGTATGGCAAATGTTTCTGTTATAGACACTGCAACAGGCGAGGCTCTTTCAGGTGCAAACTCAAGTAGCGGTGGGGCTACCGTTTCATCAGCTACCCTTGATCTTAAGAAAGACGTAGAGAACGCTTATGAGGAAGAAATTGAAAATAAAGTTTTAACTTTCCTTAATGAACTTTATGGAAGCGGTAACGTAAGAGTTTCAGTAAACTGTTCTGTTAATGTTGACGACTCAATTAAGGAAATTGTTACATACATTCCTTCAGAGGACAACAGAGGTGTTATTACTTCTGAAGATTTAGCAAATCTTAGAAATAACAGTGGAACCGGTGTCACAGGACAAACGGGAACTGATACAAATGCTGAAATAACCGAGAATGAAGACATTACTACATATCCAACTGTTAATACCGGCAATGGAACGGTTTATATTCAAGATGAAAAGTCTTATGACTATCTTGTAAGTTATGTTAAGGAACAAGTTCAAAAACAGTCAGGTGTAATTGACAACTTGACGGTGTCTGTAATTCTCAACAAAGAAAGCATTGCGGATAGTAAGCGTCAACAACTTACTGAACTTATTTCAAACACAGCCGCAGTGGATGCAACCAAGGTGGTTATTTACACAGATTTGTTTAATTCAAACGGTTCATCAACCGGTTATGAAGATCAAAAATCAATTTTGGATCAATATCCATGGCTTATTTTCGTATTAATTGGTGTTGCTGTAGTTCTTCTAATTATCATAATTTTGCTCATAGTTTTACGCAAAAAGAAAAAGAAGAAAAAAGGCGCAGCACCGGCAGAGGAGGCAACTCCAATGGCTGAACAATCATTAACGTTAGACGCTGAACAAATGGAAGAACTTCAAGATATAAAAATTGCTAAAGGTCTTGTTATGAAGCAGAAGATTCAGGATTTCTCACAACAGAATCCTGAAATAGCTGCTCAGCTCGTAAAGGGTATGCTTAGAGGAGAGGACAAATAATGGTTGATACATTAACTCCACAACAAAAAGCTGCCGCAGTCATGATCTCTATTGGAGCAGAGAATGCTGCAGGAGTTTATAAATACCTTAGTGAGGACGAAATTGAAACGCTAACGCTGGAAATTTCGAAGCTCAAAAGTCTTAGTGCCGAAGAGTCCGAAATGGTTTTGACAAACTTTTACCAGCTTTGTCTTACCAAGAAGGTAATTGACGAAGGCGGCGTAAACTATGCTCGAGTTGTTCTTGAAAAGGCTTTTGGTGCGCAACAGGCATCCAAACTTTTGGAGCGTGTGTCTAATACAATGAGATCAAGAAATTTTGATTTCATTAGAAAAGCCGATTATAAGAACCTTATGGCGCTAATTCAAAATGAGCATCCTCAAACAATTGCATTAATTCTATCATATGCAACGTCAGATCAGGCATCTACAATTATTTCTGAATTGCCAAAAGATAAGCAGATAATGGTTGTAGAAAGAATTGCAAAAATGAATAGTGCATCTCCGGCTGCGGTTGCAATAATTGAAGATAATCTTGAGAAGAAATTCTCTTCCTTCATTACTTTCGACAACACGGAAATCGGCGGCGTAGATTATATTGCTGATATTATGAACCATATGGATCGCGCTAATGAAAAATACATCTTTGATGAACTCTCTAAGGTTGACGAAAAACTTACCGAAGAAATTCGTAAGAGAATGTTCGTATTTGAAGATATTACAATACTCGACGATATGGCAATCCAAAGATTCCTACGCGATGTCGATTCAAAAGACCTTGTACTTGCTATTAAGGGTGCAAACCAAGAAGTTTCAAATCTTATCTTCAAAAATATGTCCAACAGGCAGGCTGAAACTATTAAGAGTGACCTTGAGTACACTCATAACGTTCGTCTCCGTGACGTTGAAGAGGCACAACAGAGAATTGTGGCTATCATTCGTCATCTTGAGGAAGAAGGAGAGCTTGTAATTATGAAGGGCGGAAAGGATGAGGTAATTGCCTAACGTTATAAAACCTTCTCAGCAATATAGCGGGTCAACAGCTTCTTCATCTACTGTCAGAAGAAGCAATGTTGTAAAACTATCTTCATCTGAAGGTTCCAAAATTAATACTTTTCAAGGCTCCTCATCAAATGTTACAAATGACACCGTCATTCTTAGTTCGGCTTTTGAAAAAGCTAAAAAGATAGTAGAAGCAGCCAATAATTACAGTGCAAATCACATTAAAGAAACCACTGAACGTATGAATCAAGAGTGTGCTGAAACCAAGAAGTACACATATGATGAGGCATTTGCAAGTGGTTTTGCTGAGGGAAAGATAGCAGGACATGAAGAAGGCTTTGCTGCCGGACATGAAGAGGGTTATAGAGCAGGAATGCTCGAGGCACAAAAGAACAGTAAGCTATTGGTTGACAGACTTTCAATTATTGTCAGTTCAATAGAGAAAGCCAGAGCGGAACTTCTTGCAAAAGAGGAAGACAATCTATCTGAACTTGCAATTATGATTGCAGAAAAGGTTCTTAATCAAGCTGTAGATAATAATCGTGCTGTTATGGGCTCAATTATTAGTGCAGTCGTTTCTGACAACCAAGATCAAGAATGGATAAAGATTAACGTGTCAGAAGATGTTTATGAAGAATTGGAAAAAACCTTCTTCTCTGAAAGAATAAAAGAAATGTCAGATGGTGTTACACTCTGTCCAAGTAGGGACTTAAATGACACAGATTGTGTAATAGAAATGCCGGGCTATGTTACGGATGCAAGTATAGGAACACAGCTCAGCAAGATTAAGAAAGTATTTAACTCTTAATATATTTTATTTTATTTACCATTTTATGTTGGAGGTGTGAAGCTTTGAAAATTGCAGATGCTAAAGAAGTTCTTTCAAAGTTTTCGCCGTTATCCAGTATGGGTAAAGTAAAAAATGTAACCGGTATAATGATTGAGGTTACGGGAATAAAGGCCAAAGTTGGGGATATCTGTACAATTTACGGTGCGGATGATGAGAAGACTATTACATCTGAAGTTGTGGGCTTTAAGGATGAAAACGTTCTTCTCATGTCATATGGCGACATGAAGGGTATTAGTCCGGGAGCTTTTGTTCAAACAACGGGCTCACAATTAAGAGTACCTGTTGGAGACTTCCTTATAGGAAGAACCGTAGACGCAACAGGATATCCCATGGATGGAAAAGGCGACTTTACTGATGTACATCAATTTTATGATGTTGAAGGAAAGCCGGCAAATCCTATGGAAAGAGTTCGCATATCTGAACAAATGCCATACGGTATTAAAGCAATTGACGGCATGATGACCATTGGTAAAGGTCAACGTATGGGAATATTCGCCGGAAGCGGTGTTGGTAAAAGTACACTAATGGGTATGATTGCAAGAAACATTAAGGCAGATGTCAATGTAATTGCCCTTGTTGGTGAACGTGGACGTGAAGTTACTGAGTTTATTGAAAAAGATTTAGGCCCGGAAGGAATGGCGCGTTCAGTTTTAGTTGTTGCAACATCGGATCAACCTGCAATGCTTCGTGTAAAGTGTGCATCCGTTGCAACCGCAATTGCAGAATATTTTAAAGACCAGGGCATGGACGTACTCTTAATGATGGACTCCTTAACAAGATTTGCAATGGCTCAAAGAGAAATTGGTCTTGCTATTGGAGAGCCACCAATTGCAAGAGGATACACTCCTTCAATTTATGCCGAACTTCCAAAACTTCTTGAAAGGGCGGGCAATTTTAAGAGCGGTTCAATAACAGGTATATATACAGTTCTTGTTGAGGGCGATGATACAAATGAGCCTATTTCAGATACAGTTCGAAGCATAATAGATGGTCATATTGTTCTCAGCAGAGAATTGGCACATAAAAATCATTTCCCAGCAATTGATGTCGGTGCAAGTATTTCAAGACTTATGAATGATATTGTATCTCAAGAACATAAGGCTTCGGCATCCAAAATACGTGATATCCTTGCTGAATACAACAAAAATATTGACCTTATTTCTATTGGTGCATATAAGCATGGCTCCAATCCAAAACTTGATGAAGCTGTTGATAAAATTGATAAAGTCAATAGTTTTCTTAAGCAAAATGTCGGTGAAAACTTTTCTTTTGAAGATACTCTAAGACTTATGAATGAAATATAGTGCATATATGAGGTGCTGTAGATGAAGAAGTTTGTTTTTACACTGGAAAAGGTTCTTAGTGTAAAAGAGCAAATGTATGAAGTGAAAAGAAATGAATTGTTTATTCTTCATCAGCGATTAAACGACATTGAAACTAGAATTGAGGACAACGAAAAAGAATATAAAAAGTACAATGAAGATGTAAATGAAAAACTTCGTGTTGGTACAACGGCTCCAAATATTGATGCATATAAGAAATATTTTGTTGTTCTTGAAAATGAAGCCATAAGGTTACAAAAAGAAAAGGAAGAAATGAACAAGAGAATTTCTGAAAAACAGCAAGAAGTATTAGATGTTAAGACAGAAATATCCGGTCTTGAAAAGTTGAGAGAAAAGCAATTTGCCGAATATAACAAGGAACTCCAAAAGCAGCAAGAAAGAGACATAGAGGAGTTCGTTAATGAAAAGATATCTAGCGGTTAATCGCTTGATATATACCTTGAAAATTAAATAAGGAGGTGAAAAGTATGGTGGTAAATATAAACCAGGTGTCTTCAAATGTTTCAACTTCAAAGTCAGCCAATCAGACAACAAGTGAACCGGCAGAGTCATTTCAGACTGTTCTTATGAATGCAGGAACATCATCTACAGACGTAAATGATCCAATTACCAAAGGTCAAGTTTCGGAAAACAATGTTCCAGTGGACGAAACAGCAAAGATGGAACAAGCATCAGCATTTGTTTCAGATGCCATTGTTTCAAATGTTCAAATGGAAATTGTAAATATGGAAAACGAAATAATTGATAAACGTTTGGATGCCATTACAGATACAATTGCCAATTTGTATCCGGAAGTAGAAGTTCTTGTTTCGGAGCTACAAGAATATGAAACAGTACCTTCAGATGACAATACGATAATTCCGCAGCTTGAAACCACAATTGACACGGCGTTTAACGAGGTTATTTCTGAACTGGAATCAACTGTAGTTTTTGAAACCGGGAAAGTTTTGGAACGAAATGTTGAAACAGTAGAACAGGATAATCTTTCCGACGTGAATATTGAAAGTCCGGTTTTACATGCCGCAGAAAATACGGTAAGAACTGTCAATCAAAATTCAAGCACTGTCAATGTAAGTAAGGAAGCAAACGAAGAAATTGAAGAGCTGAGCACTCAATTTTCAACAAAACAAATTGGAAGTGATGTTACAACCTTTGAAGCTTCTTCAGAAATTGTGCTTCAATCTTCTGCTGCAACCCATGTTGTTGAGAAGGTATCTGATTTTGAAAACTATGTTTCAAATCCGGTTGCCTTACAAGTTATTGATAAGATAGCGGATAATTTTGAGAGTGTAAGTACATTTAAGAATGAAATATCATTTGTTCTTAATCCGGCCTCTCTTGGAAGAGTGGCTGTTAGAATGGTTGTAGAAAGAGGAACACTTACAGTTGAACTTTCTGCAAGCAGTAAAACAACTCAAAATATTTTGGCTGAAAATCTGGAGTCAATTAAAGAGGTTCTTAGAAACTTATCAATTGACAATCAAGTAAATGAAGTTATGAATCACACCCAAGATAACTATCTTGAAGACAGAGACAACCAGAATTCACAGGGCTCAAATGAAGAGCAGTCAGACAATGAAAATAATGATTCTGATAATCATTACACTGAAGATTTCCTCTCTATTTTAACCCTTATGAATTCGGAAGAAATTTAAAAAAGGAGTGACAGTATGGCTATTGGAAAAGTAAACGACAGTGAGAGATTATACGCAGATGTTCTTGCAGAGCAAAAAAACAAAAAAGTTTCATCTGATATGGACATGGACGACTATTTGTCTCTTATAGTTGCAGAAATGAGAACACAAGATGTTCTTAATCCAAACTCTGATACTTCACAAATGGTTCAACAACTTGTATCAATGACAACAATTCAAGCTATGCAAGATATGGTTTCTGCCAGCAACTCACAGTACAGTGCATCTCTCGTTGGAAAAACTGTTATTGTTGCGGACTATGACAGCAACGGAAAATATTATCAGGAAGAAGGCGTTGTAGAAAGCGTCATTATGGCTTCAGACTCACCAACATTTATTATCAACGGAAAACAATTCGGTCTTAGTAATGTTATGGAAGTAAAGAATACTTCCGGTGAATAAAAAGAAGCAGTAAATAATTTTGATTTCCTTATACAAAGGATGGGTATAATGCAAATTAATAATGATTACACAGCCTTTGTCGGTACGAATCCACTATCTGATAACACGTCATCGCTTGGCACTTCGGGTAAAATTCCGGTTGCTCCAAAAGAGTCGTTTGATACTCTTTTTGATGCAGAGGTAAGACGTTCTGAAGAGGGAATAAGATTCTCAAAGCATGCGCTTAACAGAATATCTCAAAGGGATATCAGTATTGAACCTGATTTAATTACAAAAGTAGCCAGTGCGGTAGATAATGCAGAAGAAAAAGGAATTACTGACGCATTAATTTTAGGCGGAAATAGTGCATTTATTGTAAATGTGCCGACAAGAACAGTCATTACTACAATGAACAGTAATGAAATGAAAGAAAATGTTATAACAAATATTGATGGAACGGTAATAATTTAAGCCGGACCTCTTTGAGGAAGCTTATGAGTTTTGACTGACAGATAAACTCAAGTTCCGTTTCACAAACAATTAAAACGAAAGAGGTAATTTATTATGATGAGATCTTTATATTCAAGTGTTGCCGGTCTTAAGGCACATCAGACAGCAATGGACGTAGTAGGTAACAATATTTCAAACGTAAATACATACGGTTATAAGACACAACGTACAACTTTTAGAGATGCATATTATCAAACCCTTCAGGGATCATCTGATTCTACAAAGGATATTGGTGGTGTAAATGCTGTTCAAATTGGTTATGGTTCTAATGTTGCTACAGTAGATACAAACCATGAAATCGGTGGATATGCAGCTACAGGTTATACAATGGACTGCTACATTGATGGTGAAGGTTACTTTGTTGCTACAGATGCAAATGGTAACGCCCTTCTTACAAGAGTTGGTGCTTTCTGCTTTGATGCAGATGGCTTCCTTGTTGATGGTAACGGCCGTTATATCTGCGGTTATTCACCAAAGATTCAAAACGGAAATGTTGTAACAAATCCGGATGGAACAGCTGTTATGGATGTTGATAAGTTTAATACCAATGTAGATGACGCGGCTTTCCAAGGTAATAGAATTTGTAAGCCTCTTGATGCGCAGGGAGAGCCAATAGCACTTTCAAGTATTTCAATTGGTGCAACCGGCGTAGTTACCGGTGTTAACAACGCAGGTGAAATTATTACAATCGGTCAAATCGTTCTTGCAAACGTTCCAAATCCAGATGGTCTTACCCTTCTTGGCGATTCATACTGGAAAGCAATGAACAATGTTGGTGCTTACACATTTGAAACTCCTGGTCATCTTACAGGTGAACTTGTAACAGGAGGTCTTGAAGCATCTAATGTTGACCTTGCTAATGAAGTTACTGAGATGATTAGAATTCAAAGAGGATATCAGGCAAACTCACGTGTAATTAATGTTGCTGATACCATGCTTGAAGAACTCATTAATCTTAAGAGATAAGTTAGTTAGTATTTGATTTTTTGGAGAAAATTATGGTTGAGTTAACAGATATTTCCGGCAAGTTTTTTATCTTAAATTGTGGTCTTATTGAAACAATTGAGTCTATTCCAGAAACAAAGATTAATCTCACTAACGGAAAGTATTTACTTGTTTCTGACACTTCAGAAGAAGTGGTAGAAAAAATCGTTGAATATAACCGCAAAATTTATGGACCTGTTAAAGAAATTAGGGTTATTAATGATGATGTAATGACATTATGATTTTTATACTTTATTAATTGGTTCTGAAAAGAGGTTAAATTTTATGGATATAGGTTGGATAATAGGTTTTGTGGTTGGCGCGGTCCTGCTTGTTTGGGGTATGGGATTTAGCACCATAGGCAATTTTATTGAGTTCCAATCCCTTGCCATTGTTTTGGGTGGCGTTGTTGCATCTATGATTATGGCAACACCATTTTCTGCATTTAAAGATATTCCTAAACATTTTAAGATTATCTTAAAAAAGAAAAAGGCAGACCCAAATGAAACAATTGTAAAATTGGTTGATTATGCTCAAGAGGCTAGACGTAAAGGTCTTCTTACTCTTGAAGATAAAGCCAATGAAGAGGAAGACGAATTCCTTAAAAATGGTATTATGCTCATTGTTGACGCAATTGAGCCACAAAAAGTTAAAGAAATGCTTGAAAATGAACTCGATCAACTTGAGGAAAGACATGCCGCCGGCTGGGGCCTTTATGAGCGTGCTGCTGTATTTGCTCCAGCCTTCGGTATGATAGGTACACTTATTGGTCTTATTAACATGCTGAAATCAATGGGTGATCTTTCGTCGGGCGACGCAGCATCCGGTCTTGGAACAAGTATGTCAGTTGCCCTTATTACAACATTTTATGGCTCTGTTCTTGCAAACTTTTTATTAATGCCAATTGCTCATAGACTAAAAGCCAGACATAATGAAGAAATGCTTTGCAAACAGATTATTGTTGAAGGAATTCTTTCTATTCATGCAGGTACTAACCCTAGACATATGGAAGAAAGACTTAAAGCTTTTGTTCGTACTAATAAAAGAATTAATGCCGAAGAACAGTTAAAAGCTCAAAAGAGCGGCGATAAATAATCAAATTTAAGTAAAAGGTGGTGAGAACAATGGCAAAAAAGAAAAAGAGAGAAGAGGGCAGTGGCCCAAACTGGTTGGATACCTATGCTGACATGGTCACCTTACTGCTAACATTTTTCGTGTTGTTGTTCTCAATATCTTCCGTAGATGCACAAAAATGGGAAATTCTTGTTAGATCTTTTTCAGGTGAATTAAATTCAAACTCTCAGGTTATAGTTAATCCGGACCCAAATCAGACAGAAGATCCGTCGGGTATTAATACAGCAGAAGATAAAGAAATATCTGATAAAACAGTTACCAATCCTGATGAAGTGTTGCAATTTGAAGATTTATATAAATATTTGGAAAATTATATTCAGGAAAATCATCTTGAAGGAGATATAAGCCTTTATAATGGTGATGGATATACATTTATAATATTTAGAAACAACATATTTTTTGACGGTGACAGTTCTGTTTTAAAACCTGAAGGAAAACAGATATTGGATGTTTTTTCGGGTGCTATTGTTCATATTACTGACCAGATAGGAAAAATAAGCGTTGAAGGTCATACTGCACGCGCAAATAGTGCTACAAAACCAAATACGGTAACTACTGATAGACGCTTATCGTCTGACAGAGCAGTTAATGTTCTTTGTTATATACAGGAAAAAAATCTAATAGATCCAAGTAAACTCGTTTCAACCGGACACGGAGAATTTAAACCGATTGTTCCTCATGATGGAACAGAGGAAACAAGGCAAAAGAACAGACGCGTAGAACTTTGTGTTTTTGAGGCCGGTAAGGATGAAATGACACTTGATCAAATTTATGCGGAGATAAATAAATAGTATGTACTTAAGAAATTTTAGTGTAAGAGAGGTGAGGCTTTGATGGCTATGTCACAAAAGCAAATTGATGAGCTTTTAAAAGACAAAAAAAATATTCAAGCCACCGAAGAGCAGCCCCAAATTCCCGGCAAGGAACAAAAACCTCAAAAGAAGAGCTCTATAAAACCATATAATTTCCTTGCACCACAGAGGTATCAAAAAGAGCAAATTAAAATGCTTGATAACGTTTTTGATAACTTTGCAAGGTTTGTAGGTTCACAACTTACCAGTATGCTTCGTATTAGTTGCAGTGCAAAAATTGTAGGCATAACTGAAACGAAGTTTAGAGATTATAATGCTCAAGTCGGGGATTCTTCTTTAATTGGTATAATTGAATTTGAGAGCCCTGAAAATTGGCTGGATAGAAAGCTTGAACTTATGCTTATTGAAAGACCAATTAGTTTTGCTATCCTTGACTACCTTCTAGGCGGTGACGGTTCATGTTACAACATTGAGCGCGAATACACCGAAATTGAAATGGACATACTTGAAAATGTCATTAGACAGTTTGCTCCACCAAAGAACAACATTTGGAATAATTATGCTCCTGATATGAAAAGAAATCTTCAAATGATTGAAACAAATCTTAGAATGATTCAAAGCATTCCGGCAGATGAAACAATTGTAGTTCTTGATTTGGAACTTGAAATAAAAGGTTTACACGGTATGCTGCAACTGGTTTTCCCATCTCCTACAATGGATGCATTTTTAAATATATTTAGTAGTAAAGTTAGTTCAGTTAAGAAAACTGCGGAAGATGACGAACTTGTTGCAAGAAAAAGAAATATTTTGGAATCCATTAAAGATACACCTTTGACCGTGACAGGAGTTTTAGGTACAACGGAAATTCATGTTCAAGAATTACTTGAACTTCAACCGGGAGATATTTTCCTGCTAAATGATGCAAATAGAGAACAATCGGTTCGCATAAAGGTTGAAGACGAAGTGTGGTTTAAAGGAAAAATTGGTGTTCATAAGAAAAATTATGCAGTCAAAGTTACTGAGACGTTAAATCATAAGTAAGGATGGTACAGATAAATGAGGATTGAAGAATTAGGAGAAATTCTTAACATAAGTACAAGTGCAGGCGCAACCGCAGTATCTGAACTCGTTGACAAAGAAGTAAAGATTACAATTGCAAATATTGATACAATGCAAGCTGGTTCATTAGTTCTTTCTGATTACGAACCAACAATCTGTTTTGAATTTGAATTCACAGGCGGCATTTCCGACAAGGGAATTTCTGTTATGAAACTTTCTGATGTTGCAGCTCTTGTTGGTTCTGTACTCCAAAAAGAAATTACAGAAGAGTTTGAACTTGACGAGGTTAATAAAACTACTGCTGCCCAGATTATGTCAGATTTCCTTGGTGGTTCTTTTTCCTCATTGTCTAACTTTGCTAATATAAAGGTTGGCATTTCAGATGTTGAACCTTTTGCTGCTCCTGAAACAGAAACTCTTGTTAAGGAATACTACAATTCTGATCAAGAAGTTGCTCTTGTTAAATACGCTATTACTGTAAACGGAGTAATAGATTCAGAATTTGCAATAGTTTTGAGTGACGTTCAGGCGGAAGGCCTTGTTGGAGCATTTAACAAAGGTCTTGCTAAAACAGAAAAGTCAGAGGCTGATGACAATTCAATTACAGTTGGTGATGAGACTGATTACTCAAACAGCGACTATGATATTCGCCCGGTTGAGCTTCAAAGATATTCGGAATCAGATACAGAGAGCGTTGAGCAGTCATCGAATCTTAATATGCTTATGAATGTTCCACTTCAAATTACTGTTGAAATTGGAAGAACTAAAAAGCCGATTAAGGATATTCTTGAACTCACAACGGGTTCAATAGTTGAACTCTCAAAGCCTGCAGGATCACATGTTGACGTATTTGTAAATGGTCAACAAATTGCAAGCGGAGAGGTTGTAGTTGTTGATGATTACTATGGTGTTCGTATTTCCGAAATCATTAATAGCGGCGAAATAATGAAAATTATTTAATTTCAGGTGACTTAAATGAATAACAAAATCCTAATTGCTGACGACGCGGCTTTTATGAGAATGATGCTTAAAACGGCTTTAAATGAAGCTAATTATAACGATATTATTGAAGCAAAAACCGGCTCGGATGCTGTAATAATGTATAAGGTAGAAAGACCGGCAGTTGTTTTAATGGACGTTACAATGCCGGATAAAGATGGTCTTGAAGCATTAAAGGATATAAAAGCATTTGATCCAGATGCAAAAGTAATTATGTGTTCATCTATGGGTCAAGAAGATGTTGTTGTTACATGCTTCTCTATGGGAGCAGATGATTTTGTAATGAAACCGTTTAAGCCGGAGAGAATTGTACAAGCTGTTTCAAAATTTGTTCAAACGGAGGAATAATTGTGGATTTTTTTTCCGACATTTTGCCTTTGATTGGTGCAATGATTGCCATTATAGCCATTTTATATTTGACATATTTGGCAAGCAAATTTGTTTCAAAGAAATATTCTCAAACTTCTAGTGGAGGCAGCATACAAATTGTTGAAAGAATGGGGCTGGCACAGGATAAAATGCTTGTAATTGCTCGTGTTGATGGCGAATATCTCCTTCTTGGAGTTGCAAACAACAGTATTTCAATTTTAAAAGAACTAAAAGATTATGAACCTCCAAAGAATGAATCACAAGAAAATTTTTCAATCAATTCGTTTGTAGATGCTTTTAAGAAAGTGAGTACAAAAAAATGACTGCAGCGCTTCAAATGGAAAAGGTAACTGAAGAGAAAAAGGCTTCGAAAAAAGAGCAAACAAAGAGTGGGACTAAGAGGATTATCAAGGTTTTAGCCTTGGTTGTTATTCTTCTGTTAATGATTCCTACCATTACTGCTTCAGCTGCCGGTGAAATAAATGTAAACATTGATAATGACGGACTTGAAACGGTTGAAATAGTAATAATGCTTACAATTATTACTCTTTTGCCGTCTATTCTTTTACTTACCACTTGTTTTACTAGAATTGTTATAGTACTTTCCTTCCTAAGAAGTGCTATGAGTCTTCAGACGACTCCTCCAAACCAAGTTATTATTGGTATTGCACTCTGTTTGTCTCTTTTTGTAATGTCTCCGGTAATAAGCACAATTGAAGAAGAGGCTTATCAGCCTTACAAAGAGGGTACTATTACTCAACAGGAATTTATTTCAAAAGCACAAGGACCAATAAAAAGGTTTATGCTTAAAAATACTAAAACGGATGATTTGAATCTTTTTGTTGACATATCAAACACAAAGGATGTCCAAAATCCGGAAGATTTAGATTTGACTGTAATTATTTCAGCATTTATTACCAGTGAACTTAGAAGGGCTTTTATAATAGGTTTTCTTCTATATATACCATTCCTTGTAATTGACATGATTGTCTCCAGTACGCTCATGTCCATGGGTATGGTAATGCTTCCACCGACGACAATTGCTATGCCATTTAAACTTATGCTTTTTGTACTTGTTGATGGTTGGGAACTTATATTTAAAATGCTTGTCTCGTCGTTTAATGTCTAGCTACATAAATCATTGAAAGGTGCCATCGTATGACATTTGATATTGCTACTGTTACAGATATAATACGTGAAGCACTTTTTGTAGTGCTAAAGGTTGGGCTTCCGGTATTGCTTGGAAGTATGGTTATAGGTCTAGTTATTGCTGTTTTTCAAGCAGCAACTCAAATTCATGAACAGACATTAACATTTGTACCAAAACTTATAGTCATTATTTTAGTGTTGATAATTTTAGGCCCTTGGATGGCTAAGGAAATCACGGAACTATTTGAGTATTTATTTAATCTAATGACGAACTTTAGTTAGAAAAAGAAAGTGCGGACTAGTAATGGATTTAGGTTTATTAGGACTTGATTTCGACTTTATAAAACTTGCGTTCATTATGGCAAGAATGGTCGGATGCATATACTTTAACCCAATATTTGGACAGCGCTCTGTACCGGGTAGGGTTAAAGCAGCACTAACCGTATTTATGTCAATTTTCGTGTACACCGGTCTTCCAGATTATGATTCAACGGACATGGGTCTTGTGGTGTTTGGATTTGTAATTGTTAAGGAAGTATTAGTTGGCTTTCTTGCCGGATTTGTAATTAGGCTATTTATGTCGGTTATTACTATTGGCGGTGAATTGACGGACTTTAATATTGGCCTTTCAATGGCGAAAGTTTTTGACCCGACAACAAGAAATCAGGTTGCTGTATCTAGTTCTATTTTCAATGTTATGTTTATGTGTATTTTCTTTGCAACTAATTCACATTTGACTCTTATGAAATTCTTTTGTGTATTAGGTGAAATTGCACCATATGGAGAATTCGCACTGTCAACTGACTTTCTTTGGAGTTTCATTGAACTTTTGTCATTGGTTGTTTTGTATGCAGTAAAGCTGACGCTGCCAATTGTTGCAATTGAAATTATTACTGAAACTTGTGTTGGTCTTTTAATGAAGGCTGTACCCAACATAAATATTCTTACTCTTAACATTGAAATTAAGATGTTTGTTGGAATTATTTGTATTATTTTCTTAGTTCCTTCGTATGCCAACTTTATTGAAAAATTAATTGAACTTATGTTTGATAAATTATTCCTTATATTTGGTATAAAAGGTATGTAAAGGATGGTGAGTCCAAGTGGCTGAGCAGGGTGGAGAGGAAAAAACCGAAAAAGCGACCCCGAAAAAGCTGAAGGACGCACGGAAAGAAGGAAATATATTTCAAAGTAAAGAGGTTGCAATTGCTCTTTCTACCATTGCAATTTTCTCGGTACTTAGAATATATATGACAACGATTTACGGAAATATAGTTTCCCTTTTTCAAAATTCACTTAGTTACATGTCTACAGTGGATGAAATAAATTCGGAGACAGTCAACAGTATTTTGGTAAACGGCTTTTATATAATGCTTGCCTGTACCTTGCCGCTTATGCTTGTTGCAATGGTCGTTGGAGTAATATCATATGGTGCCCAGACAAGATTTTTATTCACGGTGAAGAAACTTCAGCCAAAATTTTCAAAGCTTAACCCTTTGTCCGGAATAAAAAATATATTTTCGTTTAAATCTCTTTTTGAAATAGCAAAGTCTCTTGTAAAAATGATAATAATTATTGCGGTTATTTATTCTCAGTTTATGGATTTATTAGAGCAGTCTTTAACTTTGATGTCCGCTGATTTATTAAACGCAATAGCAATAATTTTTGATTCAATTTACAATCTTGCATTAAAACTTTCACTTGCTTTTATTGTCATTGCTGTAGTGGATTTCTTCTATCAAAGATTTGACTATGATAAGAGAATGAGAATGACGAAAAAAGAGGTTAAAGAAGAGTTTAAGCAAACAGAAGGAGACCCACAAATTAAGAGCCGAATTCGCCAACAACAGAGGAAAATGTCTCAGGCAAGAATGATGCAGAGAATTCCGGAGGCAGATGTAATTGTCAGAAACCCAACGCACTTTGCAGTGGCTCTTGCATATGACCCTAAGGTTTCAAAGGCTCCTGTTGTTATTGCAAAAGGACAAGACTTTATAGCTGCCAGAATTATTGAAGAGGCAGATAAGTATGATGTTCCAATGATTGAAAATAAGCCTCTTGCAAGATCTCTATATAAATCTATTCCACTTGAGTGTGAAATAAGCCCTGAATATTACACTGCTATTGCAGAAGTTTTAGCATGGGTACATTCGCTTGGAAAGCTTAAAGCTCTTAAGGAATAAAAGAAAGGAAGTGAAATAGGTGTTAAAGTCAATTTTTAATTTACGTGATTCAGTAATGTCTGTATTCGTAATTATGGTTGTAGCACTTATTATCATTCCTCTTCCAACTTTTTTTCTGGATTTTGCATTCGTAACAAACATTGCAATTTCTCTTATGATCCTTCTTATAAGTATTTACATTAAGGATGCATTAGAGTTTTCGGTGTTTCCATCACTTTTACTTATAACAACGTTATTTAGACTTGGACTAAATATTTCCTCAACACGTCAAATTTTAACTAACGGCGGTAATGCCGGACAGGTTGTTTCAACATTCGGTAATTTCGTATTGCAGGGAAATGTTGTAGTTGGATTTATTATATTCATAATTATTGTCATTGTTCAGTTCCTTGTAATTACCAAGGGTGCTGAACGTGTAGCTGAAGTATCTGCAAGATTTACACTTGACGCTATGCCGGGTAAACAAATGGCTATTGACGCCGATTTGAATGCCGGCCTTATAGATGAACAAGAGGCAAGACGTAGAAGAAGTAATGTTCAGCGTGAAGCTGAATTTTACGGCTCTATGGATGGTGCCACGAAGTTTGTAAAAGGCGACTCTATAATGTCAATAATCATTACCTTGGTAAACTTTATCGGTGGTGTAATCATCGGTATGGTTCAAGGCGGTGGCAGTTTTACAGAGGTTTTAAATACCTACTCAATTTCTACAGTAGGTGACGGACTTGTATCTCAAATTCCGGCTCTTCTCATTTCAACTGCAACAGGTATGATAGTAACTAGATCAGCCTCTGAGTCCAGTCTTGGTAATGACCTTACTCAGCAGGTATCCGCTCAACCGGTTATCATGTTTGTAGCGGGCGGAACAATGTTCGTATTTGCTCTTATTCCGGGAATGCCAAAGCTTCAAACATTTGCTCTTGGAATTGGTCTTTTAGCTCTTGGCGCAACTCTTACAAGAACGAGAGATAAGGGTGAAACAGAAGAAGATAGAAATAAGAAACTTGTTCAGGATATGGGCATAGAGGAACAAAGTGAAACCGAATACTTTAGAAATATTGACAATATCTATGAACTTCTTACTGTTGACGCAATAGAAATGAATTTTGGATACAGTCTTATTCCTTTAGTTGACCAGGCTGCCGGAAGTAACTTTGTGGATCGTTTGGTAATGTTTAGAAAACAGTTTGCCCAAGAAATGGGTATGGTTATACCGGCTGTAAGATTACGTGATGATGGATCGCTAAGTCCTAACCAATATGTAATAAAAATTCGTGGTGAGGAAATATCCAGAGGTGAAATACTTGTGGACTATTTCTTGGCCTTGGATCCCGGTAATTTGACAGGAAAAGTTGACGGTATTGAAACAATAGAACCTGCTTATGGTATTCCGGGAAAGTGGATTACTCCAGACAAGAAGGATATAGCAGAAATATATGGATATACCGTAATTGATCCTCTTTCAGTAGTTGTTACACATATGTCTGAGACGGTACGAAAGCATGCGTATGAACTCCTTACAAGACAGGATGTAACTCAACTCCTTGAAAATCTCAAGAAAAACAGTGGTGTGGCAATTGACGATATTGTGCCAAGCCTTATTACTGTTACCAATCTCCAAAAAATACTATGTAACCTTCTTCGTGAAGGCGTTCCTATTAGGGACATGGAAATTATAATTGAAACTATTGCCGCTAATGCTGCTTCAGTTAGAGATGTTGAACTTTTGACTGAACAGATCAGACAGACACTTAAGAGAACTATTACCAGAAAGTGGGCTGAAGGCGGACAAATCAAGGTGATAACTCTTGATTCTTCTGTAGAGAAAGTAATTATTAACTCTGTACGTTCAAGTGAATCCGGTGGAGCAATAATGAATATTGACCCGGATACAATGCAGACAATAATGACTAATTTGACAGGGGCTATTAAGAAAGTTAAAGATGTCATTACGACACCTATTGTGCTTACATCGCCTGTTGTTAGAATTTATTTCAGTAAAATGCTTGAACAGTTTGCGCAGAGTACAGTGGTACTTTCATATAACGAAATTGATAACGGCGTTCAAATTCAAGCTGTTGCAAATGTAACTCTAGATTAGTTTTCATTAATATGTGTATAGAAAAGAGGTGGCCATGTGGGTGTAGAAAATACCAAAATAGATCCTGAAATAATGGATCTTTGGTTGGAATACGATAGAACCAAGAATCTTGACGTTCGAAATAAACTCGTAATTCACTATATGCCAATACTAAAAAAAGTGGCCATAAAGGTTTATAACACATATAAAGGCGCTGAATCGCCCGAAGAGCTTGTCAGCGAGGGTATGATTGCTCTAATAAACGCAATTGACAGATTTGAACTTGACCGCGATGTAAAATTTGAAACATTTGTATCTCATCGTGTACACGGAGCTATGCTTGATTTTATTAATAAGCAAAGCGGAATGGTACGAAAGGTTAGAGATATTTCAAAAGAAATAAACACAGCGAAGGATGAACTTAAAGCTGATTTGGGTCGTGAACCTACAAGACTTGAGATGGCTGAGTATTTGGGCCTTTCACCAGAAGAATATGATAAGCGTTTAGCCGAAGGTAGGCCAATGGCTGTTTATTCCCTAGATCAAATGATTGATGATGCCCAAGAAAATGAACGTCATTTCGATATTTCATCCGGTATTGAAGATACTCCTGAATATATTGTTGAGCAGAGTATGGGATATTCCAGTGAACTTGTAGATGCAATTACAAAACTCACTTATGAGCAGCAGCTGGTTCTTTCACTTTTCTACAAGGAAGAGCTTACAATAGCTGAAATTGCAGAAATTATGGAAGAAGATCCGAAACGAGTTTCCCAAATTAGATTTCAAGCTATTAAGAAACTTCGCAAGTTCCTCGAATGATGGAGGTATAAGTCTATGGTTAGAGGTTTTTATGAAATTGGTTCAGGTATGATGGCTAATCAAAAAGTCATTGATACCATTGCAAATAATATTGCTAATGCAAGTACCGCAGGGTATAAGGCACAGGAAACAGTAACGGTTCCTTTTGATGAAATGCTTACATATAGACTTGGTACGGACCAAGCAGGTAATGATGTGGCAACTCCTCTTTACGAACGTTCGTGGATTAATGTCGTAAGTGATACGGTTACAAATTTTGACCAGGGAGCAATGAAACTTTCAGAAAGACCGCTTGATTTTGGCATAGCCGGCAAGGGATTTTTTCAAATTAAAACAAAGACCGGGCAAATTGCATATACAAGAAACGGTTCTTTTGATTTAGATGAAGAAGGATATTTATATCTTTCCGGAGCGGGCCGAGTACAAGGAACAAACGGTGATATTTTTATTGGAACAGATAATATTATTACCGGTTCTAATGGTGAAATATATAATAAGGATACAGGTGCTTATTATGGCAAAATTGAGCTTTACGATTTTGCAGATTATAGTCAACTCGTTGAGTTTAATAACACCATGTATCAAAGTTCGGAAAATCCATTTGTTTCAAATTCTGAAGTTAAGAATTACAGATTTGAATCGTCAAATATTGATCTTGCAGAAGAAATTACAAGTGCTATGCAGGCTCAGAATTTAATTCAATCTCAGGCAAATATATTGCAGATGTATGCAGATGTTTTGTCAGATGCCACAGAACGTATTTCTGCAATAAAGTGAGGTGCAATAAATGGCTAGAATTTCTTTTCACACAGCAACAACAGGTGTTATTGAACATCAAAAAGCACTAGATGGTTTGGCAAACAATATTGCAAACGTAAATACATATGGATATAAAGCTGGACAAACATCTTTTCAAGATTTGCTCTACACAAATGTTGACAGCACAACAGAGGAAAATGTTACAGTTGGACATGGTGCACGCCTTGCTAAAATGGATACGGTCTTTACAAAGGGCGTTTTAAAGCAAACCGGCAGAGATCTTGACTTTGCAATGGATGATGAAAACGGATTTTTCCGTATTAACATGGCAAATGGGGAAACAGTTTATACAAGAAACGGTAACTTTGAACTCCGTGAATATGGCGATTCATTCCTTCTTGTATCCGGTGCTTTAAATGGTTATGTAACCGATGCAAATGGAAATGCAATTACACTTTCTGGCTCTACAGATGATGATATTAAAACACTCTATAGTGTTGTTGGAAAATTTGCATTTAGAAATCTTGATGGCCTAACACTCAATGATGATGGAACATTTTCCGAAAGTGTTGCATCCGGAAACGCATATGTAGATACAACCTTGAATTTAAAGCAAGGATATCTTGAGGCATCTAATGTTGATTATGCTGAACAAATTACGGAAGTAATTAAGGTTCAACGTGCGTTCCAAATGAACTCTAGAATCATTTCAATAAGTGATGAATTAGAAGATACAATTAATGGCCTTAGATAATTAACTGTGGCGGCTCTAAGGTAGAGCCGCCTTTTTTAAAACCGGGAAGTATTTCCGCTTTGAAAGGATGGCGATAATATGAATGCAAAAATAAGAATTAAAGTCAGTAATGACAAAATGTCTGCAAGTTTGCTTGTTGGACGTCCTAATGAGGACTATCTTGTTACAATGGAAGAAATATTAGACGCCATTGACAAAGAGGGAATAAAATTCGGCATTGATACTGACCGAATTCAAGCGGCTGTAGATAATCAATCTTTTTTAGCTGAAATACCTTGTGCAAAGGGTGTTCCTTCAACACCGGGCAAGGATGGAACTTTGAAATTTGCGGTTCCAATTAAAAGGGAACTTAAGCCACGTATAAAGGACGATGGAAGCGTAGATTATTTTGATTTAGGCTTAATAAATGAAATTGATGAAGGCCGTCTTTTGTGTAGACGTACTAGGCCGGTTCCCGGAATAGATGGCATGGATGTATTTGGGAACATTGTTCCATACGCACCGGGATATTATCCTGAATTCCCTATGGGTGAGGGAACCCAAATTTCTTCTATTGATGATACAAAACTGGTGGCGGCAAATAATGGTTACATTAATTTTGAAAATGACATTATTAGTGTGCCAAAAGTTTTTAAATTGAATTCTGATGTAAATGTTTCTACAGGAAACATTAAATTTAGAGGAGATATTGTAATAAATGGCTCCGTAAGAGAAGGTTTTTGTGTTATATCCGGTGGGAATATAACAATTAATGGTGCAGTTGAGGGTGCAAAAATAATTGCAGCAGGTAATGTTATTATTTCCCAAGGGTTTACGGGAATGAGCCAAGGTTCTATATATTCCGGTGGTAATATTAAGTGTCGATATATGCAAAATATGACAGCAAAGTGTGCCGGAAGTATTGAAACTGAATACGCTCTGCATTCAATCTTGTACGCACAGAATGAGATTGTTGCAACTTCAGGTCGCGGAACAATAGCCGGCGGAATTACATGTACTTGTGGAAATGTTACCACCAAAAATCTTGGTGCAGATACATATGTTCAAACAAAGATTATAATAGATGATTTGCCACAAAACTTTTGGGATCCAAATTATGAGCCTAATGAAGAGGATATGATTAACGATGATTCGGTTGAAATAAAAGAGGAAATGAATATTCCAATGTCTGCAAATCCTCAAGTTGTTGCAAAGGACCGCGCATTCCCAGGGATTCGTATTCAAATTGGACTTCGTTTCTATGAACTTGAAAACGAGTTGAAGTGCACAAAATTTCGACTTGAAAACAATGATATTTCAGCAACACCTATTTTTTGACAAACTATATTGCGTATGGTACAATTAGTGGTATTATAGAACTAGAAACGCAAAATGTGGTGTTTGTAATGGCAAAAGTATTTGCAATAACAAATCAAAAAGGTGGGGTTGGAAAAACCTCTACAACTGAAGGTCTTGGCGCTTGTTTAAAAGCCAAGGGCTATAGAGTTTTATGCATTGATCTTGATCCACAAGGAAATTTGAGTTTTAGTGTAGATGCTGAAACAGATGATTTTCCAACAATTTATGACGTAATGCGTGGAAGTACTAAACCTCTTCATGCAGTTCAGCGCACTCCTTCATTTGATATTATTGGAGCAAATATCCTTCTTTCTGGCATTGAGCTTGAATTTACACAACGTGATAGAGAATTTATATTGAAAAATGCTATAGATGCTGCTCGCTCCAGATATGACTATATTTTAATTGATACACCACCTGCACTTAGTATTTTGACAGTAAATGCATTTGTTGCTGCAGATGCCATTATTATTCCTATGCTTGCTGATATTTTCAGTCTTCAAGGAATTGCTGAGCTATATGAGACAATTGAAAGAGTTAAGGAGCGCTATAATCCAAGCCTTAAAATTGAGGGTATTCTTCTTAATAAATATAGCTCAAGATCTGTTCTTACAAGAGAAATTCTTGCAACTGCAGAACTTGTTGCCGTTCAAATGAATACAAAAATATTCAAGAAGAAAATACGTACAGCTTGTGCCATTGCTGAGGCACAGGCAAAACAAGTGCCTCTTCTTGAATATTCAAAAAGAAGCAATATAACTAAGGACTATATGATATTCGCGGACGAAATCATCACCGGAGGTGAAGATTATGGCGAATAAGAAAACATTTGACAGAGAAAAAATGTACAGGAAGATTATGCCAACATATTATGATAACAATTTTGCATTGGCATCTGACTCTGTAGCAGTTGATACTCAAAATGAGTATGTGGTAGATGATGAAGTAGAGGAAATAGAAATTCCGGAGGCATCTATTGAAGAACCTAAGCCTGCTGAGTCTACAGTGGTTAATTTTCCAATAAATCAATCGCATAAGAAAGCTGTTCCTGCTTTTCCTGAAAATAAAGAGCCCACATTTGGCTTTGGAGATGGCATTAGTTCCACACGCCTTAGGGCAAGAGAAATGGAACGCATTCGTGAACAGCATGACAATATTGCCATATATAATCTAACTGAGAAAATTATTGTTGATAAACTTGACATGGTTATGGAAAGTATGAACTGCTGTAAATGCGATCGTTGTAAAATGGATGTTATGGCTCTTACTTTAAATAATATGGATCCATACTATATTGTCAGAGCTTCCAACAGCCCCGACTACACAAAGCTTGAAAAAGAAATTTCTAACAAAGCCACGAGCGTTGTTTTGAAATCGGCTTTAAAGGTTCGTAAAAACCCAAGACATTAAAATATTAGACCTTAAAAACCGACAGATAATATAGATTATTCTGTCGGTTGTTTTTTTTGAAAAGAGGTATTCTTTATGCGTGTTTCACAATATAAAATTATAAATGAATTGTGTGGTTCCATTCTTGAAGCATATAGAATTATTGAAGATACAAAAAATTATGACCTTCTTGGTGACTGTATAGATGCACTTTCAATAATTGCTGAATCTATTGAGAATGAGGATTGTCCTAAGTTTGAGTCAACTTTAATAGATATGACTGAACTTCTACCGGACAATGCCGCAAACGGAGCTAATATGCCTCGTTTGGTTCTCCTTGCTGAAAAACTTCAAAAACTTGCTAAAAAGGAACTGAAATACAGACTTCGCGTTCTTTTTGTTGCAGAACTTTCTTCTAAATGGGATTCAATGGAAAGTGTATATGAGGCCTTCAAAAAGCGCGATGATGTTGATATAGATGTGGTCTTAGAGCCGATATTTCGTGCTGTAAACATGCCTGATGGAACAGTTAATTCGGAAATTATATATGAAGACTGGCTTACTCCACTTGGAATACTTAATATTCCATATGCAGCATACAATATTGAAGCAATTAAGCCGGATATAACCTTTATTTCTCAACCATATGAGTCGGTCACTATACCTATGTTTTGGCCTGAAAATATTGCAAAATATTCAAAGCTCGTTTACGTACCGTATTTCATGTCTCATACGTTACAACCGTATGAGGTTATGGCCGGAGCACTTTTATTGCCGGCAGAACAAATTGCGTGGAAAGTTTTGTGCCAGTCAAATAAGATGTTTGAATATTTTAAAGAATATTCACAATCAAAGGGAACAAACGTAATTGTATCCGGGCTTCCAAAATGGGATCATATTTTAAAACTTTCTAAGGAGTCAATTCCTTGTCCTGCAGATTGGAAAATCAAATTAAAAGGGAAGAAGGTTATTTTATTAAATACTCACTTTACGTTAGATTTTAAATCAATTTCTGATATGGATGAGATGAGTATATTTAAATATGTGGAAAATAGAAAGGAACTTGCATTGATATGGAGACCTCATCCAATGACGGATAGTATCTATAAGGTATACAAAAAAGATAAATACAGAGATTATTTGGAATTAAAGGAGTATGTAAAAAATTCCCAAAATATTGTATTGGATGAAAACAGGTCATATGATGAGTCTTTTGTATGGTCTGATGCATTGATGGATTCTCGTAGTTCTTTGATAACTCAATATGCACTTCTTAGAAAGCCAGTGTTTATCATGAACTCTTATGGTTGTGAAGAATTTGAAGAGAGAAATTTAGACGTTGCATCTGAGGGCTTATTTGATTTTAATGATCTTTATGTTGCTCATAATGATGACGAAAGAGTAAAATTGTTGGATGATTTTATTTTAGATAAGTTGCCAGAAATTGATTGGGATAAAATGATAGATAAATATTATAAAATGTCGTCATCAGGAATAGGGATAGGTGTAACTGGATATATAATTAAAGCTTTTATGAACGAAGTTTAATAGAAAAGAGGGCCAATTAGGCCCTCTTTCTTATTTCTCTGTTTTTTCCATAATAGTAGCTATTTGTTTATTCTCATCAACTGGGATTGTTAAAGTTATTGAAAATCCATCGGTTACACCGGTGTTGACAAGAACTTTTCCTCCTAGGTCTGACATGGTAGCTTTAAGTACGTCCATTCCAACACCACGACCGGAATGTTTTCCAGGCTTATCTTTTGTAGTAAATCCGCGTTCCATTATAAGGTTAGCTACTTCTTCCGGTTTGTATTGGTTACGAGGTTTCTTTAACATATGTAAGCTGTCAGCTTTTCTAATTATCTTTTTTAAATCCAGTGTTCGGCCGTCGTTATAAATGGTTATGAATAATGTATCATCTTCCAAACCATAGGTGATTGTAATAACTCCTGTTTCAGGCTTTCCACGTTTAACTCTTTCTTCCGGTGTTTCAATTCCATGGTCAACCGCATTTCTAACAATTTGAATAATTGGTGGGGATAATCTGCTGATTATTTGTCTGTCAATATAAAGAGAGTCTCCGGCAAAATTCAGTGTAACTTTTTTTCCTAAGTCTTCGGACATCATATCAATTATGTTTTGGCAAACCGGAATAAAGGTTTCAAAAGGAACCATTTCAACGGTTGGCTCATGTGCTTCTATTGATTTATCCTCAATAAACGTTGAAAGCATTCCTTCAAAGTTTTTAGCTTCATGTTCTAAAGTGGTTTGTTTAAGAGCAATCAATTGATTTCTAAAGAAATATTCCGAATTAAACATTAAATCCAAAACATCAGCTGTAGGTAGTGCATCCGGTCCGTGTTTTCTAAGATAAGAAACAACGTTTTCAATTTTATATGAAACGTCTACAGTTTTTCTGTCGTCCATAGCTGCGGCAGATGCTTTTATTGTGTGAAAAATTCTAAACAGAGAGTCTACACTTTCTCTGTCAAGATAACCTTTACTGTTACATTTTTTGAGAAGAAGATCCATTTCATTTATTAATGTAGTTGTGTCATCAATATATGCTTTTTTAAATTCATTACTTACATTCATTTATTTCGCCTCCGGGCGACATATCATTGTTAATGTTGTATAAAAAATATTGGAAAATGCTTATATATGTAGTATAATATAAAGGATTATAAAAAACAAGGTGGGAGGTTTTATCTATGGCTGATGTATTACGTGTTACAACTTCAGTAAATACATCTACACCTGCGCCGCTTAAACCGGGTGCTTCAGGTGCTGCTAACCAGGTTGATAGAGTTGGTCATGCTGCTCTTGATCAAGTAGGAACAAATTCACCTGAAATAAAATCTCCAATATATGACTCCGGTTCAGTTTTTCAGACTTTTGCAACAAGAGTATCTGAAACTCCGGATTTAACTGAAACATTACAAAAACTGCTTATTGGAGCAATGTCTGAAAACGCAGAACTCGCAGCTGCCGAGGGTGAAAATGCAATCCCAAGTCTCCTTGGTGAACTTGCCGGTAAACTTAACATGAGTGAAGCAGATATTCTTCAAAATATTCTTTTTCAAAAAGACCAAAGTACAAGTTTTGGCTCCGAAATATTTAATGTTTTAAGGGAAATTGCTCAGGAAAACTATTCTGCTGAAACAACGAATTATATTGGTAGTTTTTTGAAAGCTCTTGATAGTAACAATAATGCAACTCAAACTATGAAAGGCATTATTACTCAATTAAATAATATACTTGATAGAATTCCACGTTCTTATGCAGAAGGCATTAGAAATGCAATGGGAGAACTTATCATGGAACCTGATAGTCAAGGCCTTCAGGATAATTTGAAGCTCCTTAAGGAAACAATTCTTCCAATGCTAGGACGTTATGTAAGTACAACTAATGACCTTGGCGCCACAAGAGATAGAATACAACTTCTTATTCAAGATATTTCAAGACTGAATATTGGAGGACAAGATGAAGTTAATGAAAGATTTGCAGAACTATTAGATTATGCAAAGTATAGTTTGAATTTACCTGCAGATAAATTAAATGAACTTCAGAATTTGTTTAGTAAAGCTGTTAATTCAAAAGTCGACCTTCAAAATGATTTTATAGATTCACTGGCTAAGGCTTTAACTCAAACAAAAGGTCTTTCTACAACCAGCCAAACAATGATCAATGATACTGTAAATGCTCTTCTTTTAAATAGGAGTGTATACATGCCATTTAATCATATTGTTTTACCATTTACATTTGACGGGAATTTTATGTTTACAGAAATGTGGGTGGAAAAGGATGGTCATAGTGCCGGAGGTGTTGCCGGTGAAGATAAAACAAAAAGGGTATATTTGAATTTTGATGTTCAAGGCCTTGGAAAAGTTCAAGCGGCAATTGGACTTACAGATAACTCAATTGATTGTCTTTTGAATTGTCCGGACACAGTGGCAGATAAATCTAAAACAATAGAAAATGATATTGCTAAAATATTTACTGAAAATGGATTTAGTATTGGAAACATCAAGTCTTCTGGCGATTCATTCCAAACAGAACTTGAGGTCCTTCATAAAATTTACGAGGGAAGGAGCTCAATAAATGTCACAGTTTGATAACAAAAAAGCTGCTGCCCTTAAATACGACGGAGGCAGTAAAGCTCCTGTTGTAGTAGCGGCAGGCTCGGGTTATGTTGCTCAAAAAATAATTGAGGTTGCGCAAACTAATGATGTACCTGTATATCAGGATAATTCACTTGCTACTCTCTTGGCACAACTTAAAGTTGGAGCTGAAATTCCACCGGAACTTTATCAGGCTATAGTTGAAATCTATGTATATTTTCTTAGGTATGTTCCAAAAGATAAGAATGTGGCTCCTCCAAAGCCAAACTATGAGGAAAAGCAGGAAGCTCAATTGGATCAACGTAAACTTGATATTGTTTCTGAGCCTGATATTACTATTGCAGATATACCACAAGTTGAAGAGAGAACATACACATTAGATGAACTTAGGGAGGAAAATGATGGTATGAACTTAGACCTCCTTGAAAATCTTTTAGAGGATTTTTAACTTGTATTGACTTTGCAAATATTTGTTGTATAATAAATCGTTCTTAGATGGAGGTGATTCCCATGTTAATTGATAAATCTAATCAGAATGCAGTTTGTGATATTTTTAGAATGAATGACAATATTGTCGCAACCGGAAAACTTGAGAAAATCACAGATGATTATATTGCAATTACGTCTTCAGGGAATATTCCACCTATAAAACCACAAACTCTAGTAAAAATATCAATACATCAGGAGCACAGTCAAAATCTTGTTGTTGTAGGACTGGTAGCAGATGCATCAGAAAGATTTGTTAGAGTCATTAAAATGCAAGACTTTAAGCAGTTTAATAAAAGAGAATATTTTAGACTTAACGTAATGATTAATTCAAAAATACAGTTAAAAGATCATAGTGGAATATTAACTGATGTGGTTATTCCGGTGAAAGTCCGAGATTTAAGTCTTAAAGGAATATTTTTTGTGGCAAAGGATAACAGTTTGTTGCCCGGAGATAAACTTGATATTATTTTGCCATTAAACGATTCATACACATATTCATGTACGGTTCGAAGAAAAGTTGATTATTACAGAAGCATAGGATATGGATGCTCGTTTGATGAATTGACAAATAAGCAAGAGGATTGTCTTTGTAATTATCTTTTTGATCAGCAAAGAAAAGAAATAATGAGATTTAAAAATAAAGAAACATAAAAAGGGACCGTTTTTAACGGTCCCTTAAATTTTATATTTCCTCAACCTCATCGGTTATAACTACATTGAAGTATTTTTTATTAGAATATAAATCTATCATTACTGATGGGTCGTCCATTAAAAATACGACAGGTCTTAGCGGATTTGCGGAATTTTGTTCTGAAACTACAGCAATTTCACCATTGCTTAGTTGAACACAACTTCCTACCGGATAAGGTGAAATACAGTGTAAAAATCCTCTAACAACACCTCTGTCAAATTGTCTGCCTGATGATCCCATAATATATTCAATTGCATCTGTTGGTTTTGATGAAGTCCTGTATGGCCTTTGTGCCGTAAGAGCATCATATACGTCTGCACAAGCAATAATTCTTCCAAACAGAGGGATATCTTTACCTGAGGTTTTGTTTGGATATCCTGTCCCGTCCATTTTTTCGTGGTGACTTACAATTCCGGAAAGAACTAAGTCAGATACCAACTTTCTTTCACTTAATGTTTTATATCCTTTGTCAGGATGTTCTTGAACTATTGAAAATTCTTCTTTAGACAATTTTGCCGGTTTTTGAATGATTTCAACCGGTACTTGTGTTTTACCAATATCGTGAAGAAGTGCAGACATTGCTAGTTCAGAAAGATTTTTTCTGCTGATTCTAAGTGATTTACCAATTGCAATGGTTAGAACTGTTACACCTAGTGAATGATTATATGTACAGTCATCATACATTCTAAGACTGGCAAGGTCTACATATAAGTGCTCAGTATTAACAATTGTATTGATTAGTTTTTCAAGAGCATCATTTGCGTGTTGAATGTTCTCTGCGTATAAATACTCAGATGTTTTTTCTGATATATCAAATATTTCTTTAACCTGAGTTAACACTTCTTGTTTAAGTTCTGTATTTACAACTTTTGGTGTAATAGTATCTGACGATTCTTGAATGTATACGCCTTGAATGTCAAGGCTTATCATTTTTGTTATGTGAGAAATGGTAAGAGCTTGTCCGGCGCGAAGCATAACAAGCCTTGAAGTAAAGGAATCAACCCCGTATAAGTCTCTTGCTAAAATCATTCCCGGCTTTAACTTTTCAACTGGAACAAAGTTTACCATTTCCTCACCCCCATTCTTAAATAGGCTTTCTAAAAAGAAAAAAAGATACTTACAGTTTACAGGAAATACGTCTTTTAGTCAATAAATTGTAAAAAACAAAAATTTTTAAATTAAAGTAAATTTTCAATAATATTTAACCGATAAATAAAGTGAAAGATTAGCGAAATTATACGTTTTTGTCATTTGCAAGCAGGCAAAAATGTATGGTAAGGAGGCAAATAATATGGCAACAAATGTTAATGCTACATCAAGTTCAACATCAACTTATAAAATCAATGCCATTGCTGGAATGAATTCCGGACTTGACACTGAAGCAATAGTTAATGCCCAAGTCTCAAATATTCAAAATAAAATTGACACCAATAAGCAGGACACTCAAGTATATGAGTGGAAGCAAGAAAAATACAGAGCCATTACTGAAAAGCTTGAGAATTTCTACAATGATAATTTTTTGTATTCAAGTTCAAAAGATTCAATTATGAACTCAAACTTCTTTAATGAGTCATATGCTAGAAGTTCTTCCTCAGCAGTGACTGTATCTGGTGATACTAAATACATGAAATATACAAAGATCCAAGGCGGATCTATTCAGCTTGCAACAAATTCATCAGTAACAAGTTCAAAAAGCATTTCCGGTGATATAAGCAAACTTACATTTGCAGATATGGGTGTAGAAGCAGATGCAAATGGAAACTATTCAATGACTTTGAATGGAAAATCCTTTTCTTTCTCTGCTGATACAACTCTAAAGGATGCCATGAATGAGATAAATCGTGCCGATGTTGGAGTGGATATGCTCTATTCAAGTGCTACAGGAAAATTTACTTTTGTTTCAGAAAAGACCGGCTCAGAAAGCGCAATTGAACTCTCTGGTTCAGCAGCAGATGCTATGATGGGTGTTGATAGACAAAACAATATTGGCCAAGATTTTAAAGCAATGATGAGTTTTGATGGAACAGACAATTATGTTGAAGTTGTTCGCTCATCAAATGAATTTTCGCTTGATGGCGTAAATTACAAGTTTAATGATACATCTGCAACCGATATTACATTTGAATCAGGAACAGATACAGATAAAATTATTGATAAGGTTAAAAAATTTGTTGAAGAATACAATTCAATAATGAAGTCTATCAATGATGAAATATATGCTAAGAGATATGGCGAAAATGTCGGTTCAGGAAAGAAGTATCCTCCACTGACAGAAGCCCAAAAAGAGCAAATGTCTGAAAAAGAAATTGAGCAGTGGACAGAAAAAGCAAAAACCGGTCTTCTTAGAAATGATTCAACATTAACAGATATAGCAAGTAGACTTCGTTCTGCCATGACAAATGCTGTAGGTTCAAGCGGACTTTATAATATTGGTATTGATGCAGAAAGTTGGACCTCAAAAGGTGTTTTGAAGGTCGATGAAAATAAGCTTCGTGCAGCTATTGAGGAAGATCCGGAAGCTGTATCCAACATTTTTGGAGGCGAAAACGGAGTTGCTTCAAGAGTAAAGAATACATTGACTTATGCAGTTAAGGGCACGGGTGTAGGAGAAAGTAAGGGTGTTTTAGTTGATCTTGCCGGCTCAAATACAGCAAGGACTTCTGATAATACAATTTCAAGACGTATTTCCTCTCTTAAGACAAATTTGACAGCTCTTGAAACTAAGCTTGACTCAAAGAAAGAATATTGGTGGAAAAAATTCTCTGCACTTGAGTCTTATATCAGTTCAATGAATTCACAGAGTTCTTTCTTGAGTTCTTTCGGTTCGTAAAATAAAAGGAGAAATAAAGAAAAATGCCTAATTCACAGATAGAACAGTATAAAAGACAAACAGTTGAATCAATGACGGATGGAGAAAGATTAATTCTTCTTTTTGATACTGCTATTAAAAATTTAAAAGCCGCAATTATAATGCTTGATAATAGGGATATAGAGAATTTTACAACTTGTATTTCAAAAAGTAGGAATATATTTTTCCATTTAGAAACAGTACTTGATCCTGACTATTCAATATCTGAAGATTTAGCAGCATGTTATGCTTTCTTTAGAAGACAAATTAGTCAGTGCGCAAGAACCAGAGACAAACAACATATAGAGGTCATAATTCCACAGGTTGAATCTTTGAGAGATGGATTTGAGGAAGCTATGCATTTAGCTGTTAAAGGTGACGGGTGATGTTTTGTGAGCACATTTAATTATGAACTTGCGTTGCTTTGTTTAGAGCAAAAAAATGTAATTGTAAAAGAAGTAATGGATATTACCAAACGAATGGAAGAGGAATCTCTTAAGGAAGAGATAAATCTAGATTCTTTAATTGCCGAAAGACAAAGTCGTATTGATAGAATAAAAAAATGTGATCAAATGCTTGCTTCTACAACAGATGGGTTGGAAGATTCTGAACGTGAAAGAATACAAGGTATTGTAAACGGTTCTAATAGTGCGGATTTTTTAAACCCTAATGAAGAAAAAATGGCAGATTATGTTGTTAAGACAAAAGCCGATCTAAAGACGACTGTTGAAATAGATAGGCGCACTATGGATATATTAATTCAAAAGCGTAATGAAGCCAGGGAAATGCTGGTTCAAATTAATAATGAGCAGGCAGAAAACCAATGAAATGATACCCTATCAATTTTTTGATAGGGTATTTATTTTTGTAAATATTAATATCTTTTTTGCCGATAAGAGAAATAGAAGTATGTCTTTTTTTAGAAATATATAGGAGGCGAATAATATGTTAAATGATATTATTACTGCTTATAATGGAACTACAGGAGTATGGGAAACAGCAAAACCCGGCGCTGTAAAGAAATCAGAAGGAGATTTCAAGGCTGAGTTTGCAAAAGCAACAAGAACAGATACAGTTGAATTTTCAAATTCTACTAAACCAACTCAAGCCGCAACGCAGACTCTTAAATCTGCCAAGGCTGATTTGGCATCTGAACTTTCCGGAATTCATGCAGATGTAAATAAATTCCTTGCAATTAAAGAGCAGGTTCAGTCTGGGACTTACGAATTAAATGCAAATGAAATTGCAAAGAGTATAACTAATTATTCCATCTATTAATTACTAGAGAGATTTCTTTTATTTACTATATATTTTGGAGCCAATTATGAACGCTGAAGTGTTAAAAAATATAAAACGTATTCTTACAGAATATTTGAGTTTTTATAAAGAGTTTCTTTCCTTTGAACAAAATAAACTTGAGGCTGTTGAACAAAATCGTCTTGAACTTTTGGATGGTCTTGTAAGGCAGGAAGAAGTGTATTTGTTGAAATCAAAGGGAATGGAACAAAATAGAATAACCTTCCAAGAAGAGAACGGCTTGGGTGGTTTGAAACTTCGTGAAATAATTGATATGACCAATAATTCTGATAAAGACGAGCTTCTAACTATTTTCACAGAGTTAAATGGTGTTGTTAATGAAATTCAACACACAAATGAAAAGTGCTCCATTGCTATTAAAACACGGTTGTCAGCAATAGAGCGGGCAATGGATAAAATTAAGAATGAAAATGCGCAGGCTCTTTATGACGGCACTGCCAATACACAAAAAAACGGGCGCGCATTGTTTATGGATAAGGCATAAGAAAGGTGGTAATTTAAATGAGTTCAACATTTACTGGACTTCAAATAGGAAAATCCGGTCTTATGTCCGCTATGTCAAATTTACAAGTAACCGGTAATAACATTTCAAATGTTAATACTGATGGATATACAAGACAAAAGGTAGATACAATTGCACTTGGCGCATATAACGGTTCAATGCGTTATGTTACATGCGCTGCAAATTATAAGGGACTTGGCTCTAGAATTACCGGAACAAGCCAGTATAGAGATACCTCTCTTGATGTTAGATATAGACAAGAGGTTGCAAAACTTAGTCAGCAAACCGCAGCTGCCGAGGGCCTTAATGAAATCGGAATGATTTTTGATGATACAATAAATACAGTAATGGATGAGCAGTTTTCCAATTTTGTGTCACAATTGCAAAATTTTGCAGGTGATCCGTCAAGCGAAGTAGCTGAAAATTTAGTTAAAACATCAGCAGAGGTTTTAACTCAGTTTTTTAATCAGTATTCTGATAGGATTGAAACTGCATTTGGAGATATGACTGCAACGTTTAATGAGTCTATTGACAATGTTAACAGCATCCTTGAAAGGGTTGCATCTTTAAATGACTCAATTAGAAATGCCCAACTTGGACAGTATGACGCTCTTGAACTTAGAGATGAAAGAAATGTTCTTCTTGATGAACTTTCGCAGTATATGAACATTCAAGTGTCTACAAAGAGCGTACCGGTAGGCTCTGGTTATTCTGTTGAAACACTCAAGGTGGATTTTCTTGATAAAGATGGGAATGTCTATAATCTTATTGATGGTGGAGACTATAATCAGTTAAAAGCAACAACTAATAATGGACAATTTGGAATCGTCTTAAATGACTTAAATGGAACTCAGATAGAAGATTTGACGGATAACATTTATAACGGAGCATTCAAAGGTTATTTAGATATTTTAAATGGCAAGGGTACTTATGCCGGAACTAATGATAATACATATAAAGGTATTCCTTTTTATAGAGAGTCATTAAATACACTTGCCAATAAGTTTGCTACTGTCCTTAATGAGGCAAACGGTGCTGATAAACCTATGTTTGAGGCTGAAGGTGGCGGAGTAATAACTGCGGAGAATATTCAACTTTCCGAAAAGTGGAGAACGGCAGATGGCTCATATATTACGAATACCGTGAAGACAGGTGGAAATTACAATACAGATAATACAAATATTCTTTATATGATTTCACAACTTACCGGAAAGCAGGAGTTCTCAACAGGTAACGGCACTCCATTTGAAGGAACATTCCAAGATTATTTGACAAATATTTGTGCAACTCTTGGAACTCAAATTCAGTCAAACGAGATACTTTCAACAACGTATGCAAACAATGTTGACGATATTGACTACGCTAGAGAGTCCGTATCTGGTGTAAATTTAGATGAAGAAGCAATTAATATGATTACTTATAACTATGCTCTTACTGCTGCTTCAAGATTTTTAACAACGGTTGATGAGGCACTAAATACTCTTATTAGTAGTACGGGTATGGTAGGCAGATAAAAGGGGAGGAGGAAAACATTATGCCAATTAGAATGACAAGTAGCATGATAAGTGGTGAGTATAAAAATCAAATGAATACAACACTTAGCCAACTTGATTACTATACAAAAAGAGCTCAAAATCTGAGAAATTTTTCAAAGTTTTCCGAGAATCCTTTAGGAGCTTCAAAGGCAATGCGTCTTAGAAGATCTTATACACAGAATCAGGACTATATGAACAACATTGAAAATGTTGGTAAGACATATACAATGGCTGAAGAGTCAGCCATGAATGTTAAAAATATTCTTGATGAAGCTAAAGATATACTTACAACCTCTAGTAATTTTGGAACAAGATCTCAAGCAGATTATATGACTTTTGCAACAGCTCTTAGAGGCTTCCAGCAAGATATATTACAGTCTATGAACGCTAAGGTTAATGACACGTATGTGTTTGGCGGTGCTAATGCTACAGAAATTCCATTTAAACTAGATGGTGGAAATCTTCAGTTTAGGGGAGTAGAAGTTGCAACCGGAGATGCTGGTGAACTTGAGTCCTTATCAAAAGAAAGTATTTACATTGATATTGGTCTTGGTATAAACGTTGATAAAAATGGTAACGTGGATACAGCCAGTGTATTTAACGATACAATGAATGGGTTAGAGTTCTTTGGATATGGTGAAGATGATGACGGATATTCAAAGAATGTATATAATCTTCTTGGCCAAGCTGCCGACGCCATTGAAAAATATGCGAAAGGCAATGGCACAGCCTATAATAAAGATATAGCATCGAAATTCATTGAAAAAGTTTCAAATGCAACAAGTAGGGTCCTTATATCCACATCTAATCTTGGCATTAAACAAAATCAACTCGATTCTTTAGGTGAAAGACTAGTTTCAACACAAGAGGAATTAACCGAGCAACTTCATAATTTAGAGTATGTTGATGCAGAAGAAGCATATACAGACTATACATGGCAGCAATATGTATATAACGCGTCTTTACAAATTGGTTCTAAACTTTTACAAACTTCATTTTTAGATTTTATGAAATAATTTTAGTAATTATATTTGTAGAAAAAGGGGGCGAGAAAATGATCCCAGTATCAGGTTTGTTAGATATTGAAGTGGTACCAATTGAATTTGAGGTAATAAAAACTGACCCAAAACTAGAGGTTATTTCTCATACCCAAGGAAAGTTTGAGGTTACACGTACCGGTGGAGAGTATACCGCCGTAAAAAGAGACAATTTTGACAAGGCTCATTTTTCAAAGCCACATGTATATAGCAGTTCACCAAGTAATAAAGTCAATTTTGACGGTAAAATTGGAAATGACGGAATAAAAAGTCGTGTAAGTCAAATATTATCAAGTGCATATAAAACAACAGCAAATAATATGCAGACGGCGCGTGACTTTAAACGTATGGCTTTTGAATATACACCGGAAACAATAAACTTCAATTGGGTACGTGATGAAAAGATAATGAAGGGAACTCCGGGAACTGTCGACTTTATTGTAACTCAATATCCTGACGTTCTTATTGATTATCTTGGTGGACCACTTTACTGTCCTCCATCTTCAGATCCAAATTATGTCGAACCGGAAGAAGCAGTATAATATTAATAGGTTATTTTAGTTAAGGGGAAAAATTATGATTGATAAGCTTGAAGCAATTGGCGTTACAGAAAAAGATATAATTCATTTTAAAGATGGTATTCCGGGTTTTGAAGAGTATAAAGATTATGTTCTTCTTCAGGAAGATGATGTAGAGTTTATTATGACAATGCAATATATAGAAGAGGATATGCCTTCATTTATTGTTTTGGATCCATCAGCTTTTATTCAAAATTATTCTCCGGAGCTATCAGAGTATGATAAGGATTATTTTGACGGAGAAACAGATCTTAAGTATTTACTTATGACAATAATTCCAAAAGATATGAATGATACAGTAGTAAACTTAAAAGCACCTATTGTAATTAATCCAAAAACAAACAGGGCAAAACAGGTAATCTTAGAAAACAAGGATTATCCTGTCAGATGCAGATTATTTAACGTATAAGAAATAAGTTCGGAGGCAAAGGATATGCTGGTAATAACGAGGCGCCAGGGAGAGGCCGTAGTAATTGGAAAAGACATAGAAATTATTGTTTCAGAAGTTAGTGGAGATAAAATAAAGTTGTGTATTGACGCTCCAAGGGAAATTTCAATAATGAGAAAGGAACTTCTTGAAACAGGCAATATGAATAAAGAAGCTGTTGAAACAGTTGATTCATCCGGTCTTGAACAATTTAAAAACATGGCAAAGGTCATGAAAAATTTATAATTTTAAGAAGCCGTTGGAATTATCCAATGGCTTCTTTATATATTTGCTTTGTATATATTGCACAAAAAATTATAAATATCAAAAAAACTTTTAAAAATTTTTGAAAAATGTAAATATTGGAAAATGTTTTGCAGATATAGAAAATGTAAGCAATAAAACACCGGTTTAAGGAAGAATCGGTCGTCGGCCTTACAGGTTATTTATCCTGGAAAACCAGGGACCTGAAAAAGAAAATTAAGGCTGTATTTTAAGGAGGAAAATTTATGCGTATACAAAACAACGTAAGTGCTCTCAATGCTCTCAACAAC
>JAQXSW010000008.1 GCA_029219165.1 Oscillospiraceae bacterium
TTTGTGCTATGAAAAAGCGAGAAATTACATTTTCATAGTCTTTTTTAACACCGAAATTTATCCAAATTGAGTAAACTTTTTTTATCTTGCCATAGTCCATACCTGAAAATTCTGTATTTTTCTGAGAAGATATAAGTCTTGCGCAATAATATCCGGCTCTTTTAATAAGTGGGTATGTAACGGAACTTGTGTAGTTTTGTGCCTCAACATCAATTATTACATCTCCGTTTTTTCCTTTTGCTTTGAAACAAAGATCATACCTTATTTCACCATCAGACTCATCTACACTTTCTGTATTGATGCCAATTATTCTTGAACCTTCTCCTTCTTCAAGACAGTTCTCTGCAATATATGAAATATCATATTCTTTAAAGTCATCAACTGATTCCTTTAATATCCAGGCAAGAACCATCTTTTCAGAAAGAAGTTTTTTACAGATGGCATCATACTGTTCTATTTTATTCATCTTTAACTCCTTGTCTTGTATAGAAATCTTCAATATACATATCGTAAAAAAGGAGGAAAACAGGACAAAAATAGAACGTGTGGTTGAATTTTTGACTGGAACGGTTATCAGAGCACAAAAAATAAAAACCTCAACTACTTATACTAAAGTAGCTGAGGTTGTTTTTATAAATATGTTTCAACGGAGAACCGTCCCCGACAACGGAGAACCGTCCCCAGCAACGGAGAACCGTCCCCAGCAACGGAGAACCGTCCCCAGTTGTCACAATTCATTTTGAGAATACGGTTTTTGACAAAGAATTCCGTTCTCCAACCAGCGTCTGTAAAGACAGTTATAACAGTTTTTCTCGTCACTGTCTGACACGCGTTCCTCTTCAACATCCGGAGTGAATTCATTACAACCCTCTTTAAAAATGGTGTTTCCGCCTCTCCAACGCGCCTTATTTTTCTCCATTATCTGCCATACGCCGTCTATCTTTTTATCAACCAAAATTACAAGCTTATGATTTTCAAGAGAAACCTTTGGCTTCTTTTCCAAATATACAACTTCGTCCGGTCCAAGTTCATTTCCGTCAAGGTCAATTACAGCATCAATCAACTTGTTTGCGGTAAGTTCTGACACCTTATGATTACATTCATCCGAAAGTCCCTTTGGTTTACCCTTCAAGGTACCGTCGCAACCCCAATAGCGAAGTCCAACACCGCCAACAGCTCCAATAACACCCTGTCCGGAACCACCTGCTTCATCTAAAAAAACGTGCGCCTTCTTGGCTGTCTCATAAGCCGATTCAATTGTCATTACCTTACGTTTGCATTCTTTACCGTATTTAACAAGCAATTCTGCATCCATCTTTGAAACATCGGCAACACAAAGACCCGGGTCTGACTCCGGGGCACTTTCTTTTTTTAGATACTCAAAGCACTCAGAAATCAATGCATCTAAATCTATATCATCGTCCACATCACACTCAAAGCACATAGAGCTGTTGTGTGATGTATATGGAATATCCGGATGAATTAAAAACTGATGTCTTGTAACATAAGTTGTTTTTGCATCATATCTTTCCGCAACAAGGGCCATTATTTCTTCAGCAATGGCACCTGTTCCCTTTTCAGAAGTCTTTGAGTCTGTATCATCAATACAAATTATTAAGTGCATAATATTCTCCCTACTTGGCAATACGCATACCCTCACCGGACAAAATCATTGTTATTGTATCATCATCAAAGTCAAATCCCCAAAAATCATTATAATAATCATGAATATAGGAATACATATCAAAATCTTCAAAATATGAAGAATAGAACATATATGCCATGGATAAGACTGCAACATGTGCTTCAATTGAGCCCGGATGGCACCACCTTGTAGCGCCAACCGGAAGGGTATAAACCATCTTATTCTTAACCGCATCAAGTCCCACCCATTTTGAATCGGTCAAAATATAATCAGCCACCGTATACTCATTTGCGATTATTGCATCTGGATTCCACTTGTATATTTCCTCAAGAGTTGTAAATGACTTGTCTCCTTCGGAAGTAAGAGCACCGGAATTAGCGGCAGATACGCTCACAAGTCCTGCACGTTCAATCAGGCTTGTGCATAAATCTCCGTAAACGTCAGTTCTAAGTGCTTCGTTTACTGCATGATAAACGGATACCCGTTCACTCTCCGGAACTTTTGACACCACATCGTCAACCAATTTCAATGTGTTATCAAAATATTCTATGTAAGATTTTGCCTCGTCTTCTTTATTAAAAATTTCACCCATAAGTGAAATAGCGTACCTCAATTCGTCTAAAGAAAAATAGTCTACTACCACATAAGGAATACCTAATTTTTCAAGTTTTTCCACCTCTGCTGCAGCCTGAGCTGTTGAGTTTCGAATTAAGACCAAATCTGCATCAATTTTTATAAGTTCTTCAACATTAATTGACCCGGACGCGTATGGGACAGACAAACTTTCATAATTAGGGAATTTCTTCTGCATTAAAACATCTCGTTTTATTCCGGTTGGGCACCCTACAACTTTATCCGTCTCATCAAGTAAACAAGCCATATGCGCAATTGAAGCATACAAACAAGCAACCTTCTTAGGCTCCTTTGGAATTTCCACCTCTCTGCCCAAAAAGTCGACTACTGTTTTAGTTTCACCTTTTTTCTCCATCTCGGCACCAACCGAGCAAGCTGAAAAATTAAACAACAAACATAAGATCAAAATGATTGAAATTATTCTTTCAATTGTGCGATTCATACGTCACCTCAAATATTTCTAAGAGGAAGAATATACTTTCTTTCCCCACTTGCATCAGCAGCTACTTCAGCCACAATATTAAAAGTTTTTGATAAGTTTTCCGGTATTAAAACATTTGATGGTTCCCCTGTAATTTCAAAACATCCATCGTTTAATAGTCCGACAGAAGTTTTTATACCTGCATTTTCCAAAAAATATGCCTGATTTAAAAAATGGGTCGCCATAACCACTGACAAGTTATTTTCCTTTACAAGCTGACAAATAAGCTCCATACACCTTATTTCATTTTTAAAATCAAGGTGCGCAGTTGGTTCATCCATTATTAATAGTTTGGACTTTTGTGCTATAGCACGAGCTATAAGCACAAGTTGAAGCTCTCCACCTGATAGTGTTGAATAATCTCTCTCCTCATATCCCCTAAGTCCAACTGTTTCAATTGCATTTAATGCAATCTCCTTATCCTCTTTTGTCCCCGGAGAAAAAATATTCTGAGTGAATGTCCTGCCCATAAGAACAATTTGCATAACTGTATATGAAAAAGTCTGAGCATGTGCTTGCGGTACATACGCAGCATATTTTGCAAACTCATTTGGCTTCATTTTACAAGTGTCTTTGCCTGCAAGCAAAATTTTTCCGCTGTCAATTTTATTAATACCTAAAATACAATCTATCAACGTACTTTTACCACAACCATTTGGGCCAACTATGCAGAATACCTCGCCCTCTTCTATTGATAAATTTACGTTGTTTAAAATTGTTCTTTTTTCGTTATAAGAAAAGCATACATCTTGAAGTGAAAGAATATCCATTTTACCACTGCTTTCCTTTCGTCTTTTTAAGTAAGTAAATAAAGAATGGTCCTCCGACAATTGACGTAACAATACCAAGTGGAATCTCAGAGCCTGTCAAGGTTCTGCAAATCATGTCAATTAATACCATGAAGCTTCCGCCAATTGCCATTGATGTAGGAACAATTATCTTATTATCATTTCCAAAAAGCATCCTACAAATATGTGGAATAACCAGTCCAACCCATCCTATTATTCCGCTTACCGCAACCGCACCGGCCGTTGCCAAAGATGCAGATGAAATTACAGCAAGTTTATTCTTACCGACATCTATTCCCAAAGCTCTTGCTTCTCTGTCTCCCATTGAAAGAACGTTAAGTCTATTTCTAAAAATAAACATTCCAAAAAGTCCTAAAGTCATTGGAATAAGAGCATATAAAAAGTCCGAAGATTTAGTAGATGCAAAAGATCCCATTAACCAATATGTAATTGCCGGCAACTGAGTTTCTGTATCAGCGACATATTTCAAAAGAGACAACAAGGCCTGGAAAATAGATTGAATAATGGTTCCGCCAAGAACAAGTGTTATTGTGCTGTTCCCTCCTGCGATTTTTCCAACTAAATAGCTTAATGCAACCGCCATCATTCCGAATACAAAAGAAAAACCACCGGCAAAAATTGAAGTTCCAAAAAGAAGTATAGAAAGTGCTGCGCCAAATCCTGAACCTGATGAAACACCAAGCATTCCACTTGAAACCAACGGGTTTCTGAAAATGCTTTGAAAACACGTACCGGATGCAGCAAGACAAGCACCGACAAATAAGCCTTGCAATGTTCTTGGAATTCTCACCCTAGTAACTAAAACAAAAGTCTGAGATGAAAGTCCAAAATCATGGCCGGATAAAAGCTGTAGTATTGACTTGATTACATCGCCGACAGATATATCATATCTCCCAACACAAATTGAAAAGAAAAATATAAAAATTGGCAATAGGAATACTCCAAATTTTTTGATGAAATTCATTAAATCACCTTAAATTTATTTCTTATAGCCGGAATTCCAAATACCAACATAGGAATAACGCCAACAAAGATTGCAACATAAATACCGTTGTCTATTTCAGTTGAAGTTCCTTCTGCTGTAGACTCAGTTGCTACAGTCTCTTCCTCTGTAACCTCTTCCGCTGTAGTCAAAACTTCGCCAGTTGAAACAGTTTCATTAGTTGTTTCTTCCTTTGTAGTTTCAGTTTTTGTGGTTTCAGTTTTTGTAGTTTCATGATTTGCAACAAGTGGACTTGTAACCTTTTCTGTCACCTTTTCTGTTGTCTTCTCTGTTGTAGCAATCACTGCCGTTGTAGCCTCAATATCATTTGTATCTGTTCCTCTTACTGTATAAGTTGTAAATCCGTTGTTAGACATTGCAGCGTTGTATGTGGTATTGCTAGCACCATTCCCGGAACCTGTGGTAAATGTAATGTCAAATGAATTTGGCGATGTATTTCCATTGTTTGCCATAATTCCTGTAGCAATTTTCAAAGTGTAATTGGTGTTAGGCTTTAAATTATTTACTGGTTTTACAAATATGTAATTTTTGTATGTATCGTCAAGAGGCTTTGCAAAAGACACTCTTATAGAAACTGTCTTTCCGTTAGAGTTGTTAATCAATTGAAATTTGCTCTTGTTATTTTCAATTATTCCATTACCGTTTTTATCATTTGAAACATTCTTTGCAAATTCTAAAGAAAATGCAACATCTAAAGGAACATTAGTGCTTCCGGTTGCTACAGAAGATGCCAACAAATCAGGAATTCCTGCTCCATTTGAGCCACCGGTTCCGTCACCATTACCGGCAAATGCAACAACAGAAAACATTAAAAACAAAATTAGAAAAATAGAAATGCTTGAAATTATTTTTTTCATATTACCACCTAAATACAAAAGGGTCTTTTGCTACTAGAGCCAAGACCCTTTAAATTTATTTTTTATTATTCTTCTACTTTAATTTTTCTGCTAACTGCATACATAGCGAATGCTGAAGATACGAAAAGTAATGTCGTTCCAAGTGTTTCCGACATATCTGCTGTATTAACAGAATTATCTGAATTAGATACAGTTGTTGTAGTTGTTACAGCTGTTGTCGTTGTTGTAGTGTCTTGATTATCCGCATAAGCTACAGCAAATGTTGAAAATCCATCAACAAGGAAAGAAATTGATTTTCCATCACTAGATAAAGTTGCAGGAATAACTGTAACTTTGTCTCCATGAATATGAATTACGTTATATTCATCATGACCTTGGATATTTTCAGGTAAATTAACTGAAACCATAACCGGAGTAGAAAGATCTGTTATAGGGACTTCACTTCCAGTTCCAACTTTATATGTCAATGCAATATCAACATAAAGACCAACTGTTGAGTCCTTTGCTGCTGTTTCAACCTTTGTCTTATCATCTGTAGAAGGAGTTATATCTTCTACATTAAGAGAAACTGTCAAACCCATACCATTTGTTATAGCGTCTTTTTCAGCATTTGTGAGGGCATCATTTACTTGAGTCATAAGACTTTCCTTTGCGCTATCAGAAATCGCAACTTGTGTTCCAGATGAAGTTGCTTCAACTACAACTTTCTTCTCACCAGGAACCACTTTGAATTCTAAAACAAACTTTTCATTTGTTTTAAAATATTTGGTTCCAGAGCTACTTTCATAACCAACTTCAATGCCATTTTTAATTTTTAAGAAATATGTCTTATTTAATTCTAACAAATCATTATTAACAATCAAATCAAAAGTCAATTTAGTTTTGTCCGCAACCTTTATGTTATCTGTTGAAATGGAAAATCCATCCACCTTAGTGCTACATTCCGCATCAGTATATAAACCAACATTTCCAGAGGTTTTGATTATACTATTAAAAACTGCGTTATCATTTTTTATAGCATTATTTAGACCACCATCAGCAGAATTCATAACAACTGGAATAGAAATCTTTTCTGCAAATTCCACCTCATTTGTTCCAAGTTCAAAAGTTAAAACTTTGACATCATCGGAACCGCCTGTGCTACCGCCAGAGCCGCTGCCACCGGAACCGCTACCACCACCAGAGCCGCTACCGCCGCCTGTGCCGCCACCAGTACCACCGGCTGCCAAAGTAGGTAATGCAAGTGCAAATAACATTACAACTGCAATTATTAAGCTAATAATCTTTTTCATAAAAATCCTCCTAAAAAAATTACCGTCCTGCACTTGAAAGACAGAACGGTAGCCAAACGAAAAGTTTATGTACTCCGTTCCAAAATGTGAGGCATATTCGTTTCCAAACATACCCTGGTTTATTTTCCATGACTATTGTTTTAGGAAAATAAACTCTAAAGTACAGAAAATACGACAATATTATATACTATTGATTATGCTTTTGCAATATTTGAAAATAACGTGTTTTACGAATACTTTGTTCTTTAAAAAGAAATTGTTATGCTGTAGAATGAAAAAGGGTGATGAAATGAAACTTATTGTTTGCTTAGATGAAAATGATGGCATGATGTTTAATGAAAGACGTCAGAGCAGAGATAGTGAAGTTATAGATGACATTTTAGAAAATTTAGATGGCGCCACGCTTTATGTCTCCTCCTACTCCGAGCCTCTTTTTGAAGACCTTGAGTATGAAATATCAGAAGATTTCAGTGAGGCAGGTGCAGATGACTTCTGCTTTGTTGAAGACATAGATATTACAGATATTGTTGAAGAAACATCAACCTTTATCATTTATAAATGGAACAGAGAATATCCTGCTGACGAGTATTTTGAGGTCGATTTAGACCTAAATGGTTTTGTACTTGAAAGTACAGAGGATTTTTCCGGAACATCCCACGATGTAATTACAAAAGAAGTTTGGATTAGAGGATAAAAGATGAAACTTAGAAAAATACTTGCTTGTTTATTAATTATTTCCACACTTTCTTTTTCCGGCTGTTTAGATGAAGAGGTAGCGGATACAACAACCACCACTGTCCCTACTACCACAGTGGCGAATACAACTGAATCCACTGTAGAAGAAAGTACAACCAGAAAAATTGAGTTTGTTGAAAACGTCACAGTCACAAGGTATAACAACTCAAGCCAAGGTTCTGCTGACAGAACAACTATTCCTCCATACAGTGGAAACCCATATTACAAAATCAGTTCTGAGCCTACATTTAAAGACTCCGAAAAGGTTGCAAAATCCTTTGAAAGGTATAGTTCATTGGATTCCCTTAAAAGGTGCGGCGTTGCATATGCATGCATAAGCCGCGACACAATGCCGCCGGCCAATGATAAAAGGGGCAGCATTTCGGATGTTAAACCGTCAGGCTGGGTTCAGCATAAATATGATTTTGTGGATGGCGGATACATATACAACAGGTGCCATCTTATAGGATGGCAGCTTACAGATGAAGACGCCAACAAGGAAAATCTTATAACAGGAACCCGTTACTTTAACGTGAAGGGAATGCTGCCATTTGAAAACATGGTTGCAGACTATGTAAAGGAAACCGGGAACCATGTTCTTTACAGAGTAACCCCGGACTTTAGAGCAAATAATTTAGTCTGCAACGGAGTTCAAATTGAAGCGTGGTCAGTTGAGGACGGCGGCGACGGAATATGCTTTAACGTATATGTCTACAATGTGCAACCGAATATAATCATAAACTACACCACCGGTGACAACTGGGTGGCAGGCGAAAAGACAAGAACAACGAAGGCTGCAACAAAAGCTACAACAACGAAGACAGCAACAACGACTACTACAAAAGCATCCACAACCAAGACTACAACAGCAGCTCCGATTGGTTCAGAATCCATAAACGGAACATTCATTTTGAATACAAGTACTCATAAAATACACTATCCAGGTTGCAGTTCTGTTAAAAAAATGAAGGAATCTAACAAACAGGAGTATAACGGAAATGTCGGCGATTTATTAAATCAAGGATATACAACCTGCGGAAACTGTTTTAAATAGAATTAATGTAATTCAATGCCTGACTTTTAGTTGGGCATTGTCCTTTTTTCGGGATAAGCCATGTGATATAATATGAGCATAATTTCAAGGAGGGATAATATGAAATTTTTGCATACGGCGGATCTTCATATTGGCAAGCGCTTACACGATGTATCTTTTTTAGACGACCAAATTTATATTCTTGAGGAAATTATAAATATTGCTCGTGAAGAAAAGGTGGATGCAGTTCTTATTGCAGGAGATATATATCAGACTTCAGCACCTTCCGCTGAGGCCATGTCTGTCTTTAACAACTTTATTTCAAAGCTTGTTGAAGAGGACATATTAGTATTTCTCATAAGTGGAAATCACGACTCAGATGCCCGTATTTCATACCTTTCTTCCCTCATTAAAAAGGCCGGCGTATATGCAACTGAAGAATTTTCCGGAACCCTCCAACAGATAACTTTAACTGACGAATACGGTGAGGTTGTTATTAACCTTCTACCGTTCATAAAACCCACAAGTGTTAGAAGATGTTTTGACAATTTAGAAATTGAAACCCATAACGATGCAGTTAAGTTTGTAATAGAAAATTCTAAAATTGATGAGTCAAAACGTAACGTATTAGTTGCACATCAATTTATTACAGGTGCTTCTGCTACCGGGGATGAAGAGTGCTCAGTTGGTGGACTTGACAACGTGGATGAATCGCTCTTTGACAATTTCGACTATGTGGCCCTTGGTCATATTCACGGGGCTCAAAAGATTGGAAGAAATGTTGTACGTTATTCAGGCTCTCCCCTCAAATATTCTTTTTCCGAAGTTTCTCATAAGAAAAGTGTAACTATTATTGAAATGAAAGAAAAAGGGCTTGTGAACTTGAAGCACATTGAACTTACCCCACTTCATGACATGAGGGACATAAAGGGTTCATTTGATGAAGTCATGATGATGCCTTATTCAGAGGACTACGTTCGCGTTACAATAACCGACGAAATAGTTCCTGCTGACGCTCCCCTTACAATTACAACCGTCTTCCCTAACCTTATGCAGTTTATGGTTGAAAACTCAAAGACAAATGAGAACATTGAGTTTAAGCTGAGTGAAGATGTAAACAAGAGTATTTCAGAACTTTTCATTGACTTTTATAAGCAACAAAATAACGACACAGCCCCTACAAAAGCACATATGGATATAATTGAAAAAGTCATTTCAGAATTGGAGGCTGACTAATATGAAACCATTAAAACTTACAATGTCGGCCTTTGGTCCGTATTCATCGCTTACTGAAATAGACTTTGAAAAAGACATAGGTTCAGACGGCATTTTCCTTGTGACCGGGGACACAGGAGCAGGTAAAACAACCATTTTTGATGCAATATCTTTTGCCCTATATGGCGATCCATCAGGCGGCAAAGACAGGCGTGACACAAAGTCATTCCGTTCAGACTACGCCAAACTTTCTGACCCTACATACGTGGAATATACTTTTGCTCACCACGGACAAACCTACGTTGTAAAAAGAAACCCGGACTATGAAAGAGAAAAGAAATCCGGCAGTGGCATTACAAAAGAAAAGGCAAGTGCTGAATTCAAATGCATTGAAACCGGTGAACTTCTGGACGGGCCAAAAGAAGTTTCAAACAGATGTGTTGAACTTTTAGGACTTACCCGTGAACAGTTTTCTCAAACAGTAATGATTGCCCAAGGGGATTTCAGAAAAATTCTTACAGAAAAAAGTGAGACAAGAAAGCAACTCTTCCAACAAATTTTTAAGACCCAAATATATGCATCTCTCCAGGCAAAACTCTTGGCAATGAAGAAAAGTTGTGAAGATAAAGATAACGCAATTAATTCCGGCATTGAAAGTGCCTTTTCAAGAATTAAGCTTGAGCCTGAATTTGACGCAACTACGCCATTTTTAGGCGAAGCAAAGTTCCTTGAAACTGTTATTTTGGACCTTACAAACATGGTAAAATCCGAGGATGTAAAGTTGAACAACTTTACAAAGGAACTTGAAAGTGCGGAAAAGAACGTAACTACGTTTACCACAGCCATTGCAAAAGGCGAAGAAATTAACAAAGACATTAAAAATCTTGAAACGCTGAAAAAAACTCTTTCAGAGCTCAATTCCAAGAAAAAAGAAATGGATGATTTGAGGGGGAAACTGGAAGCCGGCAAAAGAGCTCTCCCGGTTTTGCAATATGTCAAATTGCAAGAAAGAATAACAAAAGAATTTGAAAAACTTTCCGATTATATTTTAGAAAATGAAAATAAAGAAAAAGAAGCAAAGAAAAATCATAAAGAGGCAACTAATTCTCTTGAAAGAGCAAAAGAGGAATTTTCTAAGTATGATGAACTAATGGCTCGCGTAACGTCTCTTTCCACAGCCATTGAATCGCTCAGTTCAAAAGAAAAAACAGAAAAGGAATTTGAATCTCATAAGGAAAAGTTAAATGCAGCCCTATCTGACAGCAAAAAAGCTGACGAAGAATATACTAAAGTTAAGGAAGCTTACTATAGAAGCCAGTATGGCTTAATTGCCGAGGAGTTAGAAGATAACTCTCCTTGTCCTGTATGTGGTTCTCCGGTTCATCCTTCCCCTGCTGTACTTCCGGAAGTATCTGCAACTCAGGCTAATTTTGACAATGCAGATGAAAAAAGAAAACAAGCAGAACAAAAGTTAAAAGAAGAAAGTGAAAAAAATACAAAACTCGAGTCCTCTCTAAAGGAAATTGAAGCAAGTATAAAAAAATTGGGGCTTGAGCTTGATGTTACGTCAAATTCAGTTAAAACCGAAATGAAGGAACTCAAAGATAAAGCCTTAAACTTAAAGGCTTCATACGAAAAGGCTCAAAAAGATGAAAAGAAAGCTTTAGAAATCCTGTCCGGTGTTACTGAAACGCTTAAGACACAAAAGTCCTCCCTTGCAGAACAAAAAGAAGAGTTGAACTCCTGTGAAAAAGAACTTAACAACTCCCTTAAAGAACACGGATTTAAATCCATAGAGGAACTTGAAAGAGCAAAACTTCCGGAAGCTGAAATAACTTCATTGGAAAATGAAATTGCAGAATACAGCAAGGAAATTGAGACTACAAAACAACTTATTAAATCCCTTGATGAAAAGACCAAAGGACAAAAACTACAGGATTTGGAAAAGCTTCGGGAAAAGCTTAAAGAAGCTGTTGACAGTAAGAATGCCATTAACAAAGAACGAACTTCAATGAACACAAAGCTTGAAACAAACAGCGGAATTCTAAAAGAACTTGAAAAGTATAAAAAAGAAAAGGCCTCTATGGCAGATACCTGGGCAATTATTAAGGAACTTTCCGACACCGTTTCAGGCCAAAAATCGGGTGCTGTAAAGCTTTCATTTGAAACCTATGTACAACAGTACTATTTCAGACAAGTAATATCTGCCGCCAACAAGCGTTTGGTAACACTTACCGGTGGCATGTTCACCCTCCGTTGCAAGCAAGTTGCAAAGGACATGCGTTCACAGGCCGGCCTTGACCTTGACGTATACGACAAGAGCACAGGCCATTGGCGTGACGTTACCACGCTCTCCGGCGGCGAATCCTTCCTTGCATCTTTAGCGCTTGCCCTTGGACTGTCTGACGTCGTTCAAGCCGGTAGTGGCGGCATACGCCTTGACTCAATGTTCATTGATGAAGGCTTCGGAACACTTGACGAAGAGGCTCTACAAAAAGCGGTTTCACTTCTTGTAGACCTAGCTGACGGCAAGCGCCTAATAGGTGTTATTTCACACCGTCCGGAACTCAAAGAACGCATAGAAAAACAAATTGTAATTAAAAAGAAAATTACCGGTTCCGAAATAACCATAGCGTAAAATTTTGTAAAAAAATTCTCATACCCCTATTGACAACCTAGGGTATGCAGAGTATAATTCACTCAATTCAATAATTTAAACCGTTGAAGCGGAGATAACGGCAATTATGCCTTTACAGAGAGCCTGTGTTGCTGAGAGTCAGGTAAGAAACAAGTTGTCAAATGGACCGCTGAGGGCACAGTCAAATGGGTTTTTCCCAGAGTATTCTGTGACGCTGTAGGCAAGCGTAAAATGCCGGGGGTATGTTGGTATCCTGCTAAGCGCACGAAGTAAATTCGTGAATCAAGGTGGCACCGCGGATAGTTTATTCGTCCTTGACAGATAGTATATTTCTGTCAAGGGCGTTTTTATTTATCTAAACTCCTTTGATTGAACAATATTTTAATATCTTAATCTAAAGATATATGGAGGTAACAACAATGAATAACGAAAAAATTCCGTATAAAATCTATCTCAATGAATCCGAAATGCCAAAGGCATGGTATAACCTTCGTGCTGACATGAAAAAGAAACCGGCACCACTACTTAACCCTGCAACTCATCAACCTATGAAGGCAGAAGAACTTGCAGGCGTATTTTGTGAAGAACTTGTTGCACAAGAACTTGATAATGATACACCTTTCTTTGAGATTCCTGAGGAAATACGTGATTTCTATAAAATGTATCGTCCGTCTCCGCTTGTTCGTGCATACTGCCTTGAAGAAAAGCTCGGTACTCCTGCAAAAATATATTATAAATTTGAGGGTAACAACACCAGTGGTTCCCACAAGCTTAATTCAGCAATTGCACAGGCTTATTATGCCAAAAAGCAAGGGCTTAAAGGTGTAACCACCGAAACCGGAGCCGGCCAATGGGGCACAGCACTCTCTATGGCATGTTCCTACTTTGATCTTGACTGCAAGGTATACATGGTAAAATGCTCTTATGAGCAAAAACCTTTCCGTCGTGAAGTTATGCGCACATACGGTGCGTCAGTAACCCCTTCCCCATCTATGGAAACCGAAGTCGGCAAGAAGATTCTTGCCGAGCATCCGGGCACAACAGGAAGCCTTGGCTGTGCAATTTCCGAAGCAGTTGAAAAAGCAGTTACCAGTGAAGGATACCGTTATGTTCTCGGTAGCGTTTTAAATCAGGTAATGTTACATCAGTCAGTCATAGGCCTTGAGACCAAAGCTGCTCTTGATAAATATGAAATTAAGCCTGACATTATTATCGGCTGTGCCGGGGGCGGATCCAACCTCGGTGGTCTAATTGCTCCGTTTATGGGTGAAAAACTCCGCGGAGAAGCCGATTACCGTATTATTGCCGTTGAGCCTGCATCTTGTCCTAGCTTTACAAGAGGTGTATATGCTTATGATTTCTGCGACACAGGAATGGTTTGCCCACTGGCTAAAATGTATACACTTGGATGTGACTTTATTCCATCTGCAAACCATGCCGGTGGTCTTCGTTATCATGGTATGAGTTCTACCCTTTCAGAGCTCTATGACCAGGGACTCATGGAAGCTGTAAGCGTAAAACAGACCGAAGTTTTTGAGGCAGCAGAATATTTTGCAAGAGTAGAAGGTATTCTTCCTGCACCTGAAAGTTCTCATGCTATTCGTGTGGCTATTGACGAGGCAATGAAGTGTAAAGAGACCGGTGAAGAAAAAACTATTGTATTTGGTCTTACCGGTACCGGATACTTTGATATGGTGGCATATGAGAAATTCCACGAAGGTCAAATGATTGATTATATTCCTACCGACGAAGAACTTGCAACTTATCGTGCTAAGCTTCCAAAGGTAGAGTAATAAATTATTGAGATAATACCAATCTGCTGGAACAGTGCTTATTATCGGCTCTGTAGCTCAAATAAAAACTCAATATAAAATACACCCCAAATGTTTAACTGAACTTGTGCAGACAACATTTGGGGTGTTTTCATTTTACATACACTTTTAACTTTATCTTACCTTTTTTGGAAAGTCCGGTTTCCTCTCCTACAGTTAAGCGGCCAAAGCCGCGTACAGAGAGAACAGAGTTTTCTCTGAGGGTTTGGCCCGGAGACAAAAGCTGGCGGCCGTCTAAGAAAACCTTACCAAGTGAAAAAAGTTCACTTGTAGTGGAACGTGAAAGGTTCCACGCCTTGGAAATAATGGCGTCAGCACGAAAAGAAGGAACAAGAAGGAACAGTTCTTCCGGTTCCTTTTCAGTTATATCCGGCAACTCCGGAATTTTCTCACATACAACCGTCGTATGTTTAACACGAGTAAGGTTTTCCATAATATAGGCCGCCATATGTTCAAGGCAAATTACATATCCGACATTATCTTTTAAGATTATATCACCAATGGTGTTCCTATTTATACCAAGGTTCATAAGGGAACCCAAAAAATCCCTGTGCGTAAGGGCGTCGGAAAACTTCTTATTTTTTGGGCTGACTTTTATATATGAAATTGGATATTTTGCGTCGTACCCAAGAGAGTCTTCATTTCCAATACGCAGAATAGTCCTCTCGGCATCCTCATACCCACCGTAGAATTCAAAAGGAACGGTTTGGCCTCTGAGTTCCCTAAGCGATTCATCCGTCTCAGAAAGACCAAGAAATTCTGAAAAAGCATATTTTCCCCCTTCAAACTTTCCAATTAGATCCTTTATTTCAGATGCCAAGATATTCACCTCTATTCTTTCGGTATTACTTCAATAATGTCTCCGGGTTGACATCTTAAGGCAACACAAATATTAATTATAGGATAAATATTTATGTTTTCCCCGCGCTTCATTTTTGAAAGAAGAGAAGGACTTACGTGTGCATGTTCACACAATTCCTTCTGCTTTACTTTCTTGTCAATGAGAAGCTTCCAAAGACCATCATAAGACAAAGTGTACTCTGATGGGTCTTCAGTGCTAAATTTTGTTTTCTTTGAACTTTTTTTGGTATTTGCCATAATAATACCCCTTCCTATGTGTTTTTTGCAATACTAACACATAAAAGAAGGGGTTTTAAGCATTTCAGTATGAACGGTACAAAAAGCGTAATGAACGGCTGTTAACCGGCAATTTCATTGGCACTTTCGTCCCCTTCATTCTCTTTTTCTTTTGGTTTGCTCTCTTTGAATACTACATACTTGTCATATACAAATTCAGTTGTAATGTTAAGGAGCATTGTAACGCCAAGAACAATATTCTGTCTCCAGTCACCCGGCTCCGTCCAACCAAAACCATTTGTGGCCATTGTACCAAGAACTGCTGTTACAGGAGTAAATACAGCATAGTATGCAAGAACCTTTAACATGGCAACAGGAATGTTATTTGCTGATTTAAAAGTAAACTTCCTATTGAATGTGAAGTTCCAAACTACAGAACAAACAAGGGCAACAATGTATTTAAGCCCATAGTTAGCATTTACAATTTGGTTTAGCACTTCATTAGACAAGTCAGCATATCCAAAGAGAAATGTAAGGAGGTTAAATACTAAAACCTGAATTACACCCGCTGACATGGAAAACAAAACAAATTTTATAGCCTGAATTACGGTTTCGTTCTTTTTCTCTGCCATACTATTCACCCAAATACGCTTTCTTAATTGAATCGTCGTTGAGAAGGTCTGACGCTTTTCCAGAAATTGCAATTTCACCAACTTCAAGTACATATGCTCTATCTGCAATTTGAAGAGCCTTGTTAGCATTCTGCTCAACAAGAAGTACTGTTGTTCCACGTTTATGGAAATCCTGAATTATGTCAAACACCTGGTCAACAAAGAGTGGTGAAAGACCCATAGAAGGCTCATCAAGCATTAAAAGTTTTGGGCGACTCATCATGGCACGTCCCATGGCAAGCATCTGCTGCTCACCGCCGGAAAGAGTACCTGCAACCTGGTCCTTTCTTTCCTTAAGACGAGGGAACCATTCGTAGATTTCCTCAACGTCTTTCTTTATCTGCTTCTTATCCTTAATTGAGTAGGCACCCATAAGGAGATTTTCATAAACTGTAAGTTCTTGGAATACACGTCGTCCCTCCGGAACCTGTGTCATACCAAGATGAACAATCTTATGACATGGTGTCTTTGTAATATCCTGCCCATCATAAATTATTGAGCCTGACTTTACAGGAATAAGACCCATTATACTCTGCATTGTGGTTGTCTTTCCTGCACCGTTTGCACCAATAAGAGTTACAATTTCACCCTCGTTAACCTCAAAGCTAATACCCTTTAGCGCCTGTATTACGCCATAGTATACTTCCAGATCTTTAATTTCAAGTAGTGCCATCTCATCAACCTCCAATGTATGCCCTAATAACCTCAGGGTCATTAAGAGCAGTCTGTGTGTCACCCTGTGCAAGTGTAGTACCAAAGTTAAGTACAGTTACTTCATCGCATAGGCCTGACACGAATTTCATGTCGTGTTCAATGAGAAGAATTGTCATATCAAAATTGTCACGTATAAATCTTATTTGATCCATAAGTTCTGCTGTTTCATTTGGATTCATTCCGGCAGCCGGTTCATCCAAAAGAAGAAGTTTCGGATTAGTTGCAAGGGCACGTGCAATTTCAAGTTTTCTCTGTTTACCGTAAGGAAGGTTGCAAGCAAGGTTGTTTCTTTCTTCCTCAAGGTCAAAAATACGAAGAATTTCCTTTGCTCTTGCCCTCATCTTCTTTTCGTTTTCATAAAAAGCAGGTGTTCTGAGCATTGCAGAAACAGGAGTATATTTATACTCAGGCTGATTATGAAGGCCAACAAGAACATTACGAATAACGCTCATGTTATTGAAAAGACGAATATTTTGGAAAGTACGGGCAATTCCTTTTCTGTTAATTGCCTCCTCCTTTTTTCCTTTTAGTTCTTCACCGTCAAGGAAAAATGTACCTGTTGTCGGCTGATAAACACCGGTAAGCATATTAAATACTGTTGTTTTACCGGCACCGTTAGGACC
>JAQXSW010000009.1 GCA_029219165.1 Oscillospiraceae bacterium
TTAAAAGAACTGGTAATGGCCCAGTGAAGAAAACAATAAACTTAAAATAGTTTTAACTATAAAACCAAACTCACCTACTTAAAAAGTTAAAGTAGGTGAGTTTTCTTATGTTTCATATATAGGAGAACCGTCCCCGACAACGGAGAACCGTCCCCAGCAACGGAGAACCGTCCCCGGCAACAGAGAACCGTCCCCGACAACGGAGAACCGTCCCCGGCAATGGAGAACCGTCCCCGGTTATACATCGTTAGAGGTGATTTCTTTTGCAATGTATATTGGGCGTCCTTTTGTTTGAATATATGTTTTTGACAGGTATTCGCCAATAATTCCAAGGGATAGAAGCTGAATTCCACCAAGGAAAAGAATTAGAACAACAATGGTTGCATAACCCGGTATTGCAATTCCAAAGGCAAGTTTTTGAATAATAACAACCAACATATAAATGAGTGATGCAAAACTTGTAAGAGTTCCTATCATTGTTGAAATTCTAAGAGGCGTAGTTGTAAATGCGACAATTCCTTCAATTGCATATTTGCAGAGCTTAAGGAATGACCACTTGCTTGTACCGGACAGTCTTTCGTCTGCACTATATGGCATGTAGTATGTGTTAAAGCCCACCCAAGAGAAGATTCCTTTTGAAAAACGGTGATATTCCGACATTTCTAAAATGGCTTCACACATGTTTCTTCTAAAGGTTCTAAAGTCAGAGGCGCCATTTACAAATTCAATGTCTGCCATTTTGTTGATAATCTTATAAAAACAATTTTTAAAGAATATTTTTACTTTGCCTTCATTTCGTTTTTCTTGATATGCGGCAACACAGTCATATTCACGGTTTTCATCTAGTATGTTAACCATTTTTAAAACGAATTCAGGATTTTGTTGTAAATCAGCATCTATTAAACTTATATATTCCCCAGTTGTTTCCCTAAGACCTGCATAAATTGCAGCTTCTTTTCCAAAGTTTCTGGAGAAGTCAATTATTTTAACAGGTCTTTCATTCATATCAGAGATTTTTCTAAGTTCATCTATTGTACCGTCAGAACTTCCGTCATTTACAAAGATGAATTCATAGGAAAAGTCTGAAGACGAGAAAGTGTCATTTATTTTATTGAAGAGAGGCAAAACATTTTCAGCCTCATTGTAGCATGGTATAACAAGAGATAATTTCATTTTGTCCTCCCGTAAGTATTTTTCCTGCATATTATACACTGAAATTTAATAAAATCATAGATAAAAGTTAACAATTTACGCGTTCAATCATTATTTTTCCAAAATAGAAAAATTGTTCAAAACATTGTTAAATGCAAGTAAAATTCTTTACGTTTTTAACATTATATTTTTCCAAAACAGAAAATACAATGTGTTTTCAACATTTTTAAGGCGGCGTTTAACGGTGTAAAGGTTAAAGCTTTTACATATGAGTTATAAATTTACAGATGTAAAATTACTTGCAACAGACAACGTAGTTACAATAAAATTGCAACTTTGATAATTTATTGACAATATGCACAAATTGTTCGTCGGTTTTTCTCTATTTTGTATGAATTAATAAAATGTTCATTTTTTTGATTGACTAATAACGGATGTATCTCTAGAATAAATGTGTAGGTCTTGAGCGATTATTTCGAATAAATCGTTCAATTATTTAACATTTTGGGAGAGAGAGGTATTTTTATGAAATACGCATTCGTTACAGGCGCTACCGGTGGTCTTGCAGGCGCTTGTGTAGAGGAACTTGACAGACGTGGAGGTTGGATAGTATTTGCTGCTGGCCGTAACGTAAGCAAACTTAATGAGTTAGTTGCAAACACATCTAAAAATGTTATTCCTGTAGAACTTGATATAAAGAGTATGGATAGTTGTAATGCAGCTGCTGCAAAAGTAAGAGAGTATACAGATCATATTGACTGTTTAATTAACGCAGCAGGTGTTCACACAATGGCTTCTCTTGTTGAGGGTGATCCTGTCAAAACAGTTGGTAATCTACTTGACTGTAACCTTATGGGTACAGTAAGAGTTAATAAGGCTTTCTTTGATCTTGTTGATGCATGCAAGGGCCGTATTATTATCTTCTCATCTGAATGTGGTCGTTTCCAACCACAACCATTCAATTCACCTTATGCAATCACAAAGTATGCACTTGAGGCTTATACAATTGGTCTTCGTCGTGAACTTGTATTCCTTGACATTCCGGTTATTAAGATTCAGCCAGGTTCATTCAGAACAGGTATGCATGGTCAAGCTACAGAGGGTTATGATAATCTTCTTGCTTCAACAACTCACTATGAGCCGGTTCTTTCAGTTCTTAAGCCTATTATGTCAGTTGCTTTGAATCATCCACATGATAAGAAATATCTTGTTGATACAGTTATGGAAGCTGTTTATGCAAAGAATCCTAAGCAAAACTACAGAAGTAAGAATACATGGTATCTTGCTCTTATTGATCCTATTCCTGGAAAGATCATTGACTTAGGCTACAAGGCACTTGTAAATGTAGTATGGAAATTTATGAAGCCTTTTAAGCACAGAAAAAAGAAATAATTTGAAACTACATAAAACCCGTCATTTTATGGCGGGTTTAATTTTGTAAATAACAAAATAAGGTTTTATATTGACAAAATCATTAAAAATAAATAGTATTAAGAAGACGATTTTTTTAGTGGAGGCAGTATTATGGTTTTTGAAAAAATCAGAGGCATAATTGCAGAACAGCTTGAAATTGATGCTGACAGCATTACAATGGAGTCATCTCTTATTGATGATCTTGGCGCAGATAGCCTTGACATTGTTGACCTTATTATGTCTATTGAAGACGAATTTGAAGTTGAAGTTATGGACGAAGACATAGAAGGTATGAAGACAGTAGGAGACGCAGTTAAGTACATAGAAGAAAAGAAATAATTTCGCGGTTTCTAAAAGCTGGACCCACGTACTTTGCGTGGGTTTTTTATTTAAACTTTGGAAGGGAAGAAAAAAAGTGGCAGATTCAAAGAAAATGGTTGAAGAAATAACATCTATGGATGTTGATTTTGCCAAGTGGTACACAGATATAGTAAAAAAAGCAGAACTTATTGAATATACCAGTGTTAAGGGCTGTATGGTTATAAGACCGTACGGTTATGCAATTTGGGAGCTCATTCAAAAGAATCTTGACGCAAGATTTAAGGCAACAGGACATGAAAACGTTTGTATGCCGATGTTCATTCCTGAAAGTCTTCTTGAAAAAGAGAAGGATCATGTTGAAGGATTTGCTCCGGAAGTTGCTTGGGTAACTCATGGAGGAAGTGAACCTCTTGAGGAAAGACTCTGTGTAAGACCAACTTCAGAAACTCTTTTCTGTGAACACTATGCGAATATTATCCACTCTCATAGAGACCTTCCAAAACTCTATAATCAGTGGGTATCTGTAGTTCGTTGGGAAAAGACTACAAGACCATTCCTTCGTTCCCGTGAATTTTTATGGCAAGAAGGCCATACAATTCATGCTACAGCAGAAGAGGCTATTGAAGAGACAGAGCGTATGCTTGGTGTATATGCAGATTTCTGTGAAAGTGACCTTGCAATGCCTGTAGTTAAGGGCAAAAAGACTGAAAGCGACAAGTTTGCCGGAGCTGTTTCAACCTATGCAATTGAGGCTCTTATGCATGACGGCAAAGCTCTTCAGGCCGGCACATCTCACTATTTTGGAGATGGATTTGCAAAGGCATTTGGAATTCAATATCAGTCAAAGGAAAACAAGCTTGAATACCCTCATCAGACATCTTGGGGTGTAACAACAAGACTTATTGGTGCAATCATTATGACTCATGGAGACAACAACGGTCTTATTCTTCCACCGGCTGTTGCTCCAATTCAGGCAGTTATTATTCCGGTTGCTCAGCATAAGCCGGGCGTTCTTGACAAGGCAAATGAACTTAAAGAACTCCTTTCAAAAGATTTTAGAGTTAAACTTGACGATTCAGATAACAGCCCTGGCTGGAAGTACTCTGAATATGAAATGAAGGGTGTACCGGTTCGTATTGAAATTGGTCCACGTGACATTGAGAATAATCAGTGTGTTCTTGTAACACGTCACAATAGAGAAAAGACAATTGTTAGTCTTGACAATCTCCAGACAGAAATTGCAAAGAAACTTGAAGAAGTACGCGTTGGTCTTTACAACAAGGCTCTTGAAAACAGAGAAAACAAAACATATTCTTGCACAACAATGGACGAAATTGTAACTGCACTAGAAGAAAAGGGCGACGGTTTTGTTAAAGCAATGTGGTGCGGTGAAGAGTCTTGTGAAGATGAAGTTAAAGAAAAGACCGGCGTAGGCTCAAGATGTATTCCTCTTAATCAGGAACACATTTCAGATGTTTGCGTATGCTGTGGAAAACCGGCAAAACACATGGTTGTTTGGGGAAAAGCTTATTAATTATTCCATTAAAGAATATAATGCTTGCTTTTATTTATTATAAGTAGTATAATCCATGTGTAAGTTGAATAGTAATTAAAAGGAGAGTGGCTGAAAGGCCGCTCTCCTTCGTTTGTAGGGAGGATTTATTATGGCAGGATCAAAGGGCGGAAATGTTATTTCAGCTGTTTGGGAAATTGCGGAACCACTTGCAAAAGAACTTGGCCTTGAAATATGGGATATCTGTTTTGTAAAAGAAGGCGCAGACCATTATCTTCGCATTTTTATTGACAAGGAAGACGGTATTTCAATTGATGACTGTGTAAATATGAGTCATGCAATTGACAAGCCACTTGATGTGGCAGACCCAATAGATTGCTCATATTGTCTTGAGGTTTCATCTCCGGGAGCAGAAAGAAAGCTCGTTAGAAATGAACACTTTGAAAAATATTTAGGTAAAAAAATATGGGTTAAGCTCATTCGTTCCACTGAGGATGGAAGAGAGTTCAAAGGAATTCTTGATTCATACGAGGATGGTAATGTCACAATGACTACAGACGCGGGCAAGACTCTTATTTTCAATAAAAAAGAAGCATCTTTTGTAAAAGCAGATGACTTTGAAGGTTTTTAATTGTAAATAATTTCTTTTAGAATATTGAAAGGATGATTTAGAAAAATGAATGAAGAATTTTTTGCTGCCGTGCAAATGATGGCAAAGGAAAAGGGCATTCCTGAAGAATTTCTTTATGAGAAAATTCAGAATGCAATGGTAGTTGCTGTAAAACGTATGTATAACGGCAAGGATATTGTTTTCTGTGAAATTAATGCAGATAAATGTGAAATGAATGTTTTCCTTAGAAAGAATGTTGTTGAGGAAATTTCAGACGAGGATACAGATATCCTTGTAGAGGCTGCTCACCAGTATAAGAAGAGCGCAAAGCCTGGCGATATTATTGAAATTCCTCTTAACACAAAGGATTTCGGTCGTATTGCTGCACAGACAGCAAAACACGTAATCCGTCAGGGTATAAGAGATGCTGAGCGTGGACAGACAATGCAGGAATTCCAAAGCCACAACCAGGAAATTGTAACAGCTAAAGTTCAGGGTGTTGACCCTAAAACCGGAAACGCTACTCTTGAAATCGGCAAGGCTGAAGCTCTTCTTCCAAAGGGTGAGCAGATTCCTGGAGAGGAACTCCACGACGGAGACCTTATAAAGGTCTACATTGTAGATGTAAGAGAGACTGAAAAAGGTCCAAAGGCTATGATTTCTCGTACACACCCAGGTCTTGTACGCAGATTATTTGAAACAGAGGTTCCTGAAATTTACGATGGAACAGTTGAAATTAAAGAGGTTTCACGTGAGGCCGGTTCTCGTACCAAGATTGCAGTTTACAGTGCAGATGAAAACGTAGACGCTGTTGGTGCTTGCATTGGACCTCGTGGCGCTCGTGTTTCTAAGGTTGTTGACCTTCTCTGTGGAGAAAAAATTGACATTGTACCTTATAGTGAAGATCCGGCACTTTTCATTGGCGCAGCCTTAGCTCCGGCTGATGTTGTTCGTGTTGACATCCTAAGTCTTGAAGAAAAATCATGTAAGGTAATTGTTCCGGACACACAACTTTCACTTGCAATTGGTAACAAGGGACAGAATGCAAGACTTGCTGCAAAACTTACAGGTTGGAAAATTGATATCAATCCTGAAAGTGGTTTCTATGAGTCAAATGATGAAGAGGAAGATGCATAATGCAGAAAAAAGTTCCACTTAGACGTTGTCTTGGATGCATGGAAATGAAGCCTAAAAATGAACTTGTAAGAGTTGTTAAAAATAAGAGCGGTGAAATATCTCTTGATCTTACAGGAAAGGCACCCGGCAGAGGCGCATATATTTGTAAGAGTGTCGAGTGTTTTGCAAAAGCTCGTAAGGCTAAAAGATTTGAAAGAGAATTCTCTACACAAATTCCAGATGACATATATGACCTTATGGAGGCAGAACTTAAGTAATGGATAAATTTCTTTCAATGCTTGGCCTATGCAGGAGAGCGGGTAAGTTCCAAAGTGGACACGATGCATCCTTTGGGTCAATTACAAAGAATAAAGCAAAAGCTATTTTCCTGACCGTAGATGCGTCAGATAGATTAAAAGAAGAGTTCCAGAGAACAACTAAATACAACGGAAGAGACATTCCTTGTATTCAAACGAAGTACACTATGGACGAAATTTGGATCGCTACTCATTTAAAGTCTGCTGTTTTTGCAATAGAGGATGAGGGCTTTGCAAAGAAACTGATGGAACTCATAGAAACTAACTAAAGGAGGATAATGTATGGAGATTAAATATAGAGTACATGAAGTTGCAAAAGACTTCGACCAACCTAGTAAAGACGTTGTTACTTTGCTCGGCAAGTTCTTTGATGAACCAAAGAAGCATATGACAGCTCTTTCAGATGAAGAACTTAATATTGTATTTGAGCATTTTACTCAGACAAATCAAGTAGAAAGCTTTGATGCATATTTTGCAATGGCTGACGAGAAGCCAAAAGAGGCTCCAAAGCCAAAAGAAGAGCCAAAGGAAGAATCAAAAGAGGAGAAGAAGGAAGAGGATTCTAAGTCGGATGCAACGAAGGCATCTGCTCCAAAAGCAGAGGAGAAAAAGGAAGAAAAGCCGGCTAAGAAGGCTGCAATTCCTACAAAGAATGTTGAACCTTCAGATGATGTAAAGGCTGCACTTAAGAAGAATGAGTCAAACAGCAATATGCATCCGTTCAAGAAAAAGAACCCTGACAAGGAAACAAACAAGCCAATGCAGGCTAGAACTAAGGGTGAGGCAAGAACAATTGACACTCGCTCTCAGAATGTTGACCTTGAAAAATATAATGAAAAATATGAGCAGATTGCTCCTCAAACAGGAAAGAATAATGATCGTATAAATCTTGGTAAGCAGAAGCTCAATCAGAAGTCTAAGCAGTACAGAAAGCAGCAAGGTGTACGTTCTAAGAAACGTGAGTCTGAAGCAGATAGACTTAAGAGAATTGCGGCTGAGCGTGCAAAGAAGCAAATGGTTATTACCGTTGGCGAGGAAATCTCTGTTGGTGGACTTGCAGAACTTCTTCATATGACAGCTGCAGAAGTTATTAAGAAACTCTTCTCACTTGGTCAAATGGCTACAGTAAATGAAATCATTGACTTTGATACAGCTGAAATTGTTGCAACTGAACTTGGCGCAAAGGTTGAAAGAGAAGTTGTAATTACAATTGAAGATAGAATTATAGACGCAACAGAAGACGATGAAACAAACCTTCTTCCACGTGACCCGGTAGTTTGCGTAATGGGACACGTTGACCATGGTAAGACTTCTATACTTGACGCAATTCGCCATACTGCAGTTACAGACACTGAAGCCGGCGGAATTACACAGGCTATTGGTGCTTACAGAGTAGATATCAATGGCCAGAAGATTACATTCCTTGACACTCCGGGACACGCAGCATTTACATCTATGCGTGCTCGTGGCGCTAAGGCTACAGATATTGCAATTTTAGTTGTTGCTGCAGATGACGGTATAATGCCACAGACAATTGAGGCTATTAACCATGCAAGAGCTGCTGAAGTTCCGATTGTTGTTGCAATTAACAAGATGGATAAGCCGGGCTCAACAGTTGATAAGATTATGCAACAGCTTACAGAGCATGAAATCATTCCGGAGGAATGGGGCGGTGACACAATCTGCGTTCCTGTTTCAGCAAAGACCGGAATGAATCTTGATAAGCTCCTTGAATCAGTTCTTCTTGTTGCCGAAATGCTTGAACTTAAGGCTAATCCTAACAGGGCTGCTAAGGGTTCTGTTATTGAGGCTCGTCTTGACAAGGGACGTGGTCCGGTTGCTACAGTTCTTGTACAAAACGGTACTCTTCATCAGGGCGATATTATTGTTGCAGGTACAGCAGTTGGACGTGTTCGTGTAATGACAAACGAAAACGGAAAGCAACTTAAAGAGGCTGGCCCATCAGTTCCGGTTGAAATTACCGGTCTTCAAGAGGCTCCACAGGCGGGCGATGTATTTGACGCAGTATCAGATGAACGACTTGCTCGTGAACTTGTTGAACAACGTAAATCAGCTCAGAAAGAAGAACAGTTTAACTCTATGCAGAAGGTTACACTTGATAACCTCTTTGCATCTCTTAAGGAAGGCGAACTTAAAGACCTTAACATCATTGTTAAGGCTGACGTTCAAGGTTCAGTTGAAGCCGTTCGTCAGAGCCTTGAGAAACTCTCTAATGAAGAGGTTCGTGTTCGTGTAATCCATGGAGCAGTTGGTGGAATTGTTGACTCTGACGTAATGCTTGCAAATGCATCTAATGCAATTATTGTTGGCTTCAACGTTAGACCGGACGCTGTTGCTGCATCTAATGCAGAGCGAGATGGCGTAGACATCCGTTGCTACAGAATTATTTACGACTGTATTGAGGAGATTGAAGCAGCTATTAAGGGTATGCTTGCTCCTAAGTATAGAGATGTTGATATTGGACGTGCAGAAGTACGTAGCGTATTTAAGATTTCAAATGCCGGTACAGTTGCAGGTTCTTATGTACTTGATGGTAAGATTCAGAGAAATGCTAAAATTCGCGTTGTTCGTGACGGTATTATCATTGCTGAGGATGAAATGGCTTCTCTTAAACGTTTCAAAGATGACGTTAAGGAAGTGGCACAGGGTTACGAATGTGGTATTGGTCTTACCAAGTTTAACGATATTAAGGAAGGCGATATATTTGAGGCCTTCATTACAGAGGAATACAGAGACGACTAAGGAGGCAACAATATGCCCGGACACAATAAAGACAGAATTGCCGAGGATATCAAACGTGAAATTATTGCCGTTATGAAGGACGTTAAAGATCCGCGTGTTGCAGACAAATTTTTGACTGTTGTACGTGTTAACGTGTCTGGCGATTTATCCTCTGCAAAGGTTTATATTAGTTCTCTCGGTGGCATTGAAGAGGCCAAAGCGGCTGCAAAAGCACTTGATGGAGCAGCCGGCTATATTCGCGGAGAGGTTGGTCACAACCTCCACCTCCGCAAGGCCCCTGAGCTTAAGTTCATTGGTGACGATTCCGTAGAACACGGAATGGAAATCATGCAGAAGCTCCACGATGTAACAGGGGGGAAATAAATGAGAATTACTTCCGAAAGAGCAGCAGAAATACTCAAAGAAAAGGATAATTTTCTGATTTTAACTCATAAAAGTCCTGACGGTGACACTTTGGGATGTGGAACAGCTCTTTGCATTATGCTTCAAAATATGGGTAAGAATGCAAAGGTCGTAAATTCAGAAGAAATTCCAAGGAAATACGGTTATCTCTTTGAAAGTGTCAAATGTCAGGAATTTGATCCTTCATATATTGTTGCAGTAGATGTGGCTGACACTACCCTTTTAGGGGACAAGTTATCTGTTTATGCAGATAAGATTGACCTTTGTATTGATCACCATGGCACGAATCGCAATTATGCAAAAGAAGTTTATTTGCGTGAGGATGACGGTGCCTGTGCTTTGACACTTTACAGGATTTTCTGCGAAATGGGTGTCACCATTACAAAGCCTATTGCTAACTCTCTTTACACAGGAATTTCAACAGATACAGGTTGTTTCAGATATCAAAATGCAAATTCTGAGTGCTACAGAGCAGCTGCAGATTTAATTGATCTTGGAGCTGACAATACAACAATAAATACAATTATGTTTGAAACAAAAACTATGGAATACTTCCGCCTTTTAACTGAAGTTCTTCAAAATATGAGAACATACTTGGACGGTAAGGTTTCAATGCTTATAGTGACACAGGAAATGCTTGAAAGAACAGGGGCTTCAAATGACTCAACTGATGCAATTACAGCAATCTCCAGACAAATGGAGGGCGTGGTTGCCGGAATAACAATGAAGCAGCGTGAAAATGGGAAATTCAAAATTTCACTCAGAACGCATGAGCCGGTTGACGCATCTAAAGTGTGTAGTCTTTTGGGTGGGGGCGGTCATAAAAGGGCTGCCGGATGTGATGCCGAAGATGACTTTAAAGCTTCTCTTCAAATTATTTTAAATGAGATTGCAGATGAGCTTTCTATGCCACATGAGAGTGTTTAGTTATGACAGGTTTTTTAATAGTAGATAAGCCGGAAGGAATTACTTCATTTGCGGCTGTTGCAAAAGTCCGCAGAATATGCGGAGAAAAGAAGGCGGGGCACTGTGGAACGCTTGACCCTATGGCCACAGGCGTGCTTCCAATAATGCTTGGAGGGGCAACTCGCTTTCTGGATTTTCTGCCGGACGGCAGAAAAAGATATATTGCAGAAATGAGACTTGGTGTCACCACGGACACGCTTGACATTACGGGTAATGTAACAAGCGAAAAGTCCGTATCTGTCACCCCTGAAGAAGTTTTTGCCAACGCCGAAAACTTTAAGGGTGACATTATGCAGGTGCCGCCAATGTTTTCTGCAATAAAGAAAGACGGCATACGCATGTATGACCTTGCACGTCGTGGCGTAGAGGTTGAGCGTGACCCGCGCCCCGCAACCATTTATGAATTAATAGTTTCCCATAAAGGAAACAATGACTACATAGTAGAGGTTGAATGTAGTAAGGGTACATACGTTAGAACTTTAATAGATGATATTGGACAAGCACTTGGAACCGGGGCGGTAATGCTCAGTCTTAGGCGCACAAAATCATCTGGTTTTGAAATAAAAAATGCGGTCACCTTTGAAGAACTTGAAAAAGCAGTAGAAAATGGTACTCTTGATCAACTTGTTCATTCAGTTGATGAGGTCATGGATGCTTATCCTACTGCATTTGTAAGTGCAGGACAGGCCCAGAGATTTTCCAACGGAGGGTCTTTAAATCTAGACAGAATTAAAGACTGTAAAGTTGATGGACTTTACAGAGTGTATTCTCCGGAGGGAAGTTTCTTAGGCCTTGGCACTGCAGACACGCAGCTAGGTGCTTTAAAGATGACAAGATTATACATAAGAAGGTGAAAAAGTGGAAATAATACAGGAAAAAGGTTCTGTAGTTGCTCTTGGCAATTTTGATGGACTTCATATAGGACATATGGCAGTAATTAATGCAGCAAAAAAAATGGCAAGAGAACAGAATTTAAATCTTGTCATTGCCACTTTCGCGGAACATCCAATGAAGTTTTTGACGGGGATTGCACCTAAAGAACTTCTAACCGGAAGTTTAAAAGAAAAAATTTTTAAAGAGACCGGTGCAAAAATTTGTAATTTAGATTTTTTGTCCCTTAAGGATATGGAACCGGAGAATTTTTTCAGTGAAGTTCTCATTTCAATGTTGAATGCAAAAGGTGTATGTTGTGGCTTCAATTACAGCTTTGGGGCAAAGGGAAAAGGTACGCCGGAACTTCTTAAATCACTGTGTGAAGAAACAGGAATACTTTTTAACATGTCAGAGGCTGCCATTGTAGACGGAAAGCCTGTAAGCTCGACAAGAATTAGACAACTTATTGAGTCAGGAGACATTGAACTTGCAAATAAAATGCTTGGAAGACCATACTCTTATGAACGTCTTGTTGTAGATGGTGATAAGCGTGGCAGACAAATGGGCATTCCAACAATTAATCAAAATCTTCCGGATAACATGGCAATTCCAAAGTTTGGAGTTTATATAAGTACTACAACTGTGGACGGAAAAAAGTATGAATCGCTCACTAACATTGGGGTTAGACCTACAATAGGTTCGGGCTTTATTTCCAGTGAAACTCATATTCTTGACTTTAACGGAGATCTATATGGAAAAGACATTTTAGTGGCTCTTTACTCGTATATAAGACCGGAAATGAAGTTTGCGTCTATTGACGAACTGTATACCCAAATTAATTTGGATATTAGTGCGGTAAGAAATTTGAAAAAATAAAAACTTTACTTTTATTAAAGTATATGTTATTATTTATAAGCCTTTTTCTCGGAGGACGGCGTATACCATAAAATGGTGTTCACCTTTACCGTACCCTGGGAAATTGGAAAAATATTTATAATGAGGTGAAAAGAATGACACAGGCAGAGAAGCAAGCTATTATGGCTGAGTATGCTACACATGAAGGGGATACAGGTTCTCCGGAAGTACAGATTGCTGTTCTTACAAAGAGAATCAATGACCTTAACGAACATCTTCGTGTACACACACATGACCATCACTCAAGAAGAGGTCTTCTTAAGATGGTAGGTCACAGACGTAACCTTCTTGCATACTTGCAGAAGAACGACATTGAGCGTTACCGTTCAATCGTTGCAAGACTTGGTCTCCGTAAGTAAGACCCAAATAGGCAGGTAACACATTCAGTGTTATCTGCCTTAATTAGCATTTAAAGGTAAAAGCACATGCCTTCCCAGAGGTACCTTTTTTCAAGGTATAGCAGTGAATAAAGGACCCGAATTTTCGGATTTTTTATTAATTGCTAAACCGCAAAAATTTTACCTCTTGGAAAATTTGTGAAATAAAGAAAAGGAAAAAGAGGTAAAAGATATGTTTGAAAACTTTAAGGTTTATGAAACTACTCTTGCAGGCAGACCACTTTCACTTGAAACAGGTAAAATGGCAGGCCTTGCAAACGCTGCAATCATGGCTCGTTACGGTGAAACAGCAGTTCTTTGTACTGTAACAGCTTCAGCAAAACCAAGAGAGGGTGTGGACTTCTTCCCACTCTCAGTTGACTACGAAGAGAAGATGTATTCAGTTGGTCGTTTCCCTGGTTCATTCCAAAGACGTGAAGGAAAGGCTGCGGATAAGGCAATTCTTGCTTCTCGTTGCATTGACAGACCAATTCGTCCACTATTTCCAAAGGATATGAGAAATGACTGTTCAGTTGTTGCAACAGTTATGTCAGTAGACCCTGATTGTTCTCCGGAAATTACAGCTGCAATTGGTGTTTCTGCTGCAATTGCAATTTCAGATATTCCATGGGATGGTCCAATTTCTTCTGTAGATGTTGGTCTTGTAGATGGTGAAATTGTTATTAACCCAACACTTGAACAGAGAGAAAAGACAGAACTTAAGCTTACAGTTTCTTCAACAGCAGACCTTGTTGCAATGATTGAAGCCGGTGCAAACGAAATTCCTGATGACAAGATGTTTGAGTGCATTATGGCAGGTCATGAAGTAAATAAGGAAATTGTTAAATTTATAAACGGCATTGTTGAGGAAATTGGCAAACCAAAGTTTGAGTTTGAATCAAATGATCCGGATCCGGAAATCCTTGCTGAAATTGAAGCTTTCTGCGTTGAAGACGTAAAGAAGGCCCTAGATACAGACGACAAAAACGTAAGAGATGAAAGACTTCTTCCAATCTATGACGCTGTTCATGAAAAGTATGACGAGCAGTTTGAAGGCCAGGAGGGAAAGATAGACGAAATTCTCTATCTTGTTCAGAAACACGTTGTTAGAAACTGGCTTAAAAATGAGAAGAAGCGTGTAGACGGACGTGGAATAGATGAAATCCGTCCACTTAATGCTCAAATTGACCTTCTTCCAAGAGTTCACGGTTCCGGTATGTTTACACGTGGACAGACTCAAGTTCTTTCAATTGCAACACTTTCATCTCTTTCAGATGCACAGAAACTTGATGGACTTGATGAAGAGAAGGAGAAGCGTTACATCCATCACTACAACTTCCCTTCATACTCAGTTGGTGAGACAAAGCCATCAAGAGGTCCTGGACGTCGTGAAATTGGCCACGGTGCTCTTGCTGAACGTGCACTTGTTCCTGTAATTCCATCAGTTGAAGAATTCCCATATGCAATTCGTGTTGTATCAGAGGTTCTCTCTTCAAACGGTTCTACATCGCAAGGTTCAATCTGTGGTTCAACACTTGCTCTTATGGCTGCCGGTGTTCCAATTAAGGCTCCTGTTGCCGGAATTTCATGTGGTCTTATTACAGGCGATGAAGGCGTATATGGAGATTTCATGACAATGGTAGATATTCAAGGTCTTGAAGATTTCTACGGAGACATGGACTTCAAGGTTGCAGGTACTCATAAGGGTATTACAGCAATCCAGATGGACTTAAAGGTTCATGGTCTTACTCCTGAAATTATTAAAGAGGCATTTGAAAAGACAAGAAAAGCTCGTCTTTATATTCTTGATGAAGTAATGCTCAAAGTAATTCCGGAGCCACGTGCAGAACTTTCTAAGTATGCTCCAAAGATGCTCACAACAAAGATCAATCCTGAAAAGATTGGTGACGTTATTGGTAAGCAGGGCAAGGTAATCCAGAAGATCTGTGCTGAGTGCAACTGTAAGGTTGACGTAAATGATGAAGGAAACGTATTTGTTTCAGCTATTGATCTTGAAGACGCACAGCGTGCAATCTTTATGATTGAGACAATTGCCAACGATCCGGAAGTCGGAGCAATCTACAAGGGTGTTGTTACAAGACTTATGAACTTCGGCGCATTCGTTGAAATTGCTCCTGGTAAAGAGGGTCTTGTTCATATCAGCCGTCTTGACGTAAAACGTACTGATAAGGTTGAAGACGTTGTGACAGTTGGCGATGAAATTATTGTTAAAGTACTTGAAATTGATGATCAGGGCAGAATTAACCTTTCAAGAAGAGATGCTCTCATTGAAGTTGAAGGTGCTGTTCCTGAAAATGATATTGAAGAAGCTCCACAACGCCGCCAGGGAGGAAATTTCCGTCGTGGCGGTAGAGACAGAAGATAACATTTAATGAGGTTTTAATATGGCAGACGATGTAATCCGCATTGTTGAGCTTCCTCTTTCTGATAATGGCGATTCACCAAAAGATGAATCGCCGATTGAGGTTCCAATGGTAGAAGAACCGGTTTTGGAAACTCCAACAGAGGATGCTCCCGCTTCGCAAACTTTAGATTTTTCTAAATACGAAAACTATGCTGAGCATGAGCCTGAACCTGAGTCGGAAGAGACTCCGGAACTCCCAGTGCCAGCTAAGGAAAAGTTAGAGAAAAAGCATAAAAAATCAAAAAGACCTAAAGAAGAAAAGAAGAAGTCACAGAAATATGCGCTTCCTCTTGGAATTATAGTTATATTATTTTCAGTCATTGGTTTTGTGTTTGCTGTTTATCATGCAATAACCGGATTTGCCGCTCTTCTTGACAATTCAGACGCCGAAAAAGAGAAATATCAAAAAATGCTTGTACCTGTTGTCATGAATGACATTAATGAATTTGACGACGTAACAAAAGCAGATATGGCTCAACTTATTGAGGCATCCATTTGGTCAATTATTAAGAGCGATGTAGAGACAGATAAATATGAAATGGATGGAGATAACCTCCTCTTCCCGGCTGCAGATGTTGAAACGGCATTTACTTCTCTTTTTGGAACTGATGTTGAAATTCAGCACCAAACAGTATTTACCACAGCTTTTGAATTTGAGTATGACTCAGAGAAAAAGGTGTATAAGGTACCTATTACCGGTGTAGATCCAACTTATACTCCAAGAGTACTTGATATTTCTGAAAAGAGTAACACTGTTATTTTAACTGTGGCTTACCTTTCGGGTGGTGACTGGACTCAGTCAGCAAACGGAGACCTTGTTCCACCATCTCCAAGCAAGTATGTCAAAGTTACACTTCGTAAAAAGGATAAATCCTATTATATAAGTGCCATTCAGGCAACTGATGCCCCATAATTAAAACCGGGGACGGTTCTCTGCAATCGGGGACGGTTCTCCATTGAAACATTTTTACAAATCAAAAGCACCTACTTTAGTGTAAGTAGGTGCTTTTTCATATTTGATATATGAAGAACGGTCCCCGACAACGGAGAACCGTCCCCGGCAACAGAGAACCGTCCCCAGCAACGAAGAACCGTCCCCGACAACGAAGAACCGTCCCCGACAACGAAGAACCGTCCCCAATTGAATTTTATTTTACTCTGTCCCCAAGGTTCTTGGCACAGATGGAGCAAACTTTTATGTCATTATATTCAATTACGTCGTCCATTGATCCGCAGAAGATACAAGCAGGAGCATATTTGCGAAGTACAATTGTATCCTCATGAGTGAACATTTCAACTGCTGCATTTTCACCAAGAAGGGAGAATTCACGTCGGAGTTCCTTTGGTACTACAAGTCTTCCTGCTTCGTCAATGTGGCGAACAATTCCTGTTGATTTCATTCAAATACTTCCTTTAACAATATTTTATGACATAATAATACCAAAAAAAACCATTTAAGTCAATATATATTATTTGTGGAATTTTTATTACACAATATATTGATTTATATTAAGTAAAAATAATTCATATTATTTACAGGGTGAAAAATAATATGATGAACTATATTTGGGCTGGAATGATAGTTTTTTCGTTTATTTCAGCGGCTTTTTTCGGAAATATGCAACAATTATCAGATGGCATAGTGTCTGCTGCAGAAAACAGTATTGCAATAGTTTTGGAACTCGGAGGAATTCTAATGTTGTGGAGTGGCGTTATGGCTGTTGCAAAAGAGGCTGGACTTATGGAGAAAATAGCAAAGCTGCTTTCTCCGGTTATACGCCTTTTGTTTCGAAATGTTCGCCCTGAATCAGAGACGGCGTCTTTGATTTCAATGAATATTACGGCGAACCTTTTGGGTCTTGGCAGCGCAGCCACTCCACTTGGAATAAAAGCAATGAAAAAACTCTACGAAGATGGAGGCAGAAAACCTTATGCCACAGACGATATGGTTCGTTTTGTTGTAATAAATACAGCTGCGCTAAAGATAATACCAACAACAATTTCTATGTTTAGGCAAGAAGCCGGTGCAAAGGTGCCAATGGATATTCTTCCTGCCTCACTTTTATCCAGTGCAATTGCACTCTCGGCAGGGCTTTTGATGACCGCAATTCTTAGAAGAATATGTAGAGTAAAGGGGGACTAAAATGGCAATTATAGGTGCCCTTGTAATGCCGATAATGCTGTGTGGCATTCTTCTTTATGGTCTTTTTAAAAGGGTAAATGTCTTTGAAACATTTTTAGAGGGTGTAAAAGATGGAGGAAAAACAGCAATATCAATTTTGCCTGCACTTATGGCCTTGGTTCTTTCTGTAACTCTCTTAAAAGAGTCGGGAGCACTAAATGTTATAGTAAAACTTCTTGAACCGGTGTCCACGGCCCTTGGTATTCCTCCTGAAATTTCACCACTTGCGCTTCTTTGCCCAATTTCAGGAAGCGGTGCTCTTACTATGTATAAGGAAATGTTAAATACATATGGAGTGGATAATCTGATTGAAAGAACAGCATCTGTAATAATGTGCTCAACAGAAACAACCTTTTATGCTATAGCGATTTATTATGGAGGAATAAATATAAGGCAAATCAGATATACTTTGCCATCGGCACTTACTGCTGACTTTACCTCATTTGTGGTTTCATCTTTTTTGGTTCGACTTATGTACTGAAAGTGTTTTGTATGGTATAATATGTGCCATATTGTTAGAAAAAGGTTGGTACAAAAATGGATCCAAAAATAGAAAGAGCATTGACAAAAGTTCAAAAGCCCGGTAGGTATACCGGAGGGGAACTTAATAGTTGTCAAAAGGACCCAAATTCCGTAGACATAAGGTTTGCATTTTGCTTTCCGGACACATATGAAATAGGGATGTCTCATCTTGGAATGAAAATTCTCTACTCACTTATAAATGAGCGCAAGGATTCCTATTGTGAACGTGTATTTGCTCCTTGGATAGACATGGAGGAGCAAATGGAAAAAGAAAATATAAAGTTGTTCTCATGTGAAACAAAGACAGCTTTGGATGAGTTTGATGTAATTGGCTTCACTCTTCAGTATGAGCTCTCATTCTCTACAATTCTCAGCATGTTGAAACAGGGCGGAGTACCACTCCTTTCAAAGGATAGATTAGGACTTAAAAACCTTGTTGTTGCCGGTGGACCTTGTGCCTCAAATCCGGAACCTATTGCTGACTTCATTGACGTCTTTCAACTGGGAGACGGAGAAGAACTCATGAACGACTTTTTAGACCTTTATAAAAAGCATAAGAAGCTTGGAAGTACAAAGGAAGAATTCCTTAAAGAAGCCGTTAAAATTGAAGGCATATATGTTCCAAGTTTTTATGACGTAACGTATAAAGAAGATGGAACAATTGAAGCGGTAACTCCAAATAACGGAGCTCCAAAAATAGTTAAAAAGCGTGTGGTGTCAGACATGGACACCGCACACTATCCGGACAAATTCATTGTTCCATATATTGAAATTGTCCATGACAGAGTTGTAACTGAATTGTTTCGTGGCTGTATTCGCGGCTGTCGTTTTTGTCAGGCCGGTTTCCTTTATAGACCAATTAGAGAAAAGAGTGCAGATGTAATTAACGAACAGGCCAGAAATCTGTGTAACTCAACCGGTTATGATGAAATATCTTTAACATCTCTTTCAACAAGTGACTATACAGAAATTCAACCACTTCTTTCTGAAATGATTGACTGGACAGGGGAAAGGAAGATTAATATATCGCTTCCTTCTCTTCGTGTTGATAACTTTTCGGACGAGCTTGTTGAAAAACTAAAACTTATAAGAAAAAGTGGACTAACCTTTGCACCTGAAGCAGGTTCACAAAGACTTAGGGATGCAATAAACAAAAACATAACTGAGGACGAAATAATGTCCACTGTCCGCATTGCCTTCCAAGGTGGTTGGAGCACGGTTAAACTTTATTTCATGCTTGGTCTTCCAACAGAAACCATGGAGGATTTAGATGCAATTTTAGATCTCTGCAGAAAAATTGTAACAGAGTATTATCATACACCAAATAGACCAAAGGGTCGCCCTGTTCAAATAAATGTCAGTGCTTCATCCTTTGTGCCAAAGCCTTTCACGCCATTCCAGTGGGAGCCGCAGGATACGGTTGAGGTGCTTGAAGAAAAGCGTGAATATCTTAAGAGTCAGGTAATGGGTACAAAAATTCGTATGTCTGCTCATAAAATAAACACAGTATTCCTTGAAGCTGTGTTTGCAAGAGGTGACAGAAGACTTTCACCTGTAATCCTTGAGGCCGTAAACAGAGGATGTCATTTTGACTCGTGGGATGACCAATTCCAATTTGACACATGGATGAAAGTGTTTGACGACCTTGGCGTTGACCCTAAATTCTACGCAAACAGAAGAAGAGACTATGAAGAAGTTCTTCCTTGGGACCATTTAGACTTTGGTGTTACGAAGGAATTCCTAAAGCGTGAAAATGAAAAGTCCAAGGAGAGCAAGACAACTCCTCATTGTAGAATAAAATGTGCCGCATGCGGTGCAAATAGGCTGAATGGAGGTAATTGTGATGCAAAATCTTAGAATCTGCTTCTCAAAAACCGATGACGCTATATATATTTCACACCTAGATCTTATGCGATGCATGCAGCGTGCCATTCAAAGGGCGAATATACCAATCTGTTTCACTGAAGGCTTCAATCCAAGACCTGTCATGAACTTTGCAATGCCACTTTCAATTTTTATTGAAGGCCAACGTGAAATAATGGATATTCGCATTATGGACGGCCTGTCACACGAAGACGTTAAAACACGTCTTCAAAGTGCCATGCCTCCGGGTCTTAACATCATTTCTGTCACCGACCAAAAAAGGAAGGCATCTGACGTAGCTTTTTCAAAGTACAAAATTGAAATAAGTCAAGACAAAATGCCAAAAGAAACCTTTAACAACGCAGTTTTAGAACTTATACAAAGGCCGGAACTCCTTGCGGAAAAGATAGGGAAGCAGGGGAAAAATAAGGTTGTAAAGTATATTAACTTAACAGAGCATATAAAAGATTTTAAAAATTGGACGTCAAACGACGGAAACAACGTAATTACGTTAACTTTGCCATCTAACACGCAGTTTGGAGTAAGTCCTACTCTCCTTACAGACAAAATATGTGAGGAACTAAAACTTGAACCGGAATACATTCACATAACTCGGAAATGTCTTATCTGTGAAGACGGTGAAGAACTGGTCTAAAGAAAAGTTAAAAGACCCACTCAAGAAATTTTTGAGTGGGTCTTTTATTAATTTGCCTTTAAATTACTGCTACCACTAATTATAAATCCAATACCTGAAATGGAAGCACCTTTGTTTATATTTCCATTCCAGTCTAAGGATGTTATAACAAGCTTATTACCTGAAACTGAATAGTTTCCACACCAACCACTTGAAAGGGTTATATTTTCATTGAAAGGGATGGTAACTTTCCAAGATGTATAGTTTTCAGAACCGTTGTTTGTAAGGGTTAAATCATATTGGTAAAATGTTTCCTCTCCGGAAGTCCAAGAGTTAGAGAGTTTTAATGTATAAGCAGGAGTTCCGATTACTGCCTTTGTGGTTGAAACAGCGGTTGTAGACGGTGGAACATAGTTATTTCCACCGGTAGTAGTGACATCTGAATTTACGCCTTCAAGGCTTGTTTTTCCGGTAAGTATGTTGTAATACCATTTTCCTGAACCTGTAAGGTCAGAGTATGAAAAACCACTTGTTTTTTGACAACTGCTGTTAATTAATGCGGAAGATTCAGCCTTGTTTGAAAGGTTCCAAGCACAATAACTTATGCCATATTTATTTAAAAGACTTATCCATTTGTTTCCCTGATCTGTATTTATACTACCGTTGCCGGAGGCGTCACTAATACCAAACTCAGATACAAAAATCGGAAGTCCGGCGTTTACAGCTTTAACCATGGTGTTTCTAAGGTCTTGCTGATGTGTTCCGGCATAAAAGTGAAGTGCATACATGACATTGTTGTACTTAGTAATAGGGTTTGAAGCAGCTTTGTCAACTTCCTGGGACCATGTAGGAGTTCCTACAATAACAACGGCATCTGCATCATACTGTCTGATAATACCAATGATAGTTTCCGCATAAGATTTTATTTGAGACCAAGAAGTGCCGCCGTTAGGCTCATTACAGATTTCATAAATAACATGGCTGTTGTTTTTATATTTGTTTGCCATCTCGGCAAAGAATTTTTTCGATTCATTAATGTAGGTATTTGGATTACCATCTGATAGAATGTGCCAGTCAATTATTACGTACATTCCGTTATTGGTTGCATATGTGACACCGTTGTTAATTAGACGCTTTAAGTTTTCTTTGTTACCACCGGTACAATAACCGCCATATTCAGCAGTATACATTGCAAGTCTGATAACGTTACAGTTCCACTTTGTTTTAAGTTCTGAAACCAATGAAGAATTGACGTACTGTGGGAACCAGGCAAGCCCATGTGTACTTACGCCACGAAGTTGAACCTGTTGCCCTTTGCTGTTCACAAGTTTATTACCCTTTACAGAAAGTCCGCCGGAATACACAGGGGAAAAATTACCGGACATGCTGGAATTTGTATTTTGTTTGGACATGTTTTCCTGTGTGATAACTCCGGACTTTGTACTTGTTGGGGTTTTTGAGTCGGAAGTGGAGTATGTATTTTGAACTTCTTCAAATTTGCTTTCACCAAAAGTTGTTTTGGACTCTTTTTCCACAGCACTTGTTGTAGAACTGAGCAACTCATCCTCTTTTTTATTTTCCACAAACTTTGGCGCAAAAAAAGCAAAACAAAGAGCGATTGATAAAATATAAATTAATAAGGACTTTGGCCTTGAAACAGTTTTCATAGTATCACCCAAATAAATTTTACTACCACTAAATATTAAAGTCAAAGAGTAACAAGAACCCCAAGGCACGAATAATATTGTACTGGAGGGTTTCATATGAAGAAGATATATTCATCAGCACTTTCCATTTCTTTCTATGGAATCTTGCTCAATTTATTTTTGACTGTACTTAAAATTGTAGTGGGAATACTGGGGAATTCACAGGCGCTTGTGTCAGATGGAATTCATTCATCATCAGACCTTTTATCATCCCTGTTTGTCACTGTGGGAATAAAATTATCTATAAAGCCAACGGTTGTAACAATTGTTGTTTCTTTAATACTGGCCTTTACAGCATTGGTTCTGGGTTATAATGCAATATGTGACATTATGATTGGGAGCCACGAAGAAAAGTTACCGACAACACTTGCTGTCATAACTTCTGCCATTCCTTTTGTTTCAAAGGAAGCCTTTTCACGTTTTGAAAAAGTAATGGCTAAGAAGTTTTCTTCAAAAGCATTGGAGGCAGATGCAATACATCATAGTGCTGATGCACTTGTTTCTTTAGGTGTATTTGTTGGCGTTATTTTCGGACATTTCGGATATCCTTTTATGGAATCTTTAGTTAGCTTTGTAATCTCATTATTAATTCTAAGTATTGCTTTGAAAATGTTTGACAAGAACTTTATAAAAACTTATAATTTTTAGGTACTTAAAAATGACTGAGTGGGTGTAAAGATGTTAAGACAAAAACCTACAATGGACGCGCTCATGATAGGAGCGGGAGCTGTTGCAGTAAGTTTTCTTACAGAAAAAATTTTATTGACTCCAAGAAAAGATATAAAGATTGCAGATGACGTAACAATTCCTGTTTCGGGACTTTTTGCACTTTCACAGGACTATGTTGCTGCAATGACAAAAATTGCGCTTAATACAGCAGTTCCGCTATATGCAAGAACCATGAACCGTATCTTTGAAAGGTTTAAAGTTCGTGAATATGCACGTAATACAGTATGTTGGTTAATTTATGATTTTCTTGGCAAATATTCTCTTAACACCGCACTAAATATGATCCTAAGACACACAAAACTTGGTGGAGAAGAACAGTACAAAAACGTAGTAAGTGATTTAATTCAAAAATATTTGAATGAAAAGGCAGACAGGGATGTAATAATTCAAAATGTTACAGATGAAATTGTTAAAATCCTTCGTATGCTCAGTGAAGGAACTCTTGTAGCTCTTGTATTTAATGACAAGTTTGCAACAGCTCTTTCCGGGACTATTGCGGCAGCTGTTGACAGATTTATTGAAAATGAGGCTGCAACAAAGATTACCGACTTCGTATTTGATATTACCGGTCACCTTGAAAAAATGACAATTCCAAATGTACTTAGTTCCGCATTTGGCATTACAAGAGAAGCAATGGAATCCTATGTGGACCTTGTATACGACCTTCTTCTTGGCGACAAAATGGTTCAAGCGTTTGAACAGGCTCGTTTTGGAGATGCAGTATATGATTTTATTATGTCAATTGACTTCAATGCAGTTGACAGAGTACTCAATACTTCAATGAAAAAAGACGTTAGGGCTTTAATTTTCTCTTCTGCTTCAAGTGCAGTATACTTCTACCAAGGTGCAACACGTTTTGTTATAAAGAATTCCTTGAAGATTGAAAAGGCAAAGAAATTAAGAAATAAAATGAAAAATAAATTTAGGAAAAAGTCAAAGAATGAATTTGAAATTGATTTAAGTGAATTAAATAAAGTTACAATAGCAGAATAAAATAAAAAAAATAAA
>JAQXSW010000010.1 GCA_029219165.1 Oscillospiraceae bacterium
TTATAAGTCGAATATGATTAAGGTAACCCCAACCGACATATAACTGGGGCCAATAAGGTTAAACGTATCAACCGATGGAAATAAACCAAAATTGTTTATCTCTGCCGGTTGGTATTTTTATGTCTTGGTGGAGAGGAAAGGAGATTTTTGAATATTAAAAATTTATCTACCCCATTGACAGTATGGGATATATCCCATATAATGAACACGGTATATGAAAGGAAGTTAATATGCCAACAATTAGTTATTTTTATGGAATAACAATATTGATGTTTTTAAAAGATAAAGAACATAATCCACCACACATACATGCTTTTTATCAAGATTATGAAGCATCATTTTATATTTCCACTGGTGAATTGTACGAGGGCGAATTTCCAGTGAAAGCAAAGAAATTGGTAAAAGAATTTATATTGAAATATCAAAAAGAATTGGAGGAAATGTGGGAGAAGGAAATATATAAAAAACTTCCACCTATAGAGTAATATGTCGTATAGAGCATCAAGTGTAGAATTTACAGATGGAACAACTTTGGAAGTTACATTTCAAAATGGAATAGTTAAAAAATATGATATGATGTCCCTTGCAAAAAAATTTCCACAACTTGAGGCTCTAAAAGATAGAGATCTTTTTTTGTCTGGAAGATTAGTTGGTGGTGTTGGAATCGTTTGGACTGACGAACTGGATATATCCACTGACACTATATATGAATGTGGTGAAGAAATTAGGCAAGAGGAAATCTCGGCAATTGCAAAAGTTGGCTGTTCTTTGTTGGAAACAAGAATGAATGCCGGAATAACGCAGACGGAACTAGCAAAAAGTGCCGGTATGGATCAGGGTGATGTCTCTAAGATTGAAAGAGGACTTGCTAATCCTTCAATATCGACATTAGAACGTCTTGCATATGCAATGAATAGAAAATTAAATATTTCATTTGATTAAATAATTAGATTTATAGGTGTTCCCCAACCGACATATAACTGGGGCCAATAAGGTTAAACGTATCAACCGATGGAAATAAACCAAAATGTTTATCTCTGCCGGTTGGTATTTTTATGTCTTGGTGGAGAGGAAAGGAATTTATATGTTTTCAGTTAATAAACTTAGAGAAATGTATCCAAAGGGTACAAAAGTGAAGCTACTTAGAATGGAGGGAGAGGGTCAAATGCCTTCTGGTCTTATTGGTGTGGTCAAATTTGTTGATGATGCCGGGCAAATCCATGTTGCGTGGGAGAATGGTTCTTCTTTGGCTCTTGTTGAGGAGGATGAGTTTGTAGTTGTATAAAAAGTTGAAGGTACCGACGAATTAGTCGATACCTTCTTTGTTTTCTCCATATTGTTTTAAGAATTCAGCAAATCTTCCATCTATTTGAGCCGATTGTCTGAACTTAATTCCTTCTTCATCATCCATAGTGTTATTGATGTTATCTATAACTGCATCAAAGAAGTTTCTTGCTTCCTCTTCGCCGGCGGTTTCTCTAATGTTCTGATAGATGCTATCCAGGAACATACATGTTTCAATGAAAATTTCACTACCATTACCATTTACTTTTAAAGATGCCATTCTGCTTTTGGCATCCATCATAGCTTCTATCATGTTTGTTCCTCCTATTTTGGATTTACCTATATTATATACAAATATATTTTTTGTAACAACAAATTCTTTTTTCGCGAAAAAAACATGCCCTCCTGTGAAGGAGGGTTTATTTTTATGTGAAAAATCGGTTTTTTGCCAATTTCACGGTATTTGACCGTTCAAACAGAACGGTTGTATATTGACTGAGAGGTGAAAGTGGATGGGGAAATATTCCGTTAAAGAGGTATGTGAAATAACGGGACTCACCAGAAAAGATCTTTATAACTACAAGTGTAGTATTAAGCCGGCCGGGTATGAGAATAAGGTTCTTAATAGGTACGGCGAACAAATAGATGGCTATAAGTATTACGACGAAGATGGGCTTGAGATGCTACGGGACGCAGCACTTTTAAAGTCGTTGGGACTTAAGCCAAAGGAAATAAATGAAGTGTTTTTAAGTGGAGGTGGCAACATTGAAGAGGTTATTGAAAGGATAATTCAAGATGCAAAAAAATCTAGGGAAAGACTAGATGACATTATTGATGTTGCTGAAGGGCTTAAGAAAAATAGTAATTAAAAAGGAGAAAAATATGGATAGGATAAAACTCAAATGTAAAAATTGTGACGGTCTTTTAGAAGTGGATGAAGATAAGGAAGTACTTCATTGTCCTTATTGTGGGTCAGATGAAATAATTAATCTTGCGGATGAGGTGGCAATTCAAAAGATTAAGTCAAAAACTGAGAAGGAAATAAAGTTTAGAGAAATGGATATTCAAGCCGAACGTGAAAAGAAGGCTGAGCAAAAAGAGTCAATTAATGAATATAAAAAAGGAAAACTTGGAAAATTTACAATTGCATTTGCAATAATTTGTTTCATTGTTGCAATTGGGTCTTTCTTGAATGGGGATGTCTTGGCTGGAATAGTTGCTTTAATTCAAGCGGGACTTGCCGGAGCATCATGGGCTATGGGTGCAAAACTTATTGAGGAACCAAAGCCTAATATGAAAATGATCACTTTTGCTGTATCGTTAGTGCTCATCATTCTTTGGGCGATTTTTACGGGAGTTTCCGGTACGAATGAAAGTAATGTTGACGACAATGATTATGATGAAAACTATAGTCAACTTGTTGAATTGACGACAGATTCAGATATAGCCACAACAACAGAAGAAGTATCTACAGAAGAAAAGTCCTCTGTAGAAAAGAAAAATAAAGTTGAAACAACTACAGAAAAGGAAACAACAACAAAGAAGACTTCAGGTGTTACACCTGAACTTAAAGAGTTCCTTAATAGCTATGAGGCATTTGTAGATGAATATATCGCTTTTATGAAAAGTTATGATTCAAATGACCCTGCTCTTCTTATGAAGTACTCTAGTCTTGTTGCAAAGGAAGCAGAATTTGCAGAAAAGGCAAATAAATATGACACAAGTTCAATGAGTGATGAAGATTATGATTACTACATAAAGACAATGAATAGAATAAATGCAAAGCTTGCTAATGCAGCTGTTACTATGTAGTAAAAAAGGCCACAAATGAATTTAACATTTGTGGCCTTTTATTTTTTGTCATATGTGGTATTATATATGTGTATTTAATATTTTTCAGTATTTAGGGGGAAATGAAATGATTAAGTTTGTTAAGCCGGTAATTCAACCAGTAGTATCTAAGATTAACTATGAGAAGGTTGGAAAGGTATTAAAGACAATTAACCAGTACGCATCAACAGCTGCAAAAACACTTACAAGTATTGCTAAAGCTGCAAAGTCAATTGACACAACTCTTGAAAAACTTTGCAAAGAGTGCGCTGAATAATTATTTAGTATGTTAAAGTGGGGACGGTTCTCGGTTGCAGAGAACCGTCCCCAGTTGTTTTTCATTCGCGAAAAAAACATGTGCTCCTATGAGAAAAATTGAAAGGAGCAATTTTTATGAATGAAAAAAATTGTATTTTTAACTCACGGATTTTTGAGACAGAGCATGCAAAATGTGCGCTTAGCATGCTGGAGAATGGTGAACTTGATGGTTTGAAGTATGTTGAAAAGAATGACTGCTGTGTTCAAACTATCAAGATTATTGATAGGACACCGGTTGTCATTGTGGAAACATTACCTTATATTATTGACGGAGAATTTAAAACCTTGGTTTCCGCAAGAACGATAACAACAATTGAATATGAGACTTTGGAGGAGAAGCTTTCATTCTTGCTGCAATATGGTAAGGATGAAATGTTTGAAGATTACCCTGTTATTAGAGAACTTAGTACACTATATTACTACAACACAAGAAAGTTAAGACGCGAAGTTGAGGATGGAGGGTCGTTTCTTCGCAAAATAAAAGAATTCATAGAATAAAAATAGAACACCCCAAAAGAGGAGTACTCTTTTGGGGTGTTCGCTTGGTAAAGTGATAAAGTGGGGACGGTTCTCGACTGTCGAGAACCGTCCCCGGTTGTCATTTGTTTAAGCTTTTATTCTGTTCTTGTTGATTTATCCAAAGTTTAAGAGCTTGAATAGATATTTCCATTTTTTCAAGGTTGTCTTTAATTTGATTGAATTGTTCCTTCTCGTCTTCCGAAATGGTGCCGTCGGCTGAGATTTCAATTAGGTCGTCTTTGTCCTCTTCTAGTTTGTTTAGAAGTGAAAGAATTTTAAGAGTGACGGAAGGAAGGTCTGTGACTTCAATTTCCAGTGTGTTTCTTTTACCTATTGCACATTCACATGAACAATATTGATTGTAGAGTTTTTCGCACCCGTATACTTTAACCATTTGACAGACATCTTCCGGTTGTACAAATGATTTGTAACTTTCTATTCTTTCAAGTTTGCTTTCTGAAAATCCGAGTTTTTCAGCAGCTTCGGCTCTTGTGAGCTCTTTTGCCTCTCTGGCAAGCTGATATATACTTTTGTCTTCTTTAACAGATCTTTTTCCCATTTATATCACCTATGTATAAGTTGTTTAAGAAAAGTATATATCATATTCCAAGGTTTAACAATTTTTAATTTGCGAATTTTGACAAGTTAGAGGGGCTAATTTGCGAGCGACGCTAAATATTTTTGACAGGATTTGCAGTATAGTATAGGTGTAGCGGGGAATGAATCGCTAAGGAAAATGAAAATTGATATTTTACATAAAGGAGTTTTTAAAATGAAGAAGGTATTTACTACATTAATTATTATGGGACTTATTACAGTGGCAGCAATTGTTGGAATAAATCTTATAACTCTTGAACCGGAAACAGTAATTGTTCCGGAGGACAGCGTAGTTCTTAATGATGAGCAGAGAGAAATAATTGATGAGACAGCTGTTATACATGAACTTAAAGAGATTAATGAAAGTTACTTTGCTGAACATGCATTTAGTGATACACATACAAATGCAAAGGAAGCTGATGTAACCAAAGCTGCAAGAGAGTATTTGGACGAGCATATTGGTGATGATATTAACGTTAATGGTTGGAAAGTTTGGGAGTACAACACAAAGTCATTGACAATTGGATATACCGGTCGAGTAATGGTTGGATACAATATGGATGATGTTGAAGTTTCAGTAGTAGGTGACAAAATTTATGTAAGTGTTCCTGAACAAAAAGATAGTTTTGAGTTTAAACTTGAAAGTGAGGCCGAAAAGGATGGTTGGCTTACAAAAGTTCAGGGTGAGGACAGAGTAAAGATTGAAGAAGATGCAAGAGAAAAAGAATTTAAGGAAGCTGAGACGGCTGGAATTAGACAAATGGCTGAGGATAATTTTAAGAAAGTTGTAACTGAAAAACTCAGTTGTTTTAATGGTTACACTGTAGAATTTAAGGAGGCATAAAAATGACTGTTGAAGAGCGAGTAATGCTTTGTAAGTTATGTCTTATGATTGAAGAAAACCCAGAATTTTGCAAGGAACTGGGAATAGTAGTTAAAAGTAAAGATATGGAGGATGAAGAGAATGAATAAGAATGAAGGAATTAAAAGAACAGTTTATGGAATACTTACAGTTGTTTGTGCAGCGTTGTTTGTATCGCCCGTTGATATTTTAACCGGAGTTCAGGTTGATGATATTGGTTATGCGCTTGGTGCAATTATTACACTTTACATGAATTATAAGGCGTCATTACCGGTTAAGGAGGTTTAAAATGAAGATTATATTGATTGCGTTAGCTATTATGCTTGGTCTTAAGTGCTTTGAATTGTTTTTTGGCTTGTTTAAATTGTCTATAAAAGTTTACTTGGCAATTTTGGTTATTTCAATTGCACTTGATGTTATTGGCTGGGTATTCACAATATAATAGTCATTATGGATAATATTGATTGATAAGTTTTGTCTGAGGCACCCTTTTTGGGCGCCTCATTTTTTGTTTGACTGTGATATTTTATTTGGCTTGTTGTTCTGTTTTTTTGTTCCTTTCTTATTGCTCATTCATATTAAATTTGTTGTTTATTTTTGTTGTTTATTACCATATATTAGATAAATGTATTATGGGAAATGTTGATATTTTATTTTTATTTGGTTTTAAGTTGTATGGTGTGGGCATTTATTGTATAATATGCACATACATTTAACCATAATATGTATGTTATGAACTTAAAATTAATAAAGGAGATGAGGAATTGTCTAAGTATGGTGGTTACATGGGCAAGGTTATAAAAATTGACTTGTCCAAAAAGACGGTAGAGGATTTCCCGTGGACCGATGCAGACAGGGAGAGAACCATCGGTGGTAAAATTATGGCCGGTGATATTCTGTATCATCACGTTAAACCGGGAATGAAAGCATTTGACGAGGACAACTGGATTGTTATTACAACAGGTCCAATGACTGGGTGTGGTGTTCCAACTTCGTCACGCTTTAACATTTCTACAATTTCGCCTTTGACAGGTATTGTTACCTCTTCAAACAGTGGTGGCGACTTTGGACTTATGTTAAAACGTTGTGGATATGATGCTTGTATTATTACAGGTAAAGCAGCTACACCAACACGAATTCACATTACAGAAGATGATGTTGAATTTATTGATGCAAGTAACCTTTGGGGTCTTGAGTGTACTCCTACTGAGGAGGCTCTTCCAAAGGGAACTGCTCATTTGGTAATTGGCCCTGCAGGTGAAAACAAAGTATTGTATGCTGCAGTATTGTCAGGTGAACGCTGCTCTGGTAGAGGTGGTGTTGGTGCAGTATTTGGTGACAAAAACATTAAAGCAATTACTGCAAAAGGCTTCAAGCATCCTACACTTTATAATGAAGAGGCATCTAGAAAACATAGCAAAAAGTGGGCTAAAGGCCTTAAAAAGCATGCAATTACAGGAAGACAACTTCCAAAGCTTGGAACAATCGGCCTTGTTAGTCAAATGCAGGCTCATAGTATTCTGGCAACTAAGAACTTTGGTAAAGGTAAATTTGATGACTTTGACAAGGTATGTGGTGAAAAGTTCTCAGAAGAAAAACTTACAAGAAATAGTGGATGTACAACTTGTGTAATTCAGTGTACAAGACGTTGTAATGCAAAGGGCAGGAATGTTAAAGGACCTGAACTTGAAACACTTGGTCTTCTTGGTCCAAATATCATGAATAATGATATGGATAAAGTAATTGACTGGAACGTAGAAATTGATGAAATGGGTATGGATGCAATTTCAACATCGGGTACAATTGCTTTTGCAATGGAATTAAAAGAAAAGGGTCTCTTTGACTGCGGTCTTGAGTTTGGAAGAAATGACAATATTTCTCAAATGATAGATGACATTGCGCATAGACGTGGTGCAGGTGATATCCTTGCAGATGGATCAAAACGTATGGCTGAAAAGTTTGGTGGCATGGAATTTGCCATCCAGTCAAAGGGAATGGAATTATCTGCATATGAACCTCGTCATGCAGTTGGTATGGGACTTGGATATGCAACTTCTAACAGGGGTGGTTGTCACTTAAATGCCGGTTACCTTGTATACCTTGAAGGTCTTGGTCTTGATGTTGACTCACTTACTCCAAGCGGAAAAGCTGCAGCATGTATTATGTTCCAGGATCTTATGGAGGCAGTTTCAGCTTCCGGATCTTGTCTCTTTACAAGTTATCCATTCTTCCCTACATATATTTTTGACCATCCAAACTCACCAATTACTAAATTTGTAACATGGGTTATTCCATATATTGGAGTGGCTATGAAATTCATTACTCAGCATCCAAGAATTTTTGAATTTAATTTATTCTTATTACCTCATACAAAGGCTTTAGGACTTATAACCGGTATGCGCTCAAGTTTGGGTAGATATCTTGAAATTGGTGAAAGAGGATACAACACAGAGCGTATGGCAAATATTATTCTTGGTCAAAAACCAGGGGCAGATAAACTGCCGAAGCGTCTTACGGATGAGCGTCAAGATCCAAATGACGATAGGACTCGTGTTCCAATTGATAGACTTCTTCACGACTACTACGACATTAGACGTTGGGTAGATGGTGTTCCAACAAGAAAAATACTTAAGAGACTGAATATAGATATACCTTCACACGAGGTATTCCCATATTCTTATTAAGGAGGGGTCAAAATGGTAAAAGTAAAAGTATTTGGTGTTGTACGCCTTGACTCCGGTGTTAAAGAATTTGAGTGTGAAGCAGCTTCCGTTCCTGAGGCTTTTCAGACTTTTAACGCACAGTCAAAGATTTCACGGGAATATGGTTTTGGTGACGTTGTCGTTTTCATAAACGGAGAACGTACAACTAAAAAGAATGCAAGTCTTAAAAACGGTGACGAAGTTTGGTTCATGTCACCGGTTTCAGGCGGTTAAGGGGGTAGACGTATGGCATTTTTAATTGATAGAAATGAATGCTTGGGATGCGGTGCTTGTGCGTTCGCCTGCCCATTTGATGTACCACAGCTTTGTGAAAATGAGAATAGATTTACTATTCCGGAAGACAAATGTATTAGTTGTGGACAGTGTGAGGATATATGTCCGGTAATGGCAATTCATCCGGATAGAAATCATAGAAAAATTCGTAAGGTTGAAATTGTTGAGGAAAATTGCGTAGGTTGTACTCTTTGTGCAAAGAATTGCCCAGCAGATGCAATTGTTGGTTCAGTTAAAACCCCTCATGTAATTGATCAGAAAAAATGTATTCAATGTGGATACTGTGCTACTAAGTGTAAGAAGAATGCAATAGTAGTCAGTTATTTAGGATAATTCACATTTCGGGGACGGTTCTCCGCAACCGGGGACGGTTCTCGACAATCGGGGACGGTTCTCCGCAATCGGGGACGGTTCTCTGCAATCGGGGACGGTTCTCCATTGAAACCTTTTTACAAACCAAAAGCACCTACTTTAGTGTAAGTAGGTGCTTTTTTACGTATTTTTGTATTCTGATAATTGTCTTTTTTGACCATTCAAAGCAAGAATTCAACCACTCGTTCTATTTTTGTACTGTTTTCCTCATCTTTTACGATATGTATATTGAAGATTTCTATACAAGGGAGGAGTAATATGAATAAAATAGAACAGTATGATGCCATTTGTAAAAAACTTCTTTCTGAAAAAATGGTTCTTGCTTGGATATTAAAGGAATCAGTTGATGACTTTAAAGAATATGATATTTCATATATTGCAGAAAAATGCCTTGAAGAAGGAGAAGGTTCAAGAATAATTGGCATCAATACAGAAAGTGTAGATGAGTCTGAT
>JAQXSW010000011.1 GCA_029219165.1 Oscillospiraceae bacterium
GGGGACGGTTCTCGATGATGGAGAACCGTCCCCGGTTGCGGAGAACCGTCCCCGGTTGCGGAGAACCGTCCCCGGTTGCATAAACACAACATGTTGTGTAAAGAGTCAGGCTTTACACAATGCGCTTAAAAAAAGTTGTAATTTTGCTTGACACGACGTTGTTTCATATGTATAATATGCGAGTGTAAAGAAGAAAACTTTACATGCAATCTGACAAAGGAGGGCAAATGCGTGGCAAAAGATTTTGAAAAAATAAACATTCTTTTAGACTTTTACGGTGAAATGTTAACCGAAAAACAACGCTCATTTATTGAATACTATTATAATGATGACCTTTCTTTGGCAGAAATTGCAGAAAATGAAGGTATTACACGTCAAGGTGTAAGAGACGCTATAAAGAGAGCCGAAGGTCAGCTTTACGAAATGGAAACACGCCTTGGTCTTGCAAAGCGCTTTGAAGAAGTTAGAACTGGTCTTAACCAAATTCTTGATTGTGCAGAGGAAATATACGATCACAACATGCGTACCGGTCTTTCAAGAGAGGTAAATGATGCAGTTGTTCGTATCAAACTTATAGTTAATCAGCTCAGTGAATAAGGAGCATAAATATGGCATTTGAAGGTTTGTCCGACAGACTGGAAGCAGCGTTTTCCAGATTGAAGAGCAAAGGCTCACTTACTGAATCGGATGTAAAGGAGGCCATGCGTGAAGTTCGCTTGGCACTTCTTGAAGCTGACGTAAGTTATAAAGTAGCTAAAGACTTTACCGCTGCGGTAACAGAAAGAGCAATAGGCGCTGAAGTAATGAAGAGCCTTACTCCTGCGCAGATGGTAATTAAAATAGTAAACGAAGAGTTAACTGAACTTATGGGTGGTACCCATACAAGACTCACAATTGCACAGCATCCGCCAACAATTATTATGATGTGCGGTCTTCAGGGTTCCGGTAAAACAACTCACTGTGCAAAAATCGCAAAGAGGCTCAAGGGTGAAGGTCACAGGCCGCTCCTTGTTGCATGTGACGTTTACAGACCGGCTGCTATAAAGCAGTTGCAGGTTGTAGGAGAACAGGTTGATGTCCCTGTTTTTGAAATGGGTCAAGAAAATCCGGTTCTTATTGCAAAGGAAGCTGTAAAGCTTGCAAAGGATAAAGGATATGACTACGTTTTCCTAGATACAGCAGGTCGTCTTCACGTAGATGAAGAACTCATGGAAGAACTTAAGAACATCAAGGCTGAGGTTCATCCACATGAAATCCTTCTTGTTGTTGATGCAATGACCGGTCAGGATGCAGTTAACGTTGCATCTTCATTCAACGAATCAGTTGGACTTGATGGTCTTGTGCTTACAAAACTTGACGGTGACACTCGTGGCGGTGCGGCGCTTTCAGCACGTGCAATTACGGGAAAGCCAATTAAGTTTGTAGGTACCGGTGAAAAGTTGGATGACCTTGATATTTTCCACCCGGACAGAATGGCTTCTCGTATTCTTGGAATGGGTGACATGCTTTCCCTCATTGAAAAAGCTGAACAGCAATTTGATGAGCAACAGGCAATTGAGCTTGAAAAGAAGCTCAAAAAAAACAAGTTTGATCTTAATGACCTTCTTATGAATTTACAGCAGGTTCGTAAACTTGGTCCTATGCAGGACCTTCTCGGTATGATCCCTGGAATTGGTAAAAAGGCTAAAGATATTGAAGTGGACGAAAAACAGTTTGACAGAATTCAAGCTCTTATTCAGTCCATGACACCAAAAGAGAGAGAAAATCCTGACATCATTAATCCGTCTAGAAAAAGACGAATTGCAGCGGGTGCCGGACAGCAGGTTGAAGATGTTAACAGGCTTCTTTCTCAGTACAAACAAATGCAAAAAATGTTTAAACAACTGAACGGTAAGAAATCCAGAAAGCAAATTCAGAGAATGGCACAAGGTATGAATATGAATGGTATGGATTTTAGCCAATTTGGTATGTAAACACAAAGTATATTTATTTTTTTGGAGGAACAAAAAATGGCAGTAAAAATCAGACTTAGAAGAATGGGCGCTAAAAAGGCTCCTTTCTATCGTGTAGTAGTAGCAGATTCACGTTTCCCACGTGATGGTCGTTTCATTGAGGAAATTGGTTATTATAACCCAACAGTTGAACCGCCGGTAATCAAGATTGATGAAGATAAGGTTCAACAGTGGATTGCTAACGGCGCTCAGCCAACTGAGACAGTTAGAGCTATCCTCAAGAAGAGCGGAGCTATTAAATAATTTTGGAGGTCACACAACCATGCGTGAATTACTTATTTCAATTGCGCAAGGCCTTGTTGACGATCCATCTGCGGTATCAGTAGAAGAAGATGCTCCAAACGAAAATGGGGTAATTGTTTTCCACCTTCACGTAGCACCAGAGGATATGGGCCGTGTAATCGGAAAACAGGGTCGTATTGCAAAGGCAATACGCACAGTAATGCGTGCTTCTGCTAACAGAAAAGATGCACATGTTGCTGTAGAAATTGATTGATTATAAGCATAATAAGCACGGTAAACCGTATGCTTTAAAAACAGGACGGGAATCGTCCTGTTTTTGCTTTATAAAGCTTTACTAAGGAGGAATGAAGATGCTTTTGGAATTTCTTGAACTTGGAAAAATCGTAAGTACACATGGTGTGCGTGGAGAACTAAGAGTTCAAGCCTGGTGCGATTCATACGATTTTTTCTCTTCTTTTGAAAGAGTATATCTTGGAAAAGAAAAGAAAGAATACAAAGTAGTAGCGTCACGTCCTCATGGAAATGTTATGCTTTTAACTCTTGAAGGAATAAATGACCTTGACTCTGCAAATGCCTTTAGAAATACAGTGATTTTTGTTAAAAGAGCAGATGCATCGCTCGGGGACGCAAAATATTTTATTGCAGAACTTATTGGCTGTACTGTTGTCGATGCAGACGACGCAAGCATAGTATATGGTAAGATAAAGGATGTAACGAACACAGGTGCGTCTGATATTTGGCATATTGTTAAGGATGGAAAGACTTATCTTCTTCCATCCATTCCGGATGTTGTTAAAAGCGTTGAAGTTGAAAATGACATTGCACGTATAAAACCGCTTAAGGGCATATTTGAGGGGGCCGAGGAAATCCGTGAAGATTGATATTTTAACGTTGTTCCCTGAAATGTGTGAAGAGGTTTTAAAGACGAGTATTATAGGCAGAGCAAAGGCATCGGGGCTTGTGGATATTGAGTGTCACAATATCAGGGACTACACAGACGATAAGCACAGACATGTGGATGACACTCCTTATGGCGGTGGCACAGGAATGATAATGCAGGCACAGCCAATATATGATTGCTATATGGATGTGACGAAGGGGAGAGAATGCCACTTCGTCTATATGACTCCACAGGGGAAGACGCTTACACAGGAAATGGTGCGGGAACTTTCAACCTATGAAAACATAGTTGTCCTATGTGGACACTATGAGGGCGTAGATGAAAGAGTAATAGACGAATTGGCTCCTATGGAAATCTCAATTGGAGACTATGTTTTAACAGGGGGCGAACTTCCGGCACTTGTTTTGTGTGACAGCGTCTGCAGAATGCTACCGGGCGTACTTAGGAATGAAGAGGCATTTGAGAAAGAGAGTCACTTTTCAGGCCTTCTTGAATATCCACAGTATACAAGACCTCCGGTGTGGCATGACAGAAAGGTCCCTGACGTACTCCTTTCAGGCCATCATCAAAATATAGAAAAGTGGCAAAATGAACAGTCAATTTCACGAACAAAAGAGAAAAGGCCGGATCTTTATGACGCATATATTTCGCAGATTATTGACAAAAAGTGAAAAAAACTGTGAAAAATACACAAACAAAGGTGAACAAACCTCGGCAAGTTTGTCCTAGCAAACGAATATTTTTAAAAAGGACATTATTGGGCATTTTATACATTGACGAGGGGCACTTTTGTGATTATAATAGTGACAAATTAAAAAATCTGTTTGAATATTGTAATAGATATTTAAATTATTTGTGAGGGAATTTATTATGTATGTTAAAGACGTAAAGGTTCAAAATCAGGTTGGTTTACATGCTCGTCCAGCTACTTTCTTTATTCAAAAAGCTAACGAGTTTAAATCTTCAATTTGGGTAGAAAAAGACGAGCGTAGAGTAAATGCTAAGAGTCTTCTTGGTGTTCTTTCACTTGGTATTATGGGCAACACAGAAATCCGCATCATGGCTGGCGGATCAGATGAAGAGGAAGCAGTAGAGGCTCTTGTTGCTCTTGTTGAATCAGGCTTTGCAGAATAATTTAAATTTATAAAATAGGGCACACTGCTAAAAATAGCAGTGTGCTTTTTTACTCTATAAACAAGGGCGGTGAGAATATGTCAAATGAACGTCTTTCCTATCTTCGTGAAAAAGCAATGCGTCTTCCACTTCTTCCCGGTGTATACATTATGAAGAATAAAGACGGCGAAATCATCTATATAGGTAAAGCAAAACTTCTTAAAAACCGTGTAAGTCAGTATTTTGGCTCACAAAACAGACATCAGGCCAAAGTGCTTAAAATGGTGGAGAATGTATATGATTTTGATCATATTCTTGCAACCAGTGAATTTGAGGCTCTTATTTTAGAATGTAATTTAATAAAGCAACATATGCCAAAGTACAACATCCTTCTTAAGGATGACAAGGGCTATTGTTTTATTAAAATTACAAATGAGTCATGGAGACGTCTTGAATTCACATACAGAAAAGATGACGAGAATGCAACATATATTGGACCTTATATAAGTTCTTATGTTGTAAGTCAGTCACTGGATGCTGCAAATAAAATCTTCAAATTGCCAACATGTAACAAGTCTTTTCCTTGTAACAACAAGAATCTTAGACCTTGTTTAAACTATCATATGAACTTGTGTAGTGCGCCTTGCTGTAACAAAATAAAGAAGGAGGATTATGACAAGGCAATAGACGAGGCAATAGCTTTTTTAAAGGGTGGAACAAAGAAATATATTGAAACCCTTGAAGCGCAAATGGAGGAATTTGCAGAGAACTTGGACTTTGAAAAGGCAGCCGCAATCAGAGATAAAATTTCTGCAATTAAGCGCATGTCAGATAAGCAGAAGGTTATCTTTGAAAATGATGAAACACGTGATGTATTCTCTCTTGCAAGAGATGGTGATGAAATCTGCATTAACGTAACTCGTTATGAGGATGGTCGACTTATTTCATCAGACAATCATTTTACCTCTATGGATGAATCGCTGGAGAACACAAGAAGTGAATTCATTGAGCGTTATTATACAATTCATAATGAAATTCCACCTGTAATTTTGACGGATGGCGAAGTGGAAGACAGTGAACTTATTTTACGTTGGCTTTCAGAGCGTCTTGGTAAGAAGGTCCAAATTCAAATCCCTCAAAAGGGCAAGTCTTTTGAAGTTGTAAGCATGTCAAAGAGTAATGCATATGAGGCTTTGGCACAGCGAAAATTCCGTCAAAAAGCGGATTCGGCAACGATTGAACTTGGAGAACTTTTGTCACTTTCAACCGTTCCTGAATTCATTGAATCTTATGATATTTCCCATACTGCCGGTGCGGACGCAGTTGGTGGCATGGTGGTATTTAGGAATGGGTCGCCCTATAAAAAATCATACAGGAAATTTATTATAAAAGAGGCTGTAGGGGGCGATGATTACGGCTCTATGAAAGAGGTGCTTACCCGCCGTTTTAATGAATATCTAAATCAAAAAGGAACCGGAGAAGGCTTTGGCAGACTTCCCGATTTAATTTTGATGGATGGCGGTAAAGGTCAGGTGAAAATAGCCGAGGAAGTGGTAGCATCTTTTGGTCTTTCTATCCCGATTTTCGGAATGGTTAAGGACTCAAAGCACAAGACACGTGCAATTACGGGTGATGGTCGTGAAATATCAATAAATAGTACTCGTAGAGTTTTTACTTTGGTTTCAAGTATACAAGAAGAGGTTCATCGCTTTGCAATTGATTATCATCATTCAAAGCATAGCAAAACCACAAAGAAAACAGGTCTTCTTGATATTCCCGGAATTGGGCCTAAGAAGAGTGAAACAATTTGGCGTGAAATGAAGACTTTAGATGCAATAAAACGTGCTGACATAGATACTCTTTCAAAACTTCCGGGCATTTCTTTAAGGGACGCCGTAAATATAAAAAAGTATTATAGTTAATTTAACCATATAATTATGTAAATAAACTGATAATAATTTATTGACAAAGTTATTATCAAAATGAGATAATAGCATGTATTTTTATAGGGAGTAAAAGTCATGAGAGTTATTACCGGATCTTTAAGAGGAATGAAACTTAAGACTTTAGAAGGTCTTGAGGTAAGACCTACAACTGACCAGGTAAAGGAATCTGTCTTCAGTATTATCCAGTTTGAAGTACCCGGTGCCCGTGTGCTTGACCTCTTTGCTGGTTCAGGACAACTTGGCATTGAAGCCCTTTCAAGAGGCGCTTCACATGCAACATTTGTAGATAATCGCGGAGCTTCAATTTCAGTTGTAAGGGAAAATCTTTCCCACACTCACATGGAAGACAAGTCAACTGTAAAAAATGAGGACAGTATTTCATATTTGCAAAGAACAAATGAAACATTTGATATTGCATTTCTTGACCCACCTTACGGAAAAGGCCTTGTACTTAAGGCTTTGGAATTTCTCCCACAAAAAATGTCAAACGGTGGGGTAATTGTTTGTGAGACATCCAAAGAGGAAACTCTTCCGGAGAGTGCCGGTAAATTCTTACTATACAAAGAATATAAGTATGGAAAAATAAAAATAACCGTATATAGGACCCGAGAGGAGAATGACTGATGCGCACAGCCATCTGCCCCGGTAGTTTTGATCCAATAACAAACGGACATCTTGATGTTATTGAACGCGCTGCAAACTTATTTGATGAGGTTGTAGTTGTTGTAATGACAAACTACCGCAAAAAAGGAAATACGACTTTTTCAGAAACTGAAAGAGCAGAGCTTATTAAAAAAGCAGTATCTGACATTCCAAATGTAAAAGTGGATACATATGACGGGCTTCTTGCAGATTATGCAAGAAAACACAATATTGGTTTTGCCGTAAAGGGACTTCGTGCTGTATCGGACTTTGAGGACGAATTCCAGCAGGCAATTGGTAACAGACATTTAAATAATAACCTTGAAACGGTGTTTATTGCTTCAAAAGCAGAAAATATGTTCCTGTCTTCCAGCATGGTAAGACAAATAGGTGAGCTTGGTGGAGACATTTCAAAGTTTGTACCTGATGTTGTTTTAGAGGACGTAAAAAATAGACTACTTAGAAAGGACTGATAAAAAATGGCTCAGATTGAAGAACTTCTTGACGAACTGGAAGATATTCTTGATGAAGGTAAAAGTAAAGCTTTTTCAGGCAAGATAACAGTAGATGCTGACGCCATTAGATCAGTTGTTGATGAAATCCGAGAGGTAATGCCTGAAGAAATTAAGCAGGCTAGGATTTTAGCTTCCGAGCGCCGTGAAATTATGAATATGGCAAACAGAGAAGCAGAAACAATTATCAGTGAGGCAAAAGCTAAGAGTGCGGAACTTTTAGCTGCTGCTGAAAAGCGTTCTCGTGAATTTGACACAGAAACAGCAAGACGTACAGAGGAGCTTATTAAGGATGCTCAAACCAGGGCGGTTAACCTTGTTAATTCAGCAAGGGATGAAGCTGACGAAATGGTTTCTAAAGAAGAAGTTGTAACTGAAGCAAAAGAAGCTGCAGAACTTTTGGTTTCTCAAGCCGAAGATATAATGACGGAGGCAAAGGAAAAGGCAATCCAAATGATTCAAGATGCAAAGGACAATGCATCCAGAATTGAAAAAGAAGCTGAAGAAAATGCCAACAAAATCGAGTCAGATGCTGAATATAAAGCACAGGCAAAGATGGATGCGGCAAAGAAATGGTCCAATGATCTTAAATACAACGCAAGCAATTATGTTGACGAACTCATTGCTGAGACAGAATACAGAATTGCAAAGAGTCTTAATGAGGTTCAAACACTTCAGGACAACCTTAAAGCAGCAGCTAGAATGGCCCAACAGACCAATCAGCGTGCCGATAAAGGAAAAGGGAAAAATACAAAAAAACAGAAGAGATAATTATTTAGGGCGGTGCAAAAGGCATGGCCCTAAATTTATATTGGTTCTCATATAGTTTTGTACTCATAACATAAAAATTACCATCATATATTTGTATGGGTGATAGTATGTTTGTATTTTCTTTTAGGTCTGTTAAAGCTAAGCTTATTGTTGTACTTGTTTTGCTTGTAATGCTTGGAGTGGGTATAGCTATTTTGGCTAAAGAGGACACCAAAAGCGTAGAAAAATCAAATGGCGTTGTTCTAAAAGCCAATAATTCAAAAGAACGAATTGCGTTCTTGTCTCAGTTTGGCTGGGAGGTAGTAGAGGACCCTATTGAGGTTTGTGAGGTTATTATTCCGGCCGAGTTTGACGAGACATATAAGAAATACAATGAAATTCAAAAGGCTCAAAATCTTGACTTGGAAAAGTATAAGGGTGTCCGCGCAAAAAGATGGACATATGAAATAAAGAATTATCCCGGTTACGCTGCAAGTCAGTCTCCCATTCGTGCTAATCTTTTAGTATATGAGGGAAATGTAATCGGGGGCGATATTTGCTCTGTAGAATTGGATGGTTTTATGCAAGGATTTGAAATGCCTGAGGAAAAGGTGGTGGAGACAAGTGGCTCCAAAAATGCGACTGGATAAACTGGTTTCATCTCAAGGGGCTTGTTCGCGTTCTGACGTCAAGCGTTTAATTAAACAAAAAGAAATACTGGTAAATGGTGTCATTGCAAAAGATTCATCAGAAAAGGTGGATCCGGAGCTTGACGTCATTTCTGTCAGTGGACAAGTTCTCTCTTTTAAAAAGCATATATATTTAATGCTGAACAAGCCACAAGGAGTAGTGTCAGCCACAGAGGATGACACATATCCTACTGTTATTTCGCTTGTTCCGGAGGAATATATGCGTCCGGGTCTTTTCCCTGCGGGTAGACTGGATGCGGACACAACGGGCTTTGTCTTATTAACGGACGACGGTGACTTTGCACATGATATTTTGTCTCCCAAGAAGCATGTTGAAAAAACATATGTTGCAACACTTGCAGAACCACTTCGTGAAACTGACGTCAAAGCCCTACAGTCCGGCATACAATTAAAAGACGGCACTTCGTGTCAACCGGCAAAAATAGCTATTCTTGACCCTGATGGCAAAACGGTAGAAATTAAAATTTGCGAAGGCAAATACCATCAGGTCAAACGTATGTTTGCCGCTTGTGAAAATAGAGTGCTAACTCTTAAAAGAACAGCAATTGGAAGTTTGAAAATTGATGAAAAACTATCTATAGGACAAGTTCGAGAGATAGATTCTGACGAATTGAGTTTGATAAAAGCATATAAATAAAAATAAATTTTTTTGTGCTATTTTTGACTTTTTAGATAAAAAAATAATATGGTCATTTTTATCAACAGATATGCAAAACAGCTGAAATTTTATAAAAAAGCCCAATATGTTGGGGATGATTATGTGAAGTTGCACAAGGGTGCTTTTGTCTTTTTACATATATATTTGTAACATATTGACTAAACAAGTGCTCCATATTTAGCTCTTTTATGGAAAAAATATCAAAAAATTGTTGCATTTTGCCATGGCCTTGTGTACAATGTATAATACGACGTATATCAAATTGCACAAAACATTATTTTGTTAAGAATAGGGGGCTATTAAATGTCCAATAGACTTTTCCAAGGTGTAATTCACCAAATGAGAGACGCAATTGACAGAACAGTTGGTGTACTTGACGAATCGGGAACAATTATTTCATGCAGCAGTCTTGAAAAAATTGGCGAGCAGGTTTCTGTTGACACAACAGATATATTTTCAACTAATGATGCAATTTGTCTCAACGGGGTAACATACCTTTCGTTTGGATCACACCTCCGTCATGAATATGCTGTATTTGTAGAAGGGGAAGATGAACTTGCTGAAAAGTATACAAGAATTCTCTCTGTATCGCTCAGCAGTATTAAGCAGTTTTATGACGAGAAATATGACAGAAGCAACTTTGTCAAGAATGTCATTCTTGACAACATTCTTCCCGGTGACATTTATGTTAAGGCAAGAGAGCTCCGCTTCAATAATGATGCAACACGTGTAGTTCTTCTTATAAGAATTACAAGCCGTGAAGATGCGTCTGTTTATGATGTTATTTCCAATTTGTTCCCGGACAAGAACAAGGATTTTGTTATTAACATTAATGAAACAGATATTGCACTTGTTAAGGAAGTTAGAAACAATATTGAGCCAAAAGATCTTGAAAAGCTTGCTCATTCAATTTCGGATGCACTCAGTACTGAATTCTTCAGTAATGCTCTTGTAGGTATTGGTACAACTGTTGTAGGAATTAAAGATCTTTCTCGTTCACTTAAAGAGGCTCAAGTTGCACTTGAGGTCGGAAAGGTATTTGACACAGAGAAGAACATTGTAAGTTATGATAATCTTGGTATTGCAAGACTTATTTATCAGCTTCCAACAACACTTTGTGAAATGTTCCTTCAGGAAGTATTTAAAAGAGGTTCAATTGAAAATCTTGACCAAGAGACTCTCTTTACAATCCAAAGATTCTTTGAAAACAACCTCAATGTATCAGAGACTTCCCGTAAACTATTTGTACACAGAAACACTTTGGTTTATAGACTTGAAAAGATCAAGAAATTCACAGGACTTGATCTTCGTGAATTTGACGATGCAATTGTATTCAAAGTAGCTCTTATGGTTAAGAAATATCTTGACTCAAATCCTACAAAGTTCTAAAAAAAGCACTAAATATTGTGGATGATTTTGTGTAATCACACGAAATTTGGTTTTTGGTTACAAAATTGTAACAAAAATTATATATATATGGTATACTATAGGCTGTACAAGTGAAACTATGCTTGTACAGCCTATTTTTAGGTTTTTTTAAGATTTCTCTATTATAATATTTTGAGTTGAGTTTAAACATAAAGAATTTTAGTTATAGGAGTAATAGCTGTGATTGAATTCAAAAACGTATCTAAAAAATACGACAGCGGAACAGAAGCGCTAAAGAATGTAAATCTCCGTATAGAACGCGGCGAGTTTGTTTTCATAGTTGGTGCTTCGGGTTCTGGTAAAAGTACATTTCTTAAGACAATTATGAGGGAGGAAGTTCCAACTTCCGGAACAATAATGATAAATAATTATGACCTTACCAAGATGACAAATAAGGAAATTCCTTATTACAGAAGAACCCTTGGTATTGTGTTCCAAGATTTCCGCCTAATTCCTAATATGAGCGTATATGACAATGTTGCATTTGCTATGAGGGTTACAGGAGAAAGTGAAAGAGAAATAAAGAAGAGAGTACCATATGTTTTAAGTCTTGTGGGTCTTAAACAGAAAGCAGACTCAATGCCTAACGAAATTTCAGGTGGTGAGCAACAACGTGTGGCCCTTGCCCGCGCTCTTGTAAATAATGCAAACACTATTATTGCGGACGAGCCCACAGGAAATATTGACCCTGAAATGTCTTATGAAATTGTGGACCTTCTTAATCATATTAATGCCAATGGTACAACAGTAATTATGGTTACTCATGAACATGACCTTGTTAAGAAGTTTAATCATAGAATTGTTGTTATTGACCATGGTCAAATTGTTTCAGATACAGCAGCCGGTAGTGTTCTTAACTATCAAACTGAAACCGGTTATAAACCGGTAGAAACACCTTCAGCAGAGCCTGTTTCTGATTTCTCAGATGCAACAAATGACTCTGTTGTAACAGCTCCGGAACCTGTAACGGAGAATAGTACAATTTCTCAAGTTTACACAATTCCGGTAACAGTTAAAAAGGTATCCGGTGAGGCGGCTCCGGTAGTCGAACCGGTAGGAAGTCCCCTTTCAGAAGCAAGTCAACCAACAGCTGAACAGAAGGCTAGAAGTTATACAACAATAAATGGAATTGATTATTCTAAATATTTTGAGGATATAGATGACATCCTTGGGAAAGGAGGTCCTACAGAATGAGTAATCAAAATGGTGTAAAGCATAAAGGCTCATTTAACATGGGCTATCTTACCCGGGAGGGTGTAAGGAATATTTGGTCAAATAGACTTATGTCACTTGCATCAATCGCTGTTTTGACATCTTGTCTTGTACTAATCGGTTGTGCTGTAATGCTCTTTTTAAACATAAACGGAATGCTTGAAAACGTTGAAGACCAAAATGTAATAATGGTTTACATGCAGGACAATATTACTGAGGAGCAAATGAATAAAGCAAGTCAGGATATTCGTATGATACCAAGCGTAGAAAACTGTGAATTTATTTCAAAGGAAGTTTCTTATAATCAACAACTGGAGAGTCTTGGGAACGATGCAGCTCTTCTTGAAGGACTTTCAGAAAATCCACTTCCTGATGCTTACAAGGTTACGCTTTCAGATTTAACTGATTATGACACAGTGCTTTCAATGCTTTCATCTGTTGAAAATGTTTTAAGTGTTAGAGGTAATAGTGACCTTGCAACGCAGGTAAGGCAAATTAGAACTGGTGTAACATACGTAAGCGTGGGAATTATTGTAATGCTTTTAGTAGTTTCACTTTTCATTATTTCAAATACTGTTCGTGTTACAATGTATAACAGACGTCTTGAAATAAGTATTATGAAGGCCGTGGGTGCAACAAATTGGTTCATCAGATGGCCATTCATCATTGAGGGTGTTGTTCTTGGTATAATATCAGGACTCATATCTTTACTATTAGTGTTTGGACTTTATGAACTTACTCTCAAGTCTCTTGGATCAATCTTCACATTGTTTGGCGGCACAACAATTTCATTCTTATCTTGTGCCCTTCCAATGCTTGGAGCATTCATACTTATTGGAGTGCTTGCAGGTTCGGTGGGAAGTATTGTTTCAATGAGTAGATATCTTAAAGAACAAGGAAGTGTAGTGAGCGATGAAGAATAAATTCAGATCATTTGTTGCGCTTCTTATGAGCCTTGTTTTTGTAGCATCCCTTTCATTTTCTTTTGCATACGCAAAAAATTACGGTGAATATACAAAAGATGACCCTGAAATTATTCAAAAAGAAGAGGAAATAGCTGAACTTGATAAGGAAATTCAAGCAAGTAAGGAACAGCAAGCTGAACTCCAAAAAGAAATTGATGCTGCATCTGAAAAGGCTAGTGCACTTCAAAAACAAATAGATCTAGTTCAATCAGAAATTGATGCATATAACAAGAAAATTAACCTTTTAAATTCTCAAATTAATGCTTTGAACAATCAGATTTCAAACATTGAAAATAATATAAAAGAGACAGAGCAGAAAATGGAGGAACAACAGGTTGCCATAGAGGAGACACAAAAGCTTTTAGGCCAACGTCTTCGTGCTATGTATATGACTGGAAATATTTCTAAAATAGAAATAATTTTAGATGCCGACAGTTTTGAATCACTCCTTACAAGACTTGAACTGGTTGCTCAAATTGCTGAGCATGATAACCAAATTGTAAAGGAACTTGAGGAAGAAATAAAAGAACTCAACCAAATGAAGAAAGAACTTGAGGAGAAGAAAGTTCAACTTGAGGCTAATAAAGAGCAGGTTAAATCTGCTAAATCCGAGGTTGAGGAAGACAAGGCAGTAGTTGTTTCAAAGAAAGTTGATCTTGATTCTAAAAAGGCCACACTTACAAAATATCTTTCAGGCCTTTCAGCAAACAGTAAAGAACTTAAAAACCATGAAGCAACATTGAAAGCTAAGCAAGAAGCTTATGAGGCTCAAATTGATGCCATGATTAACGGTATTTCGTCAACCGGTTCAGGTTCAATTGGCAGTATGGTATGGCCAGTGTCTCCAACATCAAGCTGCTGGATTTCATCTCCTTATGGATATAGAACAATGGGCGGTGAGTCTAAGTCATTCCATAGAGGTGTAGATATTTGTCGTTCAGGAGCAAGCAGTGGAACAGCTAGTATTGTTGCAGCGGCTTCCGGTAAAGTTATTTATGTAAGTGCCGAATGTAACCATAACTATCCAAAGTCATACCGTTATCAGGATCCTCATTACAGCACTTATGGTAACTGTGTGTTTATTGATCATGGTAATGGTGTTGTTACACGATATGGACATTTATCAACTGTTTCTGTATACAATGGACAAACAGTATCTGCAGGACAGAAAATAGGAGTTATGGGATGCACAGGTTATTCAACCGGATTCCACCTTCATTTTGAAGTGCGCATAAATGGCAATACTGTAAACCCAATGAATTATATTAAACTGGGCTGAGGAGGTACCTATGAGTAAAAAAATACCTCTTGGTACAGGTCTTGCAATTCTTTTTATAGTAATGGCTGCAACAATTGCCATTACTATGAAAGTTTCAATGAGCGTTTATAACAGTCTTATTGGAGACCTAACAAATAGAACTTCAATGTACTCTAATCTTTCTGAAGTGGATGAGCTTGTAAGAGAAGAGTTTTATGGAGATATTTCATCTGACTCTGTAAATGCCGGTATTGCAGAAGGTTATATAAGCGGTCTGAATGACCCGGCATCTTACTATCTTTCATCAACAGAGTATGTTAATTATTACAACAGACTACGTGGTAAAATGTCTGGTACCGGCCTTACTTGTAAATTTAATTCTGATACAGGACATTTATATGTAACAGCTGTTGCGGTTAATTCACCGGCCGAGGCTGCCGGTTTTAAAACCGGAGATGAAATTACAAGCATAGATAACAAAGAAGTTACTTCTAAAAATTATAAAGAGCTTCTTTTAAACCTTGAGGGTGAAAAGCTTTCAAGTGTAAATGTGACTTACGTTAGAAATGGTGAGTCAAAAACAGAAAACCTTGTAATGGGCTATAGTCTTTCTACAGTAAATGTAAAAAGTGTAGGAAGTGTGGGCATTGTTTCAATAAATGCATTCTATGAGAACACTGTTTCTCAGTTTAAGGATGCAATTAATAATCTTATAGATAATAAGTGCACAGCAATTATTTTTGACGTAAGAAATTGCTCTGAGGGAAGTATTAAATATGCAACAGAGGTGTTGGATGTTTTAGTCCCGGTTGCAACCGATGGAACAGCAGCAATGGCTACTGCCGTAGGTAAAGACGGTAAAACAATAAAAACATATCCATCTGATTCGGACTGTGTTGTGCTTCCAATGCTGGTTCTTGTAAATGGTAAAACATCAGGTCCTGCCGAACTATTTGCGTGTGACCTTAGGGATTTTGGTAAAGCAGAACTTATTGGTACAACTACAAATGGTATAGGCACAATGCAAGAAATTCATCAATTTGCGGATGGAGGGGCAGTTGTTCTTACTATTGCAGAAATCCTTCCATACAAGAGTGAATCATACAATAAAACTGGGTTGAAACCTGATTATGATATTCCGCTTACAGAAGAGCAAACTTCTAAAATTGGAATTATGTCTGAATCTGAAGACCCACATATTCAAAAAGCACTTGATCTTTTGAATCAATAATAAAAGGGATGTAAATTCATTTGAATTTACATCCCTAAATTTTTGCTTATTTAAAGTTGTCTACGAAATAATTAGGTTAAGAAAAGAGGCAGTTCAAGTATATGATTTGGAACAATTATACGTTGAACCATTATTGGCTTTTCTGAGTTCTTTATATAAATTGCTCTTGTCGTTTGAACTAATTCTTCATCTACACCGATTTTTAGAAGTTTACAATCTTCCAGTGTAGGTTCACGTGTTATTGAAACTGTCTTTATTGTTGTAACGTCATTTCCATATTTTTCTAACATTAAGTGAAAAAGAGATTCAGTGTCACAATTAAAAGAAGTTTTAATTTCTTCAAAGTCTTCTAAAGAAACAAGATTGTGGTCAATAATTATTGCGGCATCCTCTTGGTACATAACTCTTTTAATTCTTTTGTATTCAATTCCCGTAGGAACTACACCACTTTCTCCTGTAGTAATAAAGTCTTCCTGCTCAACGATTTTTTTGCTGAGTTCAATTCCAAGTATACGAAGCATAAAAGATAAAGAAATGAATGGCTCAAATTTAAATCTTGGATCTTTTTTGCTTACAAATGTACCGACACCTTGACGTTTATATATGGTACCCTCTTCTTCTAGTTGAGAAAGAGCTGCTCTTACTGTAGCTCTACCAACGTTTAATTCCTTCATTAGTTGATATTCTGTTGGAAGTTGTGAGTCAGCAGGATATTTTCCGGAAATAAGGAGTTTCAAAATATGTTGTTTGACGTACAAATAAAGTGTTGCTGAGTCTTCCCTTTTTGACATTTTTATTCACCCTTTTAGTTGTTCTGTCTTAAAAAGAATAACACTCAAAAACGCTTATGTCAAGGCGTTGTTGAGTGCTTGGAAGTTGTTTTACAATTTTTCACAGTATAAACTTTCCTTGTTTAAAAGAATAAGTGTGAAATTTATTATTTTAAATTTGAACTAAAGGATTCTACGGTCTTGTCAGTTATTTTTAAGAACTCTTCAATATCAAGATTAGGATTATTAATTTCTTTTTGTATTATTAGTCCGTCTGATATTAAAAGAAGAAGCCAAGCTAAATAGTCGGAATTTGTGCTTCCTGTCCTTTCAGCAATTTTCTTTGAAATCATTTTTTGGAATTTTTGATATCTTTCAATTAGTTTTTCTTTTACTTCTTCATTTCCAAGGCTTGCATTATAAATGAGATGCATTCTAGGGCCAACAAGATTAATATTTCTTTCAATAACGTATTTAATGAGTCTGTGGAGCGATGTATCCTTATTTTTGTCTTCAGTCCAAATGATGAAGTCATTCCACTGTTTTTCAAGGAAACGATCTGTTATATCCAAAAGTATATCTTCCTTAGCTTTATAATGATAGTATAGTGTTCCTTTTGAAATTCCTGCAGCCTTTGAAATGTCAGCAAGTGAAATGTCGTCTAAGGAGTGGGTGTTAAGAAGGGCTTCAGTGGTTTCAAGAATTATTTCTTTTACATTGTCTTTTCTTGGTGCAGCCATAATTTACCTCCTTAAAAAATCTTTTAGAATTGTATCACTTTTATCTACATTTGTCTATTTTTTTTACGTTTATGTCGACCACTAAATTTGTTGACATAAAAATAATATAAGAGTATAATATGGCTAGAAGTCAGTCGGTTGACCGACAGATAAGAGGAAGGTGTTTTTGGTGGTCAGTATTAATAAAATCCAGAAAAAGCTTTCAAAAAAATTTGGCGACAGTGTTAAAGCTGAACTACAGGGGGATATCATAAGACTTACAGGCAGTTTATCTGACTGGAATGAAGTCGTTGAGGCTTGTCTTATGAGTTCTGAAAAGAACTCAAAAGTTCATGTAGTTAATGACATAAAATTCACTGGAGCCGAAATCCCAAAAATGAGGATTCCTAGCCTTTCCGACAGTGAACTTGAGGGAAAGACTCCGGATGTTCTTGTTATTGGCGGTGGTATTTCTGGTTGTGCTATTGCACGTGAACTTTCAAAGTGGAATATTAATGTAATGCTTGTTGAAAAAGAGGCTGATTTTGCTCTTCAGGCATCTGGTCGAAATGATGGAGAGGTACACGTAGGTGTTGACCTTGCAAAGGGAAGTCTTAAACAGAAATATGTACTTCTTGGCAATCATATGTATGACAAACTCTGTGAAGATCTTGATGTTCCGTTTAAAAGAATAGGACAGTATGCATGTTTTACTCAGTCAGCACTTTTGGTTCCTGTATGGTTCCTTGTACAGTGGAGACGTTTCCACGACGGTGTAACTGATGCACGCATTGTTTTGAAGAAAAAACTTCTTAATGACAATCCAACATTTAACCCTAATTTTAAATTTGCAATGTATAACGGTCTTGCCGGTGTTGTTTGTCCTTATGGACTAACAATTGCTTATGCTGAAAATGCAGCGGAAAATGGGGTTGAAGCTTACCTTAATACAGCAGTTCTTTCTATGGACGTTGAAAATGGAAAAATAAAGGCTGTTAAAACAAACAGAGGTACTGTTTATCCAAAAATTGTTGTCAATGCAGCCGGCGTTTTTGCAGATGATGTGGCTGAAATGGCAAATGATAGATTTTATTCAATTCACCCAAGACGTGGAACAAATTCTATTCAAGACAGAAAATCATCAAAAATTATAGATACAATAGCTTCAGTTCAAATCATCAATAAGCAGACATTCTCTAAGGCTCACACCAAGGGCGGCGGACTTATTAGAACAGTTCATAATAATGTTCTTGCCGGTCCGGATGCAGTAGAAACTTTTGACAAGGAAGATACTTCTACTCGCCCTGAGAGTATTAAGACAGTATATGATAAACAAAAACAGACAGTTTCACAGGCGTCTGAAAGGGATATTATTACATACTTTACCGGCGTAAGAGCTCCAACGTTTGAAGAGGATTTTGTAATTGAGTGGGGCAGAAAAGCAGAGAATATGCTTCACTGTGGCGGTATTCAGTCTCCAGGTCTTACAGCAGCGCCTGCCTTTGCTCTTGATATTGAAAAAATGGTAATTGAACGTCTTTCAAAGGAAATGACAGTTGAAAGAAACAAAGACTTCAATCCAAAAAGACAGGGTGTTCCAACTCTTAATGAAATGTCACCGGAGGAAAGAGCAAAGAAAATTGCTGAAAACCCTGATTATGGTGTAATTATTTGTCGTTGTGAAGAAATAAGTAAGGGTGAAATAATAGATGCTCTTGAGCGTCCGCTTTGCCCTCCGACAGTAGATGCTATAAAGAAGAGAATAAGACCTGGTATGGGTCGTTGCCAAGGAGGCTTCTGCTCACCACTTGTTACAAAGATAATTGCTGAGCATGAGAACATGAAACTCTCGGATGTAAAGAAGTCTTCAGCTGAATCCGTAATTTGTTACGGAGAAACAAAAGGAGGTGCCACAGAATGATTAAAACTGATGTTTTAGTTATTGGCGGTGGACCTGCCGGTCTTGCGGCATCCATAGAGGCACATAAAAATGGAGCCAAGGTAATTTTAATTGAACGTGAGGCTCGTCTTGGAGGAATTCTTAAGCAGTGTATTCACGACGGATTTGGACTTGTACGTTTTGAGGAAAAACTCTCAGGTCCAGAGTACGCTGAAAGATTTATTGATGAGTTTAATGAACTTAATATAGAAGCGCTTCTTCTTACTTTTGTTACAGCGGTAAAAAAGACGGACAATGGGTTTGTAGCTACTGTTGTAAATAGAGACGGTGTTAAGGACATTGAAACAAAGTCTTTAATCCTTGCAACCGGCTGTCGTGAAAGAACTGCAAAACAAGTATTCATCCACGGCACAAGACCAGCTGGTGTGTTCACCGCAGGTACTGCTCAGCATTTTACGAACCTACTTGGCCAACTTCCAACAAAGAAGTGTGTCATATTAGGTTCCGGAGACATTGGACTCATTATGGCAAGACGTTTGACACTTGAAGGTGCAAAGGTACTTGGCGTTTACGAAGTAAAGCCAACACCTTCAGGTCTTACAAGAAACATTCACCAATGTCTAAACGACTTTAATATTCCTCTTCATTTGTCGCACACTGTAACAAGAGTGTTCGGTGCTGATAGACTTGAGGGCGTTGAAGTTGCTGAGGTAGACGAAAAGATGAGACCAATTCCTGGTACAGAGGAATATATTGAATGTGATGCACTTATTCTTTCAGTAGGTCTTATTCCGGAGAATGAAATTGCAGAAAATCTTGGTGTTGAAATAGACCCTAGAACAAAGGGTCCAAAGTGTGATGCAAGTCTTATGACTTCTGTTCCGGGTATTTTCTCTTGTGGAAATGCACTTCATGTAAATGACCTTGTTGACTATGTTTCTGAAAGTGGAGAAACAGCCGGTAAGAGTGCTGCTCTTTTTGCCGGAAAAACACGAGAACTTGCAACTGTAAATCCAAGTGACAAAATTCTTTACATAGTTCCTCAAAGTCTTGATGTTTTAGCTGACAATAGTGAAACGGTTGTATACTTTAGAAGCAAAGAGGTATATGATAATAGTATATTTAGAATAATTGTCAATGGAGAAACCATATTTGAAAAGAAGTATGCATTCCTTCGTCCTCCTGAAATGGAAAAAGTAATTGTAGATTTCTCAAAATGTGGACTTACAAAAGACAGTAAGATTTCAGCAGAAATTGAGGTGACTTCAAAATGAGTACTACCGAAATGGTTTGCATAACATGCCCTAGAGGATGTACAATGCAAGTGGAACAACAGGAAAATGCCATTAAAGTTATTGGAAACTTCTGCAAAAGAGGCGAGCAGTTTGCAGTCAATGAATTGACAATGCCAATGAGAACAATTTGTTCTACAGTAAAGACTTCATTTCCTGAATCGCCCGTTCTTCCTTGCCGCGTGTCCTGTGATATACCAAAGGACAAAATTTTTGATGTTATGAACGAAATAAATAGAGTGGTTGTAACAGAAAGAATTTCTCGTGGCGATGTAATTATTAAAAACGTTTTAGGTCTGGATGCAGACGTTATTTCAACTTCAGACTTATTAAGAAAAGGAGAGTAATATCATGGGTTATAAACCGTACAAAGGCTTTGAGCCAAAATGGATTAAAGAAGTAGCACCTTCTAATTCTTATCGTTCAATTTTCCGCTGGGGTGATCCTGCGCATTTCAAGTTTCCAAAAGAGTCTCTTTACAACATGATGAAGGACAGACTTGGTGTAACTGATGATGACTTTAAAGATTACAACCTTGACACTGGTTTTGATGCTGTTGACTTTGGTGGCGAGTATGCACCTAAAATGGCACAGGAGCATGTAGACTTCTTCAAGAGTGTATATGGTGACCAGTGGTCTCAGTCAGATTATGACAGGCTTTCTGTAGCATATGGTCAAACAGCCTATGATCTTTATAGAGTACGTGAACACAAGTTTGACAGTCTTCCTGACATTGTTCTTTATCCTTCTGAATCAAGTCAGATTGAAAAGACAGTTGAGTACTGTGCAAAGAATAAAATTCCTCTCTATGTATATGGTGGCGGCTCATCAGTAACAAGAGGTGTTGAACCTGTTTGTGGCGGTGTTTCACTTGATATGAGACGTAACTTCCAAAAGGTTATCTCCTTCAATGAAATTGACCAGACTATTACAGTTCAAGCAGGTATGTCAGGTCCAAATCTTGAAAAACACTTAAATAACGCAATGAGTGAATTTGGAGCAAAGCGTGCTTATACATGTGGTCACTTCCCACAATCATTTGAATATTCATCTGTAGGTGGATGGGTAGTAACAAGAGGTTCAGGACAGAACTCTACATATTATGGTTGTATTGCAGATATGGTAGTTCAGCAAAAGTATGCAACTCCAAGAGGCCGTATCCTTACAAGCCGTTATCCAAGAGAGGCTACAGGCCCGGATCTTAATCAGGTAATGATGGGCGGAGAGGGAACATTCGGTGTTCTTACAGAAGTAACTCTCAAGGTTCGTAGATATATGCCTGAAAACAGAATTCGTTTCTCATTCATCTTCAAGACATGGGAAACTGCAATGGACTTTGCAAGAGAAGCTCTTCAGTGTGAAGCCGGATTCTCTTCTGTATTCCGTCTTTCAGATCCGGAAGAAACAAATATGATGCTTCGTCTTTACAATGTTGACGAAACACCTCTTCATCCAATCCTTGAAAAACTTGGATTTAAAGATATGGAACGTTGTCTCTTCCTTGGATTTACAGATGGTGAAAAAGGATATTCAATCAACGTAGCAAGAAATATTTACAAGATTGCTTTCAAGCACGGTGCAATTCCTCTTACAGGTGCTGTTTGTAAGAGTTGGGAAAAGGGACGTTTTGATGACCCTTATATGAGAGATTCACTCCATGACTTCGGTGTTATCATTGATACAATGGAATGCTGTGTTAACTGGTCAAACATGGCTCAAGTACACAGAGATGTACGTGAAGTATGTCATAAGCGTCCAAATACAGTTGTTACTACACATATGTCACACTGTTATCCACAGGGTGCAAATCTCTACTTCATCTTTATTTCAAAGATAGGCGATTCACAGGAATTTAAGGAATATCATGCTTCAATTCTTGATGCAATTCAAAAATCCGGAGCTGCTCTTTCTCACCACCATGGTATTGGTAAACTCTTTGCTCCATGGCTTCAAGGTAACCTTGGTGAAAACGAGTATGGTATTCTTAGAACACTTAAGGATTACTTTGACCCAGACTACACAATGAATCCGGGTGGAACAATTGGACTTGATCTTCCGGAAGATCAAAAACGTTTCCTCCGCAGTGGTTACTCAGACATGGCTGATGTAAATACAAGACAAAAATAATATTAACTGGTATTAACCGGGGACGGTTCTTTGATAAAAGAGAACCGTCCCCGATTTATGTTTTTCGTTAAAATGAACAAACACCATACATGTTCGTGTATGGTGTTTTTGTCACGCTCCAAACTTTGTTAATTAATTGTCATTTCCCTTGCTTATGTCCTTTTTTGTAGTAAAATATACACTTGTAAAGTTTTGAAACTATAAAAATGAAACGTGAGGATGAGAAGATGAAACTTGAAGAAATCGTTGCAAAAGCTGCTGATTCTAAGGCAGTTTCAAAGGTTGTAAAGTATGCATCAGGTGCAGCTGCAATTACTGTTTTTCCTGTAATCATTCCAAGTCAGGCTCTTTATGAGGGAATCGGTTCGGTAAAGAAGGCTCCTGCAATTCTTAAGAAGGCAAATGGTTCAAAAGCACTTGTTGTTACAGATGCAACACTTGTTAAACTTGGTGTTATTAATCCAATGCTTGAGGCTATGGACGCAGAAGGCGTACAGTATGCAGTTTATGATGGCGTTGAACCAAACCCATCAATTGAAAATATAGAAGCTGCTTTTGATATCTATAAAAAAGAAGGATGTAACTGTATTGTTGGTTTCGGTGGCGGTTCAGCAATGGACGCAGCAAAAGTAGTTGCTTGCCGTGTTGCAAAGCCAAACATGAGCGTTAAGCAGATGGGCAGACTTATGGGATATTTTCCTGTTACTCTTCCTGTTCCTGCAAAGACACCATTTATTCTACTTGTTCCAACAACAGCCGGAACGGGAGCAGAAAGCACAGTTGCTGCTGTTGTATCTGATCATGCTGAGGACAAGAAATACACCGTTACAGATATAGCAATGCGTGGTAACGCTGTAATCCTTGACGCATCACTTGCAGCAGGACTTCCTGCTTTCCCAACAGCGATTACAGCAATTGATGCTATGTCTCACTGTATTGAAGGTTATATTGGTTATGGTCATAACAACCGTTCAGATGAATATTCTGAACGAGGTGTTCGTCTTATTTTTGAAAATATTGATGCTGTAATAGCTGATGGAAAAAACCTTGAAGCTCGTCAAGCTCTTTGCACAGCAGCTTATCTTGGTGGTCATGCTTTAAATTCAGCTACAACAGGTTATGTTCATCCATTCTGTCATAAAATTGGTGCAAAATATAACCTTCCTCATGGTCGCTGCATTGGTGCTGTTCTTCCAATTATGCTTGAAGTTTACGGCCCACTTGTAGAAAAACGACTTGCAAAACTTGGTGTTGCAGCAGGTGTTTCAAATCCTAAATCTTCTGTTTCAGCTCAGGCTAAAGAGTTTATTGCTGCAATCCGTGAGTTTGATAATAAGTTCGGTATTCAGCCAAACATTCCTGAAATTCAAGAATCAGACTTTGCAGAAATCGCTGATTCAATCATGGTTGAAAACTTTGTTTATCCAACAAAGAAAGTATTCTCAAGAGAAGAAATATACGATGTACTCCGCCTTATTAAAGGATAATTTGGATATAAAATTACAAGAAAAAAACCGACCGAATCCGGCCGGTTTTTTTCATATATATTACACCGTCCATGTCGCATATAAATCCGGTTTTTTTGTTAAAATCAATGTTGTTAATTTTGTTAATTAACATACTCCTTCGTATTATTTCATTTATAGATTTTATTTTTACCAATTATAACATAACAATTCGAGTACAAATATCTAATGTTCGTAAAAATATAGTAAAATCAATGTAATGCGTATGCTACTGTAAAAATAGTCCTCTTATCAGTTGTGAATGTCCGATAAGAGGGCTGTTTATACTTTAATTACTTGTGACGTTGTACACTGTGGACTCTCACGTGTCAACAGAGAACCGTCCCCGACAACAGAGAACCGTCCCCGACGACGGAGAACCGTCCCCGGTTGGAACGTTATGATTTTGCTTTTAGAAGCCTGTCAACTTTACCATAAATGAAGTGCATAACAACTGTAATTAAGAGAGTTCCGAGAAGGACAAGAATAAAATATATATAGTAGTATTTTGTATCACCGGCAAGTGGAGTGAACTTTTGAAGAAGAATCATTGGTATTCTTTGGTAAATGTATATCTCAAAAACATGGGTGCCGAAGAAGCCTAAGACTTTGTTTCCGATTTGAACCTTCATAAGAATAAGTATAATGAAGAATATAAAGATTACTGCATATATATTCATGTACATAGGTGTGAATTGAAATCCACCAACTTTATTCATGTAAATGAATGCGCTGCCAAAGAGGACTAAAAGACTTAAATAACGTGCATTAGACTTTGTAATGCATTCGTATACTCTGTCCTTGTAGTAGGCAAATAGTACTCCCATAGGGAAGCAAAGAACGGTGTCATAGTACCAGTAGGATTTAGCTTTGAAGTATGCAACAGTGTATATGTAGATGGCTGTAAATACAAACATGGAAAGGAACAAGAAGAAGTGCGATTCATTCTTTCCAAATAGCTTAAAGCAAATATAAAAGCCTAGATACAGACAAAGAATAGCAAAAATATACCAGTTGCTGTTTCCAATTGATGTCCAGCCAATGAGTGCCGGAATTATTTCACCAATTGTAAATGTCTTTCCAAGAATAAAATTAAATATAAGATAAATTAAAATAGCAATGTCAAAGTTAACAAGTACTGTTAAAATTCGGTTTCTTGGAAATGCATTAACATATTTTTCACCTTTTTTCTGGTAAGATACTGCACATCCATATCCGGAAATAAAGAGGAAAGATGTAACCATCATTTGACCTAAAGTACTGCACATTTGAACCATAGGCCAACTGCTTTCTACGTGTAAGTAGCCACGCATGTGGGACACTAATACAATGAATATAAATATACCATTGAGTGCGTTTGTCTGGTCTTTCCCCATAAAGTTTTCATTAAATCCTTTGCCAAAGAATTTGGATTTAATGAGGATTAGTACAACTAGAAGAACCACAACTAAAGTCATAAATTCGCCTCACTTTTTTGAATTTCGCTTTTATTATATCATTTACTAAAGAAATATGGTATTATTATGTTTGGATTTTTATTAGGGGGATATAAATGTTTTCTTATAAATTTTCTGTAATAATGCCAATTTACAACTCGGAGGAATATTTACCTGAGACTATTGAATCGCTCATTTCTCAGGAACTTCCTTTTTCAGATGTTGAACTTGTGCTTGTAAATAATGGCTCACCAGATAATAGTGAAGAGCTCTGTCTGAAATATCAGGCTGAATATCCTAATATTAAGTATTATTCAATTGAGGAAAGAGGCGTTTCACACGCTAGAAATTTCGGCATTGAGAATGCTAATGGAAAGTATATTCTTTTCCTTGATTCAGATGATCTTTTAACGCCTGATGCTCTTTCTGAAATCTATAAGTTCTTTGAAAAGCATTATGATGAGACAGACATTGTAACTTACAGAATTGTCCCTTATGCAGGTGGTAAACCAAAGGCAACACATTACAGATATTGGTATCTTAAGAAGACGGGTGTTTATGATCTGGAAGACCCGGAAAATTGGTTTATAACACAGACAACAATTAACGTGTGTGTCAAGAATATGGGAAAGGGCAACAATGTACTTTTTGATACATCGCTCGTTATACAGGAAGACCAAAGGTACAACCTGGAAGTGTCTTTGGACAAGCGCACTATTGGTTTTGTTGCGGGCCCTGAGTACCACTATATTAGACACCTTGGAAGTGCTACTAATTCTAAGGAACATCCATACTATATTTTTGAGGCTACCACAAACATGTGGACAGAACTTTTCAAACGTTTTGATGAAGTCCCTCATTACATTCAGGCTTTGTTTGTAAACGACGTAAGCTGGAAAGTTAACAGAGACATTTGGCTTCCTCATCACTATGATGAGGAGCGTTATAAGGATGCACTAGCAAGAGTAATGTGGCTTGTTGAAAAAGTGGATCCTGAAGTAATAGTTAAGCACCCGGTAATGAAATATAACGTGAAGTTTTATCTTCTTAAACTTTGTAACTGCGGTGAAAGAATAAAGCTTTCAACAGACGATGGTATTAAACTTTTGCTCGATGATGAAATAATTCATGACACTGAAACTTTCACCATTGAAGCGCAGAGAATGAAACTCATTGACTATAAATTTAAGGCGGATTTCTCTATTTCACAAGTTGCCATGTTCTTTACAGATGAGCAGATGAAACTTTTCTTGGTGGCAGATGGAAAGCGCACTGAAATACCATTACTATGTGAAAACTACGAGTTCTTTGAAGGCGCAAAGGCATATACTCCACACTACTATGCACGTGTTGAACTGGATATTAGGGAAGTTGATAATTTCCACTTTGAAATTGACTGCTTTGGAAAGACATACAAGCCAAAGATGGTGTTTGCGGTTAATGACATATTTAATGCCCGTAAAGTAGTTAACGCTGTGTATAGGGGAAGTACATGTCTAAAGTATGTTAAACGCACCGGTGAATTCAAAGTGTTTAATAAACATACCCCTTACGGAATATATACACAGTTTGTCAAGTTTATTTGGGATTGTATATATTTCCTTGTCAGAACAAATTTAAAAATTCTTCTTTATCGTTGGTCAAAGAAACTCCTTCGTAAGAAGAGACCAATTTGGCTTTATTGCGATGTAGAGAATGTATTTGACAATGCATATATGCAGTTTATGCACGACTATTCTATAGACGATGGAATTGATCGCTACTATTGTATTCATGAGTCAAATATTGACAGAATACCGGAACTGTTTAATGGCGTTCCAAAAGACAATATTATTGTTGCCACAGGTAAGAAACATAAAAGGTTATTCCTTAATGCAGATAAGATAATTACAGGTTATTCTAACCTTGGTAATATTTGTCCTTTTGGAGCGGGCACAATGCGATGGTACTATGACCTTGTTAATTTTGAGGTTGTGTATTTGCAGCATGGAATACTGCATGCATCGCTCAAAAATATGTACGCGCATAACCACTGTCAAGTTGATAGGGTTGTTGTGTCTTCAAATTTTGAAGTGGAGAATTTTCAGTCAGATGTATATAGGTATCATGAGGATGAACTCATTAAGTCGGGTATGCCTCGCTATGACTTTATAAAACGAGAGTCGGAGAAGAGTAACAAAATCCTATTTGCTCCTTCCTGGAGGCAGAACTTAGTTGGTCCACTAATAAACGGTCAGCGTGAATGCAAGGATGAGGTTTTCTTAAATTCCGAGTTTTATAAGGCAACTGAGGACTTCCTTAATTCTCCAAAACTTAAGGAAATCCTAGAGGAAAATGATCTTGTCTTGGACTTCAAAAACCATCCGAACTTTGCTTGTTATAACCATCTCTTCAATATTGAAAATGACAGGGTAAAACTTGTTGAAGACAGAACAAATATGGATGAATATCAGCTTATGATAACCGATTATTCATCCATGGTATTTGATGCTGTTTATATTGGTTGTCCAATACTTTATTTTGTTCCTGACTATGAGCAGTTTATTGCCGGTGTATCACATGGATACCGTGCTCTTGACCTTCCTCTTTCAGAGGCATTTGGTCCATTTGCTCAGACTGCAGATGAAGTGCTTCAAAGCCTTGACACCTATGCAAAGAATAACTTTGTTCCGGTTGAACCATATAAGTCTCGTATGGATGGTTTCTTCCTCCACTACGACGACAATTGCAGAGATCGCCTGTATGAAGGACTTAAAAGCGTTTAATTGGGGACGGTTCTCCACAACCGGGGACGGTTCTCGGCCACTGGGGACGGTTCTCCGCAACCGGGGACGGTTCTCCGCAACCGGGGACGGTTCTCCGTGTTCACATGTTTTCTCACAAATAAAAAAGAACTGACACAGTTAATATAATTCTGTGTCAGTTCTTTTTACCGTTCGTTACATATATCAAGATGTTGCTTTAATCCATTTAACAATTCTTTCAGTGGATTTACCGTCACATGCGGACATGTATTTGGCACGGAAGGCGGCGACTTTCTCTGAAGGTGCATAATTGTTGTCTCTGAGCTCCAATAATGCATTTTTTAAGTCGTCTTGGCACGTTACCAGTTTACCCGGAATAAAGTCTTTATAAGGATAATAGAAGTCTCTTTCATTGATGTATGAGTCAAGGTCAGTTGCGTAGAAGATCATTGGTTTGTCAAGAAGTGCATATTCAAAGATTACAGAGGAGTAGTCCGTGACAAGTATGTCTGCCGCACAGAGAAGTTTTTCTATTTGAACATCCGTTACATCCATTGCAAAGCCACGAAGTTCCTTTGGAATGTCTGGCTTTTTCTTTGCGTATGGGTGGAACTTTGTTAAAATAACAAAATCGTCTTTTAGGTGTTCATAAAGCATTTTATAATTAAGGTCAGGACAAAAAGCCTCATTTATATTTTGGCCACGGAAGGTTGGTGCATAAAGTACCACTTTTTTGTCCTTTGGAAGGTTAAGTTCGTTTCTTTGGTTTTTGACAAAAATATCATCAAAATATATGTCTGTTCTTGGTGCCCCTAAAGCTTCAACTCTGTCATGACCACAGTTGAATGCTTCCATATACTTCGGTATGATTTCATCTGATGAAACAGACACAAGAGTATAGTTTGTGTGCATTGGGAACTTATCTATAGTTTTATGTGATGCGCCAAAATTCTTATCAAGAGTTGAGTAGCCCCATTTTTTAAATGCACCACATGCATGCCAAAGTTGAATTACTTTGGCATTTTTTCTTGGCTTTATAGCATAGAGTGGTAAAAAACTCTCTGTAAGCACAAGAGTTCCACTCTGCGCAAATAACTTTAAGAAACGTATGCTCTGCAAACTGCGTTCAAAACGAGCTTTAAGCTTTGAACTTTTTTCCTCTGACGGGAAACATGTTAAAAGTTTATAGTGGCCGTCTGCTTTAAGTTTTTTATATACCGGTCTCATATTGTCAGTTAGTCCGACGCTATAGTAGTCAGCAAAGAGGACTGCATTTTTGTCCATTCTTGTGGTCAGTTTGAAAAACTCAAACATTACCGGCCATACAAAATGATATTCAACATAAGAAAGTGCTATGGAAAGTTTTGGACTTCCAAGAACACTTTTTATTAAATTTTTTAGTAATTTTTTTATATCCATTTTTATTCTCTCTAAAAATTAATTCAATTTTTATTTTTTCTTAAGATTATACATATACAGTATACACGTGCATTTATTGATTTACAAATAAAATTGTTGTACTATTAATAGTGTTAACAGATATGAAAGGGGAAATACTTATGGCATTTTGTAGAAAATGTGGAATAGAAATTAACGAAGAGGCAAAGTTCTGTCCAGCATGTGGAGCTCCAACTCGTGACGATCCATTTGACTCAGCAAAAGCCACAGCAGAAACCAAGTTTAATGAAATTAACAACACAGAGGACTATACGTCTGAGTATGACGCAAATGATATAGAGACAAATAAAATCATCTCTTTATTTGCATATATAGGACTTTTAATTCTTGTCCCTATTTTTGGCGCTAAGGATTCGGCTTTTGCCAAGTTTCATATTTCACAGGGTGTAAATCTTATTATTCTTGAACTTATGATTGGCGCTGCAACAGGCGTACTTACTGCAATATTCCAATTTAGTTCAGTCCTTTTAACTCTTGTTTCAATCGCCTCAGCTTTTGCTGAACTTGCTGTTGTTGCTTTACTTATAATTGGTATTGTTAACTGTGTTAACGGCAGGGCAAAGGAACTTCCGTTTATTGGTTCATGGAAAATTGTTAAATAATTGGAAGGTGTTTTAATGGATCTTGTATATGTAACAGGACATCAAAATCCTGATACTGACTCTATTGTTTCAGCCATCAGTTATACGGCGCTTAGAAATGCACTGGGTGACAGGCATTTCCGGGCGGCAAGGCTTGGTCATGTAAATGATGAAACTAAAGGTATTTTAGAGTTCTTTAACATTGAGGCTCCAGGACTCATAAAGAATGTCAGAACTCAAGTGTGCGATTTAGACTATGACACCCCTCCAACACTTGGTAGAAATGTCACAGTAAATAAGGCGTGGGAAACCTTAAAGTCCTCTCACAAAGGTTCTGTTCCGGTAGTGGAATCAGACGGGAAACTTTTTGGAGTACTCACAATAGGAGACATTGCATCTTATGTTATGAATGACATATTTGAACTCAGCCGTTCAGACATTCCAACGTGTGATGTTATTGAACTTCTTTCAAGACCAATTGAAGATATCTGTCGTACTGAGGATCTTCAGTACTTCTATGAAACAGACTATATAGATGATGTAAAAGACAAGGTTCTTAACAGCCACTACAGAAGTTATCCAATAGTTGATAAAGATGGAATTGTAGTAGGTGCACTTAGCAGAGTTCACCTTATTAAGCCAAATAGGAAAAAGGTTGTGCTTGTTGATCACAATGAATTGTCACAGTCAGTTCCGGGTCTACAGCAGGCTGAAATACTTGAAATAATTGACCATCACAGACTTGCAGACATTCAAACAAAGTCTCCAATCTATTTTAGGAATGAGCCCCTTGGCAGTACATCCACCATTGTTTCTCTTATGTATAGGGAAAGGGGAGTTGTTCCTGAAAAGGCAATTGCAGGACTTATGGCTGCTGCCATTGTTTCTGATACAGTAATGTTTAAATCACCAACTTGTACGCAAGTCGACATAGACGCGGCAGAGCGGCTAGCCTCAATTGCAGGAGTAACTTTAGAAGAACTTGGTGACGTGGTATTCTCATCTAATTCGTATGAGAATAAGCCAGTTGAAGAAGTCATGTATTACGACTTCAAAGAGTTCTTAATTGCAGGCTACAAGCTGGGTATTGGCCAAATAACTTGTCTTAATTCAGACACAATGCTTGAAAGAAAAGATGAATTTTTAGAGGAAATGGCAAGACGAAAAAAATCCTCCGAATATGACTTCATTCTTTTAATGTTAACCGACGTTCTTAAAGAAGGCACTCACCTTCTCTTCATAGGTGATAAGGATACAATTTCTCAAGCCTATAATGTTGAAGTAAATGAGAATGATGTATTCCTTCCAAAAGTAATGTCACGAAAAAAACAAATAGTCCCAAGACTTTCAGAACTTTGGGGATAATAAAAAACAACGGGGCGGTACTCAATTATTGAGAACCGTCCCCCCTTTGTTTTTATTATTCACTGACAATGTTGTAATAAACTTTTGCTGTTCCTTTGTAAATAATAGCGTAGAATATACTGAAAATTAGAAATGCAGCGACTGAAGTCCCAATTGCAATTGGAAGGTTCATAACACCGAAGAGCTGGATGATTTTCCAGTACATAGGGAATGCAAATGTCTGGTTCATACCAGCCATAATAAGTGGGGCAAAGAAGACTGTCAAAATTTGGGAGTTTATACTCTTTTTAATATCCTCTTTTGTCATGCCGACATTCTGCATTATTTCAAATTTTGCTTGATCTTCAAATCCCTCTGAAAGTTGTTTGTAGTAAATGATGAGAGCTGTTGCGGCAATGAAGATAACACTTAGAATTATTGCAAGGAAGAAGAGACCTCCGAAAGATGCGTAGAAGTCGTCTCTTTCAATTATTCTGTTTTCTGAGCGGAGTTTAAAATCCTTATCGGGTATAGCGTTTATTTTGTCATTGATTTCATTGAAGTTTCTAAGGGATGCTTCTTCTGAAATGTTGTCGTCAGGAGTGAATTGAAATAAAGTTCCAGGGGATAGTATATATCCACCTTCGGGGTATGTTTGATTTTCAAGGGATTGAAGGCACTCAAATGATGGTATGACAACAAAGATTGATGGTATTACAATTACATTGGCTTCAGCTATTTCCACAAATGAATCAAGTTGCTTTGTGATTTTAAGATCCGGCATATCTGTAATCATAAGCTTGTCATAATTGTATTCACTTCTAGATGTGAATACTGCGCATTCACCATCTTTAAGATTTATATTTGTTTTCATTATTTTGTTGTAGTCATCCTGTGAAAGAAAATATATTTCTCTAAAATCTGAGCCGGTTATAGAAGCCGAACTGTCAGCATGTGTGTTGATTGTGCCGTCAGGCAAAAGTTGACCGCTAATAGAAGCAACTGTATATGTGGTTGATTCTTTATAAGTTATTCCGTTTTCCTTGCATGTATCGCTAATTATTTTTTCAACCTTTTTGATTTTTTCGCTGTTTACATCATCAACGCTTTTCAAAACTATTTCAAAACAGTTTTGATATGGATAACGATTTTTTATGCTGTCTTCAGCACCTACGTAAAGGCTGCTTGTTGAACCCATCATTACAAGAACCATTGTTGCAAGAATACAGATGGAGGCAAGTCCTGCTCCGTTTCTTTTCATTCTGAATGTCATTGATGCTACCGGAACAAAATGTTTCTTGTTATAGTAGTATTTTTTGTTCTTCTGAAGAATTTTGCAAAGTGCAACAGAACCTGACATAAAGAGGAGGTAGGTTGAAACAATTACCATTATTACTGCAATAAAGAATGTAATGAGTGCAGATAAAGGTTGTTCAATTGAAACTGCAAGTACATAAGCTGCAACTAAGATTACAAAACCTACAACCGCAAATACCCAGTTTGCCTTTGGTGGCTTTTCACCAAGGTTTTCACTGTGTAGAAGGTCAAGAGGATTTGTTCTGCTTACTCTTATTATTGAAATAATTGCAAGGGCAAGGAAAATACCACAGTAGAATTCAAGTGTGTATAAAATTCCGGTAGTTGGTATGCGAAAATTAAAGTCGACATTGGATTTTGTAAAGTATAGAAGTCCGAGTTCTGCCAATTTTGAAAATAAAATACCAAAACCAAGACCGCCAACAATACTTATAAGACTTACATACAAATTTTCAAATACAACAACGCGATTAATATCTTTTTTGCCCATTCCAAGAATGTTGTAAAGTCCAAATTCCTTATATCTACTTCTTGTTAGGAAAGAATTTGTGTAAAGAAGGAAAAGGGCAGAAAAAACCATTATTACAAACTTTCCAAGGGATAGTATCATACCTAGGCTTGAACCACCTCTCATAGAGTCAAGTAGAGGTGAAAGAGAAAGTGCCTGCATGATGTAGTACATCATAAGGGCGCCCATACATGAAATAATATAGGGAATATATATTTTTTTATTTTTTATTATTCCGTTCCATGCTAGTTTAGGAAAGAATGTCTTATTCATCTTTTTTCACTCCCCGTAGCAAGCATTGTGAGCGTTTCTGAAATTTTTTGATAAAGCTGTTCATCAGTGGAGTCGCCACGGTATACCTGATGGAATACCTCTCCGTCCTTAATGAAGAGAATGCGGTTAGCAACGCTTGCAGCTTTAACTGAGTGCGTAACCATGAGTATGGTTTGTCCACTTTCGTTTACATCGCGGAAGAGGGATAATACTTCGTCTGATGACTTTGAATCCAAAGCTCCCGTTGGCTCATCAGCAAGCAAAATGTGCGGTTTTGTAATTAATGCTCTGGCACATGCTGCTCTTTGCTTTTGACCACCTGAAATTTCATAAGGGAACTTCTTTAGAAGATCGGAAATTCCAAGGCGCTCTGCAAGTGGTTTTAGTGTTTCACTCATCTCATCGTGCTTTTTGCCTGCAAGGACAAGTGGAAGATAAATGTTGTCTTCAACAGAAAATGTATCCAGAAGGTTGAACTCCTGGAAAACAAATCCAAGGTTGTCACGCCTGAAGGTTGCTCTGTCAGACTCTTTAATGCTGGCAAAATCCTTGCCGTCAAGAATTACATTTCCCATTGTAGGTTTGTCAAGTGCAGCCAAGATGTTGAGAAGAGTTGTTTTACCAGAGCCTGATTCACCCATAATTGCAACAAACTCGCCTTCCTCAACTGTGAAGTTTACATCACGTAAAGCTTCAACCTTATTTCCACCAAGTCTTGTGGAATATACTTTTTTTAGGTTTGTTACTTCAAGAAAACTCATAAATATGTCCTCCGTGTTTTTTATCTTGACTACAGTATATTGAAAACGGGAAATGCGTTCCATTTTATTGGCTTACATTTCCCGTATTATTTCTTACATTTTTGTAAGATTTATTCCTTTATCTTGTTGTATTGTGAAAGATCAAGAAAAATCTTTGTGCCAACTGAAGGCGTAGAGGCGGCTGAAATGCCAATACCTAAGTTGTCACAGGTCCTTTTGCAAAGGTATAGGCCAAGACCTGTTGATGCGTGTTCAAGACGTCCTATTTTGCCTGTGTATCCTTTTTCAAAAATCCTAGGTAAATCCTCTTTGTCAATTCCTATGCCGGTGTCTTCAATACACAAAACATTTTTTGAAGACATATAAATGCTAATGCTTCCCTCGTTTGTATATTTGAGTGCATTTGAAATAAGTTGTTCAACAACAAAACTGAACCATTTTTCGTCTGTAATAAAAGAATATTCAATTGGCTCATATACCAAAGTAATCTTTCTGCTAATGAATTCATTAATGAATTTTTTTATTGAACTCTTAACAAGAGAATTTAGATTTTCCTTCCTAAACACATAGTCAGAAGACTCTGAGTCTAAACGTAGGTAGGTTAGCACCATTTCAACATACTGTTCAACACGGAATAAATCTGCAGAAAGTCTGCGTGCCTCATCCGTATCCATATTTCCCAAGGTCAGTTTCATTGAGGAAATAGGTGTCTTAATTTGATGTGCCCAAACAGTGTAGTATTCAACAAGATCTTTAAATTTTTCATATTCAATTTGCTGCTCAGTTAGCGCATTTTGCTTGATTTGATTTATTATAAGTTTATAGTCGTCATCTAAAAAGCCGGTGGATTCAGGGAGCGATTCAATCATGGCTGTAGAAAGTTTTGATGTATATTCAAGTGCCTCGTGTTTTTTCTTCTCCTTAAAGAATGAAATCAATAAAAGAATAAAACCTAATACAAATGAAATAATAAAAGGGTAAATAACTGCCATGATTGGTAAGTGATAAAGTTCAAAGGAGAGAAGAAATATGAAAATAAAAAGAATTATGAAGACAATTGTAGTTTTATTCGTTTTTAAGTATTTAAAAAATAAGTTCATACCCAACTCCATGTTTAGTAGTGATAAAGTCTGAAAGCCCATAGCTTTCAAGTTTTTTTCGAAGTCTGTTTACATTTACCGTCAATGTATTTTCATCTACGAACGAGTCAGTTTCCCAAAGTTTTTCCATGAGTTTTTCACGACTTACAATTTTACCCTTGTTTTCCATAAGACAAAGTAAAATTCTGTACTCATTTTTAGTCAATTCAATTTTTTGATCGTTATAGACGAGCGATCCATCGCCTGTGTTAAGAAATGCACCTTTATGTGACATGATCGGAGCGGAACCTCCAAAGTCGTAAGCACGGCGGAGTAACGCTCCTATTTTTGCCATTAAAACATTGGCGTCAAATGGCTTTGCAATAAAGTCGTCCGCACCCATGTTCATGGCCATAACTATATTCATGTTATCCGCTGCAGATGAAATGAAAATAATTGGAACGCTTGACAGCTTTCTTATTTCACTGCACCAATGATAACCATTGAAAAAAGGTAGGCCAATGTCCATAAGCACTATGTGCGGACTAAACTCAGAAAACTCTGTTGTAACATTTCTAAAGTCAGAACACACAAGAACGTTTAAGTCCCAAGACGTCGCAACTTCTTTTATAGCCTCTGCAATTCCTTTGTCATCCTCAACTAAATAAAGTTTATACATAATATCCTCCAAACAAATACAAGGGTATTATAACACATAATATTGAAAACAATAAATTAAGAAAAAGCAAAGAAAAATGGGGTGGAATAACCACCCCATGATTTTTATTAAAGATCAATTGAAGGAAGATTCTGAAGTCTTCTAAGAATGTCATAGAAGAAGATTGCATAGTCGTCCTTGCTTTCACCGTTACCACAGTAAGACATGTGGTCTTTAATTTCAGTAGGCATATCATACCAAACACCAGGTTTGATATCCTTTTCGCCGTGCCATGGTTCCCAATTTTCATTCTTTGGAGCTTGCTCTGTAACAGTGTTTACAAGACCATCGTTTTGTTTCCACTCCGGACCAATGAATGCATGGTTTGCATCCTCAGGATTTCCCTTATATTTACCAACAATGTAAGCTGTTGGCTTAAGAAGTGGGATCATGTCCTTAACCGGAACATAGTTGCCCTCTGCGTTAGGAACTGTTCTGGAAGCTGAGTATGAGAAATAGTAAATGTTCTCAAATGCTTTCCAGTCAGCCATTCTTTCACGAGCTTTGTGAACATAAAGGTCATTAAGGCAACAGTCTTCTGATTCATAATATCTAACTGCATCCTTAATGTTTGGTTTAAGCTTAGTCCACTTTCTTTCTTCCGGACGACAACCAAGATTCCACTGTTCCATCATTGGGTCATATACGTTACCGAACGGAATGCTACCAAGTATTGAAAGGAATGATACAAGAGTCTTTGCAATATATGGAGCCGGCTTTTCAATTGCATATAGGAATGAAATACCGTCGTTTGCAGAAGCAAGTGTTGTACAAGAGTGAATCCAATTTGTGTGTCCACCTTTAAAGAACTCTGAAAGTTCCTCAGCCGGTGTTCCGTCAATTTCTTCCTGGCTTCCTCTTACAATCATGTTTACGAAGAAGCGTACTGTTGGACCACCGAATGAGTGACCAATTACATTGATTTTCTTAATTTTTCCTTCGTCATCAAGCTGACCCCAGTCAGGAATCATACCCTTGTATGTACGGCCGTAACGAGCATGTCCCATCTTTTCTGAGTGAACTTTACCGTAGTCAACTGTACCACCAACAATTTGTGCATAAGCTTCACAAGCTCTGTCCCACATAGATGTGAAACCACTCATTGAAGGAGTGTAGAACTCTGTGCCGAGTTTTTTGTACATCTTCTTGATGTCTGTTGAAAACATTCCAAAATAAGGAACGTACTTTGTAATTAGTTCTTGTTCGCCAAATCCGGCAAATCCGTGGAACATGACGAATGGGTAGTTGTTAAGTCTTTCGTTTTCCATTTTTTGTCTCCTTGCTTTATAAAATAAGTCTTAAATATTATACATTTTAGAACAACCTTTTTAAACCCCTATTATTAACAAACTATTAATAAACATTTTAACATATGTATAAAAAGTCTTACAGGTGTAAAAGTTTTTTAATATGGTAAATTTTCACATTAATAAAATATGAAATAAATGTCGATAATATTCTTGCAGACGCCAATAAAAAGGAGTGTAAAAAATGAAGGGCAATAAAGCATCAGTCCCTGAGGCAAGAGAAGCTCTTGACCGTTTTAAGATGGAAGCAGCGTCAGATGTTGGCGTAAACTTAAAGCAGGGATATAATGGTGACCTTACTTCAAGAGAAGCCGGTTCAATCGGTGGCCAGATGGTTAAGAAAATGATTGAATCTTATGAAAAAGGCATGAAGTAAGACAATTTGAAAACACCTTCCACAAAATGTGGAAGGTGTTTTACTATTACAGATATTTATTTATGTATTGCTTAATGTATGTGAAGTATTCGTTATTGTAGTTGAACTGTGAAGCACTGTGGGAAGTGTTAGGAAATATATGTAGTTCACGTGGGCAGGTTAGAGACTCATAGTTTTCATAACCCATTGTGACAGGAACAAAGATATCATCGTCACCGTGCATTATCATGGTTGGAATTTTTATGTCTTTGTTGTGTTCAATTGGGGCTGCGTCTTCAAGGTTATAACCTGACCTTAAGTGATAATAGTTTGCAAGGGCTGTTACAAGAAGTGCTGCAACTGTTTTTGGTAAGTGAAATGCGCGTAGGACATGGTAGAACTCATCTTTGGCTGAGGTGTAGCCACAGTCAGCAATAAGGCATTTTACCGACTTTGGCAGGTCTGGGTGCGCAGCAGTAAGAAGGGCAGTAGAAGAACCCATAGAGACACCGTGAAGCATAACTTTAATTTTAGGTCCTTTGACTTTTTCAAGGAATTGAAGCCAAAGGACACAGTCCTTGGATTCCTGGTCTCCGAATGTAACGACGTCGCCTTCACTTCTGCCTTCGTGACGGTGGTCAACTACAAAAACATTGAGCCCAAGTTTGTTGTATTCACGTATGTATCTACAGGAGTCAGTAAGTCCTGTCATGTTGAAACCATGGGAGAAAAATACATACCGGTCTGTAGGTTTCTTTGCTTTGTACAGAGTTCCATAGAGCTTATGTCCATGTGCATTTATTATGGTGTATTCCTCTTGCTTAAGGGACCTTGCATAGGCAATGGAACCGTTAAGAGGAAATCCATTCATTTCATTTGCTTTTATAATCATTCTTGAAAGTGCACCAAGGTTTGTCTGAAGTTTGGCCCAGTTGTATAGGAACGGGGGAGTTACTGTTTTCATTCCCTCTTGAACAGAATTTCCCTTGACTTTAAATATTGCCTGGTAAAGACTTTCAAGAGAAAGTACCGGTAGCGATGAAATTAGTGGTATGAGTATAAGTTTCTTTTTCATAGTTATTCACCTTAGTAGTCATGTTCGTCTGTAAGAATGGCTTCGGCAACACGGATGCCATCAACACCGGCGGAGACTATTCCACCGGCGTAGCCTGCGCCTTCACCACATGGGTAGACACCGCCAAGAACATTTTCTCCTTGGAAGCATTCATAGAAGTCACCACGGACAATACGTACAGGGGATGAAGATCTTGTTTCGGGTGCCGTGAGTACAGCTTCTGAAAATGCAAAACCTTTAAGCTTTCTATCCATTTGCACAATGGCGTCAGCCATTGTGTCAGTTACACGTTTTGGAAGAATTAGTCTAATATCAGACGGGGTTGTGCCTGTTGGACAACTTGGATGCACAGATTTAAGGGACGTTGATTTTTGATTATTTAGAAAGTCGCCAACCAGCTGGCAAGGAGCTGTGTAGTCTTTTCCTCCGAGTTCAAAGGCTTTTTGTTCAATCTGCCTTTGAAGTTCAATTCCTGCAAGCGGATGGCTTGAAGGAAAGTCCTGAGGCTCAATGCCGACGAGGAGGGCGGCGTTGGAGTTCTCTTTGTCACGGGCGTATTCACTCATACCGTTGACAACTACTCCGCCTTCTTCAGAGGAGGCGCAAACTACTGTGCCGCCCGGACACATACAGAATGTATATGCGCCACGACCGTGGTCCGGGTGGCAGGCCATTTTGTAGTTTGCAGCACCAAGCGCAGGATGTCCGGCAAAGTCACCATACTGCGCTTTGTCTATCATTTCACGTGGGTGTTCAATTCTTGTACCCACGGAGAACGCCTTTTGAATTATGTTTATGTTCTTGTTGTAGAGCATTTCAACAGTGTCTCTTGCTGAGTGCCCTATGGCAAGAACAACAGTGTCTGTTTCTAAGTCAACAAAACTTCCGTCTTGATCTTTGTATGTTACACCATGAATGTAGTTGTTGGCAATTATTAGGTCTGTTAGCTGGCAACCGAAGTGGATTTCTCCACCTAACTCAATTACTTCTTTTCTTAGATTTTTTACAACATCTACAAGTTTGTCAGTACCAATGTGTGGATAGTTGGAATAGAGAATTTGTTCAGGAGCGCCGAAGTGTACAAACTCAGTGAAAATTTTTCTCTGTTTCTTATCCTTAATTCCGGTTGTAAGTTTACCGTCTGAAAATGTTCCGGCACCACCTTCACCGTACTGAATATTTGATTGAGTATTTAGATTCCTCGTTGTCCAAAAGTTGTTTACATCTTTTGTCCTTTGGTCAACATCATTACCACGCTCAAGTACTATCGGATTTAGGCCTGCTCTTGCAAGCATTAAAGAACAAAACATACCGGCAGGACCAAAGCCAACAATTACAGGGCGGAATGTTGACTTGCGTTTTACTTCTACCGGTTCATATTCATAGAAATCTGATTTGGATACTCTTCTTGAGTCTGATTTTTTTAATATTTTTTCTTCATTACCATTTATTTCTACGTCAACTGCACAGGAGAAAAAGATGTTGTCTTTCTTTCTTGAATCAATTGATCTTTTGAAAATAGACATTTTGGTAATGTCGTTTGGTTGTATATGCAGAACTTTTGCTGCAGAGTTTTTAAGATCTTCTTCTGTGCCATCAAGAGAAAGTTTGAGTTCATTAATTCTTAGCACGTTCTGCCACCTCCAAACCTACTGTTATTCCTGAACCCCAAGCAAAATGAAGATTATATCCACCACAAATTCCATCCACATTTAGAAGTTCTCCACTTATGAAAATGCCTGGGTTTTTGTTTGATTCAAGTTTGTTGTTAACTTCTGTTTTAGGAACTCCACCATGGGTCACCTGTGCATGTTTAAAATGCTTTGTTCCAGTTGGTGTTAGAGTGAATGACTTTATTTTTTTGATTATGTTTTCAGTATCATTTTCATCTTTTAATATGAAGTCTATGAGTTTTTGATTCAGTATACCTTGAAGTTTTTGACTCATTTCAAAATTGCTTGTATTTAAAAGAAATTCAGAAAGTTCTTCTGTTGAGATGTCAGGCGTTAAGTCTATTGTTATCTTAGTTTGTTGACTTTGTTTCAGCGCATCATTAAGAGGGGAGGCAAGCTGCATTGTTGCAATTCCGGAAATGCCATAATCAGCGAAAAGAATTTCTCCACTTTCAGTGAATTTCTTGTCTTCCGTTTTTAGCGTTATTGTTCCTCTAACTTTCACGCCCTTTAGAAGTGTAGTATCTTCTTTTGTTGTCATTTGCACAAGGGCAGGAGAAATGGTCTCGTATTTTATTCCAAGACTCTTAACGAACCTGTATCCATCACCATCACAACCCGGTCCGACTTTGCCACCTGTTGAAATGAGGACGTAGTCAGATTTATATTCGTTCTTGTCTGTGATTATTTTTACTCGATGCTCCGGTTCAATAATTTTTATGTCTTGAACTTGTTCATCGGTTTTAATTTTTATGTTGAGTCTTTCCAGTTCATTTAAGAGAACTTCACGTACTGATGATGCAGTCATAGACAGAGGATAGATTCTACCTTCTTCTGTTGTGGTGAAGAGACCTATGGATTTAAAGAAGGCTTTGCATTCTTCCGAGGTGAAATTTTGAATTACCTCTTTTGCAAGGTCTTTGTCTCCATAGTAGTATTCCGGTTTTATTTCCTCGTTTGAGAGGTTGCATCTGCCGTTACCTGTTTGAAGAATCTTTTTAAGTATGGAGGATTGTTTTTCAATTATTGTGACGTTAAGACTTGGATTATTTCTTTTTGCTGTTATTGCAGCAACGCTTCCGGACGCACCGCCACCAATTATGATGAATGATTTCATAGTATCCTCCTTGTTTTTTCGTTTCGTATTAGTTTATTACAAATATCTTAAAAACTCAACCACAATTGACTAAAAGTTAATTTTATAGTATTATAACTAAGTACATTTTTTAAGTACATTTTTACTTTAAGTTAAGAGGTGTTTTCTTGAAAGGTATTATTCTTGCGGGCGGTTCAGGAACCAGACTCTATCCGCTTACACGCGTTACCAGTAAACAGCTTTTACCAATATATGACAAGCCAATGATATTTTACCCATTATCAATGCTTATGCTTGCCGGAATTAAGGACATTCTCATAATTTCAACACCTTCTGACACCCCTCGTTTTGAGGATCTTTTAGGTGATGGATCACTTTTTGGCCTTAATATTGAATATGCAATCCAGGAGGCGCCAAATGGCCTTGCTGAAGCATTTCTTATTGGTGAAGAATTCATAGGAAACGACACCGTTGCCATGATTTTAGGTGACAATATCTTCTACGGAAACGGCCTCGGGCATATACTTAGACAGGCGGCAACCCAAGCAAATTTAGAAGAGGGTTCAAAAGCCACAATTTTCGGTTATTATGTAGATAACCCACAGGACTTCGGCGTAATTGAATTTGACCGTGACGGACGTGTTATTTCTCTTGAAGAAAAACCGCAGGAACCACGTTCAAATTACGCAGTTACAGGAATGTACTTCTATGACAACAGAGTTGTAGAATTTGCTAAGAAAATAAAGCCTTCAAAAAGAGGCGAACTTGAAATTACAGACATTAATCGACTTTATCTTGAGGCGGGCGACCTTGAGGTAAAACTTATGGGACGCGGCTTTGCGTGGATGGATACCGGTACAGTAGACGCCCTAAATAATGCCGCAAACTTTATAAAAACACTCGAAGAGGGACAGGGAATTATTATTTCTGCCCCGGAAGAAATAGCATATAACTCAAGATGGATTTCAAGAAAGAAACTTCTTGAATCCGCAAACCTATATGGTAAATCTAAGTATGGAGAACATCTGCGTCGTGTTGCAGACGGCAGAATTCTTTATTCAGAACGCTTTGGAGAACGTCCTTACTGGGGACGTGACCCGGAGGAATAATTAGAGTTTAGGGGAAGGCTCATTAATGATTACAGTTACAGAAACAGAACTAAAAGGCGTTTATCTCATTGAACCAAAGCTTTTTGGAGACAACAGAGGTTGGTTCATGGAATCTTTCTCAGATAGGGATTTGAAAGCAAATGGCATAGATGTAAACTTCGTTCAGGATAACCGCTCTTTCAGTGCAAAAAAAGGTATCATTAGAGGACTTCATTTTCAAAGAAATCCTATGTGCCAAGCCAAACTCCTCACATGTCTTCGTGGTGAAATTCTTGACGTTGCAGTCGATCTTAGAAAGGATTCACCAACCTATAAAAAATGGATATCAGTACGTCTTACAGAGGAAAATCATAAGCAGCTCTTTATTCCAAAGGGCTTTGCTCATGGTTTTGTAACTCTTACAGATGACGTTGAAATTATGTATAAATGTGATGAATTCTATTCCCCTGAGCATGATGGTGGAATACGTTATAACGACCCTGATATAGGTGTTGAGTGGGGTGTTGTAAATCCCATTTTATCAGAAAAAGATGAGAAACAACCTTTCCTTTCTGAAATAGAGGATTCTCTTGATTTCTGATTTTTAAAAAGTCGTTTTCGCCCTTTAATATAAGGGAGTTTTACATATGAAAATTTTTGTTACAGGTGTTACAGGACAACTAGGTTACGACGTAAAAAAAGAACTTTTGAATCGTGGACATGAAGTTATCTGTCCAACCAGAGAAGAACTTGATCTTACCGATATGAACTCGGTATTTGTATATATGGATGAACAAAGGCCAAATGCGGTAATACACTGTGCGGCATATACAGCTGTGGATAAGGCACAAAAGGAGGCAAATTTGTGTCATGATGTAAATTCATCTGCCACCCGAATTTTGGCCAGAAATTGTTCTCGACTTGGCATTCCTATGCTTTATGTCAGCACTGACTATGTTTTTGACGGGTCAGGAAATGATCCTTTTGAGATTGACTCAAAAAAGGGTCCTCTTAATGAATATGGACTTTCAAAACTTGCCGGCGAGGAGGCTGTTCGCACTCTTTGCAGTAAATATTTTATTGTCAGAACATCTTGGGTATTTGGTATGAACGGCGGAAACTTTGTAAAGACTATTCTTAGAATAGCAGACACAAAAGACCGCATTACAGTAGTTCATGACCAAACCGGTTCTCCTACATTTACCGAGGATTTAGCGCCACTTCTCTGTGACATAATCGTTTCAGATAAGTATGGTGTATATCATGCTACAAATGAGGGCTTCTGTACCTTCTGTGAATTTGCTCAAAAAATCATAGAACTTTCCGGAAGGCACACAAAGATAATTCCAATTACAACAGCACAATATAATGCACCGGCAAGAAGACCATTAAATTCAAGACTTTCAAAACAGTCTTTGGTAGATGCCGGATTTAACCTTCTGCCTAGGTGGGAGGATGCCCTTGCACGTTTTCTGAAGGAATATGAAAAATAAAAAAGATTAAACACAGCCTTACCGTCAATAATAACGGTAGGGCTATTTTTGTTTTTTGCGGGGTACTTATGAATAAGAGAGTTTTGGTTATTTTTGCATTGTGTGTTTTGTCACTTGGTCTTTTGAGTCTTAGGATTTTATCTATAGATGCCGGAGAATATGCAGAGGTAGGGGTGTATAAGAGCAGCAGACGGATGGAAATATCAAGGACGCGTGGTAGGATTTATGACAGAAATATGGAGCCAATGGTTAATAATACGGAACTATCTGCCTTGGTTATGAAGCCTACCATCAGTGCACTAAATTATGTAAAGCCTTATGTTGGAGCGGAAAAACTATCAGATCTTCGTACATCTTTTGGTGCGGGTTCACCTTGCGTAATGAAACTTCCCAAACGTATTTTTGAAAAGTCCGTGGGCGATGTACGCGTGGTTGAATATAAGCGTAGATATGCTGACAAACAGTATTGTACCCACCTTATTGGATATCTTGATTCATCGGGGTCCGGCGTGTCCGGAATTGAAAAGTGCTACAATTCATACCTTAATGAAAATTCGGGAACTTTATCTGCTGCATTTTATGTAGATGCTAAGGGCAGAGACTTGTCCGGACTTGATCTTGAGATAATTGACGACAACTATGACACTTCAGCAGGGGTAGCCCTTACCATAGATATGAAAGTGCAAAAGGCGGTTGAAAATTCCTTGGACCGTTATGGAATTGACAGTGGTTGTGCTGTTGCAATGGATCCAAAAACCGGGGCGATTCGTGCAATGGCAAGCAGACCGAATTTTAACCCAATGGACGTGGCGTCGTCTTTAAAAGAAAAAAATTCACCTTTGGTCAACAAAACTTTGTCTGCATATTCAGTTGGTTCAACATTTAAAGTGGTAGTTGCTGCAGCTGCGCTTGAAAAGTCATTGGAAAATGGCAACCTTGCCTATACTTGTACCGGCGGTGTAGATGTTTTTGGAACTAAAATCAGCTGCTTTGGTGGAGTTTCCCACGGCGTGTTAAATATGGAGGAAGCACTTGTAAATTCATGCAATTCATATTTCATAAATTTAATTAACTATATTGGAGCAGAAGATGTGCTGGAGATGGCAAAAAAGATGGGATATGGAGAGCCGTTTTTACTTGCATCCGGTCTTGTATCTTCTGCCGGAAATTTGCCGTCTTTAGAGACTCTTTCATCACCGGTTGCACAGGCAAATTTAGGCTTTGGACAGGGAGAACTGCTTGCAACGCCAATTCAAATAGCTACAGCCTTTTCTGCCATTGCAAACGGTGGCTATTTTGTCTCTCCTTATGTTTACTTTGGACTTGTGTCTTCTAATATGGAACTGAGTGTGAATCCAAGTCTTACAAACGATGTGAAAGAGAAGAAGAGGATTATGTCTACGACGACGAGTGAATCGCTGAAAAACATGCTTTTTTCTGTAGTGGAGAAGAATGAAAAAGGCAAGCCTGAGAATACGAATGCATGCGGGAAAACAGCAACAGCGGAGACCGGGCAAATTATAAATGGGAAAAATGTCTGTCACACATGGTTTGCCGGTTGGTTTCCGGTTGACGAGCCACAGTTGGTTATAGTTATTATGAAGGAGAACGGGACCACGGGTATTTCTGACTGTGCACCGGTTTTTAAAAATATTGTTGACACTTTAGTTGACATTGAATGACAATATAAGTAAAATAATTTAGTATTTTATTTAAGTTTAAGGGAGATCCGATATATGGAATGGACAGGACTTAACGAACTTCGTGAAAAGTACTTGAGTTTCTTTGAAAGTAAAGGACATTTGAGACTTCCTAGTTTCTCTCTTGTACCTCAGGGTGACAAGAGCCTTCTTCTTATAAACTCCGGTATGGCTCCTATGAAGAAGTATTTTACAGGTGAAGTTACACCTCCAAGAAAAAGAGTAACAACTTGTCAAAAGTGTATTAGAACACCTGATATTGAGCGTGTGGGTCATACTGCGCGCCATGGTACATATTTTGAAATGCTCGGTAACTTCTCTTTTGGGGATTATTTCAAGCATGAAGCTTGTCCTTGGGCTTGGGAATTCTTAACAGAGGTTCTTGAAATACCAAAGGAAAAGCTCTACTGCTCAATTTACGAAGAGGATGACGAGGCTTATGATATTTGGACAAAGGAAGTAGGGGTTGACCCTTCTCATGTTGTCAGACTTGGCAAAGAGGACAACTTTTGGGAACACGGTTCAGGTCCTTGTGGACCTTGTTCAGAAATCTATTATGACCGTGGGGAAAAGTATGGCTGCGGACAGCCAACTTGTGGCGTCGGATGTGACTGCGACCGTTTCATGGAAGTGTGGAACAATGTATTTACACAGTTTGACAATGACGGAAATAATAATTACACACCACTCGAGCATCCAAATATAGACACCGGTATGGGTCTTGAAAGACTTGCTTGTGTAATGCAGGATGTAGGAAATCTTTTTGAAGTTGATACCGTTCAAAATATTATGAAGCACGTAAGCAAAATTGCTGATGTTGAATATCATGAGGATGAAAAGAAAGACGTTTCTCTTCGTGTAATTACAGACCATATTCGTAGTACAACATTCATGATTTCAGATGGTATTATGCCTTCAAATGAGGGAAGGGGCTATGTTCTACGTAGACTTCTTCGTCGTGCTGCTCGTCATGGTCGTCTTCTTGGAATTGATCACACATTCTTAAGCGAAGTTGCTGAAACAGTAATCAACGAAAACAAGGACGCCTATCCAAATCTTGTTGAAAAGCACGACTTTATTATAAAAGTTATTGACGCAGAAGAAGAGAACTTTAATAAGACAATTGATACAGGAATGCAGCTTTTAACCTCTATGATTGAAAATGCAAAGTCAAAGACACTTTCAGGTGAAGATGCATTCAAACTTTCGGATACATTCGGCTTCCCAATTGACCTTACAAAGGAAATACTTGAAGAAGCAGGTATGACAGTAGACGAGGACAAATTCCTTGAACTTGTTGCCAACCAGAAGAAACTTGCTAAGGCTGATGCTGCTAAGAAAAAGGTTGCTGAGGCATGGAAGGGCGAGGATGACGTTACATCGGACATGCCAAAAACTATGTTCTCAGGCTATACAGATTTTGAAAAAAATGCCGTAGTTCTTGCAATTGTTAAGGATGGAGAACTTGTAGAAGAAGCTGACATAGGTGATGAAATTGCCGTAGTTCTTGACGACACAACTTTCTATGCTGAAAGCGGAGGACAGATAGGTGACACCGGTGTCATTGAATGCGAAGGCTTCACAATTGAAGTATCTGATACTCAAAAGACACAAAACGGTGTATACCTTCACTTTGGTACTGTTTCAACAGGTCTTGCAAAAGTAAATGAAAAGGTAGTTGCAAAAGTTGACGTTGAAAGACGTAAGTCAATTATGCGTAACCACACAGCAGCACACCTTCTTCAGGCGGCTCTTCGTGAGGTTCTTGGTACACACGTTGAACAGGCAGGTCAGCTTGTTAATGAAAACGCAGTACGCTTTGATTTCACTCACTTCCAGGCATTAACTGCTGAGGAAATTGCAAAGGTTGAATCTCGTGTAAATGAGGTTATCTTTGACTGTATTCCGGTTTCAATGACTGAAATGCCAATTGAAGAGGCAAAGAAGATGGGTGCTATGGCACTCTTTGGAGAAAAATACGGAGATATTGTTCGCGTTGTTAAGGCATCAGATTTCTCTGTTGAATTCTGTGGTGGTACACACGTAGATAATTCCGGAAAACTTGGCCTCTTTAAGATTGTTAGTGAAACATCAGTTGCTGCCGGTGTTCGTAGAATTGAAGCAGTAACAGGTAAGGGTGTTCTTTCATACATCCAAGATAAGGACATGCTTATTGCAAAAACTGCTGCAGCAATGAAACTCACAAACATTTCAGAGCTTGATAAGAAAGCTTCAGTTCTTTCTACAGAGGTTAAAGCACTTGAAAAGCAAGTTGAGTCTTTGAGCGCTGAAATTGCTGAAATAAACGCAAAGAATATGTTGTCAGATGCAAAGAAAATTGGAGACATAAAGCTTGTTGTTTCAAATATACCAAACACACAGGGCGGAGAGCTTCGCAAGATGGCAGACAGCACAGCTGCTTCTGATCCAAGTATGGTTGCTGTATTTGCAAGCGTATGCGGTGAAAAGGTAAGCTTTGCTTGTGCTTGCGGTGCTGACGCTGTGAAGAGTGGCGCACATGCAGGAAACATAGTTAAAGCAGTAGCCGCAATAGCCGGCGGCTCAGGCGGTGGAAAGCCGGACAGCGCTATGGCCGGTGGAAAGGACGCATCTAAGGTTGATGAGGCACTTTCTTCCGTAGAAGCTATTATTGCTGCACTTTAATTCCGTTCATTACGGTTTTTAGACCGCTTGTTTCAATTCAGTTTACAGATAATAAAAAAGGAGTTGAATATATATGGATTGCCTTTTTTGTAAAATAGTTGCCGGGGAAATACCAAGCACAAAGGTATATGAGGATGATATTTGCTACGCATTCCGTGACATATCACCTCAGGCACCAACACACGTGCTTGTTATTCCAAAAGAGCACATACAGTCAGTAAATGCGGTAAATTCAGATAATTCAAAAATAGTTGCCCATATCTTTGAGGTTATTCCTGAAATTGCAAAGATGGAGGGAATTGCAGAAGAGGGTTACCGTGTTGTTTCAAACATTGGGGAACGTGGACAACAAAGTGTTCCGCATCTTCACTTCCACATACTTGGCGGAAGGGACATGACTTGGCCTCCGGGCTAAGAAAATAAATAAAAAGAGCAGTCCAAAACTAACTGTTTGGGGCTGCTTTTTTATGTTTCCACTTAGCTTTATTGTTGGCTTTTCCATGCTGATTTTTGGACTTTTATTTACTCTTATTGAGGTTAATCTTTCCAAGTATATTTTTTATATTGTCCTTGGCATTTTAATAGTCGGTATTGTGCTTGTTCTTATTGTATTTAAAAGGAAAAATAGGGTTTATTTATCTTCACTTTTTGGTGTGGTTTTGATATGCATTTTATATCTTTGTCGACTTGGTTTTTCATACTATCCGAGTATGGATATTTTGGAGAAATATTCGTCTGTTGTTTCCCCTAGAATGGAGTGCGTTGTTCTTTCAAAAAGTAGAGAGAAAAACAGGCTGAGCAACATGTATGAAGTTATGGTTTTGGTGGACAAAATGGAAGGAGAAAAGCTTCCATTCAGAAAGCCAAAGATGCGCCTTGAAATTCATGATGTTCAATTTTCTGTTGGAGATAGAATTGCCTTTTCTTCAAGTATAAGGAAACCCGGGCTCATGGAATACTACAAGTCAAAAGGAGTTTTTTGGAGTAGCAGGGTGTATTCAAAAATAGATGTAATTCCTGAAGGTAGAAAAAAGCTTCTATATCTTTTTTCAATAATCAAAGACAGCATTTATGACACTGTATATAAATTTTTGCCGGAGGATTACGCATCTGTTTCTCTTGGTATGCTGACAGGAGAAAAAGAGGGGCTGTCCGAAGAACTTAAAAATGCCTTTAAAATGTCAGGGATAATTCATCTTTTTTCTGTTTCCGGATTTCACGTTGGAATGTGGGGATTGCTTGTAAATAAAGGTTTTTTGAGTGTAGGATTTAATAAAAAGGGAGCAGCTCTTCTCAGCATATTTTTTGTTCTGTTTTATATGATTTTGACAGGTGCCTCAAAGAGTACGTTACGTGCAAGTCTAATGCTTGCCATATTCTTTATTGGCAGAATTTTCAGACAGGATTCAGATTCACTTGCATCACTCGGGGTTGCAACCATTTGCATTTTATTTGTGGATCCGTTTTCCTCGGGAGATATGGGATTTCTTTTGTCATTTTTTGCAACTCTTGGAATTATTGTTTTAAAAACACCGTCGGTGTCAGTGTCGGCTCTTATTTTGACCTCACCGATTATGTTCATGTTTGGTGGAGACATTTCCCTTGTTGCACCGCTTACAAACTTTCTTTGTGGTGCAATAGCATCCGTTTCAATAATGTTTTGTGCCGTGGGTACAATTCTTGCAAATTTTGGGACAGTTCTTGAAATTGCTTTTTTAAGGGACGCGTTTGCCAGTGCATGTTTTTTGTTGGTTGGTCTGTGTGATAAATATGTAATTTGGGTTTGTGAAATGGTCAATAAAATTCCGTATATGTATATCTCCGGCAATTCATCGTCTTTGTCTTTTGCACTTTCTATGGCTTTGTTATTTTGTGCTGTATCACTTCTAATTCCGGGTGAAATATCTAAACGTAAAAACATGACTATCTTGACAATATTTTTCATGTTTTTTATATCTTATATGTTTTTAATATTTTCATAAAGTAATATTTGAATATATAGTAAGTTTAGTTTATAATGTACTTTGTATACACAAAATGTTGTAGAGGTCGTAATATGAAGTTTGTTGAAAAAACACTTTGGCAGAATATTCAATCAGAAAACTATCTGCCGGTGTATCTTGTGACCGGCACAGACGGTTACTTAAAACAACAATATGTATCTCTCTTTGCTGACAGGGTTGTTCCTGCCGGCCTTGAGGCGTTTAACCTCCACAAGTTTGAAGGAGATGTAACCGAGGTTGATGAAATTGCAACTTGTGTGGAAGCACTCCCTGCAATGTGTGAAAAGACTTGCGTAATAGTACATGACCTTCCGTTTTCCGGACTTACAGAGGATGAACAGGAAAAAATGCTTACAATGCTCCGTGATCTTCCGGACACATGCGTCTTGGTTTTCTGGCAGGACACAGAAAATATTTCTCAAAGAACAACCTTTGGCAAGGATGTTGTAAATCTTATTGACAAAGCCGGTGCTGTTTGCACCATAGACAAACGAACTCAAAAGGACCTTACAGCATTTGTTGTTAAGGAATGTAAGAAGAATGAAAGAGAAATAGACTATGACACCGCATTGTATTTTGTACAAGCTGTCGGAGATGACATGAGCAATCTCATAAATGAAATAGAGAAGGTTTGTTTTTATACAAATTCTGCTATTACAGTGAAGGATATAGATGCTGTAGCAATTAAATCATTGGAGGCTACAACATTCAAAATGCTTGACTATCTTGTAGATAACGACTTTGAAAATGCATATAAAATGCTTGGGGTTCTATTTGATCAAAAAACTGATCCAATTCTTATTGTCGGTGCAATTGTAAGCTCATATGTGGATATGTATAGGGCAAAAATCGCAGTTGAATCCGGTCATTCAATTAAAGACGTTAAGGCTGCATATCCAAGTGTTTATAAAAGTGATTTTCGCCTTAAATCTGCTCTTAATCGTTCAAAAAAATACACGGTAAAAGGTTTGCGTGAAGCTCTTGAAATAATTTCACGTGCTGATATTCAAAATAAGAGTACTTTTGCAGGCGAAAGACTTACAATAGAGAAACTTTTCATTGATCTTTCAATGGCTAGGAGGATCAAGTAATGGAGAAGCTATACACAGACAAAATAATTGTGGTTGAGGGCAAGTATGATGCAATAAAACTTCATAGCATAGTAAATGCAACAATTGTTTGTACAGATGGCTTCGGCATTTTCAAAAATAAAGAGAAACTTGAACTCCTTAGAAAACTAGCCGATAAAAGAGGGCTAATTATTTTGACAGATGGTGACTCTGCAGGTTTTATGATTAGAAATTACCTTGGAGGATCCATTCCAAAGGACAAAATTACCAATGTCTATATTCCGGATTTATATGGAAAAGAACGTCGTAAGGACAAGCCGTCCGCCGAGGGTAAACTTGGCGTGGAAGGCGTGCCGTCAGACGTTATTATAAAGGCACTGAAAAACGCAGGCGTCGGAGAAAGCGTTTGCGCTTCAAAAGAGCCAAAACGGCAAATTGAAAGAATGGATCTCTATGAAGACGGTTTCATAGGAGGTAGTGGCTCAAAGGAAAAGCGCACTACACTTCTCCGCGCTCTTGGTCTTCCTGAGCGTCTTTCAGTTTCAGGTCTTTTAAACATAATAAATATCCTCATAACTTATGAGGAGTACAGAATTTTAAAAGACATGCCGCCCTATGTCGTGACTGCCCTTTCAAGGCTTAAGGAAAATGGCTTTGAGGCTTTTGTTGTAGGAGGTTGTGTAAGAGACTCACTTATGGGTAAAACCCCACACGACTGGGACATTACAACTTCTGCAAGGCCTGAGAAAATCCTTGAAGTATTTTCAGACTTTAAAACAATTCCAACAGGAATTAAGCACGGAACCATATCTGTCATAATAGATGGCGAAATGGTTGAAATAACAACATACCGAATTGACGGAGAATATGCTGACAACAGACATCCCGACAATGTTTCCTTTACAAAGAATATAAAAGAAGATCTTTCACGTAGGGACTTTACAATAAATGCTATAGCATATAGTCCGGGAGTGGGTTTTGTGGACTGCTTTGGCGGCGTAGAGGACATAAAGAATAAACTTATAAAAAGTGTTGGCAACCCTGATGAAAGATTCAATGAGGATGCTCTTCGTATAATGCGTGCCATTCGCTTTTCGTCAGTTTTGAGTTTCAGTATTGAAGATGAAACAAAGAAAAGTATCTTAGATAATAAGGAGTTACTCCTTAATGTTGCCAGTGAAAGAATTTCAGTTGAACTGATAAAACTTCTATGCGGGGAAAATGTCACACAAATTCTCATTGAATACAGGGATGTTATTGGCGTAATTATTCCGGAACTTATTCCGTGCTTTGACTTTGATCAAAAGAACAAGCACCATATGTTTAACATATATGATCACATTGCTCATGCAGTGGGGTGCTCTCCAAATGTTCCTGAAGTGCGCATGGCCCTACTTCTGCATGACATAGGAAAACCACCGTGTTTTACGGTGGATGAAAACGGCGTCGGTCATTTCTACGGTCATGGAAAAGTCAGTGAAGAAATTAGTGCACCAATCCTTAAAAGGCTAAGATTTTCATCCGCCTTTCAGGAAACAGTGCTGACCCTTATATTAAATCATGATATTGATATATCTCCCACAAAGAAAATCGTTAAAAGACGACTTTCCAAATTTGGAGAAGATAACCTTCGCTTTCTAATTGCTGTGCAACTTGGGGACTCACTTGCACATGTTTGTAATCAGTTTAACCCTCATGATGAATTTGAAAATGTCATAGAATTAATTGATGAAATTGTCAATGAAGGACAGGCCTTTACAATTGGTCAACTTGAAATTTCCGGAAATGACATTATTGCATTAGGCATTCCTAAAGGTCCAATTATTGGAAAAATACTAGAGGAAATACTCTCTTTAGTTGTAGACGAAAAACTTGAAAACAATAGAAATGAACTTCTTGAGAAAGTACAGGAAATTTACTCTTTGGAGGAAAATAACAATGGAACAGAAAAAGCTTGATAGAATAAACGAGCTTTACAGAAAATCACAGGCAGAGGGTCTTACTGATGCAGAAAAAGAAGAGCAATATATCCTTAGACGTGAGTATATAGATTCCTACAAACGCAGTCTTGTTGCAGAACTTGAAAACACCTATATAGTGGATGAAAAGGGAAACAAGACTAAGGTTACAAGGAAAGGAAAGAAATAAGGTGGACACAAGAGACTTTGCAAATAAAATCCCGGTTATTGCAATTTTGGGTCCAACTGCTTCGGGTAAAACTGCCCTTTCAGTGGAACTTGCAAAGGCCCTTTCCGGAGAGGTTCTCTCTTTTGACTCAATGCAAATTTACAAGGGCATGGATATTGCAACGGCTAAGCCTTCAAACGCTGAAATGCAGGGAATACCTCATTATATGATTTCCGAGGTTGAGCCAAATGAAGCATTTAGCGTTGCAAAGTATAAGGAGCGTGCCGACGAAATAATCGCCGATATACACGCTAGAAATAAAACGGTTATCATGGTCGGGGGCACGGGCCTATACATGGACACCGTCTTAAAGAATATTGAACTTCTAAAGGATGAAACTCCAAACGAAGTTCGTGAAAATTTACGCGAAGAACTGAATGAATATGGTCCGACGGCCATGTATGAAAAGTTGAAAGAAATAGATCCAAAAGCCGCCCGGAACATACACGAAAATAACACCGGGCGTGTTCTTCGCGCTTTGGAAATCTACTATTCTACAGGGCATACAATCAGTTATCAGGTAGAAAACTCAAGACTTAATGAATCGCCCTATTATCCAATTTACATTGGCCTTACGGCAAAGGACAGGCAGTACCTTTATGAGCGCATAAACAAGCGCGTTGACATGATGCTTTCAAAAGGACTTTTAGATGAAGCGCGTGAATTTGTAGGCAATCCTATTGGTGCAACTGCAAAACAGGCTATAGGTCTTAAAGAACTTGCTCCGTTTATAAATGGAGAAAGAACTCTTGATGAATGTGTGGATCATTTAAAACAAGAAACAAGAAGATATGCTAAAAGACAACTTACCTGGTTTAGAAAAAATCCGGAAGTAAATTGGCTGTATATTGATGAAATGAATGGCGAAGAACTTGTGGCAGAGGCCCTTCGCATCGTGAATTCTAAAATCTGTAAGGAGGTATAGAAATGGGGGAAAGAGAAAAGCAAACACTGAAACGTATAATAATTATTGCGCTTTCAATCTTGCTCATTGCATATATTGTATACCAGGCGGTGCAGATGATAAGTGAACCAGTTGAAACGGAAATTGCTTATAATTATACAGTTGAGGATACTGTTGACACTGTTGTTTTTGTTGCACGCCAAGAGAATTACATAACAAATACAAAAAACGGTACTATCATTTCAATTATTCCTGACGGTTCTCGTGTTGGAAAAAATCAACCGGTTGCTGCTGTGTTTTCAAACACAGATGACGCCGACAAATATAACAAATTAAAGGAACTTGAGGAAAGTATTGAAAGATATGAAAGACTTGCTTCACAGTCTGACAACTACACATTTGATGTTGACGACTTAAATGACAATATTGACCGTTCCGTAATGGACCTTGCAGATATTATTAACTCCGGAAAAATGACACTTCTTTCGGATGCAATAAATGAACTTCGTGACCAAGTTGTAACAAGACAAATTGCAATAGGTGACACAATTGACTTTGAGTCAAAGCTTGCTGCCGTTAAAGCAGAATATGATGCGTTATCTAAACAAAAAGTAAATTATACTCCCATTAATTCCGCGCAATCCGGATATTACATAAGTGGAGTTGACGGACTTGAGCAGATAGTTGATTGTACAAAATTATCTGAAATTACCGTAGATAAGGTTTACGAAATTCTTAAATCTGAGAAAAAGCCGGTGCCAAACGGATCAATAGGAAAGGTTGTAACTGACTTTACTTGGTACTTCATTTGTAATGCTCATTCAAACAGCATAGGAGATCTCAAAGTGGGCGATTCAATAACCGTAAATCTCCCATTCTCATCTGTAAACAGTATAAATGCAAAAGTATATTCAATTAATGAAAATAATGGCGATGAAACAGCACTTGTTCTCAGTTGTAATCTTATGAATTCGGCCATTTCATCTCTCAGAAATGAAAGTGCCGAACTTGTTATTGACTCCTATTCGGGTCTTAAAATTCCGGCTTCAGCAATCCGTGTAAATGAAAAAGGTGAAAAGGGCGTATATGTTCTTAAAGGAAACATAGTCTCTTTCAAGAAAATAAATATTATCTATTCAAGCGACAATTTTGTTCTAAGTGAAACGGATGTTGGTGCTGACGGATATGTAAAGCTTTATGACAACATAATTATTAGCGGAAAGGATCTTTATGATGGAAAAATCGTTAAATGAGTCCTTGAATCAATATAGAGAGCAAAGATGCAAAGATATTGAGGAAAATATTAAAGAAATAAGAGAAAACATTGCGGAAGCCGCACAAAAGAGTGGACGAACAGAAAAAGATGTTCACCTTATGGCTGTAACAAAGACTGTTGAACCTTATTTCATTAACCATGCTTTGGCTCAGGGCATAGATTTAATAGGCGAGAACAGAGTTCAGGAACTCCTTTCAAAGAAGCCTGATTTAAATTTGGAAGGTGTGGATGTTCATCTTATCGGACATCTTCAAACTAACAAGGTTAAGCAGATTGTAGGTGAGGTGTCAACAATTCAATCTGTTGACAGTGTTAAGGTTGCAAAAGAAATATCAAAATGCTCAGTAAATGCCGGAATTAATACTGACATTTTGCTTGAGGTAAATATTGGAGAAGAGGAGTCAAAAAGTGGACTTGAGTACAGTAAAGTCCTTGAAATTTGTCATGAAATAGCTGAGTTTCCCGGTGTTTCTGTCAAAGGACTTATGGCAATTCCTCCTATTTGTGAAAATGATGTCATTTTAAGACAATTTTTTTCAAATATGTATCAGTTATATGTTGACATAGAAAGTAAAAAAATACATAATATATGTATGCAAATTTTATCCATGGGAATGTCTTCGGATTATGAGGCGGCCATCATGGAAGGATCTAATCTTGTAAGGGTTGGCTCTAGTATATTTGGAGCTAGAGTTTACTGATAAATTAAAGGAGTATGAGAAATGGGTAATTTTCTTGACAAAATGAAGGCTTTTACAGGCTTTGAGCCAGAAGATGAATATGAAGGTGACCTTATGGACGGTGACTATGAGGATGATGAGGAGTACATTCCAAACAGAACTCCGGCTTCATATAGTGACTCAGACTATCAGCAGCCATCCCGTAGAAACAATGTTGTAAATATGTCTCGTGACATGCTTCAAGTTGTCCTTGCTAAACCGGAAAGATTTGACGATGCTCCTGCAATTGCAGATCACCTCAATGAAAAGAGAACAGTAGTTCTTAATCTTGAGTCTGCAAATAGAGATGTAGCACGTAGACTCATTGACTTCCTTTCAGGTGTTGCATATGCAAACAAGGGACAGCTCAAGAGAGTTGCAAATAGTACATTCATCATTACACCATATAACGTTAACGTATCCGGTGATCTTCTTGATGAACTTGAAAATAGCGGAATGTTCTTCCAATCATAACATTTGACGCTTGACGAGAGTTGAATATGACTTTCAACTCTCGTTTTCTTAATAATACTCAGGAGTGAAGAATATGCTTACACCAAAGCAAATTAAAAACCATGAATTCCAGCAGGCCGGAAGAAATGCTTATAAAAGTGCAGATGTAGATGAGTTCTTTGAAGAAGTATATGAGTCTTTTGAACAACTTTTCAAGGACAATGCAGACCTCGTAAAAAAGGTTGGTCTTCTTGCTGATAAGGTTTCAGAATACAAAGGTGATGAAGACAACATTCGTAATGCTCTTCTTATGGCGGAACGAATGAAGGAGTCAATTGTAACTGAAGCTCAGGAAAAGTCACGCGAAATTTTAGCTGAAGCAGAAGAAAAGGTACGTGCAGCCAAGGTTGCTGTATCTGAAAAGACAGCTGCAATCATTGAAAATGCTGAAAAAGAAGCAGACAAAATTGTTAGGGATGCAAATGAACGTGCTGATGACACATTAAAACTTGCTCAGTCAAATGCTACAAAGCTTCTTGCTAAGGCTCAGGAAATTTATGATGAGCAGGTTAATACTGTTAAGGATGAAGCTGAAAAAGAGCGTGAATACCTTGACAAAATTAAAGAGGAATCAGCTAAAATCAGAGCAAGCCTTATGGATACATACAAAATGCAATTAGAACTCCTTGAGTTCACACCTGATTTTGCAGCTGACATTGCAGCAATGCGTAAAAAGAAAGCAGCAGAGGATGTTGAAGATACAGAAATTTCTGAAGATGCAGCTGACACAGAAAATGCAGAAGAAATAGAAAACCCGGTAGATACAGAAGAAACAGAAGAAGCTGAAGACACAGAAGCTGCTGAAACTGTTGAAAACCCAGAGGGCGTTGCAGAAGACGTCCCGGAAACATCTAAAGAGGTTCCAAATGTTGACGCTTATCTTACAGACGAAACTGATAATGACGCAGTTGAGGATGCAGATGTTGACAAATATTTAAATGATTCAGACATTGAGTTTGAAGACATTGATTCCGGCAGAAGTCTTTTTGACGAGGACGAAGAAGAGGATTTGGAAGATGAAACATATGATCCTGAACAGAGTCTCTTTGACAGAGAAGAGGACTAATATATCAATTGCAATTACTGTAATAGTGGCTGTATTGCTCGTTGTAGTTGACCAAATCTCAAAAAAGTTAGTGCTGGATTACTTAAAAGATGCGGACCCTGTGACCGTAATAGATGGAGTTATCCAATTTCGTTATGTGGAAAATACAGGAGCTGCATTCGGTATATTAAGTAATAACACATGGGCGCTTTCGGTATTCACCGGAATAATAATAATTGCAGGTTTTGTATACCTTTTTTCCGGAAAGATAAAAAATAAATTTGAATATTCGGCTATAATATTAATGCTTGCCGGTGGACTTGGAAATTTAATTGACAGAGTTTTTAGACACTATGTTGTTGACTTCATTGAATACACTTTTATGGACTATGCCGTTTTTAATTTTGCCGATATATGCGTAACTGTCGGTGCAGTGCTCATTATAATTGCAGTCATAGTTGAAACTGTAAAAGAAAAGAAGTCAAATGACGGAGAAGAGAACACCAATGAATGAAGATGTTTTAAGTTTTCTTGTACCGCAGGAACAGTCTGGTGAAAGAATTGACAATGTTATATCAACAAATGTTGAGGATATTTCAAGAAGTCAGGCTCAAAAACTTCTCCAAAATGGAGATGTAACCGTTGACGGTCAAGTGGTTTCAAAAAACTATAAAGCTAAAGCGGGCAGTTTGGTAGAAGTGGTTTTGCCGGAACCAACTATTTGTGAGGCTGTGCCTCAAAACATTCCACTTGATATTCTATATGAAGATGACGACCTTTTGGTAGTCAACAAACCGAAGGGTATGGTGGTTCATCCTGCTCCGGGAAATCCGGATGGTACCTTGGTAAATGCGCTTATGTTTCACTGTGAAAATTCACTTTCCGGTATAAATGGCATTATGAGACCCGGTATTGTGCATAGAATAGATAAGGACACAAGTGGACTTTTAATTGTTGCCAAGACGGATAAATCGCACAGACATTTGGCAGAACAAATTAAGGAGCATTCCTTTACCAGGGAGTACCGTGCTGTTGTTCATGGAAATCTTAAGAATGACGAGGGTATAATAGATGCCCCTATTGGCAGAAATCCTAAAGACAGAAAGAAAATGGCTGTTACGGATAAAAATTCAAGAAATGCGGTCACTCATTATGAAGTCCTTGAAAGGTTCCCCGGATATACTTATGTGAAACTTCGTCTTGAAACAGGACGCACACATCAAATTCGTGTTCACATGGCATATAAGGGACATCCTGTTGCAGGAGACCTTGTATATGGTCCAAAGAATACTCCGAAGGAACTGAATGGCCAATGCCTTCACGCAGGCTTAATTGGTTTTATACACCCTTCTACAGGTGAATATATTGAACTGGAGGCTCCGCTTCCGGAATACTTTGAAAAATTCTTACAGAAACTTAGAAAACTATGAGTTTCCATATAAATTTTAGGAGGAAAAAATGGATTCTTCAAAGAAACTTGAACTGCAAAAAGCAGCAGTAAAGGTACGTATGAATGTAATTGAGGGAACATTCAATGCAAAATCCGGTCATCCGGGTGGCTCTCTCTCCATTTCAGATATCATGACATATCTTTATATGTATAAAATGAATTTAAATCCGCAGGATCCTAAGATGGAGGACAGAGATAGATTTGTTCTTTCAAAGGGTCACACTGCACCTGCTCTTTATGGAGCTCTTGCACTTCGTGGATTTTTCCCGGAAGAGGAAATTAAAACTCTCAGAAAGGCAGATTCTCGTCTTCAAGGTCATCCAAGCATGCACATGACTCCGGGTGTTGACATGAGTACAGGTTCTCTTGGTCAAGGTGTTTCTGTTGCAGTTGGAATGGCACTTGGCGCAAAAATTTCCAACAAAACATACAGAGTGTATACAGTACTTGGCGATGGAGAAATTGAAGAGGGCCAAGTTTGGGAGGCTGCAATGTTTGCAGCAGCAAAGAAGCTTGACAACCTTGTAGTTGTTGTTGACAACAACAATCTTCAAATTGACGGTAGTATAGATGAGGTTAACTCGCCATATCCAATAGATGAGAAGTTTGAAGCTTTTGGTTTCAATGTAATAAAAATTGACGGTCATAACTTTGATGAAATTGACAATGCATTTACTGCTGCTGAAAACTGTAAGGGCAAGCCAACTGCCATAATTGCAAAGACAGTAAAAGGCAAGGGAGTGTCATTCATGGAGAATCAGTGCGGATGGCACGGTAAGGCACCTAATGCAGAGCAGTATGAACAAGCAATGAGCGAGTTAAAGGAGGCACTTTCATGTCTGAAGTAATTAAAAAGGCTACTAGAGACGGTTATGGTGAAGGACTCCTTGAACTGGGTAAGATAAATGACAAAGTAATAGTAATGGATGCCGACCTTGCAGGTGCCACAAAGACAGGTGTATTTAAGAAGGAATATCCTGAAAGATTCTACAATGCCGGTATTGCTGAGGGTAACCTTATTGGTGTTGCAGCCGGACTTTCACTTACAGGTTATACTGTATTTGCTTCTTCATTTGCAATGTTTGCAGCCGGTCGTGCTTTTGAGCAGATTAGAAATTCAATTGGTTACCCACACTTAAATGTTAAGGTTGCAGCAACACATGGCGGTATTTCTGTTGGTGAAGATGGAGCTTCACATCAGTGTTGTGAGGATATTGCTCTTATGAGAACAATTCCGGGCATGACAATTATTAACCCGGCTGACGCTGTTGAGGCTAAGGCTGCAGTACTTGCCGCAGCTGAATATGAAGGCCCTTGCTATCTTCGCTTTGGCAGACTTGCTGTTCCTCAAATCTTTGATGAGGCCTCATACAAGTTTGAATGGGGCAAAGGTAAAGTTCTCAAAGAGGGAACAGACGTTGCCATTGTAGCTACAGGCCTTATGGTAAATGAGGCTTTAATGGCTTATGAAACACTTAAGGCAGAAGGTATTTCTGCCCGTGTAATTAATATCCACACAATTAAGCCTCTTGATGAAGAAATTATTCTTGCTGCTGCAAAGGACTGCGGCGCAATTGTAACAGCCGAAGAACATAATATCATTGGTGGTCTTGGCGGAGCAGTTTCTGAACTTCTTTCAGAAAAACTTCCAACACCGGTTGTACGCGTTGGCGTAAACGACACCTTCGGTCGTTCCGGTCCTGCCGCTGAACTTCTTCACCTTTATGGTCTTGATGCAGACCACATTGTTGAAGCAGCAAAAAAGGCAGTAAACAACAAATAATAAAAAGCAGCCAACTTAAAATTGGCTGCACATATTTCGGGGTGTAGCGCAGGTGGTAGCGCGCTTGTTTCGGGAACAAGAGGCCAGGAGTTCGAGTCTCCTCACTCCGACCAAAAAAGAACGAAAGTTATGATACCATTGGTATTGCAACTTTCGTTCTTTTTCTTTTTGGGTTTCCGGCTTAAAATCTGTCTTTGCCGCACCGCATAGCGGACATTTCCAATCTGCCGGAAGCTGTTCAAAGGGTACTTTCTCTTTGGTGTCATCATAGATATAGCCGCAGATTTGACATACATACTTCATTGTTTTGCATACTTTATTTTCCGTATTCCAGTTCGCCGGTATAATCTATTATGCCGCCGAATTCGATTAAGTTCGTATATCCCAGCGCCAGAAGCTTATCTGCCGCCTGCTTACTGCGATTCCCGCTTCGGCAATAAATATAAATAGTCTGTGCTTTGTCCGGCAGGGAGGGAATTTCTTCTGTACCGATTTCTTCGTTGGGAAGATTAACTGCACCGGGGATATGTCCCGCTTCAAATTCATCGGCTCGGCGCACATCAAGCAAAATGTAGTTTTCGTCCGATTCCATTCGAGCAAGTCCTTCTGACATAGTGATCTTTTCATAAGTATTGTTTGGTATATCGGCATCGGATTTTCCGCAACCGGTGAGCATTAACATCAATACAAGTATCAGCGGAAATATTCGTTTCAGCATACTGTCACCCCTTTACTTATCCATGCCGCAGGGATAGGATTGTTCAGGCATAGCCTTTTCACGGATAATTCCTGAGTAGAATCGATAGCCGCCGGAGAAATTATAACAATCGTAACCCTCTTGCGACAAAATTCGGCAGGAAATATAACTGCGCAGTCCGCTCTGACACATAACATATAACGGTTTTGTTCGGTCAATTTCAGACAAACGCTCACGCAGTTCATCTACCGGAATATTGATAAATCCGTCAGCATGACCGTGTGCATATTCATTAGCGGTACGGGTATCCAATAAGGTAACGCTTCCGTCTCTCGGCAAATCGGCAACCTCGTCCCAGTGAAACTGTTTGACTAATCCGTTTGCAATATTTTCAATCATAAAGCCTGCCATATTAACCGGGTCTTTAGCCGAGGAATAAGGCGGCGCATAGGCAAGGTCTAAATCCTTTAGCTCATTTGCTTTCATGCCTGCGCTTATTGCGGTTGCCAATACATCGATCCGTTTATCGACTCCGTCATATCCTACAATTTGCGCACCCAAAAGCTTTAAGGTTTCCTTTTCATAGACAACCTTCATTGTCATAGTTTTTGCGCCCGGATAATAGCCTGCATGAGAAGAGGGCGACAACACAATCCTGCCATAAGAAATCCCTGTCGTTTGTGCTGCCTTTTCGGTCAACCCTGTGCTTGCGGCAGTCAGATCGAACAGTTTTATTACAGAGGAGCCCAATGAGCCTTTATAATGACTGTCAAGACCGCATATGTTATCCGCTGCAATCCTGCCCTGTTTGTTTGCAGGACCTGCAAGAGCAATAACAGCATCGTTCCCTGTAACTATATGCTTGATTTGTACTGCATCGCCCACAGCATAAATATCTGACACAGAGGTCTCCATCTTATCATTTACGGCAATAGCGCCCTTCAATCCCAGCTCCAGACCGGCTTTTTTTGCAAGTGTATTTTCCGGACTGAC
>JAQXSW010000012.1 GCA_029219165.1 Oscillospiraceae bacterium
ACTTCATGCTTTACCTTAACATTGATACGAAAACGGGTTTGGAAACTCTCCGGTGTTTGCAAAGTCAGTTCTTCCGGGTCTTCTATGACGCCGCCGATATAATACGGCAAGCCACAGTTGGCATAAGAAATATAGCCGGAGCGCTCAAAAACCGTAATTTGAGCGTGTTCGTCTAATCTTCTGATACGGGTCGCAGCAGTAGCGCCTCCGGCAACTCCGCCAACAATAACAACTTTCATTGTATTATTTCACCACCTTACCTCGATAAGCACTGATACCTCCGATGTTTGTCACATTGGTATATCCCATTGATTTCAAAGCAGAAGTTGCCTGTGCGCTTCGGCCACCGCTGAGACAATGGACATAAATAGGCTTGTCAAAATCAGGAATACTGTTTTTAACAGCTTGAATGTTTTGTAAAGGGATGTTCACGCTTCCCTCGATATGACCTTGACCGTACTCATCAACCGTTCTTACATCTAACAGAACGGCATTCGTTGTATTGCGCCATTCTTCCACACCCTTGTTGATATCCGGGCGTTTAAGAAAATCCATAAAGTTCATTTTAACATCGCCTCCAAATTTGCTTTCGGCATAGCACCTATCTTAGTATTTGCTATTTTTCCGCCTTTCATAACAACAAACATAGGAATGCTTGCAACTGAGAAGGAAGCCGCCAGTTCAGGTTCTTCATCAACATTGACCTTACCTATAATTGCTTTGCCTTGATATTCATCCGCAAGTTCTGCAACCACCGACGACATCATGTGGCAAGGACCGCACCAAGTCGCCCAAAAGTCAATCAGCACAGGAATATCGCTTCTTAACACCTGCTCAATGTTTTCTTTTGTAATTTTCAGTTCAGACATATTGAAATCCTCCTTGGAAGTAAAATTATTTGTTTGTATTTCTATTATACTTGCAAGAGCATTCCGTTTCCGTAACTGAGTCTCATTCGGCAATATTTTTTAGTAATTCTATATTTTTGAGTATAACAATTCCACGGTTCAGTTCAATCAATCCGTCTGATTCAAACTGCCTGAGCATTCGTGCAACAACCTCACGGGCTGAATTGACCTCCTGCGCCATCGCCTCCTGCGTCATGCGAATGGTGCTGTCACCTGTTTTTTCATATCGGGATAAAAGAAATCTTGCCATTCGTTCATCAAAATGAGCAAAGAGTATTTGTTGCATAACCCAAACTACGGTTGAATACCGTTTAGCAGCCAACTCATAAATAAAACATTTGAAATGAATATTAGACTCCATCAACTTTGCGACAGTTCCGGCGTGAATTGCCAATAATTCTACTTCACTTTCTGCAACCATCTGTACATCAAGAGTGACGCCACCGATGACACAGGCAGACGAGAATACACAACAGTCGCCCTCAGATATATGAAAGAGAGTGACTTCCCGCCCTTCTTCGGAAGTGATAAAAACACGAATAGAGCCTTTTTGAATATACACCATACCCATGCAGGAATCGCTGTAATCAAAAACGTAAACGCCTTTCTCATAAGTACGGTGCGTTGCTCCACATTTTGTTAATGTTCTTTCTTGTTCCGATAAATTATCCCAAAACGGTAACTTTGTAAGAGTTGCTTCTATTTCCATCAATGACACCCTTTATTTCCACAGCTATGGCCTTCTTCATGGCCGTGGTGATTGCACATAACATTTGGATTATAGTTAAGCTTTCCGTCCAGCAGTGATTGTACCGCATCATCGGCACTGCCTGAGACGCCTGCGTATAATTTAATTCCGGCACTTCTAAGAGCGGTCTGAGCACCGCCTCCGATGCCTGAGCAAATCAATACATCAATTCCGTTGTTAAATAGAAATTCTGCCAATGCGCCGTGACCGAAGCCTTCAGAGTCAACAACCCGAGAAGATAAAATCTCACCGTCTTCAATATCATAGACTTTGAATTCCTTCGTGTGACCAAAGTGCTGAAAAATTTCGCTGTTTTCATATGTTACTGCAATCCTCATTGTATGTTCTCCTTTTTCTGATAGTATTCTTTCTTTTCTACACGGCTTACCAAAGCAACTTCTCTGTCCGGGGCAGATATGGTAATTGCCTCCGTTTATACTGAGTTGTTTGCCTTGAACCAAACATTCGGCAATTTTATATCGGGCTTTTTCGTATATTTCTGTAACCGTTGTTCTGGAAATTTCCATTGCTGCGGCACATTGCTCATGACTTTTTTTCTCATAGTCAACTAAACGAATTACCTCATATTCGTCTACAGTAAGTACATTTTCTTCCGGCTGTTCTACACCACCCGGGGAAAAACAAAGAAACTGAGGTTCCGAACAAACTCGCCTACATCTCTGTGGTCTTGGCATACCGTCACTCCTTTCCGACATATGTCGATTATACCATATTTTAATTTGTTTTCCAATATTCTTGAAAAATTAAAAAAGCATTTAATCAAGTATGACGTCTGCGACATTTACCTCTCTTTTGGGATATATGCTTGTCTGTTCCTTTACACCGGGACCGGGTAATATACTGGCTCTGAATACTACAAGCACATACGGGTGGAAACGCAGTCGTTCACTGATCCTTGATGACCCACGAACCAGTGCATCAAAGAAAACGCATCCAAGGAGCAATCTCAAGAGGAATACGCAAGGAAGTACAACCGACTCGTTAAGCGTTATATGTCGAAAAATATATGTTTGCTTTATTGACACACTAAAAATATGTATGATAAAATGAATTCACCATAAAGAGTACGCGAGGGACAAGCCCGTTGACCGTACAGCAACCTGCAAAATGTAAGGTGCTAAAGCTTGGCTGATGGGAAAATAAAATTTAACTCCCATCAGAATGATGGGAGGTTTTTTTATGATAAAAAATGATTTGACAGGACGTAAATTTGAAGGTAAAGATAGTACAGAATATGTTGTTGTTGCCGGAAAAGAGGGCGATGTAATTGCTTATGAGGAAACTTTAAATCCAAATGCATCGCTTTGTTTCTGCTGTGACGCTTTCGTGAACAATAACAGACTTTGTGGCACATATTTTGTCAGTTACACGGTGTCAAAAGTTGAATTTTTTAAAGAGATTGATATGTTCAGTGAAGATGAAAAAATGTGTGCTGAGAATATTGCTTTAGCATTACGAAAAAAGTATTACAAAATACCGACAGTGTTTTTAACTTTAGTTGGTGAGGCGTATTTAAGGGAGCGGTTTTAATGGAACGACTAGTCATATATGTGCATGGCAAAGGTGGTAGTGCAGAGGAGGCAAAGCACTATCAATCTTTATTTGAAGATAGTGATGTTGTTGGTTTTGACTATAAATCTCAAAATCCGTGGGATGCGAAAATAGAATTTTCAAGTTTTTTTGATTTGCACAGCAATGGATATAATTCAGTTGTTTTAATTGCAAACAGCATAGGGGCTTTTTTCACCATGAACGCACTTGCTGAAAAGAAAATTTCGCAAGCCATGTTTATTTCACCTATTGTAAATATGGAAAAATTAATTACGGATATGATGTTATGGTCAAATGTAACAGAGGATGAACTGCAAAGTAAAAAGGAAATTCCAACCACGTTTGGAGAAGTTTTATCTTGGGAATACTTGTGCTATGTTCGAAAGCATCCAATTGAATGGAATACCCCTACACATATTTTATACGGTGAAAATGATAATTTAACCACTATAGATACTATATCCGAATTTGCAAACCAAATTGGCGCAACGCTCACTGTAATGAAGGGTGGGGAACACTGGTTTCATACCGATGAACATATGAAGTTTGTTGACAATTGGATTTGCAGTTTAATCTAGTGGAAATTTTTTAAATAATAAAAAATCCCCTTGCGTTAGGGGTTGCTTGTGACGTAGCGTAATGTGTTATTTTTAGCGCAAGGAGGTGAAAAGCTATGTCAAAATACACGACCGGAGAAATTGCAAAACTGTGTGGGGTGACGGTCAGAACGGTGCAGTATTATGATTCCCGCGGAATTCTTGTACCGACAGAACTGACAGAAGGCGGACGACGTCTTTATTCCGAAGATGATCTAAAGCGAATGAAGATTATATGTTTCCTAAGAGGTTTAGGACTCCCAATTGATTCTATATCTCAGATTCTTTCCGAGGACGATCCGGGTAGCGTAATTTCATTACTGCTGGAACAACAGGAACAGGCGCTAAAACAAGAAATGGAAGAACGTCAGGATCGGTTGGCAAAATTGGAAGAACTGAATCGCGAGCTGAAAACTATCAAAAAAATTTCTCTCGAATCCATAGGCGACGTAGCTTATACAATGACAAATAAGAAAGAACTGAAAAAAATTCATATGATAATGCTGTTGACCGGAATTCCAATTACTATATTCCAGTGGACATCCATTATTCTTTGGATTACGAATGGTCTTTGGTGGTTATTTGCAGTTTGGGTTGTAATTGCAGGTATATTTGGAATTTTGATTTCACGATATTATTTTAAAAGCGTTGCCTACATTTGCCCACAGTGCCATACCATTTTTAGACCAGCGTTTAAAGAGGCCTTTTGGGCAAGACACACTCCGGCTACTCGTAAACTTACTTGTACAACTTGTGGACATAATGGCTTCTGTGTAGAAGTCGTAGCTGACTTGGAGGTGTCAAGTGATGAGTGAATTTTATGATATTTCATTTACAACAACTAATATTGTTTCCCTTGGGCTTACGGTTTTATTGTTATTTTTGATACCGATTGTATTTTGGGTGGCTTGGCATAAATCGCATAAGGGTGAGTTAAAACTTAAATATTTGCTGTTTGGTGCAATTGGTTTTATTGTATCTGTACGAGTTCTTGAACTCGGAGTTCATGCTATATGCATTATGTCAGATAATCCTATATCAAGATTCATAAATGGAAATACTGTGGCTTATGTTCTTTATGGAATTGTTATGGCCGGTGTGTTTGAGGAATGTGGACGATATATCATTTTCAAATATATTTTGAAGAAAGATAAAACGCGAGAAAATGTTGTTCTGTATGGTATAGGTCATGCGGGAATTGAGGTTTGGACGGTTGTTCTTCCTATGATTCTCCTTGAACTTGCAGTTGCATTGATGTTTTCTTCAGGAGATATTTCTTCGGCACTTTCTACACTGAATATTACGGAAGAAACGGCAGCGTCAGCATTGCCAACGGTTTTAAGTGCATCCCAGTTTGGAATTGGTATGTTGCTTTTGTTTACATTGGAGCGTATCTTCGTCATGTTTATACACATTGGGCTTACTGTGATTGTGTTTTATGGTGTGTCAGAAAAAAGGAAGGTTTTTCTTTGCTTGGCTATTCTCCTACATATGCTTGTTGATGTCTTCCCGGCCTTGTATCAAAGAGCTGTTATACCAATGTGGCTTTGCGAGGTTTGGCTGGCTGTTTGGGCTGTTATAATAGTAATTTTGAGTGTCAAACTATATAAAAAAATAAAGATACAGGCTGAGGGATGAGTAGTTGAAAAAAATTAAGGTCAATCTGTTAAGATTGACCTTGTTTTTTATTCTTTTGGACTTCCGCAGTTGCTACAGAAATTTCCACTATTTACTTTTCCACATTTACAAATCCATTTGGCTTCTTTTGTTTCAAAGGTCTCTTCAACTATTGGAGCTTCTTCAACAGGCACATCTACCACAGGAGCGTTTTCCTGCGGAGAAGTTTTTGGTTGTGATGGTGTATAGCTTTGAGTTCCGCTATTTCCACCGAAGTCAATAACAGGGGTGTCTGAACTTGGGAAACAAAGAAATACAATTAATGCAATTTGTCCAATTGATGGAACAAAGTTAATGAAGAAGAACCACCAAGGAAAGCCTGCATCACGTAGACGGCGAATTGTCATTGCAAGTCCTGCAATAGTGATAAAAATTGAAACAATTGAAATTCCTAGAGTCAAAATACCACCGACTATTAATCCAAGTACGCCTGAGTCGTCTCCGGCTGCAAAACATATTGTAATAATAACAGATACAACTATTCCAACAATAATATAGAAAATTGTTATGGCAAGTGTTGCTAACCAGTATTTTGATCTATCTGTTTTACCTCCAAAGTCACTAAAACGATCAAGCATTTCTTTTAAAGCATCAATCATAAAAACACCTCATTTTTCATTTTATGACACTTTTCATTCTAAATATATTTTAAAAATATGTCAATGCACTAAAGTGGGGACGGTTCTCGGTTGTTGGGGACGGTTCTTGGTTGTGGAGAACCGTCCCCGGTTGTGGAGAACCGTCCCCGGTTGCGGAGAACCGTCCCCGGTTGCGGAGAACCGTCCCCGGTTGTGGAGAACCGTCCCCGGTTGCAGAGAACCGTCCCCGGTTGCAGAGAACCGTCCCCGGTTGTGAAGAACCGTCCCCGGTTGTGAAGAATGGTCCCGCAAATCGGACCGGTTTGTGGTATAATAATAAAAAACAGTTAGGAGGGGAGACAATGGAACAGCAACGCACGTATATTGCAATTGACCTTAAGTCATTTTATGCGTCAGTTGAATGTGTTGAGCGTGGACTGGATCCACTTACAACAAATCTTGTTGTTGCAGATAAAGGACGTACAGAAAAGACTATATGTCTTGCAGTGTCCCCCTCTTTAAAGGCATATGGAATACCGGGCAGAGCAAGGCTTTTTGAAGTTGTTGAGAAGGTAAAAGAAGTAAACGCTCTTAGGTTTTCTAAAAACGGAAATAAGCCATTTAAAGGTAAGTCAACAAATTCAATTGAACTGAAAGATCCGTCGCTTAAACTTGACTTTATTGCTGCAACTCCACGCATGAAACTTTATATGGAGTACAGCACAAGAATATATCAAATTTATTTGAAGTATGTGGCACCTGAAGATATTCACGTATATTCCGTAGACGAAGTGTTCATTGATGTCACAAACTATTTGAAGTTTAATAAAATGACACCGCGTGAAATGGCATTAGCAATGGTTAAGGATGTATTTAATCAAACCAAAATAACAGCTACAGCCGGTATAGGTACAAACTTGTATCTTGCTAAAGTTGCCATGGACATAGAGGCAAAACACATAAAGGCTGATAAGGATGGAGTGCGCATTGCCGAACTTGATGAGATGTCATATAGGAGAAACCTGTGGGACCACAGACCGCTTACTGACTTTTGGCGTGTTGGCAGAGGCTATGCAAAGAAACTTGAGGCAAACGGTCTTTACACAATGGGAGATATTGCGCGTTGTTCAGTGGGCCAAAAAGGTTCATTCTACAGTGAAGATTTACTCTACAAATTGTTTGGCATAAATGCGGAACTTCTAATTGACCACGCATGGGGTTGGGAACCGTGTACTATTGCTGAAATAAAGGCATATAAACCGGAGAATAACAGTGTAAGTCAGGGTCAGGTTTTGAAGGAACCTTATTCTTATGAGAAGGCAAGGATTGTTGTTCGTGAAATGGTTGAAATGGTAGCTCTTGACCTAGTTGACAAGGGGCTTGTTACTGATCAAATTGTGTTGACCATAGGGTATGACATAATTGATGCAGCCTCCTATAAGGGAGAAATAATTACAGATTACTATGGACGAAAAATCCCAAAGCAGGCACATGGAAGCGCTTCCTGTGAGCGATTCACTGCATCTACAAAACTTTTGACATCTGCCGCAATGGAGGTGTTTGACAATATTGTGGACAAAAACCTCCATGTCAGGCGAATATATGTCGTAGCAAACCATGTTATGGATGAGAAGGCGGCGAAAGAAAACATGGGCTTTGAGCAACTTGACCTGTTCAAGGACTATGAGGCGGAACGAAAGACCGATGAATTTCTTGAAAAGGAAAGCAGCCTTCAACATGCAATGCTGGGCATAAAGAAAAAATACGGTAAGAATGCAATTTTAAAAGGCACAAACTTTAAGGAAGGAGCAACCGCCATAGAACGTAACGGTCAAGTTGGCGGTCACAAGGCATAATGGGCAAGTATGACGACATAATTAATCTTCCACATCATCAGTCTATTACAAGAGCCCATATGCCTATGCGTGACAGAGCAGCTCAGTTTGCCCCTTTCGCCGCCCTTCGTGGCTACGACGACGAAGTCATAGAAACTGCTCGTCTTACAGATAGAAAGATAGTTCTTGATGAAAATGAAATATCTAAAATAGACGGTGTTTTACAGCTTGTTATGGCAAATATAAAGCTTCAGCCTGAAATAAGAGTTACCCATTTTGTAAAGGATGATAAAAAGTCCGGTGGTGCATATATAACCACAACCGGGAGAGTAAAAAACATAGACGAATATGATAGAAAAATAGTTTTTACAAATAGGGTGGAAATTCAAATTGAAGATATTTTAACTGCTGAAATCTTATAGAAAATAAGGCGACTAAACGCACGGAAAATGCACGTAATTTTCAGTGCGTTTTTTGTCACTTATTTTAGTTATATTATTTGTAAAAGAGGTTCACTTATGGTAAAATATTTGGAGCCAAATTATGTATTTTATTTATCATAAGAATGTGAGGAACAATTTATGATTAAAACAATTAAAAATTTTTATGACATTTTGAATGAAAAGAATTTAATTTTGGAATCAAGCATACCAAATGAAATTCTGAATAGAGAAATCACATGCCTCACTTTTGACAATAGAGAAGTTGACGGTCCTTCAATCTTTGTTTGTAAGGGCGCACATTTTAAAGAGGAATATTTAATTTCAGCAATCAGTTCGGGTGCACTACTTTATGTAAGTGAGCAAGAATATGATGTGGATGCCGCATTCATAAAAGTATCTGATATTAGACTTTCCATGGTTTACCTTGCAGAAATATTCTATGAAAATGCTCCGAGTAAAATTACCTCAATTGGTATCACAGGTACAAAGGGTAAAAGTACAACTGCTTATTACCTCAGAAATATTTTAAATCTTTGGCTTAAGGCTGAAGGAAAACCGGAGTGTGCAATTATTTCTTCAATTGACACATATGACGGAGTAATAAGAGAGGAATCTCATCTTACAACGCCGGAGGCAATGCCACTTCATAAAAACTTCTATAATGCAGTAAATAGTGGAATTTCACATCTTGTTATGGAGGTTTCAAGTCAGGCTCTTAAGTATAATCGTGTAACAGATATATGTTTTGACGTTGCATGTTTTACCAATATTGGTGTGGATCATATAAGCCCAATTGAGCACACAGATTTTGAAGACTATTTTTCAGCAAAACTAAAGTTGTTTGATACTTGCAAGACAGCTTGTATTAACACTGATGCACAGTATTCAGATAGAGTTTTAGAATATGCAGAAGGCAAGTGCAAAATTGTAACATTTGGTTCAATGGAATCCAATACAATTTACTGCAAGAACATTGAAAAGAAGGAGGATGGTCTTTACTTTAACGTCCGTACTCCGGAATATGAAGATGAAATTTCAATTACTATGCCCGGTATTTTTAATGTGTCAAATGCACTTGCTGCAATTGCAATGTCTTACGTCCTTGGCATTCCAAAGGAATACGTAAAAGAGGGACTTAGAACAGCTCGTGCCGGTGGAAGAATGCAGGTTTATGGAAGTAAGGACAAAAAGATAGTTGTAATAGTAGACTATGCACACAATGCAATGAGCTTTGAAGCACTCTATAATTCTACAAGAGTGGAATATCCGGGAAGAAAGATTGTAACCGTATTTGGATGTCCGGGAATGAAGGCTCTTTTAAGACGACATGATCTTGGTGACAGTGCGGGAAAGAATTCTGACTTTGTATTTATTACAGAAGAGGATTCAGGAGAAGAACCATTTATGAAAATTGCAAAGGATATTGAAGAAAATCTTGGAGATTGTCCGCATGAAATACTTGAGGACCGTGGTCTTTCAATATTCAAAGCAATAAATGAATATGCAGACGGAGAGGAAAAAATAATTCTCATAACCGGTAAAGGAGAGGAAACACGACAAAAGAGGGGAACCCTTTATATAGACTGTCCTTCAGATGTTGAATACACGTATGAAGCACTCAAAGCATATGACGAAAAACATCCGGTATAAAAATAATAAATAATATTGTATTTTTATATTGACTTTGAATGCATAAAAATGTATTATTTATGCAATGATTTTATATATTTATGCATAAATATTCAAATTTATGCATAAATAACCAAATAAAGTTACAAAATATGCAAATAATATGTGCAGATTTTTCAACAGATGAAAGGAAGACAAAAATGAACCTTAAAGGAAGAGATCTTTTAAAGCTTTTGGACTATACTCCAGAGGAAATTGAATACCTCCTTGACCTCTCTGCTGAACTTAAGGAGAAGAAAAAGAATGGTGTTCCTCATGACATGTTTAGGGGAAAGAATATTGCCCTTGTTTTTGAAAAGGCAAGCACTAGAACCCGTTGCAGTTTTGAAGTTGCGGCTCATGACCTTGGAATGGGAACAACATACTTAAATCCAAGAGATTCTCAAATGGGTAAAAAGGAAACAATTAAGGACACAGCTCGTGTTCTTGCAAGCATATATGACGGAATTGAGTACAGAGGTTTTGGCCAGGAAATAGTAGAGGAAATTGCAAAGTATTCAAAGGTTCCTGTTTGGAATGGTCTTACAAATGAATTCCACCCAACCCAAATTCTTGCCGACTTCCTTACAATAAAGGAACACTTCGGATACCTTAAGGGAATAAACTTCGTATATATGGGAGACGCTCGTTACAATATGGGTAACTCACTCATGGTTGGTTGTGCAAAGATGGGACTTAACTTTACAGCTTGTGCTCCAAAGAAGTACTTTCCGGATCAAGAACTCATAAAGACATGTGAGGAAATCTGTAAGGAAACAGGTGCTACTCTTACTTTTGAAGAGGATCCAATTAAGGCTACAAAGAATGCAAATGTTATTTATACAGACGTTTGGGTTTCAATGGGTGAGCCACTTGAGGTTTGGGAAGAACGTATAAGTGAACTTGGACCTTACCAAGTAAACAAAGCGCTTATGGATAACGCTGCTGACAATGTAGTATTTATGCACTGTCTCCCGTCATTCCACGATGCAAACACTGAAATAGGTCAGGAAATGTGTGAAAAGTTTGGCCGTAAGGATATGGAAGTTACAGACGAAGTCTTTGAAAGTGAACAGTCAATTGTTTTTGAAGAAGCTGAAAACAGAATGCACACAATAAAAGCCGTTATGGCTGCCACCCTTTAAGAATACAGAATAGGAGACGCCATAATGCAGAAAAGATATCTCGTACTATCAGACGGAACAGTTTTTGAGGGCTTTGCTTTTGGAGCGGATATAGAGTCCATTGGAGAGCTTGTTTTTACAACAGGCATGTGTGGATACATAGAAACTCTAACAGACCCTAGTTACTTTGGACAAATTGTCCTTCAAACATTCCCTTTAATAGGAAACTATGGAATTATTCCAGAGGACTATGAGGGTAAATGTTGTGTTAAAGGATACGTGGTTCGTGAATGGTGTGATGCACCGTCAAACTTTAGATCTGAAAAGGATTTAAATACTTTTCTAAAAGAGGAAGGCGTTCCGGGTATTTACGGAATAGATACCAGAGAAATCACAAAGATCATTCGTGAACACGGCGTAATGAATGCAATTATCTGTAATGAAATTCCAAAAGACTTGACAGAGGTTAAGAATTACATAATTAAAGATGCAGTTCCAAGTGTTACTTGTAAAAAAGAGCACGTTGAAAATGCAATAGACGAGATTAAATACAATGTTACTCTTGTAGATTATGGCGCAAAGAAAAATATAATAAGAGAACTTCAAAAGCGTGGATGTAATGTTCGCGTAGTACCGGCAACATACACAGCGGAAGAAATTTTATGGACAAATCCAGACGGAATTATGCTTTCAAACGGACCTGGAGATCCCGCTGAAAATACATTCCAAATTGAACAGATAAAGAAGCTCCTTGGCAAGGTTCCAATCTTTGGAATCTGCCTTGGACATCAACTTACAGCCCTAGCCTCGGGTGGGGTTACAGAAAAACTTAAATATGGACATAGAGGCGTTAATCAACCTTGTAAAGAAGTGAATGGAACCAGAACATTTATAACTAGCCAAAACCACGGATATGCTGTTGTTTCCGGCAGTATAAAGAAAGGTAAGGAAAGCTTCATAAATGCAAACGATAAAACCTGTGAAGGTATTGATTATCCGGAGTATAAAGCCTTTACAGTACAGTTCCATCCTGAGGCATGTACAGGACCTAAGGATACGAGTTTTTTATTTGATAGATTCGTTAGCTTGATGGGAGGTACAGACTAATGCCGCTTAATAAAGATATTAAGAAAGTACTTGTAATTGGTTCCGGTCCTATTGTCATTGGACAGGCTGCGGAATTTGACTATGCCGGTGCTCAGGCATGTCGTGTGCTAAAAGAGGCAGGAGTAAATGTTGTTCTTGTAAATTCAAATCCTGCAACCATCATGACAGACAATGCTCTTGCAGATGAAATATATTTAGAGCCTCTTACAGCAGAAACTCTTAAGAGAATTATTGAAAAAGAAAAACCGGACAGTCTCCTTGCAGGTCTTGGAGGACAGACCGGTCTTACAATATCCATGCAGCTTGAAAAGGATGGCTTTTTGGAATCACACGGAGTAAAGCTCATTGGTACAAATGTTGAGGCAATTGATAAGGCCGAAGACAGAGAACTTTTCAAGCAGACAATGGACGAAATAGGTGAACCTACGGTTCCATCTGAAATTGCAACAAATATAAAAGATTCCCTTGAAATTGCAAAAGAAATCGGATATCCGGTAATAGTTCGTCCTGCTTTCACTTTAGGTGGAGCGGGTGGTGGCGTTGCGGCCAACGAAGAGGAACTTAAGATTATTGCAAAGACCGGCCTTGACGCTTCTCCTATTACACAAATTCTTGTTGAGAAGTGCATTTCCGGTTGGAAAGAAATAGAGTTTGAAACAATGCGTGACTATGCAGGCAATGTAATTGCTGTCTGCTCAATGGAGAATTTTGACCCGGTTGGTATTCATACGGGTGACAGTATTGTTGTAGCTCCGGCACTTACCCTTTCAGACAAGGAATATCAAATGCTCAGAAGTGCATCGTTAAATATTATTTCTGCCCTTGGTATTGTCGGTGGATGTAATTGTCAGTTTGCTTTGAACCCTGACAGTTTTGAGTATTCAGTAATAGAAGTTAACCCTCGTGTTTCACGTTCTTCAGCTCTTGCTTCAAAGGCTACCGGTTACCCAATTGCTAAAATTACAACTAAAATTGCCCTTGGCTATACACTGGATGAAATTCCAAACGACATAACAGGGAAGACCTGTGCATGCTTTGAGCCAACTCTTGATTATGTTGTAGTTAAGTTCCCAAAGTGGCCTTTTGAAAAGTTCCAGGGCGCTTCCAGAAAGCTTGGAACTCAGATGAAGGCAACCGGAGAGGTTATGTCTATTGCACCAAATTTTGAAATGGCTATGATGAAGGCTGTTCGTGGAGCTGAAATAGGTCTTAACTCTCTTAACACAGTAAAGAAAATTAGTTCCGGTCCAATTCTTGAAAGGCTTACTCTTCAAGATGACTATAGACTTTTCACAATATTTGAGGCGCTCCACGAAGGCATTTCAATTGAAAAAATTCATGAAATTACAAGAATAGATCTTTGGTTCCTTGCAAAACTCAAAAAACTTTCTGATTTCGAAGCTATTCTTAAAGATATTAAAGACGGCAAGGTTAAAGTTACAGAGGACATTTATCTTGAAGGAAAGCGTCTTGGATATCCGGACGATGCATTCGTTTCTCTATCGGGAATTGAATCGCTGGAAAAGGCCGGTATTGAGCCAAAAGAAGCTGTTTTTAAAATGGTAGACACTTGTGGTGCAGAGTTTGATGCAAAGACACCATATTTCTACTCAACATACGACAAGACTTGCGAGGCAAGAACATTTAAACGTTCAGGAAAGCCTACGGTTATGGTTTTGGGTTCAGGTCCTATCCGTATTGGACAGGGTATAGAATTTGATTACTCCTCTGTTCATTGTGTTTGGACCCTTAAGGAATTAGGATATGATGTTGTAATTGTAAATAATAATCCTGAAACGGTTTCAACAGACTATGACACCGCTGACAGACTTTATTTTGAGCCTTTAACACCTGAAGATGTAATGAACATTATTAAGGTTGAAAAGCCAATAGGAGTTGTTGTAGCCTTCGGTGGACAGACTGCAATTAAACTTACTAAATTTCTTTCAGAAAATGGAATTCAAATCCTTGGAACCTCTGCTGAAAGCATAGATACAGCCGAGGACCGTGAACAGTTTGATGCACTTCTTGAGAAGTTCCATATAAAGCGACCTAAGGGCTTTGGCGTCAACACTTTAAATCAGGCACTTTTTGCTGCGGACAAACTTGGATATCCGGTTCTTCTTCGTCCATCCTATGTAATAGGCGGACAAAACATGAAGATAGTTCATGATGAAAATGAAGTTCGTGTTTACATGGAAAAAATACTTGCCCAAGGTATAGACAATCCTGTTCTTGTTGACAAATATATGATGGGTACAGAAATTGAAGTTGACGTAATTTCAGACGGAACAGACGTTTTAATTCCGGGAGTAATGCAGCATATTGAACGTGCCGGCGTTCATAGTGGCGATTCAATTGCTGTATATCCACCATTCAACATAAACGATAAAATGATGCAGACCGTTGTTGAGTGCTCTGAAAAACTTGCCCTTTCTCTTGGCACAAAGGGGCTTGTAAATATTCAATATCTCATTTATCATAATGATCTTTATGTAATTGAGGTTAACCCTAGAGCATCCCGTACAATTCCTTATATAAGTAAGGTTGCAGGTGTTCCGATGGTTGATCTTGCAAGTAAGGTAATGCTTGGTGCAGAACTAAAAACACTTGGATTTGGAACCGGACTTTATAAGACACCACCATATTTTGCGGTAAAAGTTCCTGTATTCTCTTTTGAAAAACTCATGGATGCCAACTCTTATCTTGGACCTGAAATGAAGTCAACAGGAGAAGTTCTTGGTATAGGAAAGAACTTAAATGAGGCTTTGTTTAAGGGTATTACTGCATCCGGTCGTGTGTTTAAAACGCCAAATAAGAGTGCGGGCACAGGTGTGCTTATAAGTGTTGAAAGTCATGATGAACTTGAGGTCATTTCTCTTGCTAAAAAGATATACGATTTAGGTTTTGTAATATATGCAACACCTGACACTGCAAATGCTATTGAAAATCTTGGAATAAAAGTTAAGCATGTATCTGATATAAGTAATTCAACCGAGGTTTCAGAGCTCCTTGAAAATGAAAACATAAGCTTCATTGTATATACAGGAGCTTTAATGGACGAAACAGTAGATGACTACATTTCTCTTTCAAGAAAAGCGTTGTTCCTTGGTATTCCATGCTTTACATCACTGGATACCGCAAATGCTGCGGCAGATATTATTGCAAGTAGATATACTCAGCAAAACACAGAACTTATAGACATAAATAACATGCGTGAAACAAAGCAGGTTATTGAATTTACAAAAATGGTTGCAACAGGTGACGATTACATTTTCATCGAGAATTTTGATGGAAGTGTTACCAGTCCGGAATCCCTCTGTCTTTCAATGTGTGACAGAAATACGGGAGTGGGTGCAAATGGTATTATATTAATTGAGCATTCAAATGTTGCAGACATGAAAATGCGTATTTTCAACAGTGACGGTTCAGAAGGTCACATGGCCGGTAACGGTATCAGAAGTGTGGCAAAGTATGTGTCTGATAACGGATATTCAGAGGGTCGTGATGTTGTTTCAATTGAAACTCCTAGTGGCGTTAAGGAAATAAAGGTGTATACTAAAGATGGACGCGTTACCTACGCAAGTGTTAACATGGGACGTGCAAATCTTCTTTCAAGTAGTGTTCCTGTCACTCTTCCTGCCACAAAAGTCATTAATTATCCAACAGAAATTGGTGACAAGAGGTACAGAATTACATGCGTATCCTTTGGTAACCCTCACTGTGTTGTTTTCCAAAAGTCAGTAGATGATTTGGATCTTAATGTAATTGGACCAAAGTTTGAAAATGCGGATATTTTCCCTGAAAGAACAAATACAGAGTTTGTACGTGTTGTAAATGAAAATACCCTTAAAATGCGTGTTTATGAGCGTGGAACAGGAGAAACAAAAGCCTGTGGCACCGGAGCTTGTGCAGCGGTTGTGGCTGCGTGTGAAACAGGTTTCTGTAAAAAAGGAGAAGACATTACTGTCAAACTTCCGGGTGGAGACCTTGTTGTTAACTATACAGATGACGCAGTTATCCTTTCGGGTGATGCAAACCTTGCCTATAAGGGTATGTACCAATATTAAAGGAGAATTAATATGTCAAATTGGGATAAGGAATATATTTCTCTTTGCAAGAAAATTCTAAATACCGGTGTTGAAGTTGAAAATAGAACCGGAACAAACACAATTAAGGTACCTTCTCATCATTTCCATTTGGATTTGGGTGAGGAGTTCCCGGTTCTTACAACTAAACAACTTTTCTTTAAAGCAGCAACAATTGAAATGCTTTGGATTTACCAAGCACAGTCAAATGATGTACGCTGGCTTCAGGAACGTGGTGTAAAAATTTGGGATGAGTGGGAAATTGACGAGGATGGTTTTTGGCATGCCAGTCAAATGGTTCCTGACGGCAATGGAAATCTTGTCAAAACAGATGTAACTAAAGAGTTTGGCAAAGAGTGGGCACACACAATTGGCACTGCCTACGGATATATTGTAAACAAGTTCCAAATGACACAAAAGCTTATAAATACAATAAAAACTAATCCAAATGACAGACGTATGGTAATGACACTTTGGCAGGATGACTATGTTCCAACAGCCGTTTTACCATCCTGTGTTTGGAGCAGTGAGTGGGATGTAACAGATGGAAAGCTTAACGCATGGGTTCATCAAAGAAGCTGCGATGTACCTCTTGGTCTTCCTTTTAACGTAACTCAATATGCAATGCTTCTTAACCTCATTGCTCACTGCACCGGTCTTAAACCGGGTACACTTGATTGGAGCATTAAGGATGCTCACATCTATGTAAATCAAGTTGAAGGAATTAAAGAACAGATTAAAAGATTTGATGAGCAAGGAGATCTTCCTGCTCCAAAACTTTGGATTAATCCGGAAGTACGTGATTTCTTCCAAATAGACAATTCAAGAGAACTTAAAGATATTAGAATTGAAGGATATGAGCATATGGGCAAAATATCTTTCCCAATTGCTCAGTAAGAGGAAACGTAAATGATTTCATTAATTGCAAATGTTGGAAAAAATCTTGAACTTGGTAAGGGAAACGACCTTATTTTTTCAATTCCCGAGGATATGAAGTTTTTCCGCTCTACAACAAGTGGACATACTATCATTATGGGTAGAAAGACATTTGAATCGCTCGGTGGAGTTCTTCCAAAAAGACATCATGTTGTGCTTACAAAATCAGATTTTAAGTATGAGGGTGTAGAGGTTGTAAGTTCTTTGGAAGAAGTTCTGAAAAAATATAAAAATACAGATGAAGAGAACTTTGTAATTGGTGGTGGAGAAATATATAAGGCATTTCTTCCATACGCAGATAAAATGTATTTAACCGAGGTTAATGCAGAATGTAAAGATGCTGAAGTATTTTTTCCAAAATTTAACAAGGAAGAATGGGCAAGAACTGTAATTAACTCAATAGAACATGAAGGACTTACAGCTAGCATTGTGGAATACACAAGGAAGTAACTTATATGAGTAATGAAAATATACTTCATGAATATAGACTTTTCATGCCTGCGGATTTTAGAGAAGAGCAGGCATATCTTGAGCACAAGGAAAAGTCAGGCTGGATTTTTATCGGGGTAAAAAGGTACAGATACACATTTAAAAAAGGCGAACCTAAATCGGTTAAATACATTCGTGATTATAAAGAGGATGACATTTTTGTAGATGATTACACAGAAATGTATGAAAATGCAGGCTTTGAATTTATTTTCAGAACAGATGACAATTATTATTTTAAAAAAACAGGTGAGTATTTTCCTGAAGAGCTTGAAGAATTCAGCACCTACTATGACCGAGCAAAATATTTTGGTGAACTGCACATGAAGAAAATGTCCGACACATTCGTGATATTCCTGATTGCCCTTGCAGTTGCTTTGGGAAATACAATAGCCGGAACTTTTGCTTTCTCAAATATTGTGGATATTTTAATTTCGGTGTTTTCGTTAATTGCAATATTTTTGTCAGTTGCATGGCTGCTTTTATTATTCTTAAAATACCGTAAAATAATGGATATTAAACTCACTCCGGAAGAACTTCAGGAAAAGGAAGAGGAACGTTTGGAAGAGGAGAGAGAAAAAGAAATTAGAATTGAACCTTATGCAGGAGATGTTTCATCTTTTGGAGAATTTCCGGACACAAATCTTTCTTTTGAAGAAATACTAGAATCTAAAATAAAATGATGCTATTATGTTGTATGTAATTTTTTAAGGAGAATGAGTAGATATGAAATTAGGAATTGTAGGACTTCCTAATGTGGGAAAGAGTACACTTTTTAATGCAATAACTAATGCAGGAGCGCAGTCGGCAAACTATCCGTTTTGTACCATTGAACCAAATGTCGGTGTTGTTGCTGTACCTGATGAAAGACTGGACAAGCTTGTTGAGCTTTATAAGCCAAAGAGTGTTGTTCCTGCCAGTATTGAATTTGTAGATATTGCAGGTCTTGTAAAAGGTGCTGCAAACGGTGAAGGTCTTGGAAACAAGTTCCTTTCACACATTAGAGAAGTAGATGCAATAGTACATGTAGTTCGTTGCTTTGAAAACTCCGATATTGTTCATGTTGAAGGATCTATTGATCCGTCTCGTGATATTGAAACAATTAATCTTGAACTTATCCTTTCAGATATGGAAGTATTGGACAAGAGAATTTTACGAGTTGAAAAGGCTATGAAGGGTGACAAGTCCCTTGCAAAGGAACTTGAAATTCTTAATAGATTTAAAGAAGCATTGGCAGAGGGTAAATGCGCTCGTACTGTTGAACTTACAGAGGATGAAGAGGCAATTTTAGTTGACTTTAACCTTCTTACATACAAGCCTGTTATTTATGCTTGTAACATGGGCGAGGATGACTTCGTAAATGGCATTGAGTCAAATGAACGCTACAAAGCGGTCAAGGCCATTGCAGATGCAGAGGGTTCAGAGACGCTTCCAATTTGCGCAGAAATGGAAGCTGAAATTGCTGAACTTTCCAAAGAAGAAAAGGAAATGTTCCTGTCAGACCTTGGAATTGAAAAAGGTGGCCTTGACCTTTTAATTCAGCGTTCATACGACCTTTTAGGCCTTATGTCATTCCTTACAGCCGGTGAGCCTGAAGTCCGCGCATGGACAATTAAGAAGGGCACAAAGGCACCAAAGGCTGCGGGAAAAATCCACTCAGATATTGAGCGTGGATTTATCCGTGCCGAGGTTATTAATTACCAGCAACTCCTTGACTGCGGCTCACTTGCTGCGGCAAGAGACAAAGGCCTTGTTCGTTCTGAGGGAAAAGAGTATATTATGCAGGATGGAGACGTTGTTCTCTTCAGATTTAACGTATAATTTTAAAAATATATAAAATTAAGCGGGTTTACATGGTTTGTAAGCCCGCTTTTTTAAATTTATACAATATTTTTGCCGATAAAAGAAATGTATTATTGTATTTTGTTCCAAGATAACTATTTTAGGAGGAAATTGTTATGCACGGAAAATTTCTAAAAAAGGCAATTGCAGTAACACTTGCAATAGCACTTGTTTTGGGTGGATTACCTCTTATGGCAGGACGCCTTATTTCGGCAATGGCTTCTACAAATGTTAGTACATATGAAGATTTACGTGACGCACTTGCAAGGGATTCCGGGGGAGTTCAAAAGGAAACGGTGGAAGTAACTCTTGCTGATGATATTACTGTTAATTCTACACTCTTTATAGATTCGTCATTAAAAGTTGTAATTGATGGTGATGGTCACACTATTACGGTTGCAACTCCGGGTACTGATGAAGATGGCAGAATAGATGTTGCAGCTACAGCAACTACCCTTATTCAAGTGCTGGAGTCTAATACTGCTCAGGTTACAATTAAGAATGCAACACTTATAGGTGGTCGTGGGTCTGCTTTTGTTAATGACTCAGGTGCAACTGCAACCTTGGAAAATGTTAATGTTACAAGAACAGCAGGAGAAAAAACAATCATAAATAAAAAAGCTGTGCTCGTACTTGACGGATGCAACATAAGCAGAAATATAGCAAACGATGCAGTAATTTCAAATGAGAATGCTTTGAACCCGGATAATACTACACTTCAAATTAATAATTCTTATATTAATGAGAACAGAGCAAATATGGACATTATTCTCACACAGGGAAAGACTTCTGTTTCTTCCTCCACAATTGCCGGAAATATTGCTCAATATTACGTGTATAAAGATTTGTCAAGTGTTGTGGGTTCATCTTTCACTGAATCAGATGTTTCCGGTAACGTTTCAAAAGGTTTGTACTTTGAAAAACCTGCAAGTCTTCATAAGACTACTGTTTTATATAATCACGAATATGCAGATCTTGGTAATCTTGTGGACATTACGCTTTCAGATGATGCAAATACAGCCGAATTTATTCTTGATAATGTAAAATACGGGAATGCATTTAATATAGATAACGTTACAAACAGTGTAGGTGTGGAGCAGATTACTACACTTAATTCAACAAATATCTTTAAAAACTATTCAAATTTCCATGTTGTAGCTGCGGATGGTAAATATACAAGAAGTGTTATTCTCCCGACTATCTATAACGGCAAACATGTGCTTCCGGATGCCTTTGTTAATACAAAGAAGGTATATGTTGAGGCCGGAGAAAACGGCTCTGTTACAAATGGAAATATCTTTGGTAACGTACTTAAGATAAATGATCCTATTGTTGTTGCGGCAACTCCTGATTCAGGCTATGAATTCATGGATTGGATAGGTATTGACGGTAATAATAACGCGGCAGTTAAATCAACAAATTCAAGCTTTTCATATAACGGCTCAGATGAGAGCTTCCTCCTTAAAGCTGAGTTTGCAAAGGCGTCAACCGCAACTGTTAAATTGTTTTTGAATGGATCGGCGTGGGGAAACCAGTCAATAACACTTAATAAATATGGTACTCCTGTTGCCACTCTGGCCGGTGGTACAGGTTCAAATCTGGGTGTATATACCGGTAGTGTTTATACAGGAAAATATGATGTTTATGTAAATGGAATAGACAGTGAAATAGATATTAATGTAACTGAAACAGGGGTAACACTTCCTGTCGAGTATGTATCGCTCGAATATGCACTTGATGGTGGCACCGGTACAGTGCCGAGCATTGCATACTATCCAAAGGGGACAGAGGTTTCCCTTGCAAGTGCCGGAGACCTTTCTAAGGACGGTTACAAATTTGCCGGTTGGATATATGATTTTGCCGGTGCTGCAAGTGTCTTTGAACCGGGCACAGTTATGGGATTAAACAATGGAACTGTCTTAAAACCATATTGGTCTCCACTTACTATTGATGCTGAAATAACAGTTAATACAGACGGTCAACCTGATAGTGGATTTGATGTATCACTTTACAATATCCAAACCGGCTTAACTTATAACCTTGCTTATTCAAACGGGGTTTATATGGGAGTTGTGGATAATGATTCATCATACACATATCAAGTTAAAATTAATAACACTCCTGTAGGAACACCAATTAATTGTAATCAACTTCAAACCACCACTTTTGATCATTACAAATTAAAGTTCTACGGTAACGGAAATACAGACGGACAATCTGAATATACAAGAAGAATTCTAAAGGATACAGATTTTGTTCTTCCAAACACTTTCTTTGAAAAGAAGGGTCATGAATTTGTGGCATGGAACGGAAATGTGGCAGGCAGCGGTTCTGACCACCTTGCCGGTGAAACGGTCACTGTTACCGGACCAAGAGATTTCTATGCTAAGTGGCAGGCAAAGACATATCAGGTAACTCTTGATGTGGATGGCGGGGACGCTCTTCCTGTTGCTGACAGAACAAGAATGGTTACATTTGGAGGTCAGTATGGATCGCTCCCAACTCCTACAAGAACAGGATACAGATTCCTCTATTGGGTTGAGGGAAGTCAAATTGTAACCGGAACAACAAATGTTACAAAAGATTCCGACCACACTCTTAAAGCTGTATGGACTCCAAATGAGTACACAATTTCTGTACCAAGTGGAGAGAGCATGAAGTTTACTCTGACACCGGATTCCGGTTCATACACAGTAAATCATGGAACAAACTATGGATTTACAATTGAACCTATTGAAGGATTTTCAATTGACAATGCTGTTGTTTCATATGTTGAAACTGGTTCGGGCGATGAACCAACTGTTATTTCCGGAACAAATGGACACTACGAAATTCCGGCTGTTGACAGTGACAAGACAATAATGGTTACAGGTGTGGCAGACTTGATTGCACCAACAGGCTCAATTTCAATCAGAGAGAATAGATGGACAAGTTTCCTTAATACAATTTCGTTTGGTCTTTTCTATAAAGAGTCGCAAATAGTAACATTCACGGCGGAGGACGTAGGTTCAGGGGTTGCAGGTATTTATTATTACAATGTTATGGCTCCTGACAGTCCATTAACGCTTGATGAAGTAATGGCTATTCCGGATGATATGTGGACCTTACTTCAGGGTGCAAACAAAGTGGAAGTTTTAGCTCCTGAAAATGAAGTTGTTGTTTATGCAAAACTTGTAGACAATGCAGGAAATGTCGGATATATTTCATCTGACGGTGTGGTGCTTGACACAACGCCTCCTGAAATAACAGGTGCTGTGGATGGTGGAACTTATGATGGGCCACTTACACTTACGGTTACAGATGCTCATTTGGATTATGTAACTGCAAACGGTGTTACACGTGCTCTTCAAGATGACGGTTCATTTTCAATTGCCGGACAGGCGGATCCTGTTGAAGTAATTGCTTATGATAAAGCCGGAAATATGACAAAGATTACAATCACTGTTAATATTTCTCAGAATGCACCAAGCGGTAACGTAACCGAGGAGTTTAAATCAGAGGGTGACACTCCGTCCACTCAACTGTCAACAGAGGAAAATTCCCTTGATAAAGCAGTTCTTTCAGATGCTGATAAGACAGCAATAAGTCAGGGTGAAGATATTAATATCAGAGTGGAAGTTAAGGATGAATCAGTGGTACCTGAAAGTGATAAGATCATTGTTTCAGATAATTCAGATGATAAAGTTGTCTTTAAGATTTTTGATATTTCCGTATTTAAGGACTATCTTATGAGGGGCACTTCTCAGCAGGTTACTCGTACAGACGGTGTGCTTACATTTGTCTTTGAAATTCCGGAAGAGTTAAGAGAAGCTCCGGAGGGTTATGAACGTACATTCTTCCTTGGAAGAGTACATGAAGGAGAATTCACTTGGCTTACTGACAAGGATACAAGCCTTGTAACATTGACAACTGATACTAATCTCTTCTCTACATACGTTTTGGCTTATAAGGACGCTCCAATAGTTCAAAATATTGAAGAAGAAAATGAAGGCGAATCTACAACTGCTGCTCCTGCAGGAGAAAGCACCACAGCGGGCGATTCAAACACAGGAACAAATACAGGCGCAGATACAAATGCAACCACCGGTAATGGCGAACAAGTTGCAAACACAGATAAGATTATTACAGGAGATAATGCTCCAATACTTCTTACTGCAGCACTGGTTGTATTTGGTGCTTCGGGTGCAATAATATTTGATAAGAAACGCAGAGGGGCTTCTAGGTCTAAATAAAAATAGAAATGCCGAGTGATAATTTCACTCGGCATTTTTTACAGATTAGAAAGTTCTTTATAAATGTCACTCTTTTTTATTCCGGTTTGTTTTGCAGCCATTTTTGAAGCGTCATTAACTGACATACCGGCACCCAGAAATTCCCTTGCAACAAGAACTGCGTCCTTTAGAGTCAGTTCATCTTTTTGCTCTTCTTTGGCGCCCTCAATAATAAGTACAAGCTCACCCTTAAGGTTGTTGGACGGATAGTCCTCTACGGCTTTCTGTAAGGTTGTTCTAATGACTTCCTCGTGGATTTTAGTTAACTCTCTTACAATGGCTATATTGCGGTCTCCAAACGTCTCAAGCATATCCCTTAGTGTTTGGGATAGTTTATGAGGAGCTTCATAGAAGATCATTGTTCTTTTTTCGGTTTTAACTTCATTTAGATGTTCGCGTCTTGATGGCTTGTTTACGCTCAGAAATCCTTCAAAGGTAAATCTTCCGGATTCCATACCTGAAATTGCAAGAGCAGTTGCAAAAGCGGTAGGGCCGGGAATGGAGACAACGGTAATACCGTTGTCATGACAGTCGTTTACAAGTTCCATACCGGGATCTGAAATGGCCGGCATACCGGCATCTGTTACAAGAACACAGTTTTCTCCGTTTATTATTCTGTTTATTATTTCTTCACCTCTATGAAGCTTATTATGTTCATAATAGCTGATTAGAGGTTTCTTTATGTCAAAGTGGTTGAGTAGTTTTAAGGTAACTCGTGTGTCTTCAGCTGCAATGAAGTCACAGTTTTCAAGCGTTTCGATTGCTCTTTTGGAAAAATCCGAGAGGTTTCCAATAGGAGTACCTGTAACAAAAAGTTTTCCTGCCATTATGAGTTCCTTTCCGCATATTCGCCTATAATTCCGTCAAGTTCTTTTGAGTTGTTACCATTTTCATCTTGAATAATAAGAGGTGGCATGACGGTTAGGTGAGGCTTTGCGCCTTTTTTGCCTTCAATAAGGAATAGCCATGGGGCAGTGTCCGGTCTTTTCTGTACAAAGCGAATACGCTTTGGCTCAAGACCGTATTCACGCATGGCGCATATTACGTCACAAAGGCGCTCAGGCCTGTGGCACATACAGAATCTGCCACCGAAGTTAAGGAGTGTGGCACCGGCTTTAACAACATCATTTATGGTGCACATTGTTTCGTGTCTTGCAATTTGGTCTGCGGTTGTTTCTGACATTATTCCGGTACCGGCTTCTTTATACGGCGGATTCATTGTGACAAGGTTAAAACTTCCTTTTGAAAGAACTTTTTCTATTTCTCTAAGGTCATGAAGTACAGGGTGAACATTGGAAGGAAAGCCTGACAGTTCAATGGACTTTGTGAATTGATCAATGGCACGCTCTTGAATGTCCACACCGTATATGTCATTTTTTGCGCCGTCACGAAGCCACAAAAGCGGAATAATTCCACAGCCGGTGCCCATATCACATGCAATGTCCCTTGATTTTATACCGGAAAAATTAGCAAGGAGTATTGCATCTGTGCCAAATCCATGATCAGAAGAACAGAGAACAGATACACCTTTTCCAAGGGTTTCCACGAATTCATCTACATTCATAAATTCCATAATGTCACCACCTTTTTAAATACTAGAAAAGGATAACAAAAAAGACTTGCAAAAAGCAAGTCTTTTCCGTATGTAATAAGTAAAATTAATTAGCCAGCAACAATAGCTTCTGTTGGGCATGTATCAGCGCAAGCACCACAGTCGATGCATGTGTCTGGATCGATTGAGTAGATATCTCCTTCAGAGATAGCTCCTACTGGACAACCGTCTTTACATGAACCACAAGCTACGCAAGCGTCAGTAATTTTGTAAGCCATTCTAGTCTCCTCCTTAATAAATTAGGTAAGCATATTTTAATACACTATATTCCCATTTTCAATAGAAAATGATAATAAAATGCGAAATACATTGTTTATTTTTTAACTAAGTAATATTTTGAAACCCTATTACTTCACCCATTTTAATTGGAGTTTCAATGTCTATTGCAGTGTTAGTCCAAAGTCTATCCTTAAGTTTTACGGCGTCCTTTTTAAAAAATAGAACTATAGTAGATCCGCCGTATTCAAAACGACCTTTTTCAGCTCCGCGTTCACAAGCACAGGCACCGTGATAATTGCTGATTTGTCCAACTAATAGGGCACCGACTTCCATGTGGATTACATCGCCAAAATTTTCAGTGTGAATAATACAGTATTCTCTGCAGTTTTCTTTAAACACTTCCACGTGGTCAAAAGCAAGAGGATTTACAGTGTGCAACACGCCTGGGATAAAAGTGTTTTCTGTTTTGGTTCCGTTATCTATATAACAGTATCTGTGATAATTGTCTACGCTAAGGCGAATAACAACACAATTACCACCTTTGTATTCCTCTGCAAGTTCTCTGTTTCTGAGAATGCTGTACATTGTGTACTGAGAACCCTTAATAGGAAAAACGGTTTCTTCGTTAATAGGATAAACAGAAATTTTTCCGTCACAAGGGGAAATGAGGTGTTCCGGAGTATAGTCAATTTCTCTATTTTCTGCCTTTATTTGACGAGTAAAGAAGTCATTAAAGCAGTCAAAAACTCTATCCTCATATTCGTCTAAGTCTATACCGTTTAGTTTCATAAAAGGTACAATAATAGGCTTTGAATACTTAGAGTCCATAATTCTTCCGACAAAAGCCGAAAAAGCGGGAATGGTTAACGCCTTTAGCAGTAACCTTCCCACCTTGGTTTCATACAATTTTCTTAAGAATCTGTTTGATTTTTGAAGATTCTTTTTCTTTTTTTTAGCTTTTATCAGTTTTTTAATTGGGTTCATTTAGACTCTCCAATATTAAGTAGTTTGTGTTATAAAACATAAATAAGAATTACTGCAATAGCAAGAATAATTCCTATAACTACTTGTGAATATACAAATGCTTTTTTGTTAGGCTTTTTGAAGCTAAAGTTTGTAACGAACAGGATTGCAATAATAATAAGGTAAATATGGTAGCATGTAGGGAAATGTGTTCCGAGAAGTGGTTTTAAACAATAAAAAGCAGGAACTAAAAGAGCTGTTGATGTAACAGGGAGACCATGGTAAATTGTTGGACCTCCTGTGTTTTCATGCTGCCTGTTGATTTCAAGAACATTGAAGAATGCAAGCCTAATTACACCGCATAAAACAATGAGGCACGCTGCAAATGTTACAAGAATTCTGTTTCCGCCAAGACAGAAGCCGATTGTTGCAGGAAGAACGGTGAATGCAACAAGGTCACAAAGAGAGTCAATTTGAATACCGAAACTCTTCATGTCATCAGTTCTGTTTTTCATAGCTCTTGCCACGCGCCCGTCAAAGAGGTCACAGAATCCGGAAAATAGAAGGCAAATTAGAGCAACTAAAATATTACCTGAAACTGCAAAGGTAATACCAATTACAGCAGAAACAAGACTCATATATGTAAGAATAACTGAGTAGTTATAAAAACCGATCAAAATTAATTCCCCCAAAAAAATTGTCGATTTATTCTATCACAACAATAGTTCAATTACAATATATTGTAAAATTACAAAAGAGTTAAGAAAAAATAATGTTTCTTAACTCTTTAATAATTCAATATTCCGGTAATTAAAGTTTATTTAGAATTTCTCTTGCAGCTTCTTCAATTGTTCCGTCGTTTTGAATTTCAATATCACAGAATTCTTGGTAAAAAGGAAGACGGATTTTTTGCATTTCTTTAAGAGCTTCCGGACTTTTTGAAAGGGGACGACCATCTGTTGCAAGAAGTTCAGTTTCCCTGTGAATAAAGAAAATACGACCATTCTGATGAAGGCTTGGATAGTTGTCCGGATTTAAAATTGCCCCGCCGCCAAGTGCAAGTATTTTACCGGAAGATTTTCCCGCTTCCAAAATTACCTCATGTTCATATGTGCGGAATGGTAATTCACCCTGTTTTCTGAATATTTCAGGAATTGACATTCGAGTTTTCTTTTCAATTACGGAATCTGTATCTATTATTTCTCTGCCGGAAAGTTCAGAGAGTTTTTTTGCAATTGTGCTCTTGCCGCAACCGGGCATACCAATAAGTACAATGTTCATGGATTCACGTCTTAACTCGTTTACAATTTTATTTGTGACAGAATCATCTAGCTTATCATCTGTAAAGAGCTCATATGCGGCTTTCGCTTGTGCAACAAGCATATGAAGGCCACCAAGATGGGGAATGCCAAGTTGTTCTGCATCTAAAAGAAGACCTGTTAAATCCGGATTGTAGATTAAATCAAGAACTCCGCTAAGGTGAGGAAATGCGCGGATATCAAGGGGCTTTTCAAGATTATTTGGATACATTCCGACAGGAGTTGTATTTACAATGATATCTGTATTTGAGTGCAAGTGGAGGTTGTCATAACTGTTTCCACCGTTTCTGGATATAACAATAACTTCGCGTGCCCCAAGATCATTAAGAGCACAGACTACAGCTTTTGATGCGCCGCCACTACCAAGAACAAGCACTTTTTTGCCTTTTACATTTATTCCCGATGCATACACCATGTACTTAAATCCGGTATAGTCGGTGTTATAAGCTGCAATTTTACCGTCACGTATAACAAGTGTATTTGCAGCACCAATTGTAAGTACTTCCGGTGAAATATCGTCACAGAATGCAAGAACTGTTTGTTTATATGGAATGGTTACATTCAAACCACATAGGTTTTCTGTTTTAAGGAGCAATCCAATATCCTCTGGCTCGCATTCAAACAGACCGTATTTATAGTGCTTCTTCCCATAAGTTCCAAGTTTTTCATGGATTTGTGGAGAGTAGCTATGAGAGAGTTTACGGCCCAAAAGACCGTATATTTTTTCACCTGGTTCAAAACTCGTAGTCATTGTAATATCTCCTATATATGCACATGATTATAAAATAGATTATATTTCAAGTTTCATTAAGTCTCAAAATAGTTTCCAAGGAACTTAAATGTTCCGCAGGTCTGTTCAAGTTCTGATATCATTGAAAGAACCCCGGGTTCATTAACTGATGCTTCTATGTCTAAGAAGAAAATAAATTCAAAGTCATGTCCGGGAATAGGGCAACTTTCAAGTTTAATGAGATTAATTCCAAGTGCCGAGAACTTTGCAAGAATATCATAAAGAGCACCCGGTTTATGTGGTGTTGTAAGAATGAGGCTGATTTTATTTGCTCCGGGGAAAATTTGTGGTGTCTTTGAAATGCACACAAATCTTGTGTAGTTGTTTTCACTGTTTTGAATGTTATCATTTACAGTCTTAAGTCCGTAGAGTTCTGCACACGAGTGTGAAGAAATTGAGGCAACATTTGGGTTTTCTGACTCTGCAACCATTTTTGCGGCAATTGCTGTATTTGGTGCAGGAATGACTTTGATCTTGTCTCCAAAACGTTTTAAGAATTTGCTGCATTGGATAATTGCCTGCTCATGTGAATAGATTTCCTCAATTTTACTTGGATCTGCGCCCGGCTTCATAAGTAACTCATGGCGAACAAGTATTTTTTGACTTCTAATGATTGAAACATTGTGTTTCTGTAGGAGGTCATAAACAGCACGAACAGAACCACCGGAACTGTTTTCTAACGGTACAATACCATACTGTACAATTCCGTCCTCAACTGCATCAAATACTGCATCAAAACTCTTCATGAACATTACGTCTCCGCAAGGGAATATAAGGTCAGCTGCTTCCCCGGAATATGCGCCTTCAACACCCTGACATGCCACAGTTCCAAATTTAGGGAAAGTAGATTCTGATGGTAGGATTGATTTTCGGATTGTTTCAATAGTTGATGTTACAGGAGGAATGAATTCACCCTGATATGCCTTGCTCAGATCCATCATTAGAGAAAAAAATCTATGTGCATATAGTTTTTTGTCTCCGCTTTTATTTGAAACATCGGAAAGGATTTCTCTTTCTCTTTGCTTATTGAGAATAGGGAGGCCGTTTGCATTTTTATATTCGGCAACCTCTTTAGCAAGTTCCATTCTTTTTAAGAAGAGCTCAAGTATTTCGTTATCCGTGATGTCAATTTCGTCACGAATTTCTTTTATATCTCTTACGTTATCCATTTTGATTTCCTCCGAGCATATCAAGAATTACTGTTGCTGCGACTGCTTCAACTACAGGTACCGCACGTATAACAATACAAGGGTCATGTCTGCCTTTTATTTCAAGAGTTGTTTCCTTCATGGTTTCAAGTTCAACACTTTTTTGTGGAAGGGAAATTGAAGGTGTCGGTTTAAATGCAACACGGAATACAATTGGCATGCCACTTGTAATTCCACCAAGTGCACCACCGTGATTATTTGTTTCTGTCATGACTTTTCCATCACGTACTATGAATGGGTCATTGTTTTGAGAACCTTTAAGGGTAGAACATTCAAATCCGTTTCCAAACTCAATACCTTTAACTGCCGGAATTCCAAATATTGCCGCAGCAAGTCGGTTTTCAATACCACCGAACATTGGCTCGCCAAGTCCTACAGGAACGCCTGTTATTACACATTCAATTGTTCCGCCTATTGAGTCTCCCTCCGCACGTACTTGTTCAATTTTTTCACGCATACGCTCGCCTGCGTCGTCATCAATTACAGGAACTTCTTTTGCGGCAATTGTTTCAAACAGTTCTTTTTTTGGAATTAACGGAAATCGAACATCATGAATTCCACCAACGGATTCAACATGTGCGCCTATATTTATTCCTTTTTTGTCTAAAACTTGGAGTGCCATGCCACCTGCAATACAGAGGGGAGCGGTAAGACGACCTGAAAAGTGTCCACCGCCGCGCATATCAAGCTGTCCGTTAAATTTTTCATGTGCCGTGAAATCTGCATGTGCAGGACGCGGAACTGTTTTTAAGTTGTCATAGTCGTTTGAACGTGTATTGGTATTCCATATTATTGCACGAATTTTTTCACCGTTTGTAACTCCGGATTCAGAAAGTCCGGATTCAAAGTTTGGAATGTCGCCCTCTGCGCGTGGGGTGGACATTTTATTTTTTCCGGGCTTACGTCTTTCAAGAAATTTATTTAATCTTTGAAGATCTATCTTTTCATCCTTTGGGAAGCCGTCTATTTCAACGCCGATATTGTCTCCGTGGGATTTTCCGAATACTTTAATTTTAAGGTTTTCACCATATTCTGATGAGTTCTCAATTAGTGGCATTGAATTTCACCTCCAAGTTTTTTGTAGTCGTCAAAGAATGTAGGGTATGATTTGTTTATTGCTTCTGCACCTAGGATTGTAACCGGTCCTGTGCAAGAGGTGGCGGCTATACTTGCTGCCATTACAATTCTATGGTCATTTTCAGAATTTACGGTGCCCCCTGAAAGTGTAGACGGATAGATAATAATTCCTTCCGGCTTTTCTTCAGCTTTGCCACCGAGGTCATTTATCATGTTGCAAACAGACGTTAGTCTGTCACTTTCCTTTATTCTGAGTCTTTTGCCGTCAATGAATTCAGTCTTTTCCGGCGCAAAACAAGCAGCCACCGCCATAATAGGGAGAAGGTCGGGAATTTCCTGAAGACTTATAGTTGCATTTCCCTTTGAAATGTTTATAAGCATAGAAATTATAGCCTTGTCTCCTTGAGGCGATTCATTCGTAAGGTTCAAAACGGATACTTCTTGTCCAAGACTTTTCAATGCCAGGAAAAATGCTGCATTTGACCAGTCACCATCAGCAATAACTGTTCCGGGAGACTGATATTTTGTGTCATTTGGAACTATATATCCGTTTTCTGTTTTTTCAATATATACATTGAATTTCTGCATGGCAGAAATTGTTATGTCAATATAGGCGGCAGACTGGAGCGGCGAAGTCAGAATAATTTCTGACCTGCCCTCTATGGCTGCCAATGAAAGGAGAAGTCCGGTTATATATTGCGAGCTAACATTTCCCGGTAAATAGTATTTACCGGACTTAAGTTTGCCGCAAATAGTAAACGGAAGTGTAGGAGCAGAGAAAGTAACACCGCCGCTTTCCATAGCTTCACGGAGCTCTTTAATAGGACGGCTTGGAAGCCGTCCACTGCCTGTGAATGAAGCGGATTCACAGACTGCTGAGGCTACCGGAAGCATAAAGCGAAGCGTTGACCCGCTTTCTCTGCAGTCAAGAATGTTGTCGTTTGCTTCACGTATTGGTACTATGTGAATTTTTTCATTCGTGGTAATAGTTGCACCAAGTGAGTTTAGACAGGAAATGGTAGCTTTTATGTCTTCAGAAAGCCTTTCTGTTGTCATACTGCCGGAGAGTATTATATCTGTCTCTTTGTCTGAAAGGGCAGCACATATAAGAAGTCTGTGTAAATCTGATTTTGATCCAATGGCATAAACAGAACCGTAAAGCTTTGAAGGTTTTATTGTCACATCCATTTTCTCACTTCCAATCTAAACGAATTATATATTAAAGAATAATGTAGTTTGAAAATTCATCTGCATTAATTTCAAGAAGACTGCATTTATCTTTTCTTTCAGGCATTACAAGAGTAAGCTTTTTGCCGTTTCTTTTTTTATCTTTTGCAGCAGGGGCTAAAAGTTCCTCTTTTGTAAAAGAAAGATTATCCGGAATACCGGTAGGTAGACCAACTTTATTAAGGAGATTACAAATGTAGTTGTAAGTTCCGGGTTCTGTGTGTCCAAGTTTTTCTCCTGCTTTTGCAATTAAAGCCATTCCGGCAGCAACACCGTATCCATGAGACACTTTGAAGTTTGCACACTGTTCAATGCTGTGCCCAATTGTATGGCCAAGATTTAAGAACTTCCTGTCTCCGTTGTCAAATTCGTCACGTATAACAAAATCTGCTTTCATTTTCACAGACTCAGTAATTATTTCAGGTAGAATATCTTTGATATTTTCGTATGTATAAGGAACAGACAAATCCTCATATATTTTAAGAATTTCCTTGTTTCCAAGTATTCCGTATTTAATAACTTCTGCAGTTCCATCTACAAGAAACTTTTGCGGAAGTGTAGATATAGCATTTGTGTCACAAATAACAGTGAGTGGTTGCAAAAATGCACCTGCAAGATTTTTTCCCGCTTTAAGGTCTATAGCTGTTTTACCACCAACGGAAGAGTCGACCGCAGCAAGAAGACTTGTTGGTACTTGAATGAATGGAATTCCACGGAGAAAGGATGCTGCGGCAAAACCTGTTATGTCCCCAACAACACCGCCGCCAAGAGCAAGCAGGCAGTCACTGCGTGTAATTTCATTTTCAGCAAGAAATTCCCAAATGCTTGAAATTGTACTTACGTTCTTAGATTCCTCTCCGGCAGGAAATGCAAAACTTACTGAAGTAAATCCTGCGCTTGAAAGGGACTCTGAAACAGTATTAAGGTAAAGAGGTGCAACATTTGAGTCTGAAATAATTCCGACTTTACATGGTTTTATAAGTTTAGCCAGAATTTTTCCGCAGGCATTCATAAGACCCGGACCCACGTGTACAACATATTCTTTTGAAGTCTTAACTATAACGTTTGTTGTATTCATCCTAAAACCTCTTTACTTATTTTCTTTAAAACTTTTTTCACCGCGTTGGTTAAGTTTAATTTCAAGCCCTTCGTTCAAAAGTTCATGAAGCTTGTCTTTGTCTCTATTATGAATTGCATTGTAGTAGTCCTGAAGATTACCAATGAGCTCATTAAGCTCTACTTCCAAATTATCTGCGTTGTCTAAAAACAATTCTGTCCACATATCAGGGTCAAGGCGTGCAACACGAGTCATATCTCTGTAACTGCCGGCGGAGAAGCCCATATAACTGCGGGAAGTAGGGGATTTAATATATGCGGAAGAAGTAACGTGTGCAAGCTGCGATGTATACGCAATAATTCTGTCATGCTCTGCCTTGTCTGAAAATACTATAGTTCTAAAACCGATCTTTTTATAAAAAGTCTTTAAAGTATCCATTATGTGTATGTCAGTACCTGTCGGTGGACATAAAATCATTGAGGCATTGCCATAAAGGTGGTCGGAGGCATTTTTAAATCCAGCAACTTCTTTACCTGCCATAGGATGCCCGCCCACGTAAATGAATCCGTTGTCTTTAGCAATTTGTTCAATTTCATCCATAACAACTCTTTTTACACCACATAGGTCTACCAGCATAGAGTCTTTTCTAAAGTACTGTGCATTTTCTTTTACCCAGTTTATAAGTGCCAAAGGAGTAATTGCAATCATAACAAGGTCACAATCTTTAATACGTTCCCTGGTCAGTGGACCATCAATACTGCCTGACATTTCTGCAAGAGCCATAGTTTCTTTTGAAAGGTCAATACCGTATACAATGCACTGCGTTTTACTTTTTATTGTTTTTACCATTGAACCGCCGATAAGTCCAAGACCTACGACACCAACTGTTTTAATTTCAGACATCTTTTTTCTTCCTTTATGCATTTATAACAGCGTGAACTGCTGAAACTTTTTTAGCAAGTGTGTCAAATGCTTCCGGTTTTAGTGACTGAGGCCCATCACAAAGAGCATGTTCAGGATCATTGTGAACCTCTATAATTAGCCCGTCACATCCTGCGGCAGTTGCAGCAAGTGAAAGGGGCTCTACAAGGTCATATCTGCCTCCGGAATGTGAAGGGTCAACAATGACAGGGAGGTGAGAGAGTTTCTTAAGAGCGGGTACGGAAGCAACGTCCATTGTATTTCTTGTATATGTTTCAAAAGTGCGAATGCCTCTTTCGCAGAGAATTACATTGTTATTTCCTTCAGCCATAATGTATTCTGCACTCATAAGAAGTTCTTCGTATGTTGCGGAAAGACCACGTTTTAAAAGAATTGGTTTTTGGGTTTTTCCAATTTGACGAAGGAGTTCAAAGTTTTGCATATTTCTTGCTCCTATTTGAATTACGTCAACATCAGAAAATAGATCAAGCTGGGAAATATCCATTATTTCAGTTACAATTGGAAGTCCTGTTGCCTTTTTTGCTTCAAGCAAAAACTCAATACCCTCGGCGCGAAGTCCCTGGAAAGAGTAAGGAGAAGTACGAGGTTTAAACGCGCCTCCTCTGAGGAGTTTTGCTCCTGTCTTCTTCACGGCTTCGGCTATTTCACACACTTGTTCCCTTGACTCTACCGAGCAAGGTCCTGCAATCAGCGTAAGCCCGCCTCCGCCGATTTTCACTCCATTCACATCAATAACCGTGTTGTTTGGATGGAACTTCCTGTTTGCATTTTTATATGGTTCTTGAATTCTTCTTACATCAGCAACAATGTCAAGAGCAGAAATGAGATCTATATCAATTTGAGTTGTGTCACCAACAAGACCAAGGATTCTTTCGGTTGTACCTTGTGATTCATGTATAGAAATACCTTTTTCAAATACCCATGATTTAAAACTTTCCAGTTGTCTTTCATCCGGATTATCTTTTAAAATTACAATCATGACAGACCCTCCAAAAAATAAACCCCACAGCCGTTTTGACTGTGAGGCTCTTTAATGCTATATTTTTGCACAAAAGTAATTCTCAATAAGCAGCCAAAACTGAACAAGCCTTGCGATAATAAGCAAAGCTAAAGTAACGGTATTCAGCTGTGAAGATAGAATTACACATTTTTCGTGCCCCTTTTTTTGTTGAGAAGATACTACCACAATAAAAGTGGCATGTCAACAAAAATTTTAGCGCTTTAAAGTGGTTGAAACGTCATGTAAATGCAAGCTAAATGCCAATTATTTTTCGTCAAGAAGTCTTGTAACCTCTTCTACGAAAGTAGTAATATCTTTGAATTGTCTGTATACAGATGCAAAGCGAACGTATGCAACTTCATCAATGTTTTTAAGTTTCTCCATTGCAAGCTCACCGATTTTGTCTGATGTAACTTCTCTGTCAAGAGAATTTTGAAGGGAGGCTTCAATTTCATCAACTGCATCGTCAATGGTTTGAATGGAAACCGGTCTCTTTTCACATGCACGGAGAAGGCCGCCAAAGAGTTTGTTTCTGTCAAATTGCTCACGAGACTTATCCTTCTTTACTACAACAAGAGGAACGCTCTCAATAATTTCATAAGTTGTGAATCTTTTTCCACATTTAATGCATTCACGACGACGACGAATTCTTTCACCTTCGTCTGTTGGTCTTGAGTCAATTACCTTGCTTTCTTCATATGAACAGAACGGACATTTCATAGTGACACAACCAATCTTTTACAAAATTTAACACCTTTAGTGCTTTAACGACAATTATTATACCATATATAGTATTATTAAAGCAACAAAATATTTGTATGAAATTTACAAAAAAATAATATGAATAAGTGAATATTTTGTTGTTTTAGTTTTTTATAGATGTTATAATTAGACCTATCATGTTGTGGACTTTACAGATCTAGCTTTGACTAACTGGGTTTGTATTAATTTTTGATAAATAAATTTAGGAGGAGTTAAATGGAAAGTTTTAAAAACAATTATCCAACCGTGTTTATTCATGGCTTTTTAGGTTGGGGAGAATTTGACGGGGTAAATAAGAAAGTACCATATTATGGTTTCTTTAGGGGAAATCTCATGGAAATCCTCAGAAGTGAAGGCTATGAGGTTTATGCACCATCACTTGGTCCAACACAGAGTGCATGGGATCGTTGCTGTGAACTTTATGCAGTTCTTTTCGGTGGAACTGTTGACTACGGAAAAGTTCACTCTCTCAAATATGGTCATAAGAGATATGGACGTACCTATGAAAAAGGTATTCTTTCTGATTTGGGACAAACAGAGGCCCACAAGAAAATGAATATTGTTGGTCATTCTTTTGGCGGACCAACAGTAATGCTTTTTCAACATCTTATGGCAAATGGTTGTCAAGAAGAAGTTGAATGTACACCGGCAAATGAACTTTCACCACTTTTTGTTGGAGGAAAAGGAAACCTTATTCATACCGTTACAACACTTTCAGGCGTTAACAACGGTACAACATTTGCTTCAGCTCTTAAGAATATTGGTGTTGTAATAATTGATGATTTAGTTCTTTGGGCATTTACCGCTTTAGGAAATAAAGATGGTGTAACTAATTTTATTGACTTCCATATGGATCAGTGGGGTGTTATGGATGACCCTCATTCAGGAAGAAAGAGTGAATTAAGAAGTCCGTTCGCAAAATTACCTGAAATAAGAAGATATAATGGCAATCCTCTCCTTGATTCTATTGGCCATGAAATGCAGATAGAGGCAATGGCTGAAATGAATAAGTTTATTAAGGATTCACCAAATATTTACTATTTTGCAAGACGTGCAAATAGAGCTCATCCTGTTCCGGGAAAGAAAAGCTACAAAATGGATGCCGATACTACATTCGTTTCAAAAATTGCAGGCGCGGTTACATGCCGCTGGAAGAGTAAGGTGCTTGGAAATGTACCTGAATATCATTATGATGCCATGGAATGGCTTCCAAACGACGGTCTCGTTAACGTTCCTGGTCTTTCAGCTCCTTTCAACAAACCTTCAGAGGAGTGGACTGAGAACACTGTAATTCGTCCAGGCATTTGGTACAACATGCCAATAGAACATAAAGATCATATGTCTTGGCTGGGTGTTGGCGAAGATAAAGATACCTTTATAAAGTATAACAAAGATATGTTAGATTCCTTTAGGAAACTTGCAGACGGTTAATGTAATAAAAGCTCGAAATCCTATGGATTTTGAGCTTTTATTATGCTATAGTGAATGTGTATGGGGGTGATCGTTTGTCATTAACAGATGAAATAATGGAAAAAAGACGTGCTCAAATGAGTACACTTTCAGAAATTGAAGACAAAGAAATTAACCGTCTTGTAAAGGAGGCGGAGGATCATAGACACAGACAAATACTGGAAACATCCAAAAGACATAATACAGTAAATATCTTTGATTCAAGTTCAAAGTTTGCATTTGCACAAAACCTTGTAAAGGGCGCCAATACAGAGGTTATTCTTCAAAGCTCACAACTTCTATTCTACAAAACAACATTCTCAGGAATTGTTGCCGCTTTGGAGGCAAGAGACGCATACACTTCTCATCATTCTGAGCGTGTAACAATAATGGCAGAACGTTTTTGTAAAATTATTGGCCTGCCACTCATGCACATGAACGTTGTTACAGTTACAGCTTCAGTTCATGATATTGGTAAGGTTGGTATTTCAGATGCAACATTAAAAAAACCAACCAGCCTTGATGACGACGAGTGGGATGAAATGAAAACGCATGCCTCGCTCGGCGCTGAAATAATGCAAAAAGCAGGTCCAAACCTTGAATATATTGCTGCCGGCATACGTGCTCACCATGAAAGGTGGGACGGAACCGGATATCCGGATAACCTTAAAGGAGCTGACATACCTTATCCTGCAAGAATCATTTCAATTTGTGACTCAACAGATGCAATGCTAAGTTCTCGTGTGTACAGAAAACATCTTACAAAGGATATATGTAAAGAGGAACTTAGAAAGAATAAGGGTATTATGTATCAGCCGGAACTTGTTGATATTTTCCTTGAGCACTGGGAAGAAATTATTGAAGATCTTTATGATGATATAGGTTAAAAAAGTTGCCACATTTGGGGGTCACTTCAAATGTGGCGTTTTTTTATTTGACTTTTTTAATTATTTTTATTAAACTGTAATTCGTTATTTGGAGAGTTGTCCGAGCTGGCCGAAGGAGCACGATTGGAAATCGTGTAAACCGTCAAAGCGGTTTCGAGGGTTCGAATCCCTTGCTCTCCGCCAAGAAAAAACCTAGACTTCCTATTGTTGTAGGAAATCTAGGTTTTTATTATTATGAAAAGAAGTAACTACAAGGAAATGTTAAAATTTAAAAATATTAGAAAAAAACGATATTTTGCTAATAAAATGCTAACAATTTACAATGTCATCAAACATTTCTATTGCCTTTTTTTGAGTGTTAAAATCAGTATGAGTATAAATATCTAAAGTGGTACTAATTTTGCTATGACCTATTTGTACTTGTTGCCATTCTTTTAATTTATCTAGTATACCTTTTTAAGGTAACTCTATGGATCCAGAATCGGAATCCTTCGGTTAAAGAATTTCATATCTGTTTCCTGATCGCTGGAAGGGTTTAAATGCTCCCTGGATGCTGGCGCTTCTTTCCAACAGCTTTGATCATGCTGACGCTGGGCCGGAGCTTGTTCAGCAGTTCGCTGTAGGAGCGGATGCCGATTTTATGGTAAATGCTGCTGAGATAATTCTTCAGGGTGTTTTCGGAAATGAACAACTGGCTGCTCAGCGCCCCACGGTCTGTGCCGCGGCAGACCAGCTCCAGAATTTCCTGCTCCCGTGGAGTCAGCCCGTAAACGCTGGAAAAGTCGAACTCGAAATTCTGCAGTGGATTGTAGAAAATGCCATTGGGGTAAAGGCTGCCAAAACGGGCGCTGAGATGTCGGTTTATGATCTTCAGTAAAGCGACCTCGTCATCGCTGAACGGGGGAGCTTCTTTGGAGCGGTAAAATACAATGTTTCCATAGAGGTGATTGTCTGCCGCAATATTCACCATCATCGTGTAGTAAAGGCCCAGAGGCTGCATCCACTCTTTCATAAAAAGGGATTCCACCAGCGCCGCTTCAAGAATAATATCCCGGCTTCGGAACACGATCGGCTTTGGATTTGCACTGTACCACATCAGATAATCGTAATGATAGTAACGGTTACAGTAGGATTCCACCGCGTCAGGTGGGAGATCGTCGCTGCAAAAATCGAAAAAGGACAGACCGCCGTCCGCATCGCTGCAAAGGCAGGTAAGTGATGAAGAGAAAGGGAACAGGGCCTTGACATCCTGCACGATTTTCGAAAGATCCGGATAGGGTTCCGTTTCATAAATATACGCAGTGATTTCGTCGATGACTTTCCATTTGTAGTGCGAAATATCCGGCATAATGTATCCCCGCTTTTCCTGGCCTCTGTGCATATACAGAGGCAGTATTTTTTTACTGGTACTATGTTATTTGCTATGATAAATATACTTGAAATTATATCATATAGTGGGAATATTGCAAGTAATTCCAAGGAAAATGTATAATCGCACCAGAAGAGGGGCGTACGAAGTGACGAAACACCTCACACATTTAAATCTTTTGACTGATCAGGAGGAATGATCCATGAACAAAGAACTGAGGCACTTCATTGACACAAATGACTTCACCAAGGAGGAACTGATGGAGATCATCCATCTCTCCATGAAAATCAAAGAGTGTATTAAGGCTGGATATTATCCCCCGCTGCTGAAAAATAAGAGTCTGGGCATGATTTTCCAGCAGGTCTCCACCCGCACCCGTGTTTCCTTTGAGACTGCTATGGAGCAGCTGGGCGGTCACGCCGAGTACTTTGGCCCCGGCATGATGCAGCTGGGCGGTCATGAGACCATTGAAGACACCGCTCGGGTGCTCTCACAGCTGCTGGACATCGTCATGGCCCGCGTTATCAGCCACGATTCCATCGTTGCCTTGGCCAAGTATTCCACCATCCCCGTTCTGAACGGCATGAGCGACTACAACCATCCCACTCAGGTCATTGCCGACGTCATTACCATTATGGAGAATCTGCCCCAGGGCAAAAAGCTGGAGGACTGCAAGGTGGTCTACTGCGGTGATGCGACCCAGACCGGCTTTTCCGTAGGCTCTATCTGCACGAAGCTGGGTATGGACTTCGCCTTCTTTGGCCCCAAGAGCCACCAGTATAACGAGCACCACATTTCCGTTCTCAATGCCAACGCCGCTGTTTCCGGCAGCAAGTGGATTATGACTGAGGATCCGGATGAGGCAATGGCCGGCGCAGACTTTGTGTACGGTGATGTGTGGGTTGGCTTGTATGAAAATGAACTCCCCTATGAGGATCGTATGGCCATCTTCCATCCGAAATACCAGATCAACAAAGAGCTGTTGGCCAAGGGCAATCTGGGTGTCAAGGTGCTGCATGCCTTGCCCGCAAACCGCGGTGAGGAGATCACTGATGAGGTGATTGACAGCAACCTGTCGATCTGCTGGCAGGAAGCCGGAAACCGACTGACCGCCATGCGGGGACTGCTGGTGTATTTCACCCGCTATCGCAAAGAGCCCAGTGAGGCCAAAAAGGCTGCTGCCAGAGAGGAACTGGAAATCTTTATGCGGGAGCACGACCTGGTCGATTGACCCGTATTGTCTCAGATTGATCGTCGGTAAGGTCTCACTTCTTTTCGGCAAGCTGTTTACAGGCCAGTCTGTACCGGACTTTAGTCAAAGCCAGTGCCTTTTCGTGTTGCCGTCTTATCGTGTTATCACCAAAAATTGTGACTCAATTTATCAAAGTTGTCTATGTCTATTGTGATTACACGATAGAAGTGGGATTCAATGTATCCTTTGACGAGTTCCAAACATTGGCGGCTGAAGCCAGAAGATTTGTCCATTTGCGCGAAAAAGACAGGCTTGCCAAAGCAAGTCTGTCTTTGGCAACATATGATAATAATGATACGGTTTCATATGGTTTCAAAAGGTTTCACTCAAAAATGAAACCATAGCACGGAAATGAAACCATCAAAACAACAAAAAAGGCGGGGCTTACTCAGCCCCAACCTCGATGTCTGTTCCGTCCTTAAAGCGGAATGCGATTCTGTTGTCTGCGTGTACCGTTGCCGTTTCCAACAGCGTGAGCCATAGCCCTTCGTCCCAAGTCTCAAGGACGAGGGGCTGTTCTTTTATCGAACTGATGAAGATCCGAAGGTCACGGTCACGTTGCATCCGGCTTTCGCGTTCGGCGGTTACCTTTTTCAGCCGATCCACCGCTTTCTCATACCGCTTAACCAGTCGGTTGTATTTTTTGGTGTATTCCTCCTGGGACTGCTGCGTGGTGGCATTCTCCTTGATGCACTGGTTGACCAGTCCGGCAACAACTTGGATTTCTTCGTTCAGAGCATCGATCTCTGCTTCCAGTTTGGAGCAGTCGGAGGCAATCGACCGCATTTCCTCACAGGCTTGGATGACCTGCTCTCGGTCGCCCATCAGCTGATTGTATGCCTGGAGGAACATCTGCTGAATGCCCTCTGTGGTGAGGGTTGGTGTTCCACACTTGGCTTCGCCGTTGAATTTGAAAAGTATTCAAAATTTATTGCTTGGGTAGATGTTTGTAAGCCGAAGAACTCATAAAATTAAGCTTCTTTTATTTTTCAACTATTTCATAACCACCAAGGAAATAACTTTTGAATTCTTCAAAAGTTTGTGTTTTAAACATAAGTTCATCGTCAAAAAGATCGTCAGAAAAGATTATGTCTTGTACACTCTTAAAGTCTAATTTTGAATAGTCAATGGTCATATCTACTTTTATTGTTTTGTAGTCATCTTCTGAGGAAACAGTCTTTTCAATTCCGTTTGCTTTTGAAATTGCTTTAGCATCATTTTCCTCATAAGTAAAGCTGTCATATTCTGAGTTTTCCTCTGGTTTAAATTCTTTGTGCATTATAACCTTTATGACATTACCGTTTTCTGTGTAAATGGTATAGGTGGTTGAATCTGTTTCGGATTTTAATGTTGCTTCATAAGTAATATTTGGTTTTTTTTCTGTTGTAATTTCAGATGGATTTGTAGTATTAGAAGAATTTGTTTCAGGCAATTTGCTGCAACCTGAGAAGCACAGAATAATTATGGTAAGTGTAATAAGAATTTTTTTCATTTTTTTCACCTTGTTTTTTGTTTTCTACATTATAGTACATTTATAGACATTTTCAAACGTTAGTGTTAAACTTTTTTATGGTGAAAGATATGAGTTACAAAGAAAGTGTGTATATAGATTGGAATCCTTGGCACGGATGTACCAAAATAAGTCCCGGCTGTAAGTACTGTTACGTATACAGACAGGACGAAATGTACGGCGCCAACGAGGCTTCCAGCGTATGCAGGAAAACCGGAAATTTCAATTTGCCTTTGAAGAGAAAAAGGGATAAGTCCTTTAAAATTCCTTCCGGGCAAATTGTATTTACATGTTTTACATCAGATTTTCTGCTGGCAGACGCGGATGAATGGCGCCCTGAGTGCTGGGAAATGATAAAGCAGAGAAGTGACTGCTGGTTTTACTTCTTTACAAAGAGAATAGACAGATTTATGGAGTGTATACCTGATGACTGGGGAGACGGTTATGAAAACGTAATAGTAGGATGTACTATTGAAAATCAGGAAATGGCAGACTATAGACTTCCTATATTTTTAGAACTTCCAATTAAGCATAAATCTATTATGGTTGCCCCAATTATTGGACCGGTTGACTTATCCGATTACCTAAATGAAAGCATTGAGGAAGTAGCCGTAAGTGGGGAATCCGGTGTAGGTGTTCGTCCATGTAATTATGACTGGGTTTTAAAAATCAGGGAACAGTGTGTAGAAAAAGATGTGGCCTTTCGTTTTCACCAAACCGGAGCCTATTTCATAAAAGACGGTAAAATGTACAGAATTCATAGAAGACATCAAATAACACAGGCTTTAAAGGCTGACATTGACTATAAAATAGGGGAGTATTTTATACCCACAGATTCACCGTTTTTTGAAAAGAAATTGAGCGATGAATGCAATGTAGAACAACTGAACTTGCAAAATTTCTAATTTTTTCAAAAAATGTGTTGACAATATGAAATTTCAGGTGTATTATACGTGCATAACAGCAAAGGCGCTGTGAGGAGTTCCTCGCAGTGCCTTTTTTATTTGCTGTTTTTGCGCAATGGTGTGCGGGAAGAATTATATCTTCTTGTGCGCCAATTTTTTATTTTAGGGGGACTTTATATGTCAGACTTTTTAAGTGCTGCTAGTGAACTAACCTTTGGCGTCTGGTTTTTAATTGGCGCCGCATTGGTATTCTTCATGCAGTGCGGATTCGCAATGGTGGAAAGTGGTTTTACTCGCGCTAAAAATGCAGGTAACATCATTATGAAAAACTTGATGGACTTCTGTATTGGTACTGTAACTTTCTCTTTAGTTGGTTATAGTCTAATGTGTGGCGAGGATTATGTTGCCGGTTTGTTTGGAATTCCAAATCTTGGACTTTTCGTAAACTATGATACATTTAACTGGTCAAACTTTATTTTCAACCTTGTATTCTGTGCAACTGCAGCTACAATTGTTTCAGGTGCAATGGCTGAACGTACTAAGTTCTCATCTTACCTTATTTATTCAGCTATTATTTCATTGTTTGTATATCCTGTTGAAGCAGGTTGGGTATGGAACATTGACGGAAACGGTTGGTTACAGAAACTCGGTTTCCATGACTATGCAGGTTCTGCAGCAATTCACATGGTTGGTGGTATTGCAGCTCTTATTGGTGCTACAATCCTTGGGCCTCGTATTGGAAAGTATGTTAAAGAAAAGGATGGAAACGTAAAAGTCAAAGCAATTCCTGGTCACTCATTGACTCTTGGTGCACTTGGTGTATTCATCCTCTGGTTTGGTTGGTATGGTTTCAACGGAGCTGCTGCAACAGATGTTTCAACTCTTGCATCAATACTCCTTACAACTACAATTGCTCCTGCTGTAGCAACAACCACAACAATGATCTTCACTTGGATAAAAGATGGAAAACCGGATGTTTCAATGTCTCTTAACGGATCTCTTGCCGGTCTTGTAGCAATTACTGCTCCATGTGATGTAACAGATGCATTAGGTGCAGCAATTATAGGTCTTGTTGCAGGTATTCTCGTAGTAGTTGTTGTTGAATTCCTTGATAAAAAATTACATATTGATGACCCGGTAGGTGCTATTGGTGTTCATATGGCAAACGGTATTTGGGGTACAATTGCTGTAGGCCTTTTTGCAACAGACAAAGCTCCCGGTTTTGCCCTTGCAGGAATAAAAGAAGGTCTATTCTATGGCGGTGGATTTTCACAGCTCGGTACACAGTTTATAGGCTTCTTTGCAATAGCAGGTTGGACAGTAGTTACAATGACAATTGCTTTCTTTGCAATAAAGAAAACTGTTGGTCTTCGTGTTTCAGAGGAGGAAGAAATCAGAGGTCTTGACGCAACTGAACACAACCTTCCTTCTGCTTATGCTGACTTTATGCCGGTTGCAGCTTATGCAACTTCTGACGCTGTTGAGACTACTCCAATTGCACCGGTTGAAAAAGCTGTTCCGGTTGAAACATATACGACAAAGAAGGATGCTCCTTTGACAAACGTTGTAATGGTATTCAATCCTGCAAGATTTGAAGAACTTAAAGAGGCAATGAATGAAATAGGCGTTGCCGGTATGACAGTTACAAATGTCATGGGTTGTGGAACTCAAAAGGGACATGTTAGAAAGTATCGTGGTGTAGAAATTCAGGAAATGAATCTCATGCCAAAGATGAAACTTGAAATGGTTGTATCTGCTGTTCCTGTTGAAAAAGTTATAGAAACAGCACGTAAGGTTCTGTACACAGGCCATATAGGCGATGGAAAAATCTTTGTACATGATGTGGAAGACGTTGTAAAAGTACGTACCGGTGAACATGGCTTTGATGCCCTTCAAGGAGATGGCTAATATAAAATAAAATATTATGAGCCTTGGATAAATTCCAAGGCTCATTTTTTTGTGAAATTTTAGCGAGAAAGGTTTTAATAACACGCGCGTGTGTTATAATATTATGGATTGAATATTGAGGTGATTAAATATGAAATATTTTTTTAAAAGAAAATTACTTTATATATTTATGATTTTCGGAGGCCTATTTGTCTTATTGATTTCTATCATTGATGGCGGCAGCTTGGTTGAAATTATGACTGAAATAGTTGCTATACTGGGTGTGGAACTTCTTGTAGTTGAACTGCATGAGGCACGACTTTTGCTCCAATCAGGGTTTGTAACAAGTCTCAACAAGGATTTTGTTTCAAATGAGGATTACCAAAAAGTATATTTGGAATTTGAAAATTATGATTTTGAAAATTGTCCGGATCTTGAAATGGAAAATGTTTACATTTCAAATTATCTTACATTCTTTGAAATATTTGAACATCTTGTTGAAGAAGGAAGGCTTTCAATTGAAGTTTTAAACGATTTTTTCGGATATAGATTTTTATTGGCAGTTCATAATCCATATGTTCAAAGAACTAAACTTTGTAAATCTCCTGATAACTTTAGGAATATATATATTCTTGAAAAGAGATTAATGGAGTATAGAAAGAAAAACGGATATCCAATTTACCATGAAGAATATGCTTTAAAAAATATGATAGATGAAAAAACATACGAAAATATAATCCATTCAAAAGATTGAGGTAAGGTTATGGATTTTGAATTTAAAAAGTGTACTGAAAATGATATAGATAGAATTTTGGAAATTCAAGATGAAGCCTTTTCTCTTATAAATGACAGGGAAATACTCAGGCGTAATTCAAAGGAAATGCTCCTGAGTTGTCTAAAATATCCTCACTACACGCTCGGGGCCTTTTATGAAGGAAAACTTGTGGCATTTGCCATTCTTTATTCCGGAGAATTTACTGAGGAAAATTTAGGATATGATTTAGGCCTTGAAGGTGAAGCTTTAATGACAGTTGCAAATGTTAAACTTGTAATTGTTTCTCCTGAATACAGGGGCAATGGTCTTCAGGTTAAACTTACAGAAAAGCTTGAAACAGAGGCAAAAATTAGAGGATTTAGAATTCTTGCTGCAACCATTTCTCCATTTAACAAGTACAGTATTAAGAACTTTGAAAAATTAGGTTATGAGTTCACATTGGAAAAGGTTAAGTATGACGGACTTTTAAGACATATTTATTCAAAAACTATATAAGGAGATGGTTGCTTGAAAAAATACAACTGCCCAAATTGTGCGGCGGAACTTTTTTGGAATGCAGAACTTGGCTCTCTTCATTGTGAATACTGTGAAAGAGATTTTATTCCTGAAGACTTGGATAAATCTTTTTCCGTTGAAAGTACAGATGAACCAAAAGAAGAAAAGATCACTAGAGAAGTGGACTCATATGACAAAGCAACAGACGACTCAACTTCTGCGGATTTAGTTGTTTATTCCTGTACAAATTGCGGTGCTGATGTTATTACAGCAAGGAGTACTGTTGCTACTACCTGTGCATTCTGTGGCAGGGCCATTTCTTTATCAGATAAGCTTGTTGGTAATTTCAAGCCTGAAAGAATTATCCCTTTTTTACAGGACGAAGAAAAGGCTATTCAAATTTACAAAAATTACTGTAAAAAAGCCGTTCTTTCTCCAAAGCAGTTCAAAAAGAATAATGAAATTAAGAAGGTTAAAGGACTATATGTTCCTTTTTGGCTCCACTCATTTGATGAAGAGGCAGATGTCTTAATTGGTGCAGAAAATGTATTTTCCCATAAGCGTGGAGACGACAAGGTAATTGAACATCACAGATATCAAATCCCAATGCATGTTTCAGGAAAATTTACAAGTATTCCAACAGATGGACTCAGTAATTTGGATAACAATCTTATGAGTGCCATTGAGCCGTTTGATTATTCAAAACTTACTGACTTTAATCCGGCTTATATGGCTGGATTTTATGCTGAAGAGTATGACGAGGACGCTGAAACAACAAGGAACGGTGCGCTTTCTCGTGCTGACGAAGCAATGAAAAACAATGCAACTCAAAACGCAGGTCTATATGAAGTAAAAGTGTGCGAGTCATTCACTTCAAGTTACAGCAATGAAACATCTGCTTATGCAATGCTTCCGGTGTGGATGTTTAATGTAGAATATAAAAATAAGAACTACCAGTTTGCAGTAAACGGTGAAACCGGAAAAATTGCCGGCAAGTTGCCAACAAGTGTAGGAAAACTTATTGGTGCAGCTTTAGGCTCAGGTATTTTGACTCAAGCCATTTGTCTTGTAATCAGACTACTTACATATGGAGGATAAAGATAATGAAGAAGATAATTAGTTTTGTTTTATCCTTAGTAATTGCAATATCGTTGCTTTTTTCCTTTTCTTTAAATATTTTTGCAGAAAATCATAAATGCATTGTGGATGACAAGGCAGATGTCTTATCTGAGTCAGAAGAGGCAGAATTGTTAAATGCAATTATTCAGCAAAGTTCAACAAAAAATTTGAGTATTTCAATAATTACGTTTAATGAATCGTTCGGTAAGTCTACAATGGTTTATACTGACGACTATTATGATGTCAATATTGCAGAAGAAAACGGAATACTTCTTGCAATAGATTTTGACAACAGGCAAGTTTACATAAATACTGTAGGTAATGCCATTACAAATATAAGTGATTCCGAAATAGACAATATATTAGACAGTACATATAAATACTGTTCAAATGGCGAGTACTATAAGTTCTTTAATGTGACACTGGATAAAGTTCTAAAAGCTTATTCAGGTGAAAATTATAAGTCAACTTCAGTTACAAACCCTTGGGTTCCGGATCTTGTTTCAATTATTGCAACAGTTGTAGTTATGGCTATTGTCGTCATTACACTTTTGGTTGTCCACAATAAAAATAATAAGGCACCTTCCGCAAATGAATATATAAACAGTTCATTTGAAGTTAACAGTGTAACACCTATATTCTTGGGTATACATGAGGAGGTAATACATGACTTTTATAAAGAAAGTTCCTCTGGTGGAGGAAGCAGCCACATGTCTTCCGGAGGAGTATCCCACGGTGGCGGAGGCCACAGTTTCTAATTTTTTTAAGGAGAGTTTATTATGGGTTTAATTAGTTTTGCAAAAGACGTAGTAGGAGCAGGGCTTCAAGGTGTATCCGGTGCAGTTCAGTCAGCTGCATGGAAAGAGTACTTCCAAAGTGGAGACCTTTCAAACGGCGTTCTTATGAAACGAGCAGAGAAGATTTTAGTTGACGGTGGTAAAAATACAAAGGCAGATGATAATCTTATTTCATCGGGTTCCGGAATAGATGTAGCTCCAGGTCAATGTATGATCATTGTAGAAAACGGTGCAATTGTAGAATTTTGTGCAGAGCCGGGCAGATATACATACGACTCATCATCAGCTCCATCTCTTTTCTCAGGGGAAAACAAAGGTCTAAAGGCTGTTGGAAAGGAAATACTTAACCAGTGGTCAGCAGGCGGCCAGCGTAATTCAACTCAAAGAGTTTACTTCATTAATCTTGGTGAAATTATTGCTGAGCCAATTAAATGGGGTTGTGGAAACATAGCATTCCATAACGTTACAATGGTTGGACCTTCTCCAATTGAACTTGATATGACTCTTAAGGGCAATGGTCTTGTTACAATTAAAATTTCAGATCCTATGAAGTTCTTTACAGAAATAGGTGCTCAAAGAATTGGACAGGACGGAGAAGCTACAATAAGACTTTCTGATGAAGGAATTGCTGAAAATCTTAAATCGGGTATCCTTGATAAGATTTCTTCTGCAATTTCAAAGCTTGGTACGGAGGAACGTATTTCTTATACAGCTATTGGTTCAAAGGCAGATATAGTTGCAAGTTATATTAATGACATGCTCTCAAATGAGTGGGCCGGTAAGCGCGGCTTTGAAATTTCATCATTTACAGTTAACGGTTCATTTGTTCCAACTGAAGAGGATATGAAGTCTCTTAAGGATCTTCAAAATGCATTCAATATGGGCAATAACCTTAATGCGGCAAACTATGATGTTCAAAAGACAATGGCTCGCGGTGTTGAGGCAGCCGGTGAAAACGGCGGCGCAAATGGACTGTTTGGGCTAGGCATGGGCATGAACATGATGGGCGGCGCAAATATGGGTAATATGGCAAATCAGAACCCGGTTGTTGTAGCCGCAGCAGTGTCACATGCACAGTCATGGAAGTGTACATGCGGAACAGACAACACAGGAAAATTCTGTGTAAATTGTGGAGCAAAGCAGGGTGGCGCACCGGCATCTATTACATGGACATGTTCTTGTGGATCTCAGAATGGTGCAGATGCTAAGTTCTGTACAAATTGTGGTACCAAAAAGCCCGTTGTAAAGAAATTTGTATGTGACAAGTGTGGATTTACTCCGGCAGAGGGACAGACGCCAAAATTCTGTCCTGAATGTGGAGACATTTTCAATGACGCTGATATAGTAGAGGACTAAAAAATATGATGCAATTAAGTCAAGACAAGATAATAGCTTTTATTTCAAAACGCTATTACAAGGTTGTAGAAGTGAATTTGTTGACCGGAGAATTTGCTGAGCTAAAAGTATCTCATGATGAATTGGAAATGGCTTCAAAATATAACAACTTACAGGATTGGCTTGATGCGTTTGTTTCTGATGGAAACGTACATTATGAGGACGTAAATTCATTTCAAGAATTTGCGAATTTAAAAAAAATTTACTCCAATTTACTTGAAAATAAAAACAACATTTCAGTTCGGTACCGTCGTATTATCGGTTCCGAACTGAGGTGGGTTAAATTTGGGGTTTTATGTGATGATTCTTTTTCAAAAGAAAATCCTATGGCTATCATCTATATCATTGACATAGATGATGACATAAGGGATGAAATTTATAAACATAAAGAATTTAAGACACAAAATTATAGTTTCACAATAATTGAAGCTTTGGCAAAAACTTACGATTGTATTTATATTAACGATTTAAAATCCGGAAAATATTTTGAGGTAAGTAACTTAGACAGAACTAGAATAGATGTACCAAAAGTTGGGCTCGCTCGTGAAATGTTTTATGAATGGATAAATAAGAATTTCACCGATGAAAATAAACAGGATGTAATGGATTTTACGAATATAGATACTGTTGCCGAACGTTTGAAAAATCGACAATCTATTAATCTTGGTTGTAATTCAAGCAGGCTTGGATGGATAAGTATCAATTTTATAGTTGTAGATAGAGATGAAGATGGTCTTGCAAATAATGTATTATTTGCAGGAAAATTTATTGACTCTGAAAAACAGAGGGAAATAGAGGCAAAGGAAGCTCTTGAAGAGGCATATAATGCCGCACGTCTTGCAAACAGTGCAAAAACAAACTTTCTTGCCAGAATGAGTCATGATATGAGAACTCTGATGAATGCAGTTCTTGGAATGTCCGTAATAGCTCAGGTAAATATAGACAATAAGGAAAAAACGCTTGACTGTTTGTCAAAGATAGATGCGTCGGGTCTTCTTTTGCTGCAACTAATAAATGACCTGTTGGATTTAACAAAAATTGAATCCAGATCAGTCAATATTAACACTGATGTTTTCTCTTTTTCAGAATTTGTAAATGATTTTAAAGCGTATTCTAAGTCATTTATGGATTGCAGTGAACATGAATTTTCTTTTATTTCAAATGTGCCTGATATAAAAGTAATTGGGGATAAGAGAAGAATTATTCAAATTCTTATAAACATTGTAAGTAATGCTCACAAATACACCCCGGAGGGTGGCAAAGTAAGGTTTGAAATTAGTGAAAGACCTTCCGGAGACAATGGAATTTTAGGTGTAAATTTCATATGTGAAGATACAGGCATTGGTATTAGTGAAGAAAATATAGATCATATTTTTGAACCGTTTTATCAGGGACAGGATGCTTTGGATATTGCTCAATACGGAAGTGGATTGGGACTTCCTATTGCCCGTAATTTAGCCACTATGATGGGTGGAGATGTTTTAGTCGAATCTGAAGTTGGGAAAGGTTCAAAATTTACTGCCTACATATATTTGCCAATCGCTGAAACTGAAGAGGTAAAAAAGGAAGACAAGGAACCTATTGTTGACAAACTTGAGAAACTAAAAGAATTTGAAAATACAGATAAAACAATTTTAGTTGTTGAGGATAATGAAATAAATGCCGAAATTGCAAATGGATTATTCTCTTTAACCGGTGTTTCAGTGGATATTGCATATGATGGTTTTGAGGCCATAGAAAAGGTTAAAAACAATGTATATGATTTAATATGCATGGATATAAGAATGCCAAAAATGGATGGATATGAAGCTGCAAAGAAAATTAGAAGCCTTGGGGTTAAAACTCCTATTGTTGCAATGACGGCAAATGCATATGCTGAAGATATTTACAATTCATTTGAAGCCGGTATGAATGACCATATGGCAAAACCGATTAGTATTGATAAGATAATCTCAATATTTGAAAAATGGTTATAAAAAAACAAGGTCACTTAGAAAAGTGACCTTGTTTTCTATTTAACTTTTTTAAAAACAATTAGTTTGCTGAAAATATAGTTTAGAATGACAACTATTACCGAAATCAACACTTTTGCCACCATTCCGTCTATGCCAAAGATTGTGGCACCAAGTCCAATATTTACAAGGATTGGAACGCCGAATATTTCAATTACTCCGGTTAAAAATCTTGAACTTACAAATGTAAGGAATTCTTTAAATATGGTTTTCAAATTTTTATTTTTTGATTCGAATACAAAAAATTTGTTTGTAACAAATGCAAATAGTACGGCACAAACCCAAGAAAGTGTATTGGAGACTTCAATTGAAAGGTTGAGTAATGAAACAAATAGCGCGTAGGTACTCCAACTGACAATTGTAGTTAAAACACCAAATATTAAATAAACCAGAATTTCTTTGTATTTTATTGTAAGCTCACTTATTTTTTTCATAGTTGTTACATCTTCTTTATAAATTTGTCAAGGGCTCTGGAAATTGCAGCAGCAATAACAAAGCAACAGATAGCTTCAACAAGTCCATTTATTCCAACAAATGCAATAATAAATGGAAGAATGCTTGTTTTACCTAAACTTTCGGCAATTCCCTGGATGAAATCTGTGTTCCAATAACAAAGAATGAGTGCAAGCATAAAAAAAAGTGTGTTGAGTAAAGCTCCACTGAGTGATGTTATTGAATATTTTGGACTTTTAATTTTGCACAGGCTCTTGAAAATAAGACCGGTTACAAGTCCCATTAACATTCTGGTTGGAACGCATACCAAGAAGCAAAATAGTGGATTAATTCCAAGAAGTACAACGCCAAATGGACTCATGCCCAAAATACATTGAAGGAAACTTGTAATGCCAAATACGGTTCCAAGAATGAGTCCCGCAACAGGACCAAGAGTAATGGCTCCAATTATGACAGGAATTGTAATAAGAGTAATTTCAAGTCCTGCAGTTTTAATATAACCAATAGGTGTAAATGCCATAAGAAGTATGATGGCAATTAACACACTGAGTTCTGTCAAAAAAAGAATATTAGTATTAGAATTTTGTTTTTTCATGGTTTCTCCTTTGCTTGTGTTCCGCCCTTTTGTCGGATACACCGCTTTGAAAAATCTTATTTTTGATTTTTTTCAAAAATAGTTTTTAAACCAAAAAGTAGTAGGTTATCGTCAAAAATAATGTCGTGTTTGCAGTGCTTTGCAATACTTGAAAGACCACCGGTTGCAATTATTGAACTTATCTTGGTCCCAAGTTCAGTTTCAATTCTGTCACACAGGCCGTCAAGCATATCCGCCGTACCATAAACAATACCTGCTCTGATACTGTCAGCGGTATTTGTTCCAATTGTATGGGTAGGGGGAATAAGACTGATTTGTGACAATTGCGATGCACCCTCTGCAAGAGCACCAAGTGAAATTTTTACACCCGGTGAAATTGTACATCCAAGATAAGCACCATCTTCTCCGACAACGCTTATTTTAGATGCTGTTCCAAGGTCTAAAATAAGACAGGGAAGTTGGTATTTGGATATTGCGCCAACTGCATCTGCGACAAGGTCTGCACCAAGTTCTGACGGATTGTCAATTTTGATGTTGATACCGGTTTTAATTCCCGGCCCGACAATTAGAGGTGTGGAGCCTGTAAGAATTGTTACGGCTTCGCTTAAGGCCTGAGTTATTTCAGGAACAACAGAGCAAATAATTGCTCCACGAAATTGTTCGGCCTTAATACAGTTTAGGCTAAAAATACTCTTTAGACTAATTGCAAGCTGATCTTTTGTTGCTTTTCTATCTGTTGCAAGTCTGGATACAAATAACAATTCGTCCTTTTTATAAGTGCCGATAGTAATATTTGTATTTCCGGCGTCAATTACAAGAAGCATTTTTATTCCTCCTTTTTTATATTTGTTCGTGCTGTCAAAAGTACACCCGACACGGGGATTATACAATAATAAGAATATAAAAGCAAATTTGACATAAGTGTTTAAAATATATAGAATAGTAGCAGTAATTTTTTTAGTTTTTGAAGCGGAGAATGTATATGGAAAATGATATCTTACTTAAAACTGCCCCTTTTGGATTTGACAAGAAAAGTGTAATGGATTTTATTGAAAACCTTCAAAAGAAAAATGAAGATTTAAGACGCGAAAATTCAAGGCTTATGGCTGAGAATGAATCGCTGAGGGAAGCTATGTTTGATTTTACCGCTAAAAAGGAAGAAGAGACAATAATATCAAAGTATACAGAGGAACCTGTTTCAAAGTTTGAATCGCCTTCATATGAGGGTTATGAAACTACCTACAGTTATGAGGATTTGAGCATTCGTGCTGAGGACCTTGAAATGGCTGATAAAGAGACTAGAAAGAAACTTGAAGAGAAGTTTAAACTTGCTTTTGAAGAAGTTTCGAAAGTTCATGATGATGTCGATCTAAAGACCATTTCAAATTCAAAAAACAAGGTTGAAAAGAGAAAACCTACAAAAATTATTACAAAGACTGCTCCAAAGAAAGTTTCCGTTCAAAAACGTTGAAGTTAGGTGTAAAAATGGCCGAAATAAAACTTAATGTATCAGATATTAAAAAATGTGCAGACAGCCTTCATGCCGGGGACAATGTACTTCTTTCCGGCACAGTTTATACTTCAAGAGATGCTGCTCATAAAAGGATTTTCCAATATATGGAAGAGGGAAAAGAGTTGCCTTTTGAAATAGAGGGCTCATGTGTTTATTACTGTGGACCAACTCCAACTCCAAAAGGTTTTCCAATTGGCAGCTGTGGACCTACAACTTCAGGAAGAATGGATCCTTATGCTCCAAAGCTCTTGGATATGGGCATGGTTGCAATGATAGGAAAGGGAGTCCGTTCAAAGGAAGTAAATGACGCTATAGTCAGAAATAAGGCCATATATTTTTGTGCAATAGGTGGTGCAGGTGCTCTGGCTGCCCAACACATTAAGGAATGTGAAGTAATTGGATTTGATGACCTGGGGCCTGAATCTGTAAAGAGAATTGAACTTGAGGATTTTCCTGTAATTGTTGCAGTAGATTGTCATGGGGAATCATTATTTAAATAAAGAATAAAATACAAAAAGCACTCTGACGTAAGCAAAATCAGAGTGCTTTGTTGCTTTATTACACCCGCCGAGCCGGGTGTTCGGTGAATAATAACCTGCATGTTAAAAGCAGGTGGGTGTCTTCCTAGAGGTTCATGCTCCCTTCGTCCCAAAAGGGGAGGTCTGCAATCCACTTTCGAGTAAAACTCCCTATTATATGAGTGTTGGGTTAATATCGACCGAAAGAATCGTACCCGGCAGGCTTATAAACTATTTTATTCTTCTTTATATGAAATTATTCATCATCTTCTGCAATTTCATAATATTCAGAAAGACGTTCTTCAAAAATTTGGCCTATTTCGTCAAATTCATCTTGATCTTCAATTGCAGAAAGGAAGGTTTCACCATCTTCATCCTCTTCAACTTTTAAGATGATTAATTCGTCATAAGATTCAAGAATTTCATCAGGGTTTGGTTCGTATGGTGTTACTGCAACATAACGTTGCTCAACATCATTGTCATCCGTAAGTTCAATTCTGTCAAGTTCTTCAAAAATATGCTCTTCACCATTTTCATCTACTACTGTAATGAGGTATGGATTTATTTCTAAATTTTCGTCCATTATTATTATCTCCTTAGGATTTGATTTCAATGTCTATATTTTATATTTATATAGTGTAAAAGTCAATTGTAAAAAAGAAAAATGTTCAAAATTGTGTTGAAAATGTGGAAAAATACTGTTGAAATTGCATAAAATGAATCGAACGTGGTCAAATACGCGCTAAAGTAATTCATTTTGTGGTAAAATAAACGCATATTTATATTTGTCTTAAGGGTGTAGTTTAATGGAACAACAATCTCTTTTTAATTCTATAAATGAAAAAAAAGACAGAATGAATTATCTTTATGAGATCTTAGCTTATCATAGCAACAGATATTATAATGATGACGATCCTGAAATTGAGGATTTTGAATATGACTCATTAATGAATGAGCTTAAAGTTCTTGAAAAGGAAAATCCGGAACTTGTAAGTGAAAATTCACCAACTAAAAAGGTTGGTGGTTCAGCAAAGTCAAGCATGTTTTCTCCGGTGGTTCATTCGGTTAGAATGGAGAGTCTTCAGGATGCATTTAGTTTTTCAGAACTTGAGGACTTTGCAAGTAGAGTAGACGTTGCAATGTTAGGTCGCACAAAGGTTACAACTGATACTTTTGTAGTAGAGCCTAAAATAGATGGACTTTCAGTTTCTTTGGAATATATAAATGGTGTTTTCACCCGTGGTTCAACAAGAGGAGACGGAGACACAGGAGAGGATATTACTGAAAATTTAAAGACAATTAAATCTATTCCTATGAAACTTAATAAGGCTGTTCCGTTTATTGAGGTTCGTGGAGAGGTTTACATGCCTCGTGAAGTTTTCGTAAATCTTGTGAAGGAACAAGAATTAAATGATGAGAAAGTATTTAGAAACCCTCGTAATGCTGCGGCAGGTTCTCTCAGACAAAAGAATCCTGAAATTACAAAGAGTAGGAATTTAGATATATTTATTTTTAACATTCAGCAGATAGATGCTGACTATGATGCAACACTTCATAAAGATTCGCTGGATTATCTTGCCTCTCTAGGATTCAAAACTGTTCCGTTTTACACACCTTGTAAGAATATAGAAGAGGCTGAAAATGAAATATCCAGAATTGGAAATGAAAGATATACACTGCCTTTTGACATAGATGGAGCAGTAATAAAAGTTAATGATTTTGCACTGCGTGAGGATATGGGGAGTACATCTAAATTTCCTAAGTGGGCTATTGCATATAAATATCCTCCGGAGGAGAAGGAAACGGTTCTTTTGGATGTTGAAATTAACGTAGGAAGGACCGGAGTCTTGACCCCGACAGCTGTATTTGAACCGGTTTTGGTTGCCGGCTCTATGGTAGGAAGAGCTACTCTTCATAATCAGGACTTCATAAATGAAAAGGATATTCATATTGGCGACACAGTTAAAATAAGGAAGGCGGGAGACATTATTCCCGAAGTTGTTTCAGTAGTGAAACACGCTGAGGGAACAAAGGCATATGTAATGCCTTCCGTTTGTCCATCATGTGGAGCCCCAACATACAGAGAAGAAGGAGAGGCGGCAATTCGTTGCACCAATCCGGAATGTCCGGCACAACTTCTCCGCATTTTAATCCATTTCTGTTCAAAGACAGCAATGGATATTGACGGAATGGGAAGCGCTGTTTTGGAGCTTCTCGTAAACGAGAATAAAATTTCAAATCCGGCGGATTTGTACGCGCTGACCGAGGCAGATATAGCCGGACTCCCCGGACTCGGTGAAAAGTCGGCAATGAACCTTTGCCAAGCCATTGCCGCCTCAAAGGAAAATGATCTTTATAGGCTCATTTTTGCCTTTGGTATAAGGCATATTGGAGAAAAAGCAGCCAAACTTCTATCCGAAAAATTTGGTAATCTTGAAAACCTTATGAATGCAACAAAAGAGGACATTCTTGAAATAGATGGGTTCGGCGAAATTATGGCTGAAAGTATAGTGGATTATTTCTCTAAACAGGGAACTAAAGACTATATTTCTCGTCTTATGGAATTTGGCCTTAATATGCAGTCAAAAACCGAAAAAATAGATGACAGGTTCCAAGGTATGACTTTTGTTTTAACCGGTACTCTTCCAACTTATACAAGAAGTGATGCGGGCGCATTAATTGAAAAATATGGCGGAAAAGTTTCCGGCTCTGTTTCAAAGAAAACAACTTTCGTTTTAGCCGGTGAAGAGGCGGGAAGCAAACTTACAAAAGCTCAGTCTCTTGGAATACCTGTAATTGATGAAGCAGAATTTTTAGAAATGATAAAATAAGACTCTATAAAAAAGGACTCTATAAAAAAGGACTCACAAGGATTTTTCCTTGTGAGTCTTTTCCGTTTGTTATATTAAAGTTCAATTTCCATTTGTTTATCTGAATTCTTAGCAATTTCAGCATTGTGCTTTTCAAGTACATTCTGAATTTTTTCTGTAGGATTCAAAAGCTTGCTGATTGAAAGTTCGTGGTTAATTGTATCCACAATAAGAGCAATGAACTTTGACATTCCTACGCGTTCATACCATTCACGTTTTTTTAGTTCATCAGGAGCATAAACAAGGTCTGTGGTAAGAATTTTTGTAATAGTACCGTTCTTATATGCTTCGTCAAAGATTTCAAGACCATTGCAGAAAAGACCGAAGCATGTACATACAAAAATTCTGTTTGCACCAAGAGCCTTAAGTTTTGCTGCAACTTCAAGCATTGATTCGCCTGAAGAAATCATATCGTCAACAACAATAACGTCTTTTCCTTCAATATTTCCACCAAGGAAGTCATGTGCAATAATTGGATTTCTGCCGTCAACTATCTTTGAGTAGTCACGTCTCTTGTAGAACATACCAAGTTCAACGCCAAGAACTGTTGCATAGTGAATTGCTCTGCCCATACCACCTTCGTCAGGGGAAACAACCATAATGCTGTCCTTGTCAAACTTAATGTCAGGTGTTGATTTAATGAGCGATTTAATCATTTGATAAATAGGGGATACATTTTCAAATCCGGAAATAGGAATGGCATTTTGAACACGTGGGTCGTGAGCGTCAAATGTAATTACACTGTCAACGCCCATTGACATGAGTTCCTGAAGAGCCATTGCACAGTCAAGAGATTCTCTTGACGAACGCTTGTGCTGTCTGCCTTCATAAAGCATTGGCATAATAACTGTAATTCTTCTTGCCTTACCGCCAATGGCATTAATAACACGCTTTAAGTCACTGTAATGATCATCCGGACTCATTGGAACTTCCTGGCCGTACATCTTGTATTTAACGCCGTAATTGAATACGTCAACAACAATGAAAATGTCATAGCCACGGACGGATTGATTAATGACAGCTTTTGCTTCACCTGAACCAAATCTTGGACATTTAAACTCAATAAGGTAAGAGTCTTTGTTGTAACCGGCAACCTTAAGACTTGAGTCTCTAAGAGTTGTGTTTTCAACTCTCCAACGAGAGATGTATTTGTCAATTTTTCCAGCAAGTTCTTCACAGCCTGGCATTGCAATAATACCAAGTTTACCATAAGGAATTGTAGTAAATCCCGAGGTCTCCGGAAGATCAAAAGTTGAAATGTCGGTCATCATTTCTATGTGCCCCCTAGAACGAATTAATTTACGTCAAAAATTCTATCATATTGTAGAAAATTATACAATAAATTTTTGACTAAATTATTGCAAAAAAAATTAGCTAAAAAGGGGAAAATTTGTAACTTTTTTTTGACTTTTTGACGAATGAATTTTGATAATCAACAAAATTATGACAATATGTGAAAAATATAACAAAATTCGTTTAAAATTTACGCCTTTAAATTATTGAATTCTCATTATTACATTGTTATAATGTCTAGGTTAGTACATCGGACGTACTCATGAAATTTCGGAAGAAAGGGTGATGAAGATTACATGGCTTCAGAAATGATTAACCAGGTACTTGACGCCGAAAAGAATGCGGCAGACAAAGAAGTAGCTGCTAAAGCAAAAGCTGCTGATATTATCAAAGCTGCTGAAGCAGATGCTAAGACTGCTGCCGATGAAGGCAAAGCTGCCGCTGCAAAGGAAAAAGAGCAAATCCTTGCAAAAGCACAAAAGCAGGCGGATGAAATTTACGCCGATGCAAAAGCTCAGGCTGCAAAACAGAGAGAAAATCTCCTCAAAAAGAGCGATGAGAAGATGGATGAATCTATTGCAGCAGTAATCAAGCACATTATCCCATAAGTAATTATAAATTATGTAGTGGGGAACAAATTTAATAAGGAGGTGTTTCTTGCATGGCGATTTTGGATATGAAGCGCATTGAAATTTTAGCTATGCTTTCTGACAGTAAGGCAATCGTTGATTTAATTCAACAGCAAGGTTGCGTTGAACTTATTGACTATTCAGAAGAAAAGTTTTATAAGCTTTCAACAAGTGCTGCAGTTAGCCAGTTTGATAAATTTCATGGAATTGCTACATCTGCTCTTGAAGTACTTGACAGATACGTTCCAAAGAAGGGCGGTCTTCTTGACAGCTTTGCACCAAGAGATGACATGACTGTCACAGAATTTGCAAAGAGATCTCAAGACACAGACGCAATTTTAAGTAAATGCTACGGCATTAACGCGCTTTATAAAGGAATACAAGACGCAAAGGTTGATATTATCCGTGCTCAAACAGCTTTGGATCAAATTAAACCTTGGGCAGATCTCGACATTCCATCATCTTTCAAGGGAACAATCAATACTTCAGTATTTGTTGGAACTATTGCAGAGCAGACTGACAGAGAAGCAATTCTCTCAAAGCTTGCAGAAATTGTCCCTGAAATTGATTCAGAAATTGAAATCGTGTCAGCTGATAAAAATCAGACTTGTCTTGTAGCAATTTGCCATAAGGATTTCGCTAAGGATTATGAGCAGGCTTTACGTTCAATTGGATTCGTAGCTCCTGCAGATCCAACCAAGCATGAACCTAAGGTTCGTATTGCACGCTTGGAGGCTGAAATCGCTGAGTGCGAGAAAGAAATCGCAGAGAACGAAGAAAAGATTAAAACTTATGCTGAGTTCCGCGGTGATATTGAGTTCTTAATTGACTATTTCACATTGAGAACTGACAAGTATAAAGCACTCGACAAAATCTCTATGAGCGACAACGTATTTGTACTTACTGGATACATTCCAGCAATCAAGGTTGATGAGTTTAAGAATAAACTTGAAGGCCTTTTTGATGTTGCCGTTTCAGTAACTGATCCATCTGAAGACGAGGATGTACCAATTCTTCTTGAAAATGGGGCATTCGGACGCACAATGGAATCAACAACAGAAATGTATGCATTACCAACACATGATGACATTGACCCTAACAAGTTTATGGCTATTTTCTATTATTTCTTGTTTGGTCTCATGCTTGGAGATGCCGGCTATGGTATCTTGATGATAATTGCTTGTCTTGTTGTTAAGTTCAAGTTCAGACTTGAGCCTAAGAAGGCAGCAACTGTAAACTACGGTTTACTTTGTGGTATTGGCACAACATTCTGGGGTGTTTTACTAAATGGTTGGTTTGGTGACCTTCCTGCTTATCTTTCAAACGGACTTAAAATGGGTGGCGCTAACCCAATGTCAAACTATAGCTTGTTTGAAGCATTGGAAACTAGTGAAGCTACAACAGTATTCCTTATGTTCTGTTTGATAATTGGTATTGTTCACCTTTGCTATGGTTGTCTTCTTGGTGTTTATAAGACTTGGAAGCATGGAAAGCCAGTTGAGGCAATCCTTGAGAATGTTCCATTCTTATTAATCCTTGTTGGATTCCTTCCACTTATAGACATGCAGATTTCTGGTAAAGCACTTAGAACATATGCTTTAGGTGAAGGTATTAGACATACAACAATGGTTAAAGTTGCAAGAGGATTTGTATGGTTCTTCGACAACTGTAGTACATATCTCTATTATGTACTTGCAGCCGGTGCAATTTTAACAGTACTCGCTCCAGCAATCATTGCACTTAAAGATAAAAAACCAATTGGTAAGGTGTTTGGTGGCTTCGGCGCTGGTCTCTATGCTCTTTACAATGCAGCTACAGGTGCACTTGGCGACATTCTTTCATATGCTCGTCTTCTTGCTCTTGGCCTTTGTACAGGTATCATTGCTTCAGTTATTAACCAACTTGCAGCAATGCCAGGAAATCCAGTTCTCTTTGTCATCATCTTTGTATTTGGACATACAGTTAACTTGGCTATCAACTTAATTGGTACTTATGTTCATACAAACAGACTTCAATACGTAGAACTTTATGCTAAGTTCTATGAAGGTGGCGGAACACCATTTGTTCCATTGACTGTAAATTCAAAGTCTTTCAAATTTAAGGAGGAAAATTAAAATGTATAATATCGTAATGGAATTTGGTCCAATCGCATTAGCAATTCTCGGTGCAGCTTGTGCTGCTATTTTCGCAGGTATGGGTTCAGCAAGAGGCGTAGGTACAGTAGGTGAGGCTGCTGCGGGCGTAGTTGCAGAAGATCCAGGTAAGTTCGGTAAGGTTCTTATTCTTGAAATTCTCCCAGGTACACAGGGTCTTTATGGTCTTCTTGTTGCTATCATGGTTATGGGTAAAATCAGCCCAGATTTAACACTTGCTCAGGGCGCTGCTCTTTTCTTCGCTGCTCTTCCAATTGCAGCTGTAGGTTATTTCTCAGGTAAATATCAGGGTAAGGTTGCTGCTGCTGGTTGTTCAATGGTAGCAAAGAAGCCAGAGCAGAGTGGTAAGGCTATTATCTTCGCTGCAATGGTTGAAACATACGCTATCCTTGCTCTCCTTATTTCTATCCTTCTTATCGGCCAGGTTTAATTTATTAATTAAACATACTAAATAGTATTTAAACTTCGTCGATAGGAGGCTGCAAAATGGCAGGGTTAAACAAGATTATTGAAAGAATAGCTCAGGACTCTGCAGCAAAATGCGATGGCATCATTTTTGATGCTCAGAATGAAGCAACAAAAATTAAGGAAGCAGCTGTTATTAAAGTTAACGATGATAAGAACGCTATTATAGATGCAGCTAACAAAGAAGCTAAGGCTATTGTTGATATGGCTGAGTCAGGCGCTCAACTTGAAGGTAAGAAAGTTCTTCTTGCTACAAGAGTAGAAATCATTGAAAAAGCTATTGCTATGGCTTCTGAAAAACTTGCTTCAATGCCTGAAGAAGAGTATTTTGCAGCAATTTATGCGCTTGTGAAGAATTATGCACAAGCTGCAGACGGACAAATGCTTCTTTCAAAGAAGGACCTTGGACGACTTCCAAGCGACTTCGAAAAGAAAATTAACGCTGACCTTAAGGGCGGTAAGATTACCGTTTCTAAGGATCCAGCTGATATCTCTGAAGGCTTTATTCTCGTTTACGGAGATATCGAAATCAACTGTACTTTTGATGCTCTTATTGCTGATGCAAAAGATGACATCAAAGACGAACTCTACAATATTATTTTTGCCTAAATACACATTATTGCAAAGGGAGGCGTTTATATGATAAAACGCAGTTCAGATTATATCTATGCAGTAGCGCGTGTGAGGGCAAATGAGGTAAACCTTTTAAGTGCAGCAGATGTAGAGCAGCTTATTGCAGCTGAAGACTACAAGACTGCAATGCGTAAACTTGCTGACGCAGGTTGGGGAGATGTAGACGGTGTTACAGATTATGCTTCTTATCTTGAAGCATACTTTGCAAAGACATGGGATCTTCTTGTAGAAATTATGGGAGATGTTCATGAATTTGACCTTCTTCTTATAAAGAACGACATGCAGAACTTAAAGGCAGCACTAAAAGGAATAGTTTCTCAACATGACGCGAAAGATTTATACGTTTATTCAACAGTTTATGATACAGAAAGCATTAAAAAGGCAGTAGACGAAAGAGCTTGGAAAGATCTTCCGGAGTTTATGCAGGAACCTGCAATGGAAGCTTATACTGTTCTTACAGAGACAGGAAATGGTCAACTTGCAGATGCAATCATAGACAAGGCTACCCTTGAAAGAATGCTTTATCTTGCTACACAAACTAGCAGCCCAACACTTAAGGAACTTGCTGAGCGTATGTGCGCTACAGCTAATATTAAGTCAGCGCTTCGTTGTGCAAACACAGGTAAGTCTAAGGACTTTATGCAGCGTTCACTTTGTGACTGCAAGACAATTTCAAAGGACAAACTTATTGACTGTGCACTTGAAAGTGCAGATTCGGTACTTAACTATCTTGAGGGTACTGAGTATGCTGTTGGGGCTGAAAAGTTTAAGGAAAGCACATCAGCTTTTGAAAAATGGTGTGATGACATCCTCATGGAATGCGTTAGTAAGGCTAAGTATGTAGCATTTGGTATAGATCCACTTGTTGCTTACTACATTGCTAGAGATGCAGAAATTAAAACTGTTCGTATTATTCTTTCAGCGAAGATTAACAATCTTCCGGCAGATGTAATTAGAGAGAGGGTGAGAGCGCTTTATGTATAAGATTGCAGCAATGGGTGACAAAGACAGCATCTACGGCTTTGCTTCAATTGGTCTTGAAATATACCCGGTTGAGGAGCCAACAGAAGCAGTTCACCAGCTCAGAAATATGGTTGAAGGCGGTTACGCCGTTATCTTCGTAACAGAGCAGCTTGCAACAGCTATCGAAAGCGAAATCGACCGTTATCGTGAATTGCCAATGCCGGCAATTATTCCAATTCCGGGTATTAACGGAAATACCGGTCTTGGTATGAGAAACGTCAGCAAGTCTGTAGAACAGGCAGTTGGCTCAGATATACTTTCAGACGCGTAAAAGCGTATACTTTATAAAAATAGCCGTAAACAGAAAGGCAAGTGAAAAGAATAAATGAGTAAAGGAACAATTACCAAAGTTGCCGGACCTCTCGTAATTGCTGATGGCATGAGAGATGCAAACATGTACGACCTTGTACGTGTTGGTGACGAGCGACTCATTGGTGAAATAATTGAAATGCACGAAGATCGTGCATCTATTCAGGTTTACGAGGAAACATCTGGCCTCGGAACTGGCACATCTGTTGAATCAACAGGAATGCCTTTGTCAGTTGAACTCGGACCAGGTCTTATCACTACTATCTATGATGGTATTCAGAGACCACTTGAAAAAATTCTTGCACAGACAGGTAACAACCTTAAGCGCGGAATTGAAGTACCATCTCTTGACAGAGATAAGAAATGGCACTTCGTACCAAAGGTTTCAGAAGGGGACAAAGTTGGCCCTGGAGACATAGTTGGTACAGTTCAGGAAACTGAAGTTGTTGAACATAGAATCATGGTTCCACCAACATCCAAGGGTGGCGTAGTAAAATCAATCAAGGAAGGCGACTTCACAGTAGAAGAAGTTGTTGCTGTTCTTGACAACGGAGAGGAAATCGGCCTCATGCAGAAGTGGCCTGTACGTACAGGTCGTCCATATGCTAAGAAGATCGACCCTAACACTCCTCTTGTAACAGGTCAGCGTGTTGTTGACGCACTTTTCCCTCTTGCTAAGGGTGGTTGCGCAGCAATCCCAGGCCCATTCGGTTCAGGTAAGACCGTAACACAGCACCAGCTTGCTAAGTGGGCTGACGCTGAAATCGTTGTTTACATCGGTTGCGGTGAGCGTGGAAACGAGATGACAGACGTTCTTCTTGAATTCCCAGAACTTATCGACCCTCATACAGGTAAATCTCTCATGGAGAGAACTGTACTTATTGCTAACACATCAGACATGCCGGTTGCTGCTCGTGAGGCTTCTGTTTATACCGGTATTACAATTGCTGAGTACTTCAGAGACATGGGTTACTCAGTAGCTCTCATGGCTGACTCTACATCTCGTTGGGCTGAGGCTCTTCGTGAAATGTCAGGTCGTCTTGAGGAAATGCCTGGTGAAGAAGGTTATCCTGCATACCTCGGTTCTCGTATTGCTCAGTTCTATGAGCGTGCAGGCCGCGTAGTTGCTCTCGGTGCTGACGGACGTGAAGGCGCTCTTTCAGCTATCGGTGCTGTATCACCTCCAGGTGGTGATATTTCAGAGCCGGTATCTCAGGCAACTCTTCGTATTGTTAAAGTATACTGGGGACTTGATGCTTCTCTTGCTTATAAGAGACACTTCCCAGCTATCAACTGGCTTACTTCATACTCACTTTATGCTGACAAGCTTGGCAAGTGGTTCAACGCTGAAGTAGCTGATGACTGGACAGAACTCCGTACAAAGATGATGACTCTTCTTTCAGAGGAATCAGAGCTTGACGAAATCGTTAAGATGGTTGGTATGGATGCTCTTTCAGAGGCAGACCGTCTTAAGATGGAAGCTGCTAGATCAATCCGTGAGGACTTCCTCCATCAGGTTGCATTTGACCCAGTAGATACTTATACATCTCCTAAGAAGATGCACTATATGATGACTCTCGTTGTTGCTTTCTACGAGAGATCTGCTGAAGCTCTTTCTAAGGGTGCTTCAATTAAAGACATTATTGACCTCCCGGTACGTGAAGCTATTGGACGTTTCAAGTACATTAAGGAAGATGACATTGATGCAGAATTTGCAAAGATCGACGAGAGACTTAACAGTGAACTCGCTGATGCTTTGAATAAGGAGGAGGACTATTAATGCCAAAGGAGTATAGAACCATACAAGAGGTTGCAGGTCCTCTTATGATCGTTCGTGACGTTGAAAACGTTACATACAACGAACTTGGTGAAATTGAACTTGCAAACGGCGAAGTTCGTCGTTGCCGTGTTCTTGAAGTTGACGGTTCAAATGCTGTTGTTCAGCTTTTCGAAAGCTCAACAGGTATTAACCTTTCAGATTCAAAAGTTCGCTTCTCAGGACGTCAGATGGAACTTGGCGTTTCATCTGACATGCTTGGCCGTGTATTCGATGGTCTTGGTAGACCAATTGACGGTGGCCCAGAAATCATTCCGGAGAAGAGACTTGACGTAAACGGTGCACCAATGAACCCAGCTGCTCGTGCATTCCCATCAGAGTTCATTCAGACAGGTGTTTCTGCTATTGACGGACTTAACACTCTTGTTCGTGGACAGAAGCTTCCTATCTTCTCAGGTTCAGGTCTTCCACATGCTGAACTTGCAGCTCAGATTGCACGTCAGGCAAAGGTACGCGGTAAGGATGAATCATTTGCCGTTGTATTTGCTGCTATGGGTATTACATTCGAAGAGTCAAACTTCTTCGTTGAATCATTCCGTGAGACAGGTGCTCTTGACAGAACAGTAATGTTCTCAAACCTTGCTAACGACCCAGCTGTTGAACGTATTGCTACACCTAAGATGGCTCTTACAGCAGCTGAGTACCTTGCATTTGAAAAGGGCATGCACGTACTTGTAATTCTTACAGATATTACAAACTACGCAGATGCTCTTCGTGAAGTATCTGCAGCTCGTAAGGAAGTTCCAGGTCGTCGTGGTTACCCAGGTTACCTCTACACAGACCTTGCAACAATGTATGAGCGTGCTGGTCGTCAAAAGGGTAAGGATGGTTCAATCACAATGATTCCTATCCTTTCAATGCCTGAAGATGATAAGACTCACCCAATCCCTGACCTTACAGGATATATCACAGAGGGTCAGATTATGCTTTCTCGTGACCTTTACAGACGTGGTATTCAGCCACCTGTAGACGTTCTTCCATCACTTTCTCGTCTTAAGGATAAGGGTACAGGTGAAGGAAAGACACGTAAGGACCACGCTAACACAATGAACCAGCTCTTCGCTGCTTACTCACGTGGTAAGGACGCTAAAGAGCTCATGACTATCCTTGGTGAAGCTGCTCTTACAGATATCGACCTTCTCTACGCTAAGTTCGCAGATGAGTTCGAAAAGCGCTATGTAAACCAGGGTTACGAATGTAACAGAAGTATTGAAGAAACACTTGATCTCGGTTGGGAACTTCTCAGAATTCTCCCAAGAAACGAACTCAAGCGTATTTCAGATGCATTACTCGACGAGTACTATGACAAAAAGTAAAGTAGGTGACGCCTTGTGGCTAGACTCAATGTAAACCCTACCCGCATGGAGCTCACCAACATTAAGGGAAAGCTTAAGACTGCTAAAAAAGGTCACAAGCTTCTTAAAGATAAGCGTGACGAATTAATGCGTCAGTTTATTGAACTTGTTCGTGAGAACAAGGATCTTCGTCGCCAGGTTGAAGCCGGTATTGCAGAGGCAAATGCTCATATGGCAGTTGCTCGTTCTGTAATGTCAGACGAAGCTCTTAATGTTGCCCTTATGCTTCCAATGCAGGAGATGAGCCTTGAGGTTACCGAAAAGAATGTTATGTCAGTTATGATCCCTGTATTTGAAACAAAATTCAAAACAGCAGATGCAAATGACATTTACTCTTACGGTTATGCATTTACTTCAAGTGACTTGGATGATGCTGTTAAGGCATTATCTGATATCATGCCTCTTATGCTTAGACTCGCAGAGGTTGAAAAATCTTGTCAGCTTATGGCTGCTGAGATTGAAAAGACCCGTCGTCGTGTTAACGCACTTGAGCACGTTATGATTCCTCAGTATGAGGAAACAATCAAGTATATCCGTATGAAACTTGATGAGAACGACCGTAGTACAACTACACGTCTCATGAAGGTTAAGGATATGATGCTTGAAGAGGCTCATCATTATTCAGAGCGTGAAGTAGGTTAACTTCATAAAAATATTGCCCTCCGAATTTTTCGGAGGGCTTATTTTTTGCTTTTTGGGGACGGTTCTCGACAACTGGGGACGGTTCTCTGCAACTGGGGACGGTTCTCGACAGCGGAGAACCGCCCCCGACAATGGAGAACCGTCCCCGACAACGGAGAACCGTCCCCGTATTTTTTCCTTTTTTCTTTTAATATAAAATGTTAAAATAGGAGTGGACGTTTAAAAGAAAATAATTTTTTGAGGTGAGATTATGAGTAAAAAGATTATTGTTGCAGGTGCCGGCCATGGCGGACTTACAGCAGCAGCACTTCTTGCAGACAAAGGCTTTGATGTAATCGTTTACGAACGAGGAGAAAAAGGTAAACTCGGTTATGACTGGACAGACATTTTTGATCCAAAAGCATTGGATGTTGTTGGCTGCCCATGGCCGGATGAGGATAAGTATGAGTGGAAAGTTGATATGACTTTTTGGGGCCCTAATACTAATCCTTCAGCAAAAATTAGACAGAGAGTTCCAAACGATCCATACGAAATGGAAATTAAAATGGAACGCAGAGACATATATGATATGCTTATAAATTTTGCAGAGTCTAAGGGCGCAAAGATAGAATACGGAGTAAATATTAAAGGTCCTGTAATGCTCAAGGACAGAGTAATTGGTATTGACACAGACAAGGGAGAAATCCTTGGTGACATGGTAATTGACTGTTGTGGATGTGAGTCTCCGGTACGAGTTGGACTTCCTTCATATCTTGAAATTCAAAAGCATCCAAAATGGGGTGAAAAGTTCCACGTATACAGAGCTTTTTATGATCTTCCGGTAGATATTAAAACGGTAGAAGACCTTTATAAAGTAACCCTTTTCCCAGATGAAGAGGGTGTTGGTATTGCTTGGATTGCATCTGAAGCAACAGAGAATGAATCGCACTCTGACCTTTTAATTGGTAGAATGGACAAATTTACAGAGGAAAATGCGCTTAAGACTGCTGAAAAGTACAGACTTACAAACCCTCAGCTTGGTACAGAGAAGAAGCGCGGTGGATATTTTACCCTTATTCCTGTTCGTCAGCCACTTGCCATAATGGTTGCAGATGGTTATGCTGCCCTGGGCGATTCAGCCTTCATGACAGTTCCAATCATTGGTTCCGGTATAGGAAATGCAATTAAAAACTCAAAAATTCTTGCAGATGTTATTGCCGGGGATAAAACAGAGACATATTCAGCAGAGGTTCTTTATAAATATCAAGTTGAATACTTTAATAAGATGGGCAGGGATATAGCACCTCTTGCTCTTGCCAAACTCGTACTTACAAGGGTTTCACAGGAAGAACTTAAATACGCAATAGATAAAGGACTTCTTACATGGCGTGAAATGACTATTACAGCAAATCATACAAGTATTTGGAAGTTCTTAAAGGCAGATATAAGTCTTTTACAGCGTGGAGTAGATCTTGCTAAAAACCCTGGTCTATTAAAGAAAGTTGCGCCTGTTGTACTTGATGTAATTGAATACTACTTGATTGCTTTTTCAATGCCAAAAACATACGACAGAGAAGCACTTATTAAATGGGCAAGAAAATATAATCATGTATTTGAAAAGCGTCTTCCAAAAGATAAAGTTCGTGAGGACGAACTTTCATACAACGATTTAGTGTGATAAAGTGGGGACGGTTCTCCACAACCGGGGACGGTTCTCCGTTGAAACATTTTTACAAACCAAAAGCACCTACTTTAGTGTAAGTAGGTGCTTTTTCACGTATTTTTGTATTCTGAAAATTGTCCTTTTTTGACCGTTCAAAGCAAGAAATCAACCACTCGTTCTATTTTTGTCCTGTTTTTCTCCTTTCTTACGATATGTATATTGAAGATTTCTATACAAGGGAGGAGAAATATGAATAAAATAGAACAATATGATGCCATTTGTAAAAAACTTCTTTCTGAAAAGATGGTTCTTGCTTGGATATTAAAGGAATCAGTTGATGACTTTAAAGAATATGATATTTCATATATTGCAGAAAAATGCCTTGAAGAAGGAGAAGGTTCAAGAATAATTGGCATCAATACAGAAAGTGTAGATGAGTCTGAT
>JAQXSW010000013.1 GCA_029219165.1 Oscillospiraceae bacterium
CGTCCCCAGTTGTCGAGAACCGTCCCCAGTTGTCGAGAACCGTCCCCATTTGACATTGCACTTCATTTTATATAATATAGTATGGAATTTTAGGTCACAACTTCAATGCAAGGAGAATAATATGTTTGTAGATATTGCTAAAATAAAAATTAAAGCGGGCAACGGCGGCAATGGTGCAGTTGCCTTTCACCGTGAAAAATACGTTGCCTCCGGAGGACCGGATGGCGGCGACGGTGGTCGTGGCGGAAATATTATATTCCGTGTAGATTCAAATCTTTCAACCCTTGCAGATTTCAGATATAAAAAGAAATACACAGCTAAAAATGGCGCAGACGGACGCGGCGCCCGTTGCAATGGCAAAAAAGGCGAAGACCTCATAATATCTGTTCCAAAAGGAACAATTATCAGAGAGGTCGAGTCCGGAAAAATTATGGCCGACATGTCCGGCACAGATGAATTTGTGGCGGCTCATGGTGGCAAGGGTGGCTGGGGAAACAGCCACTTTGCAACGCCTACCCGTCAAGCCCCTCGTTTTGCTAAAAACGGTATGCCGGGTGAAGAATGGGAAGTTAGCCTTGAACTTAAACTCCTTGCAGATGTTGGTCTTTTAGGGTTCCCAAACGTTGGTAAATCAACACTCATTTCCGTTGTTAGTGAGGCAAAGCCTATTATAGGAAATTACCACTTCACAACCATTACACCTGTTCTTGGCGTTGTAAGCCTTGGTGAGGGTACATCTTTTGTTATGGCAGACATACCGGGTCTTATTGAAGGTGCTTCAGACGGAGTGGGTCTTGGACACGAATTCCTCCGCCATGTTGAGCGATGTCGTATGCTTGTCCATATTGTTGATGTTGCGGGAAGTGAAGGCAGAGACCCTATAGAAGACTTTGAAGCAATAAACAAAGAACTTCAGAACTTTAATCCTGAAATGTCAACTCTTCCACAGATTGTTGTCGGAAACAAAACAGACATGGCAACTGAAGAACAAATTGAAACCTTCAAAAATTATGTTGAAGCAAAAGGATACGAATATTTCAGCATCTGCGCTCCAATTCTTGAGGGCACAACTGAACTGATAAATGCTGTTGCGGCAAAACTCCAAACACTTCCTCCTATTAAAAGATTTGAGGCAGAAGAAATTCCTCTTGAATTCCTTGAAAAGAAGAAAGCAAGCGGCTTCACTATAAGAGAGGAAGACGGTGTGTTCATTATTGAAGCAGAATGGCTAATTCCGATTCTTTCAAAAATTGACTATGATGACTATGAATCACTTCAATATTTACAACGCGTTTTAGTTTCAAGCGGAATTGAGGCAGAACTTAAAAACCGAGGTATTCATGAAGGTGATACTGTTTCAATTTACGATATTGAATTTGACTATGTAAACTAAGCGGGTGACTGAATTGCAAAATAATGCAGATTCCTACAGTCCATTAACTTTGGCTTTTTTAGGAGACTGTGTTTACGAGCTTTTAGTTCGTGAATATCTTGTTGAAAAAGCCAATAGACCTGCAGGAGAACTTCACACAGAAAAAGTTAATTATGTAAGTGCCAAAGCCCAAGCCGAAGCATTCAAAATTATTGAACCATATTTGACAGAAAAAGAAATAGCCGTGTTCAAACGTGGAAGAAATGCGCATACTAGTCATACACCAAAGAATATGACAAGTGCCGATTATCATTCTGCCACAGGGTTTGAATCGCTCTTTGGATACCTTCACCTTTTAGGTGCAGAAGATAGAAAGCATGAGCTATTTGACATTATTATGAAGGCTGGTGAAACAAATGAAAAACAAAGCTAAATTAAAGGAAATTTGTTTTGACGGTTTGTTTTTTATTATTGGTTCTTTCATATATGCCGCTGCAGTTAATATGTTTACGGCACCAAATCATATTGCTCCGGGAGGATTCACCGGTGCATCAACTCTTATCAACTATTTAACCGGACTTCCAATAGGTCTTGGCATGTTCCTCTTAAACGTCCCACTCTTCATTATTTCATATAAGATGTTTGGCAAGGATTTCATTATTAAAACACTTGTTGCAACACTTCTTCTTTCTGTAGTGATTGATATTACCGCAAACTTTTATCCAATATACACCGGAGACAAACTTCTTGCTGCTTTATTCGGTGGTGTTTGCTCGGGTGGCGGTATTGCCCTCATCTTATTTAGAGGCGCTACAAGTGGCGGTACAGATATACTGGCAAAACTTTTAAGAATAAAGTGGCCTCACATTTCGATGGGCACTGTTATTATGATATTTGACCTTATGATTGTTTTGGTATCAGGTCTTGTTTATGGAACACTTGAAAGTGTACTTTACGCATTTGCAACAACTTTCACTGCTTCCAGAACTATAGACTATGTTCTCTACGGCCGAGGCTACGGAAAGGTTCTGACAATCTTCACAGATAACCCGAACGATGTATCCTCTGCAATAACCTCAGAAATGGGTCGCGGGGTTACAATACTTGATGCAAAAGGTGCTTATACCGGAGAAAAAAAATCTATGCTCATCTGTGCTGTAAGAACAAATGAAATTGCTAAAATAACAAAAATAATAAAACAGCATGACAGCGAGCCATTCATCATAGTATCTGAAGCTTCAGAGGTGTTTGGCCAAGGCTTTAAGCCACTTAGAAAGAAAGATAACTAAACCATTTTTAGGTAGACAAACGCCTTAAAAAATGTATAATAATTGAGTAATTATTTAATAACTCTTAATTTGGAGGAATTCTAGTGTCAGGACATTCAAAATGGAGCACTATTAAACGTAAGAAGGGTGCAAACGATGCCGCAATGGCAAAAATCTTTACAAAAATCGGCAGAGAAATTGCCGTTGCTGTTAAGGAAGGTGGACCAGATCCTGCTTCCAACTCTAAGCTTAAAGGTGTTATTGCAAAAGCTAAAGCTAACAACATTCCAAACGACAATATTGAACGTGCAATAAAAAAGGCTTCCGGAGAGGGTGCATCAGCAAACTACGAAGAAAACATTTATGAGGGATATGGTCCATCAGGAATTGCTGTAATTGTTGAAACTCTTACAGACAACAAAAACCGTACAGCAGGTAACGTTCGTCACTACTTTGACAAATTCGGTGGAAACATGGGCCAAAACGGATGCGTGTCATTTATGTTCAACCGCTATGGTGTAATTGCCGTTGAAAAAGAGGATGTTGACGAAGACACTCTTATGGAGGCTGCACTTGAGGCAGGCGCTATAGACTTCTTAACAGACGACGAAAACATTTATGAAATTAGAACAGAGGCAAATGACCTTGAAACTGTTCGTGAAGCTCTTGAGGCTTCCGGCTACACATTCGCACTTGCCGAAGTTCAATACATTCCTTCTACATATACAAGACTTGAGTCTGAAGATGATCTTAAGAATATGTCAAGAATGCTTGAAATGTTTGAAGATGACGACGACGTCCAAAATGTATGGCACAACTGGGAAAATGAAGAAGATGCCGAATAATTTCAAAAGCTTGCTCATCCGAGCAAGCTTTTTTTTATTGGGGACGGTTCTCTGCAATTGGGGACGGTTCTCTGCAATTGGGGACGGTTCTCTGCAACCGGGGACGGTTCTCTGCAATTGGGGACGGTTCTCTGCAATTGGGGACGGTTCTTTGCAACTGGGGACGGTTCTCCGCAATTGGGGACGGTTCTCCGTTGTTGGGGACGGTTCTCTGCAATTGGGGACGGTTCTCCGTTGTTGGGGACGGTTCTCTGCAATTGGGGACGGTTCTCGACAACCGAGAACCGTCCCCGAAATGCCGGCAAACAACACATTAGCAACCGTTCATTACAAAAAAACAACCTTTAATTCCATTCTTATTGACTCTATTAATCAAACTTGTTATTTTATAAAAAAACACATGAAAAACAACGGAGTTAATATGTCTCGACAAGCACGCTACTCAACAGAATATCTTCATTTAATAGTACGTGGAATTGGAAAACAACTTTTATTTGAAGAAAAATCAGATTATGAATTTTATCTAAATAGGTTAAAGACTTATTGCATTGAAACAAATGTAAAAGTCATTTGTTATTGCTTAATGGAAAACCATGTGCATCTACTTGTTTTTGATCCGGAAAATCAAGTATCTTTATTTATGAAAAAAATTGGTGTAAGTTATGCAGCATATTTCAACAAAAAGTATGAGCGTACAGGACACCTATTCCAAGATAGATATAAAAGTGAATGCATAAAAGACGAAGCCCAATTACTTGTAACTTTCAGGTACATATTAAACAATCCAGTAAAAGCTGGAATTTCAACAGCCGCCGACTATCCATGGAGCAGTTACTTAGAATATGGCAAGCCAAACTCTTTTACTTTTTATTCAAAAATATATGAAATGGTGGGAGATTCATCCAAATTAAATGACTACCTTTTACAAGGATTAGACGATGAATGTATGGAATTTAATTCACTTAAACATGATGATGCTTGGGCACTAGATATTATTCACAAAACAATGAATTTAAAAAGTGGAACTAATTTGCAAAATTTACCTAGAGAAGATCGCAATGACTTAATTATTAAATTGAAAAAGGCCGGTCTTTCTAAATCCCAAATTGAGCGACTTACTGGCATACCAAAAGCAATAATTGATCAAATAAGATAATAGGAATCCCTTTCTACGCATAGAAAGGGATTCCTTGCTATTGCAACAGAGAACCGTCCCCGACAACGGAGAACCGTCCCCCGAAAGTAAAAGACCATAACGAATTAATTCGTTATGGTCTTATTTATATTGGTTTTATTTTTTCTTTCCAATGAAGATTGCGCCGGCAGCTGTTGAAGCTGAAACAATGAAAGCAACAATAGTTGGAACAATGTTATCAGAAGTATTTGCAATTACTTCAATTGAGTCACCATTTGTTGCAGATGTATCAACAGAACCAAGAGGAGTATTATCTATTATTTCAAGAGGATCTCCTTCTGTCTCTGTTTCTAAACCACCGGAAAGAGGAGCGTTGTCGTCAATTATTACATTGTTTATTTCATCTGCAATTTCTTGACCAATGTTTGAAGCACCATCATCAACACTTGGATTTTCAGTTTCCGGCTTGCTAACATCAGGAAGAGTTATATTTCCAGTAATCTTATCAAAAATGTCGTTAAGGTTTCCGCCATTTTGAATTCCTGAAATTATATCTGAAAGGTTGTCTGAACCAATTATGTCTCTAATTTCATCAACCTTATCTGAACCAAGGTCCTTAATTACATCTGAAATATTGCCGTTTTGGATTTTGTCAAGAACATCTTCAAGATTCTCTTCTCCAATGACATCGGTAATTTTATCTATTATTTCCTTGTTGTTTTCAATTACTGAAGAATCAACTTCTGAATTGTTGTCGTTTCCAGGAATTGTTGTTTCAGGCTTTGAAGTTCCCGGAACTTCATCCGGAATAATAGCATTTCCAATTACAAATGGACTTGAATAAACTGTGCCGGCTACATAGTTCTTGTCAGAAGTATCAAGTCTTGAAGTAATACCACTGAGAAGTGAACCATCTCCGGCTTTAGCAATGTAATTATATACAAGTCTGTATGCACCGTCGTCTACATTGCGGAGAAGCCAACCAAGTGTAGCATTCTTTGTAGTTGTATCATATTTGAATGTTGTGTACGGGTCTGTGTCAGTTTTAATTGTAACCCAATTGCCATCAACATATTTTTGAACTTCCATGTATGTGTAGTCGTTTACTGCTTCATTTCCTTTGAGAGCAAGTTTTGTAACATGTCTTGGGTTTGCTCCTTCAAATGTTGCATATACCCACTGGTCGTTCTTGTATGACTTTTCTGTGTCCGTTACAAGTGTACCAGGGTTATTTGTATCTGCAGCCGGATTAATAAGTGAAGCAGGTGTTTGAAGAAGAACTAAAGGAGCTGAATTTCTAAGTCCAGGACCTCTGTCAGATGTAACACCATTTACCATGTCATTTGCAAGTCTGTCAAGTTCTTGTGTAAGAGCAGAACCGGTCCATGGTCCAAAGAGGTTTGTTGAACCTTCATAATGCTGAGCAGCATATTCTTCACGAGTAGTAACATACTGGCTGTATGCATTTGAGTGTGTTGAAAGGATTACTTTTTCAACACCAATTGCAGAGAGTGTATCCTCAAGTTGAGCTACTGTTCTGTAGCCCTGTTCATTTGTAACTTCAAAAGATGTTCCTGCAATTGCAAGTTGACCAATTCTAATTATTTGAAGAGGCTGTGTCTTTTGCATTAACTTTCCTACTGCAAGGCAAACAACCTTTTCCATTTGCTCCTCGTCATATCCATCTGATTGAAGAAGTTTCATTGCTGTTGGCCAAATTGGTCCCATGAGTTTTTCAAGACCGTAGAGTGAAATTGTTTCAGCGAAGTCAACTTTTTCAACTTGAACGTTTCCGTCTTCATCAATATAGTAGTTGTTTCTAACAGTGCCTTCTGTTGCATTGTCAACCGGAGCGCCTTCCTCGTCACCTGCAATAATTGCAGCACCAATGCAAGGCTCAGATGTTTTAGCATTTGCAACATCGTCATAAGGCATGTGGTAATCTCCAATGTATTTTTCATCAACTGAGATATTTGAGAAATCTGCTGTAGAATAGTTGACAGAAATTGGTCCCGTAAGTTCAATTGTTGTAACTCCGGCACCGCCTTCAAGAAGTCTTAACATTGCGTCAGCTTCTTGCTGTCCTGCAAAAACTTGGTTTTCAATAACGTCAAGGTTAGAAAATCTGTCTGCAGGACGAAGGAATGGGTCTGTAATATTTTCAGCATTTGGGTCCGGAAGGTTTGGAGAAATATCTCCTGATGCAGCTTGGCAATTTGCTGCTACATAACCGTCTCCCATTGCGCTTTCAACAAAGAGACAAGCATAACCCTTATGGTCTGAAGCTACGAGTGCATTGTCCATTCCGTTTGATGTACCGTGAGAAGCAAAGAAAGAGAGCATACCAACATCTTTATCGTCCTGAATAAAACGAAGTACTTGCATTTCTTTGTTTGGACTTTGAAGAGCAGCCTCATAGTCTGAAAGGCTTGCATAAGCATTGTCTTTGTAGTTAACGTTCCACTGAGCTGCACCTATTGCACGGTTTGCTGATTCAATGTCTGTCTGTCCGTAAGAAAGTACAATCCTACCAGGAGCTAAGTCCTTGTCAGCAGCTTCAATTGCATCTGCAATTCCTTTAACAATCATTTTGTAGCTGTCGTCGTCATAACCCGGAACACCATTTACAAGGTCATAAAGAGCATACCAAGATGTGTTTGAGGTTGAAGAGTGACAGTGTGTTGCTGAAAGCATTACGTTGTCCTCTGTGTACTGAGTAAGCCCTCTGCTTGCAAGTTCCTTAATAACTGAAGGCTTAATACTTTCTGTCATGTGAACAAGTTCGGCCGAACAGTAAACTACCGGTGTGCCGCCTTCTTCTTTAGCGATGAATGCTCTTGCGTAAAGTCTTGTTGAAAGACCCTCCATAAGGTCTCCCAGTGAGTTGTAACCTGTACTTATTTTTGTTATAGGTCCTGTTATATCAGCCTTACCTACACCGACCATCATTGAGCTGCTTTTTGCTGTAAGCATACCGGTTGCATAGGATACACCTGTTAGTCCGGAAACAAGTGAAATGATGAGCAGGAGACTGATAATTATCTTTGTTTTTTTACCCATAAGATAACCCTCCTCGTGAATAAACTATTATATAATTAACAATATGTTCACATTATACTCCACATACATTATATATATCTATTGTTCAAAATTATAAATTAATTTAACTAAAAGAAGATTTTTTTGTATAGTTTTAGGCATCTTCTATTTGAGCTATTAATTCAATTGCTTTTTTATACTCTGTTTCAACACAAGACATTAATTCTTTAACATTTTGTGTATGGTTGTTTCTTAAATGCTCCGTTAAAACGGATGCCTTTTCAAATAGGGCTTTAAGTCCCAGTGTTCCGGAAATTCCTTTAAGCGTATGTACAGCTAAAAATAATTCTTCATAGTCTTCTTTTTCTAGAGCGATTTTTGCCTTTTTAAACGATTCATCACTTGGAAACTTTTTCAAATTTTTCCTTATGATACCATCAAGAACAAGGCGTCCGCATACCTCTTCATAGCTTCCGCCTACTTCTTTGTAAAAATCTGAAATATTCATAATTCACCTCAAAATAAAATGAGCCATGCAGTCGTGTGCACGGCTCAAAATTTTATATTTTACTTTTCTCGGCATTGTCGTGGATTTTCCTTGCAATGTATAAAGCAGGGGTGTCCAGTAAACTTGTGAAAACATAAATTATGTATCCTGAGAATGCAATTGAAACAATTGTTTTAATATCATATATGCCCACGAAAGCCAAGAAATTAAATAGGAACGTGTTAATCAACTGGCTAATAAGTGTAGAGCCATTGTTTCTAAGCCATAAGAATTTCCTTTTGTCTCCGCTTTTCTTCTCTGTAAAGTTCCACCACTTATGGTATAGCCATACGTCAAACAACTGGCTGATGAGGTAAACCATAAGAGAAGCTATAATTATTCTTGGTGTGTTTCCAAAAACCGTTGAAATGGATTCATGAGCCCAATCTGTTTCGGCCGGCTTATAGAGGAGCCAACTTTGGGAAAGAACAAGGAAAAACACGGACGAAAATACGCCTAGAATAACGGATTTGTTTGCATATTTTTTGCCTTCACATTCTGACAAAATGTCAGTTATAAGAAATGTTACGGCAAACAAAACATTTCCCAGTGTTTGTTCCATACTGAAGGCGTCAACTATAATAACGACCTCAATGTTTGCAAGCACTGTTGCAAGGGCGGAAATAACAAACAGTCCTGTTTTTCCAAAGAGTTTGTACCCCAGCATTGCCATTCCAAAGATGAACACAACTGAGCCGAGCAGTAGTAATTCGTTAATCATATTCTTTTGTCTCCTTAGTTTTGATTGTGTAAATTACACAGGCAGGATGGTTTCGAACTGCCCTGCTTTTTAAAAGCGATGTAATTATACAATACCAAGGAGACTCTTATCAAGAAAAATAAAAGGACCAGACAAAAATCTGATCCTTTTCTTGGCGGAGAAAGAGGGATTTGAACCCTCGCTGCCATTACTGACACTACTCCCTTAGCAGGGGAGCCCCTTCGGCCTCTTGGGTATTTCTCCGTATGCCAAAATGCTTTTTCCTATTGAGTTGCGAAGGTTATTATAACAATATGATATTAAAAAGTCAATAATGTTATTCGCTTTATAATATTTGTGCTATAATATACACATAACATTAAGGAGGGCGGCAAAAAATGGATTTTTATGAGCTTAAAAATAAGGATTTAAGTCGGGAATTTAGGCAGTTTCATAAAACAACGTACGGAAAAATAGTATTTGCTCTTGGATATTCAATTCCGGGACTATTTATGCTTTTAACCATCGTTCTATTTGTTCTTTCAAAGACTTTGCTCATAGGAACAGTTCTGATTCCGTTCGTCTTTATTGGACTCATTTTAACACTTATATCTTTCATTTTGGGAACAAGGTATTTTTATCATGAATTCAGAGAATACTATTTTAAAAGAGGCGAAAACAAATGATAGAAAAAGTAAACAGAGAAAGAGTCGCTGAAAAACTTTCAAAGGCGATTCAATTTAAGACTGTTTCTCATTTAAATGAGGAAGAAACCGATTGGAATGAATTCGAAAAGTTTTACGAGTTTCTAAAAGAGGCTTTTCCTAATATACAAAAGACTCTTTCTGTGGAACATATAGGAAGAGCGGGTCTTTTGTATTTTTGGGAAGGCTCTGATAAGACTCTTGATCCAATTGCATTTCTGTCACATCAGGACGTTGTTCCTGTAACTACGGGTACTGAAAAGGAGTGGAAATATCCACCTTTTGAAGGACATAATGACGGTGAATACATTTGGGGCCGTGGCGCTATTGATATGAAAAATCAATTGGTTGCCGTAATGGAGAGTATAGAGACTCTTATTGAAGAGGGATATACACCAAAAAGGTCGGTGTATATATGCTTTGGCTACAATGAGGAACTGATGATAGACGATGGAAATAGCGCCACTATGATAGCTGAACACCTAATGCGTAAAGGTGTTCACCTTGACAGCATAATTGATGAAGGCGGTGCAATGATTCCAATAAAAATCCCCGGCGTAATAGACACAGTACTTGCCGGAGTCGGAATTGGTGAAAAAGGTTACGCAGACTACAGAGTTACCGTGTCTGCAAAGGGTGGTCACTCATCTGCACCGCCAAAACACACCGCCATTGGTGTCCTTGCAAGAAAAATTGAAAATCTGGAAAACCACCCATTCCCGGAGGAGGTTCCTGAATACTTTGTTGAACTCCTTTCGCTGGTTGGAGAACGTGTGTCTTTCCCACTTAACCAGATTTTCAAAATTCTGCCAAAGTTCAAAAAGCCAATGGGCAAACTTATGACACTAGTTCCAAACGGTGCAACTTTTGTAAGAACATGTCAAGCTGTTACAATGTGTGAGGGCTCTCCTGCAGCAAATGTTCTTCCACAGCGTGCCAGTGCAACTATAAATTTTAGAATGGTTCAAGGAACCACTTTAAAAGACGTTGAGAATAAAATAAAGAAATATATGAGTGGTAAGAATACCACAGTTGAACTTGTAAAAGGTCATGAGGCAAGCAAACTTTCATCAACAAACTCAGCCGCATTTAACACAATTAGAGAAGTGGCAAAAGAAATAGACAGTAAAATAACTGTAAGTCCATTTATGGTAATGGGTGGCACAGATGCATATCACTATCAATGTGTCTGTGAAAATATATATAGATTCTCTCCATTTGCTGTTCCTGTTGATGTAATGACAACAGCTCACTCAACCAATGAACGCGTACCAATAGACGCTTTAGTGCAAGCAACCGCTTTCTTCAAGTCATATATTAAAAAGATGACCGAATAAAATGCGGGAAAACAAGTTAAGAAACAAGGAAATAAACAAAAAAAGAACCTCAGTTCCAAGGAACTGAGGTTTAGCTTTTTAAGCACTCTTTCTTGCTTCAAGTTCTGCACATATTCTGTCAAATTCTGCTTCATCAAGTTTATAGTGTTTCTTGTAAAGTATATATGAAGCAAACATAAATATAAATGGAACAACAACGAGAAGAACAAGAAGACCGGTAACCTGTCCACTTTGTGCACTTTGAATTACGTTGTCAATAAGAGTAGCTTTTGCTTCATCAGTAATTTCTTTTGCGGCAGCTTGACTTTCATAATTTGAAATCTGCTTTGTGTAGTCTGTAACTCTGAAGATAACATAACTGAGTGATGTAAGACCAACAACAATTGCAGAAGCAAGTTTTGTGAAGAATGGTCTGATTGAAGCAATGATTGCATCGTCACGGGAACCTGTCTTGTACTCGTTGTACTCAACGGTGTTGAGGATTGAGATCATCATAATGAGGTAGAATCCATATTGACCAAAGTTTGCAATCATGAATCCAATTGTAATAATCCAGAATTTAGCCATTGAGCCATGAGGAAGAGCCATGCCTGAAATGAACATCATAATATAGCCTACAACAGCTGCAATCATCATAATCTTCATAAGTGGCTTTCTATTGATCCTCTTTGAAATCATTGGATAGAAGACCATAAGGAATGCGGTTGCAACCATACCAATAGTAGAGAATGTTGAGTAAAGTCCACCTGAATATCCAAATTCAAAGTAAATGTATGTAGAACCAAGACCACCGAGTGTTACGCCGTTACCAATCTGCTGAAGAAGGAAGATGAGTGAAATCCAAAGAAGTTGGTCATTTCCTGTAATTGTTTTAATAATCTTCTTAAAGCTAATTGGAGGAACTTCTTCTTTTTCATAAGAACGATCTTCCTGAACTCCAAATATTGTAATTGCAAGGAAGAGCGGGGCAGAAATTGCAATGGCTAAAGCAATATAACCATATGCTGTAATTGCGCTTCCGCCAAGGGCACTTCCACCTGCTGTAAGAACAGGAAGAAGTATTGTAAGAAGTGTGCCGCCAATACCGGCAAAGAGGTTTGTGCGTGAAGTGAACTTGTCTCTTGTGTTAGGATCTGTTCCAAGAGATGGAATCATGCCCCAGTAAGAAATGTCATGCATTGTGTAGGTTATGCTATAAAGGAAGTAGCAAATACCGAAGAGCCAAACGAAACTCCAGCCACGCAGCGATGTATTAAACATAAGATATACAACTATTGAAGTAGATAAAATACCTATTACAAGCCATGGCTTGAATTTACCCCATTTTGTTCTGGTACGGTCAACAATGTTACCCATAATAGGGTCATTTAAAGCGTCAAACACACGCATTGCAATCATAATTCCGGTAATTGCAGCAAGCTGTGGTGCTGTAGGACCTACTGCGAACAAAATAAAGGTGAGAAGATAGTTTGTGACAAGGGAATAAACCATGTCGCGACCTACTGTTCCAACGGGGAAGCAAAGTAGGTTCTTTTTTGTGGTTTTCTCGTCCATTAAGTCAACTCCTTAAAGTTATATAATAAATACCTCTTCTATTATAATTTATACATTACATTTTATAAAGTGCTATAAAGTCCAAAAATAACGGACAAACTTTGACATAAACAACAAATGGACATATACTCTATAAGAATAAAATACAAGCGGTGAAACATATGGATAGAAACTTACACATTAAAGGTGCAAAGAATACTAGAGACTTCTATGGTATTAAAAACAAAGAGGGCAGAGTAATAAATACCCATAACTTTGTTAGATCTTGTGCACTTGATAAACTCACAAGAAAAGATATTCAGAAACTTGAGTTTCTTCAAACAGTAATTGATCTTAGAGACAATGACGAATACGAAGAAAAGCCAGACAAAAAGCTTCCAAACGCAAAGAACATAAACCTGCCTGCCTTTTCAGAAACCACCATTGGTGTTTCCATGAGTGAAAAAAGCATAGAAGCTCTTTATAACCTTCCAGACTTCAAAGACATATACAAAAGAATGGTAACTGAAGAAGTCTGCGTTGAACATCTAAAAGAAATATTTAAAGTAATAACTACCACCGAAGGTCCAATCCTTTGGCACTGTTCAGAAGGCAAAGACAGATGTGGTATTGTCTCCGCTCTCTTCCTTTCACTTCTTGATGTTTCCTATGAAGAAGTAATGAAAGACTACCTCTTAACTAACGACGTCCCATCTAAAAACAAGTCCCGCTACTACAGACTTGTTCTCCTCCTTACTAGAGACAAGAAAAAAGCAGACCTAATTCTTCCAATGTTTGAAGCAAGAGAAGAATACCTCTCCGCAGCATTTACCGCCATTAATGAAACCTATGGTTCTGTAGACAATTTCTTAAAAGAAACTTTAGGTATTTCAGATGAAACAAAACAGAAGATGAAAGATATGTGTCTTGAATAAAAAGAACCAGGAAGTAATTCCTGGTTCTTTGTTTATGTTTGATTTTATTTGTTTAGTCCTGTGTGCCTTTATACCAATGGAACCATTTCCAAGAAGCAAAGAGAAGTGGTATGCCAAGGGCGTAGACGGTTATGAGACCAAGTTGACCGTTGAAGTTTATTAAGAGGAAGGCAAGGGCTGCTACAGCGTAAATTGCAAGAGGAGCAGCACTAAGGATTTTTGTGGATTTTTTAGCTTCTGTGAGGTTTGGAAGTTCTTCACGTCTGAGCTGGTAGCCGTGAACTATGTATGAGACGAAGGCTACGAAGAACCAACCTACGAAGTTGTGGTATGGGACACCGAAGTATGCGCCACCGTCTTGCCATACCCACCAGCCGTTTTCAGCAGCAAAAGGATCTGCGTTAAGGTCAATTGTTGTTACAACAAGAGCGCCCATTATGGCACCAAAGATAATACGAGAATGGCTAAAGTTTGTTTGAACTGGACTTCCGTCTAGTATGAGGTTTGTTATTGTGTACGCAAGGTAGAGAAGGAGAATCCAAAGGCAAACAAGTGCAACTGGTATTACATCAAGCTTTGGCCCCATCATACTTGTGAAGTAGTATCTACCATAGATTATTCCTGTGTGTACACCAAATTCTTCAAGCGCATATGCAACAAGAATTCCTGCACCCACCATTTTAAGAGCGGGTTTCTTTCCCATCATTAGTGCGGCATGAAGAACAACAAGGAAAAGGAAAATGAGTCCTGCTGGCATTGCAACATAGGGAAGGATTTTATTTAACATTGTAACTACTGTTTCGAGCATTTTTATTACCTCCTATGTTTTATATGATATAGGATTTTTGAAAAAAGTAAAGGAGCCGTCGAATTGCATCGGCGGCTCCTTTTTTTTAGGATAAGAGGATAATATAAAAATATCAGGTAATAATACCAGTCTTAATGAAGTCTTTGTAGCGGTCTGTTTCAATGTGTGAAGCATACCACATTACACAAACATTTGGTAAGTACTTTGTTAAGTAGTAGTCACGATGTACCTTAAATGTTGGGAAGCAGATTGACTTGCCTCTACGTGCATCTCTAATGCTCTTCTTAGCAACGTTCTCTGGAGTTGTTACACCAGGAAGTCTACCGATTGGTGGGAATTCGTCATCAGCAAATTCCATGAGTTCTGTTGCAACCCAACCTGGGCAAGAACATGTTACTTTAATGCCTCTTGTCTTAAGCTCATACTCAAGACCCTTTGAGAAGAATCTGAGAGCAACCTTAGAAGCTGCATATGAGTTGTTTGATGGAAGAGGCTGGAAGCTAGCTGCAGAAGAAACATTGAGGATGTGGTCGCCCTTACCAATGAATGGGATAGAAGCGTAGCACATAGCCATGTTTCCTACACAGTTAGTACGGATTGTTGCAAGAAGTCTTGTAAGGTCAGCGCCCTTCTTGTAAAGAGCACGTGTACCAGCACAGTTGATGAGCCACTTAACTCTAGCATTCTTCTCTTCAAGAAGCTTTGCATAGTTGTTAACTTCGTCATCATTTGTGATGTCAACCTTTACAGGTACAACTTTGTCTCCAAATTCATCTCTAAGCTTCTGGAGCTTTGACTCTGTACGGCCAACAACCCATACTTCGTCAATTCCTTTTTCCTTAAGCATAAGCTTAAGGAATTCTACGCCGATGCCGCCAGCGGCACCTGTAATAACAGCAATGTTACTCATTTTTTATTCCTCCATAAAATAATATATTTTAATTGATTTCTTTTGCTATTTGAAGAGCTGAAGATGTTGCGTTCTTGATTGTACCTACTTTGTTTGCATCGCCTACTGCGTAGACTTTTCTGCATACGCTCTTAGCTACAGGAACAAGTTCATTTACGCTACGTACGCCAGCTGCAAAGAATACATAGTCTGCCTTTGGCTGAACCTTTCCGCCACCCTTAACTTCAACAACTACGTCATTTTCACCAATTTCAGTAAGTTTTGCAGAAGTAAGGAATAATGCGCCTCCTTCAGCAAGCTTTGGATAAAGGTCATAGTAGTGCTGAACATAGAGTCCTGGGCCAATCTTGTCTTGCATTTCTACTAAAGTAACATGGTTGCCCTGTGCCATGAAGTATTCTGCAGTTTCAAGACCTGTAAGACCTGTACCAACAACTACAACGTTTTTGTCTGTAATGTTGAGCTTGTTCATCATTGCATCTGCGCCTGTCATAACATGCTTCTGGTCAGCGCCTGGAATCTTCATAGGAACACCAGCCTTACCACCAGTTGCAACAACAATTGCATATGGATCAAGCTCACGAAGAGAATCTTCAGTTACTTCCTGACTATATTTAATCTTAGCACCTGCAACCTTTGCACGGTTAGTAAGGTCGTTAATAGCCCAGTCAATCTTCTCCTTATGAGGTGGCTTGTTTGCCGCATTGAGCTGACCGCCAGAAACTTTTTCTTTTTCAAGAACAGTTACGTCGAAGTCTCTTGCAGCAAGTTCACGAGCTGCTGTAAGACCTGCAGGACCAGCACCAATAACAACAACTTTTCTGCCTGCACCATTCTTTGGCATGTTCTTGTAGTCGATTTCACGACAGCACTTAGGGTTGAGAGCACATTCACAAGACTCAAATCTAAATGCATTTTCAAACAATGACTGGAAGCAAGCAAGACATCCAACACAACGCTGGATTTCCTTTGTTCTTCCTTCCTTTGCCTTTAATGCCCATTCAGGATCTGCAAGAAGAGGTCTAGCAAGACCAATGAAGTCCTGAACACCATCTTCAATGAGTTTATCTGCGAAGTCTGGTTCGCGGATGACACCAACAGCAATGATAGGAATATTAACTGCATCCTTGATTGCCTTAACCATGTATGTACGCCAACCCTGTGGTACATTTATAGGCTCAACAGTGTGGTTAGGTGTTTCATATCCACCAACTGAAAGGTCAAGAGCTGCTACACCAGCCTGCTCAAGACGCTTTGCAATTTGAATTCCTTCATCAATTGTAAGACCTTTTCCATCGTCTCCAATAGTGCTATACATTTCGTCCATTGTCAAGCGGACGCAGATTGGGTAATCCTTTCCGCATTTTTCCTGAATTCCAGAAATGATTTCTAACATGAAACGCATACGGTTTTCAAGAGAACCACCGTAGCGGTCATGACGTCTATTTGTCCAAGGTGAGAGGAACTGCTGAAGAAGGTAGCCGTGAGAAGCGTGAAGTTCAACACCATCTACGCCAGCCTTTTGGCAACGTACAGCAGCATCAATAAATTGTTTCTCAAGGAGTTTTATTTCAGGAATTGTAAGTGGATGTACTCTTGCTGGGAATGCACCATTTCTTGATGTATCAAGTGGTACGTTAGAAGCACTTACGTTTGGTAACATTACATACTTCTGTAAATTGTTGATTGTTGGGTTATTTTCCATAGGTGGAACAATTACACCCATTAATTTTCTGCAAAGTGGAATTGCATAATTCCAATAGTTTGGAATGAATTTCTCACCAAGCTGAACGAGACCCCATGTTGTACTGAGAATTGCTTCGTTCTGTCTACCAGCGTGATGAAGCTGAACAAAGAACTTTGTGCCATTGGCATGAAGCATTTCTACGCCTTCTCTAAGAGACTCAATGTTCTTGTCTCTAGCCATTGAAACCTGCATTGGAAGACCAATACCTGTAGTTTCATTTACACGTACAATACCTGAAATGATAAGACCAACTTCGCCCTTTGAACGAGCAGCATAGTAGTCCATCCAACGCTGTCCAACCTTTCCGTTAGGCTCAGCAACGTCAACTCCCATTGAAGTCATTACAATACGGTTTTTGATTTCTACATTACCTATTTTACCAGGTGTAAATAAATTTTCATATTTCATGATTTTTCACCTATTATTTGCCGTAGTTAGGACATTCTTTTTTCATCTTAAACTTACGAGGTAATGCTTTTGCGTCTCCGCGATATGTACGGTATGGACCTTCAAGAAGCCAGAAGTGTGGACGCATTTTGTCCTTCTTAGTAACTCCGTATGTACCAATAAGAAGGTAAACACCATCTGCAACCTTTCTAACTTCGTCAACCATCTGTGTAGCTGCTGTGAGTGAGTAGAAAGCCTTGTAGATTAATGTGAATGCTGGCTTGCTATCATAACGAGATGGAGCAATAGTTGTATACATAGGGAATTTTGTGTAAAGTTCGCCATTTACTGCTCTGAAAAGGTTGTAGCCGCGTCCTTCTTTGTCATTTTCCAAACGGAAAGCCTTACCAACCCATTCAGGATTCATGAAAGGATTGTCACATGAAAGATGCCACTCAATGTAGTCTCTTACGCTGTGATGTGAGAGCTTAGTAGAGTGGAACTCACCCTGCATTTCTTCCATTGTTGGAGCTGGAAGAGTCTTGAACAATTCCATGAGCTCCTCCTGTGAGTAATCCATTAAGTCATGAACGCCATGATATAATGTTGTTGTGTCTTTTTCAAACATAATAAAATCCTCCTCGATTTTTAACTAATACAACTTCTATTTTATTCCTTAACACATTTAATATCTGCACATAAAGAACATTATGTGTCCAAATTTGGACACATTTCAAATTTATTCCAAACTTGGACGAGTTTTTTCTTTTCAAATTCATATACTATTGTTATAATATTGACATAAATTTTTTATAACGTGGTGGAAATATGAAGCTTGATTTTCGCTCAAAGTTATCAGTATCTCAAAAGAGAACAACAACAATGATTGTAAACACTCTCTATATGTTACTTACAAAAAAGAGTTTTGATGAAATAACTGTTAGAGAAATATGTAAAATAAGTCTTATTCCGCACTCCACTTTTTACAACTATTTTGAGGATAAGTATGACGTTGTAAAATGGAGCTTTTACGCAATTGTCTACGACTATTATCCTGAAATGGATGAAGTAATGAATCACTATGACAATATAGAAAAGTCAGCAGATCTTCTCTATGATTTTATAGATGATTACAGAGGAATAATGTCAAAGGTTGCAAAGAAGAATCCTGTAGATGGAACGTTCTATAAAATAATAAAGACTTGTATGTACGAAATTGGTGAAATAATTGCTAAAAATTGTACTAGAGACAAGGACTTTGGAATTCCATATGAAATAGTATTTGGCAATTATGTAAATGGATTTAATGAAGTACTTGTTCAGTCGTTCTATGAGAAGAAGGTTTATACAAGAGACCAGATTAAAACCTACATGAAAGAATTTTATGCAAAATAAAAAGAACCAGGAAGTAATTCCTGGTTCTTAATTTTTTAAAAAGAAAAACCCGCGGCCTATTGGCTACGGGTTTGCTGGCGCAGAGGGTGGGATTCGAACCCACGCGGGGTTTCCCCCAAACGGTTTTCAAGACCGCCTCGTTATGACCACTTCGATACCTCTGCGTGTTAGAGCGTAGTTATATTAACATATTTGAAATTTACTGTCAATAATTTTTGTGGTAAAATTATATTGTATTTTTTCGGAGGTGTTCTTATGGAAAAGAAACGCTCTAATTTTAGAATGTGGCTTCTTGTTTGGGGTCTTGGACTTGCCGGACAAATTTGCTGGAATATGGAGAATCAGTGGTTCAATACATTTGTGTACTCAAAAATTGGTAAAGATCCAAGTATTATTACCGGAATGCTTATCTGTTCAGCTTTGGCTACGACATTTTCAACTTTCTTCTTTGGAACCTGGTCTGACAGAACCGGAAAAAGAAGACACTTTATTTCATTCGGATATATCCTTTGGGGTATTTTCACAATTGCTTTTGGACTTACCGAGTTTATTAGTAAGGACCTTTATGTATTCCTTGGAATAATGGTTGTCCTTGCAGATACAGTTATGAGTTTCTTTGGTTCCATGGGTAACGACTCCGGATTTAATACCTGGACAAATGACATTATGACCGACTTTAACCGAGGCGGTATAGGTGCGGCTCTGGCAACTCAGCCGGTACTTGGAACAATTCTTGGAACCGTTGTCGGTGGCCTTTTGGTTGGCAGCAACGACAACTATATGAGATTGTTCCTTGTAATGGGTGCATTCGTCATTATCTTTGGTGTTATCTCATTTTTTGCATTGTCACCGGCTGATGATGTAGAGCCGCACAAAGACGGTTCTTTCTGGCATCAGTTTATGACTGTATTTAACTTTAAAAGGTTCTTTTCACTTAAGGAACTTGTACTTGTAAATGTTGGTGTATGTGTATTTTTTATTGGTTTCAACGTATACTTTGCATACCTTGGAAACTACCTTATACACTTCCTTGGATATACACCTGACATTATGGGTATTGTAGAAGCTGTTCCTTTGGTTCTTGCAATGCTTACAGCAATTCCTGTAAGTAAGTTTATTAACGACGGTAAGACTGCGGAAGTTGCAATATTTGGTGTAATTGTAAATGTCATAGGAGCAATAATTACATATTTTGTAAGACCGGCATCAGTGGATCCTACAAAGTTCTTTAATTTACATGTATTTCTTGGAATTTTAGTTGTTGGTATTGGCTACATTTCTATTCTTCAAAGTACAAAAGTATGGTCAAAACAACTTTATCCAAAAGATGCAAAAGGCCAATTTGAAGGCATTTGGATTTTGTTCTTTGTACTCCTTCCTATGATTGGTGGATCGCTTATTGGACAGGCAGTTGTTAAGACCGGAGGGGAAACCTTTATGGATGAAATCAGCGGACAAATGCAGTACATTCCAAATCAGAATATCTTCCTTGTGGGCGGACTTATATGTCTTTTGTCAATTATTCCATTCGCGATGAATTTAAGGAAGAAAAAATCTTAAGATTTATTTAAGGGTTTTTATTTATTCTAACATTGGGTGAATAATATGCGTGTTTTAATAGTTGAAGACGAGGTTAGACTTGCTGAAGCCCTCGGAGAAATCATGAAAAGTCAAAGATATACTGTTGACATAGTTTATGATGGAGAAGACGGTTTCGACTATGCTACCTCCGGTATATATGATGTTATAGTTTTGGACGTTATGCTTCCAAAGAAGAACGGTTTTGACATTGTGCGGGAAATGCGTGCTCAAAAAGATCAAACCCCTGTTATTATGCTGACGGCAAAAGATGAAACAGCAGACAAGATAAAGGGGCTTGACTGTGGTGCAGACGACTACCTTACAAAGCCATTTGTACCGGGTGAGCTTTTAGCCAGAATTAGAGCTATATCCCGTCGTCAGGGTGAAGTTGTAATTGACGAACTAAAGTTTAATGATGTTTCCCTTAACCTTTCAAATTACACACTTGAAAGTGGCGGAAATTCAATCAATCTTGGACCAAAAGAGTTTGATATCATGAAAATTCTTTTGTCTAATCCGTCAGTTATTGTTCCAAAAGAGGACATCCTTATTAAAGTATGGGGAACAGAGTCAGACGCAGAGGACAACAATGTTGAAGTGTATATTTCATTTCTACGTAAGAAATTAACCCATATAAAATCTAAGGTGCAAATTGCAACTATAAGAAAAATCGGATACCGCTTGGAGGTGGGCACTGATTGTTAAAAAAGCTTAGAAAAAAGTTTATTTTCAGCAATATGTTCCTTGTGTCCATAATTATTTTATTGGTTTTCAGTTCTCTATTCTTTTCAAACTATTACAGAGAAAGAAGAGAGTCTCTTGATGCACTGCAAGCGGTAGCTAATAACACCATTTTAAATTATGAAATAAATAAACATAAATATGTTGGAAATTTAAATTTCTCCGAATATGTCCCGTTATCAAATGCGGTGTCAACTGTTGCTGTCCTATCTCAAGTTGATAAGTATGGCAATATACTTGCATACGGGGTATCAGGAAATGTTACGGCATCAAAAGAGTTAATTAACAAGGCAATTAACCATGCCTACAAGAGTAGTTCATCAGATGGTGTTATTTCAGGTATGGGTGTTCGGTTCTTAAAGGTTGAAAATAAGGTTGGCGGTTATAACATTGCAATTGCAGATATAACCGCAGAAAACGCAACGTTAGCATTTTTGTTTAGGGCATATTTAATAGGTGCATTATTTATCTTGGCCATTATGTTTTTAATCAGTGATTATATGGCATTCAAAGCAATTTCCCCTGTGGAAAAGTCCTGGAAAAATCAGAATAGATTTGTTGCGGATGCATCACATGAACTTAAAACTCCACTTACTGTAATACTGGCAAATATGGACATCATTTCTTCAAATCCAAACGCCACTATTGAAGAGCAGAAGAAGTGGATTGAAAACACAAAGTCAGAAGCCACAAGAATGACAGATCTTATAAACGACATGTTGTTCCTTGCTAAGAGTGATGCCGCCGTAGAACAAAGCCTAAACACCATGGAGGTTAATTTAAGTAATCTTTGTGAAGAATGCGCGCTGACATTTGAGGCGGTTGCATTTGAACGTGGAGTAACACTTAACTCTGCAATAGCACCTAATGTTATTGCACGTGTTGACGAAGCAAAGATGAAACAGGCAATAATCATACTTTTGGACAACGCAATAAAGTATGTGGATGACAGCGGTGTAATTACCCTTGCTCTTGAAACGAATTCAAAGAATATAAAAATCTCTGTGTTTAACACAGGTGACCCTATTCCTTTAGATAAACAAAAACATATTTTTGAAAGGTTTTTTAGGGCAGAAGAATCAAGAGCGCGTGACAGAGGTGGCTATGGCCTTGGCCTTTCAATTGCCGGTAATATTATGCAGGCGCATAAAGGTCGTTTGGATCTTGAGTATTCAGATAGCAGAGGAACCTGTTTTAATCTTATTGTTCCAGCCATTAAACAATCCATTGTTAAAAAACGTAAGACAACCTAGATAGAATGTAAAAAGGAAGTATGAGTAGTTAAAAATTCCTGCCATGGATTCTAAAAATAGAATTGAAAAGGAAAGCACAAGAAAAATGAAATCCAGTATTTGTTTAACTTTCTTTGCAATAGTTGGATTTTTTAATGATGCAATTAATAAATAGCATATTCTTCCACCATCCAGTTCACTGATTGGTAGCAAGTTGAAAATGGCAAGGGCAAGGTTTATGTTTTGCAAGTCTTTATTAAGATCAAATACATAGCAAACAATAAATATTATTATGTTTACAAGCGGTCCAAAAAGGGCCGCTTGTATTTCTTTTTTATAGGAAAGTTCTTTTTGTATGTATGTCATTCTAAGTCCAAAAGGAGTGAATTCAATTAACTTAGGTGCATTTTTTTGGAGGACTATTACAATGATATGTCCAAGTTCATGACAGAGTGCGCTTATGAATGCAAGGAAGAAAGTGTTCTCTTCGTCTAGTAATAAAAGGACAGTTATGGTCATAGAAAACCAAAAAGAAATCCGTATGGAAGTAGACTTGATTTTTATCTCCAAAATCATTCTCCTCTCTCTTTTAATGATATGAAAAAGATGTTAGAATATTGATATGGTTATTGAACTTCACGGCATACAAATTAATGTCGAAAGAAAGAAAATTAAAAATCTTCACATACATATAAAGCCACCCTTTGGGGAGGTTTATGTTACCGCGCCTATTAGTATGAAAGATTCACAAATTCTTGACTTTGTTTACGCAAAAGAGGATTGGATTTTAAAGAATGTAGACCGTATGACAAAGACTAATGTGACCCCTGAACCCGAGTATGTAACAGGAGATTTAATTCCAATTTGGGGTGAGGTGTACACTTTAGAAGTTCGTGGAAATGAATCGCTTGGTGACGGCAGGAGAAAATACGATATAAAAATTGAGGAAGACATTGTTGTACTGTATGCACCGTATAATTCTTCTAAAGAAGAAAAAGAAGCATATTTTCTTGAGTGGTACAGAAGTGAATTGTATGAGCGTGTAAACATTCTTTTGCCACAGTGGGAAAAGTACACGGGGCTATATTGTTCTTCTTGGCAGAGTAAGAACATGAAGACCAGATGGGGCTCGTGCAACACAAAGACAAATAAGGTGTGGCTGAATGTTCAACTTGCAAAATATCCGGTTGAATGCTTGGAGTATGTAATTCTTCATGAGCTTGCACACACGAAAGTTCCAAACCACGGTCCGGACTTTAAGGCAATATTAAATGAGTACATGCCTGATTGGAAGGAAAATAGAAAGAGGCTTCGGGAATGAAAGTAAAATGTGAAAATTGGTATGATTCTATAATTTGTACCCTTGAAAATGACAATGGAATGAAGGTCTCTTCACTCAATTATGGTTGTATAATAAAAGAAATACTGGTACCTGATAGAAACGGTGTGTTTAAAAATGTTGTTTTAGGGTGTGAAACACTTGAACAGTATAAGAGTGAGTCGGCGTATTTTGGTGCAGTTGTCGGCCGTGTAGCAGGAAGAATTAAGAACTCTGATTTTTCATTAAATGGTAAATACTATAAGCTTCCAAGTAATGATGGTAATAATCATCTTCACGGAAACGGAGAGTTTTCTCATGTGTTTTGGGACTTGGAAACCGGAAAAACAAATTCCGGTGTTTTTGTAAAGTATTCCTATGTAAGTCCGGATGGTTCAAACGGATATCCGGGAGAAGTATCTGTTTCTGTAACCTATTTGCTCAATAATGAAAATGAATTAAAAATTTTCTATACTGCATCTTCGTCAAAAGATACAATTCTTAATTTGACAAACCATTCATATTTTAATTTGAGTGGGGATTTTGATACGGAAGTTTTGAGCGATTCATTTTATTCTACAACAGAAAAATACGTTGACCTGGACAGCGCTCTAATTCCAACCGGAAATCTTATAAAAACGGCCGATACAAAGTTCGATTTTTCCCATAAACATAGTATTTCGGAGGAATTTGACCATGCTCTTGTGTTTGACTGTAAAGGCAAACACCTTGCCACACTGTCAAATTCGGCTTCCGGCAGGGTAATGACAATGACCACAGATTACCCATGCTACGTGCTTTATACAGGAAATTTCCTATCTAAGCCACACACCGGAGTGTGCCTTGAAGCGCAGTTTTTACCGGATGCAATTCATAATGAGAATTTTGGAAAAATTGTGCTTTTAAAGAATGAGAAATATGAGAATTTTGTAAGTTATAAATTTGACATTGAATAGGATAATACATTAAAATGTATTTATTGATATGGAGGAATAATTATGTGTCTAAAATTCAAATTTAAATTCAAAAAAATCGACAGAAAAGATTTTACATTTAAATCAGTAGTTGGAGACTGTGACATTCATGCTGTAAGATGGGTGGCTGATAAAGAGCCAAAAGCTATATTCCAAATAACTCATGGCATGGCAGAACATATTGACAGATATGTTCCATTTGCTGAATATCTTGCTGCAAATGGGTTTGTTGTATATGGTCATGACCATATTGGACACGGTGGATCAATTAATAAAAAATATTTCCCTGGATTTTTTGGCTATGAAAATGAAGAGGGTCAAGTTTTTGTAGATGACTGTTATCAACTTACTGAAATAGCAAAAGAGGAGTATCCTGGACTCCCGGTAATTTTCTTTGGTCATTCAATGGGATCTCTTATTGCAAGAAAGTATGTTTCAATTTATGGAGACGGACTTGACGCTGCAATCTTCTGTGGAACAGTAGGTCCTAATCCTGCAACTGATATTGCCATTGCTCTTTCTGCATTCCTTTCAAAAGGAAAGGGCGCAACAAGACCGGGCAAACTTTTAGATACATTGGCATTTGGAACATTCAATTCAAAGACACAGAAGAGAACAAGTTTTGACTGGCTTTCAAATGTGAATTCTGTTGTAGATAAATATATTAAGGACCCACTTTGTGGATTTAAGTTCTCAAATCAAGGTTTCCATGACTTATTCACTCTTATGAAGTATGTTAATTCTAATGAGTGTCCAAAGAATATGCCAAAGGATTTACCAATCCTTCTTATTGCCGGTGAAATGGATCCTGCCGGTGACTATTCAAAGGGCGTAGACAAAGTTGCAAAAGCAATAGATAAAACTGTTTCAGACGTGACCCTTATCTTCTATGAAGATGCTCGTCATGAAATCCTTAACGAAGAGGATGCAGATACAGTCATGGAAAATGTTGTAGACTTTGTTAATGAAAAAGTATTTGGATAATTAAATAGGAAAAGCACCTACTTACGTAAAAGTAGGTGCTTTTTTAGTTATTACCAGTCTGAATCCCAATCGGATCCGCCTGAGTCCCAACTGGAGCCTGAGTCCCAGTCATAATCGGAATCCCAATCAGAGTCCCAATCAGAGCCAGAGTCCCAGTCAGAGTCTGAACTTGAATTCCAGTCATCATCATAATATTCACTGTCGGTAAAATCAGAAACGTCATAGTCACTGTCATAATTGCCGGATGAATAATAGTCATCAAAGTTTTCATTTAATTCGTCAGATATGTTGTATGCAGGGAACCAACCATCTGTTCCGTATTCATACCATGTGTCATTGTAACTGTAGTATGTTTTTCCACCATAGTTATAATATCCGTTTGATATTTTATTTGAGTTTAATATTCCAACGACAATTGAAATGGTAAAGCTAATTACAAAAATAGCGCAAAATATTGCTATTGTAATGCCTATTGTTGTAAGGGTTTTATTTTTATTAGTATTGTTTTTTGAAAAAGTACTTTTTTTATTTTGATATTCTTTTTGATTTGCAATTTCTGATTTTAACTTTTGGTATATTTCATTTACGGCATACTCCTCATCTGTTCCTTCATAACGGACAGCGCGGGAGCCGTCAGCTTTATTTTTATATACTACAAAGTTACCGGAATCTTCATCTTTGTAAATACCAAAAGCTTTTGGCTCTTTATAGTTTTCCCCAATGAAAAATCGCATGTCTTTGAGCGGGAGTTTTTTCTCTTCACAAAAATCTTTAAGCTCTTCAATGGTTTTTGGAATTCCATTTGCAGAACGCTTTTGTTTATGATTAACTGCACCGCAGTTCGGACAGCGATCAACAGCTTCATCTATGTACTGTTCACAGTATTCGCACTTAATCTTCATATTCATTCCCCAATTATTTAGTTTTTCTGTATTCTAAAATAACAAAGTCTACCGTTAATTTTAAAGTATCAACTTTTAAAAGTCTAGATTTGTTCTCTTCACTGGTTCTGTAGAAGTAAGGAGTCATAGAGAAAAGTTCGTATAGGTCATTGCGGTCTATGTCAACTACCTCAGTAATAGAAGTTTTTGAAACAAGGTGTAAATGAGAACCGTCAATAATTGGGGCTTCTTCGTCATTCATATACGGTGTGTCGTAAAGGATTTTCTTCATTTCATAAAGGTGCATTTTTCCCGGGATAACTGAGTATAAAACGCCGTCATCCTTCAACACACGGGAAAATTCGCCTTCGTTGAATGGTGCAAAAAGGTGAATGGCGGTATCTATACTGTTATCTAAAATTGGAATAGAGGAGAGATTAGCAACGAAGAAATGATGCTTTCCAATAAGTTCATTTCTGTATCTTTTTGAAGCCATTCTAATCATTTCACGGCTTATGTCAAAGCCGTAGAATTCACCGTCATATTTGTCGTAGTAACCTTCTCCACAGCATATGTCTAATACTGTTCCAAAAAGGCGTTCGCCTATGGCATTTTTTAAACAGGAATAATATCCCTTTTCCAAAAATGCATGTCTTGAAAGGGCAGACTCCTTGCTGTCACCAGTTTTGTCACCACTTTTGTTTCCAAGAAGCAAGTTGACATAGCCCTCTTTTGCAATGTCGAATGAGTGATTATTACAACAGGAAAAAGCGCGGGTGTTTTGGCCCGCGCTAAGTTTTTCTTTACATACCGGACAAATGAAAAGTGAATTAGTCAACAATTAAAGACTCCCCTGTCATTTCCGAAGGCTGTGACATGCCTAAAACTTTAAGTATTGTTGGAGAAATATCACAAAGTCTGCCACCTTCACGAAGTTTAACATCTCCAAGTCCAATTACCACGAATGGAACAGGATTTGTTGTATGAGCAGTAAATGCTGAGCCGTCTGGCTCGTACATTTTGTCAGCATTTCCATGGTCAGCTGTAAGGAGGATAACGCCATCCATTTGTTCAACAGCATTACGGAGTCTGCCAAGGCTTTCATCAATTGTTTCAACAGCTTTCACTGCAGCCTCAAATATGCCTGTGTGGCCGACCATATCACAGTTTGCAAAATTTACAATTATTACATCGTATTTGTTTGAAAGGATTGCTTCAACAAGTTTATCTGTAACTTCCGGTGCACTCATTTCAGGCTGAAGATCATAAGTTGAAACTTTAGGGGAAGGGACAAGAATTCTGTCCTCACCCTTATTTACCGTTTCAACGCCACCGTTGAAGAAGAATGTTACATGAGCATACTTTTCAGTTTCAGCAATACGAAGTTGAGTTAAATCATTCTTTGCAAGATATTCACCTAATGTGTTTGTAAGAGACTGTGGTTTAAATGCAACATCAACATTTGGCATTGTTGCATCATATTGAGTCATACAAACATAGTGGACAGGGAAGTATGTATGAGGGAAAGAGTCAAGGGAACTATCCACAAAGCATCTTGTAATTTCTCTTGCTCTGTCAGGTCTGAAGTTGAAGAAGATGACTGAATCATTTTCTTCAATTCGTCCCTCATCCATGAGAACTGTCGGAAGAACAAATTCATCTGTAAGGTTTTTGCCATCTTCATCAATTGTTTCGTATGACCTCTTCACTGCATCAACTGCATTTGAAGCCTTAATTCCTTCGCCTTTAACAAGTGCATTATATGCTTTTGAAACGCGTTCCCATCGATTGTCTCTGTCCATTGCATAGAATCTTCCGGTAATGGTGGCAAGTTTTCCTACACCAATTTCTTTCATTTTGTCTTCGAGTTTTTCTATGTATTCAAAACCAGAAGTAGGAGGAACGTCGCGTCCGTCAAGAATGCCGTGTACGTAAACCTTTGAAAGACCGTTTTTCTTTGCAAGTTCTAAAAGTGCAAAGAGATGTTCAATGTGGCTATGAACTCCACCATCTGATAAAAGTCCCATAAAATGAAGTGATGAGTTGTTCTTTCTACAATTTTCAATTGCTTTTAAAAGTGCCTCGTTTTCAAAGAAATCACCATCGGCTATGGACTTTGAGATTCTGGTAAGTTCTTGGTAGACTATTCTACCGGCACCAATATTTGTGTGGCCGACTTCAGAATTTCCCATCTGTCCATCTGGGAGTCCAACGTCAAGGCCGGAAGCGCCGATTATTGTGTGTGGACACTCGGCAAAGGCTTTGTCAATATTCGGCGTATTTGCTGATATGACAGCGTTTCCTAGAGTTTCATCCGGTGCCCAACCGAAACCATCAAATATACATAAAACTACCGGTTTTTTCATGTTTTCACCTTTTAAATACTTGCAGCTGCAACAATTTTAGAAAAGTCAGCACTTTTAAGTGAAGCGCCGCCAATAAGTCCACCGTCAATATCATCCTGAGCTAAAAGCTCAGCAGCGTTACCGGCGTTCATTGAACCACCATACTGAATAACGAATGCATTTGCAGCTTCAACACTATAGAGCTCAGCAATGAGGCCGCGAATGTAGTTGTTAACTTCGTTTGCCTGTTCTGCTGTTGCTGTTTTACCGGTGCCAATTGCCCATACCGGCTCATAAGCAATGATTACATTTTTAAGTTCCTCTTCTGAAACTCCGGCAAGAGCAATTTTAGTTTGAGTTGAAATTGTTTCAAAAGTAATGTTCTTCTCACGTTGTTCAAGTGTTTCTCCAACACAGAGAATTACATTAAGACCGGCATTAAGAGCTGCTCTAACACGAAGGGCAACAGTGTCATCAGTTTCACCGAAGTATTGTCTTCTTTCAGAATGACCAATTATTACGTATTCAATGCCAAGAGCCTTAAGCATAGTAGCTGATATTTCACCTGTGAAAGCGCCGCTTTCAGCCCAGTGTACATTTTCTGCACCAATTTTAATGTTTGAACCTTTTGCGGCATCTATAGCATACTGAAGGTCAACAAATGGTACGCAGAGAAGGACATCACAATCCGCATCTTTTACAAGAGGCTTCATTTCATTAATAAGTTCAGCAGCCTCAATTGGAGTCTTATTCATTTTCCAGTTACCGGCAATAACGGCACGTCTAAGTTCCTTATTCATTTTACATATCCTCTATTCAAAAAATTATTTGTTACTCATTGCAGCAATGCCGGGAAGTTCTTTTCCTTCAAGGAATTCAAGAGAAGCACCGCCACCTGTTGAAATGTGAGTCATTTTGTCACCAAAACCAAGTTGGTTTACAGCAGCTGCTGAGTCGCCTCCGCCAATAACGGTTACAGCATCTGTTTCAGCCATTGCCTTTGCAACTGCAAATGTACCCTTTGCAAGAGTTGGGTTTTCAAATACACCCATAGGTCCATTCCATACAACTGTTTTTGCATTTATAACTTCATTTGCAAACATTTCAGCTGTCTTTGGACCAATGTCAAGACTCTGCATATCATCAGGTATTTTATCGGCATCTACTACAGATATTTCAATTTCTGCATCTATTGGATCCGGGAAAGATTTTGCAATAGCACAGTCAATAGGTAGAAGAATTTTAACATCTTTTTCCTCTGCCTTTTTCATCATATCTTTGCAGTATTCAATTTTTGTTTCGTCAAGGAGCGATTTACCAACACTATAACCTTTAGCTGCAAGGAATGTGTATGCCATACCTCCACCAATAATAAGTGTGTCTGCTTTGGAAAGAAGATTTTCAATAACGTTTAACTTGTCGGCAACTTTTGCACCACCAAGAATTGTTACGAAAGGTCTCTGTGGATTTTCAACTGCTTCTCCAAGATATTTAAGTTCCTTTTCAATTAGGTAACCGGAAACAGCTTCAGAAACATAGTCCACAACACCAACTGTAGAACAGTGAGCTCTGTGTGCTGTACCAAATGCATCATTTACAAAAATATCTGCAAGGGATCCAAGTTCTTTTGAGAATGTTTCAACATTCTTTGTTTCTTCGACTCTATATCTTGTATTTTCAAGAAGAACTATGTCGCCGTCTTTCATATTATCAACGGCAGCTTTAGCGTTTTCGCCTACTACGTTTTCGTCAGCGGCAAAAACTACCTCTTTGCCAAGAAGCTCTGAAAGACGAACTGCTACCGGCTTCAAAGAGAGTTCCGGCTTTGGTTCGCCTTTTGGCTTACCAAGATGAGAACAGAGAATGACTTTTCCGCCATCAGCTACAAGTTTCTTTATTGTTGGGAGGGCAGCCACAAGACGATTTTCGTCTGTGATTTTTCCTTCCTTAAGTGGAACGTTGAAGTCGCAACGAACAAGAACTTTTTTGCCCTTTACATTAATATCATCAACTGTCTTTTTGTTAAGAGTCATTTTTATCAACCTTTCGTTAATTCTAATGTAAGTTTATTCTGCGTCTTTATAACAAAGCGCAATTGCAGCTTTACTTGCTCCATAAGATGATATGGCACCAAGTTTGTAAAGTGCAACAGGAGGATATCCAAGTTCTTCTTCAAGAAGAATTGAAAGCGCTCTGGCTTCCTTTACTCTACTGGCATATCCAATTGCATAGTCCGGCTTTTTTTCTCTGAGAACTTCAACGCAATATGCATAGTATTGGTCAAATGCTGAGTGATCTCCCTTTATAATTGGAAGTTCGCTAGCTCCACTTGTTGTAACACTGAGTGTTGGGAATGGATGATAGTTTTTAAGAGTGAGCCATTTGTGCCAAGGCTTTGAAAAATCGTTTATTGACTTTGGAACATAAAAAGCATCTACTATCATTTTCATTTCATCTTTTGTCTTTTCAATGTATTCAACTAAGGAATTGAAGTCCTCGCCTTCATCAGCCTTTTTAGCAGCTTCAATGACTAGGAGACCGGCTGTCATGGAATAGTTTTGAGTAGCAATTACATTGATTTTTAAGTCGGATGTTGGATTTTGCTCTGCAAAAAGCGTTGCTGCCTCTTTTGCAGAGTTGTACATTGGGAATTCAGTGCTTCCGGCACATATAACAATGACTCCGTCAAAACCGCATGTTGCAGCATTTTTGTACCTGTCAAGATATACTGCAGCTGGAATTGAGAAGTTCTTTACTGTTCCGGATTCTGCCGGTAAGATTTCATAGAAATTTTCATGTGCAAAATCTATTCCCTCACTGAAGTGTTTTCCATTGATAAGAAAATCTGTTGCAAGAATTTCAACATCGTATTTGTCAACCATTTCAACAGGGATGTCTGAACATGTGTCTGTAATAATCATTGTCTTACTCATAATTAACCTCCTAATTACGCGAATACATTATAATACTTTTATTTTATATTGTCAAAAATTTAACAAAAAAATTTTTGTTAAAGAAAAAATTTAAATTCAACTATTGTTGTTTGCATTTGTCCACTTGTACTTGGTAAGTTCTCCACTACATTTTAGTGTAGGGTAGTCCCATTGTCTTAGTACCTCATATACTGCAATTGCAGCTGAATTTGAAAGGTTTAGACTTCTGCATTCATCTATCATTGGAATGCGAACACATTTTTGGGGATTTTCAAAGAGCAGTTTTTCCGGAAGTCCGGCTGTTTCTTTGCCAAAAAACAGAAACGAGTTGTCCGGATAGGAAACGTCTGAATGTTTCTGTTGTGCCTTTGTTGAAAAGAAGAAATAGTTTCCGTTTGGATTTTTCTCAAAAAAGTCAGAAAGCCCATCATAATAGGAAATATTGAGTAAATGCCAATAGTCAAGGCCGGACCTTTTTAGGTGCTTATCAGTGACTGTAAAGCCCATTGGCTTTACAATGTGCAAACTTACGCCTGTGCAAGCACATGTACGTGCTATATTTCCTGTATTTTGGGGAATTTCCGGTTCAACTAACACAATGTTTAATGTTGCCAAAGTAAAAATACCTCCATGGCTGAATAATGCAAATATACATTATTAGAATATCATAATAACGCATATTCTTCAACGAAAAGGGACAAACTATTTTTGGAGGTTTAAACCATGAAAATTAAATTTATTCTGTCCCTTTTAGGAATTCTTATTCTTTTAACAGCTTGTTCAAATAAAACAACAGATAATAACGAGGTAATAGTAACTACTGAAAAGGCCGGCGACCCAAGAGATGAAATAATGATAGAGACTCCTGACCCGCTAAACAGTGCAGGGCTTTCAACTGAAAAAATTGAATATGGGTTTGGTGTTGCAAAAGATGAAAAGCCTAATGAATTGTCTATAAATAATCAAAAGTTGTTTGATAAATATTCGGCCTTTTGTTTAGATATGAAATCAAAGGATAAAGTCCTTTATTTAACCTTTGATTGTGGCTATGAAAATGGATATACCGCACCAATATTGGATATATTAAAGGATAAAAAGGTCAACGCAACATTTTTTGTAACTCTTGACTATTTGAAGAGTGAAGAGGGAGAAAAGATGGCTACACGTATGATAAAAGAGGGGCATAATTTGGGGAATCATTCGTCAAAGCATCCGTCTTTCCCATCAATATCCCGTTCTGAAATGACAAATGAAATTGAAACCTGTGAAAATTATATGAGAACCAAATTTGGCTACTCCTCAGATTATTTCAGATTCCCTGCAGGAGAATATTCAATCTGTGCACTTGACCTTGTGAACAAAATAGGATTTAAATCAGTTTTTTGGTCTATTGCTTATCTTGACTATGATACAAATAATCAGCCAAGCAGTGAAAAGGCTATGAAAACTCTGACAAGTAGGCTGCATCCAGGAGCTATTATTCTTCTGCATTCTGTGTCATCTACAAATGCCGATATATTAGATGATTTTATAGATGAAGCAAGAGCTAAGGGGTATACATTTAAGTCCCTTGACGAGTTCCCGGTAAAATAAATATCTAATAAAAAAAGATTATCCAAAGTGATTTTTTTCAAACTTGGATAATCTTTTTCTTTATTTCTTTAAATTGTGTCTGTCTTCAATTCCAGGGAATTTACTCATGTAGTTTTTCATTGATTTTTCATTTTCATTCCAGAATTGTTCGCGCTGTTTTTGACGATATTTAATTTCGGTAATTACATCTTCTCTGTGTTTCTTTCGTTCTTCTTCGAACTCAAGAATTCTTGATGCAATTTCTTTTTCAATATCGTCTAGGTGTTCATTTCTATCAGACAGACGTTTTTCACGTCTTTCGTAGAACTCATCAGTAAGTTCTTGAAGCTCTGCTTCAAATTCTGCATGCCTTTTTGTTAAATCTTCTCTTGCTTCTTCTAATTCTTTAATAATTTTTGCAACGTCTTCTTGTTCAGTGAATTCTTCATATTTATCTATAGATTCTATTGTGTTCTTGTAGATATCATAAGAAATGGTGTCTGAAACTTTCCTGATAGCTTCGTCCATAAGCTCAACTGTTCGAATATTTTTAGTAAATGTTCTAACACGTTTATCTGAAATAATTACGTCAATTACTAAAATTACAAGGAGAACCAGTGCAGGTATAAAGCCAAATTTAAAATTCAGAAGTTTTCTTACCATGAAAATGATAGGAGGGTTTACTACTCTAATAACAAGGAGACAGGCAAGCCCCCATATTATTGAAAACTCAAGGCAAATATAACCGTTTAAGTTGAATTTGTCGTTTGAGTAGTCCCACCATCTTTCATTATACTTCTTTTCAAGAAACCAACCGGTTAAATATTCAAGGGTAGATGTGAGAATTACGGAACCAATAAAGAGTAGGAATAAATTGGATTTAATAGGAGTTAGAATTATAAGAATTATAACCACTCCAAATCCATATATTGGGCAAAGAGGTCCAATGAGAAATCCTCTGTTTGAATAAATTCCATGCTTTATTGCTGCATAGGCAACTTCAATTGCCCAACCTATAAAAGCGTAAATGAAAAATAAATATACAAGTTCCAAGGGTGTATAGGAAATTGTCAAACTCATTTTACTCAAGTCCTTTTTTATTTCATTGTAATTCCAAGAAGGTTATCAACGTTTTGAGCAATATAATCTGCATCTGCTGAAATTTTATCTAATTTTTCATGTATTTCGGCTTCTTCAAGCAAGTTCATATTTTCGTTGATATTCTTTGTTTCAACAATAATATTTTGAATTTTTGGAGCAATTTCATGGGAAATGCTTTTCAAAACTGTTGCCTTTGTACGTTCTCTTTCATGCAGTTTATATTCTCTCTTAGATTCTTCTTCAAGTGCATCACGTTCAATAGCAATTGTAATTTGTGAAAGAAGAGCAATAATACAGTCTTCTGTTTCTTTGTCCAATTCCTTTTGGGTGCAGTCAACAGAAACTACACCAATTGTTTTTTTCTTGCTTCTTATTGGAATATATTTACAGCCGGCCTCGGAAAATTCAGTTTCACCGTGTCCGCATTTTGCTGAGTTTTTATAGCACCATTTTTTTGCTTCATTTGTATCCGTTTTGTCAATGTCAAAATAGAAATTTACCGGTGCTTCTGCAAGTTTTGAAAGGGCTTCGTTTGAGTAAGTAATAATTCTGTCTTTTCCGTGGACAGTCAAGAGCCCCTGGTTTGCTTCAAATAACTTTTTGTGCAGTTCTTCCTCTTTTTTGGCTCGTTTAATTTGATATTGTAAACGAACAACAAGAGTATTTACTACAAGTGCAACAACAAAGAATATTACTGCTGAAAGCCAAAAGTTTTTGCTGTGGAGAGACCACTCAAAAGAAGGATATAGGAATAGAAAATTATGTGTTAAAAGGAATAATATTGACGCAAATACAGTTGCAACAAACTGCTTTGTTTCCATTACAATAATAATAATTCCCAAAAGATATAGAGTCAGGAGATTTTCTGCATGAACATGGTACATATCAAGTACATATGCCAGAAGGGTTGTAAGAACATATATTACAACAACTTGTGCTATGACAATTAATGCTTTTCGTGGTGTCATTTTGCGCATTTTCTGTTCTTCCTTTTCATTATAATTTCTTTAACATCAATGAAAATTCTTGAGAATCCAAGAATAACTATATAAACCTCTAAGCGGGCTATTATCATGCCGACAATTATTATCCACATTTCTGCATTGCTCATATCAGGGGAAATTAATCCAATAGACATACCCACAGTACCAAGAGCCGAGAAAAATTCAATAAAAGACTCTGAGAAGCTGTTGCCACATAGTGTTAAACCGAATGTGCCAAGCATTCCTATTGCAAAATAAATGAGAATATAAGTATAGTTTCCGCTTTGCTCACTTTGAGTAATTTGTGAATGCTTGTCAAATCTTGTTATGTCTCTTGAATGCATTATTCTTTTTGGTTCAATTTGCTCTCTGACATCATATTTTAGACTCTTTGCAGCAAGAGCAATTCTATATGCTTTTATTCCTCCGGCCGTAGAGCCTGTATGTCCTCCGACAAGCATTAGAATTATTATTGGAACAATTGCAAAACTTGCTCTTGGAAGGAAATCATTGATGGTTGATAGTCCTGTTGTTGTAATTAGAGAAACCGCCTGGAATACGGCATTGTCAATTGCACTGAGAACATTTGGACAAATGTTCTCAACAAGGAACATTACAGTAATTATTGGTGTAACAATCGCCAATAGAAAGGCTGTTACCTTTGTTTCCGAATTGTTTAGAAATCTTCTGAAATTTCCCTTTAAAAGGCAGAGACTTGCCATAAAATTTGTAGCACCAAGTAACATTAGAACTATTGTGACAATGTCTATTGGAACGCTATGCCAATAGCCTATACTGTCATTCTTGGTTGAGAAACCACCGGTTGCAACAGCGGAAATTGCATGATTTACTGCATCAAATGGGTCCATTCCAAATATTATGTAAAGTGCGGTTCCTCCAATAATAAATCCTAAATAAATACAGAGGATGGTACGAGCAGAGTGGAGGAGAGAAGGTGTTAGACGATCAGTATGTCCCTCTGCCGAAAAAAGTTGCATACCATAGACGTTAGAAAGAATAGAACTCAAAATAAGGATAAGTCCTACGCCGCCAAACAAATGAAGCGTTGACCTATAAAGGAGCACTAAGTGCGATGCATTCTCTACGTCAGTAATGGTAAATCCTGTTGTTGTAAATCCACTTGTTGTTTCAAAAATTGCCTGGGTGAATGTGTATTCTCCGGTCATCATAAATGGTATTGAACCGATTAAAATAGAAACAAGCCAAATGAGAAGTACAATTACTGAACCACTATTTCGTTTTAGATTTTTGAGTTTATATCCGGTTGTGAATTGTTTTATTAAGTATCCTGCAAAAATTGAAAGGACACCTGGAATAACAAAACATTGAATTGTGTCTTTTTCATCCGGATAAAATGGTGTTATGAGTACGGGAACAAGCATAATTATGCCAAGCATAATTATTACATACGCAAGAGCGCCCAGTATTGCTAAATACTCATAAGATGAACTTTTTTCCTTCATTAGATTACACCTAGCTTCTAATAGCCGCTTCGGCTTTCTTTTGATTTTCAGGGGAAGTGATTATAAGAAGTTTATCTCCAACTTTTAATTCGGTTGTACCGGTAGGAACTATGATGTCTGCTGAAGTTTTTCTTATAATACAGCCGATAATTGTATTTGCGGGAAGGGTAATGTCAATAAGTGTTTTGTTAACACAGCCAAAGGTTGGTTCAACTACTGTTTCAAATATTACAACACGGTCATCTTCAATATTCATGCCTTTTGTAATATTTTCAATGTTTGTAGCCTGTGCAATATATTGCGCAACCATGTGAGTTGAACTGATTACTGTGTCCATTCCAAGTTCTTTGAAAATGTTAACGTTCTTTGGATTGGCTACAGTGCAGATAACCTTTTTAACGCCAAAGCAGCGTTTTGCATATTGGCAAATTGCAAGGTTGTCTGCGTCTCTATGAGTAAGGGCAACCAAAACGTCGAACCCTTTAATACCTGCTTCGTCAAGGACAAAATATTTAGAAGGGTCACCAAAGAAAACTGGGGTTTTGTGAGTGTTTGTCAAATACTCACAATATGATTTGTCGTCGTTAATAACAATAACCTTATGTTTTTTCTTTACAAGTGTTCCAATGAGGAAGTCTGCCTGTGTTCTACCGCCGGCAACTACTATTCTCATAAGTCATCATCCTCCTCATTGTCATTTCCAAGGAGTGAATCCTCAAAGGCTTTCATTGAAAGCTTAAATGGATAGATGCCCTCAATATTGAAGCCTTGGATAAGAAGTTCCTTGTCTGTGTCTTCAAAACGTACATAAACATTTGGAACACCGTAAATACGGCTTGCAATTTGTGAGAGTAAACTGTTCAAATTGTCATTTCCCGTTGTGGCAATAAAAACTGAAGCTTCATCAATATCTGCATATTGAAGTGTGTCAAGATCTATACCGTCAGCAGCAATTTCAATACCGCCAAAAGTTTCCGGTAGTTTCATGAAGGCATCTTCGTTATTGTCAATTACAACAACTTGGTAGCCTTTATCTGAAAGCATGGAAGCAAGTCTTCCTCCAAGTCTTCCACAACCAACAATAATTACCTTTTCTCTTCTTTCAAGAATCATGAAAATTCACGCTCCTAACCATGCATAGTATATCATAAAGAAATAAAACTTCAATATAAATAAAAACTATATATTAAATATAATACAATAATATATGGTGAAAAGTTGCACAAAAATAATTTCTGGTTCGTAGTTATTTTGTCCGTACAAACAAAATTCAAAATTTGTTCACAAATTGCTTGAATGTTGTTCTCATAAAACATATAATCCTGTTGTAAGATAATAACTTAATATTATTTGGGGGGTACAAAATGAAAAACAGTAAGTTAAAAAGAGCTTTATCTTTTGTGCTTGCTTTTGCAATTGCATTTACAACTCTTGTAATAGCAGGTCCGGTAAGAACTAAAGCTGCAGGTACATACGCTACAAAAATATCTGAAGCTGAAGCAGATAGTGCAAAGGATTCGTATGAAATTGTTTATCAGGTTAAAGTCAATAATGACAGAAATGCTGAAGCAAAGTTTGATTTGACAACATTATCAGATAATGGAACCGGTGCAGAAAATGTATATAATGCACCAAATAAAGAACCTTTTAATGTACATGACGGTTTAGATTGGTGGAAAGATAAATATGCAGTTGTTCATGTTTCAAATAATTCAAACGACTTCCCTTCAAATGTTTTAATTCAAGCAGTAGATGAAACATGGGATTTTGGCGTTAATTTTAAACTTCAAAACTTATCAGTTATAGTAAATAATAAAAGTGTTTTATCAGATTTAAGCGAAGAAACAACATATAATAATTGTGATGCACATAATTTTCAAGTTCCAAAGGCAAACTTCCCTTACCTTGATAAATACTATGCTGCTCTTTCAACAAATGAAACAGTAAATATTCCAAAGACCGGTACTGAAACTGTTTCAACAACATTCAAGGGCGTTGACCAGTACGGAGTTAAATATTCAAGTACTAATGTTGAATATTCACTTAGTAAAACACTTGAAGGTGTAAGTATTAATGCTACAACAGGTGTTGTTACAATTACAAATGATGCAAATAAAAATACTGATTTTAGCGTTGACGTTATTGCAACTGTAAAGACAGCAAACTCAACTAAAGAAGCTGCTGTTATTAATGTTGGAACAATCAATCTTGCAAAAACAAAATATGATGTAAAATTTGTTGATTATAATGACGCAGTTATTAAAGATACACAGCAAGTTACTTATGGAGAATCAGCTACAGCTCCTACAGATCCAACCAGAGTGGGCTATGATTTCTCAGGTTGGGATAAAGCTTTCAACGAAGTTAAAAGTGATTTAGTTGTAAAAGCAACATATAGCATAAAGACATTTAATGTAACATTTAAAGATTATGATGGTACAGTAATTGGTAACCCACAGACAGTAAATTATGGTTCAGCTGCAACAGCTCCAACAGACCCAATAAGAACTGGTTATAAATTCGTTGGTTGGGACCAAGCATTTGATAATGTAACTGATAATTTAGTTGTTACAGCCCAATACGAAATCATCAATTACACAGTTAACTTTGTTAAGGATGGAACTGTAATTAAATCTTTGACAAAGAATATTGAAACTCCAATTAATGCAATAGATATTCCGGTATCACCAAAAACAGATAAAGAAGGTTATAACTTCCTTGGTTTTGCTGACGCTACCGGTAAAGTTCTAACATCAGACCAAATTGCAGCTCTTACAGTTACATCAGACATGACATTTACTGCTAAATATGCAATTAAGCAATACAATGTTAAGTTTGTTAATGAAGGAGAAACAGTAAAGGAATTCAAAGTTGATCACAACGGTAAGGTTGATGCAACTAATTTCCCTGCTGATCCTACCAAAGAAGGATATGTCTTCATTGGTTGGGCTGATGAAGATGGAAACGTAATTGACGCTACTCAAAACATAAATATTGTTGTTACATCAGACAGAACATTTACAGCAACATATAGAATTAGAACATTCACTGTTAATTTTATTGCAGACAGCATTGATTTTGTTAAGTCTGTAACTGTTGACTATGGTAGTGACGCAGAGGCTCCTACAACCGGTTATGAAAGAGAAGGTTATGAATTCAAAGGTTGGGACAAAGACTTCACAAACGTTAAGACTAACCTTGATGTAAATGCAATATATGAAATAATTACATACATAGTAACATTTGTAGATGAAAATGATAATGAAGTTGCAACAGACGAATACACAGTTGAAGATCAAGGAATTGTTGTCCCTGAAGTTCCTGAGAAGGCTGGATACACAGGCGCGTGGGAAGAGTTTGATCTTTCAAAGCTTGGTGACATTGTTGTAAAAGCATTGTATGAAGTTAATGAGTACACAGTAACTTTCGTAGATGAAAACGAAAATGTAGTTGCAACAGAAACATACACAATTGAAGACCAAGAAATTGAAATTCCTGCTGTTCCTGAAAAAGCCGGATACACAGGTGAGTGGGAAGACTTTGACCTTTCAAAGCTCGGTAATATTGTTGTAAATCCTGTATATACAGAAGTTCCTGCAACTGTAATTCCTGACAATACCCCACTTGCACCAACAACAGGTGGCAGTAGTAACAATGGCACAAATGGTAATGGTGGAAACACAAGTGGCAACGGTGGAAACACAAATGCAAATGCAAACACAAGTGCACCTGTAAACGTAGGTACAGATGCAAAAGCTAATATAAATACAAATGAATCTCCTGTTGCTGATGATCTTCCAAACGTTGAGAAGGTTACACTTGATGATGAAACACCTCTTGCTACAATTGAAACTTCAAATGGCACATGGAGTGTTATTGATATGATCCTCTGTGCTATAACACTTGCTATTGCAGCATTTGTTATTCTTAAGAAGTCAAATGTTATTGCAATTGTAGTTGCAACAGCTATTGCAGCAATTGCAAATATTGCAGTATTCTTCTTAACACAGGATATGACAGGAAGTATGGTAGTTGTTGATAGTTGGACAATTTTATTTGCAGGCCTTACAATAGTAAGTATTGCATCACTTGCACTTTCATCAACAAAGAAAAAGGTTTCCTCTAAGAAATAATAGATAAAAATTGACCTCCCAATTTTTGGGAGGTCTTTTTTTGATAATTATTCTTCGTCAATTTTTTCAATCTTGAATATGTTAAGTGTATCTACATCCGGACACGAAAATATTGCACAGCCCTTTGGCTGATTCGGTATTTCACCGCCATATCTCAGAATGTCAACGTATGGAAATGCCACGTGCATAGCCATTGGGCAAAGTCCACCGCGTTCTGTATCAAAATCGTATGAATCGCCGATTTTGTGTCCTCTGTGACACTCTGCTGTTCCTTTTCGGTCTACTAGTGTTATTCTTATCTTCGGCCTTTTCATCAGTCAATCACCTCAAGACAAAGTTCAAGCGGAATTCCTTTATATTTATCTAAGTTGTCAAGATTTAATTCAATCATTTTTCTAACAACAGTCATAGCTTTTTCCGTTGCTGAAGAGAGCGCGTTTCCATCCATAATTTTACCCATGAACACAGCGGAGAAAATATCCCCTGTTCCAGGAAACCTTACAGGTATTTCGTCAAAATCAATACAGAAGTATTCCCCATTCTTGTGGTCAAAACCAATAACAGATTTCTGAGAATTACCCTTTACCTTTGCACTCGTAATTACAACTGACTTGGCACCGAGATTTCTCAAGGTATCTATTATTTCATGATATTCCTCTTCTGTTGCCCCGTTTTTTTTGTATTCTACACCTGCCATGTACGCAGCTTCTGTATAATTTGGAACAATATAATCTGCAACAGACACGAGTTGCTTCATAAGTTCTACGGTATCCATTGTAATGCCATTGTAAAGGGAACCGTCATCGCCCATAATAGGATCAGTAAATATTGTGACCCCGTTTTTAGATTTTTCTTTACAAAAATCAATGATCAGTTCGGTTTGTTCTTTAGACACAATAAATCCTGTAGAGATTGCGTCAAAAGAAAAATCAAGTTGTTCCCATACATTCAGCGTATTCTTCATGTATGCCGTTGTGTCTAAAATATCAAACTTTCCATAGTCCAGTGTATTTGATACAATTGCTGTCGGAAGATTATATGTTTCATACTTCATGTGTGAAAGAACCGGAATCATAGCAGAGAGTGCTACCTTTCCATATCCTGATAAATCATTAATCAATAATATTTTTTTGCTCATAGTGTTTTGCCTCTTTATATTATTTTTATGACATTATGAGCCCTTTTTAAGCAAAAAGCAAGTTGTTAACTTTACGGGACAAATTGCCGGCTGTTGATGGTAGACTTAAGTGCGAGTAAAATGTAGACTGAATATAGGTATTCAAGGCCAAGATATCTAAACTGACTGAAAGAGAGTTGACATTTATTCCAATATGTTTTAACAAGTCCTATACAAATGGAAAATATAAAAAAGACCTCCTGGTTGGAGGTCTTTTTTGTTTAATAAGAAATATTTTTTACTAGGAATTGTTGTCCGGAAAGTATTGTTTTGTTTCTGCTTTTGCACTTTGGACAAATGCCTTCGTGTTTCAAAACATTATAAAGAGCATGGCAATCGGAGCACAGGCCTTCACCGGTTTCTACTATGATTTTTAGTTCACAGTCTTTAAAGAGGGGTTTATTCTCTGTTAATACATCAAAGTATTTTTCAAAGAAAACGGGAAGATATCCTGAGAGTTCACCGACCTCAAGTGTTACTTGTTTAATGTTTGAAATGTTGTTGTCAGATGCAACCTTTTCAATGGTTTTTACAGCTTCGTTTAGTACGCCTATTTCATGCATAATTTCTTATCCAAGCTTTGAAATACTCTCTTTAAGAAGAGTAATTTTATCTTCAATTTTTTTAGCAGAAGCCTTGTCCTTTTCTACAACAGCTGCAGGAGCTTTAGCAAGGAACCCAGGATTGTTGAGCTTCTTGTTGAAGAATTCAAGATCCTTTTCAGCTGCATCAAGTTCCTTTTGCAGTCTTTTTCTTTCAGCCTCAAAATCTACAAGTTCATTCATTGGAATGTAGATTTTAGCATCTTCCGTAACAATGCTTACTGAGCCTTCAATTTCAACACCTTTGCAAACTGTTACGCCGGAAGCGTATGCAAGACGCTGCATGTAGATTGTACCGGATTTGAATGTGTCTTCATAGTCTGTGTCAATGAAGACTTCTGCCTTCTTTGAAGGAGGTACGTTCATTTCAGCGCGTCTGTTTCGGATGGCTCTGACAGCGGTCATAATACGGCCAAACTCTTCTTCGTCCGCGGAGAAATTAAGTGCTTCATTATATTCAGGATATGATGAAAGCATAATTGTTTCGCCGTCATGTGGAAGAGTGAGCCAAATTTCCTCAGTAATAAATGGCATGAATGGATGAAGGAGTTTAAGCGCATTTGAAAGAACATAGATAAGAACTGCTCTTGCACTTTGAGCTGCCTCTCCGCCTTGCTGGAGACGAATCTTTGCAATTTCAATATACCAGTCGCAGAAGTTGTCCCAAATGAAATCATAGAGTTTTGCAACTGCAACACCAAGCTCATAGTTTTCAATGTTTTGGTTTACTTCTTTTGCAAGTGTATTGAGTTTTGAAATAATCCATTTGTCCTCAATTTCAAGTTTTTCAGGAATGTGTGGAGCTTCTTCATCTCCTTCAAGATTCATGAGAATGAATCTTGCTGCATTCCAGATTTTGTTTGCAAAGTTTCTTGATGCCTCTACCTTTTCATCTGAGAAACGCATGTCGTTTCCAGGGCTATTACCCGTAGCAAGAGTGAAACGAAGTGCATCTGCACCATATTTGTCAATGATTTCAAGAGGATCTATTCCGTTACCAAGACTCTTTGACATTTTTCTACCTTGGGCATCCCTTACAATACCGTGGATGAATACAGTGCTGAATGGATATGTTCCCATTTGCTCACATGAAGAGAAGATCATACGAGCAACCCAGAAGAAGATAATATCATATCCGGTAACAAGGGTACTTGTTGGGAAGTAGTGTTCAAGTTCAGGTGTTTTGTCCGGCCAACCAAGAGTTGAGAATGGCCAAAGTGCTGAAGAGAACCAAGTGTCAAGAGTATCAGGATCCTGATGGATATTTTTTGAATGACAGTGTGCACATTCACATGCATCTTCTCTTGAAACTGTAATTTCACCGCAGTCGTCACAGTACCAAGCAGGAATTCTGTGACCCCACCAAAGCTGACGGGAAATACACCAGTCTTTAATGTTTTCCATCCAGTGGTAATATGTCTTGTCAAAACGTTCCGGAACAAACTTAACTTGACCGTTTTTAACAACATCAATTGCCGGTTTTGCAAGTGGTTCCATACGAACAAACCATTGCTTTGAAACACGAGGTTCAACAGTTGTTCCACAACGGTAACATGTGCCGACATTGTGCTTCATAGGTTCAATTTTTACAAGGTATCCGGAGAATTCAAGTTCTCTTACGAGCTCTTTGCGACAGACATATCTGTCTTTTCCACAGTACTTTTCACCGGCGTTTTCATTCATGTAACCATCTTCGGTCATAACGTTAATAACCGGTAGGTTGTGACGAAGACCAACTTCAAAGTCGTTAGGGTCGTGTGCAGGAGTAATTTTAACTACACCTGTTCCAAAATCCATTTCAACATATTCGTCAGCAACAATTGGGATTTCCCTGTTAACTATTGGAAGAATTACATTCTTGCCAATTAAGTGCTTGTAACGCTCATCTTCCGGATGAACAGCAACAGCAGTGTCTCCGAACATTGTTTCCGGACGAGTAGTTGCAAGCTCAAGATATCCGGAGCCATCTGCTAAAGGATAACGAAGATGCCAGAATGAGCCTTCCTTTTCTTCGTATTCAACTTCAGCATCAGAAATGGATGTCATACAATGTGGACACCAATTGATAATTCTTTCCCCGCGATAAATAAGATCTTTGTCATAAAGGCGGACAAATACTTCACGAACAGCCTTTGAGCAGCCTTCGTCAAGTGTGAATCTTTCACGGTCCCAGTCACATGAGGAACCCATTTTCTTAAGTTGTTCTACAATGCGGCCACCGTATTGTTCTTTCCATTCCCATGCACGTTCAAGGAACTTTTCACGGCCAAGATCTTGCTTTGAAATGCCTTCCTTTTTTAGGGCTTCAACAATCTTAGCTTCAGTAGCAATGGATGCATGGTCTGTTCCGGGAACCCAAAGGGTATCATAACCCTTCATTCTGTGAAAACGAATGAGGATATCCTGGAAAGTATTGTCAAGCGCATGCCCCATATGTAATTGCCCGGTAATGTTTGGCGGTGGAATTACAATTGTGTATGGCTTTTTAGATTCATCAGGTTCGGCATGGAAGTATTTACCTTTTAGCCAAAAGTCATAAATTCGGTCCTCAACTTCTGACGGGTTATACTTTGCCTCCAATTCCTTTTGCATACTTTTGCCTCCAAAAAGGTATAATTATGTATTTTAATAACCCTTATAGTATACATTTATAAATGCGCTTTTGCAACAATTACTTGTGTTGACAATTATTAGTGTAGTCCTTATAATTTTACTGATTATTTTGAAAGTGTGATGTGAAGCTTAATGTATTATTTCAAGCAAGAAACAGATACTGAAAAATTTGATAAATTTGTTGAGGAAAACAAGGGTTCATACCTTCAATGTTCCTCTTGGCCAAAAGTAAAAACTGCATGGAATTCATATCTTTATTCAGGATATGATGAGGATGAAGCACTCGTTTTAACTGCGCTTGTCCTTGAAAGAAAAATTCCTGGAGCAGGTAAGATTTGGTATATTTCCTGTGGACCGGTTGTGTCCATAGAGGATGAGAAATTAATTGATTCATTTTGGGCATACATGTCTGCACAAATGAAGTCATATAAGGCTTTTTGTATTATTACTGACCCACTTGCACCACTTAGAATAGATGGCGTAAGTAATGAACGTGGTCTTAAAATGCACGAATCGCTCACACGAAACGGCTTTGTTTTAAATCCGGATATAGATACATACACATATAAGCATCCGGTTCAAACTATGATTGATCTTAAAGATGAAGAGGGAAATGAAATTTCAGCTGATAAAATTCTTAAAGGCTGTGAAAAAGGCGTTCGTTACTCAGTTCGTGTAGGTGCTTCAAGAGGTCTTGAGTTTAAGCGTTATAAATATGATGACGTGCTTCAAAACCCACAGATTATGGATGAATTTATGAGTGTTATGGAAGACACTTCTGACAGAAATAGTTTTGCAGCAAGAAATGATGAATACATACTTAACCTTATGAAAAATTTGGATAAGTATACAGATATCATGATTGCCTATTACGACAAAAAACTTGACCGTGAACTTGAAGAGGAGCGTCAAAAGAGGAAAGAAGAGGTTATTGCCGCCCTTTCCACTGCTCCACAGAAGAAAATTCGTGGTCTACAAGATGAACTTGAGGTAATTGAGAAGAATTCTCATAGTTATAACCAGCGTCTTTCTGAAACTTCTGACTATTTGCCGGATGAAAAAATCGCAGTTGCCGGGGGCCTTACAATTCGTTTCGGAGGTGTGGCATCTTGTGTATTTGGCGGCACAAGAAATATTGTTAGAAATAACACTCGTTCAAGCCATTATCTCAATTATTGGCGTATGTGCGAAAGCATAGAAGAGGGAATGGATTATCATGATCTTGGATATGTTTTGGTTAAAAATCCGTCCGTTTTAGAAGATGGGACACTTGGACCTATGGAACCGGTTGATAATTTTGTGGGAATATGTGATTTCAAGAAAAGCTTTGGTGCAAAATATTATGAGTTTGTTGGCGAATATGTCCTTGTCGGTAACAAAAAAAGATATTGGTTGTATAAAGAATTAATGCCAAAAGCTAAGCACACATTAGTTAAAATAAAATTAAAATTAAAAAAATAAAATTTAGAAGAATTTTTAAATGAATTTTAGCCGGAGGAAGAATATGAGAACACTTGAATATATAGTTCCGGTTGAATATGATAACAGAAAGGTCCTGCATTTCTTGAAGGGAAGTGTTGGACTTTCGTCACGTTTAATAAGAGCATTAAAAATGCAAGAAAATGGAATAATGAAAAATGGTTCTCACACCAGAACAGTGGACATAATAAAAGTGGGAGACAAAATTACAATTAATATTCCGGACGATAGTAAAAATGAAAATTTTTCAGTTGGTGACAGTACTTGTCTTACAAGAGCCGGCGTTGAAATTTTATATGAAGATGCAGACGTTTTAGTAGTTAATAAACCCGCATTAATGCCCATTCATCAGTCCCATAATCATCAGGGTGACACTCTTGCCGATTTGGTCATTTCCTATTTGAATACAGAGTCATCAGGTGCTATTTTCAGAGCTGTCGGACGACTTGACAAAGGTACATCAGGTATTGTCGTTTGTGGTAAAAATGCATTTTCTGCAAACAAACTGCAAGGGAATATTTATAAAACATATTTTGCCCTCCCTAGCGGTTCTTATTCAGGGACCGGAACAATTGAAGCGCCGATTTACAGACCTGATCCTTTAAAGACTTTTAGAAATGTTGACGAAAGAGGCGACTATGCTTTAACAAGATATGAAGCGCTGAAAACAGGTGAAAACGTGTCTTTGGTTCGAGTTAACATTGAGACCGGCAGAACTCATCAAATCAGAGTGCATTTTGCATATCTTGGAACGCCTTTAATAGGCGATACCATGTACGGAACAGAGGACCCTCGTATTTCTCATCAATCATTACATTGTGGTATAGCTGAGTTTGAACAACCATATACTGGGGTTTTAATAAAAGTTGAAGCAAAAATCCCGGAGGATATGGAAAGAATTATTTTATCTGAACTGTCCTAAGCATGTTTCACAAAAAATCTTATCTTTTTATTCTTCATTTGTTAGAAAAAACAGTGAAAAATGTCGATTTAGTCTTTTATTTTACTCATATATATGATATAATGTTACAAAATTGTTACAAAAAGTGTGTTTGAAAAATTAACAATGAAAGAGGCTCCGCGGATTTCTTGTTAATTTGTTTTTTTGTGTTTTGTTTTTTAAATTTGATTTATCTTAATTTAATTATATTGGAGTGTATTCCATTTGGAAAAGTTTGTTATTAATGGGGGAAATAAGCTTTCTGGCGAAGTAAGTATCAGCGGCGCTAAAAATTCCGTTGTTGCTATACTTCCTGCAACATTGCTTGCCCAGGGAGTTTGCAGAATTGAAAATATTCCCAACATAAGTGACGTAACATACATGCTTAAAATGCTTAAATCCATGGGTGCAAGTATTAAGGCTGTTAATGCAAACACCTATGAAATAGATACAAGAACAGTTTCTTCTTTCACTGTTCCTTATGAACTTACACGTCATCTTCGTGCATCTTATTATCTTCTTGGTGCTCTTCTTGGCCGTTGCAACAGTGCCAGAGTAGCAATGCCGGGTGGCTGTAATTTCGGTGGTGTTCGTCCTATTGACCAGCATCTTAAGGGCTTTGAAATGCTTGGTGCGTCAATTACTATGGAAGAAAATGCTATTGTAAATGCAAGAGCTGAAACTCTTGTTGGCAACTCAATTTATATGGACGTTGTATCGGTTGGTGCAACTGTAAATATTATGCTTGCAGCCGTTAAGGCTCGCGGTCTTACCGTTATTGAAAATGCAGCTAAGGAACCACACATTGTTGACCTTGCAAACTTTTTAAACTCAATGGGCGCTGATATTCGTGGTGCAGGTACAGATGTAATTAAAATTCGTGGTGTATCTTTCCTTCACGGCTGTGATTATTCAATTATTCCTGATCAAATTGAAGCCGGAACTTATATGGCAGCAGTTGCTGCTACAGGCGGAGACGTCTTAATTAAAAATGTAGTTCCAAAGCATCTTGAGTCAATAAGTGCAAAGCTTATTGAAGCCGGTGTACAGGTAATTGAATATGATGACTCAGTTAGAGTTATTTCTTCCGGAAAACTTCAGAAGTGTAATATAAAGACTATGCCTCATCCTGGTTTCCCAACAGACATGCAGCCTCAAATGTCTGTGGCTCTTTGCCTTGCTCAAGGAACAAGCATTGTTTCCGAAGGCGTTTGGGACAACCGTTTCAAGTATGTGGATCAGCTTTCCAGAATGGGCGCTGACATTGAAGTAAACGGCAAGGTTGCTGTTATTACAGGCGTTGACCATTTAAGTGGCGCCCCTGTAAAAGCTGATGACCTCAGAGCGGGCGCCGCAATGATAATTGCCGGTCTTATTGCAAGAGGTCGCACTGAAATAGAGAGCATTATTTACATTGACAGAGGATATGAAAATGTAGTTGAAAAGTTCTCTGCAATCGGTGCCGATATTCAACGTGTTGAGTTCCCGGACGAGCCTGCGGGTGTGGTTCGCACAGCATAATTATTATTAATACAGGGTGCCTTTGGCACCCTTAATTTTTTAAGGAAGGTGATGAAATGAAAAGACTTTGTACCCTTTATTCCGGAAGTAGCGGAAATGCAACTTACATAGGTAATGAGGAAGAGGGAATACTTATTGACATAGGTAAAAATGCAAAGCAGACCATATCATCTCTCCTACAAATTGGTGTTTCGCCGGATAAGATAAAGGCTGTTTTTATTACTCATGAACATATAGATCATGTTGCCGGTCTTCGTGTTTTTTGCAATAAGTTTAAAGTTCCTGTTTTTGCAACGAATGGAACTCTTTCAAAGCTTGATATTGGTGGTCATCTAAAGGGCGATTTTGACGTTTTTTGTATGACAGATTATGCGGATGTATCTGATATGCATATAGAGCTCTTTCACACTCTCCATGATGCTTCGGAAAGTTGTGGATATACAGTTTCCTTTTCTGATGGCAGAAAGGCATCCGTGGCAACAGATTTGGGAGTTATGACTGAAAGTGTTTTAGACGCACTTCTGGGAAGTACGGCCCTTGTTTTAGAATCTAACCACGATATAAAAATGCTGGAAAATGGACCTTATCCGTATCCGTTAAAAAGAAGAATTTTATCTGAGTATGGACATCTTTCAAATGACATGTGTGGTGAAAGTGCTGTAAAACTTGTGGAAAGTGGAGCTAAGCATTTACTTCTTGGTCATCTTAGTGCAGAGAACAATATTCCCGAACTTGCATATCAAACGACGAAAGGTGCGTTAGCTATGGCAGGGGCGGAGCTAAATGGAGATTATCATTTGGAGGTTGCTTCCCGTCATGCTCCGGTATGTGTCTCTTTTTGAGGTGGTATTATGGTAAATGTAAATATAATTTGCGTTGGCAAGCTTAAAGAGAAATATTTACGTGATGCTTCAAGTGAATATATAAAAAGGTTGACTGCATTTTGCAAACTAAATATAATTGAAGTTAATCCGTATGCGCTTCCGGATTCACCATCGGACGCTCAAATTGAGGCCGGTCTTGTGGACGAAGGAAAAAGAATACTACAGAAAATAAATTCAAACGCATATGTGTATGCAATGTGTATTGAGGGAAAACAACGTTCTTCAGTTTCCTTAAGTCAGGAGTTTGACTCACTCTGCGTTTCCGGAGAAAGCAATCTTACTTTTATTATTGGAGGCTCATTTGGGCTTTCGGATGAAGTTAAGAAACGTGCCAATGAAAAACTTTCAATGTCAGAAATGACATTTCCTCATCAACTTGCAAGAATAATGCTTCTTGAGCAAATTTATAGAGCATTTCAAATTAGCTCCGGAGGTAAATATCACAAATAATTTTTAGGTGGATTATTATGGATAATAAACAGAATGAAACTGTTGCACCTGAAAAATTAAATAAAGAAAAATCCGGAATAGGATTTAGATGGCAATATCTTGTTATTTATCTTCTTATTGCTTCAGTCATCTCTTATGTGCTTGTGGATTTTAAAGTGCAAAGAGACGCCCCGTCTACAGAGCCGGTAGGAAAGGTTACGGTTACAGAGGCTGGCAAGAAAGGTTCAAAATGGACAACCAGTGTAGATGGTGAGTATGCTGTACCCGGAACTATTGGAGAGTATGGTGTTCCGGAAGAAACAGATACAACTGATGAAAGTTCGGTGTCAGAGGAAAGTACTGATGTTACAACAGATACCCCAATAACTACAAGGCCGGTTGCAACAACGAAGAAACCAATTGTAACTGTTAGACCAACTCGTCCAACGACAACTGAACCAACACCGGAACCGGAACCAACACCGGAACCGGAGACAACTACGGTTCCATCATCGGAAACGACAACAGAAGCTTCTCCTGAGCCTTCGGTTTTAACACCGGAAATATAGAACGCTAATTAAAAATTAACCCCCAACCAAATTGGTTGGGGGTTATTAATTAGTGTCTAATTGTTTTATGTTGCTTGTTAATATGCAGCATACCAAACTTCCTCAATTGAAAGAGCTTGCTGACCATGGACTGACATGTCGTTTCCGTCATAATCTGCATATACGTATGTTGGCATAAATTGATCCAAATAATCTAAAGTTCCGTCATAATAAATTTTGGCTGTAAGTATTGCGCCTCTGGTTTCAGCTTGGAATGCTGAATATACCTTTGCAGCATTAAGGATGTTCATACAAGTTCCGGAGTATTCTGTGGTTCTTTCCGGATCATTTTTAAGTTTAATTACTACTGTATAATAACCTTTGCTGTAAGTGCATTTTGCAGCTGCTACCATTGATGGCTCAAGTGTACTTGAGACTGTGAGATTTTCTGCCGGGAACTCAGAAATAATTTTGTCTCTGGTTGTGTATGATTCCGGTTTTTTATCGGTGTTTTCCTTTACGCCGCCAAGAGCCAGGAGAGTTTTTATTGTTTCTGAATTGTTTTCGTCTTCAACATATTTAATTTCTCTCATTAGTCTTGTTACCGAAGTTGCATTTGTTTTAACATTATTTGCAGATGCATTGTAGAAGGCAACTATGTCTGAAACTAAAACATAGTTTACCGGAGCTTTTTCCGGAGCTCCTGAAACATTCCTTGTTGTTGTAGCAACGTGTCCCTGTGTTGTAATGTTTATTTTTGTGGTTGAAGCAGTTGCGGAAGGTTTCGTTGTAGTTGTAACAGTAGTCTTCTTAACAGCTTTAACCTGGTAGTAATATTTTTTACCCTTTATTGCGGTTTTGTCTGTGTAAGAAGTTTGGGTTGTTGCATCTATATACGAATATGTGCCATCTTTAGAAGAAGACCTATAAATGTTGTATCTGATTGCACCCGGAACCGCTTTCCAACTGAAAGAAGGATAACCTCCGGCAACTGTTGTGGCATTTGATATTACGTTCGAACCACCAAAGTCAATTGCTACGTCCTGATATCCGTTGCCATAATTAATGGTGTTTCCCGAAGAAAATCCATTTAAAGTGCTTGGTGCAGAGTATGCTACTGTACCGGCAACTTCTGTTGGAATTACATCATCATCTGACATGCTGTTAAGATATGCATCAATATCTATTGCCGGAGTTGTTGATGAATTTTTTGTTGTTTTCTTTTTAGTAGTAAGTGCTGTGTCCTCATCTTTGTTGCAAGCAACCATAGTAAAAACAAAAACACATACAAGAAATAGCGCAATTATTTGTTTTAAATATTTCATTATAGACACCCTGTGTTATTAAATAATATTGCGGTAATGCTTAGAGTTTAAGCACTACCGCAATTGATTATATGCGAAGATACTACAAATTATTTGTAGCTTACTGTCCACCACTGCTCAATTGCAGCACCGAAGTACTGGTCATCCTTTGAGAAGTATGCCGGCATATATGTGTTGAGGTTAACAAGTCTACCCTGTGAGTCAATTGTAGCTGTTACTCTGACATCCTTACATTTCATTGTAAGTCCACTTGAGAATGTAGCAGCAAGTTCAGCAACTGCTGTAGCTGATACAGCCTTATTTGAGTAGTTTTGATTATTTGATGTGTCATCTTTTACATAGATTGTAACAACTGTGTTGTTTCCACTTTGTTTTGCTGTAACTGATTTAACATCTGACATTGAAAGGTTACATACATAACTTTGCTTTTCAACTACGAAACTCTTAACAATGTCTGATGGTGTTGAAAATACTTTTTGTTCTTTATCATCTTTAGGTCCAAATGCCTTTTTGATGATTGTGCCGGAAAGACCTGAAAGGTTACTTGAACCAACTTCCGTATATACTTCCCTTGTTCTTGTAACAGTTACACCGGCCTTAGATTTAACCGGATTTGCTGCTGACTTGTAAAGTTCAAGAGCCTCAGCTGCTGTATAAGTTTTGTTTGCAGCCTGTGTTGTTTGAACAGTGCCACCGTTTGAAGCTGCCTTTGTTGTATTGACTGAACCACCAGCTTGAGGCTTTGTTCCTTGAGTTGAACCGCCTTGTGGTTTTGCCGTCTGTGGAACCTTTTGAGTTACTTTCTTTGTAACTATTACTGTTTGTCCGGCAGCATTTGTCTGTGTTTCAGTAATGATTTCTTCTTGAACTTCTTCACCTTCGTCTGAAACAACATTTCCGTTTTCATCTACGGAAACCTCTTCTCCGGAAACGCCTTCCTCCGGAAGAGTTTCCTCCTCGGTAGGAACCGTTGTTGCTTCTCCTCTGTTTGGGTTATCCCAAATTTTTTCGCCGTTTACATATCCATCCCAACCGGCTGTCATGAATTCCATATCAAGAACACAACCTGTAAGTGTGAACATCATAACAAGGGCGGTAAGGAGAGCTGTTATCCTTGTCTTATTCTTCATACTTAACCACTCCTATTTTAAAATAATAAATTTCCCATTCATTATAATTTATAATTTATAATTGCACAATATATATAATACACAAAATTTGGCGTTTTTTCTTTATTGCATAGACAAATTTAGTATGTTAATATGGTTCGGGAAAAGAGGTTAGACAAGTGTTAAACAATTTTTTGTTAGTTGGACAACAAGTACTGGTTTTATTTATTTTGATGTTACTTGGAGTAATTGCAAATAAAAAACACCTTCTAACCAGAGAAGGTGTTTCCGGAATTACAAATGTAGTTCTTTATTTTGTTACTCCATGTGTAATTTTAAATGCATTCCAAAGAGAATCCAGACCGGAACTTGTGAATGGCTTGATTGTAACAGGCATTTTAGCCCTAGGAATACACGTTTTATCAATTCTTCTGGCTTACCTTGTAATCCATGATAAGGATGACGGAAAGCAAAGGGTGTTAAGATTTGCAACGGTTTTTTCAAACTGTGGTTTTATGTCATTACCAATACAAGAGGCGGTTTTGGGGGACATAGGCGTTTTTTATGGATCGGTTTTTGTGGCTGTATTTAATGTTGTACTTTGGACTTGGGGTCTTGTTATAATGAGCGGCAACAGGTCGGAAATGAGCATAAAGAAGTTAGTCTTAAATCCGGGTGTTTTGGGAACGGTATTCGGAATTTTAATCTTTGCATTACAAATTAAATTACCGGTGGTTGCTTCTATGCCGATTTCATTTTTGGCTGCTCTTAATACACCGGTACCAATGATAATAATCGGATATTATATTGGAAACCTTACACTTAATAAATTTACCGAAAATAAGAAACAGTATGTTTCTATTTCACTTAGACTTGTTGTAATTCCTCTTATTTCAATTGGAATAATGGCACTTTTTAAAGTGGATCCAATTATTTTAACTGTGTGTACAATTGCTGCAAGTGCGCCAACGGCCACGGTCACTGCCATGTTTGCCACACGTTTTGGCAGGGACGCTGAACTTGGCGCCGGAATGGTGTCAGTGGCAACACTTTTGTCACTTATAACCATTCCAATATTGGTTGCGTTGGCACAGTCGGTATAATAATATAAAAGCAAATCTCTGCATTCTTTGTGAGAATGCAGAGATTTTTATTTTTATACGTTGTAATAATCTGAGTAGTTTACAAGCTCATCAAGCATTTTTGGAAGGTCTTCTGCCATGTTTTCATCGGTAAATTGGCATGTGCCGACTTTGTGGTGTCCACCACCGCCGTACTTGAGCATAAGACTTCCAACATTTACCTTGGATGTCTTGTTGAGAATACTGTAACCGACTGCTGCAGAGCAACCAACACCACCCTTGCCGTCAACAATCCAAGCAGAAATATTCTGCTCCGGATACATGCTATAAATGAGGAAGCGATTTCCTGTGTAAATTGGATTTACTCCACGAAGGTCTGTAATAATAACATCCTTTTCAATACGTGTGTGTTCCTTTACCATTTCTTTGAATTTTTCAGTTTGTTCATTATAAACTTCAATTCTTTCCACTACGTCTGGAAGTGAAAGAATTTCTTCTGTTGACATTGTTCTACATGCATCTATCAGGTTTTCCATGAGTTTGTAGTTAGGAATTGTAAACTGTCTCCAACGTCCAAGCCCTGTTCTTGGGTCCATTAAAAATCCAACCAAAATCCAGCCGGTTGGATTTTGAATTTCATCTATTGTAAGGTCTCCGGAGTCAACTTTGTCAACAGCAATCATCATGTCATCAAAGTGGGAAAAGCGCTCTTTACCACCGTAATAGTCGTAAATAATTCTTGCACAAGAAGGTGTAATTCTGCTTTCACCTTTATATTGTCCTTCAAGTTGATTTCTTTCAAATTCACTTGAATGGTGGTCAAACCAAAGTCCACACCCCGGTACAAAAGGGACGTTTGCAAGGCAGTCGTCCGGTCCGATTTCAATAAGTCCGTCCTGCAAATCTTTTGGGTGGCAGAATTTCCAGTTATCTATAATTCCGGCTTCCTTAAGGAGTGCTCCGCAAGCAAGACCGTCAAAGTCTGAACGTGTAATAAGTCTCATAAACATTGTCCTTCCTGTTAATTCATGTTACTGTAACATTATAACACTTTCACAGAATACATGCAATAAAAATGTATATTTTTGTGCAAATTGATAGAGGCTGACGAAAGAAATGGATCGCCCTATAAGAGCGACCCATTAGACCTATTATTTATAATTATTTCTTTGCCTTTTCAGCAGCACGCTTGTCGTTGATAATTTTAACGTGTTCGTCATCAATAAGTTCAACGCCGTTTTCCTTTGCCCAGTCAACACAGCCCATAAGAACTGTCTTAAGGAATGGACGAGGTACTTTTACGAAGTTCTTAAGAGCTTCGTCTGTGAATTTAATTGTGTCGTCACAACGGTCAGCTGCATAACGAAGAGAAGAAATATCAATTTCCTTTGGAGCGGCAATTGGCTCAGCATGTGGCTTCTTGAAACGTGGGAATGGTGTGTACCAGAAGTTTGTTGAATCTCTGTAACCGTAGTCAACAGGAACAGGAGGGAAGTCTGAAGCCTTAACGCCGTTAACAATAGCATTGTAGTATTTTTCCTTCATTAAGATCTTGTCGATCTTAAGGATGAAGTGAGCACCAAACTTACTTGTAATACCATTGAAGTCGTTGTATGGTGGCTCATAGCCGTCCATTTCACCGGCCTTATATTTTCCGCCATCTTCAAGAGATGAGTCCCATGTACATTCAATTACCTGGAAAGCTGACTTAATAACGAGTGGACGATCAGCGTCGTTTGGTCCTGCAAGACCTTTCTCAAGCTTGAACTTAAGATCAGGCATTTTGTCAGAAGAAGGTCCAGGGAAACCAAGACGTACAGCCTCTTTGAATGAAGCTTTGTCATCTGTGATGAAATTGAGTGCGCATTTACCGGTTCTAAGGATATTCTGGCATGTGTTTGAGTTGTTGCGGCACTCAAGAAGCATTGCATAGTAATCCTTACCGGCAATATAGTAAGGGAATACAAGAGAATATGAACCTATATTCATGCTTCCGTCTGGATTTACAGTACTGATACATACTGTTGGCATTGGGTAAAAGAGTGAAGTCTGATAGAAGTTATCAACCACTCTAAGGTCTTTAAATGAACTCATTTAAAATTTCTCCTTTCAAAAAACCTTACGGTTTAATTTACATTTTTTTCTGTTTCTTCTTTTAGAGCAATTGCAGATTTCAACATTTTATCAAGTAGGATATCAAACTGTTTCTGTTCCTCTTTGGTTAGCGATTCAGACACTTTTTCAACCCAATCATCAAAAATATATACTGCATCTCCAATTACATCTTTGCCTTTTTCGGTAAGATTAAGAAGATTTTGTCTTCTGTTGGCTGGATTTACTTCCCTAATTATAAAGCCCTTATTGTCTAAAGTCTGTATAGCTTTTGCAACTGTTGTTTTATCCAACATGTAAGACTTTGAAATAAGGTCCTGTGGTGCATTTGGATAAAAGTAGAGGAATGCACAGATTGTGTATTCGGTATCATTTACACCGAGGTCTTTTGTCATTAGTCGACCATATTCACGTCCACAACGAAATAGAAGAGTGAATTTGTTGAAATCCATTTTTGCACCTACCTTTTTATGAACATTTATGTGAAAGTTCAACTGTTGAATTTTACAACTGTTGAACTTTCAACAATTAAAGTATAAACCAGATTCTAGTAATAGTCAACAAAAAATTGAAAAAGAAACAAAGCGCCAAATAAAATGGCACCCTGTTTCTTTGGTGTATGAAGTATAAGATTTAAATAAATTTACTTTTATTTTAATACTCTTACGCGAATTACTCCATCAATATTCTTAATTGTGTTAACAATATCTGAGCTGATTTCATCCTCGACATCAACCATTGTATAAGCATATTCGCCTTTTGAACGGTTGAGGAGATCTGCAATGTTAATATTTGCATTGGTAAATGGGGCTGTAATCTGGTTGAGCATATTTGGAATGTTCTTGTGAATTACACAGATTCTGTTTGCGGCGGTTCTTTTCATTTCTGCTGCAGGCATATTAACTGAGTTCTTAATATTACCGTTTTCAAGATAGTCAACAAGTTCAAATACAGCCATTCTTGCGCAGTTGTCTTCTGATTCCGGTGTAGAGGCACCGAGGTGAGGAAGTGCAATGACGCCGGGAACGTCAATAATTTTGTCATTAACAAAGTCTGTTGCATAGCAAGCAACTTTACCTGTGCCAAGAGCTTCAATGATGTCCTCTGTATTTACGAGTTCACCACGGGCAAAGTTTAAGATTCTAATACCATCCTTCATTCCTGCAATTGAAGCAGCATTAATTAAGTCGCGTGTTTCATTGTTAAGAGGAACGTGGATTGTAATATAGTCACATGTTGAAAAAATATCCTGGAGTGTATTTGCGTGTTTAATTGTTGAGGCAAGGCTCCAAGCAGCGTCTACTGAAAGGAATGGATCGTAACCGTATACGTCCATACCAAGTGCTTTAGCGCTGTTAGCAACAAGAATACCAATTGCACCAAGACCAATTACACCGAGTTTTTTGCCCATGATTTCAGGACCGGCAAAAGCGGATTTGCCTTTTTCAGCAAGTTTTGGAGCTTCTTCACCCTTATCTTTAAGAGTCTTTGCAAAGTCAATTGCAGGAACAATTTTACGAGAAGAGAGGAGAAGCGCACAGAGAACAAGTTCTTTAACCGCATTTGCATTTGCACCCGGTGTGTTGAATACAACAATACCCTGTTCAGCACATTTGTCCAGTGGAATGTTGTTAACGCCGGCACCAGCTCTTGCCACAGCAAGGGTTGCAGGGTCAAATTCCATGTCATGCATTGCAGCACTACGAACCATAATTGCATCCGGTGCTTCCATTTCTGTACCATATGTGTAGAGCTTTTTGTCAAAATGATCAAGTCCGGATGGTGAAATTTTATTTAAAGTAAGAATTTTATACATTGTAATTACTCCTTATTTTGTATGCTCTTCTTCGAATTTCTTCATAAATTCAACAAGCTTTTCAACGCCTTCAATTGGCATTGCGTTGTAGATTGATGCTCTCATACCACCAACAGATCTGTGACCTTTGATGTTAATGAAGCCGTTTTCTGTGCAAGCTTTAACAAATTCTGCATTAAGTTCATCTGAGTCTGTTACAAATGGAACGTTCATGATTGAACGGTCTTTTGGAACTACAGTTCCTCTAAACATTTTGCTGTTGTCAAGGAAATTGTAGAGAATTTCAGCCTTCTTGTAGTTGCGCTTTGCCATTGCCTCAAGGCCGCCAAGGTTTTTAATCCACTCAAGAACAAGTTTGCAGATGTAGATATTGTAGCAAGGTGGTGTGTTGTAGAGAGAGTCATTCTCAGCCATAAGAGCGTAGTCAAGCATTGAAGGTGTATAGTCACGAGCGTTACCGAGAAGGTCTTCGCGGATAATACAAATTGTAAGACCTGCCGGAGCCACGTTCTTCTGTGCACCACCATATACCATGCCAAACTTGGTTACATCAAGTGGCTCTGATAAGAAGCATGAAGAAATATCAGCAATAAGTGGAACATTTCCTGTATTAGGAAGTGTACGCATGATGTTTCCGTGAACAGTTTCGTTAAGGCAGATATAAACGTAGTCTGCATCAGGGCGAAGTTCGTTTTTGTCTACTTCAGGAACGCATGAGAAGTTTTGCTCTTTAGATGTAGCAACAACTTTAACATCACCATATTTAGTAGCTTCCTTATAAGCTTTATTTGACCACTGACCGGAAATAATGTAATCTGCCTTGCCTGAACCATTCATAAAATTCATTGGGATTGCAGCAAATTGGGTAGTAGCACCACCCTGAAGGAAAAGCACCTTGTAGTTGTCAGGGATTTCCATGAGTTCACGAAGAAGTGCTTCTGCGCCCTTGATGATTGCATCATATTCTTTACTTCTATGTGACATTTCCATTACAGATTCACCGGTTCCCTGATAGTCAAGCAACTCTGCAGCTGCTCTGTTCAATACTGATTCAGGGAGCATAGATGGTCCTGCTGAAAAATTATAAACTCTTGCCATAATAGATTCCTCCAAAAAATATATAAAAATAAATTTTCTATATTATACATATATAATATGTGTGTGTCAACAAGATTGTTAAAAAATATCACAAATTTTCGTTCGCGTGATTTATTTAGATAAAGTATACTGATAATATTTTAACAAATATGCAATATAAAAGAGACTCTCGTTGGAAGAGAGTCTCCAAAAACCTTTATTCTGCAAAGAAATTGCGTTTTGTGAATGGAGCGGTCATGAATCTGTAACTTGCTTTAATATTAGTGAGCCAAGCAATGTAGTCATTTTGCTTTTTAGCCTTTGTATTTTTTATCATGCCTTTTACAAGGAACTTTGCAACAACATCAGGGTAGTCACCAAGTATGTTGTATACTTTCTTTGTTTTTTCATCAAGCTCCATTGTTCCATTTTGGCCAAGAGGCTTTGTAATGAAATCAGTAATCATTATTCCAGGGTTAAGTCTTCCTATTATAACAGGAATTTTGTCAGTTTTAAGTTCTTTTGCAATACCATTTACCATATATTTAACGGCTCTTTTTGATGTTCCATATGCTGTGAGCCCGTATTGTGTTGCATCGTTTGAACCAAAGCCCTCAATACAATAAACACATCCGTGACCTTGTTTTTTCATTCCGTTAATTGCTGTCTTACATCCGTACATTGCGCCTTTAAGGTCAATGTCAATTACTATATCCATTTGTTCCTTTGTAAGCTCCCATACAGGAACCATTGGCTGGTTAACACCTGCGTTGTTTATCCAAACATCAATTTCTCCAAAAGCTTTTATGCCTTCATTCCAAAGGTTGTCAAGTTCAGCCGGACTTGTGACGTTTGCCGGAACTCCAATAACACCACCTTTTCCTTTAAGGGTTTTAAGCTCGGCTTCTGCTTTTTGGAGATTTTCAATATTGAAGTCTGAAAGTACAACATTAAAATTATGGTTTCTAAAGTTTTTTGCCATTTCGAAACCAAGACCTCTTGCGCTTCCGGTTATTACAACTGTTTTCATAATTAACTCTCCTTAAAATAATATACATAATATATTATAGGAGATAAGATAAAAAAATAAAAGACTGCAGAAATAGAATCTGCAGTCTTTTGTTCATTTAAAATTATTCAGCAGCAGGAGCTTCGGATTGAGCAACCGGAGCAGCAGGAGCTGCTTTTGGAGCTGGCTTTGGAGCTTCTGGTACCTTTGGCTGTTCAGCAACGCCAAGAGCTACAAACTGAAGGCAATGTGTTGGACAACCGGCTACACACTTGCCACAGCCTGTGCACTTTTCAGCATCAACGTGAGCAACATTGTTCACAACCTTGATAGCGTCAAATTCACAAGCCTTAACGCACTTCATGCAGCCAATACAAGCAACTGAACATTCTTTACGAGCCTGAGCACCCTTACTCTGATTCTTACAGTATACAACAGCCTTAGCTTCATATACAGGAACAAGTTCAATTAGGCTCTTAGGACAAGCTTTTATACAAAGCTTACAAGCACGGCATGCAAGAGGATTAACCTTAGCAATACCATTTTCAATAGCAATTGCATCATATGGACATTCCTTTACACAGTCACCAAGACCAAGGCATCCATAGTTACAAGCCTTTGGACCACCAAAGAGCTGAGAAGCTGTTTTACATCCCATATCTCCGTGATAGTTCATCATAGAACCACTGCATTCATTTGTGCCGTGACACATAACAACTGCAGACATTGGCTTTGAAGATCCTGCTGAAAGTCCCATAATATTAGCAACTTCAGCAGCTACATCTGCACCGCCCGGTGCACAAAGGTTACACTCTGTTGTTTTTCCCTTTGAAAGAGCGTCAGCATAACCGCTACATCCTGAGAATCCACAAGCACCGCAGTTGGCACCAGGAAGAACTTCAGAAATTTGAACTGCTCTTTCGTCTACTGGTACTGCCATTACAATTGAAGCAACAGCAAGTACAAGACCAAGTACAAGACCGATAACAGAAACGAAAACAACAGCAAGAATAATTGCAGTAATATTCATATTAGTTTCCTACCTTTCTTATACTCCAAAAATATTTTCTACAACGCCTGTGAAGCCCAAGAATGAGCAAGCAACAATTGCTGCAGCAACGAGTGTGATTGGAAGACCATTCCACATCTTAGGGAAGTCATTTCCTTCAAGTCTTTCACGAACACCAGAGAACATAACCATGGCAAGCATGAATCCAAGGCCGGCACCAAGAGAGTTAGCTATAGATTCAATGAAGTTATAGCTCTCCTGAATGTTAAGAGTAACAACACCAAGTACAGCACAGTTTGTTGTAATAAGAGGAAGGAAGATACCAAGTGACTCATAGAGTGGTGGCATATACTTCTTAAGTACAATTTCAACGAACTGTACAAGAGCTGCAATTACAAGAATGAATACGATTGTCTGAAGATAACCGAGTCCCTTACTTACAAGGAATGCGTTGATTGGGTATGTTGCAACAGTTGCAAGTACCATTACGAAAATAACGGCAGCTGACATACCTACAGCAGTATTTGTCTTTTTTGATACACCAAGGAAAGGACAAATACCAAGGAACTTAGAGAGAATGAAGTTCTGTGTAAGGATGGCTGTTAAGATAATTGCAAATAATTTCATTATTCAGCACACTCCTCTCCAGCAGCCTTAACTGCACATGATGCAGCCATAGGACATTCTGCACAAGATTTAAGTTCTGCTCTTGCAAGACCTTTGTCTTCTGCAATCTTGTTTGCAAGTGCAATAAGAAGGCCAAATACGAAGAATCCGCCAGGAGCAAGGATGAAGATAAGGATTGGTTCAATACCAATGCTTGCAAGAGGTTCAGCAACAGAAACCTGTGTACCGAAACCGAGAACCTTAAGAGTAAGGCTTCCTGCACCAAAGAATTCACGGATTGCAGCCATAAGAATAAGTGCAAATGTGAAACCAATACCCATGCCGACACCGTCGACTGCAGAAGCAACAACAGAGTTCTTAGAAGCAAATGCTTCAGCACGGCCAAGGATAATGCAGTTAACAACTATAAGTGGAAGGAAAATACCAAGTGAGGCGTCAAGTGCAGGCGCAAATGCCTTTACGAAGAGCTGTACCATGGTAACGAATGCTGCAATGATAACAATGAAGCATGGAATACGTACCTTTGAAGGAATTACCTTTCTAAGAGCTGAAATAACTACGTTTGAACAAATAAGTACTATTGTGGCAGCAATACCCATACCAATAGCATTTTCAACTGATGTTGTAACAGCAAGAGTAGGGCAAGTACCAAGAACGAGACGGAGAACTGGGTTTTCTTTTACAAGACCTTTAGTAAACTCCTGACCCAATGTCTTTTTCTCAGCCATTGTCAGCGCCTCCAATCTCATCAAAATAGTTAAGAGCCTTATTTACAGAACCTGTAACAGCTTTTGAAGTGATTGTTGCACTTGTAAGAGCGTTAATCTGGCCGTCTGTTGTATCATCAGCAGCCGCTTGATTGCTCTTTACTACAGCAAGATCTTCTTCTGTGTCAGGGTTAGCTTTTTCACCTGCAAATTGAACTCTGAATTCGTCTTTGGCTGCATTCTGGCCAAGACCCGGTGTTTCATTTGAAATGTCACCCGGCTTAATACCGGTGATAACACCTTCTGTATTAATACCAACTGTTACGGCAACGTCTCCGCCGTAACCTTTGTTGTCGCCAATTGTATTGAATACATAACCAATTGTATTACCACTTGCATCTTTAGCAATGAAGTATTCAGCACCGTCTGAAAGCTTTGCACTTTCAAATTCAGCTGCATCTGCCATAACCTCTTTACGAGCGTTTTCTTCAGCAAGTTTAGCCTGCTCTGCAATCTTATCAGCTGTAACACCGTTTACAATTGCAAGGAAGAGTGTTGCTACAAGAGCAATAACGAAGAGAGAAACAGCAGGAACTAAAATATCTTTTGGATTCATTTTCATGATTTAGCTTCCTCCTTTTCTTTCTTCTCTTTTACATATCCAAATGGCTTAGGGAATGTAAGATTCTCAATATGAGGAACAAGGATGTTCATGATGATGATTGAGAAAGATACGCCTTCTGGAAGTGAACCGAAGAGTCTGATAAGACATGTAATAAGTGCACAACCAACAGCATAAATTATCTTACCATTTTTTGTAATAGGTGAAGTTGTGTAGTCTGTAGCCATGAAGATAGCACCAATCATAAGACCGCCGCCAAGAATTTCATAAGCTACTGCATACATATCAAACTTGAAGGCAATTGCCATAAAGATTGCTACAACACCTATGTAAACAACAGGAATAATAGGAGAAATAACCTTACGGATGATGAGGTAAAGTCCGCCAAGAATTAAAGCAAGAGCAGAAACTTCACCAAGACAACCTGATGTTGTACCAAGGAACATTTCCATAAGAGACGGAGCAGTGTCAGCAACACCGTCTGAAAGACTTATAAGACCCATTGGTGTGGCACCGGTTGCACCCTGAACGTCCCAACCCATAACGTTAGCACCTGAGAAAGAAGCTGCTGACATTTTTCCAGGGAAAGAAGACATAAGGATAATACGACCAGCAAGAGCTGGGTTTACAAAGTTCTGACCAATACCGCCGAACATTTGCTTTACAACTACAATGGCAATGATTGAGCCAAGGCCGGCCATCCAAAGTGGAATGTTTGATGGAAGGTTGTAAGCAAGGAGAAGACCTGTAACAACAGCTGAAAGGTCGCCGATTGTTTGGTCACGCTTCATAACTTTTCTTGAAAGGAACTCAGCTAAAACTGCAACAATTACAGAAACAGCTATTACTGCAAGAGCACGAGGTCCAAATACAAAGATAGAAGCAATACCAGCAGGGATGAGGGCAATAATAACGTCCAACATAATGCCGGTTGTTGTTTCAGCGGAACGCACGTGTGGCGAAGCGCTGACAGTGTATTTTGTCATTTCACTCATTATTTTGCACCTGCTTCCCTAATTATTGTTTTAGCAAGACGCATATACTGAACAAGTGGTCTGCCTGATGGACAAGCAAAAGCACAGCTTCCGCATTCCATACATGTCATAGCGTTTGCCTTCTGAAGAGCTTCAGCATCCTTTAAGTGTGCACGTGTTTCAATCTTTGTTGGAACAAGGCACATTGGACATGCTTCTACACAACGTCCGCAACGGATACAAGCGCGCTCTGTTTTAACTTTAACTGTATCTTTAGCAAAAGCAAGAACAGCGTTGTTATTTTTAAGAAGAGGTACATTGATATCAGCAATAGCCATACCCATCATAGGACCACCACTGATTACTTTGTATGGCTCAGTCTTGAAGCCACCGCAGAATTCAACGATCTTTGAAATTTCTGTACCAATTGGTACTCTGATATTCTTTGGTTCTGCAATTGCTGAACCGTCAACTGTTAGTGAGCGGCTAACAAGTGGTTTACCTGTCTTAAGGTAACGACCAAGGAATGCAACAGAAGCTACGTTCATTACCACGCAACCTACGTCTGAAGGAAGTTTTCCCGGAGGAACACATCTTCCTGTTACTGACTGAATAAGTACTTTTTCAGCACCCTGTGGGTACTGTGACTTGAGTACTACAAGTTTTACACTGTCATCCCAGTCTGCATTGTCTGATGCAACTTTTTGAAGTACCTTGAATGCATCGCTCTTGTTGTCTTCAATAGCAATATATACATGTTTGAAACCAAGAATTTCTTTGATTGTATAAACGCCAGAAAGAACATCCCAAGAGTTGTCAACACATTCACGGTGGTCTACTGTGATGAAAGGCTCACATTCTGCAGCATTGATAATAAGAGTGTCAACTCCGCTGTCTTCTTTGAATGCGAGTTTTACATGTGTTGGGAATCCAGCACCACCAAGACCTACAAGTCCTGAAGCTCTAACAGCTTTAAGGAAGTCTTCTCTTGAATTAATTTCAGGAGCCTTTATGTTCTCGTCAAGAGTCATAAGGCCATCTGATTCAATTGTTACTGCTGGAACCATGTTTCCGTTGGCGAGTTTAACCGGTCCTACTGCTGTAACCTTACCTGAAACAGTTGCATGGATTGGAGCACTTACGAACTTGTCTGTGTCACCGATAACTTGGCCTACTTTGACTTCGTCACCGACTTTTACAGTTGGTTCACAAGGAGCACCAATGTGCTGCTGCATTGGAAGGATTACACGATCAGGGATTGGCATACGGACAATTTCTAAAGCGGAAGTGTTCTTGTGATGTGAAACATGAACGCCGCCATGACCGTTAGCAACCGGCTTAAGTGCGCCTTCAATTTTTTCGCTTGCCATTCATTCAACTCCTCAATGGGTTTTTGTCTATTTTTACGGTTGGTAATGCAACCCCAAAAATAGAACTCCCAATTATTGATAATATATTAATAAGCGGGAAAGCCGCTGATTAACCGAAGTTTAAGGGTATTCTATTAAAACTCAAAGAATTAAAATCCAAGGAATTCTGATTGTTTTTCAAGGGCCGGCATGACAATTCTGAGAATTGTTCCGGTTATGGCACCGGTTATTATTGCAAACAGCAAAAGTAATGGGCCGTAACCGGACACAAGAGCGGGTGTGCCTGAAATAATACAGGCCACAATAAGCTGGCCAATATTATGAGCTACGGCGGACATTATTGAAATGCCCATAATTCCGAAAGGATTTTTTTTAAAATTTAGGAGAACCACCATAACAATTGTTGAAAGTAGTCCGCCAGAAAAACTCATGAGGCCTGCTGTAACGCCTCTTGTAATGCCGGCAAATACTGATTTAATGAGTGTAATGCCGAATGCGCCTGGGAATCCCATAATTGTTGCAGTGAACATTGTAACAATGTTAGAAAAACCGGGCTTTGCACCGGGAGGAAGACCAGGAATTGCCGGAATGAAGTTTTCAAGAACTGAAAGGACAAGCGCTTGGGCTCCGAGTATTCCAAGAAGAGCAATAACGCGGGTAGTTCTGTTAATATTGAGCTTTCCGCTTTTCTTGTTACTCATTTTAATACTCCTTAATATGTCAGCGCATCCGGCTGGTCCTTATCTTTTTGGCCCTCTAGTACAATGAGGGTTTCAGATGGAAGACATGCAGCTGTGTCCCCGGGATGAGAGAGTCTTCCACAATTTATACAAAGCTTGTCAGGGCAATCTGCCTTTGAGTAATATATACAATTTGGCTCAACAGTTATTTCAACGGAAGGTGTGCTGTCAAGCTCAAAGGAATAAGTCTCTTTAACAGTGCTAAGATCTATACTTTCAATAATTTCACCATTTAAGTATATTTTTGCTGTTGCACCGACTTTACTGAATTTTGAGGGGAGAATTAGTATTGCACATGTAATGAGAAGCAAAATGAAAAGAATAACATCGGCCTTTTTGATAAAACTATTAGTTTTAATCTTGCTGCTCATTCTTGTTCTCCTTAATTATTTTAGCGTGAATGAATCGCTTGTAAGAACTAAGTCTTTTGAAATTCCATCTGTTGCGTAAACTGTTTTATCTTTCAAAATAAATACTGCCTCAGCGTTATAAGCTTTTAAAAGTTCCAGCGATTCATCCGAATATCCTAGGCTGAAACACACTGTTGAAAGTGCGTCTGAAAGAGTCCCGCTTGGAGCAATTACTGTCACTCCGGTAACATTGCTTTCTGCCGGATAACCTGTTTTTGGATTTAATATGTGATGGTATGTTTTGCCATTTTCTGTAAGCGTTTTTTCATAATCTCCTGAAGTGGAAACGTAATACGCACCATTTTTTTCACTATTATTAAGTGAAATTATTCCTGCCGATTCATTAGATGAACCAAACGGATTCCTGATTCCTATACGCCAGGTTCCTGTTGAATTCTCAGGATTTTTACCATAAACAAGAAGCGATCCACCAACTGAAATAACGGCGCCCTCCGTGTCCGTAGTCTTTATGTATTTGTAAACTTCGTCACAAGCAAGTCCCTTGCCAACAGCTCCAAGGTCAATTTTTTGACCTTCACCAATTTTAACAGTGTTGCCGGAAACTGAGACTTTTTTATAATCTACAAGTTTTATGGCTTCTTTTATTTCATCTTCTGTCGGAACTTTGGCGGTTTCTGTTCCAATTCCCCAAAGGGTTGTGAGGTCTCCGACGGTTATGTCAAAAAGTCCGTCTGATTTTCCGGAAATTTCCAGGCATGTTTTAATGCAATTTGAGGTGATTTCACTTACTTCGTATGCGAAGTTTTGATTTAAGTAAAAAATATCTGATTTTTCAATTCGCCATGAGAGATTTTTAGTGTCAAGACGATTTATAATTTTTGTTATTTCAACTGAGGTGTTTTCTGCACTTTCTTTTTCTCCGTATATTGACATGAAAACAACAGTGCCCATTGAAATTGTTTCCTTGTTATAAGGTTCTTTGGCCTCTTCCTTGCTTGAAATGAAAAATATGCAAAGAGCAACTAAAAGCACAACTATAATTGAGACAATTATTGATGTTGTTCTCTTCACATTTTTCACCTCTTAAAAACATTAGTTATTCCCATACAATATACCCATACAATATATATTTATTTTACATATATATTTAGCACCAAAACATTCTATATTATTTCGACTTTTTTTTCAATATTATTTGAACAGTTTTTAAATGTTATGCTTGTCTTTTTTTTGACAAATAAAAAAGAGATGTTCAAACTAATGAACACCTCTTTTAGGGATTTTTAGTTGTTAACAGCCACAGCCGTTGTTGCAACCGCATCCGCCACCTGCGTTACCGCATCCAAAGTCACAATCTCCACAAAGAATGAGGATGATTATTAGGATGATAATCCAATTGCAATTATTGAAACCACACATACTTCTTAACCCCCTTTCTTAACACATAATATGGGGGAAGAAGAGATTTGGTTACTAAAAATCTATTGACGAAAACTAAAGGAAGAAGGATAATAAATATCAGACAAAATCAACCTATTTATAGTGAAAGGAAGTGTGGCGGATGCTTTGTCAGAATTGTGCAAAAAGCGAAGCTACAACACATATAAAGCGTATATCCGGCGGAGAAGCAAGTGAAATTCACCTCTGCTATAACTGCGCAAGACATCTTGGATATGCAGATGTTTTTTCGGGATTCGGATTCAATATCAGTAACATGCTTGAAAATTTTTTCCCGGAGTTTTCAAGATCATTGCCATCAGCAGAAAAAAGCGAATGCTGTAAAACCTGTGGAACAAGTTTTGAAGATGTAATACGAACAGGAATGATGGGATGTGCTGACTGCTATAGCACGTTCTATGAAAAGTTGCGCCCTTCCCTTTCAAGAATTCACGGTAGGGCAATTCACACCGGAAAACTTGGCGCTTCTTTTGGTGAAACAGATGTTGTTTTAAATAGAATAAATGAGCTCAAAAAAAGAATGGATGAAGCAGTAAAAGTTCAAAATTTTGAGCTCGCAGCAAAACTTCGTGATGAAATTTTGGCACTTGGAGGTGAGAGTAAATAATGGCAAAGTGGTATCAACTTCAAGGAACCGAAAACGACGTAGTTATAGGCACAAAGATAAGCATTGCACGAAATGTAAAGGGACACAACTTTACAATAAGGCTTTCAAGTGAAGAAAAACAGGAAATTGCTGATAAAACATTTGCTGTTCTTAATGAAAAACTTCCCGGAAAGTTCGTAGCTATGCGCATGGGTGACATGAGCCGGGACATGGCAATATCCCTTGCTGAAAGAAATTTGGTTAGCCCGGAGTTTGTAAGTTTTGCTGAGGGTAGAACGCTCATTTCAACAGAAGATGAGAGCCTCAGTATTATGATTTGTGAAGAAGATCATTTGAAGATTCAAGCTCTTCTTCCCGGCCTTGAACTAACAAAAGCGTATGAACTTTCAAATACTCTTGACACAATTTTGGATGAAGAGCTCATATTCTCGTTTGATAAAAAACTGGGTTATTTAACACAGTGTCCAACAAATATTGGTACAGCAATGCGCGCCTCAGTTACTCTCCAGCTTCCGGCGCTTTCCATGAAGGGACAAATTTCAAGACTTTCAACCATGGTTTCAAAACTTGGACTTGTTTTGACGGGAGCATATGGGGAAGGAGAAGATTCTTTAGGAAATCTTTATCAGCTTTGTAATCAAGTTACTCTTGGTATTTCAGAAGAGGCCGCTATTGAAAACTTGCGTTCAATTTCACTATCAATTATTGAACAGGAGAGAGCGCTTCGTGCCGATTTAATGGAAAGCCTTAAATTCCAGGATATTTTATGGCGTTCATATGGTACTTTGAAAAATGCCAGGGTTATGAACTTCGAGGAATTCATGAATGCAGTATCCATAGTCAAAGTTGGCGTAACGGCAGGAGAAATTGACATTTCAAATGAAAAAATAAACGAACTTATTTTCACAATGCAGCCTGCCACTTTAAATGTAGAGTTTGGACAAACTTTAGACAGACAAGTGCGTGACGCCCGCCGTGCTGAAAAAATCCGTGAAATTTTTTAAATACAATTGGGGACGGTTCTCCGTAACCGGGGACGGTTCTCTGCAATTGGGGACGGTTCTCTGCTATCGGGGACGGTTCTCCGCAATTGGGGACGGTTCTCTGCAATCGAGAACCGTCCCCAATTACTTCTTGTATTCTATTTTTTTTTTGATTTTATTTCACTTAGTATGGTTGCTACCAATACAAGTACAATGCCGATTGCTGAAAGGGGACTTAACCCCTCATGAAGGACTGATACAGACAATATAAC
>JAQXSW010000014.1 GCA_029219165.1 Oscillospiraceae bacterium
CAGAAAATGTGCGCCGTTGTTTAGACGCTCAAAGCTAAGAGTTCCAATTTCGCTCATAGTTTGATAAAAGTTTTAAGATGAATACCGTGGAAACTCCGTTTTCTGTTGCGTTAAAAAGATTGTTTATGCCATCTTCCGATAATGATTTATACAATCTTCATGTCACAAACCTTTACCGACACATTTCATGCCATCGTTGACACGGTTTCTTGTATCATGCGCTATGGATTTGACATATTGTCTGATGTTTTGGTCATTATAATAGCATAATTGGACTAAAATTTCAGTTTTTACGAAATCGATAACAAATAATGTCTTTATTCTTATTGATTTTTAGTAACTTTGCAGCGCATTCGCTATCCAAGCGTTTGCAATATATATAAGGCGTCATCAACGCTTTGTTCATTGATTATTCTGAACGTAGGAAATTCAAAATGGTTATCAATGGCATTGCAGAGAAGATGTCACGGGTAGGTTGTATAATCAACCCTCGTAGTGTGCCAAGGAGGACAAACCTCAGCGGCACACTTTTCGGGGTATGTATAACTATCAGCGTGAGATTCTATCTGTTCGTCATTAACCATAGGTTTCCTACGACCAAGAATAAGTGACGGACAAGTGTAGAGTCTCACGTTTTTGCGTTTAACAAAAAGATAAAAACAATGAAAAAGTTTTTGACATTAATTCCTATAATCCTCTTTTCAATTGCAGGATTTGCCCAGAACACTCTGAACATTCACCAAAAAGATGGAGAGATATTCTGTTGTGGATTTTTAGACAAACCAATAGTTACTTATGAAGGAAACACATTAAAGGTTTCCACAAAAACTGTTTCTATTGAATTTCCATTAACCGAACTTGACAAACTCTCTTTTGAAGACGAATTGACAGACATCAAATTACAACATATTGAAAAAGGAAGTAGCGATATTCTCATATATAATGAAAAAGGTGTACTTCTAAAAAAGATACACAATGATTCAGGAATATCAGAAACCAATATTTTAGAATTTCCTAAGGGGATTTATATAATCAAGAAAGGCGATACAACTTTTAAAGTATTAAAAAAATGAAAAGAAAAGTAGCTTTATTTTTTGCTTTTGTTTCAACAATTATTTGCTCAAATGCACAAAATGCACAAATGCAAATAAATTTTGTCGATGGTAAGGTTATGGAAATTCCGGTTTCTTTAATCGATAATATTACATGGAGTATTAACAAATCAGAACCGATAAAACCAGACAACACCCCCAATGGCGTAACTGCAATTGATCTTGGATTGCCATCAGGAACAAAATGGGCAAATATGAATATCGGTGCCAAAATCATATCTTCATATGGAGATTATTTTGCATGGGCAGAAACCAAAGGTAGTCAGGATGGAAAAACAAATTTCACAGAAAAGAACTACAAATATTACATGGAAAGCACTACTAAAACAACAGACGAAGATGGATTTCTTATTGAAATAACAAAGAAAGGGTACACAAAATACGTTACTGATGATAAATCAGGATATGATGGTTTTCGCGATGATAAAGTTACATTAGAATTAGAAGATGACGCTGCTTATGAGAATTGGGGTGGCAAATGGCGTATGCCTACAATTGAAGAGTTTGAAGAATTACGTGATAAATGTACATGGGAATGGGCTTTGATGAATAGTAATTACGGCTATAAAATAACGGGACCAAATGGTAATTATATTTTCCTTCCGGCAGCAGGTGGTTTTGTTAATACTGGAATAGGCGAGACTGACAAAACCTGTAGCTATTGGACATGTTCTTTATCAAACTGGTACTCTAATGCATATTTTACCAGCTTTCATGCTGAAAACGATTTGAACTTTTATGATACAGGTACTCGTCATATAGGTCGATCAATTCGTCCTGTATGCCATGAATAAAAACGCAAGTAGATCAAAATAATAAAATATGAAAACAAACAAAATTTTGAGCATCTTAGCGATGCTCGTAGTGTCAGTAACAGTTATGTTTTTTACGTCATGTAGTAGTGATGATGACGGAGACGGCAGCAAAGACATCAATGTGCAAGAAGTAGTTGGAACATGGACATGTACCGCAAGCACAGATAAAGTGGATGGAAAACCTATAACCGGTTATATGGTAGGCGAGTCCATTACTATCAGTGAAGATGGCAAATTCTCTTCTACTGCAAGCTCTATCGGCAATGGCACATGGGAGCTTAACGGCAATAAAATGTCAGCTAAGAACACTTATGGTGACACTTTCAGCGCAACGATTGTTGTTAGTGGTAATATGATGAAATGGAGTGGTTCATCAAGTCAAGGCGTAAGTTTTAACTATACTTGGAAGAAGGACTAAAATCTCGCAAATAGATAGCAATGAAGATTGGCGCCACTGTTGCTGTTTTGCAACGGTGGCGTTTTAAAATTCAATTAGGACAGGTGAGTTTGCATGAGACTAATGTTCATTAATTGTGGAATAACATTAGTGTCCGGAGAAAAAATCTCAGATAGTGTTTAATAATTTAAATTTTAATAAGTTACAAGGCAAAAATTATTTTTCGATTAGAACTCGTAAGTTTGCGGAACGGCATTAGAGCCAGTTCTTGCAGACTATGAATAAAGGTAAAACAATCTTCGCGCAACTTATGTCTCTCTTCACCGAGTATGAATTCAGCAAGTGCGTCAAACGGTATAAAGGTGACAGACATGCCATAAAGTTCAATTGCCGAGATCAGTTTCTGGTAATGAGCTTTGCACAGTTCACTAATCGCAGTGGCTTGAGAGATATTGAGACTACTCTTGATCTTTGTTCGCAGGACTTGTATAG
>JAQXSW010000015.1 GCA_029219165.1 Oscillospiraceae bacterium
TCGTTGTTTAATTTTCAAGGTACATATACAACGTAACTACGTTGTTTTATGTGTTTGCGCTCTCTCAAGCGCTCGATAATATTAACATATAAATTATCAACTTGTCAACACAAAATTTCGACAATTTTTCATTTTGTTAAACACCGCCGGGCGTTCCAAATGTTGCCCTATATATGTGCTAATATAACAAAAGAACCTAAAAGTATACAACATCTTGTTTTGTATACTTTTAAGCCCTCTAAAATGAGAACCGTCCCCAACAACAGAGAACCGTCCCCAACAACAGAGAACCGTCCCCAGCAACAGAGAACCGTCCCCAGCAACAGAGAACCGTCCCCAGCAACAAAGAACCGTCCCCAGCAACAGAGAACCGTCCCCGGCAACAGAGAACCGTCCCCATAATAAATACTAAAAAAACTCAGAAGAATTATTTTTTGACCAGAGAATGAATCGCCACATTAAAATTGCGCAAACAATACATTCAATTGGAATTAAAAACAAAGCCGGATAAATACCGGTTGCATCCATTGTCAGAAGTTCCGCAGAATTACAGTCAGGATATGTGCAATATCTAATTGAATATCCATCTTCGAACATTGTTGGAATACGTTTTACTTCCCACGAAGTAAATCTGTGCTCATGCTCCTCTATAGAACCTACAACAATTGTTCCACAGACCTCACACTCATTTAGAACGACCTCTTCACCTTCATATGCAAACTCGGTAAATTTCTTAAACTTATGGCTTGTTCCATCTATAAGTTCCCGTTCATAGCCACGACACTTGGTACAATAGCGCTGCTTGTACCCCTCTTCATTACACTCACCGTCTACAACAATTACCCACTCCGTGAATTTATGCTTACAACTGGCATAAAGAGGCTTTACCTGTTCCGCACTGGCAAGAAGTTTTGACTGAGGCTCATCAAGATAAATATAGCCAAGAAGTGTGTCTCCCCTGGCAGTCTTTGAGCCAACCTCAGCGCGACGAACATCATTGCGCTTTATTCCTGTACCAGCGTAAGGTTTTCCCTCATAGGAAATGCCACCGTGACTTATAACCATATATTGCGCATTGTTGTCGGGATCTTCATAATAACTTGTAACATACGCAACATGACCATATGTTGCCCCATCCCAAACCGCAATGGAATTTTCACGTACCGTTGGGCCAACATGGTATCCTAAATTCTTTGCACCATAATACCATCCTTTTGCATCTCCAAGCATTGGAAGTTCAACACCCATGTTTTTATAAGCCTCAGACCAAGCAAAATATGTACACGGTACTGTTGTTACGTCATTAATTGTTTGAGACTTTGGGTACGGATTATATGCCGCATGTGCAAAGCAAAGATTAGGCACAAGAGCGATGCATATAACGAGCACCATAAATGCCCTTTTTATAAATTTCAAAGTCCTCATCCTCTAAAAATGTCTAGTTACAATAATATCTAAATTATAACAACTGATAAAAAACATCTAAAAAAATAACACCTTTATGTTCTTGACTTAAAGTCAGGCATAAAGGTGTCTTTTGGTGCCGGTGACCGGGGTCGAACCGGTACGGTGTCGCCACCACTGGATTTTGAGTCCAGCACGTCTGCCAATTCCATCACACCGGCATATGTGTCAAGGCTCATAGATTATATCATTATTTTTTACGACTTTCAAGATAAAGAATGAATCCCATAATGAGGTCCTTTGCCTCTTGATCTGCAAAAGAAAGTTTTTCAACATTTTCTTTTGCTCTGTTGTAGTGGAAATTCATCTTTTGAACTGTGAAATCATAAGCGCCTGTTTCTTTAAATATAGCTCTTACTTTTTCAAGATCCTCTAACGAAACCTTGTCCTTACCATAATATTTATTAAGTTCTGGAAGAACCTCCGGCTTGTTTACTTTTATATAAGTATAAAGGAAAGTCTGTTTAAATTCAGAAACGTCAGAACCTACGTCCTTACCAAGAACCTTTTCATCAGCATAAACACCAAGAAGATCGTCTTGGATTTGGAACGCAAGTCCGGCATCCTTCATTATTTCTTCAACATCCAATACATCTTTTGCATCTGCACCACGAAGCATCATACCAAGAGCAATAGGACCCATTGTTGTGTAATATGCAGTCTTTAAAAGAGCAAGTTGCTCTATAAGTTCAAACGCATCTACCGTGTCTGACTCCTCAAATGGGAGTTCATTCTTATATCTTTCTTGGAAAGGAACAACAACATCCATAATACCGCCTTCAACGGTTTTAATAACCATGTCGTTGTACTCGCGAAGGATTTTAATTAAATTAGGATTGTCCCCATAAGCCTCCAAAAGACGCTCATAAGCCATGTAAAGGCCAACATAACCGAGTGCAACCGAAACTCCGTTAGTTAAATCCTTTACAACATCCGGATTATGTTTAAGTATTTCTTCATTTTCTATCTTGAAGTCTTCCAAAAGACGAACATGTACTGTATCCTTACCACGACGTGTTTCAGCGTGATCAAGAAGGTCATCATGTACAAGAATTGACGACTGGAAAATTTCAATTGAAAGTGCAAGCTCATCAGAGTACTCAACATCTTTACCGCCACAAATATAGTAACCCATATTTACCAGTATGGCGCGAAGCATTTTCCCGCCACTGTTAAGTGCAGTAAAATATTCCATGTTGTCCTTGAAATACTTTGGAGAAGTTTCAAGAATGTTTTTATTATATTGTCCGAGTTTTTGCTCAAGACGAACAAAGTTTTCGTCCTTGAAAGCCTTAAATATTTCAAGAGAATTCATATATTAACCGACCTTTACACCTTTTACAGTAACTTTACCAAGCATAGGAATTTCAAGAGTACCTTTACAATACATTCCATCAAATACAAGTTCTGCTTCCAAAGCACCGTTTGTAATCATTGGAATAGTGTGTGTAACCTTAAGTTTATTTGGCATAACCTCTTCAACTGAAATTAGATTAACAGCAGGGGATGCACCAAAACCGGAAACATCTATTGTAAATGTATATTCATTGTTTTCATTGCCGATTGTAAGTACCGGACTAACCTTTAAAAAAGGAATTGCCACATCAAGGCTCCACTTTCCTATACCAATCATTTATATCTCCCCTTAAATAAATATACCGTTTGTGCATAACTATGAATCATTTTACATTATATTATTAAGCAATGTCAATACTGACTATAATTCGCAAAAAAATCAGACATTCTCTTCACAGAAGTTTCAAGAGTTTTTAGTTCCGGAAGATATACAACCCTAAAATGATCAGGCTTATTCCAGTTTAGAGCAGAGCCTTGAAGTATAAGAACTTTCTTTTCTTTCAAGAGATCAAGAGCAAACTGCTCATCATCTTTAATATGTATTTTATCAAGATCAATTTTAGGGAAAATATAAAATGCCGCCTTTGGTTTCTTTGCAGTTATACCGGGAATATCATTCAAAGCATTATAGATATATTCTCTTTGTTCATAAATTCGCCCTCCCGGAAGAAGAAGTTCGTCGCTACTTTGATATCCACCAAGAGCAGTTTGAATAATACTTTGTCCGGGAACGTTAGAGCAAAGACGCATTGAAGCAAGAAGATTAAGACCTGTAATATAACCCTTGGCATTTGTCTTGTCACCGCTGAGACACATCCAGCCGACGCGGAAACCGGCAACTCTATGAGACTTTGAAAGACCATTGAAATTTACCATAAACAAATCAGGTGCAAGAGAAGAAATTGCAACATGTTCTTCTCCGTCCATAACAAGTCTGTCATAAATTTCGTCAGCAAAAATTATTAAATCTTTTTCACGAGCAAGATCTACAATCTGCTGAAGAATTTCACGAGGATATAACGCTCCTGTTGGATTGTTTGGATTAATTACAACAATACCTTTAGTATTTGAATTAATCTTCTTTCTCATATCATCAATGTCAGGATACCAATCAGACTCTTCATCACAAACGTAGTGAACCGGAGTTCCTCCTGCAAGTTTAATAGATGCAGTCCATAAAGGATAATCTGGCATTGGAACCAAAATTTCATCACCATCATTTAAAAGCCCTTGCATTGCCATAGTTATGAGCTCCGAAACACCATTGCCGGTGTAAATATCATTTATGCCAACATTAGGAATTTTCTTAAGTTGACAGTATTGCATTATTGCTTTCCTTGCAGAAAATACACCTTTGGAATCCGAATAACCCTGAGAAGCTCGTAAATTATATATATAATCTACAATTATTTCATCCGGTGCATTAAAGTGAAACGGCGCCGGATTTCCTATATTAAGTTTTATTATGTCAACTCCGTTTGCAGACATTTCATTTGCTGCGTCCAGAACCGGGCCGCGCACATCATAACATACTCCATCAAGCTTTAGCGATTTATTAAATTCTTTCATTATTAATGCCTCTTTTAAAAAATATATAAACAAAGACGCTCGGAAAATACCGAGCGTCTGTATAAACAATCATTTTGCAGTTGAAATTTTATGGAAAATTCTAAGTTTTCCATTTCCATATGATACCGCCATTGTATACATGTTTTTATTCTCGGTCTTTATATAGTCATTTCCAGATTTTTCAAATCCGGCCGCAACAATTTGAGATTCAAGAACCGTAACATCCTCTTCGTTTACATCGGCGAAACGTAAAACAAGCGTGGCAACTTTACCCGAAGCATCAAGCTCAGGTGCACTAGCTTGTATTCCTCTTCCCATATACTTAGGAAATACTGAAAAATCAGAGATTGAACTTAAGTATGCAGCACCATCTTTTGTGTTTGGATTTCCACAATTGTCTGCAACCTTTTTTTCAATTTGTCTTCTTTTTCTTCCTTCAACCACAGAACGTTCAATCAAGTCATCAACCTTATTTTTTATAAAATGCTCAACAGAATGCTCTTCTTCGAAGTTATCTAAATTATTTATAATTTCCATAAATACAACTCCGCCTATAAGATTTGACTTATTTTAGCACGACGCAACTAATAAGTAAATAAAAAAAATAATATTTATATTGTTCCAAAAATACGGTCGCCTGCATCGCCAAGGCCAGGAACAATATAACCGAATTCGTTTAGATGGTCATCAAGACCGGCACAATAAATGTCTACGTCCGGATGAGCTTTTTGAAGAGCCTCAAGACCTTCCGGCGCAGCTATAATCCCCATAAATTTAATTGATTTTGGATGAAACTCTTTAATCTGAGAAATAGCATCTATAGCTGAGCCACCTGTTGCAAGCATTGGATCAAGAACAATGACATCTCTTTCTTCAATATCCTGAGGCATTTTGCAATAGTAGCTGTGTGGCTGTAATGTCTCATGGTCTCTGTACATACCAATGTGACCTACTTTTGCAGATGGAATTAATGTGTGAATTCCGTCAACCATGCCAAGTCCTGCACGAAGGATTGGAACAATAGCCATTTTCTTTCCTGCAATGTCGTGTGCCTTAGCTGTGGCAACAGGTGTTTCAACCTCTATTTCCTTTAAAGGAAGATCTCTAGTTGCCTCATAACATTCAAGCATTGCAATTTCACTGATAAGTGTCCGGAATTCCTTGCTTCCGGTATTCTTATCTCTTAATATTGAGAGTTTGTGCTGGATAAGTGGATGATTAGTAATTGTTACTGTACCCATTTTTACTTCCTCCATTTATTATAAAATGAATTTTTTTACTATATGCTAAGCGTTATATTAAGCGTTTTCAATTTCTGAAATTTTATCTACTCTACGCTGATGGCGTCCGCCCTCAAACTCTGTAAAAATAAAATTGTCAACAAGGTCAAGAGCAAGACCGGGGCCTATAACACGGCCACCCATACAAAGAACATTTGCATTATTATGCATTCTTGTAAGTCTTGCACTGAATGTGTCTGAGCAACAAGCCGCTCTAATTCCCTTAACCTTATTTGCTGCCATTGACATACCAATACCGGTTCCGCAAACAAGAATTCCAAGTTCAGCATTTCCACTTGTTATTTCTCTGCAAAGAGAAACTGCAATTTCAGGATAATCAACAGACTCAGGGATATAGCATCCTATATCTTTGTACTCTACTCCTTTTTCCTCAAGGTGAGCGATTATTGCTTTTTTTAGTTCAAATCCGCCGTGGTCACAACCTAAAACTATCATTTTTCATTTCCGCCTTTTTCTTAAGTTCTCTTTCAGCCTGTGGTGCCCTTAAATATACCGGTAACAACTTTTCAGATAAAATTGGTTTTTCACCATCTTTTATTTTAAAATATGCACATTCAGCAACTGAAACAGCATTTTGATGACGGATAGATTCATCGGCAAGCACAAGGCCATCTATTTTTTTATTCAAAATATTATAACACAGATGTGCACCGTCTCCAACAAAAATAACGCCATTTTTTTCATCATATGAATCTTTTTTCATTATTTCAAGAATAATTGTTTCCAAATCATCTATCATAACGGCCATATCTTCTGTTAATCTTTCAACCTTTTCACCCTGCACTTTAAAGAGAGCCGAATAAACTTGACCGCATCTGGCATCCATTGCTGCACAGACAATACAGTCCTTTATACCTGCTAGGTTAAATGCCATAGATTCAAGTGTTGAAATAGACATACAATTTGCTTCGTCCATGGACGTTAATCCCTTAAGAGCCGCAACACCAATACGTACACCCGTAAATGATCCGGGGCCGGCATTAATAGAGAAAATATCTATATCATCTAAAGATAAATTCGCATTGTTAAGCGCACCGGAAATTATAGGAACCAATGTTTGACTGTGAGTCAGTCCAACATTTGTATATGAAAAACTGAGTATTTTCTTTTGAGCACTTTCATCATCAAATGAAACTATTGCTGCGCTAGCAGATGACGCTGTACAATCAACACCAAGAATAACCAATACTTCTCATTCCTTTAATAAATGGTAATTAATATATTTTTAAAATTCTATCATTTTCTTCAATACCTTTTGTTATTTCTATATGAATTGTATTTTCCGGAAGTGCATTTTCAATGTTTTCACTCCATTCAACACAAATAATTGCACCGGCATCTAAATAATCAAAAAAACCGGTCGTATAAAGATCTTCCCACGAAGTAATCCTATACATATCAAAATGAACAAGCGGAGGATTTCCACCATAATCATTAACTATGGCAAATGTTGGACTTGAAACCTCACAGTCAAGATCAAAACCCTTTGCAAGACCTCTGACAAAAGCGGTCTTCCCCATACCCATGCCACCATAAAAAGCCAGCACGCTTCCTGATTTTAATTCCTTTGCAAATTCACGTGCAAATTCTTCTGTTTCTAAAGTAGAATGTGTTTCATAAATATTCAATTGCACGCCCCCTAAAACAAAGTCAATATATTTTATCACAAATCTAAGATTATTGTAAGTTTTTATTACTTTTGTGTTACTTTGCTTGAAAAATAATAATTCTACACTTATAATAAGTCAACGACATTTTTCGAAGGAGGTTTTATATTTGAAAAAAATCATTGCAAGTATCAGTTACTTTTTCAAAGGACTGGACAAGCTTCTTTTATCACTTTGCCTCCTTACATCTGCCTTTGGTGTTCTAATGGTATTTAGCGCAAAATATCATAAAATGGCTGAGGGAGCTCTTTTGCCAAGTGAAGCAAGAACAATGATTATTGCAATTGCCCTGGGCTTAATATTGGCGCTGATTATTTCGCTGATCGACTATGATATTATGTGTAAATTATGGCCTGTATGGGCAGTGCTATCAGTTGCACTGATGATTTTAGTAATGGCAATTGGTGTTGCTCCACAAAGTAGACCGGACTCAAGAGTTTGGCTCGACCTTAAAATATTCTTCTTCCAGCCCTCAGAACTGGTAAAAATATTCTTCATTATAACTTTTTCTACACATATAAACGCTGTAAAACAAAACATTAACAAAATTGGAACTATTATTCTTCTTGCAATTCATGCCTTAATTCCGGTTCTTTTAGTTATGAAATCCGGAGACGACGGTTCAGCTCTTGTATTTATTTTCATTGCTATTGGAATGATATTTATTTCTGGAATTGACTGGAAATATATAGCAGGTATTTTAGTCTTAGCTGTTGCTGCCATTCCGGTTCTTTGGGTAAAACTCTCTGAGTTCCAAAAGGCCAGATTTATAGTTATTTTTAATCCGGAAAAGTATCCTGACACTGCATATCAGCAAACAAAAGGTCTTGCCGCTATTGGTAAAGGTGGTTTTTTAGGAACAGGATTTTTAAAAGGTCCATATACTCAAAGCGGAGCAGTACCTGTAAGTGAAAGTGACATGATTTTCACAGTTATTGCAGAGGAATTCGGGCTTCTTGGTGGAATTATCGCCTTACTTCTCATTCTTGCAATTATTATTAGAATAATTTCCAATGGAAGGAAAGCAATAAATATTCAGGCTGGTCTTATGAGCTATGGTCTTGCAATAATGATTGCTGCACAAACAATAATAAATGTTGCAATGTGCCTTCGTGTCGGACCGGTAATAGGTATTACACTTCCGTTTTTCAGTGCCGGCGGTTCCTCTTCGCTTTGTCTTTATATTGGAATTGGTTTAGCATTAAGTGTATATAGAACAAACTATAATCAAAAACCATCAAACTTTAGACTTTCTAGCATTCGGTCAGAATTTAAAACTTAATTATTCACATATAAGAAACCAGACCTACATAAATTGTAAGTCTGGTTCTTTTTATACTTTTTCAAGTTTTGCATAATTTGACATAAGCTTCTTGGTTCCTGCTTTATCAAAGGCAATTTCAAGTAGGTTGTCATTACCCATTGGTGTAGATGAAAGAACTACGCCGGTTCCAAAAGCCTTATGAATTACGGTATCTCCAATTGAATATGAAACGCATTTTGTGGATGAATCTGTCTTTTTAAAGCCACTTTGTCCGCCAATTCTTTTTGCTGATTCTGTACTGCCGGTTGTTTTTGAAGAATAACCTGAAGAATAAGAAGAATAATCCATATACTTACTTTGGTAAGTACCTCCATAGCCAAAGCTATATCTTGATGCAGAATAAGGAGAACTATTATTTGGTTCAGCAAATAGTTCATCCGGGATTTCATAAATGAACTTAGAAGCAGGATTTCTGGTAGTTGAACCATAAAGCATTCTAACACTTGCATTAGTAAGATAAAGTTTTTCTTTTGCACGGGTAATACCAACATAAGCAAGTCGTCTTTCCTCTTCAATTTCGGTTGGGTCATAAAGAGATTGTCTACCCGGAAAAACGCCATCTTCCATTCCGGCAAGAAAAACAACAGGAAACTCAAGTCCTTTTGCCGAATGTAGCGTCATCATGACAGCGGCATCTGCTTGATCATTATACTGGTCAATATCAGAAAGAAGGGATACTTCTTCAAGGAATCCTGCAAGATTGCCGTCTTCATTTTCTTCAATATAACGAATCATATTCGATTTAAGTTCTATTAAGTTTTGAAGTCTATCCTCATATGTATCCTTATCAAGTGAAAGAGATTGGATATATCCGGTTTCTTGCATTAGTTCGTCAAAAAACTCATTGATTGGCAACTCAAGAGATTTTTGACGAAGACCATTTATCATGCTTGTGAATGAAAGAAGTTTTGTTGCTGCACGGCTGAGTCGGTCGTACTGATCAGCCGTCTGCATTACTTCAAAAATACTTACTCCAAGTCCGGCTGCAATATCAGCCGCTGTATTTACAGTCGTGTCTCCTATTCCACGTTTTGGCTCATTAATAATTCTCTTAAGTTTTACTGAATCCGAAGGGTTATTAATGAGAGTTAAGTATGCAATTGCATCTCTAATTTCTTTTCTTTCATAGAAACGTTTGCCGCCAACAACTTTATATGGGATACCGGAGCGAACAAACGCTGTTTCAATTGCGTTTGACTGTGCATTGGTTCTATAAAGGATTGCATGATCTGAATACGCGCGTCCGTTTGAAACATTTGTTGCTATTTCATCAGCAATATAATTACCTTCATTTATTTCACTGTCGGCTGTAAACAGAACAATTTTTTCTCCGGCTTCACCTGCTGTCCAAAGGTTCTTACCCTTTCGTTCTTTATTGTTTTTTATAACAGCATTTGCAGCATCTAAAATATTTCCGGTGGAACGATAATTTTGCTCAAGTCTTATGAGTGTTGCATTTCTATAATTTTTTTCAAAATCCATTATATTTTCTATAGTTGCGCCACGGAATTTATAAATACTTTGGTCATCATCACCTACAACACAAATATTGTTATATCCACCAGCCAAAAGACTTGTTAAAACATACTGTGCATGATTGGTATCTTGATACTCATCAACATGTACATATTTAAATTGGCTTTGATATTTCATTCTGACTTCTTCATCTTTTTGAAGAAGTTTTACTGTATTTACAATTATGTCATCAAAGTCCATTGCATCTGCAGATAAAAGAAGTTGTTGATAAAGCTTATAGCACTCTGCATATTTCTTAAGCCTAATATCATTGCCGACAGACTTTTCATATTCCTCAGGAGAAATAAGGCTATCCTTTGCCTTAGAAATTGCATTTAAAATTGACTTGTGTGACATTAACTTATCATCTATTCCAAGGAGTCTTTGGCACTCTTTCATAATACGTTTAGAATCATCCGTGTCATATATAGTGAAGTGCGATGTATACCCGAGTAAATCTCCGTATCTTCTGAGTATTCTTGAACACACCGAGTGAAAAGTTCCGGCCCAAATATCCTTTGCCTCTTCCTCTGAAAGATACACCTTAAGTCTGTCTTTTAATTCATTTGCCGCCTTATTTGTAAAAGTAATTGCAAGTATTTGCCAAGGCTTTGCAAGATCCTTTGAAACAATATTAGCAATACGAGAAACCAGTACAGTCGTCTTTCCCGACCCTGCTCCGGCAAGTATTAAAAGCGGGCCTTCAGTAGTATAAATAGCCTTTTGCTGCATTTCATTCATACGACTGAAATTTAATTCTCTTTTATTAACTTCCATATATTCATCCAATCCATGCAAACTGGGGACGGTTCTCCGCAACCGGGGACGGTTCTCCGCAACCGGGGACGGTTCTCCGTTGTCGGGGACGGTTCTCCGTTGTCGGGGACGGTTCTCCAATTTGCATTTTAAAATATCAGTTTATCATTATTTTTTATATGTTATTTTATACATTATTGGAACTACTGCGATTTTTACGAAATCTTAAGTAGTCTTCAAGAATTATAGTTGCTGCCACAGCATCAACTACTTCCTTGCGTTTTTTCCCGCGTGTATTAGTTTCATTCAAATTTTTATGGGCAATTACAGTTGTCATCCTTTCATCCCATGTTGTTGTATTAATTCCAAATTCATCTTTTAACAAATCGGCGAGTTCAGTACAAACTTTTGCTCGTTCTCCAAAACTTCCATCCATATTTATAGGACACCCAACAACTAAGAGTTCCGCTTTTAACTCCAATGCCTTTTCGGCAACTGCCTTTGCAACCTTTGGCATATAAGTTTCCTTTATTACGCCGACTGGTGATGCAAGCAGTTCGCCCTTATCACATATGGCAAGGCCAGTTCTGGCATTACCATAATCTACAGACATAATTATCATTATTGTCTTCTCCTTTAGTTACACTAAATTTAACTAAAAAAGTTGCGGCGAAACATATTTCGCCGCAAACCCAATTTATTAATCTGCAACTTATTCTGCTGCCGCTTCAGTTGTTGACTCAGTTGTAGCCGGTGCACCACCTGTACAACTTGTACAAGTTCCTGGAAGTTTATTAGAAGCATAATATCCTGTTGCTGTACTTGGACAATTTGTTCCAGCTAAAAGACCTGTTCTTGTACAATAAGAACGAGCAACAACAGTTTTTGCATAGTCAAAATCTTTTTCTGGAAGACCCTTATGAACTCGGTTCATAACTGCAGCCCAAATTATTGCTGCAGGATTATGAGAACCGGCATTAATATGCTCTTGAATATCATAACCTACCCAAACAGCGGCACAATAATAAGGTGTTCCACCTGCTGCCCATTTGTCCTTTGTGTCTGAAGTTGTACCTGTCTTCATGTAAGTTGGGAAACCAGATACACCACTTCCGGCACCGGTACCACTGACAACAACCGTCTGCATGATTCTATTCATTATTGTTGCTGTTTCAGCAGAAATAGCCTGTTCCGGAACTGCATTATTTTCAAGAAGAACATTTTTGCCTTGATAGTCTGTAACTTTCGTATAACTATATGGCTTATAATACTTACCACCATTACCAAAAGTTGCATATGCGGCTGACATTTCAAGAGTTGTAACACCATATGTCATACCACCTACAGCAAGAGAGGAAAGGTTACAGTCTGTATATGCGCCCTCTGTGACAAGAGTAGAAAGATGGAATTTATTAATAAGATAGTCCATTGAAACTTCAGGAGTAAGCTTTTGAACAACACGGGCTGCAGTTGTATTAAGAGAATGACAAACTGCATATTGAGTTGTAACATAACTACTTGGAGAGCCCAGACTTCCACTGAAATTTTGAGGCCAACGCTTTCCACCAACTACTATTGCATAGTCCTGAATCATAGATGAGTAGTTTATAAAGCCTTTTTCAACTGCAGGAGCATAGGCACTTAGCGGTTTTATAGAAGAACCCGGCGAACGAGGTGAATCCGCAGCGCGATTAAGACCTCTGTTTGTAGTCTTTTCACCGGCACCACCAACAATTGCAACCACTTGACCCTGGTAGTCCATAATTGTAATTGCAGATTGTACTTTTTTCTTTGTTCCGTTTGCACCGGTTTCCGTTCTGTCTTCAGATTCATAAGGGAAAGAAATACGGTTAACATATACTTCCTCTGCTGCATTTTGAACTTTTTCGTCAATACAAGAATAAATTTTCAGTCCACCGTAGTAAACCATTTTCCATGCTTCATTCTTTGTATATCCGTAAGTTGAAACCAAGTCCTCAATTACTGAGTCAATAACAAAATCAACATAATAACTGTATATTTTTGATTCTTTTTGCGGAGCAGAATTCTTAACCTCTTCAGAAGGAACATACTCATCTGAATTTGTAAGAATTAGCTTATAGTCAAGGGCTGTCTTATATTCATCATCAGTAAGTTTTCCTTGATCCCACATATTCCAAAGACATGTTTCCTGTCTTTTTTTATTATTTTCAGGATTAAGAAGTGGGTTGTAGTATGTTGGAGCCTTTGTAATTGAGGCTATTGATGCAGCCTCAGCAGCATTAAGTTCACTTACATCTTTTCCAAAATATTTTTGAGCTGCTGTCTGAACTCCATAACAACCCGAGCCTAAAGGAATTGTATTAAGATATGCCTCTATGATTTCTGATTTGTCATAGTTCTTTTCAAGATTCAAGGCATAAAGAATTTCATTAAACTTTCTTGAAATAGTTGCTTGATTTTCATCTGTTAAATTTTTAATAAGCTGCTGGGTAATAGTTGAACCGCCGCCACTCTTACCAAGAGTTAAAACAGCTTTCAGTGTTCTAATCCAGTCAACACCGCTGTGGTTGTAAAAACGTTTATCTTCAAGACAGATGAATGCATTTTGAACTTCCTTAGGGATTTTATCAAGATCTACCCAAATTCTGTTCTCTTCACCATGAAGTCTTGCAAGCTCATAAGGTTTGTTATTGTCATCCATAGCATAAATAATACTTGTCTGAGATTGGCTATTCTTATATGAGTCAAGATTAATTGCAATATCTCCATTTACAAAAGAGAAAACATAGCCAAGCATACAAAAACCAACAATGGCAATTGTCATTAATATTACAATAAGGAATGATATTAAAACAGTAGCAACTGTTCCTCTTTCTTTACGTTTCGTATTCTTTTTATTTCTAGAGACGCTTTTTGCAGGTGCATTTGTTGCCATAAAAAGCCACTCCTCCTTATAAACATTAGCCTAAAGATTATATCACAATCATATTAATTATACAAGTTTTAGGCACATTCTTTCTTAAATTATTATTAGACAAAAAATGTATTTTTCTTGATAAAAAGTAAATAATAAATTATAAGTTGTTTTAAATTTAAGATTTTATTGTATGGAAGATATTTTTATGAAAAATAAAAGCAATATTTATTATTTAGATGAATCGGATATAAAAAACAGAAGAAAAAAAGCATTTAAGGATAATGCAATGAAAATACTAGCAATTAATTTACTAATTCTGTTAATTGCACTACTGATTACATTTGCACTTACTCTCAGTCAATCCACTGCAAATGCAAAGAATATTAATACTAATAATACAGCTTCAACAACATATATAAATCAAGAAAATGGCAATATAAACTTTGTTATAAAGGAATATGAAGGATATATTGCCGTATACTCCTCAATTTCTGACGAACCTATTGAAAAATATAACACCCTGGTTTCTTCTCTGCCTAAAAAAGATCAGGAGTTATTATCTAAAGGTATTAAAGTTACAAACACAAAAGATCTTGAAAAATTAATTGAAGACTTAACAAGTTAAAAAACCGAGCCCAATATTGGACTCGGTTTTAATATTAGTCAGCTGTTTGACAAATTTTAAGCATTTCCTCAACTGTTGTAATCTTTTGTTCAACAAGTTCATAAGCAGACATTTTAAGGGTTTTCATACCTTGTTCTTTAATGGCATATTCTGTAATGTCATCCATTGGAACTTTGTCTGCAATCATACGTTTAATCTTCTTATCTATTACAACAATTTCATGTATAGAAATACGTCCCTTATAACCGGTATTGTTACACATATGGCAGCCCTTACCACGAACAACTGTAGCAGGATGAGCACCCATTGCTTCACACTCTATTGGATCCGGAGCATATTCTTCACGGCAATTTGGACAAACCTTACGCATAAGACGCTGCGCAACAATACCTACTACTGAGTTTGCTACAAGGTATGGTTCAATTCCCATATCCTCAAGACGAACAATAGATGAAAGAGCGTCATTTGTATGTAGTGTTGAGCAAACTAAGTGACCTGTAATAGCGGCGCGAACTGAAATATCTGCAGTTTCTGAGTCACGGGTCTCACCAACCATGATTACGTCAGGGTCCTGACGAAGAAGAGCACGAAGGCCTGCACCAAATGTCATACCGGCAAGTACGTTAACCTGTGTTTGGTTAATTCTTGGAAGTGTACGCTCAACCGGGTCCTCAACAGTGGAAATATTGATTGGCTTTTGAGCAAGGCTGTCAAGAATCATGTAAAGAGTTGTTGTCTTACCGGAACCTGTTGGACCTGTAATATAAATAATTCCGTTTGGATTACGGAGAATTCTATTCATCTTTTCAAAGTTCTCTTGATTCATACCAAAAGACTGAACATTATCAAGTTTGTTATTTGTTGCAAGGTAACGAAGAACGGCCTTTTCACCGAACACTGTAGGCAGTGTAGAAACACGGACGTTAATATCATATCCATCTATCATCTGTCTAAAGTGACCGTCCTGAGGAACACGGCGTTCAGCAATATCAAGGCCGGACATAATTTTAATACGTGCAACAAGTTGCTTGTTTATTGTATTTGCCAATGTCAAATAGTCAACAAGCATACCATCTGAACGGAGACGAACTATTGTGTTCTTCTCAAATGGTTCAATATGAATATCCGACGCGTGCGTCGTATATCCATGAACCAAAAGTGAGTTTAAGAACTTTACAATTGGTACGTCATCTCCTGCGTCGGCCTCTTCCAATTCCTGAACGTTTGGTCCGGCAGGAAGATCAACGGAGATATTAGCCTGCGCAGCAGCGGTCTTAGCTGTAACCTCTGAATAGTACTGATTGATTGCTCTTGTAATGCTTGATGTTTCAGCAAGATAAACTTCAAGTGTCATACCTGTTGTCTGACGGACGTCTTCAACAGCGTAGAAATTGAGTGGGTCACTCATTGCAACAGTAAGCTTGCCTTCATCCTCTGCAATGGCAATCATATTATACTTAACAGCTAGTTGCTTTGGAATTCTTGCAACGGCTGTTGTATCTATTTTAAAGTTGTCGAGTTTAATTATCTGAAGTCCCATTCTCTTTCCAAGAGCATCAAGAACTTCTTTTTCTGTTATATATCCAAGTTCAACAAGGATTTGTCCCATTTTCTTAGACCTATCCTGTTTTTGGATGGCTAATGCCTGCTTAATTTGCTCATCAGTAACGTAACCATACTCTTTGAGCATTTCGCCGATTGGCATGTTTCTCATACGATTTGTCCCCCGGAAAAGATAATATTACAAATGAAATTATATTACTTTTATATAACCTATGTCAACAAATTAAGATAATTAATGACAAATAAAATCTTATAAATAAAAGAAAAACGAGGAGTTCAAAAGAACTCCTCGTTTTATTTTGAAAGTTTAACTTCCCTCAGTAGTTATTTCAGATACAACATTGTTGCTTGGAAGTGCTACCCAAAGAACGTCAGATGTTGAATCTACAACGCCAAAAAGTACACTGCTTGAAAGCTTTCTGCCTTCAATATCAGCAATCATTGCGCTGGATCCTCCCCAACCGTTAAGGTCAAGTGCCGTTGGTGTGTCAGCATTAGAATACCATGTTGTTCCTGAAAGGAGACTGGATATTCTGGATGAACCTGACGGCAAGTAATACCAAGTACCACGTTTTTGATTGTATACAATCCAAGCCATGTTATATGACTTACCTTGTAATGAAAGAGAGTTAATTGAGAAGTTACCGGTATTACCAAGTGACTTATAAGCGTTCTGTCCCGTAATTGAATTTATCTCTCTACTTCCATCTATCCAACTTGCAATTGTACCAGTTACCTGGTTTAAAAGACCCTTTTCAGGTTTTCCAAACCAACTGTTCCAATCTGCTGAATAAAGAATATAGTCATCATAGTGATGTTGATTAATTTGGTAAGTATATACTTGTTCATTACCGGTACTTCTATTTTCGGCATTACCTTCACCAATGAACTTAATCTGCTGATATCTGTACTTTGAATCTCCGGATGCTGTAATAGACCATTTCTTTGAATAAAGTTCAATTGTCATGTTCTTTGGGACTGCAATTTTACCAGGATTATATTGGCTATACTGTTGCGGGGCCTCTAAATAGAAGATGTGGTATGCATCGTCCTTGCTACCCTCATTATAGTAATACCATCCTTCAGGAATATCATTGTATGCGTAAAGAGTTATTGTGGTAACACTATTACTATTACTTGTGCTTACTCCGGCATATGTGCCCTTAATATTAACAGCACCTATATGATTTATGATGGTATTATATATTTTATCATCCCAGTTTGTTCTAAATGAATTTGTGTAAGTAGTAATATTAGCTAGAAACTCTTCACCGTAAAGTGACGTATTAATATTATAACCAAATCTGTTACCAAATTCTCCATTTGTTCTTCGAACAGAAAAACAACGAACTCCGGTATTATTAGGATTAGATGTATAAGAGTCCTGAACTGTTGAAGATGGGAAAGATTTTCCAGTCGCATTACCGGTTACCCAAGTTGTATCTATTGTATTACGCTGACCAACTTCATAATATAAAATGGTCTTATTAGTAAGTGAAATAAGATTATTATACCGTTCAGCAGAATTTTCCCACATTCTTGCAAGGATAATCATTGAATCTGAATATCCTGCACTATTAAACATTGTTCCGGCAAGAACCGACTTAGGATTGTCAAACTGTGGATACTCTGATTTTGTAATTTGACCATCCTTATTCTTATCATAGTAAGTGAGCATAAATCCGGTAAATAACTGTTCCTTAGTTGCTACAACACCATAATAAGGATTTTGGAAATATGTTCCATTTGATGTAATCCTTTCGGGAACTGAATTTGTATAACCTTCCGTTACCATTGGAGAAAACTTTAGAAGATCATATATTTGTTCCTGGTAATACTTTCTAATATTGAAATATGTAGATGCATTTTCACCTTCAGCTTTAGCATTGTTTGTTGAACCAGGGATGAAATATGAATCCGAAGAAGCTGTTGATGTATATGCAGGAGTACCAAAAATGGCATTTGCTGCTTCAACTTTAGCATCCTCAAGAACCTGATATTCAACAACAGTACCTGCAGTTGCAAGAGCATTAACTTGGCTGATTTTTGTCTGAGCAATTGAAAGCTTACCTGCATATTCTGAAAGAATAGCATTATACTTATTCATGTATTCTTGAAGTTTATATTCAATTGACCAAGCTGATTCACCACCGGCAATAAGCAACTCATCAACAGTAAAATACAAATATTGATTTGCATTTACAGCCTTTTTGTTTGAGTCATATCTTACTCCGGTATCATTAATTTCATTTGCAGAAACGCCTGTCTTTAAAAGTCCAAGGTTAACACATTTGATAAGACCGTCACGTACATATACAACATCTCCATCTCGGTATACAGAAACTGTAATTCTTATATGACGATTATCATTTCCTGCTTTTTCAATCTTATATTGGATTTTTCTTCCATTATAGAAAGCGGAATCATAAAGATTTATGTATTCATTGTCATTTTCCTGCCTAAAGTACAACTGTCCTACTGTTTGACCGTCATTTGCAGTAGAAGCGTTATTAATCATAAACGATTTTGTACCGGCCGAGTCAGAAATTGGAGTATCTGAAATTGTCATATGAGTTGAGTATTTAGCTGACGATTCAAGAGTTTGGAAAACAGAGTTACCAACCATTTTATCAAGGGCAGCCATTGATGTTGATGTGAAAATACTCATACTTGAAGTAATCATACCCATTGTAGAAGTCATGAGAATACTCAGTATTACAAGGGAAACAATCATTTCAACGAGGGTCATACCGCGCTTATCATTTTTTAAATTGTAAATTGACATAACCGCTCTTCCTTTCCATTAATACTTTATTATTTCATCATGAAGTCTCTTCCGGATCTATTACATCATAGTTTCCAGATAAGAATTCTTTATAAGTTAAACCGGTGTCATTGTCTGTACAAATAATATATTCGCCATCAACATTTAATTTAGCATTGGATGGACCATAAGTAATTTGAATTACTCCGGAAGAATGTGAATATTCACTTTCCTCTATTATTTTGTTTCCGGCTTCAACCTCTTGTAGTTCAATTGTTGCGGTTGCCTCAGCACTTGTAAGTTTGTATGTGGTAGCTCTATTAACAATGTTTGCCGTTGTAACAAAGCCACGAACAAGCATTACTGATGCAATGGCAAGGAGTGCAACGCCAATAATAGTTTCCACAAGAGTCATACCTCTGTTGTCCTTAATTAATTTCACAATGCACCCCTCCTTTATTCTTCAGTATAGTTAACTACTGTCCAAAATTCTGCAACTCTTTGTTTTGCAACCTGAGAACCGTTAGACGTTGAATAAATAACATCCGCGTTACCGTTTATTATGAGGTTATCAACTTGGATTTCACCAAGAACTTTTACTCCATCATTTAAGATAAGAGTTGAGTCGTCTGAGCCATAAACTGAATATGCAAAGATTAAATTCTCTGTATTTCTTTGAGTTGGATTTGTACCAATTGGAGTACCAAGTTCAAGAGTACATCCCTTTCCAAGATATACAACTACGTAAGCAAGATTCTTTGTTATCTTTAAATATTGGGACAAGAAATCATCTATGCTTGAATTAATCTTATCAGTAATTTGTCCTATTGAACTCATGTTGGCCGGATTTTTACCGTACTGAACGCGAACGTACATATCCGTGCCGGAGAGCGCCGTTTCCTCTCCTACCAACAGGTATACAACAGGAACTACTGTATCAGACCAAGAATTCTGATTTGTTGAATCATAATCTATGTAAGATAAATCCAATGTTTTAAGACCCATATTATCAACAGGACCCTTAAGAGCTTTTGCAACTGCTGAAGTAATTCCGAAAACGTCCCACCAAGGTCTGTTATCAATAATAGCTTGAAGTCTTTCAGACATAAGAGCGGATACAGAAAGAACTTTTATGTATCTTATTGCCAATGCATCTGTTGAACTATCTGAAATGCTTAGGCTGCTATTTCTTAAGTCGGTATAAACATCTCCAAGTCCAAGCGCATTAAACAATGCCTCTTCACTAAGACCCGAATTTCCAAAAGCATCTCCAAGGAGAGCCAAAAGTCCCGGAAAACCAAAATGTCTGTCCCTAAATACTGCACTGTTATTACAATATTTATAATTTGTTGATGTCATAGTCTTAAGAGTATTAAACCAACTTGAACTGTATTCAGGTGTTCCCTTTTCAAAAACTTTAAGAGTCTTATTTGAAAGTATATATTCTTCAGAGGACCAAATTCTTCTGTCTGATTTTCCTGTTTTAGAGAATTTAACTGTTTTATTAAATTTACGGTTGGCAACTGTTGTGCCGGGATAAATTATTGCATCGCCCTTCGTTACCAGGTTACCTTGAACATTAATGAAGTAACCATTATTTTTTGAATTATAGACATTAGTATTATTCCAATATAAGTCTGTATTTTTACCAAGATTAAAATTACCGCCATTTAATGTAAGATTTTTTATTGCAACACCTGCAAAATAGAGAGGTTGTTTAAAAACAGTACATGTAATTGTATAATCTTGATCGGCATAAGTAGCAGTAACTGAGACATCCAAACGGATATCCTCATCTTCATTACGAGTAATAGTTGCCTCTTTTATTTCTCCCATTTTACTATCAAATGAGATATCAGAAATATTTACTACCTCTCCCTTATTCTTTGGAAGAAGTGGTGAAGAATGTTCTTCATCTTGAGTTGAGAGTTCATTAACAATAACTTCTACGCCCGAACGAGCTGTAAAATATGCTTGCTGGCGTTTAACTGTATACATTGTATAGTTAAAATATGCATAAGATGCTGTCATTACAGCGCCTAACAATATTGTAATGATAACTGAAAGAAGTATAGTCCAAAGAATTGCTGAACCTTTGTTATCTTTCAATAGTTTCATTTTTAGCTCCTCCTTTTTATGCAATGGGCAGTGGTATTAATACACTGCCCATTGCCCAAAAGCAGTATATAAAACTAATTAGAATGTTTCACTAAGAACCATATAGAAAGTAACTGTAACTGAAGTTCCTCCCTCAGCAGAATTTACAAAACTTACCTGTTGAAGAGAAATTCCTTCATCTGCATTAAGTGTGTCTAAAAATGCTATAACCTGTGATTGCGTTCCATATACATTTGCTGAAATATTTGCAGCACGAACAAGTGGATTTGTGGCCTGTTCCTGAGTAGCGGCAGGCTCTGCAGTAGCTTGGTCAGCTGTAACATTTTCCGGATTCTCAGCAACCGGATTATATTTTCCTAAATTAATTCTATCTATTGCTCCAATTGTAAGAGTTGTAATTTGAAGACCAGATGGTGTAACAAGTTCATTTACAACAGCATCATGAATTTGATCATTTGAAAGATCAGCATACACTCTGGCAGCTGTCTTATTGTATTCATCAACTGCTACTTTGAGTTGACCTTCATATGAAGCAATATTATTTATTTCTGTTTGCATTGTCTGTTTTTGAGTTTTAAGCTGTGCCTTCTTGCCATTAGCCTCTGTAAAGTTAGTAATAGCCGGTTTAATACCAAACATAAGGATGGCAAGTGAAATTAACGCAACAGCTGCAATGATAACAAGTTTTTTATCTTTTGCGGTCATTTTATATCATCCTTTCTCTATTACTTTCCAGCTACGCATACAGCACTTACGCTGAATGAATAGCCACTCTCTTGGGCACCTGTAAATCCAGTATAATCAATACTTTCAAAGAGACCTGTATTCATTAACGCTCTAATGAAGTCACTGATATTCTGTGGTGATGGTGCATTACAGTTAAGAGAAAGGGTTCCGGTTACGCTAGTAAATCCATAACTGTTTATTGAAACACTGTTTGCTCCTGCAGCTGTATCTATAGCTTGGAAGAAAGCTGTGTCAACATCCGGATATGTAGCAATTGCAGCAATAAGACTTTCCATATTAGTCTTTTGAAGTGTAGTTTGGTCAATCTTATTTTTAAGTTCAGTAGCCTGAGCATAAGATGCTACGTTGTTTGGATCGCTAATATACTTTTCGTAACTCTTTACTTTTGCTGAAGTGAAAATTGAAAGACCTTGAGTAATAACTAATAATACAAGTAAAACACCAAGGACAATAGCAATAGGCTTCTTTAATGCATCAAAGTCAACATCTGTTTGTTTTCCTTCAACTACAAATTCATAACGTTCAAGGAAGTTCATCTTGTTTGATTCAAGATATTGCTTCTTTGCAGGTTTTTCTTTCTTTGAATTTTTTTCTTCTGCTGGTTCTGCATCAGGGGTTCCCTCAGCAGGCGCAGTCTTTTTCTTAAATAATTCTGCCATATCTATACACCTCACTCACTTAAATCATGTTGCCAAGAGGATAAGTATAATCAGCCATTAATACTGCTGCTTTTTCCTTATCCTTTGTGCAAGTAATGTTGTCACAAGCAGGAAGTGTACCTACCGGACATCCAAGCATTGCCTGGAGTTTTGGACAAAGGTCATTTTCTCCTTCAACCATTCCACAGATATAAACTGCTTCAACCGGTTTCTGAGAGTTTTCTGATCTTGCGAACTGAATGAGTGATGATAAAGCTCTTACAATTTCCATACGGGAAGCTTCAGTTGCTCTTTGTTCTAAAAGACGGCTTCTGGAAGCAAAACTATACTTACCATCAATGTAAAGAACCGAAGTAAGACTTGTATTGTCAAGAACTACTACAATCTGATTTTTTGTATTAACAGCCGGATTTGCTGCAACAAGTCTAATTTCTGCGGCAATTGAAGTATTAATGCCCTTAAGACCAATATCAAGAGATTTAAATACTCTCATATATGATGCAACAAGTTCTTTACTTACTGCGTTTCCAAATACCATTGGATCTCCATTGTGTCCGTCTTCTAATACTGTGTAGTCAAATAAGAAGTTTGAATATCCTTCAACATCCTTGAATTCATCCTGAACAAGAGCTTGAATATTTGCCTTTGGAAGAACCGGAACCTTAATCTTTTTATTAAGTATTGTTCCACTGTCTACTACCAAAGACACGCCCTTCTTTGGTAGATTATACTTGTCCCAAAGTTTTTGAATGGCCTCTTTAACACCAATTTCGTTTGTAATAACACCATTTACAATTGACTTTTCAGGCAAATCAACGTACATGCATGATTTGACATCAAGATGATTCTTTGACATTTCGCCTGTAAGCACTTGTATTTTTTCGTTTGAAATATATACAGATGTAATCATCAAAATTTACCTCCACAAAATTATGCTGCACCAATTGTGTCGTACATACCATAGATTGGCTGAATAACTGAAATAATAACAACACCAACGGTGATTGCCATTACAACAAGCATTACAGGCTCAATTAAAGCTGTTAAACGACCGGATGCCTGATCAGATTCATAGTCAAATGCATCCGCTGTTGAGTCAAGCATTTCATCAAGTTTACCTGTTTCCTCACCAATAAGAATTGTTGCTGAAAGTTTACTGTCAAAACCGTCAACCTTAGCAATAACTTCTGAAACAGTTGCACCGCCCTTAACTTCTTTAACAAGATCATCAATTTGGCTTGCTATGTAATCATTACCAATTGTTCCCTTTGCAATTACAAGACAGTCTACAAGAGGAATACCTGATGCATAAAGAGATGATATTGTTCTTGAAAAACGAGCTGTGTAAATAATCTTAAGGAGAGGCCCTATCTTTGGAATTTTAAGTTTGAAAGTATCAAGCTTGAGTTTAAATTCCGGACTCTTACTGGCAGTTTTAATTCCAAGAACGACAGCAACAATTATTGGAACGTAAATATACCATTTTGTTGTTAAAAAGGTACTGATTGCAACCATTGCTGCTGTAAGGGCCGGAAGTTCAGATCCATAAGAGTTAAAAAGATCAAAGAACTGAGGAAGAACAAATACAAAAAGAATTATAATAACTGCAACAGTAATTACACCCAAAATCATAGGATATGTAAGAGCACTCTTAATTTTACTGTTAAGTCTTTCCTCTTTTTCATAATGCTCAGCCATCTTCATAAGAGTCTTGTCCATGTTACCTGAAGCTTCACCGGACTTAATCATGTTTATAAGCATTGGAGGGAATGTTCCATTTTGTTCCTCCATTGCTTCAGATAAAGAAAGTCCCTGCTTTAAATCAGAATATAAAGCCGAATAAACTCCCTTTATTTTTTTATCAAGTCCGTCTCTGTTCATGATGATGTTTACTGCTCTGACAATAACAACACCAGAGCCTACCATTGTTCCTACCTGACGGCAAAAATCAGCAAGTTCCATAGACTTGAGCTTTTTAGACTTTGTGAAAGAGCCACTGGACTTTTCCTTGAAATTTGAAAGATAAAGGTTTTGTTCCTTGAGTCTTTCTGAAAGTCTTTGTGGATTTTCAGCTTCCATTGTGCCCGATTTTTTAGTTCCATCTATGGTAACCGCATTGTATTGATATACTGGCACATAACCACTCCTTTGCCAATAATTTAATTCTTAATACGCATGGCACGCATTTCACAGTGCCATATTTTCAGTTTGGACATTCTGAAATACATACCATATCAGTATAAGAATATCCCAAAATATAATGAAATAATTTTCTCCGCAAAGAAATATGAAATAATAATACCTATTGATAAATATGGACCAAATGCTATTTCAGTCTTTCTTCCACCATTCTTTTTAGCAAGAATATAAATGCAGTAGAAAAGAGCTGCAAAAATTCCAACTATAAAAGCACATAAAACTCCTTGCCAACCCAGTAGTGCACCGGCAACAGCCATAAGTTTTATGTCTCCTCCGCCAAATCCGCCAACTGTTACGCCAAGGATTAACATTGGTACACTTATTGCAAAAAAGCCGATGAGTCTTGACTGCCAAGATATTTCAGGCTCCAAGAACACACTTGCAACTACAGCCACAAGAAGAGCAATATGAAATCCATTAGGAATTATTTTCGTTTCAAAATCTATTACGCTAAGTGTAATTAAAACAGAAACAACATAAAATGCAAGCAAAGCATTTAAGGTATATCCACAATTCAGGAAACAGAGTACAGCTGTTATTCCACCGACGAGTTCCATTATTGGATATCTTATTGATATATGCTCCTTGCAATAACGACATTTTCCTTTAAGAAAAATATAACTAAAAAAAGGAACGAGGTCTAATACGCTTAATTTATGTCCACACTTTGGGCAGTGGGAACGACCTTTTGTAAAACTTTCTTTAACCGGAACTCTTAATGTAATTACATTATAAAAACTTCCGACACAAGCGCCCATTATAAAAACCAAAGTATAAAGGACAATATAAGCTAATATTTTTGGCATTGTTTGAACTTCCTCTAAAACGAGCCCCGCGCTGTTGGCACAATAGCACGAGGCTCAAAATGTTTAGTAATTATTTGTTATGAACCAACTGGTGTAACGTCTCCCCATGTACCAGCTGAATATGTAACAGTGTACTTTGTGTTTGCAACAGTCATACTTGTAAGTTTGTTACCAGTGCAAGAGAATGTAACAACGTAATCAACGCCTTCGCCAGAAGCGGCAGCAACTGTTTCACCAACAAGATCTGAAACTGTTGTCCAGTCTGCAGCAGTAAAGTTTGCTTGTGTTGAAACTGTTTCGTTCTTAGCATACTTGTTTGTAATCTGTGTTGTAACAGATGTCTTAATTGAGTCAGCGCCTGAGAGGAATGTTCTCTGGTTAGCTGAGTCAATCCATGAAAGCATTGAAGGAACAAGCATAGTTGCAAGAATTGCAATGATAACGATTACGATAACGATTTCAATAAGTGTGAAACCTTTTTCATTTTCCTTAAGTCTGTTTAAGAGATTCTTTAAAATTTTCATTTGAATTACTTCCTTTCTTATAAAGAAATTTAGTTATAACGATTTTAAACAATGCCTTATATTAGCAACCTGCGCTGTGCCCCACAGGCCAAAGTACTGTTTTTTAATTTGCACAGTAATAATTAAAACATTACCGTGACAACCTCCTCGTTACTTTTATATAATTTTTGGTAATTCAAACGAAACTATTTGAATTTACCATTCATTACACGCATATATTATCACATATAAATATAAAAATAAAGTGTTTTTTTGTAAAAATAAAGCAAATTTTCCAATTTTTTTAGAAATTATAGAAAAAAATTGATAAATCTCACAAATTTTTATTCAACCGTCCACTGATTTGAACTTTTTGTATAAGTTGCAGTTTTTCCGTTTTCTGTGTAAGAAAAAGTCTCTAATTCATTATCGGTAACAGTAAAAGAAATATTTTCCTTACTAACTCTATTACTATCCGTAGAATTAATTATTGCATTCCAAAAAGATTCATCAAAAGCCGAATTATCTTGATTTCCGGTAACCTTAACATCATCCTTATACAGTTCAACCAACTGGGCATTAACTGATTGTCTGATTGTATCCCCTGCTGATATAAGTTTCTTTTCATTTGCAGAGTCAATCCAACTTATCATACTTGGAACAAGAACGGTTGCAAGTATTGCAATAATTACAATTACTATGACAATTTCAATAAGTGTAAAACCTTTGTTTTCATTGTTTTTAAGTTTATTAAGCATGAAAAACATCCTTTTTTGTATTTTCGTAATAACTTTTACACTTTAATTATACATTTTTAATAAAAAATGTCAACAGGGCGTATTTATGTTTGTATATAATTTACATAATTTTTACTTTTATTTAGATAATAAGACAAACATTTTTCCGCATAAAATCTATTGGTGATTATATGCTTTTATCTATTATAAACTTTTTGTCAGAACTATGGTTTTTTGCGCTGCATATTGGTGGAGACAGTACATTTTTACGTCCGCTTACTAAAGCGGAAGAGGAAAAATGCCTTCACATTCTCCAGTGTAGTAAATGCAGCGCAAATTGTGCGGAAACATTTTCCGCAGAAGAAATACGGGCGGCACGTGACAAGCTTATTTGTCACAACATGCGTCTAGTTGCTCATGTAATAAAAAAGTATTATGCAAATTATAGTGACCAAGATGACCTTATAAGTATAGGAACCATTGGACTTATCAAAGGAATTAATTCCTTTGATAACACCAAAGGAGTTAAGCTTGCCACCTATGCCGCCCGTTGTATAGAAAATGAAATACTAATGCACTTTAGAACATCTAAGGTAAAACAACAACACGTTCTTTTAGGTGAAGCAATTGAGTGTGATTCAGAAGGAAATCCATTAACCATTATGGATGTTATATGTGACGACATTAACATTGAAGACGATATTGAAGAAAAGATAAAAGTTGAAAAAGCACTAGATTTAATCAACGATATTGATAATGAAAGGGATAAAGAAATCATTATTTATCGCTTCGGTCTTTTTGGCACCATTCCCCTAACACAAAGAGAGGTTGCCAAAAAACTTGGTATTTCAAGATCTTATGTTTCAAGAATTGAAAAAAGAGTATTGGAAGATTTAAAAAACAAGTTATTAGATGAGGAAAACAGGTAAGCTAATAATGTAATTTTTATTAAATAAAAAAATGAGCCTCCACGCAAGTGAAGGCTTTAATTTATATATTGTCTAATACATAACTGTCAATAGTATTTTAGATAATTTTGACCCTTTACATTATGATTGTTTTAAAGAAACTATTAACGAATGATTAAGCTAAATTTTAAATACAAAACTTGACATAAAAAAAGGACACCACCAAAGTGATGTCCTTTATCTTTTAGGTTTAATTATTTAATCATTGAAGCAATTTCGTCTGCGAAATTTTCTTCCTTCTTTTCGATTCCTTCGCCTTTAGCATAGCGTGTAAAGCCGGAAATCTTAATGTTACCACCGAGTTTCTTAGCAACGTCTGCTACATAACCGCTAACGTTTCCGTCAAAGAGGTCTGAACGAACGAATGGTTGTTCCATGAGGCAAACTTCTTTAAGTTGCTTTGAAAGTCTTCCTTGAACAAGGCCTGAGAAAATCTTGTTATCAACAATTTCAGCCTTATGTGAGATTGCAATACCAGCAAGAGTCTCAAGAGCTTCTTTTGAAATGAAGTTTGTGAAATTCTTTTTCTGCTTTGCATCAAGACCTTGATAAATATCAATATCTTCCTTTGTCCACTTGCCAGCTGAGATTGCTTCATCAATAAGACTGTTAAGAATTGGAATTGGAAGTGATGCAGGTGTGTTGAGTGCAGAGTCAACTGTAATTTTTTCCATCTTAGCTGCTTCATCAGCTGAAATGTCATCCTTAGATAAGTACTCAGGGCTCATAGCTGCAATCTGCATTGCTACGTTTCTACCCATTTCATTAAATTCAGCACCTGTTTCAACGTCTGTATCAAAACTTACCATAACACCTACAGAACCACCTGCGTGGATGTATGTGCATGTTGTACCTTCAACTCTTTCAAAACGACGGATCTTCATGTTCTCACCAATTGAAAGGATGAGGTCCTGAAGGTTCTCTTGAACTGTTCTGTCTGTACCAACAAGGTTAACACCAAGAAGATCATCAACATCTTCCGGATTTTTCTCAACTATTGTCTTAGCAATGTCAAGAACAAATGACTGGAACTTTTCATTCTTTCCAACGAAGTCTGTTTCAGAGTTAACTTCAACAAGAACGCCTACGTTCTTTTCTTCGTCTGTGTATGCAAGAACAACACCGTCAGCTGCTGTTCTACCAGCTTTCTTTGTAGCTGCAGCAAGGCCCTTTTCACGAAGGTAGTCAATAGCCTTGTCCATATCTCCGTCAGCTTCTGTAAGTGCTTTTTTACACTCCATCATGCCAACGCCTGTCTTCTCACGAAGTGTCTTTACGTCTTGAGCAGTAAATGCCATTAGAGATTCCTCCAATTATTATATAGTATTAGAAAAATTTAATATTAAAAAGCGAATTATTCAGCAGCTTCTTCTGCTTCCTCTGCAGGAGCTTCTGTGTTCTGCTCACCCTGTCTGCCTTCAATAATAGCGTCAGCCATTGCACCGGCAATAAGTCTAACAGCGCGAATTGCGTCGTCGTTACCCGGGATTACGTAATCAACTTCATCTGGGTCACAGTTTGTATCTACAATAGCAATGATTGGAATACCAAGCTTATGAGCTTCAGCAACAGCAATTCTTTCCTTACGTGGGTCAACAATGAACATAGCAGCTGGCTGCTTCTTCATTTCTGTAATACCACCCATGAATTTCTCAAGCTTTTCAATTTCAAGCTCAAGCTTTACAACTTCCTTCTTAGGAAGAAGTTCAAATGTGCCGTCTTCTCTCATTGCCTTGAGTTGTTCAAGTCTCTTAATTCTCTTTTGGATTGTCTTGAAGTTTGTAAGCATACCGCCGAGCCAACGAGCGTTTACGTATGGCATACCGCAACGGATTGCTTCTTCCTTAACTGAATCCTGAGCCTGTTTCTTTGTACCAACGAAGAGAACATCTCCGCCGTTTTCAGAAATTTCACGTACAGCATTGTATGCTTCATCAAGCTTCTTAACTGTCTTTTGAAGGTCAATGATGTAGATTCCATTTCTTTCTGTGAAGATGTACTCTGACATTTTAGGGTTCCATCTTCTTGTTTGGTGTCCAAAATGAACACCTGCTTCAAGTAATTGTTTCATTGAAATTGCTGACATTTTTCATGTCCTCCTTTTGTTTTAACCTCCGCATAGCTTAAAGCACATAACTATGTGATTCATAACAACAATAGCACCTATGTGCCAAACACTCTGCGTGCGATTTGCCATGAAATTATATCACACAGGAATTACATAATCAAGAGTAATTTTAATTACAACTAATTATGTTTTCCCCATTCGAACATATTGTTATTGTCCCAAGTAGGTCCGTTCTAAGTGTCTTTATATTTTGCATGGCTAATGTTTTCAATGTCAAAGCATGTGGATGTCCAAATTCGTTATTTTTCCCACAGGATATAACTGCATATTCAGGACCAACAGCTTTTATAAAGTCCTCTCCACTTGAGGAATCACTTCCATGGTGGGCAACCTTTAATACATTAGATTTAATTTCCCACTTTCCTTCATATGCCCCACTCATAAGAGAATATTCTGCTGCGTTTTCTGAATCGCCCGTAAAAAGAAAAGAAGTATTTTCATAAACAAGTCTTAAAACCATAGACATATCATTTTCATTGTTGTATTCACTACCTGGTCCTAAAACTGTAAGTGAGCAATTTTCATTGAGAATTATAACATCTCCGATTTTTGATGCCTTGCAGGCAATTTCATTATCCTTTTCTATTTGCGTTTTTATTTCTTCAGGTAATGTTGTTTCAAACGGATATAAAAAATTCTTGACCTTCATGCCTTTTAACAGGTCCGGTGCACTCCCGATATGGTCAGAATGAGGGTGCGATTCAATGAAATAATCAAGCTCTTTAACATCATATGCATTCAAGACTGAAAGAACCTTTCTGTCACTCCCCTTCTCTCCGGAATCAATGAGAATATTTTCACAAGTGCCGTCCCCTTTTTGATATTTTATGTATATTGCATCACCCTGACCAACATCAATAAACACAACAACAAGTGGATAATTATAAACTCTAATATCATCATATTCAAAAATACCGGCAATTGAATAAATCTTTTGCCAATCCGGAATAAAATCAATGTATTTGGGAGCATAAGTTACAACGAGCGATGCAATTATGGTAAAACATAAAAGAATTTTCTTTATTCTTGAAAAAATTTTTCTCAATGATTTTCTAATATTACTCCTGGGATTATCCAATTCTTTGAATATATTTTTTTTGCTATCTTTTAAAATAAAAACCACTCTCTTTCCGTATGGATTTGAGAGCGGTTATTTTAATGTTTATTTTCTTTTACGTATTGGTTTTCCTGTTTTATCATCATAGCGTGTTGACTTATGAGAAACAGGTTTTTTTCTGTTTTTAGCATTTAGATTCTTTTGCGCACCCGGTTTTTGTGGTACAAGGCAATTAGGCCCCGAGCCTATTAAATCAGTACGTTTTGCACGCACCAAAGCCTCTCTGCAAAGGTCGGCATTTCGTGGATTATAGTACTGAAGCAAGGCTCTCTGCAAAGCCTTGTCATGTGGTGTCTTTGCCACAAAAACCTTTTCCATTGTATATGGATCAAGTTCTGTATAGAACATGCACGTTGAAATTGTGCCCGGTGTAGGATAGAAATCCTGCACCTGCTCAGGGCGAATGTTTTTGGACTTCAAAAACACTGCCAGTTCAACTGCATCGTCCAATGTTGAACCCGGATGAGATGACATGAGATATGGTACAAGATATTGCTCCTTACCAACACTTTCCGTCAGTTCAAAATACCTCTTTGAAAATTCAATGTAAGCTTCAATATGAGGCTTACCCATGTAGTCCAAGACAGAAGCTGAACAGTGTTCAGGAGCAACCTTCAATTGTCCGCTGACATGGTTCTTAACAAGTTCTTTAAAGAAGGTGTCATCCTTATCTGAAAGCAAGTAGTCATATCTGATTCCGGAGCGAATAAACACTTTCTTAACCTTTGGTATTTCCCTTAATGTACGAAGTATGTCAACATACTCAGAATGATCAGCAACCAGCTGGCTGCAAGGCTTTGGCGCTAAACACTTTTTCCCCTTGCAAAGTCCGGCCTTCAACTGCTTTTCACATGACGGAAATCTAAAGTTGGCGGTAGGCCCGCCAACATCATGTATATAGCCTTTGAAGCCGGGCATTTCTGTTATTAATTTTGCCTCACGGACCAGGGATTCCTTGCTACGCGACGTAATGAACCGTCCTTGGTGGAAGGCAAGTGAACAAAAGTTACACGCGCCAAAACAGCCTCTGTTATGAGTTATAGAAAAACGAACCTCTTCAATACCGGGAACGCCACCAAATTTTTCATAGGAAGGATGATAGGTCCTCATGTACGGAAGACTATAAACCCAGTCAAGTTCCTCAGTAGTGAGCGGTGGCATTGGAGGATTTTGAACAAGCATCATTTTACCATGACGTTGCTTTATTAGTTTTCCTCTGATATGGTCCTGTTCATCTTGTTGAATTCGGCAGGAAACCGCATATTCCCTTTTACTTGAAATAACATTATCAAGAGATGGGCATTCTGCACCCACAAGTGGTGTATCCTTAACAGGGACAAGATAACAAGTGCCTTTAACATCTGTTATTTCACTTATTTTTTCGCCTTTATTTAGTCTTTCTGCAATTTCTATAGTCTGATTTTCGCCCATGCCGAAAATTAGAAGATCCGCACCGGACTCAACTAAAATTGAAGGCTTAATTTCATTGTCCCAATAGTCATAATGAGCAAATCTTCTAAGGGAAGCCTCCAGCCCTCCAATGACAATTGGAACGTCGGGATATGCCTCTCTAATTCTTTTGCAATACACCGTTACAGCCCTATCCGGACGCTTGCCATGTTTCCCACCGGGAGTATATGCATCATCTGTCCTTGGCTTTAATGCAGCTGTATAGTGGGCAACCATTGAGTCAATATTTCCGGATGAAACCATGAAACCAAGACGTGGCCTGCCAAAGCGCATAAAATCGTTTTTTGTATGCCAGTCAGGCTGTGACAAGAATGCAACTTTAAACCCTTTTGCCTCTAAAACACGAGTTATAATTGCAGCACCAAAACTTGGGTGGTCAACGTATGCATCGCCACTTACATAAACAAAGTCAACGTCACTCCAACCTAGGGATTCAACCTCTTTACTTGTCATTGGCAAAAATGGCATTTGACCACCTCCGTTTCTTTGTATACTTATATTTTTTAAGTTAGATACTAATTAGAATTCCATTTGATTTTCTGCCACGGAATCCATTGCAATTGCTTCCGCTGAGTTGTTAGAAAGAGCGTTCATTTCAAGCCACTGCTCTTTTGTAATAAGTACTCTACGAGGCTTTGAACCCTCAAAAGGTCCAATTACGCCGCGTTCTTCAAGTTCATCTACCAAACGTGCAGCACGGGCATAGCCCACTTTAAGTTTAGTCTGCATAAGAGTTGTAGAAGCTTTTCCTGCCTCAACAACAACTTTAATTGCCTCAGGTAAAAGTTCGTCCCCGTCATCTCCGCCTGATGGCTCATTAACAGTGCCGGAGGACTTGCTACCACTATCAGAAGCTGCAGCATGTTTGTCAATTTCCTCCAAAACAGCTTCGTTATAAGTAGTTTCACCTTGATTCTTTACAAACTCAATAACATCAGAAATTTCCTTATCAGGAACATAGCATCCTTGAATACGAATTGGATTAGATGCACCAACCGGATTAAAGAGCATATCTCCGTTTCCAAGAAGTTTTTCTGCGCCCATCATATCCAAGATAATTCTTGAATCTGTTCCGTTTGAAACCTTTAGAGCCATACGGCTTGGAATATTAGCCTTAATAAGACCTGTAATTACATCTACTCTAGGAGACTGAGTTGCAATTACAAGGTGCATACCGGCTGCACGCGCCATTTGGGCAAGTCTGCAAACTGAATCTTCTACATCTTTAGCAGCAGCCATCATAAGATCCGCAAACTCATCTATAAAGATTACAATGTGTGGCATAGGTTTCTTGTCCGGATCCATTTTAGAAAGCTCGTTGTAGCCTTTTATGTCACGTACATTATTTTCAGAAAAGGACTTATATCTGTTAAGCATTTCCTTAACTGCCCAAGCAAGTGCACCGGATGCCTTTTTGGGATCCGTAACTACCGGAATAAGCATGTGTGGAATACCGTTATATCCTGTAAGTTCAACTGATTTAGGGTCAATCATTACAAGCTTAACTTCATCCGGAGAGGCATTGTAGAGAAGACTTAAAATCATTGAATTCATGCATACAGACTTACCCGAACCGGTTGTGCCGGCAAGAAGAATATGTGGCATTTTTGAAATATCCATTGTTTCAATGTCACCTGTAATACCACGACCAAGGGCAACGGTGAGCTTGCTCTTTTTAACTCTTTCTTTGTACTCTTTTGACTCAAGGAGTTCACGAAGAGTAATGGAGTCTCTTCCGGTATTTGGAATTTCAATTCCAACTGCAGCCTTGCCCGGAATTGGAGCCTCAATACGAATACTTGTGGCAGCAAGGCTTAAGGCAATATCATCAGCAAGGCCTGTTATTTTGTTTATTCTTACGCCCTGTGCAGGTGCAAGCTCATAACGTGTGACAGATGGACCACGACAAATATCAACCAGACTGGTTTCCACGCCAAAACTTCTGAGAGCGGAAATTAATTTATCCGCATTCTCCCTCATTTCATTTTCCGAATTTCCGGAAAGATTGAGTTTTGGTGGAGATAGAAGACTGTATGGAGGAAATTTATATTCAGTAGATTCTGTTTCATCATGTGCTGCAAGTGTTGGCTTTTCAAGCTCCTCCTTCTTTTCTTCAGAAGATTGTGCTGTTTGAGAAGCATTTTTGTTTGCAGCTTTTTTTATTATGTCATCAAGAAGAACAGATGGCTTTGGTTCCGTCTGCTCAAGAGTTGATAAATTCTTTGCGTTTTCTGCTTCTTTTGCCATTGCTTCAACGGTTTCTGTACCAAATGTGCCGGCAAATGCTGCAGCCTCTTCAGCCGTAGGAGTTTTCTCCTTGCGCTTTCTTTTTGGTGTGTCATCATCTGAAAAAACATCTCTTGAAAGTGCTGCCTCAGGACCTAAGTCAACATCCGGATTAAAAGACTTTTGTGCCTCTCTTTGTTCACGTTTCTCTTTTAGCATTTGAGCACTTATTTCAAGTTGCTCAGCCGCATCATCTTTTACCTTTTTAACAGGCTTTGTCATTCCATCTATAAAGCTTATTAGAGTCGTTCCTGTAATAAGTAGAATAAAAACCAAAATTAAAAGAATAATTGTTACGCCGGCAGCAGCCTTACTTGCAAAAAGATAAAGAAGTCCACCACCGATAATTGCACCAAAAGCACCACCGTTACTGGTTACAAGACCAAGTCTAAATGCCGCAGTAATATCTCCAATATAATCCACAACAGGTACTTCACCCGAGAAAATATGGACTGCTGAACAAATAAACAAAGTCAGAACAGAGGCTTCAATTACCTTTGTTCTGGTATTTCCAACAGGTTTATCCAAGGAGAGCATTATAGCCAAATATAACAAAATTAACGGCCAAACAAATGCACATACGCCAAAAAGTCCAAATAGTACATCTCTGAGTGTTCCCCATATATTTCCGCCCGGAATTACAGTTACGGCAAAAGTAAATAGAGAAACAAAAAACAGAGCAAGAGCATTAACCTGTCGTCTTTGATTTTCTGCTTTTTCTCTTTCAATATACATTTGGCCATTCCTTGTATTTTTGGCTTTTGTATTTTTATTTTGAACTGTTTGCTTTGCCCTTGACTGCGTGCCTTTTTGACCTTGTTTTGGTCTTCCTTGCGATTTATTAGTCACACTTCCGCTTTTTTTGGTGTTCGCCACTAAAGTTCACCTTCTATACAAATCCTGAATTTTATAATTTAAAACTTTTCAATAGTTCCAAGGATAACAACGATTAAACCAATTACCAAACAATAGTATCCAAAGAACTTAAATCTATCTGTTTTTACCAGCATTTCAAGAAGCTTAATTGAAAGAATACCAACTACCGCAGCAACTATAATTCCAATTATAATTGGAACCGGTTGCATTGCAACTTCTCCACCGGAGAACAAATCCTTAAATTCCAACAAACTTGCTGCCAGTACAGCAGGGGTTCCAAGAACAAATGAATATCTTACCATGTAGTTTTTATCTACACCACAGAGCATTCCGGTAGAAATAGTTGAGCCGGAACGTGAAACGCCCGGAAGACAAGCAGCAACAAACTGAGCAAGACCTACTAAAAGTGCGCTTTTCGGAGTTACATGATCTTGGATATTCTTATTATTTTTTGCCTTCTTTGTTCCAAGAAGAAGAAGAGCCGCTGTAATAAGGAAACAAATTCCTTCAAGAACAATATCATTGTCCCCTGAGAATGAAGAAGCAATATCTTTTACTCTCATATCATTTCCGACCGGAATTAAAATTAGAAGAAGCGGAACGCAGGAAAGAATCATCATATAGAGCATTTGTCTTTCCGGTGTTAAATTCTTCAAAGTAAATTTACCGGTAAAAATATCTTTTATTGTGAATGCCAATTCTTTTATGAGTTCAATAAACGTTTTATAATAAACAATAGCCACTGCAATAAGTGTTCCAATATGAAGGAATACTGTTAATGCAAGAGAGCCCTCTCCGCTAATATTCATAAAATGCTGAAAAACGGACAAATGTCCGCTACTTGAAATTGGGAGAAATTCTGTTGCACCTTGCACTATACCCAATATTATTGCCTTTAATATTTCCATGCTACAAACTCCTTTTCCACTAGATATACGGTATACATTATATCAAAACCACAATAAATAGGCAATATTTAGTTGTAATAAAATAATAACTTGTATAATACAAATATTATATTATTGACAATAAAATAACATTGTTATATTATATAACAAACTTTGTTAAAAAAGGTCACAACTTTGTGACTTTTCGTTTTTTATGACACTAGTTTAAATTTTAATTCATGGAGTTGAAGATTCAGTGGGTTACACACTAAGCCAAAAAATTATTAAAAACCACTTAGTTTGTGGTGAAATGAAATTAGGAAATGAAATTGGAATCAGAATTGACCAGACCCTTACTCAAGATGCTACAGGAACAATGGCATATCTTGAACTTGAGGCAATGGGTATAGATAGAGTAAAAACAGAGCTCTCTGTTGCATATATTGATCACAATACACTTCAAACCGGATTTGAAAATGCTGATGACCACCGCTTTATTCAAAGTGTTTGTAAAAAACGTGGAGTTCGTTTTTCAAGACCCGGTAACGGAATTTGCCACCAGGTTCACCTTGAAAGATTTGGTGTTCCGGGAAAAACATTAATTGGTTCAGATAGTCACACCCCAACAGGCGGCGGAATTGGTATGCTTGCAATGGGCGCCGGTGGACTTGATGTTGCTGTTGCAATGGGCGGCGGCGAATATTACATAACCATGCCAAAAATGCTTAAAGTTAACCTTACAGGAAAACTTTCCCCTTGGGTTGCAGCAAAGGATGTAATTCTTGAAGTTCTTCGTATCCTTTCAGTTAAGGGGGGCGTTGGAAAGATTGTTGAATACTGTGGTGAAGGTGTAAAGACTCTTTCTGTTCCGGAGCGTGCAACAATTACAAATATGGGTGCTGAGCTTGGAGCTACAACATCTATCTTCCCTTCTGATGAAATTACAAAGGCATTCTTAAAAGCACAAGGCAGAGAAAATGACTGGGTAGAACTTCTTCCGGATGAAGATGCCGTTTATGATGAAGAAATTACTATTAACCTTTCAGAACTTGCTCCTATGGCTGCAATGCCTCATATGCCGGACAACGTTAAGAGCGTTACAGAAATAGGCGAGTTAAAAGTTGACCAAGTTTGTATTGGTTCTTGCACAAACTCATCTCTTTCTGACATGCTCAAAGTTGCTGCCATTTTAAAGGGAAAAAAGGTTGCTCCAAACGTTAGCCTTTCAATTGCTCCGGGCTCAAAGCAAGTTCTTTCAATGCTTGCAACATGCGGAGCTCTTACAGATATAATTGATGCAGGTGCAAGAGTTCTTGAATCTGCTTGCGGTCCATGCATTGGTATGGGACAGTCTCCAAACTCTGCCGGTATTTCACTTAGAACCTTCAACAGAAACTTTGAAGGTCGTTCCGGCACTGCAGACGCAGGCATTTATCTTGTAAGCCCTGAAGTTGCAGCTGCATCTGCAATTACAGGCGTTCTTACAGACCCACGTACCCTTGGGGAGGCTCCTTTAATTGAAATGCCGGAGAAGTTCTTAATTAACGACAACATGGTTGAACTTCCTGCATCACCGGAAGAGGCAAAAGATGTTGAAGTTATCTATGGACCAAACATCAAGCCATTCCCGGAATCTAATGTTTTAACAAACGAAATTGACGCTCCTGCAATCCTCAAGGTCGGTGACAACATTACAACTGACCACATTATGCCTGCAGGTGCAAAAATTCTTCCTTATCGTTCAAACATTCCATTCCTTTCACAATTCTGCTTCAAACAGTGTGATGAGCACTTTGCAGAAAACTGTAAGGCTGCCGGACGTGGATTTATTATTGGCGGTCAAAACTATGGTCAGGGCTCATCCCGTGAACATGCAGCTTTAGTTCCTCTTTATCTTGGAATTAAAGCAGTTATTACAAAGAGTTTTGCTCGTATTCATGCAGCAAACCTTATAAATGCAGGTATTATGCCTCTTACATTTAAAAACCCTGAAGACTATGACAAGATTTCACAGGGTGAAAAACTTGTTTTAAAGAATGTATTTGAAAGCCTTGACTCAGGCGAATTCATTCTCCTCAACCAGTCAACAGGTGTTGAAATTCCTCTTGTTGGTGTATTTACTGAAAGACAGAAAGAAATTCTTAAAGCGGGAGATCTTTTACAATACACAAAGAACCAAAAGGCATAATTTAGAAAGGAAGTATTTTTGTGGACGAAAAATACATAGACTCTGCGGTTGAACAGTTCCGTGGACTTTTAACGCAACAACTTGAGCGTTGTGAAAAAATGGCACAAAATCAAGGCAAGACAGACTTCTCTTCTCTTGATCAAATAGTTATCGGCGTATGCGGTGGTGACGGAATTGGTCCTATCATTACTGCAGAAGCTGAACGCCTCCTTCATTTCCTTCTCAGAAATGAAATTGAAAGCGGAAAAGTAAAAATTAAAACAATTGAAGGTCTTACTATAGAAAACAGGCTTGAAAAGAACGAGCCTGTACCATCTGACGTATTGGCTGAAATAAAAACTTGCAATGTTCTTCTTAAAGGTCCTACAACAACACCTAAGGGAGGCACAATGGAAAGTGCAAATGTAACTCTCCGTCGTGAACTTGATCTTTTTGCAAATGTTAGACCGGTTAAGGTTCCACAGGAAGGCATTGACTGGATATTCTACAGGGAAAACACCGAGGGCGAATACGTACTTGGAAGTCGTGGCGTTGAAGTTCCGGAGAAACTTGCATTCGACTTCAAAGTAACAACCGACCTCGGAACCAGAAGAATTGCAAAGGCAGCTTTTGACTATGCTGAAAAGAACGGCAAAACGAACGTTGCCATTGTCACAAAAGCAAACATAATGAAGAAAACCGACGGCAAATTCACTCAAATTTGCCACGAAGTAGCAAGCGAATATCCAAACATTACCGCAGAAGACTGGTACATAGATATCATGACAGCCAACCTTGTAAATAAGGATATTCGCAATCAGTTCCAAGTATTCGTTTTGCCTAACCTTTACGGTGATATAATCACCGACGAAGCTGCCCAAATCCAAGGTGGTGTTGGTACTGCAGGCAGTGCCAATGTCGGAGATAAATACGCAATGTTTGAAGCAATCCACGGAAGTGCTCCAAGAATGGTTGAAGAAGGTATTGCAGAATATGCTAATCCTTCAAGTATTTTTAAAGCAACAGAAATGATGCTAAGACATATCGGTTTTTCAGCTATTGCTGACACACTTATGGAAGCAATGGAAATTTGCTCAGAGAAAGAAAAGAAGGTTGTTGTAACAGGCAACACTGACGGAGCAACCTGCAAAGAATTCGGTGACTATGTAATGGCTACCGTTGAATCTCTTTCTAAATAATGGAGGACCTATGCTATGAGTTCAAAATATATTTCAATCTCTGTAATCAAACGACTACCTAGATATTATCGTTTCCTTGGTATGCTCAAAAAGGCCGGAATGGTTAGAATTTCAAGCAGAGAACTTGCTGAAAGAATGGGACTCTCTGCATCTCAAATTCGTCAAGATTTGAACTGTTTTGGCGGTTTTGGTCAGCAGGGATATGGCTATAACATTGAAAGCCTACAAAGTGAAATCGGCAAAATACTTGGAGTTGACAAAGGTCTTAGAACAATCCTTATTGGTGCCGGAAACCTTGGAAAGACAATATCCACTCAAATCGATTTTGCTAACCGTGGATTTGATTTAATTGGTATATTTGATAAGAACGAAGCAATTGCCGGCCAAATTGTCAATGGTCTTCCAATAAGACCTGAATCAGACATTGAGGACTTCTGTAAGGAAAACAAAATTGAAGTAGCTGTCATCTGTATTCCTTATGAGCAAGCAATTTCGGTAGTTGACCTTCTTGTAGAATGTGGAGTAAAAGGCTTTTGGAACTTCTCTCATTACAACATAAATGAAAAATATCCTAAAGTGGCCGTTGAAAACGTTCATTTCAATGACAGTCTAATGACACTTTGCTATCAAATAATAAATCTAGATGAATAATGTCAGGTGTAATATATGAAACAAATTGCTGATTCAATGCCGCTTGATATCATTCCTCATCCACGCGGATTTATAACAGTTGTAGCGGATGGAAAAGATGAACGCGGCAAATTAAAAATAGCCTTCAAATTTTATGACTTCCATGTCGGTAAAATTACAAAGGCAACTCGCAATTTCTATGCCGAGTATAAATTTGGGTCTGCTTATAAAGAAATTGCATCACAGATAAAAGATTATATAACATGTACTGTATGCCAAGATCAAAGAGATTTTATTAACGTTGTATTTCCAACCGGCGAAATTGGAATTTTTGACTATATGGGCACATTAATTTGGACAGGAGACCTATCTTATCATGACTCCCCTGTTCGTGGTTGTGCTCCGGACGGCAACAATCTTTGGTGTGCCGTTCCTGACCAAAATGCCATTGTAAGATATTCAAAGAAACTGCAACGTGTAGACTTTAGAATTGGTGGTGCACAGACTACTGCAATAGGAAGACCTATGGCTATTTCAAGATATGATGACGATTTATACGTTTGCTGTAAACTCTCAACAAACATAAAGAAAATTTCCCTTAAAGATTATGTTGCTGAAGATTACAAAAAATTTGAAGAGCCTGTACTTCGTTATATGAGAACGTATGGACATGAAGTTGTCGTACTTTCTTCAGGAATATACGTTTTAGACATGTAAAAAATAATTTGTAATAAACACCCCTCCCTTTTTCATAGAATTTAATATCTATGAATGTGGGAGGGTTTTATTTTGAAGGGTTATGTAGAAGAAAGAGCTAGTATGCTGGGAAGATACATAGTTGAAACAGGCTCAACAATCAGAAAGACCGCAAAAGTTTTTGGTCTTTCTAAAAGTACTGTTCACGGAGATGTTTCCTCTCGCCTTCAAAAACAGAATCCGGCACTTTATAAGGAAGTTAGAGCAGTTCTTGATAAAAACAAAGCAGAGCGTCACATACGCGGTGGTATGGCCACAAAACTAAAATATGCTAAAGAAAAATAAAGAGTTCGGTAGCCTTTTGACTACCGAACTCTTATTTTAGTTATATTTTATTTCTTAAACTTAACTTTAATTGGAAGAGTAAGCATTCTAGGAATAATGTATTTGAGCTTTTCTTCACTTGTACGCATAACACTTGCACCCGGAATGTCTCTTTTAAGATGAATTGCATCAAAGTGACATCTTGTTGTACAGAGACCACAACCAATACACTGGTTAGGGTCAACAACAGATACACCACACTTGAGACAACGAGCTGATTCACGAAGAGCCTGTTCCTCGGTAAATGGTTTTACATATTCTCTAAATGACTTAGCATCTACTGAAGGGTCACGCTCCGGTTCTTCACGACCTGCTGTATCATAAGAAACAACTTGAATATCTTCCTTATTAAGTTCAATGAAGTCTCTTCTGTCACGACCAATTGTAAGGGTAGCATCCTGTACAAAACGGTGAATTGAAATTGCACCTTCACGGCCTGCAGCAATTGCATCAATTGCAAACTTAGGTCCTGTGTATACATCGCCACCTACAAAGATATCAGGTTCAGCAGTTTGATATGTAAGCTTATTTGCAACAGCTGCATTTCCTCTGCCAAGCTCAACCTTAGAACCGTCAAGAAGATTGCCCCATTCAATTGACTGACCAATTGAAAGAACTACATCTGAACACTCAACAGTAATTGTTTCATTTTCATCATATTCAGGATTGAAACGTCCATTGTCATCAAATACTTTTGTACACTTCTTGAATACAATGCCGCAAACCTTACCGTCTTGTGTAAGAATTTCCTTTGGTCCCCAACCGTTGTTAATTGTAATATCTTCATGTTCTGCATCAAGAATTTCTTCATCAAGAGCCGGCATTTGCTCTCTGCTTTCAAGACAGTACATTGAAACATCTGTAGCACCAACTCTTGTTGAAACACGAGCAGCATCTATAGCAACGTTACCGCCACCAACAACTACAACCTTTTGTCCATTAAGATCAAATTTTTCTGTAACAGCTGTATTCTCAAGGAGTTCAACTGCTGTGTAAACGCCATCTGCATCCTCTCCCGGAATTCCGGCCTTTCTTCCGCCTTGACATCCGATTGCAACATAGAAAGCCTTATAACCCTGTTCACGAAGTTCTTGGATAGTAATGTCTTTACCAACTTTAACGCCATACTTAATGTCAGCGCCAAGTTCACGAATAACATCTACTTCTGCTTCAATAACATTCTTTTCAAGTTTGAATGATGGAATACCATATGTAAGCATACCACCTGCTTTTTCTCTCATTTCAAATACTGTTGGAGCATAACCTTTAAGAGCAAGATAATATGCACATGAAAGACCGGCAGGACCAGCACCGATGATAGCAACTTTTGTCTTCTTAAAGAAGTCCTTATCAAGTGATGGAATTACCTTTTCAGGAATATAACGTGTAGCAGCATTTAAGTCTCTTTCAGCAACAAACTTCTTAAGCTCATCTATTGCAACTGCCTTATCTATTGTTGCACGTGTACAAGCATTTTCACATCTGCGGTTACAAATACGGCCACAGATTGCAGGAAGTGGGTTATCTTGCTTAATAAGTTGAAGAGCTTCGTCATATCTGCCATTCTTAATCATATTAATATAACCTTGGATTGCAATATGAGCAGGACAAGCTGACTTACATGGAGCTGTACCTGATTCATGAGTGTTAATTCTATTTACATCTCTATAGTTAATTGTCCACTTATCAGGTCCCCAAGCTGAATGCTCATATGGAAGTTCCATCTGTGGATATTCAACCTCTGTTCCATCCTTCTTGCAAAGCTTTTGTCCAAGAGTTGGAGCACCTGCAGGACATACCTCAACGCACTTTCCGCAAGCAACACACTTCTCCTTGTCAACATGCGCAACATATGCAGAACGTGACATATTAGGAGTGTTATAAAGCTGAGATGTACGTAGAGCATAACAAACGTTTACGTTACAGTTACAAATTGCAAAGATTTTGTTTTCTCCGTCAATATTTGTAATCTGATGAACGAATCCGTTCTTTTCACCATCTTCAAGAAGCTCTAATGCCTCTTCTCTAGTAACGTATCTACCGCCCTTATTTGTCTGAACAACATAGTCAGCCATGTCTCCTACAGCAAGGCACCAGCCTTCTGGGTCATCTCCACAAGCCTCACCATGTGTCTGTCTTGAACGACGACATGAGCAAGGAGAGGCAGCATATTTTCCATCATACTTGTCAAGCCAATGTGAAATATGCTCAACAGATGCTGACTGATTTTCCATTTCAATAGCTTTTTCAACAGGAATAACGTGCATTCCTATACCGGCTCCGCCCTCAGGAACAAATCTAGTAATGTCATCAAGAGGAAGACGTGTCATTCTATCAAAGAATGTACCAAGCTCCGGATGCTCATTTAAAAGGTTATTGTTCATGTTTGAAAACTCAGCAGAACCAGGAACATACATTGGAAGAACATACTGCTTTTCACGTCTTTCATTCTCCCAGTTGTATTCAATAATACCTCTGACAGAAAGGTCTTCCATCATTGCCTCAATTTCTTCTTTAGACTTTGCTTTAAGGGACTCTACCTTGCAGTTCTTTACAAGTTCAAATATTTGGTCAATAGTTACAGGTTTTCTGACATCAAGAAGGTATGCAAGTTCAGCCTTCTCATCTGTGTCAATCATTGCATTAAGACCCCAATATTCCGGATCCTCCATGGTAATCTTCTTAAGACCTAGTTTCTGTGGAATACGGTCTGTAATCTTCTTACCAAGTCTAGCAATTGGCTCTCTGAATTCTGCCGTATTGTTTTTAGCAGGATTCTCAAAGTCAATTTCCGGATACTTGTACTCCGGATAGAGTTCCTTGTCGTTCAAATTTGCCATAATCATTTCCCTTTCCTAAAAATTTTAATGCCAAAATTTATTTATAGTTTCTATAAATACGATTTATACTTACGTTCTTCTCATTTGCAAGTTTCTTTACACTTTCATATTCAAGTGAAAGTTTAGAAACATCCTCATAAGAAAAACGATTAGCTAAAACCTCACCATACTCTGTCATAACCTCAGTTTTTTTCCTGTCCATTATAACACGAGACTTCACTTCACGTCTAAGACCAACAGCTGAAGTATGCTTAAAAATTATTTTAATAAGTTCTTCTTCAACATCCGGTTTACATAAAACCGTCAGTTTATAAGCCGGACGACATTTTTTCATGTATATTGGAGCAAAAGATGCATCCTTTGCACCATTGTCCATTAATTTTTCAAGACAATATCCAAGTTCCTCAGCTGTTGAGTCATCTATATTTGTTTCAAGGACAACAATTTCATCTATGTATTTTGGGTCCACAGCCATTACTGTTTACCCCCTTTAACTGCTATTTGATTAATTTGAGCAGCTGAATAACCGGCGGAAAAACCGTTATCTATATTTACAACGCTTGTACCTGCAGCGCATGAATTAAGCATTGCAAGAAGAGCAGAAAGTCCACCAAAGTTTGCACCATAACCAATACTTGTTGGAACAGCCAAAACCGGAACATCCACCAATCCTCCGACAACCGTGGCAAGAGCCCCCTCCATACCGGCCACCGCAACAACAGCATTTGCACGTCTTATATCATTTACTTTACTTAGTAAGCGATGTATTCCTGCAACTCCAACATCGTAATACTTTTCAACGGTTGAACCACACATATACGCGGTTATTGCAGCTTCTTCTGCAACCGGAATATCCGTTGTACCTGCGGTACATACGGCCACACATCCAACTGTTTCTTCCGGTTCGCCAACAGTTATACATTTTGCTATTTCATGGAAAACAGCATTTGGAAGAAGCTCCCTTACCGCGTCATATTGTTCTATTGAAGCCCTTGTTCCAAGAACAAGACCATTTGCATCATAAAGTCTTTTGAATATTTCCGCACATTGATCTACTCTCTTACCCTGACAGAAAACAACTTCCGGAAACCCGGTCCTTATTTTCCTGTGGTTATCCAAACGAGCATAGTCGCCAACCTCTTCATAAGGAAGAGTTTTAAGCTTTTCAATTGCAGATTCCGTACTTATACTGCCATCTGCAACTCCATTAAGAAGTGCTTCTAAATTCATTGTTATCCCCTCATATGTCCATGCTACCGGAACGAAGCCCAATTGCATCTACTGTAACATAATCAAATCCAAGTCCCTTTATTTCAGCAATTAATGTATTCTGTTCTTCACTACCATTTACGAATTCAGAAATTCTGTCAGTTGGAAGTTCAATTCTTGCAATATTTCCATGAATACGAAGTCGGCACGCTTCAAAACCATTTGACTTTATAAGTTGCTCTCCTCTTTCACAAGTCTCAAGCATTTCATTTGTAACTTTAGTGTTATAAGGAAATCTTGTAAGCAAACAAGGTGAAGACGGCTTACCGGCAACTGAAAGTCCAAGTTCGCGTCCTATTTCCCTAAGTTCACTCTTCTTAAGACCTGCCATTGCTATTGGACTGACAACACCCAGTTCATCACGAGCTTTGAGTCCGGGTCTAAACTCCAAAAGATCATCGGCATTAGTTCCGTCGCAAAGAACTTTGTATCCTTTTTCTTTTGCTAAATCAAAAAGTGCAGAAAACATTTTTCTCTTACAATAATAACATCTGGACTTTGAATTTAAGCTTATATTTTCATCTGACATAACATCTATATCCAAAGTTACGTGTTTGACACCCAACTCTTCCGCAACCGATTTTGCGTTTTCTATTGAAATCATACGCTTTGTAAGATTCGTATTAAATGTCACTGCTAAAACATCAAAGCCCATTGAAACAGCAACATTAAGAAGAATTGTACTGTCTACTCCGGCAGAAAAAGCCAAAGCAAACTTCTTTTCCGGTGCAATATCAAGCAGCACGTTCTTTAATTTTACAACATTTTTGCTTTCCATGCTACCCCCATTATTTTAAAGAGGAAATATCCAGTCCCTCATAATTTGAAAGAAATTCTTTGACGTCTGAAAGAATTTCTTTTACCCCTTCCAAAACATTACTTTCAATGTTAAGCGGAAGAATTGGATCGTGCACAGAAAGACGAAGAAGAAACCAGCCATCAGCATTAACATTTGTTGCTCTAACACCTTCAAAACTATCTGTGGCAAGTTCATAATTTTCTTTTTCGGAAATGAACTTCTCAAGATCATCCAAAACCTTATTCCCATAGGTCCTAAAATCTTCTTCAAGAATTTTAATTCTGTATTCTTCAGCAGCAAGTGGCTCTACAAGATTTGCAATTAAGTCGGTAATTTTTCCACCGTCTTTTGCCATTATTGCCGCTTTAATTACTATTTTGGTAACTAGATAAGCGCCATCATCCAGAAAATAGTTTTCCCTCATTGCAGCGTGACCGGAAGTTTCAATTGCAAGCGGAGAATTAATACATTCAACAAGATTAAGACGTTTTGACTCATTAATTACATTCTTGTACCCACGTTTAAATCTATGATGCTTTCCACCGAGTTCATTTTCAATGAAATCTTTAAGGCCGGAAGATGTAACAGAATCAGTAACGATTGTGCCGCCTTCATTTCCCTCAAGTGCAATACAAGAAGCCAAAGCAATTAATGCATTTCTGTTAATTTCTTTTCCATCTGCGCCAACACAAGCAGCTCTGTCTACATCTGTGTCAAAAATAAGTCCTAAATCTGCCTCGTTGTCTCTGACAGCCTTTGAAATAAAGGACATTGCAACCTTGTTTTCAGGATTTGGAATGTGATTAGGAAACATGCCATCAGGCTCTAAGAACTGGCTTCCGGTTATATCAGCCCCAAGTGGTTCAAGTACTTTTTTGGCATAAAATCCACCTGCTCCATTTCCAGCATCCACTACAATCTTAAAACCTCTAAGCGGACGTGAATAGTCATCTGCATTTACCTCTTTACAGATTTTTTCACGGAGCATTGCAGCATAGTTGTTCATATACTGGCACTCTGTAACTTTTCCAGGTTCAACGCCTTCAGGTTTAATGTCATATGTAGCATTTGTAAGAATTACATCTATATCTGTAGATTCAAGTCCACCTTTTTTAATAAAAAACTTAAGTCCATTTTTGTTGAATGGATGATGGCTTGCAGTTATTTCAATAGATGCATCGCACTCAAAGTCAACAGTTGTCATAAACATTGCAGGAGTTGAGGAAAGTCCGCAGTCTTTTACGTCTATTCCGCACTTAACCAAAGTATCTATTACTACAGTTTTAATTCTTTCAGCAGATATACGTGAGTCATGACCTACAGCAACAGTAAATTTATCAGCAATTGGTGAAACATTGTCATAAAGCCACTGAGCAAATCCAAAAGTAATATCAGCTATTGCCTCATCTGTAAGTGTTACAGGTTCACCTTGAACACCATCTACAGCAGTACCACGAATATCAGTTCCGCTCTTTAAATTTTTATAATTCTTTTCAACATTAATTTCAGGCATTTATATTGCCCCCCTGATAATTAAATTGAGTAAAAAATCCCTTCGTTTTTAAACCCTTGTTTTTCATAAAATGTGACCTTATCTTTGGCACACATAATAAAAATATCTTTATTTCTGTATTTACTGCAAAATAGTTCAATTAAAGTCTGAGCATAGTGTTTACCACGAACATCTAAACTAGTTGATATTGCTCCAAGAAGTACAGAATGTTCCGATTTAACAAGCGTAGATGCAGTAGCCTTACAATTGCCATCAAGCACAACTGCAAAATCCATAGTGTCATGTCTTACCCTGTGGGAAATATCCACATACCAATCGGAATAATTAGAAAAGACATTTCCGGGAAAATTCTCATTTAATGTCTCATAAAAAACTTTGCAGTCTTCTTGTCTATTGAGAAAAATTTTACTTGAAATATCAGTAACAGTTCCAATGTATTCAGAACCGGCAGGAAGTCTCATAATGTAACCTGAAGGCGAAAAACAAGGAACATCTGTGTCAGACTCTTTATATGTCAAATAATCAATTAATTTTTTTGAATTCGTTGTTAAAGAATAATACCCAATAACTTTCAAAAAAGAAGCAATCTCAAATGCGTCAGAATCTTTCATTAAAAAAGCAACTGTATCATTATACTTTTTTGAAATGAAAGCTGTTACATTGCCTCCTATTGTTTGAGTCCAATACATGGCAATGCTGTCATATTGAATACCATAGGAAATAAGAGGCTCTATTGCCTTTAGTCCTATGCAGTCACGCTCACAAATTGCAACTATTTTCTCCGCGTTGCCTGAAAAGATGTTAATCAAATTTTACACGCACCTTCAACTATTAGATGCAAGAGTTTTCCGGTCTCTTTAACATCCGACTTATTAATTACACATGCAGCCGAATGAAGATATCTTGTAGGAAGAGAAACAGCAATAACTCTTGAACCGGAACCCGCCCTTTGCACAGAGGATGAATCATTTCCACCGGCAATAAGAGTTTTAGTCTGAACCTTTATACCATTTTCCTTTGCAAGAGACATTACCCAATTATAAAGATCTTTATCATAAACCGTTCCTCTATCCATATATGAAACAACCGGTCCGTCACCTAAAACACAAGCACGTTTTTCTCCGGTTACACCGTGAATATCTCCGGCAGTTGTTGTTTCTAAAACAACTGATATGTCAGGACTTATTCCATTTGCAGCACATATAGCACCACGCGATCCAACCTCTTCTTGAGTGGTAAACGCAAAATAAGTGTCATATGGCAAATCAGAATTTATTAGTTCAAGCATAAAACTGCAACCCAGTCTGTCATCCAGTGCCTTTGCCTTGACAAAGGACTTATCTGTTCCAAATTCAACAAACTCAGAGTTAAACACTGCATAATCTCCAAGAGCAACGCTTTTTTCTGCCTCTTCTTTGCTGTGAGCCCCTATGTCAACATACATATCAGGTATTGAAGGTATTTTAGTTCTTTCATTGCCCTCACATAAATGAATATGCTTAAGACCAATTACCCCGGTTACACCGCTTTCAAATGTAACAGTTTTACCGACCAACACATCTTCACATATACCACCAATTTCATCCACCTTAATAAGGCCTTCTTCAGTTATATATGTTGCAATAAGTCCGACCTCATCCATGTGGGCACAAAACATTACCTTTTTATCAGGCACTTTTTTACCTATTTTCTTAACAATAAGATTACCAATATTGTCAACGTAATATTCTATATCATGTGGGAGCTTCCCGATTATATATTGGCGAACTAAATCCTCTCGACCGGATACGCCATGAATATCAGAGATTTCTTTTATATCTTCATATTCTTCTGAAACTACTTTTGGATTTTTATTAAACTCATATTCTGTATTACTTAAAGAATAGTCATAAACAACTTTTTCATTTGCCAATGAAAGACAGTATTCAGCAATAAGCCTTGCACTGTTCTCAACATCATCTGTATTTATAACCTCAATAGGAGTATGCATATACTTAAGTGGTAATGAAACCATTCCAACCTTTATACCGGTCTTAGTTGTTGCAAGTTCATCTGCATGTGTACCGGTTCTTGATGGAATAATTTCAAACTGAAAAGGAATGTTTTTCTCTTTTGCGAGCGATTCAAGCATTAAGCTTACTTCCCTACATACAACAGGCCCCTTTCCAATCATAGGACCCTTTCCTATTATTCCGCATTCCTTTGCACTGCAACCCGGTGTTTTGTCAAAGCTTACATCTACAACTATTCCGTATTCAGCATCATAGTCATAAATGTTTGTATATGCTCCTCTTCCTGCAACCTCTTCACATACAGAGAAACTTGCCAGTACATTTGGCTTTTTGTTTTTTCCGTTCTTACAGGCACTGTCTATTATTTCCAGAGTTCTGAGAATAACCAGCATTCCGCTTCTGTCATCTAAAGCTCCTGATGAAACTTCGTTTCCAAGAAGATCAATAAAACTATATTTAGGAAGAATTCTGTCCCCTTTAGAGATTAATTTTTCGGCATCTTCTTTTGTAAGGCCGGTATCTATTGCAAGTTCAGATGCTTTTTTTGTCTTTTCAGAATCTTCACTTTTTCTGAGATGTGGTGGAAGAGTGCTGATTATGCCGTATATTTTTTCATTCACCTTACTTGAAATGATTTCCACTTCCAAGGCAGAAAGACATCGCTCGTCTATACCACCACACTTGTCAAATAATACAAAGCCATTATCACATACTTCTGTAACAATTAAACCAACTTGGTCCATATGTGCATCTAATACAATTTTTGGACCAACGCCGTTCATAATTCCCAAAAGGTTTCCCCTGTTTGAAACTTTAATAGAGTCACAAAAAGTATTTAATTTTTCTTTAGATAATTCTCTGATTTCATCCTCTGCTCCCGGAAGTCCACAGGCAGAAGTAAGTTCATAGAGTTCTTTTATTAAATTCATTTCGTGACTCCCCTTAAAAACGCTCACTATTAATTTATTATTTTACCATAATTGTTTACAAACAACAACATAATTATACTTTACAAAAGCGTTACAAAGAAAAACCCCAGAGCTATATTTTGCTCCGGGGTTCTTTTAATTAATAATTTTCCTCTTCTTCATCTTTCCTCTTCTTTACAAATAAAGTTGAGCCAAAGACCGAAACTACGAGAAGTGCAAGACTTGAAAGAATGGATTTATCATCGCCGGTATTTGCAACAACTTCAAATTCGAAATTTGGAGCATAAGCAAGTGGGACCTGTCCATTTTCTATTACTACTGTCTTAATCTCTGTTCTTCCATCTGGAAGTGTTACCCTTATCTGATATGTTCCGTTTGGTACATCTTTAAAGGTGTAGTTTCCGTTCTTATCTGTATAAGTAACAAGAGGAGTGCCATCAACAAGAGTGATTGGGTATCCATCCTTGTCAAGGAGTTCAACCTTTACTCCAGACTGTGGAACACCATTATCAGCCTTAACATTTCCTTTGATATCACAAAATGCATTGTAGTTATCAAACTTAGTATCTGTGTTACCAGTTACTGTACCATTTTCAACTGTTACTGGTGCCTCAACGTCGTCATCTTCCTCAACAGGTGAATTGATCTTAACTATATATTCTCCATCTGGAATATGACTGAAGATATAGTCACCGTTTTCATCTGTTTTTGTTGTAATTGGATTTCCATCTTTATCAAGTACCGGCTTTCCATCCTTATCAAGAAGTTCAACAAGAATACCCTCTGCAGGCTTTCCGTTCTTATCTGTTACATTTCCAGTAATATCTGTAAACGCCTCATAGTTCTCAAGTTTAGATGTTACACCAGTTGAGCTTGGATAACTATTACCATATTCGTCCTTAACGTCACCATTTGCAACGTTAATCTTTGTAGTCGTTGTATCAGTATTACCATCCACATCAGGATGTGGAGCAATAACTTCTATCTGATACTCACCGATTTCAACGTTTTTAAATTTGTACTTTCCATTCTCATCTGTTGTCGTTGTGATTGGATTTCCATTCGCATCCAGAACTGGATTACCATTCTTATCAAGAAGGTTAACTATTGCGTCCTTTACAGGGTCACCATTCTTATCTACTACAGTGCCGCTAACATCTGTATATACTTGATAATTATCTAGGCTTATATCCTCACCCTCCGCATTACCATTTTGAATAGTAATATCATCTGAAGTTGTTGGAGTATTTCCATCTGGAGGTGTTACTTTAACTTTATAGTCACCCTCTGGGACATCTTTAAAGATATAGTTTCCATCTTCATCAGTTGTTGTGGTCATTGGATCACCATTTTGGTCATATACCGGGTTACCATCCTTATCAAGAAGATCCACTATGGCACCTGGAACAGGATTTCCATCCTTATCTACAACCGTACCTGATATATCACCGACAGTTTTATAGTTATTGAAACTTATATCTGCAGGAGTAGATGTTCCGTTAGGATTTACAGTAACAGGTTCTGTAGTTGTTTCTGAACCATCCGGTGTCGTAACTTTAATCTTATAATCTCCATCAGGAAGATTGTCAAACGTAAAGTTACCATCCTCATCAGTCTTTGTTGTGATTGGATTTCCGTTGTCATCAAGAATTGGATTTCCGCTATCATCAAGAAGTTCAACAATAGCTTTATTAATCGGCTTATCGTCCTTACCTGTAACATTGCCTGTTACTGTAGCATCTGGAACATATGCCAATGTAAAAATTGAGAAGAGATTACTCTTAAATCCAACAATATCATCAGAAAGATCCGGATCTGTATCTGCGTGCTTTGTTGATGTATTTAAGTGGTCTCTATATACAAAGAATACACGTCCAGCCTTTGCATATACATCCGCAGAAATTGAAAATTCAATATCTTCAGATGTTGTTGTAAGAATTGTTGTTGTGTCTGGATTTGTATCTGAAGCATCTGCATAGACGTTCTTAACAATCTTAACCTCAACATGCTTAATTACAACGTTTCCTTCGCTTTCAGCTTTTGCTTCATTGTATGAATCGCCCGGAGCTTCCTTTACAGTCATCACAACTTCTACTCTTTGGCCATCAAGGAATTTTTCAACGTCATCACCGTCAATAAACTTCTTGAGTGTTGCCTTAACAGCATCGTCATCAATGTCAACGACATCTGACTCTACATCAATTACAACGATACCGTATCGGTTAGAAATCTTTTCCGCATACTGAGAAAGAAGTTCGTCTCTCTTTTGCTGAAGCTTATCCTTCTCTTCTTGAGTAAGATTATTATCCTCAGCGTCTACGAAGTTATCAATATTATTGATTGCATCTTTAAGATTGTTTTCTGTTGGAGCTGTTGGTTCAGCCCAAGAATCGTCAAGTTCATCAATGAAGTCGTCAACTGTCTTAGTATTTACTGTAATAGAAACTGCGTTTCCACCTTTATCTGTAGCAACTATTTCATAAGTAGAGCCGTCATTTGGAATGTCAATTGTAGCAGTACCATTTAAAATCTGTGGTGGCGGAGTAACCTCTACACCATCTTTATAAACCTTAACCGTGTCAAGATTTGAATCTGAAACAGTAACTGTACGGTCAGCATATGTTGTACCGTCATCCGCTGTTGTTGCACTTGTATTACTTGAAACTGTAATCACAGGATCAGTTAAATCAAATACATGTCCATCAGATGAAACATAAGTAACATTACCCGCGTTATCTGTTAGTTTTGCATAGATAACAAACTTAGATTGATCTACTGCAGGAATTTCAAAGCTTCCTGTGTACTCACGCCAATCTGTTCTATTAGCAATATCAGCATTTGAAGTAATGACATCCGTTGTCTTAATGTACTCAATTGACTTCTGTCCAGAAATATCAAATGTACCTTCAATTTTAACTATCACTTTGTCATTCTTGTAAATACCAAATGTAATTGTACTAAGGAGTTCCTCCCAGAAAGATGAGTCAACCGTAATTTTACCGGTAGGAGCACTTGTGTCTATCTTAACATTTACTGATACTGGGTCACTTTCTACACCAGATTCACTGATTGCCTTAACCAGATATGTACCATTTGTACCGTCGTACAATGTAAGCGAACCGTTTGGCATATCAAGCCATGTATTGCCACCATCTGTAGAATACTTATAGGTAGTAGTACCAAGATTGTTAGAATTAGTATTGTCAACACTAATTGTTACTGGTGAAGTTGACCATTCACCTTCAGTGTAAGAGCCAATTGAAACCGAAGCTACAGGCTTAGAAGTATCAACATTTGATACCGTTACAATATCCTGTGCAGTCTCTCCTGCCCCGTTTGTAATTGTTACAAGATATTCTCCATTGTCTGTTGCAACAAATCCATTCATGTATGTATTTGTAATGTCAATAACAGTACCATCTGGTTTTTTTATTGTAACAGACTTAATGTTTGACTCACCCACGGTAGGAGTTACTGAAATTGTTCTGCTCTGAGCAATTCCTGTATTGTTAGCAGAAGCATCAACAGTTGGAGTAACCGTGTCCTTTTTAAGTGTAAGCGTAATTATTGCCTCATTTGAAGAATTGTCTATTGCCTTAACAACAACCGTATTTACGCCACCGCTAAGTGCAGATGCAGGAATTTGAATCTTACCATCTGAAACAGTAGCCGTAACAGTTGTACCACTGTTTACTGTATACTCAACTGTGTCAAGACCGGCAAGTGAATCTGAAACAGAAACAGAAACATTTGACGTTTCATCTGTTATCCATTTTCCATTTGCAGAATTTATATCTGTGAGTGTAGGATTGGTGGCATCTGTAACAAAACCGTATGAACGAGCATATGAGGTGTGTCCGGCACCGTCCTTAACTCTTGCATAAACAATTGCTTTTGTGTCCGGATCTACGGAAACACCTGTACCATCTGTCCAATCTCCAGCTAAAAGTGCATTTAAATCGCTGTCAGAAAGAATAGTATCAGATGTGGAAACATAGTAACTATATGTAAGCCCACTAATGTCTGTCCCGTTTTCATTTGTAATGTCAACGCCAACCTTATCATTGAAGAAGTGACCAAACGTAAGTTCATTTAGTATCTTCTTAAGGTTACTCTCGGAAACAGTTACCTTTGCAATTGGAGAAACTGTATCCTGCTTGAAGCCAGATGTTACAAGTTTAACAGAAATTGAACCCTCGTGAGCATCTCCTTCTTTAACGTTTCTCAAGTAGTACTCTACACCACTGCCGTATTCTCCGTCAGGAACAGTAATATAGTCACTCCATGTGTTAGAACTATCAGTTGAATTAGATGTGCTGATTTTGTATCCAGTTGGAGCTGTAATTTGAACTTCAGAAATCGTCCAACCATTTTCACCAGCTATCTTGTTTTCAAGTGTTGCTACAACACCAGGGTTATATGTTGTAATCTCATAGTTTGCAGTTGTTGGATTTACTTCAATGTAGTAGTTTCCATTTACTTCAACTGTTTGATCAAGAGCAAAGTCTTTACTTGAAATTACATATGAACCAACATCTTCACCCGGAGTACGTTCAAAAGATCCAGTAAACACCACTGGGTCAGATCCTACAACTCCCGAGTATGTATAAGTAAGTTCAGCATCATCTTGACCATAATCAACAGACTGGTCATCCGGAGATACGACAATAAGTCTCTTTTCAACTTTAAGTATTGCTGCCGTATCAACCTCCGTCCAGCCGGCTGCACTAGTTAAGATTACTCTATATTTATCACCATTGTTTTCAACAACTGATGGATTAGAAACGGTATAAGAGTTACCTGTTGCACCATCAATTGTCTGCCATGTATCTGATGTTTCATCATACTTCTCCCACTGATATGTAAGAGATGAGGTGCTCTTTGCATTAATTACAAATGTTGCTGTTGCATCGCCGTAAGTTACTGTTACATCTTGAGGTTTAGCAACGACTGTAATACCGCTTGAGTCACGTCTAATTTGAATATCACGAATTTTAATGTTTCCTACCTTATCGGCTGCTGAAACAGTAATTGTGTATTCTCCATCAGGAACATCACTATTTGGAATTGTAAATGATGAAGACGAAACAATTTTTGTAGTTCCAGCAAATCCTGATGGAGCAGTTGAAGAGTAGGTGTAAGAAATTGAAGTTTCATCTACACCACAACCATTTGCATCATCTACAACTGTTACCGGAATTTCAACTGTACTACTTACATCCCAATCACCTTCAGCATATGAAACGTTAATAGTAGGTTCCGTCTTATCAATTTTTATTCCATTAGTTGAAAGATATGTCTTGTTTCCGGCTTTATCAATGAGCATTACATAAATTACATAATTATTCTCATTCTCAATAGTAAATGAACTACCGGAATATGTTGTCCAACCGGTTGTAAGAGTCTTGATATACTCAAGAGTTCTTCCATCATGATCAATCAAATAGTATTTTCCGGAAATACCACTGACTGTATCAGTTCCATCCACTGTAACTGCAACGGGATCTTTATAGAAAATGTTAAGGAAATCAACAGTTGAAACAAACTCAGTCCAAAAATTTGTACCAACGGAAACTGAACCTGTTGGATTTTCCTTATCAACGCTTGCTTTAACAGTTACTGGAGCACTTTCAACACCAGAAGCACTAATAGCAACAACTTCATAGGTTGTTTTACCATTTTGTGAATCTGTAAATGTGTTAGAATCAAGTTCTAAATAATCTGAATCAGTGGATACTTTATACTTGTATGTTACAGGAGCAAGAGTATCTGCTGTATTTGAAAGTGTAAAGATAACATCATCATTAGTCCAAGGTGCAGTGCTGTAATTATAAGTCTTGGAATTTGACTGAGCGGAAACACTTAACACCGGAACTGTGTTGTCAATTTTACTATATGTAACAGAAGCAATATCACTTATTTCACCAGATTTGCTTATTGACCTAAACTCATAAGTTCCATTTTCAGTAATAGGAACTTTATATCCTGAGCCATCGTCTGTTATAACTGTCCAACCCTCGTCTCCTGATTTTCTATACTGAACAGAGCCAACACCTGAAACACCTACAGAAGTAACATTTACAGTAGCTGAATCCTCAGTGACCCAATCAGTAGAAGCTGTTGAAACAGAAATTGTCGGCTTCTCTGAATCCTTCCAAACCGTTACGGTCTTTACTTCACGTTCAACATTTCCGGCCTTATCAAGAGCCTTAAATGTTACAACGTACTGACCATTGTCAATAACAGGCAATGAAAAATCACCATCAGCATCAAATGTTAAAGTTCCAGTCTTCTCAACACCGTTTGCTGTGTAAGAATATGTAACCTTTTCAACATCTGCATAGTGCTTTTCAACATTACCGGTAATAGTTTGGTTAGTATTAACCCATGTGCTGTCATAGTCATAAGCGACAGTAAGTGTTGGACCAAATGTATCAACAACTATTCCATTAGTGCTTATATAGCTGTGGTTATCTACCTTATCTATGAGTTTTGCATAAACTATATATTTTCCATCCGGATTAAGTGAAAGAGAACCATCTGTATAAGTTGTCCATGTAGTAACCGTATCTAGTGCATTTGCATCCAAAAGTTGGTCAGTTACATAGTATTCAATTCTTCTAACACCACTTCCATCTATATCGGCAGCCGTAATAGTCACATCTTGTGTACTATTAAAAAACAAACCAAATGTGAGTGAGTTAAGAAGACTTGTCCAAGAGTTTGTATCAACAATGATTTCACCGGTTGGAGCTGTGTTATCTCTACCAATTGTAAGAGCAAGTTCCTTAAGATTTTTTGAATTATCTATTGCCTTTACAGTTACAACATTTGAGCCTTCATTGAGAGAACTGATAGCAATAGAAATATTACCTTCAGCATCAACTGAAGCATCTGAATAAGCCCCTTCTCCTACCTTAACTTGAACTGTCTCAAGGCCGGCAAGGAGATCAACAACGTGAACCTTAATTATTTCACCGTCTTTGAACCATCTGTTGTTTACATTATTTGTATCTGAAATTTCAGGAACAGTCTTATCTGTGATAAATCCATATGAAGCAGCATATGAGACATTCCCGGCGTTATCAGTTACTCTTGCATATATTACTGCCTGTTTATCCGGGTCAACGCTTACGCTTGAACCCTCTGTCCAATAAGAATCAGAAAGTGCATTAAGTTCAGCTTCAGTCAAAATAGTAGTTGCGTTGTTTGCAACATAATATTCAACTTTAGCAACACCCGACTTATCAATTCCTACTGGAAGTGCATCACTTGAAGTGATTATTGCATTAACAGTGTCATTAAAATATTTTTCAAACAATCCACCAAGAATTGTTTTAACCACTGATGTTGTAATGCTAACAGATGCACTTGGAGCAGTCTTATCTATTTTTGCTACGTACGAAGATGAAATGTACTCTCTTGTATCAATAACAGCTTTAAACTTAACGTTAGTAACACCCTCATCCGTGACATCAAGTGTATTACCTGACATTGCCGTGTAAGTTGTTCCGTTATCTAGTGAGTAATAGAAAGTAACATCGTTATAATCGACTTCCGTATTTGTGCCTATGAGTTCAAATGAAACTGTACCATTTGTCCAAACAGTTGGGGTCTGTGAAACAGTAAACTCTGGAAGTTCAATCCATTTAGCGTAAAGTGTATGGTCACTTGTTGTCGTAACTTCTGTTGTTGAAGTTACTAAGTTGCCACTTTCTGTATACCAACCGTCAAAGTTTTTACCAGCCTTTACAGGTATTGGAAGAGTGCCATATTCATCTTTGAATGTTACAGTTATTGGAGTTCCATATGGATTTCCATCAACATCAAATGAAACTGTATACGTTGCAGGCGAATACTTTATTTCAGCATTAATCTTATCTGAACCCATAATGCCAGAAATAGAGGATACATCCGATACATATCCCGGGATTGTCTTTGCAGGAACATTATAAGTACTGCCAGGATTTACCTTTTCATAGGAAATATCAAATGTTTCATTTGTATCTGTGTATGTATGCTTGACTGAAAGGTTATGATCAGAAAGCTCATATACCACAGTCTTATAAAGAACAACATCATTTTCTGCATGAGCATCTGCAAATTCTTCATCAATACTAATGTTAACTTTAACATCTGATGAATTTACGAGTTTATATCCGGCAACATCAGGTGAATTTACTGAATCCTCATATGTATACCAAACATCTTTCTCATATTTTGAAGCAATTTCATTTCCATCAGTGTCAACATATTTAATTTGTACGGTGTAAAAGAGTGGCTCGTAAGAACCTACTACCCAATAGTTTGTTGCTGGCATTGTTGAAAGTGGATTTCCATCATCTGTCTGCCAGTCCCATACATACTTAAAGCCCTTAAGATCTATTCTAGGATTATATAGACTTGCTGTTTCATCAGTAATTGCAGAACCAGCAAGATATGATGTATCTTTTGTTGCTACAAGAGCATTATTTTCATCATATCCTCTGTATTTAAGAGTGTAAGTCTTAACAACTCCTGTTCCAGAAATTTCAATATTACCACTTACTTCTGAATCAGGAATTACGAGTTCACCGGTTGTCTTATCATAAGTGTAATTTGCAATTGTTACACCATTAACCTTAACATCTACGTTATCCGGAGCACCATATCCTGCCTCAGGAGTAACATATGCTCTAAGTGCAGAACCCAAATCAACTTCTGTTGGTCCATCATATTCCATATTAGTAAGATTTGTGGTTACTCCACAAAATACAACGACACTTGAAGTCAATGTCTTTTCATCAGCATTTACAAGTTTATCTGCCTTAGCCTTAGAAGTTGCACTTGTTGGCATAATTCCATACTTGTAAGTGAAAGTTTTGTTTGCAGTTGCTGTATATCCACCATTTGGAAAATCAGTATCAAGCACCTTAAGGACATAATCGTCAAGAAGGGTACTTGAGTTAGGCCAGTTATCTGTTACAGAGAACAAATCGTTAATTGGAACAACAGTTCCATACTGTACCCTCTTCTCCTCTGTTACAACCGATGCTGAAAATGGATTTGTAAGTTTGTAGTTTACATAGTCTGTAGTTATATTCTTTGGAACGTCAGCAACATCATCGCCAATATCGGCATTCTTTGAATCATCCTGTTTAGCAACCATGCCCGTTGCATATGCCTTTGTTCCATTATAAAACAAATCAGGTACTACATTACCACCAAGGAAACCATTTATAGGCTTAAACTTAATTGTCCACGAAACTTCAGGAAGAGTCGCTGTTGTCTTTTCAAGATCATTTTCATTTTCAACTGTAAAAATCACATCATCAATTGTGTAATTACTCTTTTCAAAACTAACAAGCCCAAAATAATTTGACAGTTCATAATCAAGAGTAATATCTGTAAGTCTCTCTCCAAGAAGTTGCTTGATTTGATCTGCTGTATAGCGATCTTCTTGAATAAGAGCAATTTTTACACAACCATTATTTCCTGCACTTGAATCCTTAGAGGAACTTGCAGCATCTATAACAGCCTGCTTAGCATCATTTGGCAATGTTTTATACACAATAGCAGCGCTTTCAATTGCATTCACATCTGTTGTTAATCCGTTAAAGCTCAATGCATTTGTACCAGCTGCACCGCCCTTAGCCCACCATGTGCCCTTTGGGCCTAAAATTGTTTTTTCTGAATACGATGTTCCTGGAGCACCATCAGTTGATACGGATGATTTCGCACTTGTAAAAGTATCTGCCATTGTATATGTAGATACTGCGTCAACACCATTACATACTAATTCATTTGGTCTATCATCAGCTCTATAAGTACCACCGTGGGTAAGGTCATTTGACTGTTGAGTGGAAAGACCTGGAGCTGTTACCGCTGAACCACCGCCACCAGCACCACCGGCAGCTACTAATCCTACTCCATTAAATTCAACAATGGAACTTCCACCACCAGAACCTCCTGTGCCAGTAACTTCATCCTCATTTTGACGTACTACACTTCTAGAAACACCTTGTGCGCCAACATTATATGAAATGACGGTACCTTTAGTTAAATATTGATAACCATAAACATAATCACCAGTGGCTCCAGTTCCGCCCCGTGATGTAGCAAATGTATTACTGTTATTGTATCTAATAGTGTCTGCACCGTTTCCGCCGTTGGCTCCCCAAGCCTGTATTAGATAATAACCATTTACAGGAACCGTAAATGAATAAGATCCAATAGCAGTTTGTGTTACACTTGTTGGAACATTTGATGCAGGAGCCATCTGTTGTTTTATTGTAAGTTCGTCTTCATTAACCCATACACCACTGTCTTTATCAGCGCGTGTGCTTGAATTAAGAGTTACAATGAGAGAATATGTTTTAGTTGATTCGTCATATTCAATTATTTTCCGAGTTTTATAAATTATTCCATTGAGTTCAATTTCAGAAATAACATCAACAAAAGCAATAGTTTTAATATCAGTTGCTGTTACAGGAGTACCAATAATTGCTGCAGAATACTTAGGAGAAACCGTATATCCAACAGTGTAAACTGTTGAATCCAGCGGAGAAACAGTACTCTCTGTAATTAATGCAGTTTCCTCGGCATCCTTAACCCAATAACTTGATATTCCACCTATGAAGTCATACATAGCGTTACTTTGGTAAGTAGTTCTTACCGAAGCCATGTTATCCTCATAAAGAGTGTTTGTTGCAACGTCTTCTCCACCCATAATTTCAAGGGTGTTTCCAATAGCTTCAAAATTTTGAAGTGGTACGTTTACATATGAGACATCATTCGACAGGTCAATAGAAGATGTCTTTGTTGAATTTTTATTGTTAACAGTAATTTCAGGAGTTGTTGTGTTCTCAAAAAGGTTAACATTGTTACCACCCATGAAAGCTGTCTTTGGGGTGAATGTAAGAATAAGGTGTACCTTACCATCTTCTCCAAGTTTTGCATTCTTGAGTGTAATCTGCTGTCCGCTTACTTCTGCTATACCGTCCGTAGAAGAAGCAGTAACATTAAAATATTTAGAAGCATTTGCTGTAAATGTAAGTTCATTTAGCCAAGAGAAGTCCTTTGTAGGATTCATGGTCTTATCAGCACCAATGAATGTAATATCAACCGCACCACCAGTTGAACTTGAACTTTCTTTGTTCTTTATATCGTCAGTAATTGATGAAGCATTATATGTAAATAGGTTAGAAATATATGACGAACCGCCGCCACCGCCACCGATATAACCAGGGCTTATAAGTGACGCCATATTACCACCAGATGCACCACAATAACCAGCACCACCGGCACCACCACGAAGGTCTCCAGCCGCACCGGCACCACCCGGAAGTTCATTATTATAGGTAGCCGCCCAATCATTCGGCTTGTCACCTTTAATAATTCCAAGGCCAAAATCCTTGGTTATTTCACCTGGAACATCTGTTGCACCTTTACCAATATATGAAGTTTTCTTTCCACTTGATTTACCATCTTGTCCATCAAAAACATAACCATTAGCAACCGTGCGTATATTACTTCCGTTTACAGAACCACCATTACCACCGTCTGCGGTTCCCGTTGGCTTATAACCGAGAATGAATCCATCTCCGGCACCACCACCGCCACCGCCGGCAGCAATCATGATGTACTTTGAAGTACGATCTGATTCGTCAATTTTTGTCTTAACAAGATTTCCATCTATGTCAAGGTATGTTGTCTTAAATGTGTTAGCCTCCGAGCCATTGTGGAAAAGATATACAGCAGAATAACCACCGCCACCACCGACTTTGTAGCTACCAAGATTACCATGTCCGCCGCCAGAACCATTTGCTCCGCCGCCTTCATCCTCTTTTTCTGTTTGAACACCATTACCACCAATATTGTAGTAAAGAATGTCACCCTTGTTAAGAGTAATAACGCCATAGAGGTGACCGCCCTTACCGCCGTTACCTCCGTGATTATATTTTGTGTCAGACCCATCGGCACCATTACCACCCCAAAGTTCAACGAGGTAGTCACCCGAGAACTGAGCCTCAAAATAACCATCACTAGATTTAGTTGAATCCTTACTCTCATCATCCTTTATGATGTCTGACCACAAACCAATATCAAGGGTGTATGAACCATCTCCATTATCCTTGAGGTCTGAATCATAATTAATGTTTGCATCATCAAAACCAATTCTGCCGGCATCTGATGCAGATAAAGCACTAGCTTTAGTAATCGGTCCAACAATAGCAAATGTTGAGATAAATAATGCAAATACAACTACAATTGCAATGATACGATCATGCAATCTATATGTAGCATTACTCTTTCCAGCTTTGACCATACTGAAACCCCTCCTAAATTAATATCAATAATTTGATTGACGCCCGTTTTTTGGACATAAATTAACTATATTATATATTATCATTATATATCATAAATATATATTATATATTAATATATAACAATAATCAAGCCTGACACTTGGTTATAATATACAAACTCCTTACATTCATTTTAACAAATTATGACCAAACAACCACAAAAAAACCGAATTAGAAAATTACTAATTCGGTCTTTTTGTAGTTATTTAATTTCCACATTCAATACTTATTTCATTGAAGACTTTCAGAAGATCATCTACACTTGTATTCTTCTTATTCTCTCCGGCTTTATCTACAATTACATTACCCTTATCCATCATGAGTATTCTGTCACCGTATTCAACGGCATAACGAAGATTATGGGTAACCATCATTGCTGTCAAATTCTTCTCCTGAACAATTTTTCCTGTAAGTTGCATAATTATTTCAGCAGTCTTTGGGTCAAGAGCTGCTGTATGCTCATCAAGGATGAGAAAATCCAGCGGTGTCATGGTTGTCATAATAAGCGAAAGTGCCTGACGTTGTCCACCGGACAACGAACCTACGCGCACATTCAGCTTATCCTCAAGACCGAGTCCAAGAATTTCAAGCTGAGAGCGATAAAAATCCACTCGGTCTTTATTGACACCGCGTGAAAGTCCGAAGGGCTTTCCCTTGTTATCAGCAATTGACATATTTTCAAGAATTGTCATTGTAGGGCAAGTTCCGACAGCCGGATTTTGATAAACACGTCCAATGTATTTATATCTTTTATATTCAGGAACATTGGTAATATTTTTTCCATTTATTATTACCTTGCCACTGTTTACGGGAATACTGCCGCAAACAATATTAAGCATAGATGTTTTACCAGAGCCGTTACTTCCTACAATGGAAACAAATTGTCCATCCGGAACGGTTAAATTAAACTTGTCAAAAAGACATAGTTCGGTTATTTCACCCGGATTATAAGTCTTACAAATATCTAAGAGTTCAAGCATGTGCGGCACCTCCCTCTTTTTCTCTGTTTCCAATTATTAAAATAACGAGGAAAAGTACAGCGGTAACAAATTTCAAGAGATTTGCAGGAAGCCCCATTGTAATTGCAATTTGAATACAAGCCTTATAAAGAACACTACCTACAAGTGCGCAGGTTGTGCCTTTAACAAAACTCATTTTTTTGAAAATTGTTGTTCCTATAATAACTGTTGCAAGGGCAAACACAACCTGACCTGTTCCCATAGTGCTTGAGAAAGAACGTTGTTCTTGTGCAACAATACATCCGGAAAGGGCAACTAAGGCATTGGCAATAACAAGTCCTATAATTTTCATACTACCCTTGTCTTTTGCCATAGATGTAACAAGAGTTGCGTTATCTCCAACCGCTCTTAGAAGTATACCGTTCTTCGTCTTGAAATAAAGGTCAATTAAAATTTTAAATATAAAAACTAATAAGAGTGAAACAATAAGTTTTCTATAAAGAAGAGAAAGATTTCCTAAAACAGCCATTGTTGGAGCTGCTGTAAAGATTGTCTCCATATCTCTTCCAATACTTAAATTAGAGCCGGCAATTTGAAGATTTATTGAAAACAATGCAGTCATTGTAATAATACCGGCAAGAAGATCACGAACCTTAAATTTTACATGTATAATACCGGTACAGAGTCCTGCCAAGGCACCTACCAAAATGGATATTGGTATGGTTAAAAACGGATTAACTCCCTTTGTAATTAAAACTGCAGTAACTGCCGCACCTAACGGGAAACAGCCATCTACCGTAAGGTCAGGAAAGTCCAGTATTTTATATGTTATGTATACGCCATAGGACATTATTGCATATACAAAGCCCTGAATTAGCGTTGCTACTATAAGGTCAATAACTTCGTTCACGTTGATTCCTCACTTATTCTGCAGCTAAAGCATCAATTGCCTTTTCCTGAATATCTGTTGGAAGAGAAATATTGAATTTCTTAAGCTGATCATTGTTTATATAAGTCTCATACTCTGAAATTGTTTCATACTTAATATCTGAAGCTTTTGCTTCGCCCTTAAGGATTTTTGCTGCCATTTCACCGGTTTGAATTCCAAGCTTTATGTAGTCAATACCTGCAGATGCCACACAACCTTTTTTAACCTGCTCAATTTCTGAACCGTAAACAGGAATACCTGCTTCGTCTGTCTTTTCAAGGATAGAAGCAAGAACGCCAACTACGTTGTTGTCTGTAAGGTTTGAGAAACAATCAACATTCTTTGAAATAAGAGTTTCTGCTGCCTGAACAGCTTCTGCCTGAGCAGTAATGCCAATCTCTTCAATTGTAAGACCATACTCAGGAGCCTTCTCCTTATATTCTGCTATTGCAGAAACTGAGTTTGGCTCTGATGTTGTATAAATAATACCTACTGTTTTTGCGTCCGGTTGAAGAGCTTTAATAAGTTGAAGTTGTGCTTCAACAGGTAGTTTATCTGATGTTCCGGTAATGTTACCTTTATCCAGTTTTGCTGCAACAGGATCTGTTATTGCAGTGAAAATAACCGGAATGTCCTTGTCCTCTGCTGCCGCAAAACAAGCTGTAGCTGAAGGGGTTGCAATAGCACACATAAGGTCATAATTTTTTGAAGAAAAGTTTTGAGCAATTTGTGTTGCTGTTGCATCATCAAAATTCGCATTTTGATAATCTACAGTAAAATCTTTTCCTTCAACAAGTCCGGCATTTTTAAGTCCGGTAAGGAAACCTTCGCGGCAATTGTCAAGCGATGAATGCTCACCATATTGTGAAATACCAATTACAGGTATCTTGGCCTTCTCGTTATTTGAACAAGCTGCAAAACTAAATAAAAATGTAAGTGTAAGAACAATAGCTAAAATCTTTTTCATAATAAAAACTCCCTCTTAAAGATAAATAACGTTAAATAATAATATGATTTAAAATTGGATAAAAATATTTTGATTTTAATTTCGATTACGCCATCGTTTTGAAAGAATTTTCATTTTAATCACCTGTTTTTTATAATAAAAAAGTCCCAGAATCCTCTATAGGATTCTGAGACGAAATTACAATTCCGCGGTACCACTCAGTTTGGCTGCGCCCTCTTTTAATGTACTGACATACACTCCGCTTGTTAACGATTGCGGGTACCGTCGGTTACTACTAAGCTTACGCTTTTCGGCCGCCCTCCTAAGTCCATTCATTACAAGTCGTTTTGCTACAATTCCACCGGCTGTAGCTCTCTTTGAAAACGATGTTTGTAACTACTACTCTTAGTCATCGGTTTTTCAATATGAATGAATTATAAAACCATAACAAAAAAATGTCAACAATTTTTTATTCTCTTTTGGAAGACTCATTACCAAAATGAAAAATTGCAAGCATAGAAGGACCTGTATGTGCTCCTATAATCGGACTTAACATCATTACTTTTACGTCTGCATTTGGATTTATCTCAAGAACTGATTTTTTTAGGTGTTCTGCATGTTTTTTACTATCTGCATTAACAATATAAACGCGCTCACCCGGTTCTTTATTCGATGTTTCTTTATACCTTTCAACAAGTTCAGCCATAGCAAGCTTTGAACCACGTTTCTTTCCAATATTTACAAGTTTTCCCTCTTCATTGGCACTTAATATTGGCTTAATTCCAAGTGCTGCGCCCAAAACTGCAGTTTTAGCAGAAACTCGTCCACCTCTTTTCAAATACATAAGATCATCTACCATAATCCAATGTTGTATGAGTCGCTTATGTTCTTCAAGCCAGTTTGCATTTTCTGTAATAGACATTTTTTCATTTCTGTTTTTTACTGCTGCTTCAATAAGCAGTCCCATACCTGCAGATCCGGAAAGACTGTCCACACAAACAACCTGTGATTCATATCTTTCGTTCAACTCATCTGCCGCAATTAAAGATGAATTGTATGTTCCGGACAAGCCGCTGGAAAGAGAAATATAAAGGATTGATTTTCTGCTTTCAAGAAACGGTTCAAACACATCTATATAATTTTGGGGTGAAATTTGACTGGTTTTTGTTAAATCACCATGCCTTTGACCTTCATAGAATTTCTTTAAAATCTTTTCACTTTCAATTCCTAAACAAACACGTTCCTCTTCACCTATTGTGTAATTCATTGAAACAAAGTGAATACCATTCTTTTTTGCAAAACTTGGATCAATATCAGCGGACACATCTGTAAAAATTATATAGTCATTTTTCATATGTTAGGTTCCTCTTTTAAAAATCTTTTTCAAAAGTTTACATTAAATATTCGTTTAAATTGTAAAATAATGGTAAATACATTATTTATTAACCGTAAATTATTATTTTTATTCTTTACAAAATCAACAAGATTATATATACTCTTATGGTGATAAGTTAAAAATTTAACAAAGTTATTTTTTTAACAAACCTATTATGAAAAGAGGTAAAATAATGGCAAACATTGATCTTGCAAAATACGGTATTTCCGGAACAACCGAAATCGTATACAATCCTTCATTTGAAGAATTATTCAATGAGGAAACAAAGGAAAACCTTGAAGGATATGAAGTTGGTCAGGTTACAGAACTTGGCGCTGTAAACGTTATGACAGGTATCTTCACCGGTCGTTCCCCTAAAGACAAATATATTGTTATGGATGAAAACACAAAGAATACAATTTGGTGGACATCTGAATAATATAAAAACGACAACCACCCTCTTTCAGAGGAAAATTGGGCAGAACTTAAGAACCTTGCAATTTCTTAGCTTTCAAACAAGCGACTCTTTGTTGTAGATGCTTTCTGCGGAGCTACAAAAGAAAACAGAATGGCAATCAGATTTATTGTTGAAGTTGCTTGGCAGGCTCACTTCATAAAGAACATGTTCATTATTCCTACTGAAGATGAACTCAAAGATTTTGAGCCGGATTTCGTTGTATACAACGCTTCTAAGGCTAAGGTTGAAAACTACAAGGAACTTGGACTAAACTCTGAAACAGCTGTTGCATTCAACATTTCAAGCCGTGAACAAGTTATTATTAACACTTGGTATGGCGGAGAAATGAAGAAGGGTATGTTCTCAATGATGAACTACTACCTTCCACTTAAGGGTATTGCTTCAATGCACTGTTCAGCAAACACAGATATGAACGGTGAAAACACAGCAATCTTCTTCGGTCTTTCAGGAACAGGTAAGACAACACTTTCAACAGATCCTAAACGTCTTCTCATTGGTGACGACGAACACGGTTGGGACGACAACGGTGTATTCAACTTTGAAGGCGGATGCTACGCAAAAGTAATTGACCTTGATAAGGATTCAGAGCCGGATATCTATAATGCAATCAAACGCAATGCGCTTCTTGAAAACGTAACAGTTGACAAAGACGGTAAAATTGACTTTTCAGATAAGAGCGTAACAGAAAACACTCGTGTATCTTATCCAATTGACCATATTGAAAAGATTGTACGTCCTATTTCTGCAGCACCTGCTGCAAAAAATGTAATCTTCCTTTCAGCAGATGCATTTGGCGTACTTCCTCCTGTTTCAATTCTTACTCCTGAACAGACAAAATACTACTTCCTTTCAGGATTCACAGCAAAACTTGCAGGAACAGAGCGTGGAATTACAGAACCAACTCCAACATTCTCAGCTTGCTTTGGACAGGCATTCCTTGAACTCCATCCAACAAAGTATGCTGAAGAGCTTGTTAAGAAGATGGAACAGAGCGGTGCTAAAGCTTACCTTGTAAACACAGGTTGGAACGGTACAGGCAAGAGAATTTCTATCAAAGATACTCGTGGAATTATTGACGGTATTTTAAGTGGTGACATTGAAAATGCTGAAACAAAGACAATTCCTTACTTTAACTTTGAAGTTCCAACAGCACTTTCAGGAGTTGACACAGGAATCCTAGACCCACGTGACACATATGCTGATGCTTCAGAGTGGGAAGAAAAAGCAAAAGACCTTGCTTCAAGATTTATCAACAACTTCAAGAAGTATGAAGGCAACGAAGCCGGAAAGGCTCTTGTTGAGGCTGGTCCAAAACTCTGATAATATAATCATTAGGTATAAAGAGCAGAAAGAAATTTCTGCTCTTTTTTTGCCTTCAAAACAAAAAAAGCCGGAAGGATTTCCTTCCGGCTTTTTGGCTGGGACGGCTGGATTTGAACCAGCGGATGACGGAGTCAAAGTCCGTTGCCTTACCGCTTGGCGACGCCCCAATATTCAATTTTGAAAAAAATAAGTGAACAGAAAAGAGTATACCTCTTAGCTACTCACCCATCTTTTTATATGGGGTGGAAGATGGGATTCGAACCCACGATCTCCAGTGCCACAAACTGGCGCTTTAGGCCAACTAAGCTACATCCACCATATGGCGCGCTGAGAGGGACTCGAACCCCCGACCCTCTGCTTAGAAGGCAGATGCTCTATCCAGCTGAGCTATCAGCGCTTATTTACAAAAAAAATGGAGCAGGTGATGGGAATCGAACCCACGTGTTCAGCTTGGAAGGCTGACATTCTACCATTGAACTACACCTGCATCTCTGCGACGGTGATTATTTTAGCATAAGCACCGTCGACTGTCAATAGAATTTTATATATAATTTATAGTAATTTTTTATTACTTTGCCTTAACCAAAAGCTCTTCATTTGAGACTGAAACATGTATGCCTGTAACCATTGTTCCGTCTGCGTCAATTATGATATCAGCAATCTTATTTTCAATATTTCTTCTGATTACATTGCGCAAATCTCTTGCTCCGCGAACGTTTGAATCCATCTTAGAAACAATTGTTTTTGGAACATCCTTTTCGTAAGAAAAGTCTATTCCTTTATCCTTCAATGGCTCATTAAGTTCCGAAAGCATGAGGATTGCAATTTCTTCATAGTTTTCATCAGTTAAATCTTTAAATACTACAATTTCGTCCACACGACCAAGGAATTCAGGTCTTAAGAAGTCTCTGAGCGCCTTCATAGCCCTTTCACTTGTTGCATCTGACTGAGAACGGGCAAAACCTAATGCACCATCCTTGCGCTCACTGCCCGCATTTGATGTCATTATGATAACTGTATTTTCAAAGTTAACAGTTCTACCCTGAGCGTCGTTTATCTTACCTTCATCAAGTATTTGAAGAAGGATATTCATAACATCCGGATGAGCTTTCTCTATTTCGTCGAAGAGAATTACAGAATATGGCTTACGTCTTACTTTTTCCGTAAGTTGGCCTGCCTCATCATAACCCACATAACCCGGAGGTGAACCGATAATTCTTGAAACACTATGCTTTTCCATAAACTCAGACATATCAAGTCGGATAAGTGTTTCAGGAGTGTCAAAGAGTTCATTTGCAAGTTGCTTTACAAGTTCTGTTTTACCAACACCTGTAGGACCTACGAAAATGAAAGAAGAAGGTCTTCTTCTTGAATTAATTTGAACACGGCTTCTCTTAACTGCTGCAGCAACAGCTTCAACAGCTTCATCCTGCCCCTTAACCTTTGCTTTAAGGTTTTCAGAAAGGTTTGCAAGTTTACGAAGATCAGATTCAATTACTTTAGAAGCAGGTATTCCGGTCCAAAGCTGAATTACCTTTGCTAAATCTTCCTCTGTTACCTGGTTATCTTTTGCTTTTTCAAGTATTTCCGGAAGCTTTGTTTCCATGGCAATAATTTCAGCTTTTGTCTTTGCCTGCTCTTCATAATCAGGATTTTCTGTTTCAGCTTCCATATCCTCAAGGTCAGCCTTTAAGTCAGCAAGTTGTTTCTCAGCAATTTCAGACTCTGAAATTGCCTTGTTTCTAAGATTTGCACAAGTACAAGCTTCATCAAGAAGATCTATTGCCTTATCAGGCAAAAATCTATCGGTTATATATCTTTCAGACAAAACAACAGCTCTGTGAACTAAACTATCTGAAATCTGTACTCTATGATAGTCTTCATAATATGACTTAATACCGACAAGGACTTCATAAGTCTGTTCAATTGATGGTTCGTCAACCTTTATTGGCTGGAATCTACGCTCTAAAGCGGCATCCTTTTCAATGTGCTTCCTGTATTCAGTGAATGTAGTTGCACCAATTACTTGAATTTCTCCTCTTGAAAGTGCAGGCTTCAAAATATTTGCTGCGTTCATTGTACCGTCTGAGTCGCCTGTGCCAACAAGATTATGAACTTCATCTATAAATAGAATAATATTTCCTTCATTTTTTACTTCTTCAACAAGGCCCTTTATACGACTTTCAAACTGCCCACGGAACTGCGTTCCGGCAACAAGCGCTGTAAGGTCAAGAAGATGAATTTCCTTATCCTTAAGCTTTGCAGGAACATCTCCTGATGCAATCCTAAGTGCAAGACCCTCGGCAATGGCAGTTTTACCTACACCCGGTTCGCCAATAAGACAAGGGTTGTTTTTAGATCTACGACAGAGAATTTGTACTGCTCTTCCTATTTCATTGTCACGGCCAATAATTCTGTCTATTTTGCCGTCCCTAGCCTTTTCAGTGAGGTCTGTGCAATAAAGACCAAGATATTTGCGCTTTTTGCGATCTCCCTTGTTTCCACGCTTTGATCGACGTTTTTTCTTGCCACCATCTTCAGCGCTGTCGTCTTCATTTTCTTCTATATCTTCTGAAGATTTTTTTGGACCGCCAAAGAGAGAAAATCCACTTTCCCCGTCTCCGCCAAGAGCGCCAAAAAGTGACGCAAGTGAAGGCATTGAAGGGGCACCGCCCTCTTCAAAATCCTCATCTTCATTAAATCCCATAAGACTGTTAAACTGATCAGATACAGAATCCACGTCTTCTTCGCTTATTCCCATACTCTCCATCATCTGTTTAACAGGTCCAATATTAAGTTCCATTGCACATTTAAGACAATATCCCTCTGAAGCGTTTTTATCTCCTTCTATTTTAGAGATAAAAACAACAGCCGGATTCTTCTTACATTTTATGCATACCATCTGTTTCATAAAATTACCTTAACCTTTACGAGCTTTAAGCTTTCTGACCGTGTCCGGCACATATGAGAAAAATGCCAAAAGTGTACAAAAAGCTGAAATTGATACCAAAATAATAATTACAACATTAGGCAGTGTGAAAAATTTATTAAACACACCGAATGTCGGAGAAAACAACATTAGGCATCCCATTACCAAATAAAATACCGTTGTTGCAATTTTTCCAAAAATAATTGCAGAAGTAGGCACAATATCCATACCAAGAAGAACAAAACTTCCAACAATCATTAATAATTCCTTGATAATAAACAGTAGAAAAACATAGCTGAACAGTTTTAATGACTGATCTTTTGAATCCAAAAAATGAATAAAGAAAGTAAATGCAACAGTTATTTGAGTAAGCTTGTCCGCTGCAGGATCAAGAAGTTTTCCTAAATCACTAATCTGATTAAAACGTCTTGCAATTTTACCGTCAAGCAAGTCTGTAACACCTGAAATAAAAATTATAGATACAGCAATTGCATACTTTCCAGAAAGAAAAAAGAAAACAAAAAACGGAATTAAAATCACTCTAAACAGTGAAAGAATATTCGGTATTGTAAGCGCATTCTCATTCATTTTATTAAATTGCTCTTTTAATGTGTCTATTCCCTTTGAATTTGCCATAACAATCTCCTTATTTTGACTTCGTACACTTATCAATTTTACCCATTGAATAAACGTATGTGTTCTTTCCTATATCAAATACAGAAATAGAATTTGAATCTGTATGATACTCTTTATACTTACTGCCGTTCCCCTTATAAACAATTACTTCGTCATCCAAGAGAACTGCAATTTTTGAGTTTGCTGCAAAAATTGATTTAACTGAACTTGTGAGTTTTTCCTCAAATGCTACACCAAAGTTTTTGGTATATGATGTAAGTATTTGAGAATTTGTACTACCGGATTCAGAAAGAACCACTACAGTAGTGCCGTCCTCTGCAAAGAAATAATTTGAAAGAGTATTTCCTTCATATAGTTTATCTTCTTTTTCATCCAAATCATCTATGAATGAAATAAGATTATCTCCGACAGCAACAACCTTATTATTTGTTACAAAATTCAAATCTATGATTGCTGTTCCTGGATATTCAAATGTAGAAACCGGGTCCGAATATTCAAAATCAAAAATGTAAATCTTAGAGAAAATTTCACCGTCACGCGCACCAATTACTGCAACTGCAGCATATTTGCCGTTATCCGAAAGAGAAACTGAAATAATGCTATCATTTGCACATTTCCAAGCGAAAACCTCTTTTTTATAACTATTGTTACGCACTGAAAGTTTGGACACGGCTGAATCGCACGTGGTAGCAATTGCTATATTTCCTTTTTTACCAATTGCACATGTTATTATTTTCTCATTGTTTTCTGTTTCACCAACATGCAAAGTTTCTGTTCTATTTTCCACCCTGTAGCGATTATCATCTCTATTATAGACAATTGCCTTTCCACTTTTAATAGCCATTACAGGTGAAGAATATGTATGGCTTGCAGTTTTGACAACTTTTGCAGTTGTATCCAGAGACATTGTATCTCCATCAGTCAGTATAAATAAATTACCATTCAAAACTCCAATTTGACGAACCGAACTTGAATTTATTTTATATGGATAACCTTCACCGGGAGTAAGGCTTACAAAAAATGTCCTAATACTGTCATTTATTTTTGAAACAGAGGCAAATCCAAGAGTTTCGGCTGCAAAAAACAATAAAAGTAATATCAAAAAAATGACAGATATTATACGTAAAGCAATTATATGTTTATTCCTTAACTTAAACTTAAAATTTCTTTTATTTTTTACATTCTGTTCAGCCAATACTCTCACCTCCGTTAAAATCATAGTATACCTTGTCCAAATATAGGCCGCATGCACGAGCAGTTATTCCTGCGGATTTCCTGTCCTTATTTGCAATTATTTCCTTTATACTTCCGGGTTCCCTCTTCCCCTCAGAAATAAAGAGAAGGGTACCAACCATTATTCGAACCATATTGTAAAGAAAACCATCCGCAACAACCGTAAACACTATTAAGTCGTCCTCAATAGTAACTGATGCGTCATACACAGTTCTTACTGTATCTTCAACGTCTGTTTTTATTGAGCAAAAACTCGTAAAATCATAAGTTCCAATGAAATCCTTCGCCTGTTCATTTAGAAACTCCACATCTATATGTGGCCTATAATGAAGTGCACGTCCTTCATAAAACGGATTTCTTGATGATTGGTTATAAATCTTGTATTTATATTGCTTTGCAACACAACTGTATCTGGGATGAAAATCTTCAGGCATATCCTTGCAGTCAGCAACTGAAATATCCGGTGGAAGTTTTGCGTTTAAAGCGCCCATTAACTTATAACAATCAATGTTACTTTCTGTTCTAAGAGTACAGCAATACATATTTGCATGAACTCCCGTATCCGTTCTAGAACAGCCTGTAATCGGCTCTCTTTTGGACAAGATAAGTTCAACCGCATTTTGCAGTTCCTCTTGCACAGTATGCGCGTTCTCTTGAACTTGCCAACCGTGATATTCAGTACCCAAATATTTTAACTCAAGAAGAATATTTCTCATCCGAATACCCTCAAAACAACCTAAAAATAAGTTTTTAAATAAGATGTGGAAATACAAAATTTAAAGACACAACTCCGGCTGTTACCAAGACCATAAAAACAAAGCCGGCAAAATCTCTTACTGAATAAGACATCTGCTTCATTCTAGTTCTGCCTTCAGCTCCATGATAACATCTGCATTCCATTGCATAAGCCAGCTCATAAGCTCTTCTAAAAGAAGTTATGAAAAGTGGAATAAAGATTGGAATAAGTGCCTTGGCCCTTTCAACAAGAGTTCCTGTTTCAAGATCAGCTCCGCGAGCTTTTTGTGCGCTTGTAATCTTGTCAAACTCCTCAATAAGCGTAGGAATGAATCTTAGTGCAATAGTCATCATCATTGCAATTGTATGAATGCTATTTCTCATAAACTTCAAAGGAGAAAGAAGTCTTTCTATTGCGTCGGTTATAAGAGTTGGAGATGTAGTATATGTTAAAAGTGAACTTGCAACTACAAGACTTACAATTCTGATAACCATAAATATAGCAGTATATATGCCGCCGGTTGAAATGTGTATAAACTTCCATTCAAATATTATTGTTCCTGTTTTAGTGTAAAGTACATTTAAAATAGCAGTGAACAAAATAATTATGAAAATTGGTTTTACACTTTTCAGTATTGTCTTTACCGGGATTTTAGAAAGAAGCACCATAATAACAAGTGCTATTACCATAACCCCTAAAGAATAAAAATTCTTACAAACAAAAATTACAATTATATAAACAAATGTAAGAATTAATTTCATTCTGGGATCCATTTTATGAACAATAGAATTTCCGGGGAAATATTGTCCAATTGTAATATCTTTAATCATAGGCCGTTCACCAGTCCACGAATTCGCTTAATTTCTTCTACACCTTGTTCAACAGTATAGATATTTGTGCGAACCGGAAATCCTTTCTCATGAAGACCCATGAAGATTTTCGTAATCTGCGGAACATCAAGTCCCATATTCATTATTTCATCAGCACGTTTATATGTCTCATCTACAGTGTCATAAGATATGACTTTTGAAGAATTCATCACAAGAACCTTTGATGCAATCTTTGCAACATCCTCCATACTATGGGAGACAATCATTACTGTGCTGCCTGTTTCCTCTCTGTATTCTTTTATAAGACCTAGAATTTTGTCTCTGCCTTTTGGATCAAGGCCGGACGTTGGCTCATCAAGAATTAAGATTTTTGGTTCCATTGCCATTACACCGGCAATTGCAACACGACGTTTTTCTCCGCCGGAAAGATCAAAAGGGGAACGTGCAAGCATGTCATCTGTTACTCCAACAAATTCAGCTGCCTTTCTGACCCTTCTGTCTATTTCGTCCTCAGAGAGTTTCATATTCTTTGGTCCAAATGCAATATCTTTATAAGAAGTCTCTTCAAAGAGTTGATATTCAGGATATTGGAAACAAAGTCCAACTTTAAATCTTGCTTCATGAAGTGACTTTTTGCTTTCCCAAATATCTTGTCCATCAACTATGACTTTTCCATTTGTCGGTTTCAAAAGACCGTTAAAATGCTGTATAAGTGTACTCTTTCCCGAACCGGTATGACCAATTACTGCAACCAGTTCGCCTTCATCTATTTCAATATTGGCATTATCCAGCGCCGTAACCTCAAAAGGGGTTCCAATGGAGTAGCAATATGTTAAATTTTCAGTTTTAAGAATTGACATTAATTACTCCTCCAAAAGAGTACTGAGCGAAGTTACACACTCATCTGCATTAAGTATATCGTTTGGCATTAAAAGCCCGATCTTTGAAAGTTCATTTGAGAATTCGGTAGCCTGTGGCACATCAAGACCAACACTTCTGAGTTTTTCAGGATTACTGAAAACTTCGCGTGGGGTGCCATCCATAATTACGGAACCCTCATCCATAACTACAACTCTATCCGCAGTTACAGCTTCATCCATAAAGTGAGTAATAAACACAACAGTCATTGAAAGTTCATCATGTAGCTTCCTTACAGTATTCATTACTTCACGTCTGCCTCTTGGGTCTAGCATAGCTGTGGATTCATCAAGTACCAAACAGTCGGGTTGCATTGCCAAAATTCCTGCAATTGCAACTCTTTGTTTTTGTCCTCCGGAAAGTTTATGAGGTTCATGACCTCGGTATTCATACATGCCGACAGCCTTAAGCGATTCATCCACTCTCTTTCGAATTTCTATTGGATCGACACCTAAATTTTCCGGACCAAAAGCTACATCCTCCTCAACAATTGTGGCAACAATTTGATTGTCAGGATTTTGGAATACCATTCCAACATGCTGACGAATTTTCATGGTTCTTTCAAGTTCAACTTCTTCTGTTTCACCAACCACAAATGTTGGAATCCCCTCAACATAAACGGTACCTTCATCCGGCATAAGAATTGCATTTGAAAGCTTTGCAAGTGTTGACTTTCCTGAACCATTGTGACCGAGAATTGCAATATATTCGCCCTTTTTTATGGAAAGAGATACGTTTTTTACAGCATATTCAGTTTTAGCCTTATCTTCAGTTATTTCATCATAAGAAAAACTGACATTATCAAATCTTAGTATTTCTTCCATAAAAACTCCTTTTTTACTTTTGCCAAATTGCGGAAGCACCACAAGGAAGATGAAGCCCGGTATTGGTTGTCATAAGACCTATTTCATCACATGAAACTTTTCCACCAAACTTTGGAACAATCAAACTTCCGAGTATATAGTTCATAACAGATGGAGAAAGTCCGGTTGTATAGGAATTAATCAAAACCATCAGAGGAGCATCAGATAAAACCTGTGATGTAAGCTCTACAAAATCATATACTGTGTCTTCAAGCTTCCAGATTTCTCCACCCGGTCCCCTTCCATAGGAAGGCGGATCCATGATTATAATGTCGTATTTATTACCACGTCTTATTTCACGTTGTACAAACTTGACGCAGTCATCAACAAGATATCTTACGTGTCTGTCAGAGAAACCTGACAACACAACATTCTCCTTTGCATACTGAACCATGCCTTTAGACGCGTCAACGTGTACAACGTGAGCATCCTCAGATAGAGCCGCTACGGTAGCACCGCCGGTGTAGGCAAAAAGGTTAAGAACCTTTATTTCCTCACGCCCCTCGGCCTTAGCAGCCCGAATTACCTCGCGGAGAAAGTCCCAGTTAACTGCTTGCTCCGGAAAAAGGCCGGTATGCTTAAAGCCCATAGGCTTTATTTTAAATTTTAAATCCTTGTAGGAAATTTCCCACTCTTCCGGAAAGTTCTTATATACTTCCCAACTACCGCCACCCTTTTGAGAACGGTGATATCTTGCATCCGCATTTTTCCAAGCGGGATGTGTCTTTGGGGTTTTCCAAATAACCTGTGGATCAGGCCTTATAAGAGTTACGTTTCCCCAGCGCTCTAATCTTTCTCCGGAAGACGAGTCAAGGAGTTCGTAATCCTTCCAATCTTTAGTTGCCCTCAATGGGGTCACCTCACTCAGATAAGTCTTTCTTTAACTACTTCAACAATTTCGTCAGCAAGTCTATCAATTTGGGCTTCGTCTTTACCTTCAAGCATTACACGAACAAGAGGCTCTGTTCCGGACACACGAACAAGAACACGACCTGTGTCCCCAAGTTCCTCTTCTGCTTTCTTTATTGCAATCTTTATTTCTTCATCGTCGTTAAATCTAGCTTTACCAAAATTTGAAACTCTGACATTTTTAAGAACTTGTGGGAAGATTTCCATAACAGATGCAAGCTCTGACAGGTTCTTTCCTGTTCTCTTTATTGCACGAAGAAGTTGGACTGCTGTAAGCTGTCCGTCCCCGGTTGTTGCATAGTCAAGGAAAATAACGTGTCCTGACTGCTCACCACCAATTACATGGCCATTCTCTTTCATATTCTCAAGAACATATCTGTCTCCGACTTTAGTTTTTTCACAGTGAATTCCATGCTCTTTCGCAAATTTAAAAAATCCCATGTTACTCATAACTGTTACAACAGCTGTATCGTTCTTCAAATGTCCTGTTTCTTTCATGTTGAGTGCACAAATTGCAATAATCTTGTCACCGTCAACAATGTTACCATTTTCATCAACAGCAATAAGTCTGTCTGCATCTCCGTCAAATGCAAAACCAACGTCACACTTGTTTTCACGTACAAATTCTTGAAGTTTTTCTACATGAGTAGAACCACAGTTGTCATTGATATTTTCACCATTTGGTTCAGCACCCATGATGTAGCAATCACAACCAAGAGATTTAAATAATCTTTCGGCGGTTGTTGAAGCTGAACCGTTTGCACAGTCAAGGGCAACCTTCATACCGTTGTAACGGTATTCTGATGTTGTAAGAATATGGTCAATATAATCAACCTGAGCTGTACTTGCTCTTCTGCATCGGCCAAGTTCAGCACCTGCCTTTTTAGGCGGAACTTTTGTCTCATCAAGAATGATTGACTCTATTTCCTCTTCAAGGGCATCCGGAAGTTTATATCCATCACCCTGGAAAATCTTTATTCCATTGTATTCATATGGATTATGACTTGCAGAAACCATTATACCTGCATCATAACCATACTCCTTAACAAGATAGGCAACAGCCGGAGTTGGAACAACACCGAGGATTAAAACATCAGCACCAACCGAGCAAAGTCCGGCAGCCAAAGCTGCCTTTAACATATCCCCTGACAAACGTGTATCTGTTCCAATAAGCACCTTTGGTCTTGAATGCTCTGCATCTGTAAGAACCATAGCAGCTGCTCTACCTATTTTCATTGCAAGTTCACTGGTAAGTTCAGTATTGGCAACACCGCGTGCACCATCTGTGCCGAAAAGTCTACCCATAAATTTTCTCCTTATATATCCATTTTCATCTGTGTTGAATTTGTGTCAGTTCCCGGCATAGGATATCCAAGATGCCTATAACCGGCAGGAGTTACGACTCTACCCCTTGGAGTTCTTGAAAGAAATCCAATTTGCATGAGGTATGGCTCATAAACATCCTCAATGGTAATTGCTTCTTCACCAATGGCAGCAGCTATTGTTTCAAGGCCAACCGGTCCACCATTGTAATTTTTAATCATTGCTGTCAAAAGAAGTCTGTCTATGTTATCCAGGCCTAGTGGGTCTATTTCCATTCTTGAAAGGGCAAGACTTGCTGAGTCCTTTGTAACAACACCGTTGCCCATTACTTCTGCAAAGTCCCTTGCTCTTTTTAAAAGTCTGTTAGCAATACGAGGTGTTCCTCTTGAACGTGAGGCAATTTCGTATGCGCCGTCATCATCTATTCCCGTCCCAAGAACTGCTGCTGAGCGTTTAACTATGTCTGCAAGCTCATCAGGGGTGTATAGTTCAAGACGAAGAATAACGCCGAAGCGGTCACGAAGTGGAGCTGTAAGCTGTCCGGCTCTTGTTGTGGCACCGACAAGAGTAAATCTTGGAAGGTCAAGTCTAATAGAACGAGCCGCCGGACCCTTACCAATAATTATATCTATTGCATGGTCTTCCATTGCAGGATAAAGAATTTCTTCCACCTGTCTTGAAAGGCGATGTATTTCATCTATAAATAAAACGTCTCCATCGTTCAAATTGGTAAGTAATGCTGCAAGATCCCCCTGCTTTTCAATAGCCGGACCTGAAGTAACTCTAATATCTACACCCATTTCAGAAGCAATTATTCCGGCAAGAGTTGTCTTTCCAAGTCCCGGAGGACCATAAAGGAGTACATGGTCCATAGCCTCTCCTCTGTGTTTTGCAGCGTCCATATATATTTTCAAATTTTCTTTGACTTTATCTTGACCAATGTAGTCATTTAAAGTACGAGGTCTAAGGGAAACCTCCAATGATGAATCATCTGATTCATTATATTCGGGAGTAACGAGTCTGTTTTCAAAATCCATTTCATCTGTAAAGTTTGTTATCAAGGAGGTCACCTTCTTACATCAAATTTTTGAGTGCCTGTTTTATTATATCTTCTGCTTTAAGAGTTGGATCACATTTTCCAACTGCAATTGATGCCTCCGACTGACTGTAACCAAGCATAACCAAAGCACTAACTGCTTCCGACACATTTGACTGTCCGGCATTCACTGTAGCAGCAGCTGCTGCCTTAAAGTCCTCGGATGCAGAAGCTCCGGTCATATTCTTTACAATTTTATCCTTAAGTTCAAGGACCACTCTTCCTGCAACCTTTGGTCCTACGCCTTGAGCCCTTGTAATTGACTTAGAGTCACCCGTAGCAATGCACATTACAAGCTGAGACGGCTCAAGTTCAGATAAAATTGCAAGTCCGGCCTTTGGTCCAACCCCGGAAACAGAAATGAGCATTTTGAACATGTCAAGTTCTGACTTTTCATAAAAGCCAAATAGGTCAAGAGCATCCTCTTTAACATTAAGATAAGTGTAAAGAGTAACTTGTGATCCTACAGGTCCGATTTTTTTTATTGTGTTAAATGTGACGTTGCATGAAAAGGCCACGCCCCCACACTGAACCGCCACAGTGTTTGTATCTGAGTAAACTATTTCACCGGTAATGCTGTAAAACATATCAAATACCCTTTCGTTCTTTGAGGATTCGTTTTCCTACACGGATAATGCCATCTACCACTTCAAAAGCATCTGCTTCCTTTTTCCCAAATCCGTTCCCTGTAGTTGACGGAGTTGACAAAACACCATTACAGTGAGCATGACAAATTGCCATTGCCAATGCATCCGCTGTGTCATCAGGTTTTGGAACATTTTCAAGACCTAATATTGATTTTGTCATTTCCATAACCTGTTTTTTTTCAGCTGTTCCGTATCCGGTTACAGCTTGCTTTACTTGTGTTGGAGTATACTCAAACACTTCCACACCACATTGCGCAGCCGCAAGCATTAATACACCTCTTGCCTGTGCAACATCAATTGCTGTCTTTTGGTTACTTTGAAAATATAATCTTTCCATTGAAACCGCATCCGGATTTGTTCTTTGAAGAATGTATTTAATATCGTCATAGATGATATTTAATCTATTAGAAAAAGGAGTTCCGGCCTCAGTTGTAATTGCACCAAAATCAACAACGTGGAATTTGTTCTTTTCATAATCCACTACGCCCCACCCAATAATGGCATAGCCAGGGTCAATACCTAAAATACGCATTTGAAATCCCCCTTAAAAGAACAAATTTAACCAAAATATTTTATCATATATTAATAATAATAACAACACATATAGTTAATATTAATTATAAAAGACTATTTATAAACTGCTTTGCTGCTCTTGGGGAAAATCCACCCTTTCGAAGTGCAAAGGCTGAAGCCTTAATATCAAGTTCATTCTCGTCCATTTCAATTCCGGCTTTTTTTGCAAGATTATGAACAATTTCCAAATAAAGATCTTTTGAAGGTCTGGTATACAGAATCGTCAAGCCAAATCTATCCGAAAGAGATATTTGTTCCTGAATGGTATCCTGTCTGTGAATATCATCTCCTTCTCTGTCTGAGAAGGTTTCCTTTATTAAATGACGTCTGTTACTTGTTGCGTAAATAACGCAATTTTCTGCATTTGTAGAAACTCCACCCTCTAAAATTGCCTTTAGAGTTCCAAGATTGTTATCCTCGGCATTAAATGATAAATCATCTATGAAAATAATAAATTTAAGAGGATTTTCATGAATAATTTCCATTATTTCCGGAAGTCTTGAAATTTGAGCCTTATTAATTTCAATCAGACGAAGACCCTCGTCTGACAAAAGATTGGCTACAGCCTTAACAGTTGAGGATTTACCGGTGCCTGCATCGCCTACTAAAAGAGTGTTTGCAGCAGGCCTTCCTTCAAGTAAAGCTTTTGTGTTATCTATTAACATTTCCCTTTCTCGCTCATAGCCAAAAAGGTCCGAAACACTGGTTTTATCCGGTGTTTTTACAGGAACAATTTCTCCATCTACAAATCTAAACATTGTGTTATGAGCATAAATACCATATCCGACTTTATTTAAATCTTTCAAGCGTGATTTATACTCGTCTATAAGATTGTCATTTTCATAAGAATCATAGCCACTTACATATTCAGGTAAATATCCTGAGTAACCAACAAACTTCTTTAGAGTTGCTGTTGATATGTTTGAAATCTCATCAAAAACTCGCAATTCATTTTCAAAACAAGATTCTAAAACTTCCGGTATTTCTTCACCGTTTGACTTCATGATCACATATTTATTTTCATCTGTTACCACAGCGTCAACAATAAATTCAGTGAAATTATAGTTATAGTCAAAAAGTTCTGCAACAAAGTCAGCATAGGCCTCTATCCTATCACCCCTATCAGAGAGTAGAAGCTTTCGCAAAGCACGTATTACCGGGTTTTCCTTGACATTTTTAAAGATTACTATTGAATCTATTTTCTTTATCAATTTGTCCATTTTCTACACATCCGTTTTGTTTTTTTAATGCACAAAACACACTCTATGAAAACAAGTCGACTTTCATAGAGCGTGTTTTTTTTAAAGTCTTTTGATGATTTCAGCGGTAACCTCTGTTGTTCCAAGAGGAGTCTTTCCACTGTCACCAACTATATCTGCTGTTCTAAGACCATCATTAAGGAATGAATCGACAGCATTCTCAATTGCATTTGCTTCTTCTGCAAGAGAAAAAGAATAACGAAGCATCATTGCAGCTGAAAGAATTGTTGCAATTGGATTTGCAATATTCTGTCCTGCAATATCAGGTGCTGAGCCATGAATCGGCTCATACATGCCTCTTGTTGATTCGTTTAAAGATGCTGAAGGAAGCATTCCAATTGAGCCCGTAATTTGAGAAGCCTCATCCGAAAGAATATCACCAAACATATTTGATGTAACTACTACATCAAACTGTGCCGGATTCTTTACAAGCTGCATTGCAGCATTATCCACAAGCATGTCCTGACATTTGACATCAGGATAATCACTTTCACCTATTTCGTGGACGGTCTTTCTCCAAAGGCGGGATGTTTCAAGAACATTTGCTTTATCAATACTGATAACATTTCCATTACGTTTACGGGCTGTTTCAAAAGCAACTCTGGCAATTCGTTCTATTTCCATTCGTGAATAACACTCGGTATCATATGCCTCTTGGCCATATTTACCTTCACGGTATCCTCTGTCTCCAAAATATATACCGCCGGTAAGTTCACGAACTATCATTATGTCAAATCCGTTCTTAACAATGTCAGGACGAAGCGGACAGTCACCTGAGAGTGCCGGATAGAGCTTTGCAGGGCGAAGGTTAGTAAAGAGTCCAAGAGCAGAACGAATGCCAAGAAGAGCCTTCTCAGGGCGCTTATCACCCGGAAGCGTATCCCACTTTGGTCCACCGACTGCACCAAGTAAAACGCTGTCAGAGTTTAGACAACCTTCTACTGTTTCCTTTGGCAATGGCTCGCCTGTTTCATCAATTGCAGCACCGCCAATTAGATATGGAGTAAAATTGAACTTATGTCCATACTTTTCACCAATAACCTCAAGAACTTCTACTGCACTGTCAACTATTTCCGGTCCAATGCCGTCTCCACGAAGGAGAGCAATATTATATTCCATTTTCTTTTCCTCACAACTTAAGAATTTGATTAGATAATTCCTGCTTTAATAGACTCTACAAGACCACCGTTTGAAATGATGTTTTGAATAAACTCAGGGAATGGTTCAGCTTGGAATTTTTCACCTGTAGTCTCATCTGTAATAACACCCGTGTCAAGATCAACTGAAACTTTATCCCCTTCAGAAATCTTGTCAACTGCTTCCGGGCATTCAACAATTGCAAGACCAATGTTTATTGAGTTTCTGTAGAATATACGAGCAAAACTCTTTGCAATTACAATTGAAATTCCGCTTGCCTTAATTGAAATTGGTGCATGCTCACGGGAAGAGCCACAACCAAAATTATATCCGGCAACCATAATGTCGCCCTCAGATACTTTATTGTGGAAATCAAGGTCAATATCTTCCATGCAGTGTACAGCAAGCTCTTTCGGGTCACCTGTTGTAAGATATCTGGCCGGAATAATAACGTCTGTATCTACGTTGTCACCGTATTTTACTACTTTACCTGTTCTAATCATTTATTTAACCTCCCAAGGAGCTGCAATCTTACCCATAATAGCTGAAGCTGCAGCAACAGCCGGGCTTGCCAAATACACTTCAGATTCAGGATCACCCATACGACCTACAAAGTTCCTGTTTGTTGTAGCAACAGCACGTTCACCCTTAGCAAGAATACCCATGTGTCCACCAAGACAAGGACCACATGTTGGTGTTGAAACTACACAACCGGCTTCAATAAAGTCAGCAAGAAGTCCTTCCTTCATAAGTCTAAGATAAATATCCTGTGTAGCCGGAATAATAATTGCACGAACATGGTCAGCAATTTTGTGACCTCTGATAATGTCAGCAGCCTCTTTAATATCTTTATAAAGGCCATTTGTGCAAGACCCAATGACAACCTGATCTATCTTTACATCTCCTACCTCATCAATTGTACGAGTGTTCTCAGGAAGATGAGGAAATGCAACTGTTGGACGAAGTTCTGAAAGGTTAACTTCAATAACTTCATCGTATACTGCATCTTCATCTGCTTCAAAAACAACAGGTTCTCTGTCTGAGTGCTCTTTTATATACTGAAGAGCAACTTCGTCTACCGGGAAAATACCGTTTTTAGCTCCGGCTTCAATTGCCATGTTAGTAATTGTAAGTCTGTCAGCCATTGTAAGATTTTTAACACCGTCACCGGTATATTCCATTGACTTATAGAGTGCCCCGTCAACACCGATTTTTCCAATTATGTGAAGGATAACATCCTTACCTGAAACATATTCAGGCATTTCTCCCGTCAAAACAATCTTAATTGCTGAAGGAACTTTAAACCAAGCTTTACCTGTAGCCATACCACAAGCCATATCAGTTGAACCAACACCTGTTGAAAATGCACCGAGTGCGCCATATGTACAAGTGTGTGAGTCTGCACCAATTACTACATCGCCGGAAACTACAAGTCCCTTTTCAGGAAGAAGTGCGTGTTCAATTCCCATACGTCCCACGTCAAAGAAATTTACAATGCTAAGTTCATTACAAAAATCTCTGCAAATCTTAGTCTGGATTGCTGCTTTAATATCTTTATTTGGGGTAAAGTGGTCCATAACCATGGTTACCTTTGTCTTATCATAGACATCTTTTACGCCCATCTTATTGAATTCTTTAATTGCAACAGGAGAAGTTACGTCATTTCCAAGAACTCTGTCCAAATTTACAAGTACAAGCTGACCCGCTTCAACTTTAGAAAGTCCGGCGTGTGCAGCAAGTATCTTTTGAGACATTGTCATTCCCACTGTTCATTCACTCCCTTTATAACGGTTATTTATAATTAATAATGGCACCCTTATCCGCAGAAGAAACCATCTTTGAGTAACGCTTAAGATATCCGGTAATATCTGTTCTTTCAAGTGGCGATTCAGTCTTCTTTCGTCTTTCAATTTCCTCGTCGGATACCTTAAGTTCAATTTTATATTCAGGGATATTTATTGAAATTATATCCCCTTCATGTACGTATGCAATAAGTCCGCCTTTGGCGGCCTCAGGAGAAACATGGCCAATGGCTGCACCACGAGTAGCGCCGCTGAAACGTCCGTCAGTAATGAGTGCTACTTCCTTGTCAAGGCCGGCTCCTGCAATAGCAGATGTTGGAGAAAGCATTTCACGCATACCCGGACCGCCGGCCGGTCCTTCATAGCGAATTACCACAACATCACCCGGCTTAATTCCGCCTGCATAAATTTCTTTAATAGCGTCTTCTTCGCTGTTAAAGACTCTTGCAGGACCTTCATGTACAAGCATTTCCGGAGCTACGGCGGCGCGCTTAACAACGCAGCCATCCTCTGCAAGATTTCCAAACAAAGCGGCAATACCACCTGTTTGTGTGAATGGATTATCTATATCCCTAATTACTGTGTTATCTGTCTTTGAAACACCTTCAAGATTTTCCTTAAGTGTCTTTCCGGTTACAGTCATAACATCAGTGTCAATTAAGTTTTTGGAAGCAAGTTCCTTAAGAACTGCATATACTCCGCCTGCCTCATTAAGGTCTTCCATATAAGTTGGACCTGCCGGTGCAAGATGGCAAATATTTGGAGTGTGTTCAGATATTTCATTTACCATATTAAGGCTGAAGTTCACATCACACTCGTTTGCAATTGCCGGAAGATGAAGCATTGAATTTGTTGAACAACCAAGCGCCATATCTGCAGTAATTGCATTTTTTATTGCAGCCTCAGTCATAATATCACGTGGCTTTATATCATTTTTAACAAGTTCCATAATCTGCATACCTGCACGCTTTGCAAGTTCAATTCTGGAAGAATATGGAGCCGGAATTGTACCGTTTCCGGAAAGACCCATACCCAAAACTTCAGTAAGACAGTTCATTGAGTTTGCAGTATACATTCCGGAACAGGAGCCACAGGAAGGGCAAGTCTTCTTTTCAAACTCAAGAAGTTTTTCATCTGTAATTTTTCCCGCCGAATATGCACCTACTGCTTCAAACATACTTGAAAGACTTGTTTTCTTGCCGCCAACACGTCCGGCAAGCATTGGACCACCGCTTACAAAAATTGTTGGAATATTAAGTCTTGCAGCAGCCATAAGAAGACCCGGAACATTCTTGTCACAGTTTGGAATCATAACAAGTCCGTCAAAGCCATGAGCCATTACCATAGCTTCTGTTGAGTCCGCAATTAAATCTCTTGTAACAAGAGAGTACTTCATTCCGACATGACCCATTGCAATACCATCACAAACAGCAATTGCAGGGAACATTATTGGAGTGCCGCCTGCCATGGCAACGCCAAGCTTTACAGCCTCTGCTATTTTATCAAGATTAATGTGTCCAGGAACAATTTCATTATATGAACTAACAATACCAATTAAAGGTCTTTTCTGCTCTTCATCTGTAAGACCAAGCGCATGATAAAGTGACCTATGAGGAGCATTATTAAAACCGTCAACTACCTTTTCCCTAATCATAAAATGGTCTCCTTTTATCAAATACGAGGCTGCATAGGCACTATGCAACCTCATACATAAAGCTATAAATTAGTTATTGATGAGTTTGTCTTCATCGCTCCAGCTATAAAGCTTACGGATGTCACGACCAACAACCTCTGATGGATGCTCAGATGCAATCTTTCTCATTGCATTAAAATGAACCTGAGAACCGGCATCTGACATGTCAAGAAGGAATTCCTTAGCAAATGAACCATCCTGAATATCAGAAAGAACCTTCTTCATTGCCTTCTTTGTATCCTCAGTAATAATCTTTGGACCTGTAATGTAGTCACCGTATTCAGCTGTGTTTGAAATTGAATAACGCATTCCCTCAAAACCACTCTGGTAAATGAGGTCAACAATAAGTTTCATTTCATGGATACACTCAAAGTAAGCATTTCTTGGGTCATAACCTGCCTCAACAAGTGTTTCAAAGCCTGCCTGCATAAGAGCACAAACACCACCACAGAGAACGGCCTGCTCTCCAAAGAGATCAGTTTCTGTTTCTGTTCTAAAGTTTGTTTCAAGAACACCTGCTCTTGCGCCGCCAATACCAAGTGCATAAGCAAGACCAATTTCAAGAGCATCTCCTGTAGCATCTTGTTCAACAGCAATAAGACAAGGAACACCCTTACCAACCTGATACTCTGAACGAACTGTATGTCCCGGACCCTTTGGAGCAATCATAATAACGTTTACATCCTTTGGAGGCTTAATACAACCAAAGTGAATATTAAAACCATGAGCAAATGCAAGAGTTTTTCCTGCTGTAAGATTTGGCTCAATGCTCTCCTTATAAAGTTTTGCTTGAAGTTCATCGTTTATAAGAATCATAATTACATCTGCAGCTTTTGCAGCATCAGCAGCAGTCATAACCTTAAGGCCTGCATCTTCAGCCTTTTTCCAGCTCTTAGAACCTTCATAAAGACCAACTATTACATTTACGCCTGACTCATGAAGATTAAGAGCATGCGCATGTCCCTGTGAGCCATAGCCAATAATTGCAACTGTCTTTCCGTCAAGTCTTGAAAGGTCACAATCCTGTTGATAAAAAATTCTGTTTGCCATAATTAAGTCTCCTTTTTTATTGCCGTAATAATAAATATGAAAATAGTTTAATATTTTTTAAAATTTGTTTCAACACTTTAATGTAATAAATCACGGATAAATTGTAAATATTTTCCTGTTAACATAAAAATTTAGTTAACATCCGGCATGTCCAGCATGCTTGTGCTACCCTTTTGAAGAGCCACGACACCTGTACGACACATTTCAATAATGCCACATGGTTTTATGAATTCTATGAAAGCATCAATTTTTGAAGATGGTCCGGTGACTTCAATACAAAGGGCATCTACTGAATAGTCAACAATTTCCGCATGGAAAATATCCACAGCTGAAAGTATTGTTTGATTATGAGTTTGCTCATTTTTAATTTTAATCAGCATAAGTTCTCTTTCAAGAGCAGTCTTTTCATCAAGAACTTCGACCTTCTTAACATTGTAGAGCTTTCTGAGTTGGTTAAGCATTTGTGCCTTAGCATAACCGTCGCCACTCATTGTAATTGTTATACGTGAATATTCAGGCGATTCAGTAACTCCAACAGTAAGTGCATCAATGTTAAATCCGCGTCTTGTAAACATGCTTGTTACACGAGAAAGAACACCATATTTATTATCAACATAAACTGCAATTACAAATCTGTTGTCCTCATTATAATAACCCATTAGCACTCACCACCTTTCGGAGTTGATGTAATCATATCATCAATTGCTCCTCCTGGAGGAAGCATTGGAAGAACAAATTCATCCTTGTCAATTCTACAGTCAATCAAGTTAACATCATTTGAATTATATGCTTCTCTAAAGGCTTTTCTAAACTCTTCAACTGTTTTAACAACCTCTCCTTTTGCACCAAAAGCTTCGGCAAGTTTTACATAGTCAACAAATCTATCTTTAAGGTCAGTGTTTGAATAATGCTTTTCAAAGAAAAGTGTTTGCCATTGACGAACCATTCCCAAAACTTTGTTGTTCATTATAACAATTGTAAGAGGAATGTTATTAGAAACAGCTGTAACAACTTCATTGAGATTCATACCAAATGAACCGTCCCCGGTAACCAAAACGGTCTTCTTGCCGGTTGCAGTTGCGGCACCAATAGCAGCACCCATACCAAATCCCATAGTTCCAAGACCACCGCTTGAAATAAATGTTCTTGGCTTACTAACATTTATGTACTGTGCAGTCCACATTTGATGTTGACCAACATCTGTTGCTACAATTGTATCTCCGTCTTTTATAAGGTTAATTTCATTAATCAGTGCGTTTGGAGTAAGGCCAACTCCCACATCATTTGTCTCTTCTTCTTGTTCACGAAGCATTCTTACTGTATCCATCCACTTCGGACGTTCCTTCTTTTCCACTTCGTTTATAAGCATATCAAGAGTAACAGAAAGATCTCCTCGGATTCCAAGTTGAGCCTCAACATTCTTACTGATTTCAGCAAAGTCAACATCAATATGAATTATATCAGCTTTCTTTGCAAACTTTGAAACATTACCTGTTGCTCTGTCACTAAATCTTACCCCAATAGCAATAATTACATCAGCTGTATTTTGAGCCATTGAAGAGGCGTAGTGGCCATGCATACCTTCCATACCAAGGAAACGTTCCTCATTTGTAGAAATTGCAGAAATACCCATAAGTGAGCATCCTATAACGGCATCTATCTTATCAGCAAGTTCTAACACCTGCTTTGAAGTATTGGAAGAAATAACTCCTCCTCCAATATATATGTAAGGCCTCTTTTTATGATTAATTATTTCAGCTGCCTTTTTAACCTTTTCAGGATTTGGCATAATTGTTGGGAACTTTGAAACCAATGGTTTTCTTTCATATTCTGCAAATGAAATTTGAATGTCCTTTGGAATATCTATAAGTACAGGGCCGGGTCTTCCGGATGTTGCAATTTGGAAAGCTTCACGAATTGTATCTGCAAGGTCATTAACATCATGTACAAAGAAATTATGCTTTGTAATTGGAAGTGTAACGCCTGTAATATCTATCTCTTGGAAGCTGTCCTTTCCAATAAGGCTTTGTGGTACATTACCTGTAATTGCAATAATAGGAACTGAATCTAGCATTGCAGTTGCAATACCGGTAACAAGATTTGTTGCCCCGGGTCCGGAGGTTGCAATTACAACACCAACTCCGCCTGTTGCACGGGCATAACCATCTGCCGCATGAGCAGCCCCCTGCTCATGCGCAGTTAAAATATGATTGATTTTATCTTTATATTCATAGAGTGCATCGTAAAGATTAATTACCTGTCCTCCGGGATAACCGAATACATCACGTACACCCTGTTCTATTAATGTTTCTACTACTATTTGTGAGCCTGTAAGTCTCATTTTTTCACATCCCTTTAGTGCAAAAATTAATAAAGAAGTCTATTAATTGCACTTACGAGAGCCTTAATTGAGGAAACAATGATATCTGTGTGTTCGCCAACACCCCAAACAAGTTTTCCTTCTGAATTCTTAATGCCAACATAACATACAGCAGACGAGTCAGTCTTCTTATCAATAGCATGTTCGTTGTAACTCTCGAGTGTATAAACCTCTCCTATTACAGACTTGATTGCATTACTTACTGCGTCAAGTCTACCATTACCACTTCCGACGACAGAAATTTCCTCGCCGTTATGGCTCACTCGAACATTAGCGGTGATTGTTTCATCTGCATTTTGAGTAAAGTGTGATTCCACAACTTTAAGATTTGAATCTATATTTACATAAGCCTTTTTAAAGATATCAAGTACCTCTTCAGGCTGAAGTTCTCTATGCTCATGGTCGGATACATCCTTAACCATATAACCTACGTCTTCCTTCATTACCTTTGGAAGAACATAGTTAAATTGAGTTTCAAGGATATAACCAATTCCACCTTTACCTGACTGTGAATTAATTCGAATAACGTCTGCATCATAGTCACGTCCAACGTCTGTTGGGTCAATTGGAAGATATGGTACAGTCCAAATATCTGTGCCCTTTTCCTCTCTATATTTCATTCCCTTTGCAATAGCGTCCTGATGTGAACCGCTAAATGCAGAGAATACAAGTTTGCCGGCATAAGGGGAACGTTCATATACTGTCATTCTTGTAACTTTCTCATATACCTCAATAAGTGAAGGAATATCTGAAAAGTCAAGTTCCGGATCTACGCCCTGAGAGTACATATTCATGCCGATTGTAATAATATCTGCATTTCCTGTTCTTTCACCGTTGCCAAAGAGAGTTCCTTCAACACGATCAGCACCTGCAAGAATACCCATTTCTGTATCAGCGACACCGCATCCACGGTCGTTATGCGGATGAAGTGAAATAATAATGCCATCTCTGTAATTAAGGTTTTTATGCATATACTCAATTTGGTTTGCATAAATATGTGGCATTGAATGTTCTACAGTTACAGGAAGGTTATAAATAACCTTATTTTCAGGAGATGGCTTCCATATTTCAGAAACCGCATTGCAAACCTCTAATGCAAACTCAGGCTCAGTGCCGGTAAAGCTTTCAGGTGAATACTCAAAGCGTATATTGCCCTTCGCCTGTTCTTTATACTTTTGGCAAAGTATAGCACCGTCAATTGCAATCTGCTTAATTTCATCTTTACTCTTTCTAAACACTTGCTCACGCTGAGCAACTGATGTTGAATTGTAAAGATGAACAATTGCATTCTTGCAGCCATCTAATGCTTCAAAAGTCTTTTTAATAATATGTTCCCTTGACTGAGTTAAAACCTGAACTGTTACATCATCCGGAATCATGTCATTTTCTATAAGAGTTCTACAGAACTCATACTCTGTTTCAGAAGCAGCCGGAAATCCAATTTCTATTTCCTTAAAGCCAACTTTTACAAGAGTCTTCCAAAATTCAAGTTTCTCTTCAAGACTCATAGGAATAATAAGAGCCTGGTTACCATCTCTAAGATCAACACTACACCAAATTGGAGCCTTTTCTATATATTCTTTCTTTGCCCAGTCCATTGTTACGACCGGTGGTTGATGAAATTGTCTTGTGTACTTTTCAAAACCCTTCATAATTGTTCCTTTCTGATTTTGGGTATAAAAAAATCTTTTACCCCAAAATGCTCATAAATACATTTTAGAATAAAAGAGACGAAGAACTTATTTACTCCGCGGTACCACTCTTTTTGGTAATAATACCCACTCATGCATGTCAAACAACACGCTTCTCTGTAACGGGAGAACCCGGTCTAACCTATTATCAACATAAATTGAACTTTCAGCCGACAGCTCCGGGACGAGTTATACCATAAACTTGTTATTGTCTTGCACATAACCGACAACTCTCTGAAAACGCTGAATATGGCTTTTTTCCCTTCACAGCCTTTAACTTGTTGCAAAGATAATACTACACTCAGTATATGATTGTCAAGAAAAAGTTGAAAAAGAACTCGGTTCTTTTGAACCGAGTTCATATTTTCATTAAAACATAAAGTTTGCAAAGAAACGAACGTCCTTAATGGCTTGAATTCTTTCCTCTTTAGTAAGTTTTGGAATTGGAGCTTCAACCCATGAATCCTGAATGTTCTTTTCTACATACTCAGGAATTGTATAAAGTTGATCTGAATATGCATCAAAATGAGGCTCTGTTGGAGTTCCCATTGCTGCTTTTACAACCTTAACGACATATTTTCTAACCATACCTGCAACAATTAATGGAGCATAGTGTAAGTCAACCTGTCCAGGAAATGTAGGCATCATTGAAACTGCAAAACGAGCTGCAAGGTTATTAACCTCACCGCAGCCGCGAATCCAAAGGAATGGAGTTGCAGCAGATTTTGCAGGAGCTGAACACTCACCGCAAACAACTGTAATGCCCTTCATATCTTCAAGTTCTTTGAGTGTGTAAGCTTTACCATCTTCGCCAACCCAATACTTAACGCCATCTTTCTCAGCGCCAGGACCTACAATTACGTTAAGTTTTCTAAACTTGTTGAGTGGATATGTATAAGAAGCAAACATAACTTCAAGAGTTGTGCCCATTGAAGCAATACATCCACCACCACAAGTAGCTTCCATAGCCTCAACAAACTCATGTGAGTTGCCCTCAAGTTTTTCAAGTTTTGGTGCTCTGTCATTTGTATGACCAACATAAAGTTTAACACCAGGCCAGTTCTTATGAACACGCTCTGAAAGAAGAGTCTGCTCTGCAGGACGGAAGTGAACAATCTTCTTTTCACCAATAACTTCAGTATTAGGATCTCCAAATCCACGCTTACCTGCTTCAATAAGGAGTTTATTTTTAGTTGGATCAAATCCCATCATTTCTGTCACAACACGGTCAACCTCAACTGAGTTTGTACCTGTAACGATTGTATCCATAATAACAGGATCATTTGGACCAGGAGTATTTCCTTCACCGCCAATAATACCATCAACAACAGTAAGGTCAGGCTTAAAGAGATAAAGAAGGTCAGAAAGTTTTTTATCTATCTGCCATGTATGGTTTCTGTAACGCATGTTACAAGAGAATGTACCCATTGCATTCTTAAATCCAAGAGTAACGCCTGTATAAATATTACATTTCATCTTTGGATGAGAAACGTATAATCTTTCACCACGAATTACCTCTGAAATGCTCTTTGGAACAAATACTTCTTGTCCGCATTCAGCGCGTGGGCAGAAATAACGGTCAATAGCCTCTTCTTCAAAGAAAACAAGCTTTGCGCCATATTTCTTTGCAATACGATCATATCCTGACATTTTGCAATATGTCCATGTTACAAGACCTGAACCCTCACCAATAACAATATCAGGACAAAGTTCTGAAAGAACTTCCATTGTAGCATCAAATACACGTGGGTCAGTAGTCTGTGGAATATCATAGTTATAACGATATCCGGTTTTAGGAGTAACAAAAACCAGGTTAGGTTTAATTAGAACCTTTTGTCCACGGAATTTTGCCTTCCAGCCTGTAGCCTTATCAAGATCATCAAGGCTCTTTCTTACTGTAGCCTTAATAGCCTTTACGTCTGCACGAGCTTCGTATGAAGGACGACCATAATCATAAGGAAGTTGTACATAGTTATGGAAATAGTTAAGTTCAGGAGCAGGAGTAATTACTACTGCATTTTTTTCATAAGTAGCACTCATCTTACAAGTCCTCCCTTTCCGTCAACTATGCAATCATCAGGTCTTCTGATAAAATCATCATCTGTGAATGTTTCAGCCTTCATCTGCTGCTTAAGTGGAAGCCACCAAGTGAAACCAAATGTCATACACATAACAATTGAATATGGAAGCTTCTTACCGTATTCAAGTCCTGTTTTAACGCCTATAAGAACTGCTTCTGTTCCATGCATAAGAGCTAGAATAACAATTCCGATAGGATTCTTCTTAACGATTGTAAGAATTGAACTTCCAATCCAAAGAATTCCGCAAATAAGATATTGTACTGCTTGAATCATAAAATTCATTTCCTCCGATTAAAAATCAAACTGATTTGTTCTTACCTTTAGTGGAACCCACCAAGTAAAGCCAAACATCATACACATAGCTATGCTATAGAATATGCTTTCACCGCCTCTTTTACCGGCCTTAAGACCAATAGTAACAAGTTCAGTGAAGTGCATTGCAACAATACCAAGGGTGATCCATGGGAATCCAAGGATTGTTAAAACAGCACCAATTACCCAAAGAGCAATTACAAGTGCGTAATCTACATACTCAAGCTTTTCAATAACTGTGCATACAAACTTTTTCATTTTATCACCTCAAATTTCTGTATTTGATAAAAACAAAACCTATCAAAGATCCCAGCCAAAGAACCCCGTGGGAGGGATTTCCAAATTGATAAATTGAAAATTATTTTAGTGGATAAGAATAAATATTGTCAATAGAAAACAAACTGAAGCCGACAAAATTATACTTTACGCACAATTATGTTGCATTCTTTTTAACCATTAATTTACCTTTGCTCTTATTTTTGAGATGTCTTTTCAATCCACTCTACTGTATAAGCAAGGCACTTCTTAGCCTCTTTTGTTGGGGCAAGAAGAAGGAAGTCGTGGAAACTGTTTGGAATATTCTTTCCAATATAATAATCAGTATTAACCTTTGCCTTTTTAAGATTTTTAACCATCCAACCGGATTGGAATATTGTCATAAAATCAATTCTGCCTTTGACAACAAGAGCGTTTTTAGCTTTCTCATTAATGAATGGCATTGCATTATGATATTTCCACATAGGAGTCTTATGAGGAGCATCTGTTCCCATAAATTTAACCATCATTGAACGTCCAATTGGGATATATTTATACACATTCATGTTGTATAATCCGCAGTTCATTATGTAACCTTTTGGTGTAAAGTTTGGCTTGTCAACACCCAATGCATTTGCATACTCATCCGAACAGAAGCAACCGCAAACCATGCTTGTCATTTGTGAACCAGCAGAGTCACCTGATACAAATACATTTTCAAGGTCAATACCGTATTCATCAGCATGAGCTTCAACATATTTAAGTGCATCCATATGGGTACGAATTTGAAGTGGGAATATGTATGAATCATCATGTGAAGACTTTGGATCCACCTTGTTAAATAAGAAAGGAATATCCTTGCCCGGCATACCATAGTTAATATTGAATACAATAATATTTGATTCACCTGCTATTTGATAGCAGTAATTTGTACTGTTGCTCTTGTCTCCAATGATAAGTCCACCACCATGGATATTTACAACACAAGGTCTCTTTTTTGCAGGCTTTTTCTCTTGATAATGAATATCCAAAATACAAGCAGGGCATTTGTCACTGTATGGAATATTCTTCTCATCCTTAACATTTGGATACTTCTTTTGAATTGTGTTGATAATAGGTCCCTTTGTTGCGTTGTCCAAATTAAAGACAAAACTCAAAAGTGCAGATTCAATTTTCATAATAATTACCTCCAAAATATTTAAAAATTATTCACATATAAATTTTAAAATTGTATACATTAAAAGTCAACAATTACAAACCGTTTTTGACAGAAAAATTAATCGAATTGACGAAATTGTTAATTAATAGTCAATAATATTGATTCATGCACAAATAAGTGTTAAAATTTATGTATAAAATCACCTAAAAAAAGGAGTGTTCAAAATGGTTTATGATGTGGCCATTATTGGTGCAGGAGTTGTTGGAACACTTACAGCAAGAGCTCTTTCAGAATACAACTATAATGTTGTAATTCTTGAAAAGACATCAGATGTTGCAATGGGTACCACAAAAGCAAACAGTGGTATTGTTCACGCCGGATTTGACGCCAAAAACGGATCTTTAAAAGCAAAGCTCAACGTTCAAGGTTGTAACATGATGGAAAATCTATGTAAGATGCTCTATGTTCCTTATGAAAAGAATGGTTCACTGGTTGTAGCATTTTCCGAAAATGAAATTGAAACAATTAAAGAACTATATAATCGTGGTATTAACAATGGCGTTCCGGATATGGAAATCATTGACCAAAAGAAGCTTCGTGAAATTGAGCCAAACATCTCAGAAAACGCAGTTGGTGCCCTATGGGCAAAAAGTGCCGGTATTGTAAGTCCTTATGAGCTTGCAATTGCAGCTGCTGAATGTGCGGTTTTAAATGGTGTAAATTTTGAAAGAAACTTTGCAGTAAATAATATCACAAAGAAAGATGACATATTCCAGTTAGAATGCAAATGTGGAAAAAAAGTTGAAGCAAGAGTTGTCATAAATGCAGCAGGTCTTTATGCTGACACAATTGCAAATATATGGAACGGTGAGAAGTTTAACATAATACCAAGACTTGGTGAATATGGCCTTCTTGACAGAGGTTGTGCAAGTCTTGCTTCTCATACTATTTTTCAGTGCCCTAATGAAATGGGTAAAGGAATACTTGTTACTCCTACTGCTCACCACAACATCTTAGTTGGGCCAAGTGCTGTAAATGTTGAAGAAAAAGATGATCTTTCAGTACGTGTCGGTGCACTTCGTGAAGTATTCTCAAAAGCCAACAAATCAGTTCCTGCTGTTTCAATGAGGGACATGATTACATCTTTTGCCGGACTTCGTGCTCACCTTGACACAGACGACTTTTATATAGAACCATCAAAAACAGACAATGCATTTATTAATCTCATTGGCATTGAATCACCCGGTCTTGCATCTTCTCCGGCAATTGCAGAATATGTCAAAGAAATGGTCTTGAAAGTTTCTCCTACTGATAAAAAAGCCGACTGGAACCCATCAAGAAGAAAACCGGTTGTCTTTAGAGAACTTTCAAAGGCTGAACAGGAGTCACTCATTGAGAATAATCCTGATTATGCAAAAATCATCTGCCGTTGTGAAACAATTACTGAAGGTGAAATCAGAGACGCCATCAGAGCTCCATTCGGTGCAATAGATGTAGACGGAGTTAAAAGACGTACTCGTGCCGGAATGGGCAGATGTCAAGGCGGATTCTGTGGATCTAAAGTAATGGAAATTCTTTCAGAAGAACTTGGCAAACCAATTAATGAAATAAATAAATTCGGTGGAAATTCCGACATCATTTACGAAAGGACGAAATAATATGAGTAACACATTAAACTTTGACCTTGTCGTAGTCGGAGGCGGCCCTGCAGGAATGGCAGCTGCACTTTCCGCTCGTGACAATGGAATTCCGGAAGAAAATATCATTATTCTTGAACGTGCCGAAACTCTTGGCGGTATCCTTGAACAATGTATTCACACAGGTTTTGGTCTTCACTATTTTGGCGAGGAACTCTCAGGTCCTGAATATGCTCACAAGTTCATTGAGCAGGTTGAGAATACAAAAATTGCAGTTAAAACAGATACAATGGTTTTAAACATTACAGATGATAACCATGTTATCTGTTCAAACAAAAATGACGGCCTTATTGAAATTAAAGCAAAGGCAATAATTCTTGCAATGGGTTGTCGTGAGCGTCCTCGTGGAGCACTTGACATTGCAGGTTCCAGACCTGCAGGCGTTATGAGCGCCGGTGCCGCTCAAAAATTCGTAAACATTGACGGATATATGCCGGGCAAAGAAGTTGTTATTTTAGGCTCCGGTGACATAGGCCTTATTATGGCTCGTAGAATGACACTTGAGGGCGCAAAAGTTAAAGTGGTTTGTGAAGTAATGCCTTATTCAGGCGGACTTCAAAGAAACATTGTACAGTGCCTTGAAGATTTTGATATTCCTCTTCGTCTTTCTTGTACAGTAATTAAAGTACACGGTAAAGAAAGAGTTGAAGGTGTAACAATTGCAAATGTAGATGAACACATGCTCCCTATTCCGGGAACAGAAGAATATATTCCTTGTGACACAGTTCTTCTTTCAGTTGGACTTATTCCGGAAAACGAACTTTCAAATCAAATTAACCTTGAAATGGATCCTGTTACAAGAGGTCCTAAGGTTAATGAAATGAGAGAAACCTCTCACAAGGGTGTATTTGCTTGTGGTAATGTACTTCAAGTTCATGACTTGGTTGACTATGTAACACTTGAATCTCAAATAGCCGGCAAAGGTGCAGCACAATACATAAACGGTGTTACAGCTGAAAAATTTGCATATTGTAAAGGAATTAATGGTGTAAGATACACGGTTCCTCAAAAAATAAATATTGAACAAAAAGAAGAAGTTAAGATATACTTCCGTGTTGCAAATGTTTATAAAGATAAACGAATTGTAGTTAAATTAAACGACGAAGTAATCATCGACAAAAAGAAAAAGAAACTTGCTCCGGGTGAAATGGAAAATGTTGCTATTAAACCGGAAATTCTTGAAAAACTTAAAGCCGACGATCAAATTGTCGTAAGTATTGAGGAGGGTTAAAACAATGATTAAAGAATTAACATGTGTAGCTTGCCCTCTCGGTTGTCCACTTGTTGCCACAATTGAAAACGGCGAAGTTGTTGATGTAAAAGGTAACACCTGTAAACGTGGTGCTGAATATGCAAAGACCGAATGCACTCATCCGGTTCGTTCACTTACCACAACAGCAAAGGTAAACGGTGGTTCTTCCTATGTTGTTCCTGTTAAATCAAGTGTTGCAATGCCAAAAGAAAAACTTTTTGAAGCAATGAAAGTAATCAACAGCACCACTATTGATGCTCCCGTTCATATTGGAGATGTAGTTGTTTCTAACATTTTAGGCCTTGATGTTGACATAATTGCAACAAACGAAGTAAAATAATAGTAATATTACGACCGTATGTAGCGGAGCATAGTAATATGCTTCGCTATATTTTATTTTTGAGAGGTTTTATTTATGTTTCAGTTTGATCAGGAATCAAACAAGTTCATAAATACCATAGCCATAATGCTAATAGTCCTTGCTTTAATGCTTGCCTATGCCAGTAACACCTTTGACTTTTCTCTTATTACAGATCCAATAGAAATAATTCAAGATGAAGCACAGAACACTATTTCTGGTCAGGTAGGAAATATTGGTATTACACAAGAAAATGGCAATGACAATACTGTTATTGCGGGAACAAGAAATGAAATAAGCAGCAAAATAATGATTGCACGCGGCTATTATGAATCTTTTAGATCTTTCATGGAAAATGTTGAAATGAAAATAGCCTCATATGACAATAAAATAATAATAGTCATAGCCTTACTATTATTTTTTGCCAGCAAATCAATTATTTCCATAGTTCCACTCTCCGTAACCTGTCTTATAAGCGGCATGGTCTTTCCTTTCCCTATTGCTCTTCTAATCAACTATTTAGGAGTTAGTTCAATTCTTATAATAAAATACTTTTGGGGAAAAAAACTTGGACAGGGAAATGTTTCAAAAATCATGAGGCACTCTAAAACTTTAGCCAGATATATAGAGGACTCTAAAGATGGAGACGGCACAGGAAATCCAATCATTCTCTTCATATTAAGACTTGTTCCATCTGTTCCGCTTAATCCAATAAGTCAAATGTATGGTAATATGGGTTATGACCTTGTAAGATATATGATTATTTCACTAGGTGGACTATCCGTTAAAATTGTATCATTTACGGCCCTTGGTGTTAATGCAAGCAACCCATTATCCCATGCATTTGCAATACCTTTAATAATAATTATGCTTGTATCAGGAATTGGAATGCTGACAATGAGTTTGGTTATTTCAAGGACAAGAAAAAAACAAGTTTTAGAAAGTTAAAAGCACGGCTTTGGCCGTGCTTTTTTATTTACTCTTTATACGTTTAATTACTGCCTTTTCAAGCCGGGAAACCTGAGCTTGGGAAATTCCAATTTCTTCAGCAACCTCCATTTGAGTCTTCCCTTGCATGAATCGCCTGTTTAATATGTCTTTTTCTCTTTCACTTAATTTTGAGAGTTCATCTTTGATTGATATTTCTTCAAGCCAATCAAGATCAGAAGATGAATCGCCCAATTGGTCCATTACAAAAATTGTATCTCCACCGTCATTAAATATTGGCTCATATAATGAAATCGGATCCACAATTGCTTCAAGGGCTAAAACTACATCGGAAACAGGAACGTCCAGGACCTCTGCAATTTCCGTAACACTTGGTTCTCTTGATATCTCATTTAAAAGTTTTTCTCTTGCCTGCATAGCGGCATAAGCAAGATCTTTAATACCTCTGCTTACGCGAACAGGATTGTTATCTCTTAAATACCGTCTGATTTCTCCAATAATCATGGGAACAGCATACGTGGAAAACCTGACATCAAACTCAGGATTAAAGTTGTCAACGGCCTTTATAAGCCCTATTACTCCAACTTGAAAAAGATCATCAGGATTTTCGCCCCTGTTCTGAAATCGTTTTACAACAGATAGAACAAGCCGTAAATTTCCACCTATTAATTTTTCCCGCGCAGCTTTGTCACCATTTCTTGAAAGACACAATAATTGACGTGCTTCATTATCCTTTATGCAGGGCAACTCATTTGTGTTTATTCCACATATAACAACTTTGCCAACTTGCATCTTATCACCTCAAGAATTATCTATAAAATCATTATTCCCAGAAGATGATTTTTTAATTCAGATAAATTCTTGAAAATTAAAAAGATAACAATTAGAATAATTCCTATGAGTAAAATAATTAATTTTGTAAAAAAAGAAACTATTTTGTCTATTTCTTTAATTCTTGCTGTTATTTCCTCCTTATTTGTTATACCAAATAAAAATTACTTAAATTATATTGATTACAGAACAATATTGTTATTATTCACCCTTATGGGAATAACTCAGGGACTTAAGAAATTAAATGTATTTAATATCCTTGGGCACAAATTACTGAACAGGTGCCATAGTATTAATTCTCTGATTTTCATATTATGGGGATTATGTTTTGTCTTCAGTATGCTGATAACAAATGATGTTGCCTTAATTACTTTTGTTCCTTTTTCAATAGTTGTGCTGGAACTCTTGGGCGATTCATACAAGAAAAAATGGTTAATACCAACCGTTGTTCTTCAAACAATAGCAGCAAATTTAGGAAGCATGCTTACTCCAATTGGCAACCCACAAAATCTGTATCTTTATGAAAAATCAAATCACGAATTTATGGATTTTCTGACTTTAATGTTGCCTTATACAATAATCTCACTTGTGTTGCTTGTTATAACAACGTTACTTCTTACTAAAAACAAAAACGAGTCTACAGAAGAACTCGTTTTACCGCTTTATGAAATACCGGAAAATAAGATATACATAATAATTTATTTAATACTATTCATCTTATGTATTTTTTCCGTTCTTCATTTTCTATCCATCCTTGTACCACTTATTTGCACAATATTTTTCATTGCCTTTTTTGATAGAGACATATTCAAAAAAATTGACTTTTCTCTGCTGTTAACATTTGTTGGTTTCTTTATTTTTGTTGGGAACATAAAAAATATTTCTGCATTTCAAAACTATGTGGAATCAATCATTGACGGACAAGAATTAATTGTATCCATTATTTCAAGTCAAATAATCAGTAATGTTCCTGCGGCAATTCTATTATCAGCATTTACAGATAATATTGACTTAATAATTTTAGGCACAAATATTGGCGGTCTTGGAACATTAATTGCATCTATGGCAAGCCTTATTTCCTTTAAATATATTGCAAAGGACAATAAAGAAAACAGGATAATATTCTTTAAAAAGTTTACAGTTTTAAATATAATGTTCCTGTTTATCTTATCTGTTTTTGCAATAATAATGAATTAAAAAAGCGTTCTAATCCAATTGGTTTAGAACGCTTAAATTTAAAAATTAATTAACCAAGCTTTGCAAGAAGAATACCAAGGAAAAACATTCCCTGTGCAACGCCGTTTGTAATTTGTGCTATCCAATTCTTCTTTGCATCGTGGTCAAAAGTCTCTTTGTCATTTGACTTTTTATAAAAACTCATAAGACCCATTCCAATAAAGCCTATTAAGAAACATACTATAACCGGAATAGACAAAACAGATGCAAGGACCAAATTCCATTTAATAACTTTTTTTACTGTACCAACTATTACACCAATTACTGTAATCATAAAACCGGTTGCCATTGCCGGAACAAAGATTTTATTTAGAATTTTAATGTCCCCTATTCCAAGGCCTAAGCACATTTTCCATGAAACCTTACAAAGTCCTGACAAAACAACCAAAGCAGCTCCAATTACCACAAGAGCAAACGTAATGCCTGTACCTGCAAGAGATGAAGCAATAACAGCAAGGCTTCCCGCAAAAAACAAAACAGGAAGAGCATCAACAAGTGCAAGTCCCACGGTAAATCCCTCATGTGTTTCTGTGCCTTTTTTCTTATTTTCTTCAATAGCCATAAAGATAAACCTCGATTCAAAAAATTATAATGAACAAATTCATAATACTTAAATATTTTGCTATAAAAAACGCTGTTTGTCAACCACATTCTTTTATATTATAATGAATATAACTAATTATTTAGGAGGCAATATGAAGGATTATAAAGAATTTATTGATATAACTCTCTCTGACTTAAAAGACAATCCTAAATACGCAAAAGATCTGGAAGAATACAAATACAACTTGAAAAATGAAATGTGCAACAGGGAACTGGAACTCCGTGAAAGAGGTCTGTCTGACTATAACGTAATTAAAGACTTAATAATAAGTGAAAATCTAGATGCCAGACACAATTTTCTAAGTTTCCAGCACAATAAAAATCAAAGACGTATTGAAAAAATCAGAATGATATTTAAATTTATTCTTGCAATTGCCTATTTTTGTGCAATTGGAATTTGGTATTTCCTTGACAGTTTCTACAATGACGACTGGGCACATTCTTGGCTGATTATTGCCGGTGGAATTACAGTATTCATAATTATGCTGTTTTTAATGCCTAACAAATTACAGTACAAGGGTCGAAGGTTTTTCTCTTTAACCGTTGCTTTAGAAGTTTCCGGAATACTTGCAGCCATCTATACATTCCTCGTTTTAAACATTGTATTTAAAATTGAGCATGCCGCTGTAATAATACCTGCAATACTGACTTTGACATCTCTTTCAATAGCAATTATCCCTGCAATGAAAAAAATGAAAATGTATATTGTTTATACTTTGATAGGCATTATTCTTGCATCAACTTTTATTTACATTGCTCTCTCTTATTTACATTTAGTACCATGGCAAATTGGGTGGCTCATAATTATTGCCGGAATTATAGTAGATTTAGTTATTTTACTCATTTATATTGCCAAAAAAGAAAAAGCTCCGGAGGTGGATTTCAATGCCGAAGAATAAAATCCAAGCAGAGCTTTGGGACAAAATGCATTACCTCTTCAGAGACTTTAACGACAGAATGGTACATGTTCTTTTATCCTATGATGAAGAAATAAATATTGATGCATTAAAAACCGTAATTATCTGCTTCTTTGAAAAAGTACCTATTCTCCATTCAAGCTTTGTCTCCAGTCCAATTAACCCTTATTGGGAAGAAAAAGATTATAAAATAGAAGATGTTTTCTCTTTTTATGAACTCCAGGATGACGAAAATTTAAATGAAAAAGCAGAAGAATTTCTAATGCAATACATTCCTCCTGAGTCACATGTTCAAATGAAAATTGCAGTCTTTAATAAGAATGGAAAATCTACAATTTGTTTCGTTGAGAACCACATGTGTATGGATGGTGGAGATCTAAAACATTTTCTTGCCTCATTCTTCCAAAGCTATACTGAATATGTTGAAAAACAAAAGTCGCCTCTAAATGTTAGAACAGGTTCCAGATCTTTTGAAGAAGTATACGAAAGTATGTCTCAGACTGAAAAGATAGCAGCAAAACGTCTTTATAAAAACGTTTCAAATAGAGATAAGCATAAATTCCCTTTTACTAAAGACTCAAAAGAAGATAAATCTTTCATTGCAAGAAAAATTATTCCTGCAGAAAAATTTGAAATGGTTAGATTAAAAGGCAAGAAAATAGGAGCAACAGTTAATGATGTTTTAGCCGCTGCATTTCTTCATTCAATGTATGAAATTTCAAACTATGATGAGGATGAAAAAATAAGTGTCTCATGCGCAATTGACTTAAGACGCCATATAAATGATTTGTCAGATGTGGGATACACAAATCATACAGCATTCATGGCTCTTGAAACACCACGAAAAGGACGTAATATTACAGAAACGGTTGAATATGTAAAAATATGTTCGCAAAAAAATAAAGCTGATAAATTCATGGGGCTTTATGGTCTTCCTCTGTTAAAACTTGCCTATACAATAATGCCTTATGCTGCATCTGAAGAAGCAATAAAGATTGGATATTCAAATCCAATGCTTGGAATGAGTAACATGGGAGCATTAGACGTAGAAAAGCTTTCATTCTGCGGGAACAGACCTGTCGATGGTTTTATAACGGGTGCAGTTAAATATAAGCCATATAGCCTTATGTCGGCAACAACACTTAACGGTGAACTAACCCTTGCAATATGCGAACGTGGCAATGAAAAAGATAAAGAGCTTGTAAATTCTTTCTTTGATCTAATTGAAAAACACCTTGATGAATTCATTACTGAATAAAAAAGAAGCGTACTGACTAAACTCAGTACGCTTTTTTATTAAAACGAAAAACTTAACGCCACAAGCATAAGTCCTGTAAAATATGAGAAGCTGTTACAACGAAGAATAAGCTTGCTTTCCTTATATTTAAACTTATGAAGTGAAATAAAGTAGTCTGAAATCATAAACAGAACCAGGCCGGAACAGAGAAGAACACTCTTAACATCATGAAGTTGTGTAAGAAGTGCAAAAGCCAATGTTCCATGAAGGGAAACGGATAAAATGTATCCTGTAAAAGGCATTTTCATCTTATCCGGCATTTTGTCATACCAGCCCTTTTGTACAAGGAATATAAAGCATCCAAGTAAAATGGCAAGTAAAATTAAATGCCAACTAACAGATAAGTACGAAACACCATTTTGCGTTAAATGCACAATGAGATATCCAAATAAAACTAAATTACCAATTGAGAAAGCAGTTCCGCCTTTGGTGAAATTCCAAAGGAGCCAAACATCACCAATATAGGCGAAGATTACACCTATTAAACAAATAATTTGAATAGTGTTAAACAGCCCAAGATGAATTGTTTCAAAAATTGAATAAAGCAAAAACATTGAAGCTAATATAATCTTATTTACTGCTCTTCTCTTGAAATTCCCACTTGTTTCAGAAAACAAGTAAGAAACCAAAACTGCCATGTATACAATTACAAAAATAATCATTGGTAGTTTCATTTTTAATTCTCCTATGTTTTAAGATAAGTCAACTCGTACGGATAACCGACTTTTCTATTTTAGCATATATATGTAGAGAATTCAAACATTATTCACAAATTATTCTTTTTTTATTTTTGATTTTTTAGAGCATTTTCAACAAGGCCCTTAAATAGAGGATGCGCCTTATTTGGCCTGCTTTTAAATTCCGGATGAAATTGAACTGCAACAAAGAAATCATTCTCCGGGATCTCAACAGTTTCAACTATATTATTATTAGGAGAAGTACCGCTAATTATTAAACCTTTTTCAACCATTAAGTCCCTATAATCATTATTAAATTCATAACGGTGTCTATGTCTTTCATAAATTAAATCAGATCCATACTGACTATACATCTTTGTACCTTTTGCTATTTTACATGGATAAGCCCCAAGTCTTAAGGTACCGCCTTTCTCTCTTTCTGCATTTTGGTCCGGCATGAAATCAATAACCTTGTTCTTTGTAAATTCATCAAATTCACCGGAGTTTGCATCGCTCATACCGCATACATTTCTTGCAAATTCTATTACTGCAATCTGCATTCCAAGACAAATGCCAAGATAAGGTATATTGTTCAAACGGCAATATTCAGCCGTTGCAATTTTTCCTTCAATACCTCTGTTTCCAAATCCGCCCGGAACAATAATACCGCTGCAGTCTTTTAGAACTTCTGAAACATTCTCTCTTGTAATTGTTTCACTATCAATCCACTCAATTTTTATCTTTGCACCATATTCGTAACCGGCATGTCTTAAGGCCTCGGCAACAGACAAGTATGCATCATGAAGTTGAACATATTTGCCGACAAGCCCAATTGTCACTTCTTTGTTCATGTTATGAATATTCTCAAGCATGCCTTTCCAGTCAGTAAGGTCCGCATCTCTACACAAAAGACCAAGTTCCTTACAAACAATACTTGAAAAGTTGCTTTTTTCAAGCATAATAGGAGCTTCATAAAGAACAGGCACTGTCATATTTTCAATAACACATTCCGGCTTTACGTTACAGAACATTGCAATCTTCTTAAAAATAGAAGGTTCCAAAGGTTCATCACATCTAAGAACAATAATATTCGGATGAATACCCATGCCTTGAAGTTCTTTTACGGAATGTTGAGTTGGTTTAGTTTTGTGTTCATCCGATCCACTGAGGAAAGGAACCAAAGTTACGTGTATATAGAGTGAATTTTCAGGTCCAACTTCAAGTCCAACCTGACGGATTGCCTCAAGGAATGGTTGGCTTTCAATATCACCGGTTGTACCACCAATTTCAGTAATAACAATGTCGGCGTTGCTCTTTTTTCCGACACTATATATGAAGTCTTTTATTTCATTTGTAATATGAGGAATTACCTGAACTGTTTCTCCAAGGTACTCCCCTCTTCTCTCTTTATTTAAAACATTCCAATATACCTTACCCGTTGTAAGATTGGAAAACTTATTCAAGTCCTCATCAATAAAACGCTCATAGTGACCAAGGTCAAGATCTGTTTCTGCACCATCCTCAGTAACATAAACCTCTCCATGTTGATATGGGCTCATTGTACCGGGATCAACATTAATATATGGATCCAGTTTTTGTGCAGCCACTTTAAAACCCCTGGCCTTTAAAAGTCGCCCGAGCGATGCAGCCGTTATTCCTTTTCCAAGTCCTGAAACCACGCCTCCGGTTACAAAAATATACTTTGTCATTTAAATTCCCTCCTAAAAAAATGAAAAAGCGCTCATCCAAGTTTAGGGAGTCAAATTCCCCTAAACTTGGATGAACGCCTTTGCTCAACGAATTTAGTATATATCTAAGATGCATTTTTTGCAAGTTAAAAAAAATAAAATTTCATTTTTATGAACATTTATTAAACTTTTGATTGACATTTGCATGTTTTGGTGCTAAAATCTATCACAGTAACCGGCAAAGGCGTCGTGTTCCCAAAGGGAGCACTACGCCTTTTTTTATTTTGGGTTATGAGAAAATCTTAATATTTAATTTAGAATGGAGAGAACTAAATTATGAAAAACCAACACTTAATTGAAGTACTTGAACATGTAAAAAAGAGAAATCCAAATGAGCCTGAATTCATTCAAGCTGTAACTGAAGTATTTGAAAGTCTTGATGTTGTTGCTGACAGACGCCCTGACCTTATTGAAGCTGGCGTATTTGAAAGAATAGTAGAACCTGAAAGACAGATTATTTTCCGTGTTCCATGGGTAGATGATAACGGTAAAGTACAGGTTAACCGTGGCTTCCGTATTCAATTCAACTCGGCAATCGGTCCATACAAAGGAGGCCTTCGTCTTCACCCTTCTGTATATTCAGGTATTATCAAATTCTTAGGATTTGAACAAATCTTCAAAAACAGCCTTACAACACTTCCTATGGGCGGTGGTAAAGGTGGATCTGACTTTGATCCAAAAGGAAAATCAGATCTTGAAATCATGCGTTTCTGCCAAAGTTTCATGACTGAACTTGCAAGACATATAGGTCCTGACTGTGACGTTCCAGCAGGTGACATTGGTACAGGTGCACGTGAAATCGGTTATATGTTCGGTGCGTATAAGAGAATTAAGAACGACTTCTCAGGTGTTCTTACAGGTAAGGGTCTTGGTTTTGGCGGTTCTCTTGCTCGTACAGAGGCTACAGGTTTTGGTCTTTGTTACTTCACAGATGAAATGCTCAAAGCAAACGGAAAGAGCTTCAAAGATCAAACAGTAGTTATCTCAGGTTCAGGTAACGTTGCTATCTATGCAACACAGAAGGCAACTCAGCTTGGAGCAAAAGTTGTTGCTCTCTCTGACTCACAAGGATACATATATGATAAAAACGGTATTGACCTTGATTTAGTAAAACAACTTAAAGAGGTTGAAAGAAAGAGAATAAAAGAGTATATTAATACACATGCAGATGCTGAATATCATGAAGGTTGCAGTGGCATTTGGACAATTCCATGTGACATAGCTCTTCCATGTGCAACACAAAATGAAATAGACGAAGCTGCAGCAAAGGCTCTTGCTGCAAACGGATGCTACTGTGTATCAGAAGGCGCTAACATGCCTTCAACACCGGAAGCTATCAATGTTTATTTTGAAAACAATATGCTTTATGGTCCTGCAAAGGCAGCAAACGCAGGCGGTGTTGCAACATCAGGTCTTGAAATGTCACAGAACTCACAGAGAATGGCATGGACATTTGAAGCAGTAGACGAAAAGCTTCATGACATCATGAGGGATATTTTCGCTCAGTGTGATTCAGCAGCTAAAGAATATGGTATGCCTGGCAACTACATGGCCGGCGCAAATATTGCCGGTTTCCTTAAAGTTGCAGAGGCTATGAAAGCTCAAGGATGTGTTTAATTAATGGAAGGACTTGTATTACCTACAGGTTATAAATCCGCATTATCTCTTCGTGAAACCCAAAAAGCAATAAAGGTTACAAAAGATACTCTTCAAGTATCTCTTGCAAACGCTTTAAATCTTGATAGAATTACTGCCCCACTGATAGTTACATCAGAGAGCGGAATAAATGACGACTTAAACGGCGTTGAACGTAAAGTAGCTTTTGACATGCTTAACATTGGCGGAACAGCGGAAGTTGTTCAGTCACTTGCAAAGTGGAAAAGAATGGCTCTTTACAGATATGGCTATGAACCGGGTGAAGGCATTTACACAGACATGTCAGCAATTAGAAGAGATGACAATTGTGACTCCACTCACTCTATATATGTTGACCAATGGGACTGGGAACGCGTTATAAACGCAGAAGACAGAAATGTTGAATTCTTAAAAGACATTGTAAGAAAAATTGTCGGAGCACTTGCAGATTCAAAAGATGCTGTAAACAAGGCTTTTCCTGCCCTTACAAGAACAATGGAACGTAATGTATTCTTCATTACAACCCAGGAACTTCTTGACATGTACCCTACCCTTTCTGCAAAAGAAAGAGAAAATAAAATTGTAGAGGAACATAAAACAGTATTCCTTATGCAAATTGGAGACAAACTTTCAAACGGAGAAAAACACGATGGAAGAGCTCCTGACTATGATGACTGGTCTTTAAACGGTGACATACTCGTTTGGAATGAAGTTTTAGGTTCTGCATTCGAACTTTCATCCATGGGAATTCGTGTTGACTCAGAAGCACTTCTCTCCCAGCTTGAAAAAGCTGATGCAAATGATAGACTCTCCTTCCCATTCCATAAGGGAATTGCAGAAAACACACTTCCACTTACAATTGGTGGCGGTATTGGTCAATCCAGAACTTGTATGTATATGCTTGAAAAAGCACATATTGGTGAAGTCCAAGTATCTCTTTGGCCGGAAGAAATGGTCAAAGTATGCAAAGAAAATGGCATTGAACTTTTGTAAATTCAAAAAACAAAAACAATTGGGGACGGTTCTCTATTGCAGAGAACCGTCCCCTTGTTTTCTAAAAGCTAGTTCATTGAAATCTTTTATCAATAACAAACCTACGTCACCTTATGCGTCCATCATATTATCCGTCCAAAGCTCACACTGTGTCATAACTGTCTGAACAGCGTCCTCCATACCTTCCGGCGGATACTTGTGCTTTTTCAAAAATTTCTTGATAAGCATACGCATTTTTGCTCTTGCAGACTCACGCTTTTGCCAGTCTATTGTTTTATTCTTACGGAGTGTATCTGCAAGTTCCTTTGTGATGGCAATTAACTCATCATTTTCGTAAAAGTCTTTAATTGCCTGTGGTTTTGTTAATGCATCATAGAATGCAAGTTCATCAGCAGTCAGTCCAAGTTCATCGCCCTCTTTTTGTGCTGCGGCAATTTGCTTTGCCAATTTCAGCATTTCTTCAATGACTTCTTCATTGGTCAGCATACCGTTGAGATAAGCATTGAGGGAACGCTGCATAATCTCGCTGAATTTTTCAGACTTAACCACATTTGTCCTGCGATAGACCGAAACTTGCTCTGCAATCAGTTTTTTCAGGAGTTCAACAGCAAGGTTCTTTTCCTTCATATTTGCGACTTCCTTAAGGAACTTCGGGTCAAACAGAGAAAACTCCTCTTTAATGTCTGAGAACAAGTTGATAACACCATCGCTCTTAATACTCTGCTTTAAAAGTTCATTGATTCTTGCGTTCATTTCCGGCAAAGAAATCTTCTTTCCAACGCCTGAATTTGTCAGCCTGAGTACCAATACACGTACAGACTCGAAAAATGCTGCTTCAAAGCGGCTGTCCTCATCAACCAAGGATGAACAGAGAGACAATGCCTGATGAAGCATAAGGGCTTCTTTTACGAAAGAATCTTTGTCGTCAACTCTTTCTCTGCCCATAATGAAGTTGACAGCACCACTGATAGTCTTTGCTCTTTCAAGGTCTGTGCCATTTTGGAATTTGGAATAATCATATCCGTGGAATTTATCACGACAAACAGACAGCTTTTCCAAAAACTTCGGATAAGCAACCTTAGCAACATCGGTATCACCATAGTTTTTCTTATCACGGGAGGTATAGTCATTCATTGCATGCTTTAAAGCGGTGGCAATTCCAATATAGTCAACAACGAGTCCGCCTTCCTTGTCTCTGAACACACGGTTTACACGGGCGATTGCTTGCATAAGATTGTGTCCGGACATAGGCTTGTAAACATACATAGTGGCAAGAGACGGCACATCAAATCCAGTAAGCCACATATCAACAACGATAGCAATTTTCAAAGGACTGTTATTGTCTTTAAATTTCTTTGCAAGCTCGTCCTTATGGTTCTTATTCCCGATAATTTGTCTCCATTCTTCTGGGTCATTATTACCCGAAGTCATAACGACTGCCACCTTTTCCGGCCAATCAGGACGAAGTTCTAATATACGCTTGTAAATCTTCATAGCGATAGGGCGGGAATACGCAACAATCATAGCCTTACCTGTTAACAGGTTTTCACGGTTATTTTCGTAATGGTCAAGAATATCGCAAACTAAAGAATTGATTGTGTTATCGTTTCCGAGAATAGCTTCCATCTGCCCAAGCTCACGCTTGCTCTTTTCAATGACTTCCTCATCGGCATTGGCTGCCATAATGTCATACTCCGCGTCAATCAACTTCAAGGTTGCTTCATCCAGGTTAAGTTTAATTACACGGCTCTCATAGTAAACAGGACGTGTAGCACCATCCTCAACAGCCTGCGTCATATCATAGATGTCAATGTATTTTCCAAACACCTCACTGGTGCTGCGGTCTTTGGAGGAAATAGGAGTACCTGTAAAGCCAATGTATGTAGCGTTCGGTAAGGTGTTGCGGATAATACGAGCTGTGCCGATAACACGCTTGGCAACATCTTCGCCTTCTTCGTTCTTAGTAATCTTTATTTTCTCGGTGAGTCCGTATTGACCTCTGTGTGCTTCATCAGCCATAACAACAATATTGTGGCGTTCGGACAGAGGCTCGTGGGCCTCCTCAAACTTTTGCATTGTGGTAAAGATAATTCCATTTGCCTGTCTGCCGGCAAGCAGAGTTTTCAAGTGTTCACGGCTTTCTGCGTGCATAGGCTCTTGTCTTAAAAAGTCCTTGCACTTTGCAAACTGTCCGTAGAGCTGGTCATCAAGGTCATTTCTGTCGGTCAGAACCACGATTGTCGGGCTGTCTAAGGCTTCCTGCAACAAATGGGCATAGAATACCATAGAAAGAGATTTTCCGCTTCCTTGTGTATGCCAGAACACACCGCCTTTACCGTCGGTAACAGTAGCGTGTTTTGTGGATTCAATCGCTTTTCTTACCGCAAAATACTGATGGTAGCCGGCAAGAATTTTGAATGTATTGATACCCTCATTAGAGAAACAAATAAAGTTCTTTATAATATCGAGCAGTCTTTCTTTTTGGAACATACCCTCAAAGAAAGTGTCAAACTGAGCATACTGCGTGTTTTCATAGTCGCCGTCTTTGGTTTTCCACTCCATAAAGCGGTCTTCACCGGAGGTAATCGTACCCGCTTTGGAGGTCAATTGGTCGCTCATAACGCAGATAGCGTTGTAAATGAACATAGATGGAATTTCCTGCATATAGTTACGGAGCTGCCTGTACGCTTCGGAAGCGTCCGTTTCTTCACGGTAAGGAGATTTCAGTTCAACCAATACAACAGGCAAACCGTTCAAAAAGAGAATTACATCCGGGCGTTTGTTGCTGTTCTCAATGAAAGTCCACTGATTAGCTACGATAAATGAGTTGTTGTCGGGATTTTTGTAGTCAACAAGATAGACGATAGAGGATCGCTCCTCACCGCCGACAAAATATCTTACGGGAATGCCGTTTTGCAGATAATCCATAAATACAGCGTTTTTCTGCACAAGCTCGCCGTTTTCAAAATTCTTGAGCTTGAATATTGCATCCTGAATGGCATCATCAGGCAGCCCTCTGTTCAAGCGATGCAGAGAGTCCAGCAAAACATCCTCATAAAGCGGACTGTAAAAGTCCCTTTCAATATCGGGACCGTATGCGTACTCGTATCCCAAATCATTTCTAAATAGCTCGATTACGGAATTTTCGTAATCAGCTTCTGTATATAATCCCGGCATATACCAATCTCCTTATTATTCGCTTTCTCTTTCAAAATGGAAACGCCATAATTTCTCTATGTCGCAGTAATTTGCACTTTTATTCTTTGGTGTATTTGTATCTCCCAAACGAGTATATATTTGGTTTTCATTAATACCTTGATAGCGTTTGGTTAAGTAAAACGGTACATATTTAGAACTCTTGCATTTAATAACAACTATTCGCATATATTTATAAAATAAGTCTTTAACTTCAATTTCCGGCAGATGGTCTCCAGCAAACTGTTGAGTTCTTAAAAAATCAAAAATATTATTTGATTTCCAACTTGTATCAACGCCAACAACATTATAGTCATCTGTCACCCCAAGAACCAAGTAAGCATCTCTGTTTTCTATGTTATTTGATAAGCACAAAATGTCGTGAAGCAAGTCCTCGTTATTTCCGTGTGGGATTTGCTTGAAGTCATAATAATAATCTTCTTTACGACTTCGTATCATTTCAACAATTTCAATATTTAATGGATCAATTTGTAGTTCTTTGGCTTTTAACGAATCAACTATGAATTTCAAAGAACTTTTTTCATCTTCGTCAACTTTGCCGTTAACAACGGTGTTTTTTGTCCTGTTAGAATCGTATATTGTGACAATCGCACCACTATTACTAAATTTCAGTTGCCAGTTCACACCGTTGTTTTCTCTTTCGACGCAATCTGAAATTTCATATCCAATATCTTTTAGTTGTGATTTTATGTATTCAATATCAACACTAACTTTTGACATATGATGATTCCTTTCTGATAAACAATAATTTAGCTGCTTAAATGTCAATGTCAGAGATATCAAACTCTCCGGACATAAGCTTGGGTAAAAGAGTATCAAGTAAAGTTTCAAGTTTGGTGATTTCCTCGATGTTAGCGGATATTCGTTGATACAATGCTGTAACAAGCTCGTCCAAAGGTTTTAATACGGAAAGGTCATCAGGCAGGTATAACTCATATTCGGGTAATGCCTTTTTGCTCAAGTGCAGAACTGTTGTTCCATTAACATAGCCGAGGCAATGCGCCTTAAACTTTTTGTCTTGGAGAATAGCCGCAATGAGAAATTTAGATATATGCTTGATCTTTGGAACAACTTTAACCAAATCCATAGAAAAAACAATATCGTCATAACCTGATTTGCTCATTACAGGTTCGGCATTACCAATAACTTCTGCATTCTGTGTTAGGTCAGTATGTGCAACAAGTGTATCAAACAACTCAGCGTACTGAGTATCTTTCAGCTTGCTTGATGGTACTATTTCCTTATAACCATCAAGTTTGAAACCGCCTTTGCGGTCAAAGTTCTTTATCGTTGCCATAGCAATATTGGATTTTGTAAGTTCGGTTCCTTTATAGGAATAGCCACTAACAAAGTCTGCAATGGAAGACAAGGGCGTTTTCGACCAATCATCAGGTAAAACACCATCAAACGGAACATAATCAGAGAGCCACGCAGTACAAATTGTTCTGACTTGCTCAGCTAAATTATTGTTTATTTCATTGTTCTTTTTTATTTTATCATCTTTTGACCTGAGAATCGCTACAATCTTTCCCTGTGTATTTTTGTCTGGAAGAAGAATTTCTTAATTCTCAATATCTGAAGGTTTTATAGAAGGATAAGCAGACACACTCTGCTCTGCAATCGCTTGTAAATGTTCAGTAACTTCCTGCTGTGTTAAAGCATAATAGATGTAATCAGGAACTGCTTTCTCAAAATCAACATCAA
>JAQXSW010000016.1 GCA_029219165.1 Oscillospiraceae bacterium
TAGAATGTTAAATGTTATCTTTTCTAACGATTTGAAATTTGAGGAGAAAAATACTATACTAAGGGCAGAATACGGATATGAATTAACAAGCAGAAAGGAGTATGCATCTATGTGTAATTTTGGCGAAGCAATATTTGAAGATGGAATTGAAAAAGGAATTGAAAAAGGAATTGAAAAAGGAATGGAAAAAGGAATTGAAAAAGGAATTGAACAAAACAAATATGATTCAATTAAAGCTTTAATCAGCAATTTAAGCTTTACAGTTGAACAAGCATTAGATGCTTTATCAATAACTGATGAAAATGAAAGAAATAACTTTAAAAAGAGTATTAAATTAAATTGATAAAGAAGTTTAAAAGGAACTCAATTGAGTTCCTTTTTTCTCTTTATTGGAAATTTGACGAGGGTTCATTTAAACATGAGCCCTTTACTAATTTGCTGCTTGGATGCTCTGGTGCAATATGGTATAATTTTTTCATAAATGCTTGACAAAGGCTATACTACGTTGTATACTTTAGCGTATTAACACGTTACTATGCTACTATAATAAAGCGCGGAGGATATCATGGACGAGAGAATATTGAAGAATGATGAAAGAGCCGTTTTTGCTCTTCGTGAAATTTACAGAAAGTTTGGTTACCAACCGTACAAAATGGGTAAGTTTGAGGAATATGATTTCTACGTTAGAAATAAGGATTTCCTTCTTTCAGACTCAATTATTACATTTAATGATACTAATGGAAAACTGATGGCTTTGAAGCCGGACGTTACACTTTCAATAATTAAAAATTACTCTGCCGAAAAGGGCGGAGTTTCTCGCGTTTATTATAATGAAAACGTATACCGCGTATCTGATAGTACACATTCATATAAGGAAATTATGCAGACTGGTCTTGAATGCTTTGGAGACATTGGAATTCAAAATTACGTTGAGGTTTTACACCTTGCAACAGACAGTCTTGAGTACATTTCAGATGACTTCATTCTTGAAGTTTCTCACCTTGGTATTCTTTCAGGTCTTCTTAAAAATGCATCAGATGACTCTGAGTTTATATATGCTATTACAGCGTGTATTGGAGAAAAGAATGCACATGAAATCCCTCATATTTGTAGGAAATATGGTGTTTCAACAGAATTCTCAGACAAACTTCAAATGTTTGTCTCAATTTACGGTGAAAGAAGCAAGGTGCTCTCTGAACTTCGTCCTTTAATTGAGGGCGAGGAAATGGAAGAAGCGTATAGAGAACTTGAAGTAATTTCTGCGTCTATAGAGAATTCGCCATTCAAGGACAAGATCATTTTTGACTTCTCAATTGTTGGCAATATGAAGTTCTATAACGGTGTTGTATTTCGTGGTTTTATTTTGGGAATTCCAGACGTTGTTCTTTCAGGTGGTCAGTATGACAAGCTCATGAAGAGAAACGGAAAAACAGGCGGAGCCATTGGTTTTGCTGTTTACCTTGATCTTCTTGAAAGAATGAATATACAAAAGAAGGACGTAGATGTAGACATAGTCCTTCTTTATGATGAAAATGAAATTCCGGGGCGTCTAATTGGAACAGTTATGCAGCTTTCAAAGGATGGATCTTCTGTTTCTCTTCAAAAGACAGTTCCGGAGACATTAAGATATAGAAAGCTCATGAAAATGACAGACAGGGGGGCAGAGGTAATTGGCTAAAATGATAAACGTTGCACTTCCAAAGGGAAGACTTGGAGAAAAGGTTTATGACATGTTTGAATCAGCAGGTTTCCCTTGTCCACAGGTAAGGGATCCGGGCAGAAAGCTCATTTTTGAAAATGAGGAGGCCGGGGTTCGCTTTTTCTGGGTTAAGCCATCGGATGTTGCAATTTATGTTGAACGTGGTGCTGCAGACATAGGTGTTGCAGGGAAGGATATACTCCTTGAGTACTCACCGGATGTTTATGAACTTCTTGACTTGAATATGGGAAAATGCAGAATGTGTGTTGCAGCTCCAAATTCATTCGCAGATGACAGTGGAAAAACCTTGCGAGTTGCCACAAAATTTGTTAATATAGCACGTAACTACTATGATTCTATAAGTCGTGACATAGATATTATTGAACTTCACGGTTCAATTGAAATTGCACCAATTTTAGGACTATCTGATGTCATAGTCGACATTGTTGAAACAGGTACAACTTTAAAGGAAAATGACCTTAAAGTTTTTGAGACTATAGTTCCAATTAGTGCAAGACTTATTGCAAATAAAGCAAATTTTAAGTTTAAGACTATGGAAATTCAGGGAATTGTAAACGGTCTTAAATCGGAAGTGGAAAAGAAACAGGTGGAAGAAAAATGATCAAGATCTATAAATATGGAGAGGTTTCAAACGATGAAATTTTCCAAAGAGTAGATACCAAAACAGGTGTAGAGGACATTGTTATGGACATTATTTATAATGTTCGTAAAAATGGCGATTCAGCTCTTTTTGACTACTGCAAGCGCTTTGATAAGTGTGAACTTAAAACACTTGAAGTGTCAGATGCAGAAATAGACGAGGCATTTAAAACAGTTGACTCAGAACTCATCAGAGTAATTGAAAAAGCAGCAAATAATATCCGTCATTTCCACGAAAAACAAGTTAGAAACAGTTTTATAATAAATGACATTCCCGGTGTTGTTATGGGACAAAAGGTTATGCCTATTGAAAAGGTTGGCCTTTATGTGCCGGGGGGCACAGCCGCTTATCCATCAACCGTTCTTATGGATAGTATTCCTGCAAAAATTGCAGGCTGCCGTGAAATTGTTATTGTAACTCCTCCTGACAAGGAGGGAAAGGTTAATCCGGTTATTTTGGCAGCCGCAAAAATTGCAGGAGTTGACCGTATATTCAAGGTTGGTGGCGCACAGGCTGTGGCCGCTCTTGCCTACGGCACGGAGTCGGTTCCAAAGGTAGATAAAATAGTTGGCCCGGGCAACGCATTTGTTGCCGAGGCTAAAAAGCAAGTCTTTGGAACCGTTTCAATAGATATGATTGCAGGTCCATCAGAAATCCTCTGCGTTGCAGACAGTACCTGCAATCCTAAATTTGTTGCAGCAGATATGCTGTCTCAGGCAGAGCATGACAAACTTGCTTCAGCGGTACTTGTAACTGACAGTTACGAGTTTGCAGAAGCTGTATCAAGGGAACTTGAACTTCAAATTCCACTTCTTCCACGTGCAGAAATTGCAAGAACTTCAATAGACAACAATGGCAAAATTATTGTTGCTGAAAACAATCTTTCTCTTGCAATAGACATTGCAAATGAAATTGCTCCGGAGCACCTTGAACTCTGTGTAGATAACCCATTTGATTATTTGGATAAAATTAAACACGCAGGTTCAATTTTCATGGGTAAGAACTGCCCTGAAGCACTTGGTGACTATCTTGCAGGCCCTAACCACACACTTCCAACTTCCGGCACTGCAAGATTTTCAAGTCCGCTTTCAGTGGACGACTTCCAAAAGAAGTCACAGTACACATATTTTTCAACAGAGGCACTTTCAAAAGTGGCTGACGACATTGCAATTTTTGCAGAGTCAGAGGGTCTTCACGCCCATGCTTACAGTGCAACAGTAAGATTTGAAAAATAAGAGAAAAGAGTTTTATAATGAGCAGATTTTTCAGCGCTAAATTTGACGCTTTAACTCCATATACCCCGGGTGAACAACCTAAGGACAGAAAGTTCATAAAACTTAATACTAATGAATCGCCTTTTCCCCCATGTGGGGCTGTTATTGAGGCAGTAAAAGGTGAGGCAGAGAAACTACAACTTTATTCGGATCCGGAAAGCAGAGCACTTACTGAGGCCCTTGCCAAAAGATATGATGTGAAGTATGAAAATGTTCTCTGCACAAATGGTTCAGACGAAATATTAAACTTTGCTTTCATGGCCTTTTCAGATGAGAATAACCCAATTGTTTTCCCTGATATTACATACGGTTTTTATCCGGTGTTCTGTCAAATAAACAATATTCCTTATGAAACAATTCCTCTTTTAGAAGACTTCACAATTGATTACAAAATGTATTGTGGCATAGGGAAAAACATTGTAATTGCAAATCCAAATGCACCAACCGGAATTCTTATGCCAATCAAAGAAATAGAGGAAATTGTAAAGTCTAATCCTAATAACATTGTTATTATTGATGAAGCTTACATAGATTTCTCGGGAAATATTTCCGACAGTGCATTGCCAAAAGACAGCGCAGTACCTCTTACAAAGAAATATAACAACTTAATTGTAACACAGACTTTCTCTAAATCCCGTTCACTTGCTGGTGCTCGTCTTGGCTTTGGTATTGCCTGTGAAGAACTCATAAATGACCTGAATACAATTAAGTATTCAACCAATCCGTATAATGTTAATCGTATGACTTCTGCCGCAGGCCTTGCTGCAATAGAGAACGATGACTACTATATGAATAACTGTAAGACAATTATTGAAAATCGTGAGTGGACACGAAGAAAACTTGAGGAAGAGGGCTTTACAGTTCTTCCTTCAAATTCAAATTTCTTGTTTGCAAAGATTGGATACATTAAAGGAATTGAAGTCTACAATGAACTGAGAAAAGAGGGAATTTTAGTTCGTCACTTTGAAACAGAAAGACTCAAGTCATATAACAGAATTACAATTGGTTCAAAGGCTGAAATGGAGGCTTTAATTAAGGCTATCCAAAAGATAAAAGCAAAAGACTAAGAAAGTACTATTCAAAAAGTACTATTCAAAAAGAAAGTGGTATTTAATATGAGAACTGCTGAAATTAACAGAACTACAGCTGAAACAGATATAAAGCTTAAACTAAATCTTGATGGTACGGGTGTGTCAAATATTGATACAGGCGTTGGTTTTTTAAATCATATGCTGACTCTTTTTGCAAGACACGGACGCTTTGACCTTGATGTGTACTGCAAGGGGGATTTAGACGTTGATTGTCACCACACAACTGAGGACATAGGAATTGCCCTTGGGGAGGCTTTTTGTCAGGCTTTAGGAGACAAGAAGGGAATTTTCCGTTATGGCAGTATGATTCTTCCTATGGATGAAACTCTAATCCTTTCAGCTGTTGATATTTCAGGTAGACCACATCTTTCCTTCGGACTTAGAATTCCCACTCAAAGAGTTGGAGAATTTGACACAGAACTTGTTGAAGAATTCTGGCTTGGCTTTGTAAGAAAAGCAGGACTTACCCTTCACATAAAACAGCTAGATGGTAAGAATTCTCACCACATAATTGAGGGAACATTTAAGTCAGTTGCAAGAAGTCTTAAGTACGCAGTTGCAATAGATGAAGACTATAAGAATGAAATTCCTTCAACTAAGGGACTTTTATAAGGAGACGCAAATGACAGCAATTGTTGACTATGGTGTTGGAAATCTTTTTTCACTGTATTCATCGCTCAAAATGGTAGGCGAAAATGTTATTGTTACAAGCAGTGAAGAGGAACTAAAATCAGCCGATAGAATTATTCTTCCGGGCGTTGGGGCCTTTGGCGATGCAGCTCTAAAACTCCGCGAAACCGGTCTTGATAAAGTTGTAATAGAGGAGGCCCAAAAAGGCAAACCACTTATGGGAATTTGTCTTGGAATGCAGCTTCTTTTTGACAAAGGTTTTGAATATGGAGAGCATAATGGCCTTTCACTTATTAAAGGTAATGTTGTTCCAATGAAGGGCTATATAGATGACAATCTACAGGTGCCACACATTGGTTGGAATGCACTTATTTTCAAGAACAATGAAAACGGTATTCATCCAATCTTTAAGTACATAAATGAGGGTGACTGTGTATATTTTGTCCACTCATATTATGCAACAGATTGTAATGAAAATCTTATTGCAACAGCTGAATATTCAAAGGAACTTACAGCGGCTGTTGCAAATGGTAATATAATTGGATGCCAGTTTCATCCGGAAAAGAGCGGAGAAGTTGGTATGAATATTCTCAAAGCATTTTGTGAATTATCTTAAGTTTGTAAACTCTTTCAAAGGAGCTTTTTATGTATATTTTTCCTGCAATAGACCTTTATAACAAGTGTGCAGTTCGTCTTTTTAAGGGCGACTATAATCAGATGACAATTTACAGTGAAAATCCAATAGAAATTGCACGCGACTTTGAAAATGCCGGGGCAACTCACATTCATATGGTTGATCTTGAGGGCGCAAAATTTGGAACTACTCCAAATATTGAAATAGTAAAGCAGATTGCAAATGAGACATCACTCTTTGTTGAAATTGGTGGTGGAATTCGCAATATGGAAACTGTGGAAAAGTATTTGGAAACGGGTGTTTCAAGGGTAATCCTTGGAACTGCGGCGGTACAGGATGAAACTTTTTTGAAAGAAGCAGTTTCCAAGTATTCTGATAAAATTGCTGTAGGTGCGGACATTAAAGACGGCTATGTTGCAGTAAAAGGTTGGCTTGAAAAGTCAGAGTTTACATTGGATGCATTCTTTGAAAAAATGCAGAGTATTGGCGTTTCCTACATGATCTGTACAGATATTTCTAAAGACGGTGCAATGCAGGGAACAAATAGAAAAATGTATGAAGACCTTAAGAAAAAATACAATATGAATATAACTGCATCCGGTGGTGTGTCCACTATGGATGATGTCATTGCATTGAATAATATGAATCTTTACGGTTGTATCATCGGTAAGGCGTATTATACAGGAGACATTAATCTTAAAGAGTCAATAGGTGTTACAAAATGATAACTAAAAGAATTATCCCTTGTCTTGATGTGAAAAACGGAAGAGTTGTAAAGGGCGTAAATTTTGAAGGGCTCTCAGATGTGTCCTCTCCAATAGAACTTGCAAAATTTTACTCAAACTGCGGTGCAGATGAACTTGTCTTTTATGACATTACCGCATCCTTTGAGGAAAGGCAGCTCTTTACTGATATTCTAAGAGATGTTGCATCTCAAATTTTTATTCCACTGACAGTTGGTGGAGGAATAAATACAATTGAAGACTTTGACCGTGTTTTAAAATGCGGAGCTGATAAGGTTTCTGTAAATACCGGTGCTATTAAAAACCCGGATTTAATTAAAGAGGCTGCAAAGAAGTATGGCGATCAATGTGTTGTAATTTCATCTGATGTTAAACGTGTTGACGGTGAATTTCGTGTCTTCGCCAAAGGCGGACGACAGGACACCGGCATGGAAGCCATTTCATGGATTCGCCGCTGTGTTGAAAACGGCGCCGGTGAGGTTGTTTTAAACTCAATTGACACCGACGGCGTAAAGGGCGGCTTTGACCTTGAAATGCTGGATGCGGTCTGCTCGGCCGTAAACGTTCCGGTAATTGCGTCCGGTGGCGCAGGCAAGAAGGAAGACTTCGTTGAACTCTTCCAGAAAATACCTACAGTCTCGGCCGGCCTCGCAGCTTCAATTTTTCACTTTGGAGAAGTGGAAATAAAGGATCTTAAAAATACTTTACGAGAAAACGGTATTATTGTAAGATAACTAAAGACTAAACGAATAGGGGTCTAAAAATGATAGATATAAAAGAACTTAAGTTTGATGAAAACGGTCTTATTCCGGCAGTGGTTGTAGATGCTGTTACAAAGAAGGTCTTGACTGTTGCTTATATGAATGAGGAAAGTCTTAAAATCTCAATGGAGAAGGGACTTACTTGTTTCTGGAGTCGTTCAAGACAGGAACTTTGGCTTAAGGGTGAAACAAGTGGAAACTATCAACACATTATCAGCATAACAGCCGACTGTGATAAGGATGCTTTGACTGTTGTGGTTGAAAAGGATGGCCCGGCTTGTCATATGGGCACAGACTCATGTTTCACAAACGAAGTTTGGCATTCTGATGAACTTTCTGAGTTTTCTCTTGAAGGACTCTATGAGCTTCTACAGGGAAGAAAGAATGAAATGCCGGAAGGCTCATACACAACATACCTTTTTGAAAAGGGTGTGGATAAAATTCTTAAGAAGATCGGTGAGGAGTCAACAGAGGTTATAATTGCCGGAAAAGCAGACGACAAGAAGGAAACGGTTTATGAAATTGCTGACCTTGCTTATCATGTAATGGTACTCATGGTTGAAATGGGAATACGCGTTGAAGATGTGCAGAAAGAACTTGCTTCTCGTCATGTAATAGATCATAAGGTAAAACAGGAGAAGATGACCAACTAATGGTTTATAACAATTATCATACTCACACAATTTTTTGTGACGGAGAAAACTCTGTCGAGGACATGATAATAGCCGCAATAGAACTTGGGTGCCCTGAACTTGGATTTTCGGGACACTCTTTTCTCAGTATTGATCCTGACTGGACAATGACAAAAGAGCAATCAAAACAGTACAGAAAAACTGTTCTTGAAATGAAGAAAAAGTATGAATCAAAGATAAATGTACGCCTTGGCATTGAACAGGACTATTTTTCTGACACAGAAGAGCTTGAACTTTATGAGTATGTAATTGGCGCAGTTCATTGCATAATAAAAGATGGAGTATATGTTTCAGTAGATGCATCAAAAGAGCTTCAGGAAGATGCAATAAATAAAGTCTATAACGGGGACAAAATGGCCTTTGTTGAGGACTATTTTAACCTTGTTTCAAAAGTGTACGACAAGACAAAATGTAATATTATTGCTCATTTTGACCTTTTAAATAAATTTGGTCTTTTTGACCAAAATGACGAAAGATATATTCATGCAGAAAATATGGCGCTTGAAGCACTTATTGAAACGCCTTCCTTTTTTGAACTCAATACGGGTGGAATTGCAAGAGGATATACTACAGAGCCTTATCCAAATGAAAGAGTGCTTAAAATACTTGGCATGTCACAAAAGCCGGTAATCCTATCTTCTGATACACATTCAAAAGATACAATTACTTTTGGCTTTGACAATATGCTGAAACTTGTAGAAAAATATAATTTAAAATTAATAGATAAAATCTAGTGTGAAAGATATTGAAAATAAATTTAGATTGTGTTATTATATGCAAGTCGCAATTAGCTGGTGTGGCGAAATCGGCAGACGCAAGGGACTTAAAATCCCTCGGTGGCAACACCGTACCGGTTCAAGTCCGGTCACCAGCACCAAACTCCCGGGGAATTCCTCGGGAGTTTTTTGTTATATATTCTTAACATATTATTTATTACATATTAAGTTGATAAAAGTGGTATCTTATGGTATCATTACTAGATAGTATGTTTATCTTTTTAAGGAGACAAAAATGGGTATTTTTAAATCACTTCTATATGGAGAAGCATTAGAGGAAACACCGCAAGTTTTTGCTGAATATTCTGAGACATTCGGAAAGAAACCTGCATTTCTCACTGTTGATTTAAATTATAAAAACACACTGCCTAATGAAATGACGCCATGTTGTGTTAAAGTACAAATGGATGTTTATATTTCTGAGGACAGTCCTCAGTTAATTTCAGATTCTGAGGCATCCCATGTTGCAAACGTAAGACAAATTCTATCTGAGCATATTGGAGGAAAGTTTGTAGGGCAGGGAATTGTTGCGGCAACAGGTTCAACATTTCTAATGTTTTATCTGTCTGAAAGGAACGCAAAAAATGCAAAGAAAATGCTTGCTGAAACATTTATGGGTTCTTTTAGACATGTTGAAACAACAGTAGTTTATGACCCTAACGGATATCAGTATCTTAAGTACTTATATCCAAATGAAGTTCAAATGAAAAAAATAGACAACGGGAAAATACTTCGTTCCTTAAAAAGTTATGGAGATGACGGCTCCATTCCAAGGCCTGTTAAATTTAACATTATCTTCAGCAACAAGAACAACGCTCTAAGCTTTTACGGAGAGACAATGGCAAAGAACTTTACCTATATTGATATTGTCTCAGAAGAACCGCCTGAGGGAATGGTCTTACCAAGATACAAACTTATAATTGAAAAGGTAATTCCATTCAACCTTGAACTTCTGACTTTAATTGACAAATATCTCTTAGACTTATGCAAAAAGTTTGATGGTGAGTATAGAAGTCTTGAAACAACAGTAGTAGAACCATAATCTATATAAAAGGAGTTTTTACAATGATTAACCAGACAGCCCTTCCACAAGAGGGAGACCTTACAGCTACAATTAACACAACTTTAGGAGCAATTAAAGTAAAATTTTTCCCTGAGGCTGCTCCAAAAGCTGTAGAGAATTTTACAACCCACGCAAAGAACGGATATTATGACGGAATTATTTTTCACAGAGTAATTAAAGACTTCATGATTCAAGGCGGTGACCCAAACGGCACAGGTATGGGTGGCGAAAGCATTTGGGGACACTCATTTGAAGATGAGTTTTCAGAAGAACTTCACAATTTCCGTGGTGCTCTTTCAATGGCCAATGCTGGTCCATGCACAAACGGAAGCCAGTTTTTTATTGTTCAGTGTGGAGAGTGCGACCCACGTCTTCTTACTCAAATGGAAGATCTTCCGGATATGTTCCCTGCGGAATGTGTAGAGACATATGAAAAACTTGGCGGTACACCATGGCTTGACTATAAGCACACAGTATTCGGTCATGTTTATGAAGGCATGGATGTTGTGGACGCAATTGCAAATGTTGATGTTGGCAGAAATGACAAGCCGATTGAACCAATTAAAATTATTTCAATTGACGTAGACGAAGCATAATTTTGGAGGACGGGATATGAGAGTAGGACAAGGCTATGATGTTCACAAATTAGTTGAGAACAGAAAGCTAATTGTTGGCGGCGTTGAAATTCCTTATGAAAAGGGACTTTTAGGCCATTCAGATGCTGACGTGCTTTTACATGCTGTAGCTGATGCTCTTCTTGGAGCGGCAGGACTTGGAGATATTGGAAAATTTTATCCTGACACAGATGTAAAATTTAAAGACATGGACAGTATGGTCCTTCTTTCTGATGTTGTTTCAAAGTTGAAAAATTTAGGATACGAAATAGGAAACATAGATTGTACAATAATTGCTCAAGCTCCCAAAATGGCTCCTTATATTGAAAAAATGAAGGAGAACATTGCAAGAGTCTGTGGAATAGAAAAAACGATGGTTAATGTAAAGGCAACCACCGAAGAGGGACTTGGCTTTACAGGCTCTGGGCTTGGAATTTCAGCTTCTGCAATAGTCTTAATAAACTAAGCCCTATAGAAGGTGACAAAAATGAGTCAAATAAGTACTTTTTTTGAAAAGATAATAAGTATTTTTTCAACATACAATATTGTAGGTGACACACTTGATATCCTTCTTTTGACATTCATCATTTATTATTTGATAAAAATCATCAAGGACTCAAGAGCGCTCACATTTGCAAAAGGACTTGTTGTTTTTATATTTGTTTATGTAGTTGTATTAATTTTAGATATGCAAGCAAGTTCTTATCTATTTAAGCAGATATTTGACAGTTTCATTATAGTTTTAGTAGTAATATTTGCTCCTGAACTTCGTAAAGTTTTGGAAACAATGGGTAACAGTAGAACATTTACAGGCTTTAAATCATTTTTTGGTAAATCAAAGAATCAAAATATTATTGCCTATAATGAAAAAGTAACTCAGGTTGTAAATGAAATTTGCCGTGCGGCATCTGATATGAGTGATAAAAAGATAGGAGCCCTTATAATCTTTGAAAATAAGACTCCTCTTGGTGAAATTATCAATACCGGTACAGTTCTTGATGCGACTATTTCATCAGAACTTGTTGGGAATGTATTTTATCCAAAGTCACCTCTTCATGACGGAGCTGCAGTAGTAAGAAACTGCAAACTATATGCAGCAGGATGTATTCTTCCGCTTACACAAAATAGAAATATCAGTTCTGAACTTGGAACAAGACACAGAGCAGCTATAGGAATGTCCGAACAGAGTGACTCCTTGGTTTTGGTTATATCTGAAGAAACGGGAAGTATTTCAATTGCGAAAGACGGCGTTTTAAAGAGAAACATTTCAGATGGTGAAGCCCGTGAAATGCTTTTAGATTTCTTGACTTTACCTCTTTCTGTAAAGGCTAATGATGAAGTGGAAGGAGGAAAAGATAAAGATGGAGAATAACAAGAAAATTTCATTTCAGTCTATATTGGACAATCAAAAGACTCTTATAGTTATTTCTTTTCTTCTTGCATTAATTACATGGATTACAATTTCTCTTAATGAGGCTCCTGAAGTGGAGAATGTAATTGAACATGTAAAAATTCAGATAGACGACAGTGTTCCAAGTCAAATGGGCTATGAAGCTTTTGGCGTAGAGGACCAGTATGTGGATATTACTGTAGAAGGAAAAAGATATCTTGTTGGGGACAACATGCTTTCAGCAGACGATTTTACTGTTACAGCAATTACAACGTATGTGGACGGTCCCGGAAGATATTCCCTTCAACTCAAGGCAACTGCAAATGATCCAGATGCAGACTACAAAATAGTTTCAAAGTCTCAGGATTATATTGAGGTATATTTTGATACACCAAAGACAGTTGAAATTCCAATAGAAGCGGAGGTCCTCTGTGAAAAGGATGAACTTTTATTTTCTAAGGATTATGTAACTGAAGACCCAATTCTTTCTTTGGATAAAATAACTGTTTATGGCCCGGCTACTGAGGTGAACAGAATAAAGAGTGCAGTTGCATCTATTACTACTGAAGGAGAACTAAAATCTTCTGACACTCAAACTGCAGAACTTAGAATTGTAGATTCACATGGAGAAAAAATTCAGTACATTACAATCAAAGAAAATATTGATGATTTAACAGTAACGGTCCCTGTTTATAAAGTTGCTGATTTACCTGCAACTGTTGATTTTTCAGGTGCCCCACTTTATTACATTGAAAATCCTTTAAGTATTACATGTAATCCTTTGAACATTAGAGTTGAGGCGGAGGAGAGTAAACTTGAAAATCTAAAATCTGTTTCTCTTGGTACAATCGACTTTTCTTCTCTAAAACCAGGGTTAAACACTTTTGAATTATCAGCTTTAGGTGTTAAGGATGCCATTCCTTTGGACAAAGAAGCAAAATATACTGTTACAGTTAATGCGGAAAATTTAGAGGCTCGTAAATTTACAGTTTCACGTAACAACATTAATGCCATTGGAGTTAATTCAAACTTCCTTGCAACTGTTGTGACAAATGAACTTGAAGTTACAGTGGTTGGTCCTAAGGATTCACTTGATTCATTGGCTGTTGGTGACATATATGTTGATGTTGATTTTTCAAGCGTTTCACTAAGTGTAGGAAAACGTGAATTTCCTGCAAAAATCAGAGTTAAAAATAACAGATGCTGGGCATATGGAGAGTACTCTGTAATGTTTAGTATTTCTGCAAATTAAATAATTAAAATTTAGGAAGTGGTACAATGTCAAAAAAGTGGATTGTTATATACGCAGTGGCATTAGTGCTGCTTCCTGTTTTTCTTTTTGTATTTATTAGGTTTGAATCGCCTTCGGAAATGCTCAGCCCACCAAAACTTTATGGGGAAAATGCAAAAATTCAAGAGGCTTTTGAAAAAAGTGTACCAAATTCATCCGATATAATTTTAAAGTATCCTTCACAAGGAGAATATAAGACTCCGTTTGTACTTTATGATGTAGATAATGATGGTGAAAAGGAAGCAGTTGTATTCTACTCTTTAAAATCTGATGAAACAGCAGTTAGAATTAACATCTTTGACAAAACAGATGGCGAATGGAAGAGCGTATATGATGATATAGGATACGGAAGTGACATTCTTTCAATTTCATTTAAAGACCTAAATCATGATAAACGGTCTGAAATTTTGTGCTGTTGGAGTCTTTTTGACAGTAATAGTTCAAAAGTTTTAACTGTCCACACGACATCAAATTCCAGCCCTGTTGAATTTAAAACACTTGCGAATGTTCAATATTCATATACAGCTACTTTTGATTTTGATCAAGACAAAGACGAAGAAATTTTTGTTGTTTGGACAGACGTTGGGAATAAACAACAAAGGAATCTAGCTTCACTATTAAAACTAGATGAAAAGAATAATATGATACAGCTTGGCAAACCGGTTATTTTGGATTCCTCTGTTTCTTCATATTCAGATGCATTTTTGAACATAAAAGATGAAAACAGGACAATCCTTTTAGATGCTTATAAAGGCGAAAATTCAATGATAACTGAAATACTCTGTTGGAATAACACACTTCAAACTTTGGAAAATGTTTCAATAGACACTGAAACTCTTGCAACAACTTCAACACAGAGGACACCTGCAATTTCATGTGCAGATGTAAACAAAGATAATATTTATGAAATTCCAACAAATAACTCGCAGTCTCCGGTAGAGAAAAACATAGTTGAAATTACAACTTGGATGAGTGTTAACAATGGAACTATTGTACCTTGCAGTAGGGCATTTATTAATCAAGTTGAACAGTCAAATGTTTATTATTCTATCTTTGTTCCGGCCGGTATGTCTGAAAACGTTTCAGCCACAAGGACAAATTCATCAGTTCTAACAGTCTATTATGACGAGGAGCCAATGTTTAGCGTAGTGTGCAAAAAGACTGCTGATATTTCAAATGATGAGAGTTTTTCTTTTAAGACGGAATACAAAGAATATTCTGCTTATGGCACTCTAACAAATGTTGGTATTAAATATGGATTACAAGACGAAGTATTAGAAAATGCTTTCGTATTTATAGAGTAGGAGGAGGTTGCACTGTGAAAAAAATACTTGTTGCTGAAGACGAAGCGGCAATTCGTGAGTTTATAGTAATTAATCTAAAACGTGGCGGGTATGCGGTTACTGAGGCTGAAAATGGACTTGAGGCACTTAACCAATATAATGCCGCAAACGGAGATTTTGACGTTGTACTTCTTGATATTATGATGCCGGAAATGGACGGCATTGAGGTCTGTAAGCGTCTCCGTGAAAAAAGCTCAAGTCTTGGAATTATTATATTAACTGCAAAAACTGAAGAAATGGATAAAGTTACAGGACTTTTAGTTGGCGCAGATGACTACGTTACAAAGCCGTTTTCACCGGCCGAACTCATGGCTCGTGTTGATGCTGTTCACAGACGTGTTGTTATGAATACAGCAGAGCCACAAAAACAAAAACGAGTAATTGAGCTTGGAGAGTTTGTCTTAGACATAAGAAGCAGAACTCTTACTAAGAACGGAAAACTTATAGATTTAACTCAGGTTGAGTTTCAAATTATGGAATATTTCTTTACAAATCCGGGAGCTGCTCTTTCAAGAACGGATATCTTAAAAGAGGTGTGGGGCGATTCATACTACGGAGAAGAAAAAATTGTTGACGTAAATATTAGGAGATTACGTATGAAAATTGAGGACTCTCCATCGGCTCCAAGACACCTTACAACGGTATGGGGTCTAGGCTACAAGTGGATTGAGTAAAAATTTTTAAAGAAGGGAGGAGCGGTATGGCTCTGTTTAAGAAAAAGAAAAAAGAACAGCAGGTGGAAAATGCTGCGCCTTCCAAAAATGTTGAACATAAAAAACAACTTTCCGGAATTACCAGAAGATGGGTTCTCAACACTCTAATTGTAATAATTATCGCGCTTCTTATATTCAGTGTTATGATCCTATTCTTCCTTCAAAACTACTATTATTCAACAGTAGACGTTAAGCTTTCTTCTCAGTATTCAAGTTCGGTGGCAAACTACTTTTCTTCATACACTGGAAGTACCCCTGAAAGGTTTGAAACGGGTGCAAGGGAATTTGTTGAGAACTTTTCCCAAAAGGATATTATGGAAGTTTGGGTTATAGATGGAAATGGGAAGGTTGTCGTTTCATCATCCGGATTTGAAATACCTGATCAAGATATTCCGGATTTCAAAGAGGCTCTTAAGTCTGAATCAAGATCCGCGTCATATACAGGAAATAATGGGTATGGTGAAAATATAAAATCAGAGACATTCCTATTGCCGTCTGTAAACGGAAAAGAAGTAGGAGCTATCAGATATATCATTTCACTAGATTCAATTAACTACCAATTGGCAATGTTCTTTATTCTCATTCTTATTGTATTTGCAATAATTGTTATTTTGATTACACTTTCCGGACTTTTTTTCATTCAGTCAATTGTAAGGCCGGTCAATGAAATAAATGAAATTGCAAAAAGAATAGCACAAGGGGACTTAACAGCGCGTGCCCCACCTAGAGAACATAATGATGAAATTGGTGAGCTCTGTGAAAGTATTAATTACATGGCGGAGGAAATCAGTTCATCTGATAAAATGAAAAATGACTTTGTTTCTACAGTTTCACATGAAATGAAAACACCTTTAACAGCTATTAAAGGTTGGGGTGAAACCATTCTTGATGTATGTGAAACTGATCCGGCTCTTACAAAGCGTGGAATAGAAGTTATCATCAATGAATCTGCAAGACTTACGGGCGTTGTAGAGGATCTTCTTGATCTTTCAAGAATAGTAAATGGTCGTTTGACACTCCGAACAACGCGTATTGACATTCTTGCGGAACTGGACGAAACAATCTTTGTTTTCAAAGATCGTTCAATGCGTGAGGGCATTGAACTTATATACAATGCGCCGCATAATCCAACACCTGCAGATGGTGACCCGGATAGAATTAAGCAGGTATTTGTAAATGTGTTGGATAATGCTTTCAAATATACTGAACAAGGCGGTAAGATAAGCGTGCTTGCCCGTGTTATTCCTCTGGAAGAGGATAATACAAAGGCTAATCTTAAAATATATGTTGAAGATACAGGTTGTGGTATTTCTGAAGAGGAACTTCCAAAAGTAAAAAAGAAATTTTATAAATCTAATATTTCGGTCAGGGGTAGTGGTATTGGCCTTGCAGTATGTGATGAAATAGTAAATATGCACGGGGGTACCTTGGAAATTGAAAGCGAACTTGGTGTTGGTACCTGCATAACTATTACGCTGCCTGTAGACTATGTTGAATTACAGGATGACTTGCCAATTCCCGAAGATGTTATAAAACAGAGTGAAACCCTTGAAATGAGGAGTGAAGAAGAGAATGGAACAGCGTAAAACTACAATAGGAGGACAGGCTTTAATTGAAGGTATTGTAATGCGCGGAAAGAACTCCGCAGCTCTTGCAGTTCGCCTTCCAAATGGTCAAATAGACATTGAAGAAAAGACACTAAAACCTATTAGAGAAAAATACAAAATTCTTGGTCTGCCAATAATTCGCGGAGCCGTAAATTTTGTTGAAACACTTATTTTTGGATATCAGTGTCTTATGGAATCTGCTGAAAAATCAGGAATGGATGACATGGAAGCTGAAAGTAAGTTTGATAAATGGTTAGAGGAACATATTGGTGACAAACTTATGGCTATTGTTGGAGTTGTTTCTGCTGTTTTAGGTGTTGCCTTATCATTAGTTCTCTTTATGTATTTGCCTTCTTTCCTTGTCGATATATTTGATAAATATGTTACAAATAACGTATTAGATGCTCATAGACTTCATCCTCTTTTTGAAGGTATTATAAAGATTATTGTTTTTGTTTTGTACATGGTTGTTGTTGCACAAATGCCTGATATTAAACGTGTTTTTATGTATCATGGAGCAGAACATAAGACGATTTTTTGTTATGAAAACGGGCTTCCTCTTACGGTTGAAAACGTAAGAAAGCAGAGCCGTTTTCATCCAAGATGCGGAACAAGTTTTATGTTCGTAATGATGATAATAAGTATTTTCATTTCAACCGCTTTAATTGTTGTATTTCCAAGTCTTTCTCAAAGCAGACCACTTTGGGTTCTTGCAAAACTTCTTGTTTTGCCTTTGGTTATGGGAATCGGTTATGAATTTATAAAATATGCCGGAAGACATGACAATGTTTTTACAAAAATAACTTCAGCACCCGGACTTTGGATGCAAAGAATAAGTACTGTTGAGCCAACAGATGACATGATTGAAGTTGGTATAGCAGCTTTTAATCGTGTACTTGAAATGGAACCGGATTGTGACGTGAAATGACATATTTTGAGTGCTTGAAAACGGGAATAGTTTCTCTTGAAAAAGAGGCTATTGAAGATGCAGAATTTGATGCAAGAGAACTTTTGATATTTGCTGCAAATATTTCCAGAAGTAATTTTTTTTCTTCAATGCATGAGAATGTAGATGAAGTAGTTTCAAAGAAATTCTTTGAACTTATTGAAGAAAGAAAAAAGGGCACACCGCTTCAGTACTTAATTGGTTCTTGGGATTTTTACGGACTGGAGTTTCTTCTTGGTCCGGGAGTTCTTATTCCAAGACCGGAGACAGAAATTTTAGTTGATCTTTCTATAGAACATTTGAAAAGTCTTGGGAATGAATCGCCGGTTGTGTTTGATCTGTGTGCCGGTACAGGTTGTGTTGGAATTTCAATTGCATCAAATATTAAGGGCGCTAAGGTTTATGAATTTGAGTATTCAGATGATGCTTTTAAATATCTTGAAAAGAATTTAAAAGATAACTGCATTGCCATTAAATATGATGTGCTAAAAGGTCCTTCTGAGTTTATGGAAAAGTATAATGTTACGCCTGACATTATAGTTTCTAATCCACCATATATTAGGACTGAAGAAATACGTACACTTCAAAAAGAGGTTAAAAAAGAGCCTCTTATGGCCCTTGATGGAGGAGAGGATGGACTCATTTTCTATAGGGCAATAACGGATAAATGGATAGATATTCTTAACCCTTCCGGTCTTATGGCTGTGGAGTGCGGAGAGGACCAGGCCAATGATATTGAAAAGATGTTTTCAGTTAAAATAAATGACGATTTTTATGATAAATTCTCTACAGTTTTTAAAATGAAGGACTTTGCAGGTATTAATAGGGTGGTAGGCCTAAAATAATCCAATTTATACATTGACGATTCAATATTTTTTTAGTATTATTCTACTAAGTGATTTTTTATATGTATTGATATGTATAAAAATAAAAGGTGTGTTATTTAAATGCTTTTATCAGCAATTGCAAGCGGAGACATGCTAAGAATTGCAATGTCGCTTTTAGCTTCGTTATTCCTTATTTTTTGTGTTATACCGATTCATGAGTTTTCTCATGCATATATGGCATACAAAATGGGGGACAAAACTCCAAAACTTCAGGGCCGCTTGTCACTGAATCCACTTATGCATATTGATCCGGTTGGAGCAGTAATGATTGCTCTAATTGGTTTTGGATGGGGTAGGCCTTGTCCAATAAATGAAAGAAATTTTAATAATCCAAGAAAAGGAATTGCATTGACTGCTCTTGCAGGGCCACTTTCAAATCTTCTTCTTGGATGGCTTCTTATTTTCTTTTCAGTTTTATTTTCACACGTTTCAGCTCTTGCCGGAACCGTCCTTGGAACTGGAATTTATTACTTTTTCATTATTTCAGCGCAAATAAGTATTTATCTTGCTGTATTAAATTTACTTCCAATTCCAATGTTTGATGGCTTTAGATTTTTAGAGGTATTCATTTCAGACAAGACATATTACACAATTATGAGAAATCAGCAAATGATTTCAATTGTACTAATTATTTTGTTATTCAGTGGAATCTTAACAAGACCGCTGGCTCTTATTGCAAACTTGTTTATTGCACTCTTTACAACATTGTCTGAATTACCATTTTCGCTTTTTTGAGGTGAATGATGGAAAAGATTTCATACAAACTAGAGGTATTTGAAGGTCCTATGGATCTTTTGCTCTCTCTTATAAGCAAGCATAAGCTTGATATTATGGATATTCCAATAACTATTTTGGTAGAGCAGTACACTGAATATATTAGACAAATGCAGGATGCAAACATGGAAGTTGCCAGTGAATTCATTGAAATGGCTGCAAGACTAGTTTACATTAAAACAGTTTCACTTCTTCCGGTACATGAAGAGGCGGACGAATTAAAACGTGAACTTACAGGTGAACTTCTTGAATATAGAGACTGTCAAATTATGGCCGGAAAACTTGCTGAAAGTGCAAATGGGTTTGATTTATTTACAAGAAAGCCTACGGTTATTGAGAAGGATGAAACTTATGCACTTCTCCATGAACCTGATGAACTTTTTAAGGCATATATTGCAGCACTTGGAAAGGGTAAGAGAAAATTACCTCCTCCGGTTGAAGCATTTACGGCAATTGTCTCAACAAAAATTGTTTCAGTTTCCTCAAAAATCGTCTTCATTTTAAGACGTGCTTTGAAAGGTGAAAGTATTTCTTTTAAATCACTCATTGAATCTTCGGAGTCCAGATCAGAAATGGTAGCAACGTTTCTTGCTGTCCTTGAACTCATTAAGGCAAAACGTCTTAAGTCTGAAGGCAATGGTGAATACATGAATTTAGAACTAGCAAGGAGAGAAAAGGTTTGAATGCAAACAAAGTACAAGCGGCTGTAGAGGCAATACTGTTTGCAGCTGGAGATCCTGTTCAACTTTCAAAACTCTCAGAGGCACTTGAAATTGAGCCAGAACTTTGTGAACGCATTCTAACTAACCTTTCAGACAACTTGGACGAAAGGGGAAGCGGTCTCTGTTTAGTAAAGCTGGGTGACCGTTATCAGCTCTGTACAAGAACAGAATATTCTGAAGAAATAAGAAAACTTCTTGAAATGCGCAGAAATGTTCCGCTTTCACAAGCTGCTTTTGAAGTGCTTGCAGTAATTGCATATAATCAACCTGTTACAAAATCATTTGTGGAACAGGTTCGTGGCGTAGATTGCTCCGGTGTAATTGCTTCTCTTTCACAGAAAGGTCTTATTGAAGAACGCGGAAGGCTTGATCTTCCGGGTAAACCACTTATTTATGGTACAACACCAGCGTTTTTACGTTGTTTTTGTATAGAGTCTTTGGATGAACTTCCGGCCCTTCCCGGACAGGAAGCTGAGAAAACAGAGACTGAGGAATAAGATAATTATTCAAAATTTAATAACAATGGGGGGAGGTGTTGATTATTGATTATACTTAAAATACTCCTTTGGATAGTAGTTATAGTACTAATTCTTGTTTTATTAGTTCTTTTAACTGTACTTGCCGCTCTTTCAATGAAATTCCAAATTCATTTTGACTATGATGAGGATGGGGTAAAGTTAAAGCTGAAGTATGGTGTCATTCCTATTAAACTTTTACCAAAGAAAGTTGACCCGGAAAAGGCTGAAAAGAGCAAGGCAAAGCGTGAGGCCATGAAACAGAAGTTTGGCCCTACTGCAAATAAGCTTAAAGACAAAGTACTACAAAAGGTTTCAGAAGTAAAAGAGAAGAGGGACATTCAGAAAACTCTTGAAAATGCCGAGTTCTATAAAGAAGAAGAGGCTAGAATTGCAAGAGAAGAGGTTCGTATTGAAACTGAACTTAAAGAGGCTGAGGCTCAGCTTGAAATGGCAACTAAGGCGGAAGAGGAAGGTGTTCCATTCCCAGATGTTGTAGATGAAAGTAAGGTTTCAAAACTTGATGGAATTAAAGAGGCTATTGAAAGAATAGACTTCGAATCCGCAATAAAAGGAATACAGGACTTCTTATCAGGTTTCTCATTTGAATCTATAATTGCTCTCTTATCCTTTATAGGAAAACAAACGGGACATACGTTTGGAAAGGTTTTAAGAAGAATCATTATCAAACAGTTCTGCATTGATCTTACAGTTAGTGGATCAGATGCAGCAAAGACAGCAATGAAAGTGGGTACAATTTCCGCAATAGGATTTCCGGCTCTTGGTAAAATGGTACAGTCTTTAACTGTTAAAGAGTATGACCTTGAAGTAAATCCTGACTTCCTTGCAAATAAGGACAGCGGTGAAATACATGTAAAAATTGCTGTTAGACCAATCAGATTACTCACTCCATTCATTGGATATTTCGTGAAGATTGGTGGAAAATCAGTCTCCTTCGTTAATTCATATAAGAAGACGAAAAAAGAAAAGGCTAAATTAAAAGCCGAACAGGTTAAGTAAAAAAATATCAAAATATATAGAAAATTTTTTAGGTGGTGCTTTAAATGAAAGAAACATCAGCAGCAGGAATGCTTGGAACAACAATTGAAAAGATTAAGGATATGATTGACGTTAGCACAATCATCGGTGACCCAGTTTACACAGAATCAGGTCTTACAATTATCCCTGTTTCTAAGGTTACTTATGGTTTTGCCAGTGGTGGTACTGACTTCCCAACAAAGGGCAACAAGGAGCTCTTTGGAGGTGCAGGCGGAGCTGGCGTTACAATTACTCCGGTAGCTTTCCTTCTAATTCAGAACGGCCAAGTTACTCTTAAGCACATTACAGCTTATGATAACGCAGCTGAAAGAATGGTTAACCTTGTTCCTGAAATGTTTGACAAGGTTACAGGTCTCATTAAGAAGGACTAATTGAATAATTAAGTCTTAATGACGCAATCATCAGCATATATTTTATAGGCGGTGGTTGCGTTGTTATGTGCTAATTTTTCAAGAAAAGTCTTTTTTATATTGCCAATTATTTTTATATTTGGTGTCAATGTTTTTGGAGTGCAGTGCTATGGCCTGGATCTTTCGGCCGAAACTGCAGTATTGTTGGAGTCCGATTCCAACACCGCTCTTTTCTGCAAAGAGGCGGATAAGAGAATGACCATGGCCAGCACAACAAAAATAATGACTGCACTTCTTACAATTGAGAATGCTAATTTAAATTCAGAAATAGTAGTAAATTCCGAAATGGTAGCTGTTGAAGGTACATCAATGGGCCTTTTACCCGGAGATAGTGTTTCAGTGCGTGAACTCTGCTTTGGTATGCTTTTACCTTCGGGAAATGATGCCGCAAATACTGCGGCTTATGTCATTTGTGGGAGTATTCCCAAGTTTGCTGATATGATGAATAAAAAAGCTATGGAAATAGGTATGACCAACACCCATTTTATGAATCCATCCGGACTCACTGAGGATGGTCATTTTACTACTGCATATGACATGGCTTTACTTGGTTCTTATGCAATTAAGAACCGAGAATTTTTTAATATATGCTCCACGAAGAGTGTCCAGGTGTCATATGGAAATCCTCCATACACCAGAACTTTGACAAATCACAATAAACTTTTGAAAATGTATGAGCCGTGTGTTGGTATTAAAACAGGCTTTACTAAGAAAAGCGGAAGGTGTCTTGTCAGTGCGGCAAAAAAGGATGGTGTAACGCTAATTGCGGTTACGCTTAATGCCAGTGATGATTGGAATGACCATATTAAGCTCTTTGAGTACGGTTTTTCACACACGGAATGTGTGCCTTTAAATTATAATATAAATGGTATCAAATTAAAGGTTGTAGGCGCCACTAAAAAGAGTGTAGGATTAAAACTATCATTTGTCCCAACGTACACAAGGATAGACAAAAAAGATTTGGATGTTGTTCGTGAAATATATCTTAATAAATTTGAATATGCTCCGGTTAAATCGGGGAAAGTAGTTGGAACCGCTATTTTTAAAGAAAAAGGTAGTGGAAGGCTTATATGCACCGTACCAATTGAAACTGTAGAAGAATGTACTTGAAAAGTTAGGAGAGTTATTGTGGCAGAGGAAAAAGTAAGACTTCAAAAATATATGGCCGAATGTGGTATTGCTTCACGTAGAAAGAGCGAGGAATTAATATCAAAGGGCAAGGTAAAGGTAAACGGAAGGCTTGCTAAAATAGGTGACAAAATTAACCCCCTAGAGGACAAGGTTACAGTTGATGGTCAAAAAATTCAAACAGAGAAAAATCATGTTTACATTATGCTTCATAAGCCTCGTGGATTTATTACCACAATGAGCGATGAAATGGATCGTAAATGTGTTGCTGAGCTTGTTTCAGATGTTGGTGTTCGTGTATATCCGGTTGGTAGATTGGATAAGGATTCAGAAGGACTCCTTCTTCTTACAAATGACGGAGAATTTGCAAATAATATGACACACCCTTCAAAGCATGTTCCAAAACTTTACAGAGTAACTGTAAGACCGGGTATTACGGAGGAGCAAATAACACAGCTTACCTCCGGAATTATGATAGATGGAAAAATTACTCTTCCTGCAAACGTGCGTGTTGTTACACAGGAACCGGGTAGAGTCGTTCTTGAAATTACAATCTGTGAAGGCAGAAACAGGCAGATTAGGAAAATGTGTGAGGAATTAGGTCTTGAGGTTGCACGACTTAAGAGAATTGCAATTGGACCTATTAAGCTTGGTATGCTTGAACAGGGCAAATGGCGCAACCTCACACCTGAAGAAGTGCGTGCACTTAAAAGAAGTGTAAGCAAGAAATAAGCGACTATTATAAGGCAAAGGGGACGGGACAAGTCCCATGGCCTTTTAAAGGAGAAATATAAATGGCAAGAAGTATGACCGGCTTTGGTCGAGCTACAGTTGAAACAGGCAATATGACTGTTTCGGTTGAACTGAAAAGTGTTAATCATAGGTATTTTGAACTCTATTCAAGAGTTCCCAGAACCTATGGATTTCTTGATGAAAAGATAAAGACTTATCTTCAAGGAAGAGTGTCAAGAGGAAAGATTGAATGCTCGGTAAGCATTGAAGCTCTTGATTCAGATGACGTAGTAGTAAAGGTTAATCATTCACTTGCAAAAGCATATCTTTCTGCTCTTGATGAAATTTCAGACACATATGAACTTAAGAAAGACATTGCAGCAACAACCCTTACTCGTTTCCCTGATGTACTTTCAGTACATAAGAATGACGCAGATGAAGAAGCTGTTTGGGAAGCTGTTCTTCCAGCGCTTTCAAAGGCTTGTGACAACTTCATTGAAATGCGTGAAAGGGAAGGCGAAAAATTAAAGCTTGATATTCTTTCAAAGGCGGATTCAATCCTTTCAAAGGTTGCATTTATTGAAGAGCGTTCCCCTCAGACAGTTCTTGAGTACAACGAAAGACTTAAGACAAAGATTTCGGATTTACTTAAGGATGCAAAAGTGGACGAGCAGAGACTTCTTACAGAAGCAGCTATTTTTGCAGATAAAGTTGCAGTTGACGAAGAAACCGTTCGTCTTCGAAGTCATGTTGAACAGCTTCATTTAATGTTTGAGGAAAAGGAAGCTATTGGACGTAAAATGGATTTCCTAGTTCAGGAAATCAACAGAGAGACAAATACAATTGGTTCTAAATGCTCAAATATGGACATTACAAAATGTGTTCTTGACATGAAGGCTGAAATTGAAAAGATTCGTGAGCAAGTTCAAAACGTTGAGTAATATTGTCTGAGGTGCATTATGAGACTTGTAAATATTGGTTTCGGTAATTGTGTTAATTCAGAAAGAATCATCTCCATTGTTTCTCCGGAGTCTGCTCCTATAAAGAGAATTGTTCAGGTTAGCAAGGAAAAGGGAATGCTGATAGATGCATCGCAAGGGAGAAAAACAAAATCTGTAATTCTTATGGATTCTGACCACTGTATTCTTTCTTATTTACAACCGGAAACTCTAACGAGCAGAATTAATGGTGAAGAGGAGGATGGAACAGAAAATGAGTAATGAAGTAAAACCAATTTCTGATGGATTCCTTCTGATTTTTTCAGGACCTTCCGGTTCCGGTAAGGACACTGTAATTAATGAAATAGTTAAAAGAGATGAAAAGACTATAGTGTCTATTTCAATGACAACCAGAAAACCAAGGCCTAATGAGGTTGATGGCGTAAACTATTATTTCGTTACTAAAGAAGAGTTTCTGGAGAAAATTAATAATGATGAAATGCTTGAATGGGCACAGTATGGAGACAATTACTATGGAACTCCAAAGGCGCCTGTGTTCAAATGGATTTCAGAGGGAAAGACAGTAATTCTTGAAATTGAAGTTCAGGGTACGGACAAAATAAAGGCTAAATATCCAAATGTCAGAACAATGTTTCTTATGCCACCTTCAATTCACGTTTTAAGAGAACGTCTTTCCGGTCGTAATACCGAGACGGAAGAAGAAGTAAATAAGCGCATTGAAATTGCAAAGAAAGAAATTGGACGAGCAAATGACTATGACTACATTATTGTTAATAATCGCCTTGAGGATGCAATTGATGATGCTCTTGAAATAATACTCAGACACAGACGTCATTTAAGATGCAGTTTGAATAATGAACCAGATAAACTTGAAGAGTTTTATTATGGACACCAGTTTAAAAACAATTTTTCTAATATTTTGAATGAAAGGGGCAAATAAAATGCCAGAGAACAAGAAATTTAATCCGGATTTAAGAGATCTTCTTTCAGGTCCAAACGGAGATCAAAACATCAGTCGTTACTCTCTTGTAACAGCTACAGCAAAACTTGCAAGAAAGATTTCTGACGAGGCACTTGCTGACGGTGAAATCATAACTGAGAAGCCTGTTACAACAGCACTTAATGAGCTTCTTGATGGAAAGTATGTAATTGAAGAGCCTGTTGAAATTAGAGACCTTTAATTCGTAAATTAGAAAGTAGATTAGAAAGTAAATTAGAAAGGTGCAAAAATATGGCTACAATTGCTTCTGTTGCATTACAGAATGTCACCTATCATATTGACAAATTGTACGACTATTCGGTTCCTTCTGTATTGCAGGAAGAAATAGCCGTAGGATGCCGTGTTATTGTTCCTTTCGGAAAGATTTCATCTGAACGAGAGGGTGTGGTCCTTGCGCTTCGGCAAGAGGAAGAAATAAATACCGCTCTAAAGGATATCTCAGCGGTGCTCACGAAAGCACCGCTTTTTACATCAAAGATGATTGGTCTTGCCGAATATATGAAGGACCACACCTTTTGTACAATGTATGACGCGCTAAAGACTATGCTTCCCGGTGGGAAGCATTTGTCTGACAAGTCAGTTAAGATGTGCATGATTTCTGAGCACGCAGAGGATAGACTTCTTGAAGGTGTAAAGTTAACAAGGAAGCAGAGAGAAGTTTACGAAGAACTATCCCGCATTGGTACTTGTTCTGTTTCAGAACTCTGTTATTTTACCGGAGTAACAGTTGGTGTAGTTAATGCATTGGCAAAAAAGAACTTAATTGAGTTTTATGACAAAGAAGTTTTTAGAACTCCTTATGAAAAGCCAAGAACATTTGATGAAAGTGAAATAATTCTTACAGATGAACAGCAAAAGGCTTATTGCAACCTAATAAGTCAATATCAAAATGGCGGCGGGGTTTCACTCTTATATGGAGTAACCGGCAGTGGCAAAACCAGCGTGTATCTTCGTTTAATAGATGAGGTTTCAAAAAGTGGCAGAGGAGTCATTGTAATGGTTCCGGAAATTGCTTTGACACCACAGACTTTAAGGCTTTTTAAAGAAAGATATGGTACAAGTGTAGCAGTGTTCCACAGTGCCCTTTCAAATGGCGAACGTTATGATGAATGGAAAAGAGTAAAACAGGGATTTGCAAAAATAGTTGTAGGAACCCGTTCCGCTGTGTTTGCTCCATTTGAAAACCTTGGACTTATCATAATGGATGAGGAACAGGAACACACATACAAATCTGAACAGAGCCCAAGATATCATGCAAGGAATATAGCAAAGTACAGATGTGCTGAGGACAATGCACTATTGGTTTTGGCATCTGCAACCCCTTCATTTGAAAGTTATACTGCAGCCATAAACGGGAAGTACACGTTGAACGTGCTTTCAAGCCGTTTTGGCAATGCAATTCTTCCAAGTGTTGAAGTTATTGACATGGGAAAAGAAAGACATGATGGCAATAAGTCGGAAATTTCTAGAAGACTTCTTTCAGAACTTATGAAAAATCAGGATGAAGGTCATCAGTCTATAATTCTTCTAAACAGACGTGGATATAACACATTTGTTGCATGTAACAGTTGTGGCAGTGTTGAAACCTGTCCAAACTGTAGTATCAGTCTTACATACCACCGGGCAAATGACAGACTTATGTGCCACTACTGTGGTTATTCAGTTCCATTCACAACAAAGTGCTCTTCTTGCGGAGAGCATGATGTAAGATATTCAGGGGCTGGAACGCAGCGTTTTGAAGAGGAAATTTCAAAACTTTTACCATCAGCAAGAATTTTACGAATGGATGCCGACACAACAATGCAGAAGTATTCATATGAGGAAAAGTTAAATGCATTTCGTCAGGGTGAATATGATATAATGATAGGCACTCAAATGGTTGCAAAAGGTCTTGATTTTGAAAATGTAACATTAGTAGGCGTTCTGTCGGCGGATTCAAGCCTTTATAACGATGATTATAAAAGTATGGAAACAACCTTTGACCTTTTAACTCAGGTTGTTGGACGTGCAGGCAGGGGAAAATATAAAGGTCGTGCAATAATCCAAACAGTGTCTCCGGAAAATGAAGTAATTAAACTTGCGTCACAACAGGACTATGAAAATTTCTACAACATGGAAATTAATTTAAGACGTGCAATGGTATATCCACCATATTGTAATCTTTGTACTTTAAATTTCCAAAGTCAAAAAGAGGAAAAAGTTGCCGCATCAGCTGTTTGGTTTATGGAACAGTTAAAAGAGACGGCAGCAAAAAATTATCCGGATGTAAAAATAATTGTACTTGGTCCAATGCCTGAAAGAGTGTATAAGGTAAGCAACAAGTACAGATACAGAATAATTATCAAGTGTAAAAATAATAAACGGTTCAGAGAAATGTTGTCAGAGCTTATTATTAAGTTCGGACAGTACGGAAAAAATTCCGGAGTTTCTATAGTACCGGATTTTGAATAAGGGGAAAGTAAAATGGCACTTCGTAGAGTGGTAACTAAGGAAGACCCAATCCTTAGAAAAAAGAGTAGAATAGTTGAAAAGTTTGATGAAAGACTTTGGAACCTTCTTGACGATATGGCAGAAACTATGGTTCACGCTGAAGGTGTAGGACTTGCGGCTCCGCAGGTGGGAATTCTTAAAAGAGTTGTTGTTATGAACGTTGGAGACGGCCTCATAGAACTTGTAAATCCTGAAATAATATATGAAGAGGGTGAACAGTTTGAGGACGAGGGCTGTCTTTCTCTTCCGGGCGAATATTATCAGACAAAGCGACCTGCTGTTGTTAAGGTAAAAGCCCAAGACAGAAACGGAAAGTGGTGTGTTTATAAAGGCGAAGATCTAAAAGCACGCTGTTTCTGTCACGAAATTGATCACTTAGACGGAACACTTTTTGTTGATCGCCTAAGTAGTGAAGGTAAACTTCAAATGACTGAATTGAAATGAGGAAATACCCTTGAAGATTGTTTTTATGGGAACACCTGACTTTGCTGTTCCAAGCCTTTTAAGACTTATTGAAGACGGACACGAAGTACTCGGTGTATTTACACAACCTGATAAGCCAAAGGGAAGAGGTTATATACTTACACCTCCTCCGGTTAAGGAATGCGCATTACAGCATGGGATTCCGGTATTTCAACCGGAATCTGTTAAGAATGGGGAAGCTATGCCCATTTTGAGCGATCTAAACCCTGAAATAATTGTTGTTGCTGCATTTGGAATGCTTTTAAAATCAGATATATTGAACTTTCCAAAGTATGGTTGTATAAATGTGCATGGATCGCTCCTTCCAAAATATAGGGGAGCTGCTCCAATTCAACGTGCAGTTATAGACGGTGAGGAATATTCAGGTGTAACTATTATGCAAATGGGAGTTGGACTTGATACCGGTGATATGCTTCTAAAAAAAGAAGTTAAAATTGGCGAAAATGAAACTGCCGGTGAACTCTTTGACAGACTTGCAGAAATAGGTGCAGAAGCGTTGTCTGAGGCACTCCGATTAATTGAAAAAGGAGAATTAAAACCTGTTCCACAGGACGAATCATTGTCAACTTATGCGAAAATGCTGTCAAAGGCTGAATGTCCAATTAATTGGAATGATTCTGCACAAACTATACACAATAAAATACGTGGACTTTCTCCATGGCCTGTTGCAACAACCAATTATGGTGAGGATGTTATAAAAGTGCATGGCTCGCTCATGACTGATAAGAAAACGGGTGCAACTCCCGGTTCAATTTTGGTTGAGAAGAATAACCTTTATGTTGCTTGTGGAGACGGAAAACTTCTTGAGATTACCGTGCTTCAAGCTCCGGGCTCAAAGAGAATGAACACGGCTGATTTTCTTCGCGGGCACAAAATGGAAGGAGTGTTTGACTGATGGGTGGATATGGATATTACGGATTCTTTTATGATCCGACATTTATACTTGTAGTTATTGGTTTTGTTCTTTCACTTATTGCACAGCTCAGAGTAAAATCAACCTATGGAAGATATGCAAAAGTAATGAGTTCCCGCGGACTTACTGCTGAACGTGCAGCACAAAAGGTGCTGGACTATTATGGAATTAAAGATGTTCAAATTGTCCCAACAAGGGGGAATTTGACTGATAACTATAATCCAAAGACAAATGTTATCAGTCTTTCAGAATCTGTTTATGGCAAAAGTTCAATTGCAGCTATTGGTGTTGCTTGCCATGAGGCAGGACATGCGGCTCAGCATGCTGAAGGCTATGTACCGATTAAACTTAGGAATGCAATTATTCCGGCTTGTAATATAGGTTCTACTATTGGTATACCTATTGCCATTCTTGGCGCTTTTCTTAATACCATGCCACTTGTTTATTTTGGACTTTTACTTTATGGCCTTATTGCTGTATTTCAATTTGTAACACTTCCTGTTGAATTCAATGCAAGTAGAAGAGCAATAAAAGTAATTGGTGAAACAGACATTCTAAGTGAAAATGAAAGACGTGGTGCGGTAAAGGTTTTAAAGGCTGCTGCAATGACTTATGTTGCTGCACTTGCAACCGCAATTCTTAATCTCCTTAGACTTTTCATTATATTTGGTGTTGGAAGAAGAGACGACGACTAAATGGGGTGCTAATATGAATGCCAGACAAGAGGCACTTTCAGTTCTCCTGAAAATTGAAAAAAACAAATCATATTCAAATATTGCAATTGCCGGTGTCCTTAAAGATGAAAGTCTTGAGGGCGCCGACAAGGCGTTTTTTACAGCTTTAGTTTATGGAACTGTTGAAAGGCTCTTGACTCTTGACTATAACCTTTCATTGTATTTGAAACAGCCACTTAAGAAGCTTAAACCGGAGGTTTTATGTATTCTTCGTATGGGGGCATATCAAATACTGTTTATGGACAAGGTTCCAAATAGTGCGGCCATAAACGAGAGCGTAAATTTAGTCAAGAAAAAGGCTTCATTTGCATCAGGCCTTGTAAATGCTGTACTGCGTAAGGTGTCGGATGGTGGCCTTTTGCTGCCAAAGGAGCCAAAAGAATTTAGGAGCAATTTAGAAACTCTTAAGTTTCTTGAAATAAAATATTCATGTCCGACTGATTTAATTAAATTGTTCATTGAGTCCTATGGAATGGAAAATGCAATTGGTATTCTTGAACATTCAGTTGGAACACAGCCAATAACAATTAGGGTTAACACAACTAAGACTACAACTGAAGAGTTAATTCATATTCTAAAAGAAGAAGGTGTAGAGGCTGTACCACATAAGGCTTTTAAAGAGGGTGTTTATGAAGAACTGGAAGACGCCCTTTGTCTTTTAAAACCGGGTAGAATAGAAACATTTAAAAGCTTTAAGGACGGACTTTTTCACGTTCAGGATGCATCTTCACAACTTTGTTGTAAGAAACTCGGCGTTAAACCAAAAGATATTGTCATGGATGTATGCGCGGCTCCCGGAGGAAAGAGTTTTACTCTTTCTGAACTTATGAAAGATGAGGGAACGCTATATTCATTTGACTTATATCCACAGCGCGTTTCTCTCATAAGTTCCGGCGCAAAACGACTTTGTCTGTCCTGTATTAAAACAGACACCAAAGACGCAGGCGTCTTTTATGAGGATTTGCCACAGTTTGATAAAGTCCTTTGCGACGTTCCGTGCGCCGGTCTTGGCATTATTGGAAGGAAGCCGGAAATACGTTATAAGGACCTCTCTGACATTGACAATTTACCTGATTTGCAGTATCATATATTGACTATTTCTTCAAGGTATTTAAAGCCTTTAGGACGACTTGTTTATTCAACTTGTTCGCTTAATCCTAGGGAAAATACTGAAGTGGTTGAAAAATTCATTCGTGCGCATAAAAATTTCAAGCTCATAAGTGCTGAAACTGTTATGCCACACATCTATAATTCAGATGGATTTTTTGTAGCTGTACTTGAAAGAATGGAGTGAAATCTTGCAAACTTTAGATATTAAGTCAATGACGTTGTCAGAACTTAATGATGTAATAAAGACGCTTGGTCTTCCAAAATTTCGTGCCGGACAAATTTATTCTTGGCTTCATAAACAGTTTGCTACAGATTTTTCTGAAATGACTAACCTTTCAAAGGATCTACGAACAAAACTTTCAGAGAAATTCGAAATTAAAAACTGTGTAATCGAAAGAAAACTTGTTTCCGGTCTTGATGGTACAATTAAATATCTCTTCAAACTAAACGATGGAGAGTATGTTGAATCAGTCTTAATGAAGTACAAATACGGATACACAGTTTGCATCTCATCCCAAGTAGGGTGTAACATGAAATGTTCATTTTGTGCTTCCACAATAGATGGTTGCGTTAGAAATCTCCTTCCATCTGAAATGCTTTCACAAATATATGCCATTTCTAAGGATAATGACATAAGAGTATCTCATATAGTACTTATGGGAATGGGTGAACCTCTTGACAACTATGACAACGTAATGAGGTTTATGGAACTCATCACAAATGAGGATGGTCAAAATATAAGTGCAAGGCATATTTCAATATCAACTTGTGGAATAGTTCCTAAAATAAAGGAACTTATAGAACTTCACCCACAGTTTACTCTTTCAGTTTCACTGCATGCTCCAAACAATGAAATAAGAAGCAAAATAATGCCGGTTAATAAGGTATATAATGTTGAAGAACTTTTGGCAGTTTGTCGTGAGTATACTGAAAAAACCTCTAGAAGAATTTCATTTGAGTATGCCATGATGAGCGGTATAAATGACACAGATGAATGTGCTAGAGAACTTGCATCAAAACTAAAAGGAATGCTTTGTCATGTAAATCTTATTCCCGCTAACGAAGTTAGGGAGAATGATTATAAACGAAGCTCAAGCGAAGTTGTTGAGGCTTTTGCAAAGAAGCTTGAATCGCACGGGTTGACCGTTACAGTTAGAAGGAGCCTTGGCGGAGATATAAATGCTTCATGTGGTCAACTCAGACGAAATAGAGGAAAGGAGGAGCGGTTATGAAAATATCAGCAAAGACAGATGTAGGACGAGTTAGAAGTTCTAACCAGGACTCGTATGCGGCAGGTGAATTCCAAAACGGAGTTGTTTGGGCAGTTGTTTGTGATGGAATGGGCGGAAATGCCGGTGGTAACATTGCCAGTTCAACTGCAGTAAAGTCGATTTCTGAAAGAATTACATCAGGATACAGAGATAAAATGACCTCTTCTTCAATCAAGAATCTTCTTATTACAGCGGTGACAAATGCAAACTTTGAAGTTTATGATGCCGCCCAATCCAATCCTGATCTTTCAGGTATGGGTACAACGGTTGTTGCAGCCATAGTAACTGAGGATTCTTTTTATGTTGCTCACGCTGGAGACAGTAGAGCATACATTATTTCAAAGGATGAAATAAGACAAATTACAAAGGACCATTCAGTGGTTCAGGATATGGTTGAAAAAGGAGAAATAACTCCTATGGAAGCCATAAAGCATCCACGTAAGAATCTAATTACAAGAGCTCTTGGTGTTGACGAAATAATTAAGGTCGACTTCAATGTTGTTGATGCAACGGAAAGTGACATTCTACTTATTTGTACGGATGGACTTACAAATTTTGTTGACACATCGGATATTTACAGAGTTGTTTCAGATTGTAATATTGACGATGTTGCAGAAACACTTGTAAATATGGCTAATGATAACGGTGGCGGAGACAACATAACCGCACTTGCCGTTGCATACTAATTTTAGGAGGAGTGTGTAAAATGGATAGCTATGTTGGAAAACGATTGGACGGTCGTTATGAAATAAGAGAAATAATTGGCGTTGGCGGTATGGCAGTAGTATATAAAGCTTACGACAATATAGATGATAGAATAGTTGCAATTAAAATCCTCAAAGAAGAATTTTTAGCTAATGAAGAATTCCGCCGCAGATTTAAAAATGAATCTAAGGCAATTGCTGTATTGTCCCACCCTAATATTGTAAAAGTATATGATGTTTCTTTTGGGGACAGACTTCAGTACATTGTTATGGAATATATTGAGGGTATTACTCTTAAAGAATATATTGAACAACAGAAGGTTATAAACTGGAAAGAGGCTGTTCACTTTGCAACTCAAATTCTTCGTGCCCTTCAACATGCTCATGATAAGGGTATAGTTCACAGAGATGTTAAACCACAAAATATCATTCTCCTCCAAAACGGAAATATTAAAGTTACAGACTTTGGTATTGCTCGTTTCTCCCGTGGAGAAACAAGGACAATGACAGAAAGTGCTATTGGTTCTGTTCATTATATTAGTCCTGAACAAGCTCGTGGAGAAATAACAGACGACAAGGCAGATATTTATTCTGTTGGTGTTGTTCTTTATGAAATGATTACAGGTAAACTTCCTTTTGAATCTGACAGTGCTGTTTCAGTTGCAATTATGCAACTTCAAAATGAGGCTATTCATCCTCGTGACATTAATCCTGAAATTCCAATTGGACTTGAACAGATTACTCTTCGTGCAATGCAAAAGAGCACAAAGGACAGATATCAATCTGCAGCAGAAATGCTTCTTGACCTTGACGAATTTAGAAGAAATCCTGCAATCAAATTTGATTATAGTTACTTTGTAGACAAAGAACCTACAAAGTTCTTAAGTCAGCAGGCAATTAATCCGGGCGCCGTTTCAAAGCCTGTAACTCGCATAACAAATGAAGTTGACGACTATGATTATGAAGAGGACGACGAAGAGACAAACAAGACTTTACCTATTCTCGTTGGTGTAATGTCAGCACTTCTTGCAGTTATTATAATTGTTGTTCTTTTCCTTGCTCTTTTCACGGATCTTTTTAAGAGCAATAAAATTGAAGTTCCTGAACTTCTTGGACTCAATTATGCAGAAGAAGTTCAAGGTAACTCAAAGTATTCAGACTGGAGTTTTGAGGTTGACTATGTTACTTCTACAACATATCAGCCTGGACAGATTTCAAAGCAGTCACCTTATGGCGGAGCAAAGGCAAAGAAGGGCAGCACAATTAAACTTGAGGTTGTATCTTCCGGTTCTTTGGTTGAAATTCCTGATATTAAAGGATATGAACTTGGTACAGCAAAAACTGCTCTTCAGTCAGCAGGTTTCTCTAATATTTCTGTTCAAACTATTTATGACAAAAATGCAGATCCAAACACTGTTGTAAAAACTGATCCATCAATTGGAAATAGAGCAGATACATCTTCAACAATTGTTGTATATGTTGCAACAGATAAGAATGAAAATGAGGTAGATGTACCTGATGTTAAGGGTATGAACTACTATGAAAACCCTGAAGATGTTGAGGCATTTTTCACAACAAGTGAACTTGAACTTGGCAAGGTTACAGAAGAAGATTCTGATAAGAAGCGCGGATACATCCTTGACCAAAGTATAGACGGTGGGGAAAAGGCTGCTAAAGGAACAAAGATTAATATTACTGTAAGTTCCGGTAAAGCTAAGTCAAGCACAGCTACTGTAAGTCTTACACTTCCAAATACAAGTTCAACTCAGACTCTTAAAATCTTTGTTGCAAATGAACTTTATGACTCAAAGACAGTTCTTTGTAATGGTGCAAATTATGAGTGTCAAATAAATGGTGAAGGCTCAGGAAAATCAATTCAAATTACAATTGGTCAATACACTGTATACACAGCAACTGCTGACTTCACAACATCTCCGGCAACACTCACAGACGCAAAGACTTATGCAGTGCCTTCTGAAAAGGAAATTCCGGATGTAAGAGGAAAGACTGTAGATGAAGCAAAATCTATTCTTTCTCAAGCAGGATTTACCAATGTTACCACAAGGGAAGAAATAACAGCGGATGATGATTTAATTGGTAAGGTTACAGGTGCAAGTCCTTCTATTGGAACTAAAGCAAAGACAACCGACACAATTACTCTTAAAGTAGGTAAATCAATCTTTTAAGTCGGAGTGAGTTGATGACTGAAGGAATCATTGTAAAAGGTATCGGCGGTTTCTACTATGTGGAGACCGCCGAAGGCGTATATGAATGTAAAGCACGTGGTGTTTTTCGCAAGGAAAAGATAACACCACTTGTTGGCGACCGTGTAAAAATCAGCATAAATGAGGCTGAAAAATCAGAAAACACAATAGAGGAAATTCTTCCACGCTCAAGTTTTCTCCTACGGCCTCCTGTGGCCAATATTGACCAACTCATTATTGTAGTTTCGGGTTGCCAACCAAGTCCAAATACGGTCCTTACAGACCGTCTGACAGCCATTGCAATAAATAGAAATATTGAACCGATTATTGTACTCAATAAGTCTGATCTTATAGATGTTCTTGATCTTTATAAGGCATACAGTACAACCGGATTTCGGACAATTGTTGCAAGTGGCAGAACAGGCTATGGTGTAGATGAAATAAAAGCTCTCCTTGAAGGCAAAATTTCCGCATTCACCGGAAATTCCGGTGTTGGCAAATCAACACTTTTAAACTGTATTGATCCGTCCCTTGGACTTGCAACCTCTGAAATAAGCTTAAAACTCGGTAGAGGTAAACATACAACAAGGGAAACTACTCTTCACAAAATCTGTGGCGGTTACGTTGCAGATACTCCCGGTTTTGCATCTCTTGAAATCCTAAAAAACGAAATAATCCTAAAGGATGAACTTCAATACTGTTTTCCGGAATTTGAAGACTACATTGAACAGTGTAAGTTTTTCCCATCTTGTGCTCATATAAATGATAGTGGCTGTGCTGTTCGTAAAGCCGTAGAAGATGGTCAAATAAGTGGGTCGAGGTATCAAAGTTATAGAGTTCTTTATGATGAAGTTAAAGACCTAAAAGAGTGGGAACTTAAAAATAAGTAAAAGTATAAAATTCTAAAAAATTAAATAATAAAACATGTAAAAAAAGAGTCATTCACACGAATGGCTCTTTTTTCATAGTATGTCAAAAGGAGGGTGGCTATATGAAAATAGTAGTATTAAGAAGCCCAAAGGGTTTAAAAGGATTTCTCAGAATGATATTCAAAATTGAGAAGTAACAAATACATAAAAAAGCAGCCTCCGTCATAGAATTTTGTAAGAAAATAATGACGGAGGTTCGCTATGGATGGACTTGAATTGAAAAAAAAGAGTATTACCTCTTTGAATCATAATGTTTGTAGTACTGAGGAAGTGTCTATGGACTGTGACTTAACTCTTCCGGATTACCTTCCGGAAGTTAGTAAAATTCTTAAGTGCATTGCAGTTCCGGGAATTTCATCCACTTCACTTTCAGGAAGCCGTATTACTGCAGAGGGTAGCACAACAATACGCATTCTCTATTTATCAGAGAAAAATGAAATTTGTACCTATGAGCAAGGTCTTCCATTTTCCAAGTATATTGAGTCAATGGACTATACGGATGCCGCAGCCGTTGACTGTGAGGCAAAAGTCGGATACATAAACTGCCGTGCGGTAAGTCAAAGAAGACTGGACATTCATGGGGCTTTGTCCTTGCGCTTTCTAATGTTTAAAAATATGGAAACGGAAATTGTGCTAAATACTCTTCCAAGTGGAATAGAGAAGAGAGAATGTAGTGTTAAAAATTGTAATTGTGTTGCAAATGCAATCAGATACTTTTCAATTAATCACATAGAGACTTTGAAGGAAGAACCTTGTGTACGCTCAATTGTCAGAAGTGAGGCGTACGGTCTTGTTAACGAAGTTAAGGTAATTAAAGACAAGTCACTCATAAAGGGTGATATAATAATTTGGATTTCGTATGTGTCGGGCGATTCTTGCTCATTTGAACATCATTCTATTAAGGTTCCAATCAGCCAAATTGTAGATGCAGTGGGCTTAGATGAAAATGAAATTCTAGATACGACTCTAACTGTTATGCAGCTTAACATTTTTCCAAAGGCAGATGTTAATGGCGACTATAAGCTTCTGGATGTAAGTGCCAAAGTAAAAATAGAACTACATGCATATATGGAGGAATCTTTTACCGGAATTACAGATGCATATTCAACCAAACAAGTTCTAAATACAGATATTTCTAATATAGCCTTAAATGAATATAAGAATAAAATTATGGACACGTTTTTAGTTGAAGGTGAGCTTGGTATTGCGGCTAGAGAATGTGGAGATATAAAAGAGATTTGGGCAAGTGACATAATAAATAACACTTCATTTAAAGATGGCGTTTTAATTGTAGATGGTACAGTAACATATGCAATAATAACCGTTATAGACGGAGATCTTAATTATTTTGAAAGAAATGTTGACTTTGAATTTAGGCAAGAATATCCGGATTCAAATGATATTTATTGTATTCCACATCTACAAATTCTTGGGACAAATAGTTTTCCAAGTTCAACAGGCGGATACACAGTAAAAACTGAAGTCAGCATAGAGGCACACGTGTTTGAGCGTGTTACGAAATCTCTTGTAAATAACATAACTTCAGGGGATATAAAACATTTTGATGATGGTGCTGCAATTGTCTTGTATTTTGCAAATTGCGGAGAAAATGTCTGGGATATTGCAAGACGGTACAATTCAACTGTTGGGGCAATAATCGCAGAAAATAATCTGGAAGATGAAGTGCTTAAAGACAATAGAATGCTTCTAATACCTAGATAAGTAATAAAAACAATGGGTCATGCATATGCTTTCATAAAGGAAAAATTGTATGGAGGCAACAGTATGGCTGATACAAATATTTATAACGATATTGAAGCTAGAACCGGGGGAGACATTTACATAGGTGTGGTTGGTCCTGTCAGAACAGGAAAATCTACATTTATCAGTAAGTTTATGGATGCCCTGGTTCTTCCTGGTATTTCTGACGAGTATGTAAGGGGAAGAGCTTTGGATGAATTGCCTCAGTCCTCGGCCGGCAGAACAATAATGACAACAGAACCGAAGTTCATACCTGAAGATGCAGTGCGCGTTGAGCTCCCGGGTAATGCACATTTCAACGTTCGAATGATTGACTGCGTTGGATATATTGTTCCAAGTTCCCTTGGCTATATAGAGAACGAAATGCCAAGAATGGTACACACTCCTTGGTTTGAAGAAGAGATACCGTTTAATATGGCTGCTGAAATTGGTACACAAAAGGTAATAAGTGAGCATTCCACAATTGGTCTTGTGGTAACAACAGACGGCAGTATAAGTGATATTCCACGAGCTGAATATATGGAGGCAGAGGCTAGGGTAATATCAGAACTTAGAGAAATTAATAAACCATTTATCATAATTCTAAATTGCATGTATCCTTATTCAGATGCCTCAAAAACTCTTGCAAAGAAAATGGTGGAGGAGTACGAAGTTCCCGTAGTTCCGGTTAATTGCCTAGATCTTGATGAGGAGCAAATAAGGGAAATTCTTGCACGCGTCCTTTTTGAGTTCCCTGTAAGAAGTATTTCTATTGAACTCCCGGGTTGGATGAGAACACTTCCGGTTGATCACTGGCTACATAGAAGTGTGTGTGATAGCATAAAAGAACTTTCTCAACATATTTGTCATGTAAGGGATATTAATCCCTTTACTGATAGGCTTAGAGAGATTGAGTATATTGAAGATGCACGAATAAAGAATGTCGATTTGGGAAGTGGTACTGCAATAATTTCCGGTATTATGAATCATAGTCTTTTCTATAAGATTGTTGCTGAAAGAACAGGGCTTGAACTTGAATCGGAACAAGATCTCATGGATAAGTTAATTCAACTTTCATGTACACAGAAGAAATACGACAGACTAAAGAGTGCGCTTGATGAAGTTGAGGCAACGGGCTACGGAATTGTAATGCCAACATTGGATGAACTTACTCTTGAAGAACCGGAAATTATGAGACAGGGAGGAAAGTATGGTGTTCGTCTTTCTGCCGGTGCACCTTCAATTCATATGATAAAGGCCAACATTACAACGGAGGTTGCACCTCTGGTAGGTTCCGAGAGCCAATCAGAAGAACTCGTCACCTACCTTCTTAAAGAGTTCGAGGAGAATCCAACGAAAATATGGGAATCGGATATTTTCGGTAAAAGTCTCCACGAACTTGTCAACGAAGGCCTTCGCAGCAAGCTTTATCACATGCCATCAGACGCCCGTCTGAAGCTACAGGAGACACTGGAACGTGTCATAAATGAGGGCTGCTCCGGCCTTATTTGTATTATTCTGTAAAAACCGAATGAAAGATTTAAACAAGGAACAACGTTTTATTACGTTGTTCCTTGTTTTTTACAATAAAAAATAAAATTTGCCGATATTTTATATGAAAAAATATCAAGAAAAACAAAATTGTTAATTTTCAACAAAATTCTTCGGAAAAATTTTGCGATAAATGTTGACATAGACAATTTTTTGTTGTAAAGTAAAGTTGCTAAAATTTGTATATTAGTATTTATATATACATGAACTTTTGAGAGGTAATTATGAAAGAAACAAAACAAGTTAAGGCTCATAGCCAAACCGGACATATAGTCCTGACGGTAATAGGAATAGTACTTTGTATTATTTTGTTACCAATATTGGCAGTGAATGTAACTCTCATTGTCAAGGGCACTATTAGGGACGACATTCCACCGGACATAGCAGGCGTAACACCGCTTGTTGTTTTATCAGGTTCCATGGATGATGGATCTGAGGACGCAATTAAAATTGGAGATTTAATCTTTGTTAAGAAGGTAGATGCAAACTCCCTTAAAGTTGGAGACATAATTGCTTTTATGGAAGGTGACTATGCAGTAACCCATAGAATTACCGGAGTAAATAATGATAGCGGCACAAAGTCATTCACTACTAAGGGTGATGCCAACAACACAGAGGATACAACCCCTGTAACTTCGGAGAACATTCTTGGTAAGTATGACTCAAGAATTTCAAAACTTGGTAATTTCGTAATTTTCCTTCAAACTGTACCTGGAATCGTAATATTCGTAGGAATACCACTTCTTGTATTTATTGGATATGATATTCTTCGCAGACAGGCTCTCCTAAAAAATGAGAGAATTAAGCAGGATCAACTCAGAAAAGAAATTGAAGAGTTAAAGAATAATCCTACTTCTGCCGAACTGCCGAGGGAGGTCCTTAAAAAACCACAGGAAGAGGCTCCTGCTACGAGCCCATGGGAATATCCAAGGGAGGAACTCAAGGCGGAGTCTGAGCGTTTAAGCGCTATTGACCCTGAAGAGAAATTTACAATTCCTCTTCCTCAGGTTGAACCGGAACCAATTCCACAGCCTGAATCAATACCGGAGCCGGTAACTCAGCCAAAACCAGAACCGGCACCAAAACCTGTAGTAGAGGCTCCAAGAACAACTCAAACCGTTGTTTCAAAGCCAAAGCCACAGCAAAAAACAACTACAACAGTTGTACGTAAGACAACTGTAAAAAAAAACCAAGGTAGTAAAGTAATGACAATCAAAGTTAAGACAAAAGGATAAAATGGAGGGTTTAAAAATGAAAAAGAATATTGCAATGAGAGTTGCTTCTCTCATCCTCATGTGCACAATTGTAAGTTCATGCTTTGTTGGTTCAACATTTGCAAAGTACACAAGTTCAGCATCAGGCAGTTCAAATGCTACAGTTGCAAAGTGGGATGTTAAGGTTAATGGTACTAATGTTAATTCAGTAAATCCTGCAACATTTAATCTTTTTGATAAATCCACTGTATATCAACTTGCAGGTATTGACACTGGAACCAATGCATCAGGTTGGACCAAAAACGATGATGCCAATGTTAAAGATGGTTCAGACAGGGCTATTGTAGCTCCTGGAACATGGGGTGTAGTATCGTTCCAAGTTACAAATAACTCAGATGTTAAGGCTACATATGCAGTTGTAATTTCAGCATTGTCAACAACACTTCCGTTAGAGTTTTCAACTGACGGTGAAACATGGACCAGTGCTTCTAGTATTACACCATTACCTTATAACCTTGGTTCGGGTACTCTAGAAATTGGTGATTCTACCGGTGAAACAGTTAATCTCTATTGGAGATGGTTGTTCGATATAAGTGATGATGCTAATACAGCTGATACAGGACTTGGTGTTACAGGTACAGCAACTTGTAATATTACAGTTAATGCAGAATTTACTCAGGTTGACTAATACTTATTCTAAATTATTAATAAGTAAATAATTAACGGGTAAAGCCCCGTCACGCCGGTGGCGGTGTGACGGGGCTTGTTTTATAGAGGTAAACGCATGTCTGATAACACAGTTAAAAAGAGTATTTGGGCATATACAATGACTGATGCACATAATAATACTTTTGGTTTCAGTCAAGATGGATATATATATACATACTCTAAAGACTCCAAGACAAATGGTGAAGCTTGGTTGCGTATGCAAAGGGCAGGAAAAGAAGCCGAAAAAGAAGCTAAGTTTTTCCTGTATTTTGCAGACGAAACCGAGCCATGCGCTTTTATAGATAAATACAACAATATTTATGATTTTGAACACCACTATATAGCTTCTCTTGAAAGAGCAAGACTCATTATTTTTATTGCAGCACTTTTGGTATTGGTTCTTGTTTCAATTGGAATTGCAATATTCTTAACCGGTGGAATACTTATGAAAACAACTGCTCCTTTTGCAGATGAAAACACAGTTGAATTATCAATTGACCAAGATATGCCAAGTAATGGCAATATTAGAAGACAATTTGATATTTTTGGAATTTTAGATGACGAAAATGACTCTTTATATGCAGAAAATAAAAGAAAAATATACCCGGGACTTAAAGGTGAATATCAATTCTTAATGGTTAATACAGGAGTCCTAAACCTATATTATAAACTCAGTTTTTCAGAAGATAATGCTTATGATATTCCAATGCGTTACAGAATAAAGAAGGGAAAGGACTATATTGCAGGAGATGCAAATACTTGGGTAGATATGAGTCAGTTGAAGTTCAATCCTGAAAGAATTGAACGTGGTGAAGAAGTTGTATATACAATAGAATGGCAATGGTTGGATTATGATGATGCTCATGATACACAACTAGGTTATGAAGCCATAGCAAAGTATGTATTTCATATGAATTTGACATACGAAAGTGCTTATTAATAAAAAATAAAACTTTAAGGAAAGAGGGTGGTACTTTGAAAATAACAGTTAAAGTTAAAAATGACGACAAAGATAATAAAAAAGTATCACCTGATATTTTTGAAGATATTATTTCGGATCTTGAAAAGACCGGTGACAATCTCTCTGAGAAGTATTTAAAAGAGGATGAAATATCTGAGGAAGATATAAAGAAAACGGCTGAGAAATATACGCCTGAAGGTCAAGAAATAAATAAGTACGGAGATACCGTTAAAAATATTAATACCCGTGCCAACCAATATGTTGAAGCAGAAGAACGTCAACTTAAGGAAGAGGCAAAATTAAATGAAACGCCACAGATAGATAAACTTGATCTTCTTTCAGATGAAGTGGGTGAAACGGTTAAAGCTTCAAAAGAACAAGATAAGAAAAAGAATAAAGTATCCTACAGAAATTATCTGGTTCTATTTGTAATAATAACCTCTCTTACAGCATGCTTTACATTTTCAAAATATATTTCAACTGTTTCAGACTCAAATTCTGCTGTAGTGGCAAAGTTTGATGTGTCTATTGAGTCAAATAAACCAGATTTGGTTTTTGATAGAATAGATCAATACACATATATTACATATACAATTAGAAACAATAGTGAAGTTGTTGTTGATGTGGATGTATCACTCTCTGGTCTTGAGGGACTTTCATTCGAGTTAGATGGAGAACCTAATTTAACTCAAAAAAGTTTCAGAACAATTGGTATAGGAGAAAATAGGACCTTTATCTTAAAAGTAGCCTCTAGAGAAACATCAGCCGGTATTAATACAATTGCAATTCAATATAACTATAAACAGTCTGATTGACAGAATTTAAAGGAATAATGTATGAAAAAGAGTAATGATATTTTTTCAAGATTTATACTTATGATTTTGATAATTGTACTTTTTGTTGGTTGCTTTTCATTGCTTTCATCACCAGCATATTCAAAGTATGTTTCGTCAAAAATACTTGATCAGGTAATTAATTCAAATGATCCGGAAAAGCCGTGGGAATATACAAAGCTAGATTATACAGACTCGTCATTTAAAAGATATGAAGTTGGATATGGAAAAGTTTTATCAGCCGGTAAATATTATTTTACTGAAGGTGAAACAAATTATTATTTTACTGTAGACAAAAATATGGCAGAAGGTTCATCACTGACACTTAATCCCGAAACAGGAAAAATCAGTTCTATATGTGTTCCGGATATGACCGGATATACATATATTGGTATGATGAGTGGTGGTTCAGATGTTAAATCATTATCTCTCTCTTTAAATACCATTGTTTCAGGTGGCAAGTATTATTGTAGATTTGGTGACGATTATTATACTTTTGTTTCGGATTTTTCATCTGCAAAGGGCGGAACCGTTTATTTAAATACTTCAAATGGTATGTTCTTAGGAAGCTCTATAACCAAGTATGTTCAAACAAATAGTGCTTTTAGTAAAAATACTAATTATGTTATTGCAACAAAATTTACTGATGGAAATTGGTATGCATTATACTGTGACGTTGCTTGTAATGCAACATCATATTGGTATATTTCACCCGCTATGCCTCTTGCTGATGTTGTTGAAGATGCATACTTGTTTTATGGTAGTGATGGAACATTCTATACAAAACTCTCATTGTCGTCTACACCTGAATCAAATTATCTAATGATTGCAGCCGGATCATCAAGTGCTTATATATACACAAATAAGAATGGTAACAATTCTACTAGTGGTGCATTAGGAAGACGTAATAAAGTTCAGTACGCACAGTTTGGCGCAAGTATGTGGGACGGTACTTTGCAAACAGGTGGTCCCTCTTGTAAATGGACTTATAATGCATCAACTAAACGTCTTATAAATGATGATGGTGACTATTTATATTTAAACAATATTGATTCCACAAGTAAAAATGCTAATAGAACGAATAACTCATATCCATGGCAAATCAACTCAACCGGTGGAGATATATATGCTTTTGAATCAAGAACTGTATATCCTGGTGTTGAAACTGTTAAAAAGTCAATTGAATATAAAGATCTTGATACATTTACAAGATATCCACAAATTGAAAAATAAGATAACACGGCAGATTTTTCTGCCGTGTTATTTTTATTTTAAATAGTACTATTCTACAAAAATATAGAGAAAAAAGTCTTGTAAATTTGTCTATTATGTTGTAAAATATATGTGATAAAATTTGTGAACTCTTTTTTTGAAGGGTGGTGATATAGTATGAAACGTGTTATTTCATGGGTCGTTAACTTCCTGTTTGACGCGGTTTTAGTTATCATGCTTATCATCAACCTTTTAAATATTTTTGAGCGTAATATTTTGAAAAATCCTCTACCTCAAGTATGCGGATTTGGTTATGCAATTATTGTCTCAGGAAGTATGGCTCCGGAAATTATGATCAATGATGTCGTGTACATTATGAAGTCATCCGACTATTATGAAGGGGACGTAGTTACGTATGTTGCAGAGGATAAAGGTGATCAGTATTTAGTTACACATAGAATAGTTAAAAAGACAACAGATGGGAAATTTATTCTTAAAGGCGACGCAAATAATACGGTTGATCCAGAGCCTATTCTTGAAACACAAATTAAGGGTAAGGTTGTATATGTAGCTCCCGGAATTGGTGTTACAGTTACATATATGAGAACACCACTAGGAACGTTAGTATTAATTCTTTTGGCATTGCTTCTTATTGAACTCCCATACGTTAGAAGGCTTAGAATAAAGCGTTCGTCTGAAAAGGAAATGGCGGAAACAATGGCCAAACTTCGTAGGGCTGCTGCGGTTACAACACCGGACATGGTTGTTGAAGAGTCGCCCGAAGAAGTTCTTGTTGAAGCCGGAAAACCAGACGCTTCAAGCAAGTTTAAAGGAAGGCTTGATGAACTAAACAAGGACAAGAGGTATGATGTTCCTTCTTATATGTTGAAAGAAGAAAAACCAAAATTCAGTTTTAAGGACTTGTTTAGAAGAAAGCCTAAAATATACATACCGGATGAAGGCGTCTGGACAATAGATTAAAAGAAAATGGGACGGTTCTAAGATTAAGAGAACCGTCCCTAATTTTTATTAAAGATATTTTTGATAAGCGGCAACAGCAAGGCGATCACAGCGTTCATTTTCAGGGTGACCGGCGTGGCCTTTTATCCATATAATTTTGTATTTGTGTTTTTGTAGTTCAGTTAGAAGGTCGTCCCATAGATCTATGTTTTGGGCAGGCTTTTTGTCTGCCTTGCGCCAACCGTTACTTTTCCAACTTTCGGCCCAACCGTTGTTTATTCCGTCTGCAACGTATTTTGAGTCTGTGTAGATTGTTACGTCACAAGGGCGTTTAAGGGCTTTTAGACCTGTTATTACCGCAAGTAGTTCCATGCGGTTGTTGGTAGTTTGTGGGTCTCCGTCTGATATTTCTTTTTCAACTCCGTTTGCTCTAAGGATGGTACCAAAACCCCCGGGGCCCGGGTTGCCGGAGCAAGCGCCGTCAGTGAAAATGTCAACTTTTGTAAGTGTTTCTGCCATAGTTTTCTCCTTAGCTTTGTTACTTGTATTTTATCATTGGCAAAGATGGTACACAAGAGGATATTTAATGATTAGAAATCTAGTTTCCGTCAATACTATAAATGAACTTTATTGATGGAGGTATTTTTGTGAAAGCAATTATTCTTGACTATGACGAAAATGAGAATTTGAAACCAATAACGAGCACTACACCTAGGCTTCTTATGAAAATGTGCGGAAGGTCAAATATTGAGTATTTGTTTGATCTTTTAAAGGAGAATGAATGCACTGAGGTGGTTATATACGGCACATCATTTAAAGGGGAAATAAAAGAATATTTAGCAGTAAATAAAAGTGAAGATTTAAAGGTTCGGACTGTATTCTTAGGACGGGATTACGATATTTCAAAGGGCCTAAAAATTGCCGCAAAAGCTTTTTCAGAGCCGTTTCTTGTCATTTTCAGCGATGTACTTTCTGATATAAACCTTAAACGGTTTTGTTCACTTCATTTTGAAAGTGGAAACGACATTTCAATAGCAATAACAGACAAGGTTATTGGTTCCACAGGTAAACCAATTGTTGGTGAAGACGGTAAAGTTTCTCTTAACAGCGGTATTTTCATGGTGAACCCGGAGTGTGCTGATATGTTCCGTTGTGACGGTTTAGGTATGCGAGTTGTACCTAAAAGTGGAAATAAAGTAGGTCAACTTTTAATGGCGGGATATTTGAATAGAGTGTTAGATACACAGTCATATTTGTATTGTCAGCGAGACATAATGGGAAAACGAGTAAAAACATTTTTAAATATAAGTGAAAATTACATTGCATCGGTTGATGGTAAGGTGCCGGCAGGAAATTACACAATTATTCCTCCGGTTTATATAGGGAAAAATGTACGTATTGGAAAAGGATCCATAGTGGGTCCGGGTTCTGTAATCTCAGATGGTGCAATTGTAGGTAAAAATGTGCATATTTCCGGCAGTGTTATGCTTTCAAACTCGGTTGTTTTCAATGATTGTTTGGTTACAAATTCTGTAATTATGGAACAGTGTACAATAGGTCAAAGGTGCAAACTTTTTGACAACTCAGTTGTAGGTTTTGGCTCGACAATTTCACACGATTGTGAGGTTCTTCAAAATGTTAAGGTTTGGCCTGAAAAGTACGTTGAATCAGGGTATATAATGTATGGCGACATAAAAACATCTATACCCAAAAGGCATGTTCTTCATTCCGGGAAAATTACGTCAGGTTTATATGATTCTCTTTCGCCTGAGAAGTGTGTTGAACTTGGAAAAGCGTGTGCATCGCTCTTTTTTAACAGTAAAATAGGAGTGTCAACAGATGGTTCCAGAAAAGCCAGAATGCTTGCAATGGCTTTTCAGTCGGGCGCCATGTCAAGTGGGGCTTCTATCTGGTACTTTGGTGGAGCTTTTTTGTCTCAAGCAACTTTTTACAGTTTGTTTTGTGGAATGAATTTCGGTGTCCATTTTAAGACGGAGTCCAGTGAATTTTGCACTGCATATCTGTTTGATGGAAAAGGAAATTTAGTCACTGGGGAATTGAAAAACAGTATTGAACGTTTAATAAAAAATAAGACATACCTACGTGGAGAGCTTAGCACAGTTCGTGATTATTTGAACATTAAAAGCGTAAGGCTTATTTATGCTCAAGAACTTAATAGAGTTGCTCATGGACAACTTGATTTTGATCTTTCAATTGACAGTCCAAATTTACAAGTTGAACAACTTTTCAGAGAGTCGGTGGATCGTCTTGGATGTGGTTTTTCACCGAATTTTTCCGTCCATATTAACAATGACGGAACAGAGGCAACAATACGTGAATTAATTTCTGAGAATGAGTACAAATCATTCCCTATGGATCAGCTGAAAAGCATTGTTCAATACTATTCAAAGAGTGATTCTTTTAGACTGAACGATGCACTTTTTGTTGTTATGAAAATACTTGCAATCATGAGGGATGAGGAAAAATCCTTAAGTTCTCTTGCTTATGAAAATGATGTACTTTTGGGTAAATATATGCTTCGCGGAATGTTTGAAGAAAGTCGACAGGATGTTGCTTTTTCAGAAGAAATACTGTGAAAATAAGGCATGCCAAAGTTTTGGCATGCCTTGACATACATATTGCGTTGTTATAAAATAAAATATCTGCTTTTTATATATTATGTATTAAATATTTTTACTATAGAGATAAATATAAAATAAAATTAAAAGAAAGGAGAATTACGGATGTCTAATATTTCTGAAAAAAATAAGAACATTAAACCCTACGGAAAAATGTTTAAAAAAGGTAATGTTTCAGTAAAGAAAAATGCTTCAAAGAAAGTTTACAATACGTTTGAATCGCCTATACGCATTTCATTCCTTGGCGGACTAAATGAAATTGGAAAGAACATGACACTTTATGAATATGACGGAGACATGTTCCTTGTGGACTGTGGACTTGCCTTCCCTGAATCTGAAATGCTTGGCGTAGACCTTGTAATTCCTGATTTCACTTATGTTCAAAGAAATGCCGACAAAATTAAGGGCATTATTATAACCCACGGACATGAAGACCATATTGGCGGTCTTGCATATCTACTTAAGGAACTTAACATACCTGTGTACGGAACACGTTTCACCTTGGGACTTGTTGAAGGAAAGCTTCGCGAGCACGGAATCCTTGAGAAATGTAGTCTTAACGTATTTAATCCGGGTGACAGAATAAAACTTGGAAAATTTGAAGTGGAGGCAATTCATGTTAACCACTCAATTCCTGACTCGCTTGCTTTTGCAATTAGATGTGAAGCCGGGACAGTAGTCATGACAGGTGACTTTAAAATAGATACAACACCTATTGATGGTAACATGATAGATCTCGGCCGTTTTGCTGAAATAGGCAAAGAAGGAGTTCTCTGTTATCTTGCAGATTCCACTAACGCTGAAAAACCCGGTTTTTCTGCAAGTGAAAGAACTGTAGGTCAGTCATTTGAAACACTTTTCAGAAAGGCCGGAAACAGAAGAATAATAGTTGCAACATTTGCTTCTAACATTCATAGAGTTCAGCAAATTATAAATGTTGCTGTTTCACAAAACAGAAAGGTTGCTCTTTCCGGTAGAAGTCTTGAGAACGTTGTTACTGTTGGTCAAGAACTTGGCTATCTTGATGTGCCGGACGGAGTTATTATTTCACTTGATGAAATTAGGAACTACACTCCGGAACAACTTCTTCTTATTACAACCGGAAGCCAAGGAGAGCCAATGTCAGCTCTTTCCAGAATGGCTTTTTCTGATCACAGGAAGGTGAATATTACTGCAAATGACTATGTAATTATTTCAGCAACACCAATTCCGGGCAATGAGAAAACTGTAGGAAAGGTTATTAATGAGCTCTTAAAGCATGGCGCGGAAGTTGTATATGAAAAAATGTACGAGGTTCATGTTTCCGGACATGCATATCAAGAAGAATTAAAATTAATGCTTGGTCTTATAAAGCCGAAGTATTTTATTCCTGTTCATGGTGAACAGAAACATTTAATGAAGCATGCTTCACTAGCAGAACTCATGGGAGTTCCAAAGGAAAATATAATTATTGCAGATGTCGGCAAGTCGGTAGATATATCCGAAAAACTCTTCAAGGTTTCAGGCACCGTTCCGGCCGGAAAGGTATTTGTTGACGGAACCGGAGTAGGAGATGTAGGTTCAGTAGTAATCAGAGACCGTACCCGTCTTGCTCAAGATGGTATTATTACCGTTGTAATCTGTATGGACAGTGCATCCGGTACTGTTGTTTCGGGTCCTGACATTGTTTCAAGAGGATTTGTTTATGTAAGAGAATCCGAAGAACTTATGGAGGACTTAAGAGAAATTTCAATGTGGGCCATTGAAAACTGTGTTGACAATGATATAAGAGACTGGGCAACAATCAAGGCGCGTGTAAGGGATGAAATTTCCCGTCTTGTTTATGAAAAGACCCGTCGTAGCCCAATGATTTTACCAATTATTATGGAGGTATAAACTTGAAGACTATTGTTTCCTGCTTGTTGGCAATTGCCGTGCTTTTGTCTACTGTAACTCTTTATTATTTCAATCAAGTAGCCGGAATAGTTCAAGCTGTTGCTGTCTTAGTGCTTGGAATGGTTCTTTTTGTGGTTTACAAGATTCGCGTAAACAAGTTGAAGAATACTCTTGAAATAGTAAAGAAATTTGTAGATGAAAAAGATATAACTGAAAAATATCCAATGCCGGCAGCTGTAACTGACAAGGTGGGAGACATTGTTTGGTGTAATGAATTATTTCTTTCAACTTTTTTAAGAGAGAATTCAGTCAAAACCGGTAATATTTCAGAAATCCTCGGTGGTGTAACGCCAATTGCACTTGCAAAGAGTGCGGATGGATATGACACAGAGTATGAGGATAGAAAATTTACCGTGTACTCTGAAACTGTAGATGAAGAAAAAGGTCTTGTAATATCCTTCTTTATAGACGACACATATCTTAAGGACACCGCAGAGGAGTATTACGAAACAAGACCTGTTGTAATGCAACTCAAACTTGACAATCTGGATGAAGTTTACAAGAACTACAGAAACAGTGAATGTGAAGTAATCAGTGGTGAGCTTGAACGTATTCTTGAAATTTGGGCATCTGATTACCCATGTATATTCAGAAGAGTAAGCAGCGGTAAATTTTTGGTCATAATGGAGGAGAAAGGTCTTAAGAAAATTTGTGAGAATAAATTTGACATTCTCAAGAAAATAAGAAATTACAAATACGGAGAAAATCCGGTTGAAATAACTCTTTCAATTGGTGTCGGCCGCGGCAAGACAATGACAGAGTGTGATGAAAACTCTAAAACAGCACTTGAAATGTCTCAAAGCCGTGGCGGAGACCAGGCAACAGTAAATACAGACGGAACCTTGGAATTCTTTGGTGGCACTGTATCCGGTCCTGCAAAGCGCACAAAGATCAAAGCTCGTGTAATTGCACAGGCTTATGCAGATCATGTGGCGCAGTCTGACAGTGTATTTGCAATGGGTCACTGTTTTTCTGATCTTGACAGCGTGGGTGCTGCAGTTGGTGTTTATGAAATTGCAACAGCTCTTGGAAAACAAGCATACATCGTTGTGGATAAAGACAAGAGTATGGCAAAAACACTTATTGAGTTATTAGATGAAAAGATTATTCCGGGAGCATTCATAAATGAAGAAACTGCTCTTAAAAAGATGACTGATAATTCACTTTTGACAATTGTGGATACACATAGGGCTGAATCGCTGGAATCAAAAGAACTTTACGAAAAGTCAAAAAAGACAGTTGTAATTGACCATCATAGACGTACTGTGGATTACATAACTAATTCCGTGCTCTACTATGATGAACCTACAGCCTCTTCTGCATGTGAAATGGTTACAGAACTTATCCAGTATGTTCCGGTTAAGGTTGAACTTAAAGCGTTAGAGGCAGAAGCACTTCTTTCAGGTATTATGCTTGATACAAGAAACTTTGTTCTTTCTACCGGTGCAAGAACATTTGAGGCAGCAGCTTTCCTTAAGGAAATTGGCGCTGACACTGTTTCTGTAAAGCAACTGTTTTCAAATAACTTTGACAATTACAAGCAGAAAAATGCTATTGTCAGCACTGCTGTAACTTACAAGGGGTGTGCTGTTGCTGTTGCAACAGAGCATTCTAAGGATATAAGAATAATTGCATCGCAAGTGGCAAATGAACTTCTTAACGTATCAGGAGTTAAATCTTCTTACGTTCTGTTTGAGGAAGACGGGAAGATAAATATTTCTGCTCGTTCTCTTGGGGAAATGAATGTTCAGGTTATTATGGAGTCACTTGGCGGCGGTGGTCATTTGACAATGGCTGCAACTCAACTTTATGACATAACTCTTGGAGATGCTGTTGTAAAATTAGAGGATGCAATTAACAAATATCTTGAATCACAAGCTTAAGTTTATATAAAAGGGGTATTCAAAATGAAGGTAATTTTAAAGTCTGACGTTAAGGGCCTTGGTAAAAAGGGCGAACTTGTTAACACATCAGATGGTTATGCAAGAAACTTTCTTTTTCCAAGAGGTCTTGCAGTAGAGGCTGATGCGCAGAACATGACTGAACTTAAGAATGCAGAGGCTTCTAAGCAATTTAAGTTTGAAACAGACAAAGCAGCAGCTCAGGCTGTATGTGACAAGCTTAGTGGACAGACAATAAAGATGACAGCAAAGGCAGGTAAGGGCGGAAAACTCTTCGGCTCTGTTACATCTAAGGAAATTGCTCAGAAAATTAAAGCTGAGTATGGCGTAGATATTGACAAGAGAAAGGTAACGGTTTCTGACATAAAAGCTTTTGGAACATATAATGCTTCAGTAAAACTTTTTAACGGCATTACAGCTGAAGTAAAAGTTCAAGTAGTAGAAGAATAAGTGAAATGGGGTGTTCCCAATGTCAATGGGAGCAATAATTGACGGTGTAAATATGCCATTCAGTCTTGAATCTGAGCAGGCAGTTCTTGGCTCAATCCTCATTGAACCTTCTTGTCTTACTCTTATTCAGTCTAAGGGCTTTTCAACTGAATATTTTTATCTTCCTCAACACAAGGCAATTTACAATGCCATGCTTAAGATTGACTCCACCGGAGGAACAATAGATCCGCTTTTGGTATTGGAACATCTTAAGAATGAGAACGTGTATGATGAAGCTGCCGGTAAGAATTATTTATTCCAACTTTCTCAGGCCGTACCATCCACAGCAAATGTTGAGGCTTATGCAAAAATAGTAAAAGAAAAATTCTTTGTTCGTGCACTCATTGAAACATCAAGTGAAATTCTACGTGATGCAACTGAGGAATCCTCAAGTGCAGATATGCTTCTTGACAGTGCCGAAACAAGAATTTATAACATTCGTCAGGGAAAAAATTCTGCTGAGGCATCTAAGCTTTCAGACATAGTTGTTGACAAGGTAATTGACAGACTACATAAGCTATCTTCACCTGACAGAGAAAAATACTTAGGATTTACTACAGGTTTTAAAGATTTAGACAGAGTAATATCCGGTCTTAACAAGTCCGACCTTATTATTGTCGGTGCTCGTCCTGCAATGGGTAAGACCAGCTTTGCACTTAATATTGCAAGAAATGTTGCTGTTGTAGCTCAGAAGAAGGTCCTTTTCTTCTCTTTGGAAATGACAAAGGAGCAGCTTGCTCAAAGAGTTATTTCAACAGAGGCCCGCATTAAGGGTATAAAAATGAGAAATGGTAATTTGGATGAAAACGACTGGACAAGACTTGCAACTGCAACCGGTGCACTTTCAAATGCCGAATTGTATTTTGATGATACATCAAATATTACGGTAAATGAAATGAAGGCAAAAATCCGTCGTATGAAAGATGTAGATTGTGTAATAATAGACTATCTTCAACTTATGAAATCAGGTTCTCGTGTTGAGTCGCGTGTACAGGAAGTATCCGAAATTACAAGAAGTCTCAAGCTTATGGCAAAAGATTTAAATATTCCTGTAATTGTCTTAGCTCAACTTGCCCGTGGAACTGAAGCACGTGGTAAGAGCCACAGACCTCAACTTTCTGACCTTCGTGAATCCGGTTCTATTGAGCAGGATGCAGATATTGTTTTAATGCTTTATAGAGAGGACTACTATGCAGATGGTTCCTCTGATGTTCCGGAAATGGAGAAGGAAATAGATAAAGTTGAAATCATTGTAAGTAAGAACCGTCACGGTCCAACGGAAACGGTTGAACTTGGTTGGAACGGTGAGTTTACTTTGTTTTCAGCAATAGAGAGGAATTATAATGAGTTCTAATTTGGTTTTACTTGTGCGTGAAACCATTGAAGAGTATAAAATGCTAAAGCCCGGACTTACTGTTATAGTGGGGCTTTCAGGCGGGGCAGATTCAGTTTCTCTTCTTATGTCACTAAACGCACTCAAAACTGAATATGATATATCTTTAGTTGCGGCGCATATTAATCATGGACTTCGCGGGGCGGAAGCGAAAAGGGATGAGGACTTTGCAAAAGAACTTTGCAATGGGCTGGATATTCCTTTTCATGTTCTTCACGCAGATGTGAAGAAGCTTGCGCAAATTAGCGGAGAATCCTTTGAAAGCTGCGGCAGAAGAGTTCGGTACGAGTTCTTTGCAAATATTGCAGAGGAAATAGGCCGTGACAGAACTGTAATTGCCACAGCACACAATGCTGTTGACAATGTGGAAACAATAATTTTCAATTTAACCAGAGGTACAGGTCTAAAGGGGCTATGTGGTATTCCTCCGGTAAGAATGGAAAATGGTATTAAAGTAATCAGACCAATAATTTCTTGTACCAGAGAAGATATTTTGGAATATCTTTCTGAAATAAATCAGGACTTTGTAACTGACAGCACAAATGAGGATACTGATTACTCAAGAAACAGAATTCGCCATAACATCCTTCCTGAACTTCTTGAAATAAATACTTCGGCTATTTCAAATATTGGAAGGTGTTCGGATACACTTCGTTTAGATGAATCCTTTTTAACAGACTGTGCAAGAAAACTTGTTGCCAGCTCCAAACTTTCAAACGGATATGACGCCGAAGTGCTGAGAAATGGTCATCCGGCCATTATGACGCGAGCCATTCTTCTCATTCTTGGAACTGTTTCCAAGGAAAATCAAGAAAAGAAGAATGTTAAAATGGTGTCCGAATTAATTTTAGAACCTAATGCCTGCGGCAAGGTTCAGGTTCAAGGCGGACAGTATGTTGTCGTAAAAAACAACATATTAACTTTGCCGGATAGTGAAGATAGCCCTTCGGCAGAAAGAATTGAGTATTCATACTCAAAGAATAATATGCCTTTAGAAAATGAGTTTTTTGAAATAGTAGAACTTACAGAGGCAAACAAACAGTTAATTAATCTACGGAATGCTGTGGATTATGATAAAATTGGAGACAAATTCATAATTAGAAACAGACGAGAGGGTGACAGGTTTAAAGTTCCCAAAAGGGGTGTAAACAAAAACCTCAAAAGTCTTTTTCAAGAAGTTGGAATTGAAGTTTCAAAAAGAGCAAAACTTCTAATGATGGAAACAGATGGAAAGATTGCTTTCATTGAAAGTATAGGTCCGGCTGATGGTTTTGTACCAACAAAAACAACAACTAAAGTTGTAGTATTTAAACATTTATAAGGGAGCACAAATATGTTTAGTGAAAACATGCAAGACGATATTCTGAGAGTGTTACTAAACGAGGATGAAATTAAGGAAATAGTAACTAATCTCGGTAAACAAATCAGCAGGGACTATAAAGGCAAAAACCTTGTTCTTGTAAGTGTACTCAAAGGTTCTGTAGTTTTTATGGCGGACCTAATGAGAGCCATTGATATTCCATGTTCAATTGACTTTATGGTAGTTTCAAGTTATGGTTCCGGTACAACAAGTTCAGGTTCAGTTAAAATTATTAAAGACCTTGATTTAAACTTAGATGGATTAGATCTTCTTATTGTTGAGGACATACTTGACACCGGAAGAACACTTGCATCGCTTATTGAAATTCTAAAAATGAGGAATCCGTCATCTGTAAAAATATGCACTTTCCTTGACAAGCCGGACAGAAGAATTGCAAATATTGATGCTGAATATATAGGGGCGAAAGTTCCTGATGAATTTGTAGTCGGTTATGGACTTGACTATGATGAAAGATTTAGAAACTTGCCTTACGTCGGCGTAGTTAAGCCGGAAGTATACGGGGCATAAGGAGGCGAAACTTTTGGAAAGAAAAGATAGAAATGACAAAAAGAATGACCAGGAACCAAAGCGTGGTGCCTTTGCTTCAGTATTATGGCTTATTCTTTCAGCATTAATGGTTGTAGCTTTAGTCTACTCATTAAAAATGGACACAAAAGTTACGAACGATTCATACTACGAAATAGTAAACTACTTTGATAACGGCAAAGTTACAGAGTATTCACTAAACATGAGTTCCAGAAAACTCACATATTTACTCAAGGGTGAAAAGACCAAGAGAACCTATACGGTTCCAAATGTTTCTCTCTTTATTGAAGACGTACACAATGATGTACGTGACTATAATAAAGCTCATCCGGACGCTCAAATAAAAATGAACTATGTTGCCGGTACATCCAGTTCATGGATTGCGCAACTTCTTCCAATGGTTGGAATGCTTATTATTTGTGCGCTCCTTCTCTGGTGGTTGTTCAAGAAGATGAATAACAGTGTAATGTCAGAGAACAATAGAACCATGGCTTTTGGTAAGGCCAGACTTAAGTCAAATGACGATGAAAACAGAAAGACAACATTTGATGATGTTGCCGGTGTAGACGAGGAAAAAGAAGACCTTAAAGAAATTGTTGAATTCCTCCGTGCTCCTGAGAAATTCAATGATTTAGGCGCAAGAATTCCAAAGGGTGTTCTTTTAGTAGGCCCTCCGGGAACCGGTAAAACTCTTCTTGCACGTGCTGTTGCAGGAGAGGCAGATGCAACATTCCTTTCTATTTCCGGTTCTGACTTTGTAGAAATGTATGTTGGTGTCGGTGCAAGCCGTGTTCGTGACCTCTTTGAAACAGCAAAGAAAAACGTTCCGGCAATTGTATTTATAGATGAAATTGACGCAGTAGGTCGTCACCGTGGCGCAGGAATGGGCGGTGGACATGACGAACGTGAACAGACTTTGAACCAACTTCTTGTTGAAATGGACGGTTTTGGTGCAAACCTTGGCGTAATTATTATTGCAGCAACAAACAGACCTGATATCTTGGACCCGGCACTTCTTCGTCCGGGACGTTTTGACAGGCAGGTTACAGTTAACTATCCGGACGTACTTGGACGTGAGGCAATTCTAAAGGTTCATGCAAGAAACAAGCCAATAGGTCCTGATGTAAGTCTTTCAGAAATTGCCCGTGCTACAAGTGGATTTACAGGTGCAGACCTTGAAAATCTTCTTAATGAAGCAGCTCTTCTTGCTGCAAGAAGAAATAAGAAGGCAATTACAAAGGTAGATATTGAAGAGGCTACAATTAAGGTTGTTGTAGGTACTGAAAAGAAATCTAAGAAGATTACAGACAAGGAAAAGCGTCTTACCGCTTACCATGAGTCTGGCCACGCTATTACAAACTTCTACCTTGAGGATTTGGATCCTGTTCATCAGATTTCAATTATTCCAAGAGGTCGTGCAGGCGGTTATACAATGTCTCTTCCGAAGGAAGACAAGAGTTATGCTTCTAAGAACCACATGCTCAATGAGCTTGTAACACTTCTTGGCGGACGTGTGGCAGAAGCTATTGTAATTGGAGATATTTCTACCGGTGCTTCAAACGACATTGAAAGGGCAACAAACATTGCTCGTTCAATGATTACCAAGTACGGTATGAGTGAAAAACTTGGTCCAATCTGTTATGGTGATGATAACGACGAGGTATTTCTTGGAAAGAATTACAATCACATGAGAAACTACTCTGAGGATACAGCTTCTGAAATTGACAAGGAAATTAATCGCCTTGTTACTGATGCTTATAAGAGAGCAGAAGAAATTCTTCAAGAGCATATAGATCAACTTCATAAACTTGCAGAGTTTCTCATTAACTATGAGAAAATTGACGGAGAAGTATTCAACAAACTCATGTCAGACAATGACTTTGATGCTGAGGCTTATATGAAGAGCAAGGAAGAGGAAGTTCTAAAGCCTGAAGAGCCAACTGATGTAGTTCCAAAAGATGAAACTCCTGTAGATGAAGGTTCGTCAGAGGACAATCATTCAGAAGATGCTTCGGCTAAAGAAATTTCAGCAGAAGAAATTCCTTTAGAGGAAACACCGGCCGAGGATGCTCATGTTGAAATTTCAGAGCCTGAGGAGGCTGACTTAAAACCTCATACCATTTCTTCTGTTATTACCAATGTTACTCTGAGTGAAGCTGAACTTGCTTTCATGAAGGAACTTGAAAATGAAAACAAGGCTGAAGTAATTTCGAAAATGAAAGAAGAACCAAAGGCTGAACCAAAACCTAAGAAGGAGACAAAGTCAAGAAAAAAGACAGAGTCAACTTCTAAGGAATCTAAGTCTAAGGGCAAAAAGACAAAAAAGTTTAAGAAGTCAAAAGATGACGATTCCGGCTCGGAAGAAAGATTTAAAGTGTTTGACGGTTCTGAATTTCAAGTAGAGGAAGCTCCGGAAAAAGCTCTTTCTCTTACTTCTTCAATTCCGGATAATGTTGAAGGGGACATTGTGACTGAAGATCCTAATACTTCGGTTCTTATGCCAAATGAGCCATTTGTAACAGATTCTGACAGTGAAGTGGAGTCACTTCCTATAATTGAATCTTTAAATATAGGTGGTTTTATCAATAACATGACAAACTTCAATAAGGATCTTTTACCTGATCCGGTTGAATCTGAAACAAATGAAACTGTTGAGGAAAAAGCTATTGATGATGAGCTTGAAGTATATGATGAAAACTTCAACTATGAAGAGGAAAAGAATGCCGGTCATTTCACAGAAAATGATGAAATTTTTGCACTCTATGAACTTCTAAAACAGACTCGTGACATTTCAGACCCTGAATATGAAGAAGTAAAAGACTGGAAAGAAACTTTAAATGATGACGGCGAATAATTAAAAATAGGGCTCAAGGAGTTTCGGCTCCTTGAGTCTTTATTTTGTGCTATAGGTTTGTTTTGTTGACAAAAACACTATATATAGTATAAAATGTATATTCGTATTGGAATATTTTGGAGGCATGTATGGCTAGAAAGACAGAATATACAAATGACAATATAAGCCAGCTTAAAGGTGCTGACAGAGTTAGAAAACGTCCGGCTGTTATATTTGGCTCGGATGGTATTGACGGTTGTCAGCATTCATTTTTTGAAATTCTCTCAAACTCTTTAGACGAGGCAAGAGAGGGTTATGGAGATAAAATTGTAGTAACACGTTTTCTTGATCATTCAATTGAAGTTGAGGATCATGGTCGTGGTATACCAATGGACTACAATGAAAAAGAACAGGAATTCAACTGGAAACTTGTATTTTGTGAAATGTATGCTGGTGGTAAATATAACACAAATGAGGCTGCGGGAATTTATGAGTTTTCCCTTGGTCTTAATGGTCTTGGTCTTTGTGCAACTCAGTATTCTTCTGAATACATGGATGCTGTTATTCATAGAGACGGCTTTACCTATACCATGCACTTTGAAAAAGGTAATCCGGTTGGTGAACTTATTAAAGAGCCTTATGGTAAAAAGGCAACCGGTTCTAAAATTCGTTGGAAACCGGATATGGAAGTATTCACTGACATAAATATTCCACTTGAGTATTATCAAGAGACAATTAAACGCCAGGCTATTGTAAATCCTGGTATTACATTTATATTAAAGGATCAAGTAGGCGGCAATTCATTTGACACCTATGAATATGTCTATGAGAACGGTATTTCCGACTTCGTAAAGGAAGTAACCGGCGAAGATGCGTTCACAAGTGTACAGTTTTGGAACACAGAACGTACCGGTCGTGACCGCGAAGATAGACCTGAATATAAGGTTGTAATAAATGCCGCCGTAGCTTTTTCAAATAAGCACCAAATAAAAGAGTATTATCATAACTCTTCATGGCTTGAACATGGTGGCGCCCCTGAAAAAGCAGTTAAGAGTGCATTTGTTTCTCAAATAGATGCATACCTCAAAGCAAACAACAAGTATACAAAGGCGGACTCTAAGATTACAATGCAGGATATAGATGACTGTCTTTGCATAGTTATCTCAAGTTTTTCAACTCAAACTTCATATGAAAATCAAACAAAGAAAGCTATTACAAATAAGTTTATTCAAGAAGCAATGACTGAATTTTTTAAGCACTCTTTGGAAGTATATTTCATTGAAAATAAGTTGGATGCAGACAAAATCACAGATCAAGTTCTCATAAACATGAGAAGCCGTGTTAAAGCTGAAACTGCCAGAGTAAGTATTAAGAAAACTCTTACAGCAAACATGGACATGTCTAACCGTGTTGCAAAATTTGTAGACTGTCGTACTAAGGATGTTTCTCGTCGCGAGGTATTCATAGTAGAGGGTGACTCTGCGCTCGGATCTTGTAAGCAAGCTCGTGACTCTGAATTTCAGGCTGTAATTCCTGTAAGAGGTAAAATCTTAAATTGCCTTAAGAGTGACTATACCCGAATTTTTAAGAGTGAAATTATTACTGACCTTATTAAGGTTCTTGGATGTGGAGTAGAGGTAACTACAAAGGCAAAGGACGTAAATGCATTTAACCTTGAAAACCTTCGTTGGGACAAGGTTATTATCTGTACCGATGCCGACGTAGACGGTTTCCAAATTAGAACTCTTATCTTAACAATGATTTACAGACTCATGCCAACTCTTATTGAGGCTGGAAAAGTATATATCGCTGAATCGCCGCTTTATGAAATTACTTATAAAGATGACGTATGGTTTGCTTATACAGAGCGTGAAAAGACGCAGGTTTTAGAACAACTTGAGGGCAAACGTTATACAATTCAGCGTTCAAAAGGTCTTGGTGAAAATGACGCCGACATGATGTGGCTTACAACAATGAATCCTAAAACTCGCAGACTTATTAAGGTTAGCCCATCAGAAGCAGAGGAGACCGCAAACACATTTGATCTTCTTCTTGGCGACAATCTTGCCGGACGAAAAGAACACATTGCACAGGACGGTCATTTATATCTTGATATGACCGATCTTTCTTAAAGGAGGGATATGACTTGGCACCAAGAAAACCTAAAACGTCCCAGAAAAAGGACTACGAGGATAATCCGAATGCGCACATTATGGGCGCCGGTGAAGTTGTTGACCAGCCAATAGTTGAAACCCTCGAAATAAACTACATGCCATACGCAATGAGCGTAATCATGTCACGTGCAATTCCTGAAATAGACGGTTTCAAGCCATCTCACAGAAAACTTCTTTATACAATGTACAAAATGGGACTTCTTTCAGGCCCTAGAATTAAGTCGGCAAACATTGTAGGACGTACTATGCAGCTAAATCCTCATGGCGATGCAGCCATCTACGACACAATGGTCCGTCTTTCCCGTGGATATGAAGCTCTTCTTCATCCTTATGTAGACTCTAAGGGAAACTTTGGTAAGGCATACTCAAGAGACATGTCATGGGCTGCTTCCCGTTATACAGAAGCAAGACTTGAAGGCATTGCAACTGAGCTTTTCAGAGATATAGATAAAGACACAGTAGATTTTGTAGATAACTATGATGCTACAATGAAGGAGCCAACACTTCTTCCTGTAACATATCCGTCTATTTTAGTTAATAACAACACCGGTATTGCCGTTGGAATGGCAAGTTCTATATGTTCTTTTAATCTCCGTGAAATTTGTGAGACAACTCAGGAACTTATAAAAAATCCTGATTACAATATAATGGATTCACTTAAGGCTCCTGATTTCCCGGGTGGCGGAATGATTATTTATAACCAAAAGACAATGGAGGACGTATTTGCAACAGGTCGCGGTGGTATTGCTGTTCGTTCAAAATATAAATATGACAAAGAAAATAATTGCATAGATATTTTTGAAATTCCACCTACAACAACAGCCGAAGCAATTATAGATAAGATAATTGAAAAGGCAAAGACCGGTGGTCTTAAGGAAATAGCCGATATACGTGATGAGACAGATAAGTCCGGTCTTAAAATTACAATTGATCTAAAGCGTGGAACAGATCCGGACAAGCTTATGAAAAAACTCTATAAGTCAACTCCACTTGAAGAGTCATTCCCATGTAACTTTAACGTTCTTATTGGTGGTACTCCGAAGGTACTCGGTGTTAAGGAACTCTTACTTGAATGGATCGCTTTCCGTACTGAGTGCGTAAAGAGGCGTGTCTACTTTGATCTTGACAAGGCACAGAAGAAACTTCACCTTTTACAAGGCCTTGAAAAAATCCTTCTTGATATTGATAAGGCAATTAAGATTGTACGCGAAACAGCTGAAGAAGCAGAGGTTGTTCCAAACCTCATGATTGGATTTGGAATTGATGAAATCCAGGCTGAATATGTAGCTGAAATTAAACTCCGTCACTTAAACCGAGAGTACATTGTTAAAAGACTTCAAGATGTTGAAGATCTCAAGAAACAAATTGAGGATATGGAGGAAACTCTTTCTTCAAAGACAAGAATTAAGAAGATTATCATTAATGAACTTAAGGATGTTGCTGAAAAGTTTGGTAAGGAAAGAAAGTCTGAAATAATTTACTCAGTTGAAATTGAAGAGGACGAAGTAGATGAGAAGCAAGTAGAGGACTATCCTGTAACACTATTCTTTACAAAAGAAGGATACTTTAAGAAGATTACTCCACTCTCTCTTAGAATGAGTGGAGAACAGAAATTAAAGGAAACAGATCAAATAGTTCAGACTGTAGAGACATCAAACGCTAAAGAACTTCTCTTCTTTACAAATAATTGTCAGGTATACAAAGCTAAAGTAGATGATTTTGAGTCCACTAAGGCGTCTGTTCTTGGTGACTATATTCCATCTTCACTTGACTTCGACGAAGGGGAACAAACCCTCTATATGGCTGTTACAGACGACTTTAAGGGCTATATGCTTTTCTTTTTTGAAAATGGTAAGGTTGCAAAGGTTGATATGAACGCATATCAAACTAAAACAAACCGTAAAAAACTTATTAAAGCTTATGCCAACAAGAGTCCTATTGTAGATGTAATCTACATTAAAGAGGACACAGAGTTTGTACTTACTTCATCTTCAGGTCGTATGCTTATCCTTAATACCGCTGTTATTGCTCCAAAGACAACAAAGGATACAATTGGCGTATCTGTAATGACAATGAAAAAAGGTCAACGTCTTATGTCAATTCGTCCATACATTGAAGGAGAATTCCAAAAGCCACACAGATACAGAACAAAAAATCTTCCGGCTCTTGGCTCACTTCCTTCTGCAGAGGATACAGCAGGAGAACAGTTAACACTTTAAAGACAAAACACTTCAGAGAAATCTCGGTGTTTTTCATATGGAAAAATGTCTAATTCACAAACTATGAAAAAATTGTATTTTTTTGTAATACACTTTCCTCACTGAGGAGAAGTGTATGAGTGACTTACGAATTTTAAAAGAAATTATTGTCAGGAAGACATTGATTGACGAATTCGAAAAAAAGGGTGTACTAAACAGGGAAGAGTCCATTAAGACTATAAATTCCTTTCATTCATTCGCCTTGTCAAAATATGCCTGTTTAGAACAATACACCATTTCGTCACTAGACACTTCTTCCGATATGAGCCTTGTGGCAATCATGAAAATACAAATTGACATACTTCAACTTGAACTAATAAATTCCATTTAAAAAAAGCAGCACAGAGTTTTTTCTGTGCTGCAAATTTATGTCCCTTTGCAAACGCCTATTTAGGGACACAACACTTAATTGTGTTGCTTTCATATTGTTTACAAATTATCTTGCATTATACTAATTAGTGTGTTAAAATGTTTGAAGTTATTCGACGAAAAAACCAATGGAGGTTTAATTATGACAGGACTTCAAATGGCTCTTGCTATTATTCTTATTATTATTTCAGTGGCTCTTATTATTGTAGTTCTTCTTCAGAAGAACAGAGAGGCAAATGCTAACGCTCTCACAGGCAGCAGTGACTCAAGTTTCTTTGACAAGACAAAGGGACATGCTAAAGATGCTACTCTTGCAACAATTACAAAGGTACTTGGAGCACTTCTCATAGTATTTGCTCTTGCAACAAGTGGAGTTTTACTTTTTGTTAAATAAATTACTTGACTTTTGCGTCTATATTAAGTATTATAATTAGGCGCTTTAAATGATTCATTAGCTCAGTCGGCAGAGCACTTGACTTTTAATCAAGGTGTCCGGGGTTCGAATCCCCGATGGATCACCAAAATAAAAAAGCATCCCAAAAGGGATGCTTTTTTTATTTTTATTATAGTCGTGGATTCGAACAAACCCGTTTGAAGTCAAACAGTCCTGTGGACTGTTTGCAAGGGTGGACGACCAAAGCGCAAAGCAGCTGCGAGTCGAATCCCCGATAGACAAAAATTATGACGATGACTATATGTAAAACAGATTTATTGAATGGCATTTTATAAAAAGATAGTTTAAAAGCCGGGTTTTTCCTCGGCTTTTATTTTTGTTGTTGTAAAAAGATGTTAAATTGGGTAGAATATGTAGCAATATGTTTATGAGAGGTATTTATGGATATTCAACTTTCAGACCACTTTACTACAAGGCGACTCATTAAGTTCGTTTTTCCATCAATAATTATGATGATATTCACATCTATTTATGGCGTTGTAGATGGTGTGTTTGTTTCAAACTTTTGTGGCAAGACTGCTCTTGCTGCCGTAAATATAATATATCCCTTTGTAATGGTAACTGGTGTTGCAGGTTTTATGTTTGGTACCGGAGGCAGTGCCCTGGTTGGTAAAATAATGGGTGAAGGAAAACGTGAATATGCAAACAGCCTGTTTACGCTTCTGACGGTTGTTACAACCGTGTTTGGTATTATTGTAAGTATTATTGCCATTATTTTTATTGAGCCGGCTACAAGGCTTCTTGGAGCAGAAGGAGAACTTGTACCGCTTTGTGTGGAGTATGGAATTATACTTCTAATTTTTCAAGCTCCATTTATGACTCAGTGCTTCTTCCAAAGTTTTTTTGTAACAGCTGAAAGACCAAAACTTGGACTCATTGTTATTGTTGCAGCAGGGCTTACAAACATTGTGGGCGACGCCGTTTTAGTCGGAGCCCTTGACTGGGGAATTTGGGGCGCGGGTATTGCAACAGGGTTGTCTCAGGTTGTAGGCGGCGTGTTACCATTTTTCTATTTTGCAAGCAAGAAGAATACCAGTGCACTTCATTTTAGAAAGTTCAACTTTGAAATAAAGCCGTTAATAAAGAGCGCAGGAAACGGTTTGTCTGAACTTATGACAAACGTTTCCATGAATCTTGTTAGTATGCTTTATAACTTGGAACTTTTAAAGATTGCCGGCGAAGATGGTATAGCCGTCTATTGTGTAATGCTTTACCTTAATTTCGTGTTTGTTGCAATGTTTATTGGTTTCACAATGGGCAGCGCCCCAATAGTGTCTTTTCACTATGGTGCAAAGAATCATGCTGAACTCCATAATCTATTTAAGAAGAGTTTTGTTATAGTGGCATTGTTCGGAGCCTTTGTTGTACTCTTTGCAGAAGTGTGTGCAGTTCCATTGTCAAAGATATTTGTAGGATATGATGAAAGGCTTATGGCTATGACAGTTCACGGTCTTAGAATTTATGCCCTGTCATTCCTTGTAAATGGAATTAATATCTATGCATCTTCATTCTTTACTGCACTTAATAACGGACTTATTTCAGGCCTTCTGTCATTTCTTAGAACCTGTGCATTTCAGGTGGTTGCTGTATTAATTCTTCCTATTTATTTTGGACTTGACGGTGTTTGGATGTCAGTCTGTATTGCAGAGTTAATTGCATTTGTCATTTCAATGATATTCTTTGTTACACAGAGAAAACGATATAATTATTAAAGATAAAAGATGGTATCCACTGATACCATCTTTTGTTTTTTATTATTTTCTTCTTAATTTGTTTGTAACTTTGTAGGTGTAGAGTATGTGTGGTATAATTAAGACAGTTTACTGAAAGGGGAAATCCTATGATAGAACTATCAAACGTATCTAAGTTTTATTACAGTAAAGGTGTTATTGCAACAGGCTTTTCAAAAGTTAATGTAAAATTTGAAATGGGCGAGTTTGTAGCCATTACCGGTGAAAGCGGTAGTGGTAAATCAACCCTTCTAAATGTAATTTCAGGCCTTGACTCATACGAAGAAGGCGAAATGTTCATTGAGGGCAATGAGACAAGCCACTTTACTGAAAAAGACTTTGAGAACTACAGAAGAAAATATATAGGAAATATCTTCCAAAACTTCAATCTTGTAAACAGCTACACAGTTTATCAAAATATTGAACTTGTAATGCTTCTTGCAGGATTTAAGGGCCAGGAAGTTAAGAAAAAGGTAAATGAACTTATTGAAAAAGTTGGTCTTACCGAATATAAAAATACAAAGGCATCAAAACTCTCCGGTGGTCAAAAGCAGAGGGTTGCTATTGCACGTGCTCTTGCAAAGGACACTCCAATTATTATTGCAGACGAACCAACCGGAAATTTAGATTCAGAGTCAGCAGCAGAAATTATAAAGCTTCTTTCTGAAATTGCTGAGGACAAGCTTGTAATTATTGTCACTCATAACTACGATCAGGTTGAGCCATACGTTACAAGAAAAATAAAAATGCATGACGGTAAGGTAATAGAGGACTCTTATCTTAAAGAGCATAAAGAAGTAGAGGAGGCAAAGGTTCAGGAAATAGAGAATATTAGACCATTACCTCTTGTAAAACTTGGTGTTAGAAACTCGTTTAACATTCCTGTTAAGTTCTTACTCCTTGTATTTGTTTTTTTCTTCATTGCCACTGCTATAACAACTGAGCTTTCATCTTTTAAGAACAGTGTATATGAAGGTGCTATATCCGGTTATAACTTCTTCTTTAATAATTTAAGTGATAAACGTGCTGTCTTAAAGAAGTCAGACAACTCTTCTTTCTCTGAAAATGATTTAGAGAAAATAAAGGCTTTAGATAACGTGGATTATATTGTTACCAATGATTTTTCACTGGACGAACCAATTTCAATTCAAAATGAAAAAACAGACTTTTATTTCTATGGGTTTGTAAAAGATATTTCTACGTGTGGCTTTGACAAGGTGGATCTTGGACGTATGCCTGAAAAACCAAATGAAATTGTTCTTGGCGCGCAAAAGGACTCATACGACCTTGGAAACAATCATGAAGCCATTCTTGGAAAAACATATAATTATTCTAGCAGAAACGGTGAGGACAAGTCCTATACAGTAGTAGTTGTTGGTATTAAGTATTTAGATGATATGGAATTAGAGGAAAACACATATGCTTATGTATACATTCAACCTGAATTTTCTGAAAGAATAAAATCTCAACTCTTCACAGCCATTTCAGATGTATCAGTATTATTTGAAAATAAGCTTTTCTCTAGCGATCCAAACTCTTATGGAAACTTAAACATTGTTCCTTCTCCAAATGTTCCGGAAGGAGAGGCATATTGTTCTGAAAACTTCAACTACTTTGTAAAGAATAACAAGGCGGTTGGCAAAGAATTAAAGATTGATGTTTCTAACATTTATTTTGAAGATTCATTAACCGTTAAAATTTCAAAGACATTTAACAAAAAGAACTTTGCTTCCCTTACAGGTGAAAGAAAAGAGGATTTTGAATACAGTACAGACACTATTTTTGTAAACCCAAACGATTATTCAAAACTGTTCTATAAGGATACATTCCAAATCAGTGTATTTGTAAAGGATCCGCATTTAATTAAAGAGACCCAAAAGACTCTGACAGATATGGGTTATAAAACGCTTATTATAACAGATACAACAGTAAATGATGGTTCAAACGTAATCATGAAGATTATAAGCTTTGTAGTAACACTTGGTCTTTCAATTGCGCTATTCTTAATTTCTTACTTTGTAATTAGAATTATTTTAAGATCCAGAAATTCTTATTACTCAACAGTCAGAATGCTTGGTGCAAACGTAGGAACTGCTAGAAATCTTCTTATTATTGAGCTTTTAACAGATGCCAATATTGCATGCGCACTTACAGCATTAACATTCTATCTTCTTTCATATTTTATGCCAAAGAATACAATTGTTATTTCTGTAATGACATATATGGGAATTGCGGATTATCTTGCAATCTATTCAATAGTTTTGGTAATTTCACTTCTCATCAGTATCAGATATTCATCAAGACTATTTAAGAAGAGTGCAATTAACACAATTAAAGAGGAGGTGTAAAGCATGATTGAACTTAAAAACGTCAATAAGTATTTTAATAGGCATAAGAAAAATGAAATACACGTTATTAATGATACAACACTTACACTTCCGGACAGTGGACTTGTAGCCCTCCTTGGCGAGTCAGGCTGTGGAAAGACAACAATGCTCAATGCCATTGGTGGTCTTGACAAGGTTGGCAGTGGTAGCATTTTCATTAACGGAAAGAAGATAACCGGAAAGACAAGCTACACAGTGGATAAAATAAGAAATCTTTCAGTGGGTTATATCTTTCAGGACTATAAACTCATGGATGATATGACTGTTTATGACAACGTTGCTCTTGCCCTTAAAATGGTTGGCATAAAAGACAAGAAAGAAATAAAGGAAAGAGTAGAATATGTTCTTGAAAAGACAGGTATTCTTCGTTACAGATATAGACCTGCAAGCACTCTTTCGGGTGGTGAACGTCAAAGAGTTGGTATTGCACGTGCACTTGTAAAAAATCCGGATATTATTCTTGCAGATGAACCGACAGGTAATCTTGACTCAAAGAATTCTGTTGAAGTAATGAACATCATAAAAACTATTTCAAAAAATCGTCTTGTTGTTTTGGTTACTCATGAAAGAAAACTTGCAGAGTTCTATGCCAGCCGTATTATTGAAGTAGTTGATGGTAAGGTAGTAAACGATTATGAAAACGTGCATGACAATGCACTGGATTATGACATTGATAATGTATTTTATCTTAAGGACTTTGAACAACATAAGGTCTATGGCGAAGGTGAAAATCGTGTAGATGTATACAGTGCAAAAGACACACCGGTAAATGTAAATCTAATATTCAAAAACGGAAACATTTACATTCAAAGTAAGGACAATCTTAACGTTGAAGTAATAGATGAGTCTTCAGGCTTTGAAGTAATAGACGACCACAAGAGGCAGACAACTATTGATTCCATAGAGGATTATGAGTTTAATATGGATGAGGTTGGAAACAAGAATATTAAGAAGAAATATTCTTCTATAATGAATCCTTTTTCTTCTTTAATTTATGGATTCAAAAAGATTTTCTCATTCCCGGTTGTAAAAAAATTGCTTCTTTTAGGTTTTGTTTTAACCGGCGTATTTATTATGTTTGGTGTTTCAAGAATCGGCACTGTAATGACGGTGGAAGATAAGGATTTCATTACATCTAATAGAAATTATATTGTTGTTGAAAAACCGTCTTTCACAACTGACGAGTTTGAATTGTTGGAGAAGACAGAGGGTATATCCTATGCACTGCCAGGTAATTCAAAGGTAAATTTCAAAGTTAAGTTCCACGATTATTATCAAACTTCAAACGTCAATTCCGGTGTTTTTGGGTCAGTTGGATCGCTGGAACTCATTTCAGAAGATGATATTATCTTTGGAAAAATGGCAAAGGGTAAAGACGAAATTGTAATTGATGATTTTGTTGCCCAAACTGTACTCGAAAATGAAAACGTTAAAATGGCCGGTGTACTTTCAAACGAAGACTTAATTGGCAGAAAACTTGAACTTAAAAATGGCAAGTCATTTACCTTGGTTGGTATTTGTATGACAGAGAGTCCAAGTATTTTTGTGGATGAATCACAGTTACTTGACTGTATTTACTATTCTTTTGCAGCAAACACAGATATGTATTATGAGTATGAATATCAAGAACAGGGTGATCCAAATCAGCTTACCAATTATGAGTCTTTTAAGGACTCACTTAAACTCACGAAGGGAAATTGGCCTGTAAACGACTATGAAATAATTGTAAATGATGATTATAAAGACCAGTTCCCTCTTAACAAGAATATAAAGACAAAGGTTAATGGACAGGAACTTAAGGTAGTTGGATATTATACTTCATCTCCGGTTTCATATCAGTATTATTTCTGTAATGAAAATACAATAAGAATAAAACTTATTTCAACAGCAAAAGTTTTAACTCTTTGTGCAACGGAGGATAGAGCAGGAATAGTTTCTACCCTTAAAACTAATGGATATCAAGCTTATGATTCTTATGAAAAAGCAAAGCAGGTTTATAATGAGGAAAGAAAAGATACTGTTAAATCAACAATACTGCTTTCAGGAATTATAATGGTCATTTCACTTGTTGAAATGTACCTCATTAGCCGTTCTTCTTTCCTTTCAAGAATAAAAGAAGTAGGAACGCTTCGTGCAATAGGAGCAAAGAAAACAGATATTTACCATATGTTTACGGGAGAAATTTTTGCAATTACAACTCTTACAAGTCTTCCTGCAATACTTGCAATGTACTATCTTATTAACGTACTTGCAACGGAAGTTCCATATTTCTCTCTTGTACTTCAAGTTAAACCTTATATGCTTTTAATTGCCCTTGGAATTGTATATGTGTTTAACCTTATTTTTGGACTTCTTCCGGTTGCCAATACAATCCGCAAGAAGCCTGCTGCAATTCTTGCAAGGAATGATGTAGACTAACTCTTATAAAACTCGGATTCGGGGCTCTCAGGCACTTTTAGAACTTTTCTTTGGTCTTTAGTTCTTGAAACTAGTATTGTATCTTCTCCTACAACGTCAATATTTGACCAACTGACTTTAATTGTTTCAGTCAAAGCGGAGAAGATACGCCCCTTACCGAGTACAAGTATTGCGCACAGCTTTCCTGTATCTGTATCCACTTCAATATCACATACAGTCCCAAGCCGTGCGCCGTCAATTTTATTTATTACTGTCTTTCCTCGAAGCTCAGTAAAATTGCAAATCATTAAATAACCTCCCATTTATACTTGCTATTTTTATATTAGAGTATATGAGTGGGAGGTTAAATTTTTGCTTTTATTTGCCGATATAATAAGTGAAAGAATTTAAATAAAAGTTTGTAACAGGAGGTGAGTCTTTGAGCATAAAACTGGACAGTAAAGCAATTGGTCAAAATCTTGGAATGGATTTCAGTATTCCAAGAGCTAAACAACTTGAAAAGAAGGTGAATGTAAGTAAGACTTCTCCTGAAATAAAGTATGATGAAAAAACAATGGAAAAACTGCGAACAATAAGTAACATTGTAGAGCAGGAAGAAAATAGGGATAGAGTAGGTGAAAGGATAATTAACAAAGCTGAGAATGGAAAAAAGCTTTCACCAAAGGAAATGAAATACCTTGCCGAAAAATATCCTGAAGTGTACGAAAAATATAAAAGAGCTGAAATGGAAAGGGAAATCCTAAAGTCTCAGCTTAAAGCTGCAAGAAATAAAGCACAGGCAGCCACTTATTATTCAGATGCCATTATGAGAGCCGAAAAGACCTCACAGGATGACGGTGAATTTAGAATGCGCTCCGGTCAACTAAGAGACGAATACAACGAATATCTTAAAACTCACGGATATAAGAATAAAAAGAAATATGAAAAAGAAGAGGATAAGAATATAGGTGTAAAATCTCTAGAAGTTGAAAGTGCACTTGCAGTTGAAGGAAAGAAAAATAAATCTTTCGGAGAGAAATTAAATATCAAAATATAAAAAAAGGAGCCGCCCAATAGGGTGGCTCTTTGAGTTTTATTAGTCTTGAACGTTGCTCTTAAGAATAACATCATGAGATCCGCCTTCAACAATTGAAGTGGAAGAAACAACAGTTAGTTTTGCTTTTTCACGAAGTTCAGGAATTGTAAGAGCACCGCAGTTGCACATTGTTGAACGAACCTTAGCAAGTGTTGTATATACACCATCTTTAAGAGAACCGGCATAAGGAACGTATGAGTCTACGCCTTCCTCAAATGAGAGCTTGCCTGCACCACCAAGGTCATAACGCTGCCAGTTACGAGCGCGGTTAGAACCTTCACCCCAGTACTCTTTTACATAACGTCCGTTAATACGAACCTTTTGAGTTGGAGATTCATCAAAACGAGAGAAGTAACGTCCAAGCATAAGGAAGTCAGCACCCATTGCAAGAGCAAGTGTAATATGATGGTCATGAACAATACCACCGTCTGAGCAAACAGGAACATATACGCCTGTTTCTTCAAAATACTCGTCACGTGCTTTGCAAACATCAATAAGAGCAGTAGCTTGTCCACGGCCAATACCCTTTGTTTCACGAGTAATGCAGATTGAACCGCCACCAATACCAACTTTAATAAAGTCAGCACCACAGTCAGCAAGGAAACGGAAGCCTTCAGCGTCTACTACGTTACCGGCACCAACTTTAACTGAATCACCGTACTTTTCACGAATCCATGCAATTGTGTTTTTCTGCCATTCTGAATAGCCTTCAGATGAGTCAATACAGAGAACATCTGCACCAGCCTCTACAAGAGCAGGTACACGCTCAGCAAAGTCTCTTGTGTTAATACCGGCACCAACTACATAAGATTTATTTTCATCAAGGAGTTCAAGAACATTTTCCTTGTGTGAGTCATAGTCCTTTCTAAAAACGAGGTATGTAAGGTGGTCATTTTCATCAACGAGTGGGAGAGCATTGAGCTTGTTGTCCCAAATAATATCATTTGCTTCCTTAAGCGATGTAGTATCAGGAGCAGTTACAAGCTTTTCTCTTGGAGTCATAAATTCAGATACTTTTGTCTGTGGGTCCATTCTTGAAACTCTGTAGTCACGACTACCAACAATACCAAGAAGTTTACCGTTTGCTGTACCATCATCTGTTACAGCAACTGTTGAGTGACCGGTCTTTGCTTTAAGTTCAAGTATGTCAGCAAGAGTTGCATCTGGAGTAATGTTTGAAGTAGAAGTAATGAAGCCCTTCTTGTAGTTCTTTACCCTGGCAACCATAGCTGCCTCATCCTCTATTGATTGAGAACCGTAAATAAAAGAAACGCCGCCTTCTTTTGCAAGAGCAATGGCCATTGTATCATTAGAAACAGCCTGCATAATTGCACTGACCATAGGAATGTTCAAAGTAATTGCAGATTCTTCACCTTTTTTGAATTTTACAAGAGGTGTTTTAAGGTCAACTTTCTGAGGAATACAGTCTGCAGAAGAGTAACCCGGTACAAGTAAATATTCGCCAAATGTGCGTGATGGTTCTTCAAAATAATAAGCCATTTTTTAATCTCCTTTTCACTCGTTTTATATTAAGTTAATTAAAGTTATTAGTAACATATTATAAATACATTTCAATAAATGTCAACACAGAAAACGTAATAAAATAATAGAAAAGAGGGCAACTTTTTGTTACCCTCTTTTTTGCATAATTATTTTGCTGCAGTCTTCTTGGTTGTTGTCTTTTTAGCAGCAGTTTTTTTAGCAGCAGGCTTCTTTTCAGTAGCCTTCTTTGTAGCTGTCTTTGTAGATGTTTTTGTAGATGTCTTTTTTGCAGCAGGTTTCTTTTCAGTTGACTTCTTGGCAAGATTTGCAATAGCCTGAGCATGATCAAAGTTGCCTTCAAGAATAAGGAGACCACGGAAGTATGCATCAGTAGCGTCAAGCTTACCTTGGAGAATTTTAATGAAATCCTTTGAATTAACTGTGATCATTACTGTGTGATCATAATAGTCATATGGCTCAACTTTAAAGTCTCCGCCAATGTTTGAAATGTAGAAAATACCGCCACAATCTTCATCTGTAAGATTTACTTGCATTGCAAAGTCGTGTGGAAGGGAAGAAGTGTCAAGTTTTAATGCCTTCTTTTTAATTGCTTCAAATTGTTCCATATAAGTCATAATTTTTTCCTCCTAAACAATTAAAGAAATTATTTTGCAGCGGCAGTTGTAGCAGCTGTTGTTGTAGCATTTGTTGTGGATTTTGTTGTTGTGGAAGCAGTCATGTTTTTAATAACTCTTTCCGCATAATCTTCAACAGTATTTCTTACACGCTTACTAAAGAAACTTGAAACTGAAACAGTTGCAACGTCATCTGATGTAACCTTGTCATAGTATTCGTTGAAGTTTGTTTCTGTAAGAGTTTCTTTAATTTCTGCTTGCCATGATGTTGTATCAGATATAGCCGACATGTACATAATGTGATATCCATATTCGGTTTCAATTATGCCGTAGTCTCCAACTTTTCTGCCATCAGCAAAGCACCAGTCAAGGAACGGTTTTACATAGCTTGAAGTCTTTGTAATGTCCTCATAAAGACCGCCGTTGTCTGATGAACCCGGGTCATCACTCTTTGTGTTTGCAAGCTCAATGAAAGCGTCTTCCTTAGCGCCATCCTTAACCCAAGCAGCAAGTGTGTCTTCAGCAAGTTTTTTAGCCTCTTCAAGTGTACGGATTTTTTCAGTCTTCTGATTTCCGTCATCATCTGTTGTAGTTTTTTCTGTTGCAAAGAGAATGTGACGAACACTTACAGGCTGTTTTGTGTCATCCCTTGCAGGGAGGGAAGTAATTAAGAGAATATTGTATGATACGGCACCACTGTCAGTTGTTATTGAAACAACAGTCTTGTCACCAACAGAGCGGTCTTTTGCATAAGCCCATTTAACAGCATCTTCATTGAAATACTGTTCAAGTGTTGAAGCGTTTGCATCTTTAAGACTTGAATATGTGTCGTTATCCTTGTAGTAAGAAACCTTATCCTTGTCGGCGTATTGAGCAGTTAACTCAGTGAAGTTAGAAACTGTTGCCTTTGAAAGGAAATCGTCGGCCTTAACTTTGTTTGCTTCGTTATTCTTCTTTGTTTGTTCTTTAAGTTCTTCATCTGTATATTTAGTTTCATCTGTGTTTGTTGCAGCAGTTGTAGAAATAGTGAAATAACGAAGAGAAACATTGTTGTATTCGTTAGGATTTTTGTTGTATGCATCAGTAATCTGATCATTTGTAATGGCATCAGAAATATCTGTTTGCTTTTGCTCAAGGTATTCTGTATATGTTTGTTGCTTTATGAGAATTGAGCGGAGGAGCGATTCATTCATTCCGCGACCATAGTTTTCCTTAAGGAAAGCATTAAGAGAGTAGTTGTTATCTGCTGCTTCTTTACGAAGACTTTCAATGTATTCATTAATTTCAGTCTTTCCGTCTTCAGAAAGTTTGAAACCGGCTTTTTCAGCCTCTTTATTGATAAGTGAAATTTCCTTACAAGCGTTTATTGATGTTTCTTCAATAAAGTCAGCCCAAGTAGGATTTTCACCGTATTTCTTTGTGAAAGCTTCTTTATCTTCTTCTGATGGAGTGTATGCCTGATTTGCAGGAGTTTTTGTATAGTCAAATCCTGTCATCATTACACCAACGCCTTCACCATAGTAAGCACTGTAGTACTGTTCATACTGGTAAGCTGTCTGCATGTAGTTGTTGTATACTTGCATGTAGTAGTACTGGTATTCAGCCTGTGAAATATCTGAACCATTGCTAATTTTAACAGTCTTGAATGTTCTTTGAGGAACACCAAAGAAGAAACAAAGTCCAATTGCAAGTGCAAGTACAACTACAACAATTGGAATTATTATTTTGAGTTTTTTCTTGGTAGGAGATTGGTTTTCTTTTTTCTCCTTTTTCTTTTCTTGATTTTGGCTTGTCTTTTCCATTCGAGCCTTTCGCTCTTCACGGGCAATTTCAGCCGCAGTCTTTTTTTCGTTTTCCATTGGATTTAGGTCCTCCTAAAATATATATAATTATTGTTCTTTGACAATAAGTTTTACGCCGTCAATTCTTACAACTTTAACTTTTTTGTCTGCCTCAATAGGACATTCTTCATTGGTTTCTGCACGAGCTGTCCAAACAGTGCCGTGAACAGTAACTGCCCCTGTTGCTTTAATGTTATCAATTTCTTCTGTAACAATTGCTGTTTTACCAATAAGTGAGTCAGCGTTTGTTGCAACAGGACTTGTTTTTGTGACCTTTTTTACAAAAGGTCTTGTAGCAACTAATGCAATTGCGGTAACTACAATGAATGTTATTATTTCAACGGTAAAGTTTGCACTGTCAGTTATAAGACTTGCCACTCCGGCACCTATGCATCCAATGGCAAACCAAATTGAAACAAGTTGAGCTGTGGAAAGTTCAACAAAAACAAAAGCAATTGTTAAAATTAGCCAAATAATCCAATGCATAAATATGCCTCCAATTAAAATAACGCTTAATAAATAATAACATTATTACATCAATAATACAACGAAAAAAAGACTTAAATATTTTTTATTTTTGTTTTTTGTTATTTGTTTTTTGTACAATTCTTGCAACTGAAGATTCAAAATTACCCATGGTTACTTCACGTTGGTCAGGTTTCTTTAGGGCACTTATTGTGCCATCGGTTTCTGTAACAGCATATTCGACTTCATTAATGTCGAATATGTCTTTTTTTCTAAGTTCTTCCATTACGTCGTCCATGGAGTATCTAAGACGTTTTAAGGCGGCTTTATCAAGCTGACCATTGGAAATAATAATGGTTGGCTTACCTTGTAAGAGATAACGTATTTTCTTGTTTTTTATGTTTAAGAATGAAATTATAACTTCCAATAAAACAAGAACTAGAAGTGGAACTATAATACTCCTAATACTTCTGTCATCACTTTGTATTGGAACAGCAGCGACTTCAGAAATTAAAAGAGTAATTACAAGTTCCGAAGTTTGAAGCTCACCAATTTGCCTTTTGCCCATTAATCTAATACAGGCAATAACAAGAAAATATAAAATAATTGTTTTTCCAAGAACATTCATAATGATACCTCCAAATAATAGTTGATAATCCTTAAATATTTCTTAATGCAGTTATATTTTTTCAAGTTTGAGCTTAAAAATACCAATACTGCATAAACAATGCGAAAAGAGGCAATATTAAGATGGAGGTGGGATTGTGAAATACGTAAGTGTACCGGAAAAGCGGGAGGATGTTTTTATAGACGGCAATCTTTCCCTGACAAAATCGGTTATTGAAAACTGGACCGGGAAGAGTGCAGACGTTATAGTTAAGGATTTAATTGCGGGAAAGATTAAAGGATTGTCTCTGTCGTTTGACGGCATGTACGACCAGCTTTTGGTTGCGGAGGCAATCCTTGAGCCGCTTAAACGTAATCCTCCTATATCCAATAATTATGAGGAAGTTTTAAAGCGCGTAGTTACCCAAGTTGACTCAAAGGAAATAAAGACAATAAACGAAGCCATTGATGATGCAATGGCCGGATTTTTTGTTATCTTCTTTGAAGGACAAAATACAGCGCTTTCATTTTCTGTTCAAGGATTTTCACAGAGAAGCGTTGAGGAGCCGGAAAGTGAGACCCAGGAAAGAGGAAGTAAAGAGGGATTTACAGAGAATTTTAAAGTTAACATGACTCTTATAAGAAGGCGTCTCAGAAGCCCTGATCTTCGTTTTGAAATACTTACAACCGGTGTTACCGGAAACAATAGGGTTTGTATTTGTTCACTTAATGAAAGAGTGGATCCGAGTATCTTAGAAGAAGTGAAGAATCGTATTGAAAATGCAGAGTTTGATACAGTCTTATCAACCGGATATTTACAGCCGTTTTTGGATACAAAATATCCGTCTTTTTTTTCAGGGGTAGGTCTTACAGAAAGACCGGATACATTGGTGGCAAAACTTTGTGAGGGAAAAGTTGGAATAATACTTGATGGAACGCCCTATGTGATTTATGTTCCACACACCTTTGCAGAAAATCTCCATTCATTTGACGATTACGCAGAAAGACCTTTTTTTGCAGCATTTATTCGTCTTTTAAAACTTACATCATTTCTTATAAGCATCCTTCTTCCGGGAATGTATGTGGCTCTTGCAATATTTCATCAGGAACTTTTTCCGGGAGATATTCTTTTCAGTATTTTAAGTCAGGAACTTAAAACTCCATTTCCGGTAATGATAGAAGCACTTATAATTCATGTCATTTTTGAAGTAATGCGTGAGGCAGGCCTTAGAATGCCTAAAGCAGTTGGACATGCAGTTTCAATAGTCGGAGCATTGGTAATAGGCGAAGCTGCCGTAACGGCAGGTCTTATTGCGGCACCAATGCTCATAGTGGTAGCCCTTACAGCCATAAGTTCATTCGTAATACCTCAAATTTACGGGCCAATAGCAGTTCTGCGCTTGGCCTTCATAATAATAGGCGGAACACTTGGCTTTTACGGCATAATTTTAGGACTCATTGCCCTTGTCATTAACATGACGGCAATAAGTCCGTACGGTGTGCCGTATACAGAGCCTGTTGCGCCACTGCGCCTTGAGGCATTCAGAGATTTTATATGGCGACAGGGCTGGGAAAAAATGAGTAAGAAAATTGAAGTTGACAAAATGCGGAGGTAAGTGTTATGACTCGAATACAATTGTTCACCGTAATGTTTTTAAGCAGAGTCTTTATAACACTTCTCTATATGCCCAAAAGTACAAATTCTCTCCGTGGCGGAGATATTATATTTGAAATAATATTAGCGGCCGTTGTACTTTCTGTTGTAGCAATTCCAATAAATAAATATTTAAATGACGAATCAAAAAAAGGGCTGCTTTTTGAATTGCAGAAAAAAGGAAGACCACTTCAAATTGTAATATCATTAATCATTATTGCCGGAATGCTCATTTACTCACTCTTGAGTATAACTAGGTTTAATATTTTTGCTACAACAGTAGTTTTCCCGGCATCTGACCTTAGGGTCTTTTTGCTGATTATGGTTTTATGCTCATTCTACTGCATTTTTATGGGGTTAGGTGTTCTTGGGAGAACAGCGGAAATATTTTTTCCATTCATTGCATTTAGCGTGATTTTTGTACTTGTTTCAACTGTAGGTAGATTTGAATTCACAAATTTTACGCCGGCATTATATGATGGAATTAAGGAACCTCTTGAACACGGACTTATAACAGTTTCTTCTACGGTTGAACTCTTTTACCCTGTTTTCTATAAAGACAGAATAAAGGGCGGAACAAAGAATTTTATTTATCCGTGGCTTCTTACAACAATGGGATTTCTTCTTGCTATGGTAATTTGGGAAGGGGGAGTTCTTGGAGATTATGCCAATACACAACTTTTCCCGTTCTTTTCTTTAACATCCCTTTCAACCTTGGGCTTTATTGAAAGGTTGGACGCATTTATTACTTCGTCATGGCTGGTTTGTATTTTTATTAGGGTGGCAATATTTATTTCTATATCTAGGGATTCTTTAAAAGCGGTATTTCCAAAAATAAGCGAAAAAAATGCCACTATAGTTATGGCTTTAACAGTTGGTCTGTTAGTTCTTTTAATGAGGGAAAACTATTCTTCAAGGCTACTTCTTGAAAAAATATATCTTGCTTTATCAACGTTTGGAGTTATTGTTGTAATAATTCCAATCATCACATTAATGAGGAACAAAAATGAAAAAGATAATATCAATAGTTCTAATATTCTCGCTTCTAATAATGTCTAGTATTTATGTAACTGCCGAGCAGCAAATAAAAAATATTGTAGTAGTTTCCGGCATTGGAATTGACTATGACAAGAAAACGGATTCATATATTTTAACTGTTGAAGTTTTAAATATTAACCAGATTACAGGAGAAAATCCTGAGCCGGGAAATCTTACGAAAACAATGCAATATAAGGGTAAAACCGTTTCATCGGCGGCAGAAAAAATGGCTATTGAACTTGGTAAAACAGTTGTTTATTCTCAAAAGAAAGCAATAATTCTCGGAAAGAGTGTCTTTGAAAAAGGGTATATGAACGTAGTAGATTTTTTCATAAGAGATTATAAAACTCGCTCGGGTGTTCTTGCGGCTGTTGCAAAAGATTGTACTGCTGAAGAAATAATTAAAGTAAATGAAGGAAATGCCCCGTTTCCGTCACAGGAACTTCAAATTATATTAAAATCAGGAAAAGACAACGGATATACAACTGAAATGGATATGGCACAGCTTACAAACATGTACTTGGACAAATGCTCTGCGGCTTATATTCCAACTCTTTCAATTAAGACACAAGGTGAGGATAAATACACCTATTTGACAGGTTTTGCGGTCATTAATAATGATAATTATGTCGGAGACCTAAATTTGACAGAAGGTAGAGGTCTTTTATTTGTAAATGACAAATTTGACCGTGGGACTCTAAGTATTGAAAATGAACAATTAGGTATTTTAACTTTCAAAATTGTTCAAAGCACTACTGATGTGTCAGCTTATATTTCAAAAGAGACAAAAGAGCCAAAATTTGATATAAAAGTTAAACTTACAGCTGACCTTGTAGAGCAGGAAGACGCAAATAAATTGGGCTTTACAAAAGAACGGGTTAAAAAGCTTGAGGAGGTTGGATCGCTGAGTGTTAAAAATACTATTAATAAAACAATTTCTAAATGTTTGACTGAGTATGAAAGTGATGTATTCAGTCTTGGTAGAAGGATATATATTAAATATCCAAAATACTTTAAAGAACATGAGGATTATTTCCCGGGAAAAATCAGCCCTGAAAATGTGAATGTAGAGGTGGATTTTAATTTGAGAAGAGTTGGACAGGGAAACATTTAATTTGGAAATGCAAGTTTTATGAAATAAAGTTGCATTTTCTGTCTATTTATATTATATTATTAGACAATATTATTTTAGGAGTAAGATATCAAATGAAATATTCAGAAATGAGTAAGAAAGAGCTTCTCTATGAACAGGAGAAAGTTCTTCATCAATATAATCAGTTCAAGGCTCGTGGCCTTAATCTGGATATGTCCAGAGGAAAGCCTTCAAGCGGACAGATTGAGGAGGCTATTGGTCTTCTTGATGTAATTAACTCAAAAAGTGGATATAAATCAAAAGATGGAATTAACTGCCTTAATTATGGCTGTCCTGATGGCCTTCCGGAATGCAAAAAACTCTTTGGTGAAATTCTTGGCGTGCAGTCTGATAAAATATTTGTTGGTGGTAATTCCAGTCTTAATATGATGTTTGATTACATTATGCAGTGCTACACAATGGGAGCATCAGAAAAAAATGAGCCTTGGATAAAGCAGGGAAATATTAAATTCCTTTGTCCGGTTCCCGGATATGACAGACACTTCACAATTTGTGAATATTTGGGAATTGAAATGGTAAATGTTCCAATGACTGCAACAGGCCCTGATATGGATATTGTGGAAACTCTTGTTAAAGACCCATTGGTAAAAGGCATGTTTTGTGTTCCTAAGTATTCAAACCCTACAGGGGTTACATATTCAGATGAAACAGTAAGAAGACTTGCAAAAATGGAGGCGGCTTCCGACTTCCGTATCATTTGGGACAACGCATATTGTATTCATGATCTATTTGGAAAAGAGGATAAGCTTCTTGACATGCTTTCTGAATGTGAAAAGGCCGGAAATCCAAGTAGAGCGGTTGAATTTGCTTCAACGTCCAAGGTTTCATTCTCCGGTGCAGGTGTTGCTGTGCTTGCTGCAAATGAAGAAAACCTTGCATATATTAAAAAACGTTATTCGTTCCAAACTATTGGTTTTGATAAAATTAACCAACTTCGTCATGTTGAATATTTCAAAAATCTTGCAGGTGTAAAGCGTCATATGAAGAGCCTTTCGGAAATTATTTCACCAAGATTTGAAGCAGTCCTTTCTGCTCTTGAAAAGGAACTTGCTCCACTTGATATTGCAGAGTGGACTAAACCAAATGGTGGTTATTTTATTAGTCTTGACGTTATGCCGGGTACTGCACAAAGAGTATATGAACTTTGTAAAGAGGGCGGAGTAAAGCTTACAAATTGTGGGGCAACCTTCCCATACGGAAAGGATCCGGAGGATAAAAATATTCGTATAGCTCCGACTTTTCCAACAGTTGAGGAACTTGCTGATGCAACAGATCTTCTTATTATCTGTGTTAAACTTGCTGCAATTGAAAAGCTTTTGAAATAATTGTTTCTGAATAATTAAAATTTTATAACAATGTCGGTAATGAGAGTTTAACTTATTGCCGACATTGTTTTTTTATGATAAAATTCATGTCAGTATTTGTATTATTATGTAATTAATTGTTACAAGAGAGGTCTTTTATATGAAATGTTCATATTGTGGAAAAGAAATAAATGAGAATGATAAATACTGCCAATTCTGTGGAGCAGAGGCTAAAAAGCAAGAACAGACAACAGAAAAGACTGAAGAATCAAGAGACACAGGCAGAGTTGGGCAGCCAATTGAAAAGAAAAAAGCAAACCCTAAGAAAATAATTCTTACTGTTGTAGGTGTTGTAACTGCAATTCATCTTGTTGGATGGGTAATTATCTTAGGCTTACTTGCTGCTCTAGGTATTACACCAAGTAACTATGTTGAGAAAATCTCTGAGTTTTTTGAATATTATGATGAATACATCTATGACAACAACTACAATGATGATTTATTTGATGACTTTGATGACTTTGACGACTTTGATGACTTTGATGACTTTGATGATTCTGACGATTTTGATGTCATAGATGATGACATAGATGCATTTAAACCGGGTCTTGTAAATACAAAGGCAAACACATATATATGTAAAATGGCAAACATTTCTATTACACTTCCGGAAGATTATAACGTATATTCTGAAAAGGAAATAGAAGAGCTTTATCAAAAGACAAACATTACTGACAGTATGAGAAAACGTAACGCACTTGTATATGATTTTTATGCCAAAAACCCTCTTGGTACAAAAATTGTCTATGTAGATTTTATAAATAAAGACTACTATTCAGAGTATAAAGACCTAAATTCATATATAAAGCATGTTAAGGAAACATATACTGATTATGAAAGAAGTGGATATGGACTTGAATTTGCTGAGGATTCAATGTTTTATCCACATGGCAAGGATTCAAAGGATATTTCATTCCATCAGATTGCAGCAAGGGTTACAGATGCAAACGGAAAAAATACTTATGATTATTCTTTTGTTTCTGAAATAGATGATTATTATGTCTTAATTACAATCTGTGCACCTGAACTTTCAGATATAAGTGTAGTTTTGGATTCAATGAATACTAAAAAATAAATGGAGACTAAAAAATGCGTTTAGATTTAAATGATCAGCTTCAAAAGGGTCAGGCTCTTGTGAATGACGACGGAAGAAAAAAGAAAAGACTTCTTTTGGGACTTGCAATAACTTATGCGGTTTCACTTCTTCTCTTAATAATCTTTTCCGTAGCTTTTTTTGTTAAGACTATGGATAGATTCTTAGACCCTAATACATCGCACGGGAACAACAATACAGGAAGTTATACAACTTCAAGTGAAGATGATGAACTTGCAAATATTGCCTGGGGTACTAAGGGAGAAAGCGGAGACAGGAACAGTTCTTTTGGAAATTATGAAGAGGATTCAAACTTTGTATATGGAACTGTTTCCGGAACTACATACTACAGTACTTTCTCAGGAGTTAGATTTTCTGCGCCAAGTGATTGGAATCTTTCAGGATACACTGAGGGCAGTTTTAGCAACATTTTGTCACCAACTGACCTTAAGGCTTCAAGTCAAGATATGAGCAGTAACGTTGCAATTTCATATAAATCATTTAAAAAATTCAACTATTCAAAAGCAACAGATGGCCTTAAGAACTATATTGCTCAGGCTTCAGAAGGTCAAAACTCAATGATAAACGACAGTGTTTCTGTAACACTTGGAGGAAATAAATTTACCGGTATCATTTACAAAAAGATAATGGATGTAAATTATTCCTATTACATAGAGGTGCTGGTTGCAGAAGTAAACGGTTATGTTCTTGAAATTTACGTTGAGTCAAACACAGCAGATGAACTTGCATCAGTCATGGCAATGTTCTCATAAGAGGTGACAAAATGAAAATTTGTAATTATTGTGGAACAGGCATGGACAACCAAGCTGATAAATGTCCTTTCTGTGGCCTTGAAATGTCTCTTAAAGGTGCAATAAAATATCAGGACAACAAACCATTTAATGGAGATCTAAGTGTTGTAAAATCCAAAGACGGAAAAACAAATGCTGAAAAGAATTTTGAGTCAATGACTAGCGATTCATTCAGTTCAAGTCTTGTGGAACTAATAAAAAATAAAATAAATGAAGGTAAAGATGCTCAGAAGGTAAAAAAACCTGCATCAACATTTAACGAGGTGCCTGCCGGCAATTCCTTTGAAAAGAAAACTAAACAAAAAGTTAAGACTGTAAAACCTATAAAGAATAAAAGTAATACATCCAAAATAAGCGTCTTAGTTTTTGTTGTTATTTTTGTTATTGTATCCATCTCAATTATTGGTGAATTTGTAAGTAAAGATATGCCTGATTTTAACAAAATCTTCAACGAGCAGTTTGAATACTTGGGCGCAGAGTTCTTTGAAAGAGGAACTTATGATGATAATTCAATGACATATGTTAATGAATATATGGGAATTAAATATGCAGTACCATCTGGATATGAAAACACAGAATTATATGAATATGACGATGATCTTTCATATGTAAATGAATTTGAAGCATATAATGACGATTATTCAGCAAGAATTAGCGTTAGTTACATAAATAAAGACTACTTCTATATGGATTCTTCAGCCGAAATGCTTGATGAAAAGAAGAGCTGGCTTTCAGATGAAGATAACATAGAAATAGTAAAAGATGTTGAAATAACAATAGATGATAATGTTTATATTGGCTGTTTATATAAGGACAAGCTAGCATCCTCTTATGCAGACCAAGGAGAAAGATATACCCTTTACCTTGTCTCAGACTATTCTGAATACTATTTCACTGTAATTGAACTTTTTACAGATAACTCTGAGGCTGATTTTGAAGATATGTTAAAAGGATTTAATTAATGAAAGAAAATATTTTAAAGAGAATTGCAATTGTTCCAATACTTTTGGTGTATTTTCTTGTTATGTATCTTGCTATCTTTAGTGACCATTCACCATACCCCGGTGGACTTTCACTCTTTGGTGCTGAGGAAAACGTTGTTGAAGTTGAATCTAATAAATATATAGACACATTTATAAGTGTACAAAAAGAGGGGGAGCCGGACACTAGAGCTCCACTCATTTTGGGTTCTTCAACCGTTACTGTTGAAGTGGAATCCGAAAAAATTCCTGAACCTTTAATGTGTGTGGATAATGTAGATAAGCAGGTTTCCTGTAAAGTTGTCGGAAACTATGATTTAAATACTGTTGGCACATATAAGCTTGAAAGAGTAGCCACAGACAAGGCGGGAAACACAACCCGTTTTCCATTTACTTTGAAAGTTAAAGAGAAGCCAAAAGACGAGGAACAGACAACAAGTAATAACAACGAACCTAGTGGTGGAACACCGCTTCTGATTTCAGATGCAATTTCCAGATATAAAACGGATAATAACAAAATAGGAATAGATGTATCACGTTGGCAGGGCAACATTAACTGGCAAAAGGTCAAAGAGTCCGGTGTGGAGTTTGTAATGATAAGACTTGGCGCTCAGGACGGCTTTGGCGGGGAATGTAAAACAGACTCCAAGTTCATTGAAAACTTCAGAGGAGCAAAAGAGGCAGGGCTTCTAGTCGGGGCTTATTTTTACAGTTACTCAACAAGCCTTGAAGAATCCATTGAACAAGCCATATATGTTACAGAAGTTCTTATTAAAAATGAATTGGAACCGGATCTTCCAATAGCCTATGACTGGGAATATTGGAATGGTTTTTCAAACAGGAATATGAGTCTTAATGATTTTAATGACAACGCTAAAATATTTATAGATATTATGCGTCAGGTTGGTTTTGACGGATATTTATATTCAAGTAAATACTACTTGGAAAAAGAGGTTTGGTATTTAGGTTCGGAATATTCTGTATGGCTTGCGCACTACACCAAAGAGACAAACTATGAGGGTGACTATGCCATGTGGCAATGTAGCTGCACAGGGCGAGTTCCCGGCATAGATGGTAATGTAGATATAAATATATTGTATAAGTAGTATTAGCAAAGCAATAAGGCTTATAGTAAACAAACTTATAAATAAAAAAACGACTTCGGAAAATCCGAAGTCGTTTTTTCTATTTAAGCAAGTTTATTTTTCCTATGAAAGGAACTTGTTTTGCTTTGCCCTGTGCAGCGTTTCCAATTCCAAGTATCCAAAGGAGGAATATTCCGACGCTGAGGATTAAAAATATGCCAAGAATGAAGAGTCCAAATGCAGTGCCACTTGTGAATGAAATTGCTGTAATTGTTGTAGCAATAATTCCGTAGAGTAACGTTAGAATCATAAGGTCAAGTGCTTGATTTGCGTGGAATCTTGCAAATTTTGAATCCGGGCGAGCAATAACAGGAATTAGAATTAATATTCCGAAATAAGCAATAATCGCAAAGAATATATTGTCTTTTATGTCTGTTTCATCATATTCTGCTGTTTCATCCGGTGCATTTTTTACTGCTTCTACAGCTTTGTCAAATGGAGTGTCACTGTTTTTATTTTTGTTCTGACAGTTTTCACATACACCTTCAGCATTTAATTCTTTTCCGCATTCAGTACAAAAAGCCATTATTTTGCACCTCCGATGTAAATTACCTGGTCGTTTATTTGAAGACTTGGAACTTTTGATATTTTACCTGTTGTAGGTTCAAAAGCAATAATGCATGAAGAGTTTTCATTTTCAATAATAATATAGCAAAGAGCTGCGTCTTTTGGATCTACATTGTACTTCTTAAGAATATCAGTAAGGGTAATTGCCTGTGTTACAGATTCGGTAACTTCTTCAGTTGGGACTTCAGTTGCGACCTCTGTTGTGACTTCTTTTGTAGCATATGCATCATTATATAGTTTCATGAATTCTTCATATGAAGTAATTTCTTCCGGATTTACAATAATTCTGGTTGGAACAGGTTCCGGTTCAGGTTCAGGCTCTTCTTTGCTAATTAAAGAATCAGAAATGTTTAGAAGTTTTGGAAGATCATTAAAAGAGTTTACTTCAAAATATGTAAGAAGTCCATTTGTCTTTTGGTCTACATAGTTTAAGATTTTTGATTGTTGTGTACTTGCGTAAATATAAGTACCACCAAGTAAAATAAGCGTAAGGAGAACCTCAATAAGGAAGAATATAATACAAGATCTTGAGAAGTTAACCTTATTTCTGTTTCTTGCAGCACCAAGTGCCCAAAGAATTACAAGAATAATGTTGAGTCCCGGAATAAGAAGGAGAAGAAAGGATGCAACAAAACTACCTGTTGTCATTACATTTCCGTAAAGTTTCTTGTTAGGCTTTTCTTCTTTCTTTGTCTGTGGTTTTGGCTCTGCTTTGAGTTCAGTTTTTACCTCGGCTTTTGGTTCAACTTTTACTTCAGGTTTTGATTCAGCTATTGCTTCGTCCTTTACTTCTTTTTCAACTAAAGATTTTGTCTCAGTTTCTGCTTCAGGCTTGGTTTCATTTTTAGCAGTTTTTTCAACTTTCTTTTCATCTTTTTCAGGAGTTTTCTTTTCTTTTTTTTCAGCCATTTTATTTTCCTCCGTTTTTTCTGTCCTCACGAACAAGTTTCCTTATGTATTTGAAGGTTTTTCTTTCACCCTCTTCTGCAAGCATATTGAGAAGATAGGAAAGAAGTTCGCGTGTGTTCTTGTGCATTGTAACTTTATAGTCGTGTGATTCAAAATATTCAAGAGAAGTTCTGTCTGTGTAACTCTTGCCTTTGTATATTTTGCTTGCTGAAACACGGTCACAGAACATTTCAACGACATATTTTAAAGGCATTTCTACAGGTTGAATTGTTAGGGTGGAGTCATCATTGTCAAACCAATATTCATAGTGGTGTTTGTTTCTGCCTTTATGGTGCATCCACGCACTGGAATAACCCACTTCAATTCTTTCCATAACATTTGGACTTCTATTTCCCTGGAAATATTTTGCACCAATTAAAAATTCTGACGGAAAATATTTTGAAAGGTCATGCATAAGGCCTTGTAGGGGAATACCTGCTCTAAAACAATTTATCATAACCTTGTGCCTGTGTTTGGTTATTGTTTTAAAGTGCTTGAATATTTTTTGAGGCGTAATTTTATATGTGGTTTCCAACGTTAATCCTTCTTTTCATCGACATTTTTACTGCGAATCTTTTCTTTTTCTGCTTCAAGTTCTGCTTCCATTTCTTCTTTGCGTTTTTCAAATTCAGCTTCAAGTTCCTGAAGACGTTTAGCATAATCAAATTCATAATCAGGTGGATTTTCATCCCAATTACGTTTGACAGGGATAAACATTGCAGCAATCTTGTTTTTACCTTTGGTCTTAATGAATGCAAATGCAAATACACAGAATACTAAAGCGCCAAGTTCAGCAACTGCTGTATCCTTCATTGTGTCATAAAGACCAATGTCAAGATATCCGTCAAATGGAAGAGGGTTTCCATCAATTATAACTTCGTGTATATTTTCCACTTTTACTGCAATGTTTGAGTTTGTTGGATCAAGCATTACGGATTGGAATCTGCTTATTACTGTATCCTTTTGCATATCCATACCAAAGAAGTAGTCCATAAAGAATTCAAAGAATTCCCAGACCATTGCAATAAGGGCTGTAAAGCCTAGCGAATTAAGGCATGTATAAACAGGGGAAAGTTTAAATTTAAGTTGGTCATCTTTATTCATGATATCTATCATAGAGAAACCAAATGCCGCTATCATAAATCCGCTGGTTGTATGAAGGAGTGTGTCCCAAATTGGTATTTTTACATAGAATGCAAAGATTTCTCCAAGTACCTGTGCACTGAATATAAATATCAGCACAAAAACCTCAAAGAATGTCGGTAAATCTGCATTGAATTTTCTCTCAAAAATAGGAGGAAGTGTGAAGAGTATAAGAGTGAGTATACACATTGGAATAATATCATAACGTTTTCTTATAATTGAAAGAATCATAAGAGCAATTACAATAGCCCTTAAAAACATAAACACAAAGAAAGTTACCTTTGATTGGCCATATTGTGTTGCAAGTAGCTTTTCATATTTTACACTTGCTTCAAGGCTTTTGTTAAATATTTTCATAATCAATCCCCATTATATTATTATTTGTAAATGAATCCGACTTGATTTTATCATAGCAACATTAACATTTCAACGCATTATGAATATTTTGACTTTTTTTTAACAAATTATTTGTAAAAAATACACAAATTTGTTACAAGGAATTTTAAAGGTGATTAACAAAATAAAACAACATCAATATCTTTATTTATGTTAAAATGAACGTGTCATTTTTATATATTTTTTTTGGAGGTAATTTATGGCAAAGACAAATAACTATCCTATAGTTTTAGTTCACGGATTCCTTTGCTGGGGTTCAGAATCTAAAATTAATCAGTTCTTCCCATGTTTTGGAATGTGGAATGGTAATGCCAGAGAGGCAATAATGGAGGAAGGTGTTCAGTGCTTTACTCCTCATGTTGGACCATTCAACAGTATGTGGGACAGAGCTTGTATCCTTTATGCAATGATTAAAGGTGGACGTGTTGACTTTGGTAAGGCTCACTCAGAAAAGAACGGACATGCTCGTTACGGAAGAACATACCCAGGTTATGTCAAGAATTGGGGAGAACTTGATGAGGCCGGAAAAATTCAGAAAATCAGCATTGTAGGACACTCATTTGGTGGTCCAACAGTACGCACTCTTATTCATCTTCTTGCTGAAGGCTCAGCAGAAGAGAGAGCAGCAACACCTGCCGGTGAACTTTCTCCTCTATTTGAGGGCGGTAAAGAGAAGTGGATTCACTCTTGCACAACTCTTGCTGCAACTCACAACGGTGTAACACTTCCGGATGCCGGACGTCCACTTGTAAAGCCAATGGCTACTGTATTACACACAGTTGGTAGAATGACTAGTGGCACATGGTTCCAGAAACTCTATGACTTTAATATGGATCAGTGGGGCTTTGTAAGTAGAGATACAAAGGGAAATAAACAAGCAGCTAAGGAAGCAGTTCGTACACTTGTAAATAAGACAAATGACAATATATATTGGGAACTTTCAACTGAAGGTGCTATGGAGTCAATGAAGGACTATAAGACTTATGACAATATTTACTATTTCTCATATGGCGGAAAGAGAACAAAGACTCATGGTCCAATTGAACTTCCTACAAAGGACATGTGGTTACCACTTCGTCTCTTCTCAATTTTTGAGTGCTTCTATAAGGACCCAACACATCCAAAGGAATGGAGACCAAATGACGGTCTTGTTAACGTACCGGCTTCAAAGGCACCAATTGGAGCTCCTCAGACAGATTTTGTTTCTAATGAAGATTCAAAACCTGGCGTATGGAACATTATGCCTCTTGAATGGAAAGACCATACTTCATATATGGCTGTTGGTGAAGACAAGGAAACATATCATAACTATATGAAGGAAATTGCTAACAGAGCAATGTCACTTCCTGTAATTGAGTAATTTATTTTCTACATATTATTCTATGCAAATAATGCATCCTAAGTTTAAACTTAGGGTGCATTTTGTTGTCTTTACCAATAAAAAGTGATAAAATGTTCATGTATTATTTTGCTTTTGGAGGGCCTTTATGAGCTTGCAAAGAATTTATTTAAATGATGATTGGTATTTCTCTAAAGAAGGAGAAAAGAAAAGGGAGAAGGTACGCTTACCTCACACAAACAAGGTTCTCCCTTTTAACTACTTCTCTGAGCAGGAATACCAATTTGTTTCTGTATATGAGAAAAAGATAAATATCCCTGAGGAACTTAAGGGAAAGTGTCTTTTTCTCACATTTGAGGGCGCTGCCCACAAGGCAGAGGTCTTTGTAAACGGAAAGCTTTGTGCCACACATGAGTGCGGCTACACAGCTTTTGATGTGGATATCAAAGACCTTGTAAATTATGGAGAGGACAACGAAATTAAGGTAGTTCTTGATTCAAGGGAAAGTCTGAATGTTCCGCCATTCGGACATGTAATTGACTACCTTACATACGGTGGCCTTTACCGTGAAGCATACATAGATGTTAAAAATGAAACATACATTAAAGACGTCTTTGTTAAGACTATAGACAACACAATGCCATGGCGCAACATTGAAACAGACATAACTGTAGGTGGAAAAAATATTTCAGGCAAATTTGTTGGTCTTGAAATATACGAAGAAAACAACGACATTCCAATAATTCAAACAGACTTCTACAAAATGGAGGGGAATACCTTCAAAATTCCACTCTCATCTTCAAAACTGGAAGACTGGAACATTGACAATCCAATTCTTTATAAAGCAAAGGTAATACTTGCTGAAGAAAACAAAGATATAAATAAAGATATAAATAATGAAGAAACAGAAAGTATTGAAACAGAAAACAATACAAACAGTCAAAATGTATTAGACACATTTGAAACTTTTTTCGGTGTTAGAATGGCTGTATTCAAGAAAGATGGATTCTATCTTAATGGTAAGAAAATAAAAATTCGTGGTCTTAACAGACACCAATCTTATCCATACGTTGGTTATGCAATGCCAAAGTCAGTTCAAGAACATGATGCAAAGGTTTTAAAAGAGGAACTTGGACTTAACGCGGTCAGAACAAGTCACTACCCACAGTCAAAGTATTTCCTAAATGCGTGTGACCGTCTTGGCCTCTTGGTATTTACAGAAGCTCCCGGTTGGCAACACATTGGTGATGATGCTTGGAAAAATCAGCACCTTGAAAATGTTGCTGATATGGTTAAACAATACAGAAATCATCCTAGTATTGTGCTTTGGGGAGTTAGAATTAATGAATCGCAAGATGACAATAAACTCTATAAAGAGGCAAACAGAATAGCACACGAGCTTGATGATTCAAGACAGACAAGTGGCGTGCGATTCATTCAAATGAGTTCACTCCTTGAAGATGTATATGCATTTAATGACTTCTCTCATACGGGAAACAATCCGGGTCTTACAAAGAAATTCAAGGTAACACCAAAAGTTTGGAAACCTTACCTTGTATCTGAGTTTAACGGTCACATGTTCCCAACAAAGTCGTTTGACTGTGAGGAACACAGACTTTCTCATGCACTTAGACACGCTAATGTACTTAATGACATGTATGAAGATGACAACGGTATTTCCGGTTGCTTCGGTTGGTGCATGGCAGACTATAACACACACAAGGACTTTGGTTCAGGTGACAAGATTTGCTACCACGGAGTTCTGGATATGTTTAGAAACCACAAACTTGCTGCCGCTGTATATGAAAGTCAGCAAGACGAGGATCCTGTTCTTGAGGTTTCTTCAAGTATGGATATTGGAGAACATCCTGCCGGCTGTATAGGAGATATATACGTCTTTACAAATGCAGATTACATAAATATGTACAAGAATGGCGACTTTGTTCGCAAGTTTGAACCGGATACTGAAAAATACGGAAACCTTCCACATCCTCCAATTAAGGTTGATGATTTTATAGGCGGTCTTCTTGTTGAGAAGGAAGGTATTTCGGAAAAGTCTTCTGATAAAATAAAGAAGGCTGTAAAAGGCTATATGAATAATGGATTTTCCGGTGTCTTTACACCTGAAAACATTGCAGGTCTTGGCTCGGCAATGATTACTGAAAAGCTCTCTGTTAAAGATGGTTTTGATCTATTCTATAAATATGTCGGAAACTGGGGTTCGGATGTAACTGTATACACCTTTGAGGCAGTTAAGGACGGTAAGGTTGTAAAGACTGTAACAAAGGCTCCTGTAAACGAAATTGAACTAAAGGTTGATGTTGACCATACAGAACTTGTTGAAGACACAACCTATGATGTAGCTTGCATAAATATTGCCCTTCAGTCAAAAGACGGAAACGTCCTAACATACAGTAATGACCCAATAGTTTTCAATGCATCAGGCAATATTGAACTCATTGGTCCTGAAATAGTTCCACTTCGCGGTGGATACGCAGGTACATATGTAAAGACAAAAGGTAAAAAAGGTAAAGGAAAACTCACCATTACCCATGAACGTCTGGATCCAATAGTAATTGACTTTGGAGTTACAAAGAAATGATAGAACAAACAAAGGAACAAGCAATAAAACAACAAATAACAGAAACGCGACAAACAGAAGCTCATAAGCAAGAAGAAAAAATAAAAGATATGGTTACCCAAAAGTACAAAGAACTCTTTAAAGAAGAGCCTCGCGTTTTTTTTGCACCCGGTCGTGTTAATTTAATAGGAGAGCACACAGACTACAATGGTGGTCATGTGCTCCCATGTGCTTTGACAATAGGCACCTACGCTGCTGTTCAAAAACGAAACGACGACAAAATTCTTCTTTATTCAATTAATTTTGAAGAAGAAGGAATCGTAACAAGAAATATAAATGAAACCAAACCAATTAAATCCTTCACAGACTATCCGGTGGGTGTTGTACACCAACTTAGAAAAGATGGATTTAATATTCCATTTGGTTTCAATGTTGTCTATTTCGGCAACATACCAAACAGCAGCGGACTGTCGTCTTCTGCGTCCGTTGAGGTTCTTACCGGCTTTTTCCTAAAAAGCCTTTTTTGCCTTGAACTCTCTAACGTACAAATTGCCCTTATAGGGCAAAAAGCAGAAAACGACTTTATTGGTGTTAACTGTGGCATAATGGACCAATTTATAATTGCCATGGGTAAAGAGGACCATGCTACATACCTTGATACAAGTACGTTAAATTTTGAATACATTCCTGTAAAACTTAAAAATCAAAGTCTTGTAATTGCTTGTTCAAATAAGAAACGTGGTCTTGGTGAATCCAAGTACAATGAACGTAGAGCAGAGTGCGAAAAAGCTGTAGAAATAATAAACAGACAAGAGAATGAAAATAAAATAAAATTTCTCGGAGAACTTACCGAGGAAGAGTTTGAACAAAAGATAATAGAAGATGAAATAATTAGAAAAAGAGCCAAACATGCCGTGTATGAAAATCAACGTACTATAAAGGCATGTCATGCCCTTAAAAACAACAGAATAGAAGAGTTTGGAATGCTTATGAATGAATCGCACAGTTCACTTCAATATGACTATGAAGTAACAGGCAAAGAATTGGACACCCTTGTTCATGCTTCATGGGAACAAGAGGGGTGTGTGGGTTCCAGAATGACCGGTGCAGGTTTTGGAGGATGCACTGTTTCTTTAGTAAATAATGATAACATTCAGGCATTCATAAATAATGTTGGACAAGTATATAAAAGCAATACAGACTATGAGGCGGATTTCTACGTGGTGAATATAGGCGGTGGGCCAAAAGAACTTTAAAAAAACCTTGTAAAATAATGTTGAAATAAGTAAAATAATAACGATATTTTTTTGGGGAGTTAATTTTTATGAAAAAACAACTTATTTCACTTGTAGTCATGGTACTTCTTGTGTCTGTTTCATTCCTTGGCTATAAGATTTTTGGACAGGACAATTCACTTCCAAAGGAACCTGAAACAACACAGGCTCAAACAACTCAGCCGGTAACTACAACAGAAGCACCAACAACTGAACCGGAAACAACAGAAGAAGTTACGGAGCCTGAAACTACAGAACCTGCAACAGTAATTCGTAGTGAAACAACAAAAGTTCAAACAACAAAGAAAGAAATTTCAAAGGTTGTAACTTGGAAGCCGGTAGATGGTGTAACTGCATACAATGTATACCGTTCAAATTCAAAAGACGGCCCATATAAGTTAATTGCAACAGTTGAGGGAACTTCATATACAGATAAAGACTTAGCTGCAAACACCCCATACTATTATAAAATCCAAACATGCAGATCGGATAACCAGGCTAATTGTCCATCTACTACATGTGCTCAGTCAAAAGCACCTTCAACAGTTAGAGCTACAACCAAAACAACCACAAAAACAACAACAAGAACAACTACCAAAACAACTACAAAAGCAGCTGCAAAAGCTTCAGTGGTTGACTATAAGCCAAATTCTTCAGGCACTGTAACAGGGTTTGAAAGTGAAATGCTTAGAAAGCTAAATGCATACAGAGCAAAGGCCGGCGTTGCTCCAATAACAATGAATGCTGACCTTAACAGACTTTCTGCAATTCGTGCGCAGGAGCTTTCAAAGCGTTACCGTTCTGACCACATTCGTCCAAACGGAAAACAGTGGTATACAATTCTTGATGATATTAAAGATCCAACAGTTAAAAATTGGAATACCGCTGCCGAGAATATTGCACACGGACAGAAGAATGAAAGTGAAATAACTTTAGCTTGGTATAATTCAAAAGGCCATAGAGACAACATGCTTAATCCTGACTACAAGTATGTAGGATTTGGTTGCTATTCTCTTAATGGTCACCTTTATTGGGATCAAATTTATATTGGCTAAATTCTCCTTGACTTTTTGACCATCACTTTATATAATACTTAAGTCACATGACAAAAGGACCATTAGCTCAGTTGGTTAGAGCAACCGGCTCATAACCGGTTGGTCCGGGGTTCGAGTCCCTGATGGTCCACCAATAAAGACGTCTCTTTGAGGCGTCTTTTTTATTTGTCGCATCATAAGCGACCTATTCTAAAAATTATGCAGTATTAATTAAGACATAAATTAAGTTAGGGGGTATAACAATGCTAGGAGCAATAATAGGAGATACAGTAGGTTCTGTATATGAATTTAATAATATTAAAACAAAGGAATTTCCATTTTTTACATCAAAAAATCATTTAACTGATGACAGCATAATGACACTTGCAGTTGCCAAGGCAGTTCAAGAGGCAAATACAGAAGATGAACTTTCTAGGTTAACCGTAAAATACATGCAAGAACTGGGTAATAAGTATCCTAATGCAGGCTATGGCGGAAGATTTAGGCTTTGGCTTAGAACAGACAACCCACAGCCATATAATAGTTGGGGTAATGGTTCTGCTATGCGTGTTTCACCATGTGCCCTTAAAGCAAAGACATTGGAGGCGGCATTGCAACTTTCAGATATTGTTACTGAAGTAACTCATAATCATCCCGAAGGAATAAAAGGGGCAAGGGCTACAACTGCCGCCATATTTCTTGCAAGAACAGGCCATTCAAAAGAAGAAATAAAGGAACACATAGAAAACAACTATTATAAACTTAACAAATCCTTAGACGAAATTAGACTAACATACAGTTTTGACGTGTCTTGTCAGGGAACTGTTCCACAGGCTATTCAAGCTTTCCTTGAATCAGAAAGCTTTGAAGATGCCATTCGAAATGCAATTTCTATTGGTGGCGACAGTGACACCCTTGCCGCAATAACAGGCGCAATAGCAGAGCAGTACTACACAATACCTAAGAATATACAAGACGAAATAAAATCGTATATGGACAAATATCAACAAGAAATTGTAAGCAATTTTTATAAGTCCCTTTAATTTAAATGCTCCGGGCTGACTACCGGAGCATTTTTATTTGTATATTATCTTATTTTAAGGTATAATCTATTCATTATGTTTTAAGTAGGAGAGAATTATGCAAGAAAGAGAAAAAATTGGCAGTAGACTAGGTTTCATCCTTTTGTCTGCCGGATGTGCAATAGGTTGTGGAAACATTTGGAAGTTTCCTTGGATGTGTGGACAAAGTGGTGGCGGCGGATTTATGCTTGTCTACTTTTTATGTCTTTTAATTTTAGGACTTCCGGTAGTCATCATGGAATTTTCAATTGGTAGAGCAGCCCAAACAAGTCCAATTAATATGTATAAAGAACTGAACGGCTCTAAAAAATGGAATGTAGCGGGTGCTGTTTGCCTTATTGGTAACGTCTGTTTAATGGCGTTCTATACTGTTGTTACAGGTTGGATTATATACTATTTTTCAAAGTTCTTAACAGGTGACATAGCAAACCTGAATTTTGTTTCAATGATATCAAATCCAACAGTTAATGTGGTATGTCTTGCAATAACTGTTGTGTTTGCATTTTCAATTCTTTGTATTGGTCTACAAAAAGGTCTTGAAAGAGTTACGAAGTACATGATGATCATTCTTCTTGTACTTATGATTGTTATGGTAATTCATTCATTTACACTTTCAGGTGCCGCTGAGGGACTGAAATTCTACTTGGTGCCTGATTTTTCAAAGATAAACGGTTCAGTATTGGTTTCAGGAATGAATCAAGCATTCTTTACTCTTTCTTGTGGCATTGGTAGTATGGCAATTTTCGGAAGCTATATAGGTAAAGAAAAGAGCCTTATGAGCGAGTCAATCAACGTTATAGTACTTGATACTGTAGTTGCTATTATGGCTGGACTAATAATATTCCCTGCATGTTTCACATACAATCTTGAAGTTGGTGCCGGTCCAAGCCTTCTCTTTGATACAATGGCAAGAGTATTCAATAATATGAATGGCGGAAGATGGTGGGGAACCATGTTCTTCCTTTTCATGACATTTGCTGCAATGTCAACAGTGCTTGCAGTTTGTGAAAATATCCTTGCTATGGTAAGAGAATTAACCGGTATTAGCCGAAAAAAAGGATGCCTCATTTGTGGTGTGGGAATCTTCCTATTAGCTCTAACAACAGCTCTTGGATTTAGCGTATTTAAGTTCCAACCATTTGCAGAGGGAACAGTATGGCTTGATTTCTGGGACTTCATTGTTTCAACAAACCTTCTTCCACTTGGCTCATTAGTTCTTGCAGTATTTTGTTGCTGGAACTTCGGATGGGGCTGGGATAAATTTATAAAAGAAGCAAACGAAGGAAAGGGCTTAAAAGTTAAAGCATGGATGAAGCCACTCTTCAAATATGTAGTACCTTCACTTATACTCTTTATATATATTTATGGCATTGCAACATATAAGTTTAGATAACAAATAGAACCTACATTTTTCGGGGGATAAAATGAAAGAAGAATGTCTAATTTGTAAAGCTCCTCTTGAATATCTTAATGAAGATGAAGAGATGGAGTGCGCAATTTGTAACAAGAAAGTTTTAAGTAAGACGCGTTGTGTAAATGGACACTTTATTTGTGATGCTTGTCATACTCAGGGAATGGATTCTATTATTGAACTTTGTCTTTCAGAGACAAGTAAGAATCCAATTGAGATAGTTAGAAAAATGATGGATATGCCATTCTGTCATATGCATGGACCTGAGCATCATGTTATGGTAGGTTCGGCTTTACTTACAGCATATAAGAATGCTGGGGGAAATATAGATTTGGAAGCAGCACTTTTGGAAATGCAGAAGCGCGGAAAACAAGTTCCGGGTGGAGCTTGTGGATTTTGGGGTGCATGTGGTGCCGGTATTAGCACAGGAATGTTTGTTTCAATTATTTCTGAATCAAATCCTTTAGCAAATGAACCTTGGGGTCTGTCTAATAGAATGACATCAAAGGCACTTGATAGCATTGGTCAAATTGGTGGACCAAGATGTTGTAAGAGAGATTCTTATCTTTCCATTCTTGCCGCCATTGATTTTGTTCATGAAAACTTTGGTGTTGAAATGGAAAAGTCGGAAATTAAATGTACTCATTATTTTAACAATAATCAGTGTATTGAAAAACGTTGTCCATTTAACAAAATATAGAGAATTTCCCTTGACAAAATAGGTGTTAAAATAGTATTATTATTGGCGTACTTATTTTGTATATAGGGGTATAGCTCAGTTGGTAGAGCAGCGGTCTCCAAAACCGCGTGCCGAGGGTTCGAGTCCTTCTGCCCCTGCCATTTGCATTTCTGTTCGAACTTTTTAAAAAATCGAACTTTAATATAAAGGAATCCAACCTTTAGAAAGGTTGGATTTTTTATATGCTAAATTTTAAGAAAGAGAAAGTTAATATTGATGACAAACTAAAACAAATAATAGACTTTATATGTAAATTTTGTGGTTTTAAGCCCAATTTTGAATCTGGGAATATAATTAGTCGACAAAATATAATTATGCATTATATTGATAATATTGAATTGGAACAGCATGGAAAAACTATTTTTGTAAAAAATGTTAATTTTAGAAATACATTTTTAAAAGATTTTAATAGTTTATTTTCTAAAAGATATTTGGATTGGAAAGTTGAAAATGAATTATTTTGTAGTACTAGATATAGTAATTATATGGACGAAGAACATATAAATAATCATTTGAATAAATTAATAGAATATTATGATGTTTCTATGACGTATGGTAGATTTAATCAAAACACAAATAATATGATTTTTGATTTTAGCCCATTTTATGAAGTTATAAGGATTTTCCTAGTTGAAAATGATTTTACAAAAGAAGAAGTTAAAATGGGAATATTAAGTATTCATGAAACCAAAGTATTTACACGACAAAAGCTGGAAGAAGAATTGTATGATGAATTTATGTCATTTGAATTACTATGCAACAACAAAAATGCGATATTAGATGATATTGTTGAAATAACTGAAGAAGAAATTGTATATCCTTATAAATAAAAAATACTAAAATATAAAAACAGGATAAAGGGAATGATATCATTACTATTATAAATCCTTATATAATAAGGAAATAGTATGATATCATTTTCTTATTTTGCACTTGCAAAATTGGATAAAAGTATGGAGATTTTTGGATTATAAAATATGTATTTTCTTTATTTTTAAACAAAAAACAGGTTCCATAAAAAACTCCATAAACTGGTAAAAGAAAAAATCATGTATGAATTATGGATGAAACAAAATTTTTACATTTAACTTAATAATTAACCATCTACCCTAGATGAAAATGTCTAACGTAATATAATAAATTAATATAAAGAATTAATATAACAAGAGTTTTATAAAAACAGGTCTATTTATTAAAAGATATGAAAGTAAATAATAAAAAACATTAAATTTATAGTATAATATTAGCAAGAAATGGTATTGGAGTGATATGTATGTTTTCATTGTTTAATAGGACAAGTTATGTTAATAATCCTGATTTAGCCTTAAAACTTTTTGAAACACTTTCTGTTTCAACGGGAACTCTAACACAAAAGGAACAATCAGTTATTAATGACATTCTATCAACATGTAAAACTAGACAAGATATTTTAAATAAAGTTGTTGAAATATGTGGAGAACCGAATACAAGTCAAAAGCGATACATTTATGCCATGGCATATTCATGGTCTAATAAAGAATATAGAAAAAAAGCCATTAAATATTTAGAATTATATTTATCTAACCCCTTATATGAAGATGTTTATTTAAATAGATTTAGCTATTACAATGAACCTATCGAATCTAGGAAAAACAATCATTTAAATTCAATGCATCAAACATTAGGAGAAATATATGAAAAAGAATATGATTTTGATAATGCTTTAATTAATTATGAAAAAGCTATTCAATACGATCCGTATAATCCAATAACATATAGAAAAAAAGTTGGAACTTTAATAAAAATGAATAAAATCGAAGAAGCTATAATATTTTTAGATATTATCAAAAAATCAAAATACTATGTCATAAACAATAAATATATGCCAATAGACTGGTTTATAAAGACAATAGATGAACTACTTGAAGATTGTAAGAAAAAACAAAAAGAAAATTATCTTTATAAACCAAGAAAACAAAATATTACTTATGTTGAATAAAGGAGAAACTACGGGAATTTTAAAAGGATTAACTAATATGGTTAGCACATCGGTAAAAAATAGTATTAAAGGGTGTGCAATGCCACAAATTGTAATTGACGAGATTAATAGAGGTGGTTTGCCAAATATACAAATTGACATATTAAATTTAACTAATGATGAATTTTGTTGTTATGTTGATTATGCAAGTACCTATAAAGATAAAACAAAAGTTGTTGGGTATACCGGTAAAAACGCTGGAATAAGTATTAGAATTGCTAAAGGATTAAGTTATAGAACAGGTGGTTCTGGAAATCAGGCTATTAGAAATACTGAAAGAACAACATATAATGGTTATTTAATATTAACAAATAAAAGAGTAATATTTACTTCACCTGGCGTTAGTTTTGATAAGCCAATTAACAAAATTTCATCTATAGTAAATGTTAATAATGGTATGATGTTTCAAATAGGACAAAAATCATAAAAATTCAGGTTGCGACATCATCACTATTTAATCGTGCATTAAATACTTTAAAAAATAACCCAAATGCAAAATTAGGAGATGCTTTGAATTGTAAATGTTCTAATTGTGGTACAAGTGTGTCAGGAAGTTTTTTTCAAACTGTGGAACTAAATTAAATACAAAGAAATACTTTTGCTCAAAATGTGGATTAGAAGTGAATGGTAATTTTTGTTCAAGTTGTGGTAATAAGGTTAATTGAAAGGAAGGTACAAAAATGTTAGAAAATGAAACATTTATCCAATTAGCATCAAATTTAACTGAGGCGGCAGCCAGAAATGGTGCTAGTTTTATATCAAATAAAATTAAAATAAGTAAAGCAAAGAAAAATGATAAAGAAACAATCGCAGAACTTGAAGAAATAATTTCCGATTTATTAAATGATAAAGCTGAAATACAAAGAATTGCACAAGCATATGAACAAGAATTAGTATCACAAAAAATCACAGAGGATGATATTAAATATATAACAGATAATTTACTACCAATTTTTAGTGAATTTATGCCTAATCAAGTAGAAATTGATCAAATTAAAAAGATAATATCTGTTGAGACATTGACAATAATGCAACTTATTGGATTCAATTATAAAAAAGCGATTGGAGAACCATTAACATTGTTATTAAAAAAAGCAATAGAATCTAAAATACCAATGGATTCTCAAACAAATGCTAATTATATTTTGGCTATGGCACGATTAGCACAAGATGAAGAATCAACAAGAAGATTCTATCAACTAACTGGTCAAAACAAACCTAATGAAGAAACTAAAACAGAACAAGAAGATAAATAATGTAATCATATATAGTTAACATTACAATATAAAAAAACAGACTTAACTATTAATGTCTGTTTTTATTGTTATTAAATCTATATTCTCATCAGAAAAAGTTAAAGTTAATTGTATTAATAAAAGAAACAAATCATATGCCGTATCTTTTGAAAATAGTTCATTATCTTCTCTATGAGATAATCTATTTCGATAATTTTCAAATTCTTCTTCGTTTAGTAACTGACTACACTTATTTAATAAATTTATTCCTATTAACTGTTTTTCTTTTATTTTTGTAATAGTTTCTGTTAAATTTAATGTTATTTGATATTTAGGATCACTATTTTTATTTGTATATTCAGGAATACCATTAATAGTTAATACATTCCTTAATAATTTTTCAAAATTAGGTATTATTGTGTAAATGAATATATCATATTCTTTTTCAAAAAAGAAATTTAGTGCTTTTTCTATATGTATTTTATCATCTTCAAAAATAAGTGATGAATTTAATATTTGACTTTTTAAAGTTTCTTTTTTAATATTACTATCTAATACTCCATTGATTGCTGGTTCAATAGTCATTTTTCTATGCAAACTCCTTCCTATTGTGTTAAATTTTTGCTCCCAACTTTCTGTTTTAATAGTTTTATTTCCAGAAAAAGTTACCACACTACAATGATCTATTAGTGATGGAGATTTTTTTTGTATTTTTTCTTCTGTATAAAATGGCGAATAACTATAATTATGTTCACCAAAACCAATAAAAAGTATTATACTACACAATAATTTAAGTTTATCTTCAAATGGTTTATTTTCTTCTTTAAAAAAACAATACAATGTTTGTTCATGTTTATATAATTCTTTTTTCATTTCATCTTTGCCAATTTCGAATCCATGAACACCCATTTCATTATTTACTTCTTCCATATTTTTATTATAAATTTTTAGTGTATCTTCATATTTTTCTCGTAAACCAAGTTCTTTATATTTAGGTAATGCTAAATTTATCCAATGATTAGCTCTAATTCCAGTATAATTTTTAGCTTGTATCATACAAGCATCAGCATACTGTTCAATATATTTCTTTTTGTTTATATTTTTTAAATCAATTATATCTTCGAGAAAATTGCTTAAACTCCTCAAAGACAATTCTGTATTTTCTGTAATATAATAATCAATACATTCATCTATATAAAATTCCTTCTCTTCTTGTGTTTTCAAAAATATAACATACAGAATTCCTAAATGAAATCTTGCTTGAATTAATTCGGTTGTTAACCTATATATCAATTTTTTTGTCTTTTTATATTCATAGTTATATTTATGAGATATTATAATAAGAATTTTTAAATCTATTATTTCTTCAGTTTTAAACTCAGTTAAATGATATTCTGAATAATAATCATATAGCTTGTTATAAAGTTCAATATTTTTTTTATATTCAAATGTCTCAATATATTCTTTTATCTTATCATCATGAAACATACCTGTATAATCAATGTTTAACATAGTATAACCTCCTAGTAAGATATTATACCATAAGGAAATAAAATGTTATTTATGAACATTTATAATTTATAATAAAAAAATATTGTTTATGGTATACTATTTATAGAGATTGGATTTATTTAATTCTAATTTTTAGAAATTAAGTTGAATATATACGCCACTGGCGTGCCATAAGAAAAGACGAATCGTTTTGATTCGTCTTTTTTTATTTAGTACTTGTTTAGTCTAATTCGTTATCAGTTTTATACAGTGAAAGTTTATTATTGTTGTCACATAGACCCAGGAAGATTTCTTTTTCATTTTTGTATCCTTGGTCTTTTATTTGAGTGTGAAGCCATGTGGTATCTAGACCCAGACGTTTTAGATTTTCATCAATGATTCTGCCATCCATTATTACTTCGGTATAGATGTATTCTTTTTCTGGTGAGAGTTTTACGTCTTCCGGGTTGAGTGGACGTTTTTTGCTGGTTGGTAGAATGGTTAGTTGGCCGTTATATTCAAAGACTGCTGTTTGTATGTCTTCTAAATTAAAATAGCCCTGTTGACGACACATTACCATAAATTCACTTAGGTCTATTTTGGCTTTTTTCATGTTCTTTCTGTATAGTTTACCATTGTTCATTATGATGGTTGGTGTACCATTAATATATTTGCGGGAGTTTGGGAATTTTATTACAATTTTTGTTAGGATAAATGTTATAAAACCATACACAATCATTGCCATTAGTGGTTTTAAGGGTTTTTCAAGTTCTGTTGCTAGTTCGGCTGCAATTGATCCCATTGTTATACCCGTAATGTAGTCGAAGAAATCCAGTTGAGACATTTGCTTGTGTCCATTTATTTTTGCAATTATGAATATAGTGAATGCTGAAAGTAATGAACTTAATATAACTTTTAGTATTTCCATATAAGCGCTCCTTTTTATATAGTGTTTCCAATGCATAAGGAAAATATTTTACTGTTTTTGGGAAACACTATTATAAAAATTAAAGGAGTGATGTTATGCCTATACCGGAAGTACCAAATAACAAGTATAAAGGAACAAATACTGAGAGGAATTTAATGTTTGCCTATACTGGTGAGTCAGAGGCAACGAACAAGTACACGTTTTTTGCTGAGAAGGCTAAGCAGGAGGGCTATGAGCAGATTGCTGAAATTTTCAAATATACAGCAGACAATGAAAAGGCTCATGCAGAAATGTGGTTTAACGAGCTTAAAGGGTTAAGTGACACGAAGGCCAACTTAGAGTCTGCTTCAAAAGGTGAGCACTATGAGTGGTCTGAAATGTATGAAAACTTTGCCCGTGAAGCAGAAGACGAAGGATTTCCTGAACTTGCAAAGAAGTTCAAGAATGTTGCGGATATAGAGAAAAGACATGAAGAAAGGTTCAAGGACCTTATTCAAAACATTGAAAATAGGGAAGTATTCTCTAAATGTGACATCCAAGTGTGGGAATGCAGAAATTGTGGACATATTGTTGTTGGAGAGTCCGCGCCACTTGTTTGTCCAACATGTGGAAAACCACAAGCATATTATCAAATTGAAGCCGAAAACTATTAAGGATATGAGAAAAGCCGAATCATTGATTCGGCTTTCTTTTTTATTCCTTAATTTTTAAATCATCCGTTGCAGGATTTTCTATTAGTTTACCTTTTTCAGTGAAGCGGGAGCCGTGACAAGGACAGTCCCAGGTATGTTCTTCTTTGTTATATTTTAAGGCGCAGCCAAGGTGGGGACAACGTGGTTTTGTTGGGGTGAGGAGGTTTAGGGTGGTTTCTAATCCGTTTATTAGAAGTTGAGGTTTAAGGATGGATCTTGATGGATTGAAAATGTGTTCATATGGAGTTGGATTGCCTGTTATGAGGTTTGTAAGGAGGGTGGCGGCAACCATGGAGGTGGTCATGCCCCACTTGTTGAAACCTGTGGCAACGTAGACATTGGGTAGCTTTGGACTGTAAAGTCCAATGTATGGCAAGTTGTCAAGTGACATACAGTCTTGTGTTGCCCAATGATATTGTTCTACGGCATTTGGATAGTAGCTTTTTATGAAGTCCCGAAGGTAGTTCCAGCCACCTCCATGTTTACCTGTTCTGTGGTTGCCGCCACCTACTAGGAGAAGGTTTTTGTATGTCCTAAAGGACAAACCATTACCTGAGCCGTCAATATACATTCCGGGCATTAATTCTGCGTTTTTTACGGCAATTACATATGAACGCTCTTGGTAAAGTTTAAGGAAGTATGCACCGAATTTGTTGAATATAGGAAAGTGGGTTGCAACAATTACCTTATTTGCTGTTATTTTATTGTTTTTTGTGTAGGCTATTATTTTTTCAGTTTCTTCTTCTGTTTCAAGTTCTATGACTTTTGTATTTTCGTATATTGTTAGGTCTTTTGATATTTCTTCAATAAGTTTGAGGGGATTAAATTGTGCTTGTTTTTTGAATCGTATGGCGTTAAGGGTGTTTATTGGGAGTTCTGATGGTTTTATTATTTCAGCTTTTGCGTTTATCTGGTTTAAAATGGCCATTTCTTTATATATTATTCTCATATCGTTGAGAGTGTAGACATAATTGTCTTTTTCTTCAAGTTCCATGTCTATGGTCTTTGACAGATCTTTATATTTTTGCAAGGCTTCCTCGTTGGCTCTGTAGTAGAGTCTTGCTGTATCAGTGTCTAATTTATTGTATATAAATCCATGTTGTGATGTTATTTTTGCAGTTGTGTTTGCAGTTACGCCTTTTGCAATTTTGTCTGCTTCAACAAGAACCACATCTATTCCTTTGTTTTTAAGTTCATAAGTACAGAGAATTCCCGTTATACCTCCGCCAATGACTAGCACATCTGTGTTTATATCTTTATTTAGCGATTCATGCTCTTTTATATTTGTTGTATCCAGCCAAATTGATTTCATACTTTTCCTCCAAAAGTTTTATATTAATATTGTTTTATATAACGAAGGAAAATATTCATTATTGTGGTATAATGGTTAGGTATTTTAAAGGAGGAGAATATATGAATAACTATCCAATTGTTTTGGTTCATGGTATGTATGGCTTTGGAGAGGACGAAGGACTTTATAAAATTCTTCCATATTATGGAATGATAACCGGTTCTTTGGTTAAAAGACTTCGTGAACAAGGCTACAGAGCAGTGGCTCCGAAGGTTGGCTCGGTTGCCAGCGCATGGGACAGAGCCTGTGAACTTTATGCAATACTTCTTGGCGGAACAGTAGACTATGGTGAAGCACATTCAAAGCGTTATGGACATGAACGTTTTGGTCGCACTTATGAAAAAGGTCTTATAGAGGACTGGGGTTCTTTAGATGAAAATGGTAAACTTGTAAAAATACACATGTTTGGTCACAGTTTTGGTGGCGCAACAATGCGTATGTTTGTTGAACTTCTTGAAAGCGGCTCAGAAGAAGAAAGAAAAGTTTCGGGAGAAAATGTATCCGGACTTTTTGCAGGCGGAAAAGGAGAGTGGGTTTGCTCAATAACATCCCTTGCAGGACCTCATGATGGAACAACAATTATGCATGCAATTCCGGGCGCAATCCCTGTTTTAAAGGCAATTACATACATTTTGGCAAATATTATCGGCAATACAGGTGTTCGTCGTGGATATGACTTTGGACTTGAAGCTTGGCATTTGACAACACCAAGATCATCTGATGTCATTACTGCAAAAATGTTTGATATTCCAAAAATTATTCATGCCGCAAGATCTAAAGATAGTCTTTTCTGGGACCTTAGAATAGATGGTGCAGCTGAAATGAATAAAAATGTGTCTTGTCATGACACAACATATTACTTTTCTGTTGCAACTCTTGGAACATATTTTGATGAAAATGGCAAGGTTAGAAAAGGTAAAATTATGAATCCTATTCTTTGGATTCCGGGTTATGCTATGAGTAGATATAAACCAAGCAGAAAATTTGCAAGACTTGTTAATTTTGATGATTCTTGGCTTTTATCTGATGGTCTTGCAACATACGGTTCTTCAAAGCATCCTAAGAATGAGCCGTGGGTAACATACGAAAAGGGCATGGATGTTAAAAAAGGTATATGGCATGTTATGCCGGATGCAGAATCTGATCATGGCACAATTATTGGTGGTTCAACAAAGTATATCGGTTTTGGTAAAAAGAAGATCTTTGACGCCTTTTATTTAGAACATATTGATCTTCTTAAAACTCTTGATTAAGGTGAATTTATGAAAAAATTAGTTAGTTTATGGCCTGCATTGATTGTTATATTGGTAAATTCTTTCATATTCTTTTTTGTTTTATGTATTCCAATTAACCTTCATGCAGAGGACTTTTGGATTTATCTTATAATTACATCGTTCTTTTCAATACTTTTTTGCAGAATTGTCAGGGGTATTACAAATTTTGGAAATATAGTTATTACAAAGGTATCCGGGCAGGGTCGTGTTAGGGATATGTCAGAATTTAAAGTACAATTCAAGGCATATTTAGTTCCTATAATACTGTTGGTATTAATGGTTGCAATAAACATATTTGGTGACCCAATATTCCACGCAAAGACATATTCACAGATTTTACCTATTGTTGAAACTGACTTTGCATCAGACATTCCTGAGTCCATGGGAACAGATTCAATTGCACTTATGGATACTGCGTCTGCAAAGAAACTAGGTGATAGAGAAATTGGATCTCTTAGCAAAGTTGTTTCTCAGTACAATGTATCGGACGACTATTCTCAAATTGACTTTAAAGGAAAGCCAATAAAAGTTGCGGCACTTGACTATGCCGGATTTTTTAAATGGTTCAATAATAGGTCGTCGGGTGTTTGTGGTTATGTCACAGTCGATCCGGTTTCAATGTCCGCATCTTATGTTGAATCAAAGGGTATGAAGTATGTACCATCCGGATATCTTTTTGATGACGCTTACAGACATATTTGGCTTAAGTACCCAACAACAATGTTTGGTAACCTTCATTTTGAAATAGACGAGTCTGGGGCTCCATATTATGTTGCATCAGTATACTCTCGTACTGTTGGACTTTTTGGCGGTCAAACAGTATCCGGTTGTATTGTCATGGACCCTGTAACCGGAGAAATGAATAAGTACAGTGTTTCAGAAATTCCTAGATGGGTAGACAATGTATTTGACGGAACACTTCTTTGTGAGCAGTACAACTGGTACGGAACTCTTCACAATGGATTTTGGAACAGCATTATTGGTATGAAGGATTGTAAACGTGTAACAAGCTACTCCTCATATAATGACACAGACGACTCATACGTAACAAAGAGTGACTTCGGTTACGTTGCAAAAGATGGAGATATTTGGATTTACACAGGCATTACTTCAGTAAACGGAGACAGCTCAAATATTGGTTTCCTTCTTGCAAACGAAAGAACAGGAGAGGCACACTACTTCCCAATTGCCGGAGCGGATGAATGGTCTGCTATGGCAGCAGCAGAAGGTGAGGTTCAGGAAAAAGGCTATCAGGCTTCATTCCCATCTCTTATTAATGTAAGTGGCAATTCAACATACATTATGGTTCTTAAGGATGCAAGTGGTCTTGTAAAACTCTACGCAGCAGTAAATGTTGAGCAGTATAACCTTGTTACAACAGCAACAACACAGGCAGAATGTCTTGCAAAGTATAAAGAAATGCTTGGAGTAGAGGAAACAAAAGAGGAACCTTCAGAAGAAGTTACAACAGTTGAAATTGTCATTTCGGACATAAAATATATAGACATTGATGGAAACACATATATCTATTTAATTGCAGATAACGGCAATATTTATAAAGCAAGAGCTGCAAGCCACGAAAATATGCTTCTTCTTAAAGCTGGTGACAGCGTAAAACTTGAAATGACAGGTAATATAATTACTAAGTGTGAAAAGTAAATAAAACAAATGAATCGCTTCAGTTTAGTGCTGAGGCGATTTTTCTTTCAAAATTATTAAGAATTCATAGATAACTTAAGCTTTAAAGTTAAGAAACGTTAAAATATTCTTCAAAGACAGGTTATTTCTTTGACAAATTCGTCACAACAAGTATAATGTATATTGTAATGATTATTTCTGTACTAGTTCTTATTGGAATTTTTGTAATTATAAATTTTATGAGCAGAAATAGGAAATCTTAATATACATGTAGTGTGGGAGAGCTATATGCAATTAGAAAATAACAGAATATATCTACGTCCATGGAAGAAAACTGATGCAAAAAGTCTTTATGAAATTACAAAATCAGATTTGTATGAAAAATCTACCGGTTTTGCAAAAAGTAATTCAGTGGAAGACAGTCTTAATGAAATAAGAAATATTTATTCAGCTGATGGTTGTTATGCAATAGTTTTAAAATCTAATCTTAAAATTATAGGTTTTATAAATATGAGGATTGGTGCACTTAGTGTCTATGGCGCAGCATTAAATGAAGCTGACCTAGATTATTGGGTTGTTCCTGAGTATTGGTATGACAGTTATGCAGTAGATGCTATTAGGTTAGTACTTGATCATTACTTTAATGATCTTGGTATTCGTGGCGTTTGGAGTGGATATTTCGTTGGAAATGATGACTATTTTATTTGTCAAAGGGAATGTGGCTTCAGATATCATCATACTGAATATGATAAATTAATTATAGGTCGTAAGGAACCTAAAACAATAAATGTTACTTATTTATTAAAAGAGGATTACTTGAATAAATAATGTAAAAAAACCTTCACCAAAGTGAAGGTTTTTTTATTGTATCTGTTATTATTTTGTGATAAAATCTTAAATGTCAATTTTTAGGAGTTTTAAGGCATTTTTGTAGAAAATCTTTGCTTTTTCTTCTTCGGTTAATTTCATATTATTAATAAGGGTTATGAATTCAGACTGTTTACCCCAAGGTGAATCCGTTGCAAAGAGTATTTTATCCGCTCCATGTGCCTTGATTATTTCTTCTGATTTTTCCGGATAAAGAGGGAGCACAGCAGCTGTATCCATATACACAGGAAGACCAATAAGCTTTTGTAGTACTTCATTTTCTAATTCGTAACCTCCAAGGTGTGCAAGTACAAGTTTGTTATCAATAATGCCTTTTAATATATCAAGAACTTCAAGGATCATGTCCGGTGTACAGTGAATGTCATCTCTGTATGCAACGTCAATTCCGGCATGTGTAACTGTTATAATATTACGCTCAGCTGCGGCCTTTAGAATTCTTATATATTTAGGGTCATTAAAGTATGTCCCTTGGTAATCCGGATGAATTTTAATTACATTCATTCCTTTGGCTTTTATATTATCCAGAATTTCTTCAAAGTTTTCGTTATCAGGATGAATGGCTCCCGCATAAATTACATTATTAGTATTTTGTGATTTTTCGTTTATTGACTCTGTTTGTTCTTTTTTTGTTGCAACGGGAAGTACAACTGAAATGTCAACTTTGGACTTTTCCATTTCTTCTGTTAGTCCACTTAGTGTGCCGGTGTTATATGGTGTGACATTTCCTTTCTTGGCAAGGGTTGAAACTGCCTTGTCAGCAATACTGTCCGGAAATGTATGAGTGTGAAAATCTATTATCATAGTAAAAACTCCTTTTAAAGGATTATATCATAAATAAATTATTTAAGGTGAAAAATATGAAAAAACTTATGCTTGGTAATGAGGCCATTGCAAGAGGTCTATATGAGGCCGGAGTAAAGGTTGTATCCAGTTATCCCGGTACTCCGTCTACAGAAATTACAGAATATGCTGCAAAGTATGATGATATCTACTGTGAATGGGCTCCAAACGAAAAGGTTGCATGTGAAGTAGCTTTTGGTGCATCTCTTCGTGGTGCAAGAAGTGCATGTGCAATGAAGCATGTTGGACTTAATGTTGCTGCTGACCCTTTGTTTACTCTTTCATACACAGGAGTGAACGGTGGTCTTGTAGTTATTGTTGCCGATGACCCTGCAATGCATTCATCGCAAAATGAACAAGATTCTCGTCATTATGCAATTGCGGCAAAAGTTCCTATGCTTGAGCCGGCTGACTCGTTTGAAGCAAAGGAATTTATTAAAGAGGCATACAAAATTTCTGAGGAATATGACACACCGGTTCTTTTCCGTATGTGCACAAGAATTGCACATTCACAGAGTATTGTTGAACTTTGTGATAGAGAAGAACATGAGGTTGGCACTTACGAAAAGAACCCTCAAAAGTATATTATGGCCCCGGCTAATGCTGTTCGCCGTCATCCATTCGTAGAGGAAAGAACTAAGAAGATTTCTGAGCTTGGTGAAACTTCTCTTCTTAACCGTGTTGAAATGGGTGGTACAGATATTGGTATTATTTGTGCCGGAACTTGCTATCAGTATGTAAAGGAAGTATTTGGAGATTCTGTATCTGTATTAAAACTTGGTATAGTTAATCCTCTTCCTGTTAATATTATTAAAGACTTTGCTTCAAAGGTTTCAAAACTTTATGTTATTGAGGAACTTGACGGTATTATTGAAAGTCACCTTAGAAACATTGGTGTAGACTGTATTGGAAAAGAAATGTTTTCTGTTCTTGGAGAGTTCAATCAGAATACAATCCGCAAGGCTTTTGGACTTGACGTAACTTCCGGTACAACTTGTTCATCAACTGTTCCGGTTAGACCTCCGGTAATGTGCCCGGGTTGTCCTCACAGAGGATTGTTCTATGCCCTTGCAAAGCATAAAATTACATGCCTTGGAGACATTGGCTGTTACACACTTGGCTCTGCTGCACCTCTTTTTGCACTTGATTCAACTCTTTGCATGGGTGCTTCAGTTTCAGGTATTCATGGCTTTAATAAAGCATCTTCTGACATGGCAGGAAAGACTGTATGTGTAATTGGTGACTCAACATTTATGCATTCAGGTATGACAGGCCTTGTAAACATTGCTTATAACAATTCAAACTCTACTGTAATTATTCTTGATAACTCTATTACCGGTATGACAGGACATCAGCATAATCCAACAACCGGTTACAATATTAAGGGTGACCCGGCTGCTGCTGTTAATCTTGAGGCTCTCTGTAAGTCTATTGGTATTGAGCGTGTCCGCGTAGTAGATCCTTATAATATTAAAGAGTGTGAGGATGTAATACTTGAGGAACTTTCAGTAGATGCTCCTTCAGTTATTATTTCCAGAAGACCTTGTGTACTTCTTAAATATGTTAAACATCAGTCACCGGTAAAAGTTAATCCGGACAAGTGCGTAGGATGTAAGGCATGCATGAAAATTGGATGTCCTGCAATCAGCATGAAGGACGGAAAAGCTTTTGTTGACTTTACTCAGTGCGTTGGTTGTGACGTATGTACTCAAATGTGTCACGCAAATGCTTTTGAAACGGAGGGCCGATAAAATGGAAACAAAGAATATAATGATTGTCGGCGTAGGTGGACAAGGAAGCCTCCTTGCCAGTAAGCTGCTTGGCACGCTTCTCGTTTCAGAAGGTTACGACGTTAAAGTATCTGAGGTTCACGGTATGAGTCAGCGCGGCGGCTCAGTTGTTACCTATGTTCGCTTTGGCGAAAAGGTATATTCGCCGGTTATCTCCGAAGGAGAAGCTGACTTCATAGTTTCTTTTGAGAAACTCGAAGCTGCCCGCCATGCAGCTTGTCTTAAAAAGGATGGCAAAATTATTGTCAACCTTCAGCAGATAGATCCAATGCCTGTTATAACAGGCGCAGCAGAGTACCCGGACAGTGTAATAGATGAACTTGTTGCATCCGGTGTATTTGTAGACGGAATAGATGCACTTTCACTTGCAACTGAAGCAGGAAGTGCAAAGGCTGTAAACATTGTACTTATGGCACGTGTTGCAAAGTATTTTGACATTCCATATGAGAAATGGATAGCTGCAATTGAAAAGACCGTTAAGCCACAATTTGTTGAACTCAACAAAAAGGCTTTTGAAATAGGTTATAAATATTAATCTCGTAATTAAGGAAGTGGTTTTTTGGCAAGGTATTTTCAGCCGGAAATCGAAACTGCATCTAGAGAAAAAATTCTTGAGATCCAGAACGAAAAAATTGTAAAGCAAGTTAAACACGTTTATGAGAATGTAGAGTACTACAGAAATCTCATGGATGAGAAAGGGGTTAAGCCAGAGGATATTAAGTCTGTTGACGACATTAAGAAACTACCTTTCTTGACAAAAGCAGATCTTCGTGAAGCTTATCCTTATGGACTTCTTGGTACAGACATTAAGAACTGCGTAAGAATTCAGTCAACATCAGGTACTACCGGTAAAAGAGTTGTTGCTTTCTATACACAGCATGACATTGATATTTGGGAAGAGTGCTGTGCACGTGCAATTGTTGCAGTAGGCGGTACCGAAGAGGACGTTTGTCAGGTATGCTATGGCTATGGTCTTTTCACAGGTGGTCCCGGACTCAACGGCGGTTCTCATAAGGTTGGTTGTCTTACACTTCCAATGTCATCCGGTAATACAGACAGACAAATTCAGTTTATGATGGATCTTGGTTCAACAATTATTTGCTGTACACCATCTTATGCTGCATACATAGGTGAAACTCTTGCTGAAAAGGGTTATAAGCCAGAGGATAATAAGCTTAAGGCTGGTATCTTTGGTGCAGAACCTTGGACAGAGGAAATGAGAAGAAATATAGAAAAGAGTCTTGGTATTAAGGCTTATGATATTTATGGCCTTACAGAGACTTCCGGTCCCGGCGTATCTTTTGAATGTGAAGAGCAGACAGGTATGCATATTAATGAAGACCATTTCTATGCAGAAATCATTGACCCGGATACTGGAGAGGTTCTTCCTGAAGGTTCAAAGGGTGAACTTGTATTCACTTCTCTTGACAAGGAAGGCTTCCCACTCCTTCGTTACAGAACACGTGACATTTGCGTTCTTTCAAGAGAAAAGTGCTCATGTGGTAGAACACATGTTAAAATGTCTAAGCCAATGGGACGTTCAGACGACATGCTTATTATTCGTGGCGTAAATGTATTCCCAAGTCAGATTGAAACAGTTCTTCTTAACGAAGGCTATACTCCAAACTATCAGATTGTTGTTGATCGTGTTAACAACTCTGATACACTTGATATTAATGTTGAACTTACACCTGAACAGTTCTCTGATAAGGTTTCTGACACTCAGGAAAGAGAAAGAAAGCTTGAAGGTGCAATGCGTACAATGCTTGGTATTGGACCTAAAGTACACCTTCTTCCTCCAAAGAGTGTTGTTCGTTCAGAGGGTAAGGCTGTCCGCGTTATTGATAACCGTAAACTACACGATTAAGGAGATATTAATATGGCTATAAAGCAGTTATCTGTTTTTGTTGAAAACAAACCTGCAGCTCTTAACAAGCTTGTTAAGATTCTTGCAGATACAGGAGTAAATCTCCGTGCAATGAGCATTGCTGACACAAAGGATTTCGGAATTCTTCGTGTAATTGTTGATGATGCTGAAAAGGCTAAAGCAGCTCTTTCTGAAGAGACAATAGTTTCTGTAACAGATGTAGTTGCTGTTGAAATGGCTGATGAAACAGGTTCTCTTTCAAAGATTCTTGATGTATTAGGATCTGAGAACATTAACCTTGAATATATGTATGCTTTTACAGCAAGCAAAGAGTTTGGTGCATACGTTGTTCTTCGTGTTGATGACATAGAACTTGCTGAAAAATGTCTTAACAATGCATTTATTAAGACTCTTTCAGAATTAGACATCTAAAAAATTAACCCTCACAAGGTAATACTTGTGAGGGTTTTTAGTCTGACAATTTCTTATCAGTTGTTATTTTTAATTTTCTGGTCCACTCTAATAATATGATTTAAGAGCCACTCTTTTACCATGTTAACAAAATTATTTACATCTTCAGAATTGAAGTTGTCTTCTTCTAATTTTTTTTCATATTCTAAGACATCTTCTTTGAAAGCTTCGTGTGCTGCATGGTGGTTCAAAAAGTCAGAATATCCAATGGACTTTTGGTATAATTCTTCATCATTGAAATGTTCAACAGTGTAATTGACCAGATATTTTATTTGTTCTGCTACAGCAGCCTTGTTTCGCTCTTTGTCACCATCTGCCATAATGTTTTCAATACGTGCTACTATTTTAAATAGTTGTCTATGTTGATTATCAATTTTTTCTACACCAATACAATATTCTTCTTTCCAGTCGTACATGTCACACCTCCATAATTATACGTGAACATTATAACACAAATGATATTATAAAAGAAACACACAGTTGCCTGTAACTGTAGCTAAAATTTCAGTTGCACTTTGTATTTCTTCGTGGTATTATATTGAAGTCGCAAAAATGAATATGCTGATATGGCACAGGCGGTAGCGCACATCCTTGGTAAGGATGAGGTCACCGGTTCGAATCCGGTTATCAGCTCCATTGAAAAACCCCGTAACTATGTTGTTATGGGGTTTTTACCTTTTTTTGACACCTCAAAAAGTGTTGTGCAATTCATTTCGTGAAGGTGGCTATACAATAGCTATTTGCTATGACTAATTGTCAAGTTTCTCATTTCCTTAGAAAATAAAAAAGAGGACACCACCTAAAAAGGTCTGTCCTCCAAATCGCTCAAAAAAGAGCCACATAGACTCTACTTAGTAACTAAACCAGAGCTTGTTGCAACTGAGTTACAGGACTGTCTATTAGCCCATAAGAGTACAAGTCTCAAATGTTCGACAGGGAGATTTCTCTCACCTCTTACAGTTATTGCAATACCACATTTTGGGTTAAAAGCCAATACTATTTTCAAAATGTTATATTGTTTTTATCATTTATTAAGTTGTTTTTTTACTTCTTCATTGAGCTCTTTCAAAAGGTTAGGGTCAACTTTTATTACTTTACGGTCGTAGGTAATAAGACCGTTTATTTCTTCCTCTACGTCTGAAAGTTGAGTGTAGACACAGGCGGAGAGTCCTTTTGGAATATTTTGAATTATGCGCTTTGTGTAGAGCTTTGTAAGAGCTTTTTGAAGCTTTTTCTTGGTTGAATAGACTCTGTAGCCGAAGATTTTTGTAGGGCTGTACATGTGGCCAATAGAAGGCTTAGAGAAGCCTCCGAACTCTGAAAGGAGGTAACAACGGTCATCTTTTGGAACATAAATAGGGGTGAAATATATGTGCTTTGAAACAAAGTCACCTTTTCTTTGGTCATGCCAGCCGGATGTTGGGTCAATTGTTCTTGTAGGATCAAGTTTTCTTATCATATTTGTTATTTCAACTGAGTCAAACTGTCCCCATCCTTCGTTGAAAGGAACCCACATTGCAATGGAAACAGAGTTTTTAAGATGGTTTACTGTGGTTTCTGTTTCATAAATGAATTCTTTTCTGCCTTCAAGTGAATTTCTTCCAAAGAGGGTATAATATGAGTCTTTAAAGTTTATTCCGAGGAAAGGAAGAATGGCAATGGTCAGTGGATTATATTTTTCGCCACCGTTAACCATGTCTTGCCACACAAGCATGCCAAGTCTGTCGCAGTGATAGTAAAAGCGAAGTGGCTCAATTTTTATATGTTTTCGGATCATGTTAAAGCCCATGTCCTTGAGCATTTGAATGTCATCTATCATTGCTTGATCAGATGGAGGTGTGAGTTTTCCGTCAGACCAATAGCCTTGGTCTAAAACACCGGTATGGAAGTATGGCTTGTTGTTTAGCATTAGTCTTCTAATGCCTTTTTCGTCTCTGTCTACGGAGAATTTGCGCATACCAAAGTATGAAGTTACTGTGTCATTCTCTGTACAAAGTTTTAGGTCGTAAAGTTTTGGATTTTCCGGAGACCAAAGCTCGTAATCTTTAAGGGATATATTGATTTCAATTATTCCGTCTTTGTTTTCTTCTTTTCCATTAGCAATACAATTATTGCTGTCAAGAATGGATACAGTAAGTGTAGGTGAAGTTGTCTTTGCAATTATTTTTACTTTGTCATTATCTATGTCAGGTATTATAGTTAGGTCGGAAATTGCATCGCTCGGAAGACTTTCCATCCAAACGGTTCCCCAAATGCCTGATTGAGGAGTATACCAAATGTTACCGGCTTTGAGCTTTTGCTTGCCCTTTGCTCCATATGCTTGGTCAGTAGGGTCGGTTACTTCAAGGCGAATTTCATTTTTGCCCGGTTTTATTAGGTCTGTAATGTCAAAGGAGAAAGGAACATAGCCACCTCTGTGTGTGCCGACAACTTTGTCATTTAGAAATACAGCGCAAGCGTAGTCAACAGCGGTAAAGTGGAGGATAGTCTTGTCCTTAATGAAGTTAGAGGGAACTTTGAACGTTCTTTTGTAAAAGAGAACATTGTCAGGATATACAGTTTTCATGACACCGGATAGGAGCGATTCAGGTGAAAAAGGAACTAAAATTTCCCCTTGGTATGATTTTGGAAGTTCCCCTTTTTTCAGAATGGCATAGTCCCACTTGCCATTTAAATTTATATAACTGTCTCTTTGAAGTTGAGGACGTGGATATTCACTGTGTGGAATTTTCCCCACAGAGTCAAAATATTTGGATTTAAGATTAATAGTTACAGGCATATTTTTCGTCTCCTTTATAAACAGTATTATACAAAAATTGGATGTGTAACGCAATAAAGCCTTTTCTCATATTATGGCTTGAAAACTTAATAAGGGGGAATAAATATGCCAGAAATTAAAGATGCTGTGTGTGCTGACATAAAGCGTGTATATGATTCTTGTGCAGACAAGGATTGTATTTCTGATGTTGGTGTTATATTTACAGCAATGGGGCAGAAGATAATTGATTCAGCAAGTACAATTAAATGTAGGGAATGTGAGGTAATTAACTGTTTTGTAGATGTTGAAGAGGTGCCTTTCAACAGAGGTTTTTATTCTGTTGATATAACATATTTCTTTAAACTTACATTTGACGCATATCAGTCACCAATTGCACCACCAACATCAGTTGAAGGTCTTGCAACTTTTGACAAAAGGGCAATCCTTTACGGAAGCGATGGTAGGGTGAAGACCTTCTCAAGTGAATTTGCATGCGAGGAATTTGATGAGCAACTACTCGTCAGCAATAACAATCCTATTGCTAAAGTACAGTGTGTAGATCCTATATGTATGGATGCAAAATTATGCAAGTCTTCTTGTGGAACCGGTTGTCTATGTTCAGGAATTCCATGCTTAATTGCAAAGCAATTCCGGGGAGATTTTGACTTTGAATGTAAGCCTTGCCAATCAGTTGTTGTAACACTTGGACTTTTCTCAATAGTTCAGCTTGAAAGAGATGTTCAAATTATGATTCCGGCATATGAGTTTGCAGTTCCATGCAAGCATTGTAGTTGTGAAACAGACGACCCGTGCGATGCATTCAAGAAAATTAAATTTCCACTTGATGAATTCTTCCCACCAAACATTGATGGAAAGATTAAGGCGGAATTAAATAATGAAATAATTGGTTGCAATGTATGTGATGACTAAAAAAAGAAGCCGGACATTTGAATATGTCCGGCTTCTTTTTTTATGTTTTTATTTCTATTAATACATTCCGCCTTGTGAAGCCATTGCAGCAGCTTGAGCAGCGGCAGCAGCGTCAGCAGCAGGATCAGGCTTGTCAGTTACAAGAGATTCTGTTGTAAGAACCATTGCAGCTACAGAAGATGCATTTTGAAGAGCTGAACGTGTAACCTTTGTAGGGTCAAGGATACCTGCTTCAAACATATCTACATATTCTTCAGTAGCAAAGTTGAAACCATATCCAACCTTTTCTGACTTCATAATTGCATCTATAATTACTGAACCTTCAAGACCTGCATTCTGTGCAATCTGGCGTACCGGCTCTTCAATTGCTTTTCTGACAATCTTAATACCGGTCTTAATGTCTGAGTCTTCTGTTTCATTAAGGAGTTTGTCAATAGCAGGAATTGCATTAATAAGGGCAACACCACCACCTGCAACTGTTCCTTCTTCAACAGCAGCCTTTGTTGCAGCAAGAGCGTCCTCTATACGGAGCTTCTTTTCTTTCATTTCTGTCTCTGTTGCAGCACCAACACGGAGAACTGCAACACCACCGGAAAGCTTAGCAAGGCGCTCCTGGAGTTTTTCTCTGTCATAGTCACTTGTGCATGTTTCAATTTGTGATTTAATCTGGCCAATACGTGCTTTAATGTCAGCTTCAGCACCGGCACCGCCAACAATAATTGTATTATCTTTAGAAATCTTAACTTGAGCAGCATTACCAAGTTGATCAACTGTTGTTTCTGTAAGCTCAAGGCCAAGATCTGAAGTAATTACTGTACCACCTGTAAGGATTGCAATATCCTGGAGCATTTCCTTACGTCTGTCGCCAAAGCCGGGAGCTTTAACAGCAACACATGTGAATGTGCCGCGAAGCTTGTTAAGAAGGAGAGTAGCAAGGGCTTCGCCTTCAATATCCTCAGCAATAATGACAAGCTTCTTGCCCATCTTAAGAATCTGCTCAAGAAGAGGGAGAACTTCCTGAATGTTTGTAATTTTCTTATCTGTAATAAGGATATATGCATCATCTATTTCAGCGACCATTTTGTCCATATCTGTTGCCATATATGGAGAGATATATCCACGGTCAAACTGCATACCTTCAACAACATCACATGTTGTTTCAGCAGTCTTTGACTCTTCTACGGTAATAACGCCGTCTGCAGAAACCTTATCCATTGCATCTGCAATAAGGCTGCCAATGTATTCATCTGCAGCAGAAACAGTTGCAACACGAGCAATGTCAGCTGAGCTTGAAACAGGCTTTGAATTAGCCTTAACAGCGTCAACTACAACATTAACTGCATCGGCTATACCTTTTTTAACTACCATAGGATTTGCACCGGCAGCAACGTTCTTCATTCCTTCACGAACAAGAGCCTGTGCAAGGAGTGTTGCAGTTGTAGTACCGTCACCTGCAACATCATTTGTTTTAATTGACACTTCTTTTACAAGTTGAGCACCCATGTTTTCAAATGGATCTTCAAGTTCAATTTCCTTAGCAATAGTAACACCGTCGTTGGTAATAAGTGGTGCACCATATTTTTTATCAAGAACTACATTACGACCTTTTGGTCCAAGTGTAATTTTTACAGTATTTGAAAGTTTATCAATACCATTTTGAAGAGCCTTTCTAGCTTCTTCACCATAAATAATTTGTTTAGACATTAAAAATTACCTCCGTAAAATGAGATTATTCAACAATTGCAAGAATGTCTGCCTGTTTTACAATTACATACTGAATGCCGTCAAGTTTAACTTCAGTACCTACGTACTTGCCAACAATAACTTTCTGGCCTTCCTTTACATACATTTCAACTTCGTTGCCATCAATCATACCACCGGGACCTACAGCTACAACCTCAGCAATCTCCGGTTTTTCTTGTGATGCAGCAGCAAGGATGATACCGCTCTTTGTTGTTTCTTCAGCTTCTACCATCTTTAAAACTACTCTGTCTGCAACTGGCTTTATAGTCATAATTTGTTCCCTCCGTAACAAAAGAATATGTTATTTAGCACTCGCTCTACCGGAGTGCTAAATAACATTATATAGCTTTAATTTCAAAAATCAATACTATTTTCGAAAACTTTTGAAATTTTTTAACATATACATTATAATTATGTAAGTTTTGTGAAATATATTCGTTTTACAATTTTTTGAACTAGTTAAAAATAGGAGTAATATATGGAAACTGTTTTGAATAAAGTTAGGAGATTTATTGATAGTGACATATTCATTGTTTTAATGTTTATGATGGCACTTGGAATAATCATCCTTGGTGTAGAAATACCCGGTTGTATTTTTTTTGGATTTATAATCTGTTTTATAGTTGTAATTTCACCGGATGTAATGTCCGCATTTGTTCCATTCTTTTTACTTTATGCATTTGCAATAAGGTGCAAAAATTCATTTGATGAATTCATGGGATATATATGGTGTCTTCCAATTGTTTTATTTGCTGTAGTTTTTCATATTGTTGCATATAGGAAAATGTTCACTGCCAAAAGAGGGGAACTTTTCTTACCAATTTCTCTTGTCTCGGTATCCTGTATTCTTGGCGGTGTTGGAATAATGACTCCGTCTGAATACTTTACACCAACTAATGTAATTTATATGTTGGCTCTTGGCGTTTTAATATTACTAATCTATTTTGCCTTTGGTGGTGTAATAGGTGAGGGAAAAAACGGTCAAAAGCCTGTAGATGAAAGGCTTTCAAAAGTCTTTATTACTCTAACTGTTTTCCTCTTCTGCGCAGTTGTTCAGTATTACATATCTCATTGGGAACAGTTCATTATGGACCCTGATATTCTTCCGTTCCAATGGAGAAACAACGCATGTACACTTCTTATGATTGCAATGCCGTTTTGTTTCTACATGTCTACAAAGAAATTCCCATATATTATTACTGTATTACTATCATATTTTACGATTCTAATGTCAGGTTCACGCGGCGGACTTCTATTTGGAGGAATTGAGCTTCTGGCACTCATTATTTATTTTGCTGTAGTAGATAAAAAACACAGAAAAATACTCCTTACAGTAACCGGAATAGTTGCCGTTGTTGTTATTATTATTTCACCAAAGCTCCTGTATATAATGAGGTACACAATAGACAGATTCTTCTCATCAAAAGAAAATTTCAGACGTCTTGGTCTTTATGAAAGATCAGTTACAGACTTTTTATCTAACCCTATCTTTGGTAGGGGCGTAGGTTACATGGGTAACAGAGATCTTCACCCGTCTAAACAGGGAACACTGTGTTGGTATCATTCTTCAATTCCGCAGGTAATTGGAAGTTTTGGTATTGCAGGTATTTTAACATACGGATATCAGATGTTCTGCAGGCTCAGAATGTTCTGGAAACGAAAGAGTCTTTTCTCCAGGACAATCTTTTGGTCATTCGTAGGACTTGAACTTATGTCCATTGTTAATCCCGGTATATTTGCACCGCCATTTTTGGTTATTATGACAGTATTGTTCGTTTTCGCCGAAAACGAACCTATTGAGGAAAAATAATTTTTTAAGAGCGTTGTTCATAAAGATTGACAACGCTCTTTTTATGTGTTAAACTCTTAAATGAATTTGTTCATAAAGGGGTGAACCAATGCCAAAAATCATAGCGGATTTAGAGGAAAAAATCCTTTGCGAAGCTAATGAACTCCTCTTTTCAAAAGGTTACCAGAGCATGACAATGCGTAGTGTTGCAGACAAATGTGGCATTGCTGTCGGAACGGTTTATAACTACTACAAGTCAAAAGAAGTTTTGGTTGCAGAAATCATGCTGAAAGACTGGGTCAAAATCATGGAAGAGGTTAAGCATGATTGTGAAGGTTCAGTGGATATTCACGAAGCTTTCAAAATCATGTTTGATGGTGTTTCAAAATTTACTGAGAAGTTTGACGTAATATTTACTCAGTACGGAAAAGAGACTAATATTCGTAAACAAATGCCAATACAGTTTACATGGCTCATTAATCAACTTTCAGGTATTTTAGATGAGGTGCTTGTAAGGTGTCATGGTGAAACTGATGAATACATGAGTGTGTTTTTGGCAGAAATTTTACTTCAAACAGCAACAAAGAAAGATTTTGAATATGACAACATTTCAAGAATCTTAAAACGTATTTTTAAATAATATTTATTTGGAGGTATTTATAATGAAAGTAGTACTTGCAGGCGCATTTGGTAAACTTGGTTCAGACATTCTTCGTACTCTTGTAGCAGCAGGTCATGAAGTTACAGCTGCAGACATGGTTATTCGTGAACTTGAAGGTCTTGATCCAACAAGCTACCAGACAAGAGAAATCAATGTAACAGATCCTGAAAACATTAAGGGACTTTGTGATGGTGCAGAAGTTGTTATTACAACAGTTGGTCTTACAGGTGCATCAACAACAGTTAATAACTATGACATTGACTATCAAGGTAACTTAAACCTTCTTAATGAAGCACAAAGTGCAGGAGTTGGCAAATTCGTTTACATTTCAGTTATCAATGCTGATAAGGGCGACGGAATCCCTATGGTTAACTCAAAGTATATGCTTGAAGAAGAACTTAAGAAGAGTGGTATGCCTTATGTAATTCACCGTCCAACAGGTTACTTCTATGACATTGCACACGTATTCTGGCCAATGATTCTTAAGGGCCAAGTACAGCTCCTTAAGGGTGAACCAAAGAAAGCTAACGTAATTGACACAATGGACTTTGCAAAATTCATTGTTGAAACAATGAATGAAGAGGGAGTTACATATAACGTTGGTGGTACAGAGACTTATACATACCAAGAAATTGGCCAGATGTTCTGGGAAGCTGCCGGAAACGAAGGAGAAGTGCCAATTAAATATGCTCCGGCTTGGATGTTCAGCCTTCTTGCTGTTCTTCCAAAGATTAAGAAACAAGGAAAGTCAGATATCATGAGATTCTCTAAGTTCACTCTTTCAAATGACTGCTATGGTGACCATGAAGTTGCCGGTCTTTCATTCAAAGAGTACATTGCAGGTAAATCTTACGCTAAGAGAATTGAAGATGAACTTGCTGCAAAGGCAGCAGCAGAAGCTGCAGCTGCAAACAAATAATTAAAAGGGGATAAAAATATGAATTGGACCTTAATTTTAATTCTCTTCATAGCTGCTCTTATTGGCTGTGTTGTAGGCTTTAAAGAATTTGTATGGTTTATGTCTGTAGGTTATGGTCTTGCTGTAGCTGCAGTTGGTTTGACACTTGGAGTTGTAGCTCTTGCAACAGATCTTGCTGCATGGAATATAATTACAATTCTTCAGTGTATTGCATTTGTTATTTACGGTGTTCGTCTTGGCGGATTCCTTCTTGTTCGTGAAATTAAGAATGCTGCTTATAAGAAGACTCTTCAAGAAGCAGCAGGTAAAGAGCCTCCAATCTTTGTAAAGGCTATTATGTGGCTTATGATGGGCGTTCTTTATCTTCTCCAACCTTCAGGTGTTATCTTTAGAATGATGAACGCAGGTTTAGGCAAAATTTCTAATGAAGTATCAGTTGTATCTGTTATTGGCCTTATCATTATGATCGGTGCTATTGTACTTGAAGCAGTATCAGATAAGCAGAAGAGTGCACAGAAAGCTGTTGATCCAAATATGGTTGCAACACAGGGTCTCTTTAAAATTGTACGTTGCCCTAACTACCTTGGTGAAATTCTCTTCTGGGTTGGTACATTCATTTCAGGTATTGGCGCATACCAAGGTGTTTTACAGTGGCTCCTTGCAATTGCAGGCCTCATCATGATCGTTTACATTATGTTCAATGGTGCTCAAAGACTTGAAAAGAGACAATATAAACGTCTTGCAGGCGATCCACGTTATGAGGAATATGTTGCTAAGACTCCTATTATTATTCCTTTCATTCCACTTTATCATCTTTATGATCCAAAGAAGGATGCTGCAAAAGAGGCAGCAAAAGCCGCTAAAAAGGCAGGAAAATAATTTAAGCTTAGAGGGCTCCTATGTTTGAGCCCTCTTTTAGCATACGAAAGGAATGATTACCATGACATATTGGACAGATGCCCCAATTGAGGGTGCTTTCACAATACCTATGGCAATATGCGACTTTTTACCGGTTCTTTTCTTTTTCCTTGGCGGAATTGTAATAATGAAGGATCTTTATAATGTTGTTTCCAGAAGAACATACTCACTCATTTCAAGTGGTATAATTATGTGCTTTGTTGGTGGAGCTTTTAAAGCTCTTTGGAAGTTTCTTTTTTGTTTTGGAATTAATTATCCATTCCTATATACAGCACTTTTCCCAATGCAAGGACCGGGATTCTGTTTGTTTTTTGCAGGACTGATTTTTGCATTTATTGAAACAAAGAAAAAAGCTGTTCCACAAACTGAATCAACTAATTTAAATGTAGTTGCTATGTCAGTTACTTCATCTCTTCCACTTCTTATGTTCCAAACTCTTGGAAGCATTGGTTCTTTAATTGTTCTGGCAATTTTTGCAGGTCGTATGAAGAAAACTTCAGCAATTATTTGCTTTATTACAGCAATTATTTCACTTCTTGGAATGGGATATATGGGTGCTACTTTAGATGCATCGCTCTCTTGGGCAAACTGGGCAGAGCAGGGAATTAATGCTTTTGGACAATTGCTTTTCTTTATTGGCGCTAAAATTCTTCATGAAAGTGGATATGTAAAGGGTGAACAAAATGGTTAATGCATTAGAAATTGCAAAGAAATATTTTAATGTTGTTGAAAAAGATCCGGGTGAATATAAGACTGTTAAGGGCGGTATGATGAAAGCTGAGTGTAAACAGTACTATATTGAAGGTCTTGGAAATATGGCTTTCCAAAATGCTACAGCAATGTTTGGTCTTATGAAGATGGATATGATGTGTATTACTCCAATAAATAGAGATCTGCCACTTTTCTCTTATGACATAATTAATGCAATGGGTAACTATACACTCATTATTGAAATGTATGATGTCATGCTAAATAACGAGGAATTTATGGCAAAGGATTTACCTGAATTTCTTGAAATAAAAGAGAAGTATTCCAGTCTTCCGGATGACGACAGAGGAGAGCATTGGTATGACAGTATAAAGCTTTCTTCTTCAGTATCTAAGAAGGATAAGAAAAAGAATATTGCGGATAAGTGTGATGAACTCTATGCCGCATATCTTGAAAAGTATTTCCAAATGGCAAAGGCAATGAGTGAATGTGATGCTGAAGCTAAGAGAGAAAAATCTCACTCTTATGTGGACGGCCTTCTTACAAACGGCGGACCTTCAACAGATCAGTTTATAAAGCTTATTGGCAAAGAAAAAACAGAGGAATACTTTACCAAAGTAATCTTTGGCACAAGATAAAGAAAATGACCTTGAATTGTAATAATTCGAGGTCTTTATTTTTTATAACATATATGGTAGAATTCATAGCATATTATTTTATTAAATTTAATTGTATATGGAGTGAATGTATTTAGATGGATTCGGAAAATATTGGTCTTATAATTGCATTTTTTGTTTGCCTACTTTTTTCTGCATTTTTTTCATCTACTGAGACTGCATTTTCATCAGCTAACAGAATTAGACTTAAAAGTATGTCAGATGATGGTAATAAACGTGCAGAAAAAGCTTTAAAGGTAATTGATGATTATGATGCACTTCTTTCTTCAATTTTGATAGGAAACAACATAGTAAATATTGCAATGGCATCTATTGCCACTGTCATCTGTGTTTCAAAATGGGGAGACATAGGTGCAACTATCTCTACTGTTATTACAACACTTCTGGTTTTAATATTTGCTGAAATTACACCTAAGAGTCTTGCTAAGGAAATACCTGAAAAGTTTTCAATGGCAGTTGCGCCGGTTATGCGAGTATTTGTTGCTATTCTTACTCCGGTTAATTTCATATTTACTCAGTGGAAGAATTTAATAAAGAAGATTTTCCACCTTGAGTCTAATCAATCTATAACAGAAGGTGAATTTCTTACTATGGTTGAAGAGGCTGAAAATGAGGGCGGAATAGATGAGGCAGACGGCGAACTTATTCGCAGTGTAATTGAATTTAACGATGTAGACGCGGGTGAAATATTGACGCCTCGTGTTGATGTTGTTGCCATTTCAAAGGATTCAACGGTACAGGAAATCAGAAATATATTTGTTGAAAATGAATATTCAAGACTTCCTGTTTATGAGGAAGACATTGATGACATAATAGGTTTCATACACAGACACGACTTCAACACATTTGTATACACCTGCGGTCAGCCTGTCTCCGACATTATGAAGCCCGTTATGTATGTTCCACCAACAATGAAAATTTCTAAAATACTTCAGGATATGCAGAAAAAGCATATGCACATGGTTGTAGTATCGGACGAATTTGGTGGAACAGAAGGTATTCTTACCATGGAAGATATTTTAGAAGAACTTGTTGGTGAAATCTACGATGAGCATGATGAAGACGAAAAAATAAGCGAGTTTGAAAAGATATCCGAAGATGAGTATAGAATTAAGTGTACAGCAGACCTTGAAGATATGTTTGAATTTTTTAAACTTTCTGAAGATCTAGATGAAGAATTTGAATCCAATACGGTTTCCGGTTGGGTACTTGAACAACTTGATAAAATGCCGTCAATTGGTGACTCCTTTACCTATGAGAACTTGTATGTAGTTGTTACAAACTCAGATGAAAGAAGAGTTTTGGAAATAACAGTTAAGGTGTTAGCCCCAAAGGAAGAGGAAAAAGTGAATGAGAAGCTTTACAATAACTGAAAATGATCAAAATCAGAGACTGGATAAGTTTCTTACAAAGTCTTTTCCTAATTTGCCAAAGTCTCTTATGTATAAATACATACGTACAAAGAGAATAAAAGTGAATAAAAAAAGAGCTGAAATATCTACACGCTTAAATATTGGAGACGTTGTAGATCTTTATATAAACGATGAATTCTTTGAAGTGCCGGAGTCTAAAAAGAACTATGATTTTCTTCATGCCTCTTTGAAACTGGATATTATTTATGAGGATGAAAACCTTTTAGTTTTAGATAAAAAGGTGGGGCTTCTTTCTCATCCTGATGATCATGAGTATGTTGATACTCTTATTTCAAGAGTTAAACGATATCTTTATGAAAAGGGTGAATATGATCCGGAGAATGAACTTTCATTTACCCCGTCTTTAATTAACAGAATTGACCGTAATACCGGAGGAATTGTACTTGCTGCAAAAAACGCAGAGACCCTCCGTATTATGAATAAAAAACTAAAGGACAGGGAAATTCACAAATATTATCTCTGTGTTGTGTGCGGCAAGCCGTCCGGAAATAATGACACGTGGGTTACAATGACCGACTATCTTCTAAAGGACGAAAATAAAAACAAGGTTTTTATTTACAATTCTCACGTTCCGGAGTCCAAGGAAATTCGTACTAAATACAGGGTCTTAAAGTCTGAAAAAAATTTATCTCTTTTGGAAGTAGAACTTCTAACGGGAAGAACACATCAAATACGCGCCCATTTTGCAAGTATAGGATGTCCGCTTCTTGGGGATGGTAAATACGGCTCAAATGCTAATAATAAAGGTGCTGTGTCCGGTACATTATATAAAAAGCAATTTCTTTATTCATACAGAACAGCATTTGACTTTAAAACAGATGCAGGCATATTAAATTACTTAAATGGAATGTCATTTGAAGTGCCGGATGTTTGGTTTAAAAAGGAATTTCCTAATTTTTAAGAAAGCGTGATGTTATGTCACATATTTTAACAATTACAGGGGTTAAGATGGACCCTACAACCCCACATGAAAATGAATTTGTTATAGAAGATATTGCTCATGCATTGTCTCTTATGACACGTGCAAACGGACATTTTCCAACTTTTTATTCAGTGGCTCAACACTGTATAGGCTGTCAAAAAGAGGCAGAGGCTAGAGGGTATTCAAAAAAAGTCCAACTTGCTTGTCTTTTACATGATGCGGCAGAAGCATATATTTCAGACATAACAAGACCTGTAAAGGAAAATCTTCCAAAGTATAAGGATTATGAAAATGTCCTTCTTGATATGATTTGGGACAAGTTTTTAGGAACACCTATAACCGAGGAAGAAAGAACTCAAGTTTTTGATATAGATGACACAATGCTATATAATGAGTTTTTTCATTTTATGAATTACAAACTTTTTGAACCAAAGTCAGAACTTCTCACAAAAGATACTCAAAATTATGACTTTATAGAATTCAAATTAGTTGAAAATGAATATTTAGACATATTTTACTCACTTTATAACGCATAACTTTTCGTATTTTTATATGTAAAACTTAAGGGGGTGCTACTTTGGATCACTTTGAATTATGCTCAAAATATAAGCCTACGGGTGACCAACCGCAGGCAATTGAAGCCTTGGTTGACGGCATAAATAAAGGTTTCAAAGAGCAAACCTTACTTGGAGTTACAGGCTCAGGTAAAACCTTCACAATGGCAAACATCATTGAAAAGGTAAACAAGCCTACTCTTGTTCTTGCCCATAACAAAACCCTCGCCGCGCAGCTTTGCTCCGAGTTTCGTGAAATGTTTCCAAATAACGCAGTAGAGTACTTTGTTTCATATTATGATTACTATCAGCCGGAAGCATACGTGCCAACTACTGACACCTATATTGAAAAAGACTCATCAATTAATGATGAAATTGATAAACTTCGACACTCGGCAACATTTTCACTTTCTGAAAGAAGAGACGTAATAATTGTTGCTTCTGTTTCTTGTATATATTCAATTGGTTCTCCTGAAATGTATAAGAATATGGTTATTTCACTTAGACCGGGAATGGAAAAGTCAAGAGACGACCTTTTACGTGACCTTGTTGGAATTCAGTATGAAAGAAACGACATTAATTTCATTCGTGGAAAGTTCCGTGTTCGTGGAGACACAGTTGAAATCTTTACTGCAGCACAAAATGAAGTTGCCATAAGGGTTGAATTCTTTGGAGATGAAATAGACAGAATATGTGAAATACATGCTTTAACCGGACAGGTTAAGGCAACTCTTTCTCATTGTTGCATATATCCCGCAACTCACTATGTTGTTGAACCTGAATATCTTGAAAGTGCAATAGCTGATATAATGCGTGAAATGATAGAGCGTGTTAATTATTTTGAGGAACAGGGTAAACTTATAGAGGCACAAAGAATAAGGCAGAGAACTGAGTATGACATGGAAATGCTCAGAGAAACAGGTTTCTGCAGCGGTGTTGAAAACTATTCAAGAGTACTTTCAAGACGTGAACCGGGTTCAACACCCTATACACTTTTGGACTTTTTCCCGGATGATTTTTTAATGTTTGTGGATGAATCGCACGTGACACTGCCTCAGGTTCGTGGTATGTATGGTGGAGATCATGCTCGCAAGGAAAATCTCATTGAATACGGATTTAGACTTCCAAGTGCTTTTGATAACAGACCTCTTAACTTTGACGAGTTTTATAACCACATAAATCAGGTTATTTTTGTAAGCGCTACTCCCGGTGAATTGGAAAAGGAAAAGAGCGCAAGAATTGCAGAACAGCTCATTAGACCAACAGGACTTCTTGACCCTCAAATTACAGTTAAACCTGTTGAAGGACAAATAGACGATCTAACTTCTGAAATAAACAAGAGAACGGAAAGAGGAGAACGTGTTCTTGTTACTACCCTTACAAAGAAAATGGCAGAGGATCTTACTGCATACTTTGAAAACTATGGTATAAAAGTTCGGTACATGCATCATGATGTAGACACAATTGAACGTATGCAAATTATACGTGACCTTCGTCTTGGAGAATTTGATGTTCTTGTTGGAATAAACCTACTACGTGAGGGGCTGGATATTCCGGAAGTTTCTCTTGTTGCTATTTTGGATGCGGACAAAGAAGGTTTTCTTCGCTCTGAAACATCTCTTGTTCAAACTATCGGTCGTGCCGCAAGAAATGCAAATGGTGAAGTAATTATGTATGCTGACTCTGTAACTCCATCCATGGAAAGAGCAATTACAGAAACACTTCGTCGTCGTGACGTTCAAATGAAATATAATGAAGAGCACGGAATTACCCCAAAGACAATTGTTAAGGATGTAAGGGAAATTATTGAAATCACTTCTAAGGTGGACAAGGATCCGTCTAAGAACGGTAAACGTCTTACAAAGGCTGAAAGAGTTGCTCTTATTGAGAAATATACAAAAGATATGAAGGCATGTGCCAGAATTCTTGACTTTGAACAGGCTGCAATCCTTCGTGATGAAATAGAGAGGCTAAGAAATGGCGGTTAAAGATATTTATGTAAAAGGGGCTAGGGAACATAACCTCAAAAATATAGAAGTTACAATTCCCAGGGATAAAATGGTAGTATTTACCGGACTTTCGGGTTCAGGTAAATCTTCTCTTGCCTTTGATACTATTTATGCCGAAGGACAAAGAAGATATATGGAATCATTATCCTCATATGCAAGACAGTTCTTGGGCCTTATGGAAAAGCCTAAGGTTGAAACTATTGAAGGACTTTCTCCGGCTATCTCTATTGATCAGAAAACTACTTCTAAGAACCCTCGTTCAACGGTTGGCACAGTAACCGAAATATATGACTATTTAAGACTTTTATATGCACGTATTGGTGTTCCGCACTGTCCAATCTGCGGCAGGGAAATAAAGGGTCAGTCAATAGATCAAATCGTTGACAGAATTTTAGATTTACCTGAAGGAACAAAAATTCAAGTTATGGCACCTATTGCTCGTGGCAAGAAGGGCGAATATGTTAAAGAACTTGAACATATTGCAAAACAGGGTTTTGTTCGTGCTCGTATAGATGGAGAAATGCATGAACTTTCTGAAAAAATAAAACTTGAAAAGAATATTAAGCACACAATTGAAATAATTGTAGACCGTCTTGTTATTAAGGACGGTATTCGTACAAGGCTTACTGACTCTGTAGAAACCGCTTCAAAACTTTCAAAAGGTCAGTTGGTTGTAGACGTAATTGGAGGAGAGCAACTTGAGTTCTCTCAAACATATGCGTGCCCTGAACATGATATAAGCATTACAGAACTTGCACCACGTATGTTTTCATTTAATAACCCGTTTGGTGCTTGTCAATCATGCGGTGGTCTTGGCGAATATACAAAAATTGACCCGGAACTTTTAATTCCGGATAAAAATCTTTCAATTAGAGACGGTGCAATTAACTGTTACGGCTGGTCTAAAGCTGAGGGTGGCACAATTGCAGAAATGTACTTTGAAGGAATTGCAAAGGAATATGGTTTTTCAATAGATGTTCCTGTAAAGGATATGAAAAAGGCCGACCTTGACAAAATCCTTTACGGAACAGGAGACAAACGCATTAAGTTTGAAAGAACTACGACCTACAGCTCCGGCACGTTTTTTGCAAAATTTGAAGGTGTTGTAAACAACCTTCAAAGAAAGTATGACGAAACAACGTCGGAGGCGTCTCGTCGTCAAATAGAGAGCCTTATGTCTACACATAAGTGCTCTGCCTGTAATGGACGCCGCCTCAGACCTGAAAGCCTTGCTGTAACGGTCGGTTCTTTAAGTATAGATGAATTCACAAACCTTTCTATTAGAAAGGAACTTGAATTCATTGAAAACTTAAAGCTTTCAGAAAGAGATGCAATTATTGCTGAACTTATTATTAAGGAAATTAAGTCACGTCTAAACTTTTTGTGCAGTGTTGGACTTGATTATCTTAATCTTTCAAGAAAAGCGGGAACTTTGTCAGGAGGAGAAAGCCAAAGAATAAGACTTGCAACACAAATTGGTTCAAGTCTTATGGGCGTGCTTTATATCTTAGATGAACCGTCAATAGGTCTTCACCAAAGAGACAATGACAAGCTTATTGAAACTCTTAAAAATCTCAGAGATCTTGGAAACACACTTATTGTAGTTGAACATGACGAAGATACAATGCGAGCTGCTGACTACATTGTAGATATTGGACCCGGTGCCGGTATTAATGGCGGAGAGGTTGTGGCTACCGGAACAGCAGAAGAAATTATGAATTGTAGTGATTCAATTACAGGTCAATATCTCTCCGGAAAAAGAAAAATACCTGTTCCTTCCAAAAGAAGAAAAGGTAATGGTAAGTTTCTTGAAGTTTATGGTGCCGAAGAAAATAACTTAAAATCAGTTGATGTCAAAGTTCCACTTGGAACCTTTACCTGTGTAACGGGTGTATCCGGTTCCGGAAAGTCATCTCTTGTAAATGAAGTTATTCACAAAACTTTGGCTCGTGACTTAAACAGAGCAAAAGCTTTCCCGGGAAAGTGTAAGTGCATAAAGGGTCTTGAAAATCTTGACAAATGCATAGATATTGACCAGTCTCCAATTGGTCGTATGCCAAGCTCAAACCCTGCAACATATACAAATCTTTTCAACGACATTAGAACACTTTTTGCAAGCACCCAGGATGCCAAAATACGTGGTTACAACCCCGGCCGTGTTTCATTAAACGTCAAAGGCGGACGTTGTGAATACTGTAAGGGTGACGGTATTGTAAAAATTGAAATGCACTTTCTAGCTGATGTCTATGTACCGTGCGATGTATGCGGTGGGTCAAGATATAACCGTGAAACCTTAGAGGTTAAATACAAAGGTAAAAATATTGCTGATGTTCTTGCAATGAGTGTAGATGAAGCAGTTGAATTTTTTGCTGCTGTTCCAAAGATTTATAACAGACTTAGAACTTTACAAGAAGTAGGCCTTGGTTACGTAACACTTGGTCAGAGCGCAACAACACTTTCAGGCGGTGAAGCTCAGCGTGTAAAACTTGCAACAGAACTTTCTAAACGTTCAACAGGAAAGACATTCTATATTCTTGACGAGCCAACAACCGGTCTTCATACAGCAGATGTACACAAACTTATTGAAGTACTTCAAAAGTTAGTTGACGCCGGTAATACAGTCCTTGTTATTGAACATAATTTGGATGTAATTAAGACAGCAGATTATATTATAGATTTAGGTCCGGAAGGCGGAGACAAGGGTGGAACAATTCTCTGTACCGGAACGCCTGAGATTATTGCAAAATGTAAGAAATCATATACAGGGCAGTATTTAAAAAAAATATTGTAAAGAAATATGAAATAATATAAAATATATTTAGTTTTTTTGAGGAGTTGTAATTATGATAGTCGGTTGGCTTTTAGGACTTGAAACATCTTTTTATAAGTCTGCTGTTTACAATGTGTTGACACTTGCTGCACTTGTAATTTTTGGTTGTTTTTTAAGTTTATTGTATGTTGTAATACCACTTTTTTTAGACAAGTTATCTAATGAAAACAAATAACTTGCTAAATTTTGGAAGTTAACAGATCCAGTCTTACATTTTTTATATAATAGATTAAACAAGTATGTTTTTGAGGCATTTTTAATGTACTTATTTAATTATTTATATAAAATATGACTGGATGTTAATATATACATATTTAGGGGGATAATTATTTCATGGTTAGCAAAATTTTGGCAGTTTCAATTTTTGTTGTTATGTTTGTTAACATTGTACTTGGAAAATTTGAACGTCATATTGTCTCTTTAGTTAGTGGACTTGCAATGCTTGTAATTGTTATGGGTATTTGTATGCATGATTTAACTGCTATTTGGGACACAATTAATCTAAAGGCATTCGTTTCACAGTCATTTTGGTACGGAGAATCAGAGGAAGGGTTTGGAATTAACTGGGCAACAATTGTCTTTATTGCAGGAATGACCATTATGGTAGAGGGAATGGGCCATTCAGGCTTTTTCCGTTGGTTATGTCTTAGAATTGCAAAGTTAACAAAATATAAAACCATACCGCTTTTGTTGGCATTTATGTTGATGTCTGCATTTCTTGCAATGTTTATAGACAGTATTACAGTAATTATGTTCTTGGTTGCAGCAACTCTTGAACTTGCTCGTGTTCTTAAGTTTGATCCGGTTCCAATGATTTTATCAGAAATTTTCTGTGCTAATCTTGGTGGTTCTGCAACAATGTGCGGAGACCCACCTAACATAATTATTGGTACAGCTCTTGGATATTCATTCTTTGATTTCATTGAGAACACCGGTATTATTGCTTTTGTATGCTTATTAATAATTGTACCTTATTTCTATTTTGCATGTAGAAAAGCACTTCATGAGAGTGAAAAAAATAGACCAAACGATATTGTTTATCCAAACCCAACAGATGCAATTAATAATAAAAAAGGATTTATTTTTGCAGTAATAACATTCCTAATTGTTGTAGTTCTTCTTGTAACTCATGCTCAAACAGGAATTACTGTTGCATCAATCGGTGTAATTGGAGCTGTACTTACAATAATAAGCACAATAGTTGCTTTCGACTTTAAGGCTGTTGGAGAAGTATTTAAAAAAGTTGACTATAAAACATTATTATTCTTTGTTGGTCTTTTTGTTGCCGTATCTGGACTTGAAATAACAGGAATACTTGAATTAATTGCCGGATTTATATCAGATGTATCCGGTGGAAATGTAGTTGTAACAATTGCAATTATTATTTGGATATCAGCAATTGCCAGTGCATTTGTAGATAATATTCCATTTGCAGCAACAATGGTTCCGGTAATTGTATCAATGTCAGGAACTACAGGTATTCCACTTGAAATTCTTGCTTATACTCTTGCTTTGGGTACAGATATTGGTGGAAATGCAACACCAATTGGTGCTTCAGCAAACGTAGTTGGAACAAGTCTTGCTTTAAAAGACGGTAAGCCAATAACATGGGGCAAATATTGTAAATATAATGCGCCGGCAACAGTAGCAGTTATTGCAGTTTCAATGGTTTGCTTAATTATAAAATTTGCATGATAAGGAAGTAAAAATATGGGACAGATAATAATTACGATTGCTCGTGAATTTGGAAGTCAAGGTCATGGAATAGCTGATTTATTAGGCGAAAAGCTCGGAATAAAAGTTTATGATAAAAATATTACAGATTACCTTCAAGAAATCGGTTACGATGAAGAATTTATTGAAAACTATGATGAAAAGAAGGGTGGCACTCTTTTTGCAAAAACAGTACATGGAATGACAAATTCATATGAAAGTGTTATTGCAGAAAAAGTGTTTGAGTATGAAAAAAAACTTGCGGATTCCGGTGAGTCATTTATCTTTGTTGGCCGTTGCGCTAGCCATGTCTTGAAAGATAATCCGAATGTTATAAAAATCTTTGTTCGTGGAGAACATGATTTTAAAAAGCAACATATTATGAAGGATTATAATCTTTCGGATGCAGAAGCAGAAGATATGATGAAAACCATTGATAAAAGAAGAAGGACTTATAATAATTTCTACTCTGATATTAAATGGGGAGATTCAAGAGGTTATGATATAACAATCAATTCTTCTAAACTCGGAATTGAAAAGACAGCAGATATTTTATATGAATATGTAAAAATGTATATGAAATAATTTTTTAGAAAGAGCAATTTTTATTGCTCTTTCTTTTATTTAAAAATATACGTAATTATTATTGACTTTTATATTTATTTAAACTATATTTTAAATTGCGTACAAGAAATTGAGCGTAAATCTGGTCTATAAATTAGATAGTTTATGGTTAAAAGAGGAAGTGCATAATTGGAAAAGACAGAGTTAATTGTAAAGGAAGCTGCAAATGCAGCAGGAAAGACTATTATAAAGTTAAAAGATATTAAGGTAGCCTTTGACGGTGAACAGATTCTTAAGGATTTAAACCTGGAAATTAAGGATGGAGAGTTTGTAACGCTTCTCGGTCCATCAGGTTGTGGTAAAACAACGACACTACGTATTATTGCAGGATTCTTAGAACCGGACTCCGGCGAGGTTATTTTTGAAGATAAATGCATTAATGGTGTGCCGGCTCATCAGAGACAGGTTAACACCATTTTTCAGCGTTATGCACTTTTTCCACATTTAAACGTCTATGACAATATTGCATTTGGTCTTAGACTTAAGAAAATGCCGGAAGCTGAAATAAAACAAAAGGTAGAGGAAATGCTTTCAATTGTTGATCTTAAAGGATTCAACAGACGTCGTGTTGAATCGCTCTCAGGCGGTCAGCAACAGCGTGTTGCAATTGCACGTGCTCTTGCAGTAGACCCAAGAGTTCTTCTCCTTGATGAGCCTTTGGGAGCACTTGACTTAAAACTCCGTAAGGACATGCAGGTTGAACTTAAAAATATTCAACAAAGACTTGGTATTACATTTATTTATGTAACTCATGACCAAGAAGAAGCTCTTTCAATGTCAGATAAAATTGTTGTTATGGATCACGGAGAAATTCAACATATTGGTACACCTGAAGACATATACAATGAGCCTGCAAATGCGTTCGTTGCGGATTTCATTGGTGAGTCTAACATTCTTGACGGTATTATGAAAAAAGACTTTAAGGTTGAGTTCTCCGGTCATGTATTTGACTGTGTAGACAAGGGCTTTAATGAAAATGAACTTGTAGATGTTGTAATTCGACCGGAAGATGTAGATGTATGTGAACCGGAAAATGGTATGATTTCCGGGACAGTTACATCAGTTATATTCAAAGGTGTTCATTATGAAATAATTGTAGATGTAAAAGGCTTCAAATGGATGATCCAATCTACAGACATTCAGTACGAGGGTGACGAAATTGGCATTCTCATAAAGCCGGATGAAATTCACATTATGAAGAAGTCTAAGTATTCAGGTATGTTTGGAGACTACTCAAGCTTCTCAGATGAAATGGATTATATTTCAGATGCATCAGCTGTTTTCTCAGAGACTGATGACATTGATGAATAAGGGAGGGTGTACCAATGAAAAACAAACCCTCTTCAAAGTTTTATAATGGAATTTCGGCGCCGTATGCATTGTGGTGTGTATTATTTATTGTTGCACCTCTCATTATTGTTCTTTATTATGCTTTAACAAATTCAGACGGTAATTTTACACTGGATAATATAAAGCACCTTTCAATGTATGGAGACACAATTGCAAGATCAATTTACTTTGGACTTATTGCAACTGTTATTTGCCTTTTTATTTCTTACCCTCTTGCTTATTTCATTTCAAAGACAAAAGCTAGTACTCAGTCAGTTCTTATTATGATGGTCATGGTACCAATGTGGATGAACTTTCTTCTTAGAACTTATGCAATCATGGTTTTGTTTGAGGACACAGGAATAATAAACAATATCCTTAATGCACTTGGAATCTCTCCGGTACACTTAATTAATACTTCCGGAGCTGTTATATTTGGTATGGTATATAATTATTTGCCATTTATGATTTTGCCACTTTATACGGCAATGACAAAACTTGATTATCGCCTGATTGAGGCTGCTCGTGACCTTGGTGCAAATGGTTTTCAAACTGTAAAGGATGTTATGATTCCTCTTACAAAGTCCGGAATTATTTCAGGTATTACAATGGTATTTGTACCATCCGTTTCAACATTCTATATTTCTCAAAAGCTCGGTGGCGGAAAATACACCCTCATTGGAGATATAATTGAAATGCAGTTCCAAACAGCATATAACTACAATCTTGGTGCTTCTATTTCAATGCTTCTTATGATTCTCATTCTTATTTGTCTTGCAGTTATGAATAAGTTTGGCGAGGATCAGACTGAGGGAGGTGTTGTAGTATGAGTAAAAAGCTTTCAGGTGGGTCAAAACTTTATTTGGCAGTTATTTTTATCATCCTATATGCACCTATATTTGTCCTAGTATTTTATTCTTTTAATTCTTCAAACAGTACAAGTGTTTTTACAGGCTTTTCGCTTCACTGGTATAAGGAACTTGTAAAGGATACTGCTACAATTGCAGCACTTAGAAATACACTTGTCCTTGCAGTGGTTTCATCTGTTATTTCAACATTTATTGGTACAGTAACTTCTGTGGGACTTCATTACACAAAGACAAAACTTTATAAGAAATCCGTAATGACAACAACTAACATTCCAATGATGAATCCGGATATTGTTACCGGTATTTCTATGATGCTTCTCTTTGTATTTGTTGGTGCACTTCTTCATAAAAGCGGTGTACTTGGATTTGGAACTATGCTAATTGCTCATATTACATTCCAACTTCCCTATGTAATCTTAAATATTCTTCCAAGGTTTAAAACAATGGATAAGTATTTAATAGATGCTGCCGAGGATCTTGGGTGTACTCCAATTCAAGCTTTCACAAAAGTAACACTTCCATATATAAAGGCTGAAGTGCTTGCGGCATTTATTATGGCTTTTACTTTGTCACTTGATGACTTCGTAATCAGTTACTTTGTTAGTGGACCAACATTCCAAACTCTTCCAATTCACATCTATTCAATGACTAAGAAACGTGTAACACCTGATATGTACGCTTTATCAACAATCATCTTTATTGTTGTATTCATTCTTCTTGTTCTTTCTAATATGGCCCAGGATCAAGAAAGAATGGAAAAGCGCCGTATTAGACGTGAACTTAGACAGGAGAAGAAAGAGAGGGAAGCAATATGAATCGCTTAAGAAAATCACTCTCTTTTATGCTTACTCTTGTGGTTTTATTCTCAGTCTTGGCTCTTTGTTCTGTTTCTGCTTCAGCAAAAACTTCTGAGGATTATCCAATAGATGAAGAGTATTACAAAAACAATCCTTACAGAGGAACTACAATCAACGTATACAACTGGGGTGAATACATTTCAGATGGTTCAGAGGATTCAGTTGACGTTATAAAAGAATTTGAAAACCTTACGGGTATTAAAGTTAACTATACAAATTTTGACAGCAATGAAGACATGTATGCAAAAATTAAGAGCGGTGGCGCAAACTACGACGTAATTTGTCCATCTGACTATATGATTGATCGTCTTCGTGTTGAAGGTCTTTTGGAAAAGCTTGACTATTCAAACATTCCGAACTTTAAGTATATTGATGAAAAATATAAAGGCCTTTATTTTGATGAGAATAACGAGTATACCGTAACATACAATGTTGGTTATGTTGCCCTTATTTACAATAAGACAATGGTAGAGGAGGCTCCGGATAGTTGGGGTGCTCTTTGGGATGAGCAATATAGCGGTAACATTTTAATGTTCAATAACCCGCGTGATGCATTTGCACTGTCTCAGCTTCTTCTTGGTCAAAGTCTTAATACTGAAGACCCTGAGGAGTGGGCTCTTGCATATGACAAACTTCTTGAACAGAAGTCTGTTGTAAGAGCGTATGTAATGGATGAAGTTTTCAACATTATGGAAAGTGGCGCTGCTGCCCTTGCTCCGTACTATGTTGGCGACTTCCTTGCAATGCAGGAGAATAACGAAGATCTTGAAATTTGCTTCCCTAAAGAGGGCGCAAATATCTTTGTCGATTCTCTTTGCGTTCCAACAACTACTCAAAACAAGGGCGCAGCTGAACTCTTCATTAACTTTATGCAAGAGCCTCAAATTGCACTTGCCAATGCAGAATATATCTGCTATGCAACCCCAAATACAGCTGTAAGATGGATGGAAGACTATTCTTATGTAGATAGTGAAATTCTTTATCCTGACGAATCAGTTACTGAGAATTATGAGTACTTCTATAATCTTCCACCGGAAATTCAAACTCTCATGTCTAACTACTGGGGAGATCTTAAGATAGATGGGGACTCAAATATATCAGTTTATGTAGGACTTGGTGTCTTTGCAGCACTTGGTATTGCAGGTGGAGCATATTATTTCATAAAGAAAAAAAGAAGAGAAAAGTATTATGACTAACCGCTAAATGACAGTTTTCAACAAATAGCAAATTATTTGAAATTTTTTGCTATTTGTTGTTGACATCATTTAATCTCTTTGATATAATTATCAACGTTGCGTGAGGGTAATAGTCCGAGCGTAATTAAGCGAGAGTGGCGGAATCGGCAGACGCGCACGTTTGAGGGGCGTGTACTTCACGGTGTACGGGTTCAAGTCCCGTCTCTCGCACCAGAAGGTCTGACGTGTGTCAGGCCTTTTATTTTTCTATATGTGCAGGAGTGGCGAAATTGGCAGACGCTCAGGTCTCAGAAGCCTGTAACTTCGGTTGTGCGGGTTCAAGTCCCGTCTCCTGCACCAATAAACCTCTTTTGTCTAATAAGACAAGAGAGGTTTTTCTATATTTTGGGCGTATTTTCATTTAAGACGCACAAAATCATTACTCTTTCTTTGCAAGCGGAACGAAATGGTGTCGAGATATTGAAAAAATCAGAATGTTTTTCTATAATATAATCGTAAAGTCCGTTTTATGGGACACATGGTTTTATAGAATGGTATCAGAAAGAAAAATAAACCACTCTAATGGAGGATAAGACTATGGCTTACAAAGGCAGAAGTGAACAGGGTTTATTCGGTACCGTACATCATTACGATGAGCATGGCAAGAAAATAGGTCGCAGCGAACCCGGTCTTTTCGGTGGTTACACCAACTACGACGCCAAGGGAAATAAGATTGGCTATTCTGACCCCGGCCTTTTTGGTGGGTACAACCATTACGATAACAAGGGAAACAAAATCGGTTATTCAGATCCCAGCTTGTTCGGCAGCTATCACCACAGAGATTCCAACGGCAAAATCACTGGTTCCAGCGACCCCGGAATGTTCGGATCATATCACCACAGTGACAGCCAAGGCTGCTATGTGGCGACATGCGTTTACGGATCCTACGACTGTCCGCAGGTTTGGACGCTGCGTCGTTTTAGAGATAACACACTGGCAGAGACAATGCTGGGCAGAGCGTTCATCCGTACATACTACGCAATCAGCCCCACGATCGTAAAGTGGTTTGGCAAGACCGAATGGTTTAAGAAGATGTGGCATGGCGTACTGGACAACATGGTGCAGCGCCTCAATGATAACGGTGTGGAGGATACACCGTACAACGATAGGGATTGGAGGAAATGATATGTGGTTACTTTGCATCCTCGTTCTTCCGTTCGCAATTTTGGCAGAGTTAATTAAGTGAGAATGGTTAAGTGAGATAGATAGCATTCAAGATTGGATTTGCAGCTGACACCGGCGAAAAAAAGCCCGTCGCTGCTACATACACTGTGCCGCAGCAGTGAACAAGGCATTATTCCATAGCGTACACATATATTATTCCGTTAATTTGCAAAATATTATTCCGTTAATGTTGATATTATTCCGCAAATTAGATATAATAACATCGACAGGAGGGATATCCAATGTTTATGACAGTAAAACAGGCTTCAGAAAGATGGGGTATTTCTGATAGAAGAATACGTGTTCTTTGTTCTGAAGGTAAAATTCCTGGAGCATATCAAGAAGGCCGAGGATGGAAAATCCCTGTAGATGCTGAAAAACCTGCAGACGGAAGATATAAATCAAAAGAAAGCATACTTTCAAGGATAGATCAAAAAAAGAAGGAACTGGATAGCAGACGTCCTTTAACAGAGGGTGAGGTTGCAAGACTCAATGAAGAATTCATTGTTGAGTACACCTATAATTCAAATGCAATTGAAGGCAACACCCTGACGTTACGTGAAACGGATTTAGTTCTTCGTGGTCTTACCATTGATAAAAAACCTCTAAAGGATCATATGGAAGCTGTTGGTCACAAAGAAGCGTTTGAATTTGTTAGCGAGATGGTAAAAGATAACGTACCAATCAGTGAAAGCGTTATTAAACAAATTCATTATCTTGTGCTTGCAGATAAAAGAGATGACCGTGGCGTATACCGTAGAGTACCTGTGCGTATTATGGGTGCGCAGCATGAACCTGTACAGCCATATCTCATTGAAGCTAAAATGGAACAACTTCTTCGTGACTTTGCAGAAAGCTCAGAACATATTGTGACGAAGTTGGCACGTTTTCATATTGAATTTGAAGGTATCCATCCCTTCATTGACGGCAACGGCAGAACGGGAAGATTGCTCGTGAACATGGAATTGATGAAAGAAGGTTATCCGCCAATTGACATTAAATTCACCGATCGTATCACCTATTACAATGCGTTTGATGAATACTATGTAAAGCATAATATTTCGGCTATGGAAAAACTGTTTGCAAACTATATAGAAGCAAGATTGGATAAATATCTAAAAATTTTACAAGAGTAATTTAATTGTGAAAAAACCGGGGATGAGACATAAATCTTAACCCCGGTTTTAAGAATCTTGAAGAATAGAGCAAAATATAGTAATAAATATGTAATGTTTATTTAATTTAATAGTTATTATGTTTTATTATAATGATTAAGTCGAAATATTGAAAACGGTTATACTAATATGTATAAATTTTTAAATGTAATTGATATTTAAAATTTTTTAGGGGGAAAACAAATGGAATCAACATGGATATTGCTTCTTTGTTTTGTTCCTTTGTTATTCTTGCTTTTTTATGGAAGAAAAAAGAAGAAGACAGATGCAGTAATTATTAAGAAAATAATTAAAAATAAGAAAGGTAGGGGAAATACTATGTCAGAATTTATTAAGGAGTTTATTGGTAAGACTTGCGCAATTCATACAATTGACAATGCATTAGATTTTGATACTCATATCATTAAGGATGTAACAGATACCGCTGTGCTTTGTGAAACAAAGAAGGGCAAGAAAGTTTTAGTTAACCTTGATTACATAACTGCAATTGAAGAGATTCCTGAAAAGAAGAAATAAAAAACACAATTTATGCAATATATAATAAATGAAATACAAAATATTGTGTTAGTTGATAAATTTTGACAAAGTTTTGGTTTTATATATTTTTTGTCTTGAAATGACATATTCCATGTGTTAATATGTAAAACAAGAGAAAACGGGAATTGGAGGGCACTCTTCATGAAACACGCGAATTTGTTTTTAATAAATTCCGTGGATAAGTGCTTTTATTTTTCCATTCTTAAAATTAATAACGGTTTAATTGACAACTTTTCTATTTGAGAAGTTGTCTTTTTTTCTGTTTGAAAAGGGGAAATGAAAAATGTCAACAACTACACATGAGCCAATTTATGACGCAAAACAGCTTGGCATTCCAAAGATGTTAATCCTTGGACTTCAGCACATGTTTGCAATGTTTGGCGCAACTGTTCTTGTACCGCTTATTACCGGTCTTGATGTTGCAACAACACTTCTTTGCGCAGGTCTTGGAACACTTCTTTTTCATCTTATAACAAAGATGAAAGTTCCGGCATTCCTTGGTTCTTCTTTCGCATTCCTTGGTGGTTATGCAGCAATTACAGGTCTTGCAGGAACAGCAGGCTATGAGGACATGACTCAGGCACAACTTCTTCCTTATGCATGTTTTGGCGTTGCTTGCGCAGGTCTTGTATACTTTATTCTTGCAGGACTTATTAAAGTTATCGGCGTAACTAAGGTTATGAAGTTCTTCCCTCCGGTTGTTACAGGACCTATTATTATTTGTATTGGACTTGGACTTGCAGGTTCAGCAATTAACAACTGTCAGGCAAACTGGCCAATTGCTTTAATTGCACTTCTTCTTGTTATTGTATTCAACATTTGGGGTAAAGGAATGGCTAAAATCCTTCCAATCCTTATTGGTGTATTAGGTTCAGTTGCTATTGCTACAATTGCAGCAGTTGCATTTGGTGAGCCTGTAGATGTTAACGGTACAATGTATATTGCATTCAACGGAAATCCTTCAATGCAGCTCTTCAGTGTTGCTGCTCTTGAAAATCTTAAGAATGCAGCATGGATTGGTCTTCCAATTCACAAGTCAGCTACAGTTCTTGCAGTTGACTTTGCAAAATCTTCACTTGTAATTTCTTCAATAATTGCTATTGTTCCAATTGCTCTTGCAACAATGATGGAGCACATTGGTGATATTTCAGCAATCGGTGCTACAACCGGTAAGAACTACATTAAAGATCCTGGTCTCCACAGAACACTTATGGGTGACGGTCTTGCAACAGCTCTTGCATCACTTGTTGGTGGTCCTGCTAATACAACTTACGGTGAAAACACAGGCGTACTTGTTCTTTCAAAGGTTTATGACCCACGTGTAATCAGAATTGCAGCAATCTTTGCAACAATCCTTTCATTCTGCCCTAAGTTCTCTGCTTTCATTGAACTTATTCCAACAGCAGTAATTGGTGGTATTTCATTCATGCTTTACGGTATGATTTCAGCTGCCGGTGTTAGAAACATTGTTGATACACAGGTTGACTTTGCAAAGAGCCGTAACCTTATTATTGCTGCAGTAATCCTTGTAACAGGCCTTGGTCTTACAGGTGGTGCTTCATTCTCAATTGGCAGTGTAACAATTACACTTTCAGCTCTTGCAGTTGCTTCAATTGCCGGTATTCTTCTTAATGCAATTCTTCCTGGTAAGGACTTCGACTTTGAAGAGGACGAACCAAAAGATACTGGTGCTGGTCTTTCATCATCACCAAATGCTGCAAAAGAAAAAGAAGTTGAAAAAGTTTCAGACGAAGCTCCTGTAGAAGCATAATTAAAAGATTATTGGAAAGTGCACCGCGTTAAACGATGCACTTTCCTTATGCTATGTTAAATTAAGTTATAGAAATGAGGAAAGACAATGACTGAGAAATTTGAAAAGTTTGATATTCCGGCAGAATATGAAAAATATATGAAAGATTCATACACTGTCTTTCCTGGTTTCTGTGACGTACACGTACATTTTAGGGAGCCCGGCTTCTCTTATAAGGAAACAATAAAAACAGGTTCAATGGCAGCGGCACATGGTGGTTATACAGCTGTTTGCACAATGCCAAATTTAAACCCTGTGCCTGACAGTGTGGAACACTTAAATGAACAAATAGACATAATTGAAAAAGATGCAGTAATTAATGTATATCCGTATGCTGCAATTACAGTAGGCCAGAAAGGCGAAAAACTGGCTGATTTGTCCGGCATGAAAGATAAGGCCATTGCTTTTTCAGATGATGGAAGAGGTGTACAGTCATCCGAAATGATGAAAGAGGCAATGACTAAAGCAAAATCTCTGTCAAAAATGATTGTTGCTCATTGTGAAGTGAATGACCTTTTAAATGGTGGCTATATTCACGATGGTGTTTATGCTAAAGAACACGGCCATAAGGGAATTTGTTCTGAAAGCGAATATCTTCAAATTATGAGAGATATTGAACTTTCAAAGGAAACCGGTTGCCCATACCATGTTTGCCACATTTCTGCAAAGGAAAGTGTAGAGGCAATCAGAAAGGCAAAGAGAGAAGGCGTTAACATTACATGTGAGACCGCTCCTCACTATCTTGTAATGTGTGACGAGGACCTAAAGGAAGAGGGCAGATTTAAAATGAATCCACCTCTTCGCGGTAGAGAGGACAAAGAAGCCCTTATTGAAGGTGTTCTTGACGGTACAATAGATGCCATTGCCACTGACCACGCACCCCATTCAAAAGAGGAAAAGTCAAAGGGCCTTTCCGGTTCTCCTTTTGGAATTGTAGGCCTTGAAACCGCATTCCCGGTCCTTTATACAAAGCTTGTTAAGACAGGCATTGTAAGTCTTGAAAAGATAATTGACCTACTTGTTTACTCTCCTAGAAACAGATTTAATATTCCACTTTCAAGCGGAGACTTTTCTGTATGGGATTTAAACGATTCATATATTGTTAACCCGGATGATTTCCTTTCAATGGGAAAAGCTACTCCATTTGAAGGAGAAGAACTCTATGGAAGATGTCTGATGACATTTAAAGACTATAAACTTGTTTACATTGATGAAAGGAAACTTGGTATTAAATGAGACAGGAAATTTTTGAGATAACTGAAAACTTCGCTCTTACGAAGGATGTTTACAAGATGGTCCTTGAAGGAAATACTGAGGGAATTCGTGCCGGCCAGTTTGTAAACATTATGCTTTCCGGACTTTATCTTAGAAGACCTATTTCAGTGTGCGATGTATCCGATGGTCTCCTTACAATACTTTACAAAGTGGTTGGAAAGGGAACAAAGCAAATGGCAGAGACCCCTGTAGGAGAAACACTTGATATTCTAACAGGACTTGGCAATGGATATGACATTTCAGATTCAGGGGAAAGACCTCTTTTAATTGGTGGTGGTGTAGGTGTTCCACCAATGTATAAACTTTGCAAAGATTTAATTGCAGAAGGAAAAGATGTATCAGTAATACTCGGATTTAATACTGAGTCTGAAATTTTCTATCAAAAAGAGTTTGAATCGCTTGGCGCAAAAGTTTATGTTACTACTGTTGACGGCACTTACGGTATAAAGGGTTTTGTAACTGAAGCCATGAAAGATATTGACTATACTTATGTTTATACTTGTGGTCCGGAACCAATGTTAAGAGCTGTTTATAACGCGTGTAAAACCGGTGCTCAGTTTAGCTTTGAAGAGCGAATGGGCTGTGGATTTGGCGCTTGTATGGGATGCTCTTGCAAGACTCTTTATGGAAATAAGAGAATTTGTAAGGACGGTCCTGTACTCACGAAGGAGGAAATTATATGGGAGAAATAAATCGCCTTTCTACTACACTCTGTGGAATTGAACTTGAAAACCCGGTAATTCCTGCTTCAGGAACTTTTGGATTTGGCTATGAATTTGCTGAATACTATGACATTAATAAGCTTGGAACATTTTCATTCAAGGGAACAACTAAGGAACCTCGTTTTGGAAATCCAACACCTAGGATTGCAGAATGTACAAGTGGCATGATAAATGCTGTAGGGCTTCAAAATCCGGGTGTTGATGCTGTAATTGGAAATGAACTTCCAAAGCTTAGAAAAGTCTTTCACAAGCCTGTTATGGCAAATGTATCAGGTTTTAGTGTTGAAGAGTATGCATATACCTGTCAAAGAATAAATGACTGCCCGGAAGTTGGTTGGATTGAAGTAAATGTAAGTTGTCCAAACGTTCACGGTGGTGGAATGAGTTTTGGTACAGATCCAAATGCCGCTGCCGAAGTTACAAGAGCAGTAAAGGCTGTTACAACAAAGCCTGTAATTATTAAACTGTCACCAAACGTTACTGATATTGTTTCAATAGCAAAGAAATGCGAAGAGGCGGGAGCAGACGGAATTAGCCTTATAAATACTCTTCTTGGTATGAGAATCAATTTAAAAACAGGAAAACCGGTCATTGCCAATAAGATGGGTGGATTTTCAGGAAGCGCAATTTTTCCGGTTGCTGTTCGCATGGTTTATCAAGTTTCTTCTGCTGTAAACATTCCTGTAGTTGGAATGGGTGGTGTATCCACCGCAGAGGATGTTATTGAAATGATGATGGCCGGTGCTACTGCAGTTGAAGTGGGCGCAGCAAATCTAATTAATCCATGCGCATGTCTTGATATTATCAATGACTTGCCAAGAGTTATGGATGAATACGGTATTTCCAGTCTTTCTGATATTATTGGAAAGTCTCATGAATAAAAAACTTTAAAAGGAGTATTAAAATGGGTAAAGACGTAATCATAGCATGTGACTTCGCCAGTGCCGAGGAAACATTTAAGTTCCTTGATAAGTTCACAGAGGATAAGCCTTTTGTAAAGATAGGCATGGAACTCTTTTATGCAGAGGGTCCGCAAATTGTTAGAGAAATTAAGGCTCGTGGACATAAAATCTTCCTGGATTTAAAACTTCACGACATTCCAAATACAGTTAAAAAGTCTATGGCTGTTCTGTCAAAACTTGACGTAGATATGACAAACGTTCATGCTTCCGGTACTAAGAGAATGATGGAGGGTGCTTTGGAAGGCCTTACCAGACCGGATGGCACAAGACCAATTCTTATTGCTGTTACACAACTAACATCTACAGATCAGGAGAGCATGGAAAATGACCTTTTAATTCATGAACCTATAGATAAGGTTGTTATGCATTATGCAAAGAATGCAAGTGAGGCCGGCCTGGACGGAGTAGTCTGTTCGCCGCTTGAGGCTTCAAAGGTTCATGAAACCTGTGGAAAGAATTTCTTGACTGTTACACCGGGCGTACGTTTTGCTGATGGTGACGTTGGTGACCAAAAGCGTGTTATGACGCCGGCACAGGCAAAAGAAATTGGCTCAGACTACATTGTTGTAGGCCGACCAATTACACAGGCTGAAGATCCGGTTGCAGCTTACAACAGATGCGTTTCTGAATTTGTAGGCTAAACATAAGTTTAAAATATAGATTTATATATACGGGGGGCGCTAAAATGCAAAAATTAATTGCTAAAGATTTGCTTAAGATTAAGGCGGTTTTCTTTAGTCCGGATGAACCTTTTACTTGGGCTTCCGGAATAAAGAGTCCGGTTTACTGTGATAACAGACTTACTCTTACAGCACCGGAAGTTAGAACTGATGTTGAAACAGGTCTTGCAAAGCTAATAAAGGAAAATTACCCTGATGCTGAGGTTCTTATGGGTACATCAACAGCCGGTATTGCACATGCTGCAATTACAGCTCACATTATGAATCTTCCTATGGGTTATGTCCGTTCAGGTGCAAAAGACCACGGCAGGCAAAATCAAATTGAAGGAAGGCTTGAAAAAGGGCAGAAGGTTGTAGTTGTTGAAGATTTAATTTCAACAGGCGGTTCTGTTATTGAAGTTGTAAATGTTCTTCGTGAGGCCGGAGCAGAAGTACTTGGTGTTGTAAGTATTTTCACATATGGTATGCAGAAAGGTCTTGACAGACTTAAAGAGAACAATGTTAAAAATATTTCTCTTACAAACTTTGATGTAATTGCAGAAGTTGCAGCAGAGGAAGGTTACATTAAACCGGAAGATATTGAAAGACTTATTAAATTTAGAAATAACCCATCTGATGAAAGTTGGATTAAATAATAAAATGAATTATACAGAAAAGGAGTATTTAGCATGAAAGACTTAATTGATATCCGAGATCTTACTGAGGCAGAAATAGATGAATTAGTTTCAACTGCTGAAGATATTATTGAAAATCCTGATAAATACGCTGAGGTTTGTAAGCGTAAGAAAATTGCCACTTTATTTTATGAACCTTCAACACGTACTCGCCTCAGCTTTGAGGCTGCAATGCTTGAACTTGGAGGATCTGTTATTGGATTCTCCGCAGCAGCAGACTCCTCGGCAGCAAAGGGTGAAAGTGTAGCAGATACAGCAAAGACTGTTGAGTGCTTTGCTGATATCATTGCAATGCGTCACCCAAAAGAAGGTGCCCCATACGTTGCATCTAAGAATGTAGATATTCCGGTTATTAATGCCGGTGACGGTGGTCATAACCACCCAACCCAGACATTAACTGACCTTCTTACTATTCACAGAGAAAAGGGCACCTTTGAAAACCTCGTCATAGGCTGCTGCGGCGACTTAAAATTTGGCAGAACCGTTCACTCACTTATTTCTGCCATGTCAAGATATAAGGGTGTTAAGTTTGTTCTCATTTCACCGGAAGAACTTAAAGTACCGGAAAATGTAAAGACAGAAATTCTTGATAAAAACAATATCCCTTATGTAGAAACAATATCTCTTGAGGATGCTATGCCGGAACTTGATATTCTTTACATGACAAGAGTTCAACGCGAACGTTTCTTCAATGAGGCTGACTACGTAAGACTTAAGGACACATACATTTTGACTCCGGAAAAGCTTGAAAATGCAAAGAAAGATCTTTCAATTCTTCATCCGCTTCCAAGAGTAAATGAAATTTCTGTTGAAATAGATAAGGATCCACGTGCTGTTTACTTTAGACAAGTTAAAAACGGTAAGTTTATAAGAATGGCTCTTATTATGAAATTACTTGGAATTAAGGCATAAGGAGGAATAAATAATGATTATAGGAAGCATTGTAAACGGACTTGTTATTGACCATATTCCTGCCGGAAAGGGTATGGAACTTTATCACTTTTTAAAACTTGATGAACTTTCATGTGAAGTAGCAATCATTAAGAACGCTCCATCAGAGAAATATGGAAAGAAAGATATTATAAAGGTTAATGAGGTTATTGAACTTGATCTTGATATTCTTGGTTATATTGCTCCTCAAATAACTGTTGATATTATTAAGAACGGAGAAAGAGTTGACAAAATGCATCCGGCTCTTCCACAGACAATTACAAACGTAATTAAATGTAAAAATCCAAGATGCATTACATCCATTGAACAGGAACTTGATCAGGTGTTTAAATTAACCGATGTTGTAACTAAAACATATAGATGCATATATTGTGAATCTTTAGCTAAATAACTCACTTTTTAGATAATTAAATCTAAGCTAATTTAAGTTTTTGTGAATTGTATACAATTAATTGAATATACAAAGCTAATTTTAGTTAATTGGTTTATATACAGTTTATTAATAATGTGATAACATATTTACGCTCAGTATGGAGTACTAATTTGTACTTATACTGAGCGTTTTATTCTTTTTAATAGGAGATATTTTATATGACGAAGAAGGTAATTGCTGTTCTTCTTGTCCTGTGTATGTGTTTTACTTTAACACCTGTAATGGGACTTTCAGTTTCAGCTGAAAGTGGAGAAAATACTGAAACAGTGACAGAAGAAACAAACGAACAAAATCTTGATTTAACAGCAGCTGTTGGTGTTATTAAGGATTCTCTTAATAAAACCATAAAGAAATATGGCGTTGAAAGTATTTTCAATGTTAAATTCTTTGTTTCAGCTGATGAATCAGCAGGTCTTACAGGAAATGTATCAGTAAAATTTGATAAAATAGGTACATCTGCAACAATCTATTTACCGGGTTCAGCTGATGATACTAAGTTGTTCTTATCTTGGGATAACAATGATCTTAAAGTATCTTATGGAAATAAACTCTTTTCAAGTGGAGAATTGCAAATTCCTGAAGACGGAAGAAGTATGACATTCGTTATTTCAAACGGTTTAAAAACATCAAAAATTTCCCTTAAAACAATGAAAGGTTCAGAGGACGTTGCGGCAATGTTCTTAAACCTTGATGAGTCAATGGGAACAATTGCAGATATGAATGCCGATCCTGATCACGAAACTGAATGTTTTGGTGAAATTAACTTTGATGAAGATTTGAATGGATACATAAGCATTAAAGGTCGTGGCAATTCAACTTGGACAAAGGAAAAGAAACCATATAACATAACATTTTATAAAGATGATACATTTAAGAAAAAGAAGAGTGTAGAGCTTGTTGACGGTGTAAAGGCTAAGAAATGGTCTTTACTTGCAAATTATCTAGATGTATCTCTTTTGAGAAATAAGATAGGTCTTGATCTTGCTTCAGATCTTGGAATTGGTCTTGAAACAAGATTTGTTGACCTTTACATGAATGGAGAATTTCTTGGAAATTATCTTCTTACTCCAAAGAATGACTATCAGTCACCGGATGGCGGTTACTCACTTGAAAATGATAACTATTTAAGTGAATCCGAAAATGGAGAGCTTAAAGATACACAATTTGATCTCCCAGGTATGTTTGAAATTGGTAACATTGTAGGAGACGGATTTTATAGTAAAATTACAATTAAAGATGTTGGTGACGACGCATTAGATGCAGGTGTTACTTTAGATGATATTCAGTCTTATGTAACAGAAGCTTGGTATGCGATTCTTGATTATGATTCAGAGGAATATCAAAAGTACTTTGATATAGTATCTTGGTCAAAGATGTACTTAATGTATGAAGTATGTAAGACATACGACGCATTCTCAGGAAGTATATTAATGCATAGGGATGGTCTTACAGAAAATGATAAGCTTATTGCCGGACCAACATGGGATATGGATACAACATTTGGTCGTACAATGTATAAGTTCTTCTCCGGAATTACATTAGGAAATCAGATTTCCGCCGAAGGTCTTTATATTGATAAAATTGGTCTTTCAGCTTCAGATAAACCAGTATGTCTTCTTCAGGAACTTGGTAAGCATGAAAGCTTTATGAACCAGGTTGCAAAGACTTATGCTGAATATCAGTGGGCATTTGATAAAGCGGTTGAAAATGTTTATATTCAACAGGATGTAATTGCAAAGTCAGCTGAAATGAATAATGATCTTTGGGGTATTCATCACCTTCACGTATATTTTGTTCCTGTACCGCTTACAATAGGTTCCGGTAAATATCAACTTCATTATGAAGTTACAAAAGACTGGAATGCATATGTAAATAATATGCATGAGTTTGTTGAAAAGCGTGTAATGTATCTCAGTGATATTTTCACCACACCAGTTCCGGAAGGAAAGATTGTCGGCAATACAGACACCCAAAATGGTGGTAAAGTTACTCTTGAGGCAGTTGTTACAAACGGAAACAATCCGACATATCAGTGGCAGTCATCTACTGACGGAATTAACTGGGCAGATCTTGAAAATCAAAACAAATCAATTCTTACTTTAAATGCTAATGATATTGAAAATGAAACAATGTATCGTTGTATTGTCACAAATAAAGCTATGAAGCCAATTTCATACAAAGAAGGCGAATTTACTGTTTCAGAAAATGCAATAATTGGACCTGTTAGTATTAAAGTTAACTCAGAAGTGGATACTACAGAAGAAACTTTAAATGAAAATGCAGTAGCACCAACTGAGTCAGAGACAGCTCAGGCAGAGTCAACAACAGCTCAGGTAGAGTCAACAACAGCTTCAAATGAGACTACAGTATCTACAAATGAGCCGACAACAGTTGAATCAACAACAAACAGCAATACACAAGTAAAAACAAATGAAAACATCAGTAAATTACTTGGTGCTCTTGATAAATTAATTAGAAATAAAATAAAATAAAAAACTGCAAACTGACTTCTCTTTTCAGGAGAAGTCAGTTTTTTTAGTTGTACTCATGTCTTTTTTGCTATTTATTTCATTTTTTAGAAAAATTTGGCGTATTAACACAGTCCATATCTGCTGATATAATACAACCTGCATATATGCAAAATATCATGCAAATGAGGTGAAATAATTGAAAAGAACTTTATCAGTTATTTTGACTATGATAATAATTCTAGGTGTGCTTATAATGCCTATAGAAGCAAATGCTGCAACACTTACTTCACAGGCAGGTGTTGTATCGGTTACCAGTGGTAGACTTAACGTGAGAAAAAGTCCTTCAACAAGCGCCGCTGTACAGACTTCATTGAATAAAGGTAGTTATGTTACCCTAATATCAAAATCAGGTTCCTGGTGGTACGTAGAGTACGGTAATGGTCAATACGGATACTGTCATGCAGATTACATAAAGACTGTATCAAGTAATACCGCTACCGTTAAGCTTTCATCAGGTACTCTTAATGTAAGAAGTGGAGCAGGGACATCATACTCAAAGATAGGAAGTCTTCCAAACGGTAAGGTAGTACTTGTTCTTTCAACTTCAAATGGTTGGAGTAGAATTTTATATAACGGCATAAAAACCGGTTATGTAAGTGCAAACTATCTTTCTACAGGGTCATCTGGATCCGGTGCATCAAATTATTCTGCAGTTTCATTGACTGTGCCGAGTTTCAAGCAAACTGACAGCAGATGGGCAAATGTTAAACTTGGATCTTCAAGCAAGACAATTGCTCAGGCAGGCTGTGCTACAACAGCCATTGCAATGATTGAGTCATATAGAACAGGTTCGACTATTTATCCGGATGCTATGTCAAAGAAACTAAGCTATTCATCATCAGGTGACCTTTATTGGCCAAGCAACTATACAGTTGTTACAAATAGTTCCGGATACCTAAATGGTATATACAACCAACTTAAAGCGGGAAAACCTGTACTGTTTGGTGCTAAAACTTCTGCAGGTAGACAACACTGGGTTGTAATCAAAGGTTTTTCAGGCGGCACTAGTCTTTCTGCATCAAGGTTTACAATTAATGACCCGGGCTCAAACACACGCACAAATTTACAGCAATTGCTTAATGAGTATCCGATATTTTATAAGTATTTCTATTATAAGTAAAATTTAGGTATAAAAATTTCCCCTTAAGTACAACTACTTAAGGGGAATTATAATTATACGTTAAATTACATGTTTCCAAATACTTGAAGAAGGAAACCGGCAGCAACAGCCGAACCAATTACACCGGCAACGTTTGGACCCATAGCATGCATGAGGAGGAAGTTTGAAGGATTTGCCTTCTGACCTTCAACCTGAGCAACACGGGCAGCCATAGGAACAGCTGATACACCTGCTGAACCAATGAGTGGATTAATCTTGCCCTTTGTAAGGAAGCACATGAGTTTTCCAAGAAGAAGTCCACCAATTGTTGAAAATGCAAATGCAATAAGACCAAGAACAACAATCTTAAGTGTTTCAAGCTTTAAGAATGTGTCATATCTTGCTGTTGCACCAACAGATATTGAAAGGAATATTGTTACAATATTCATAAGGTTATTTTGAGCTGTATCTGAAAGTCTGTCTGTAACTCCACACTCTTTAAGAAGGTTACCAAGCATGAGACATCCAAGAAGAGGCGCAACAGATGGAAGGATAAGAACAGTAAGAATTGTTACAACAATAGGGAAGATAATTTTTTCTTTCTTTGAAACAGTTCTAAGTGTTTCCATCTTAATTTTACGCTCTTTTTCAGTTGTAAGAAGTCTCATAAGAGGTGGCTGAATAAGAGGAATGAGAGCCATGTATGAATATGCCGCAATTGCAATTGGAGCAAGAAGGTTTGGAGCTAAGATCTTTGTAAGCCAAATGGCTGTTGGACCATCTGCGCCACCAATGATAGCAATTGATGCAGCTTCATTTCCTTGGAATCCAAGGAGAACCGCCATAATAAGAGCACAGTATACACCTAGCTGAGCTGCAGCACCTAAAAGAAGTGATTTAGGATTTGCAATCATAGGAGAGAAGTCTGTCATGGCACCAACACCTAGGAAAATAAGTGAAGGATAAAGTCCTGTTTTAACACCTATGTATAGGATATCAAGAAGGCCACCATGCCTTAGAATTTCTCCATAATTTATAGGCTGTACAACACCATCTACAACATTAATCCAATAATCCGGATTGTAAAGTGGTGTGTCGTTGATTGAAATAGGTAAGTTTGTAAGGAGCATACCGAAAGCAATACCAACAAGAAGCAATGGCTCAAACTTCTTACCAATACCAAGGTAAAGAAGAACACAGGCAACAATAAGCATTATTACCTGACGAATGTCGGTGATATTTGCAAAACCGGAAGAGGCTACAATACCACTTAAAGTGTCAAGTATGTTCATTTAAGGGGCCTCCTTATGCAAGTTCTGCTAAAGCAGCACCTGTTTCAACAGATGAGCCCTTATTAGCAAGGATTTTTGTTACAGTACCGTCAGTTGGAGCAAGTACTTCATTTTCCATCTTCATTGCTTCAATAATAAACATAAGGTCACCGGCTTTTACTTTTTGGCCTGCTGTTACCTTAACTTCAAGAACAGTACCCGGAAGTGGAGAAGTTACAGCATTAGCTCCAGCTGTAGGTGTAGCCACAGGAGCAGCAGTAGTAGTAGCCGGTGCTGCAACCGGAACAGCTGCCGGAGCAGGAGCTGCAGGTGCCATAGCCTCGTATTCATCTACAAGGATAGCTTCACCTTTTTCAACTTCAACTTCGTATATTTTACCGTTTAATGTAACTTTGTATTTCATGTTAATTTTCCTCCACTTCTTTAATAGAAATGAACCTGAGCTCATTTATAGGGGTCTCAAGTTTGTCAGCAACAATTGCCATTATCATTGCAGCGTCTCTATCAGAAACATTTTTAAGTACAAGTTCACCGCATGAACCCAGAGCAGAAGGCTGTGTTGAAACAGCTACGGCACCATCAATAGGAGAGGCCTCAGTGTTTTTACCGTGTTTATCCATTTTGTCAAAAATGAGAGCCATTATTTTAATTGAACACATGAGTAAAACAAGTACTATGAAAACTACAAGAATTCCGACAACCGCAGTAATTAAAACATCTGAAATTGCCATTATGTTTTCACCCCTTAAATTTCTTCAATTGTATATTTTACAATTTTTTCCTCACGAGCTTTACGTTCAGCGAAGAACTTTTCAGCAACTTGAGGGAAAGCAATATATGAAAGAACATCCTCATCAGAACGAGCCATATCTCCAAGTTCTGCTTTTGTCTTTTCAAATGCAGGCTCAAGTGTATCTGCAAAGCGTCCTGAAATTACATCGTCGCCAACAACATTTTTTTGGAGTTCTTTGTTAATTTCACCCGGAGCGGTACCATATTCGCCACGAAGGTAAGCCTTAACTTCCTTTGTTACATTCTTATAGCGTTCACCTGCAAGGATATTGTTTGTAGCTTGAACACCAACAATCTGGCTTGTAGGTGTAACAAGAGGAGGGTAACCTAAATCTTCACGTACTCTTGGAACTTCATAAAGAACATCTTCAAACTTATCCATTGCATTTTGCATTTTAAGCTGTGAAATGAGGTTTGAAAGCATTCCGCCCGGTACTTGGTATGTAAGAGCATCTGTGTCTGTACCCATTACTTTTGGATCAAGTAAACCGGAGTCAATATATTCCTGCTTAATTGGCTTGAAGTAGTCATTTACTTCTTTAACTTTAGCTGTATTAAGATCAACATCAAATCCAACTTGTTTAAGAGCATAAGCAAGTGTTTCCGTTGCAGGCTGAGAAGTACCACCTGAAAGGCAACTTACAGATGTATCTATTACATCTACGCCAGCTTCGGCAGCTTTAATTGCTGTCATGTATGCAAGACCGGTTGTGCAGTGTGTGTGAAGAATAACCGGAATTTCAGGTTCTGCATCCTTAATTGCTGAAACAAGATCATAAGCTTCCTGTGGGCCCATAATACCTGCCATATCTTTAATGGCAATAGTAGAAGCACCCATAGCTTTAAGATTCTTAGCAAGCTCAACATACTTTGGAAGAGTATGAACAGGGCTTGTTGTATATGAAATTGCACCTGATGCAATAGCTCCTTGTTTTACTGTTTCATCAATTGCAACTTCAAGATTACGTACGTCGTTAAGAGCGTCAAATATTCTAATAATATCTATGCCGTTTTTTACAGAATATTCAACAAACTTTCTTACAACGTCATCCGGATAGTGTTTATATCCAAGGATGTTCTGTCCACGAAGAAGCATTTGAAGCTTTGTATTTGGAACAAGCGATTTAATTTTTCTAAGTCTTTCCCATGGATCCTCAGAAAGGAAACGAAGGCAAGAGTCAAATGTTGCGCCACCCCAACATTCCATTGAATAATATCCGCATTCGTTCATTGTAGGTAAAATTTCTTCAAATTTTTCGAATGGGAGACGGGTAGCTATAAGGCTTTGCTGTGCGTCTCTAAGCACAGTTTCTGTTAACTGTATTTTTCTCATAGCATTATCCTCCTAGAAAGTTTTACATTAACGCTTTATATTGTAATAAAAATAAAGGTTAAATTCAATATTTATTATATATATAATAATGATTTTTTATTAACAATATAGCAAAAAAAGGACCACATCTTTTGATGTGGTCCAAAAGTTATGTATGAAATTACTTTTTGATGTACTCGTCGTAATCAGCGTAAATTTCTTCGCCTTGGCAAAGGTCTTCGTTCTTGCCGTGGTCTGCATACCAAACCTGAGCAAAGAATGGGTTAACCTTAGCAATTGCGTCATAGTTCCATGGGAATGGTTCACATTCAGGGCACCAAATACCACCCTTGAGTACTGTGTTTACAGAAAGTTCGAATTCGTGACCAAATGCGCACTTCCACTTTGAAGGAGCATAAACGTCAGCTGGCTTCTTAGAATCTAAATATTCACCGCCACGGAATTCAGCAGCTTTCTTAAGTTCAGCAGCTGTAAGTTCGTCAAGTTTCTTTGACTCATCATAACCATGGTCAAGCTTATATTTCTCAGCTTCAGCAATGTCGTTTGATGGAGGAGTAAGATCCCAATCTTCCCACTTGTCAGAGAGTTTCTTGTAGTGTTCCATACCGAATGATTCTGTGTCACCCCAGAAAGCATCCATTCTGTTTTTGTCGTTGTTCTTAATCCATGTTCTTGTTCCGAAACGCTTATCTTTAGCAATCATACCGAGACCAGCGCGAGCAATTTGTGAAATACCAGGAATTCTTACAACGCATGAAAGCTTGTAGAACCACGCAACTTGTCCAGCCATCTTCTTGAAGTAATCTTGAACAGGAATGTTTTCACGGAAGTGAAGATAGTTATCAAGAACATCTGAGTCTGCATACCACTGACCGTGGAAGTTTCTGTCAATGAACCAGTTTGGCTTGAATACGAGCTTAGAAGCGTCGTGACCCATACCGATTGCATGGAGAAGAAGATCTTCAAACTCATAAAGAGAAAGTCTGTATGAAGGACCTGAACCAATGTTGTAGAATGAGCGATAGAACTCATCAGGAAGATCATCTGTACAGAGGTTACACATAAGGTTTGCAGAGTCATCTACAGTAGCCCACTCAAGTACGTCATTCATTGGAACGTGGAACATGATAGGATCCATATTCTTAAGAATGTTAGCATAAAGGATACCTGACTGACGCATTGAAACCCACTTTTTAAGTCCTGATTCAGCAAAAACTGTTTCAGCTCTAACTTTAGATACTGCATAATGGTCATATACAGAACACTTAATAGGGTCACCGGTACGAGCCCAGTGAATGCCTACAGGACGGTTACCTGTTTCAGCAACTGTACCAATGTAGCAAGCTGTAATTTCGTCAGGATTTGGCTGAGCTTTAATAGCCTTAACGATATTTTCAGCAGCAGCAACGTTTGTCTTAAGTGTCTTCTTTGGATAGTAGTCAGCAGCAGGAGATACAAGACCACCAATGTGGAGAACGTAACTTACGCCGTTAACACATTCAAGAATTGCGTCATAGTTAAGGAAGTCGCCCCAAACAATTTTTACTCTTGGGTCACCAAGGAATTGAGCGAATTTTTCTCTATTCTTCTGTGAGTCACGAAGAAGAACGTTAATGTCAAGGTCTGGGCGTGTATCATAAATCTTTTTGAAAGAAGCCCATCCCATGTTACCAGAAGCACCGGTAATAAATACTTTTTTGTTAGCCATTGGATTTTTCCTCCGATCCATAAATTGAATAATTTTTTAATAAAATTACGCAGATATTTTAACATTTTATTAATGCTATTATCAAGTAAAAAAGACAAAAAAACCGACCAAAATGAATATTTATAGATGTTGCTCAAAAACATTCATAATTAGTCGGTTATTCTGCTTAATACTTTGTCAAATGGTAAAGTCTTCAACTGTATAGTCTTTACCAAATTTTGGCTTTTTCGGCTTTCCTGAAGGAATAATTAAAAGAAGGGCAAATAAGAATATGTTAATTGCAATAACAATTGCAAAATAATTTGCGGTATGAGCACATGCGTATGTAACAATTGCTCCAATAGACGGAATAACCATAACAACTTTTCCAATAAAATGGCTTTCTTTAACATCATAAGAACCATTCTTGTCTTTTACGGTTGCAATTGCATTTTCAGCACCGTTTGAAAGTCCGGTTATTTTTGCTACAGATCTTGTGTCTTTTGTTGTAACTACAAGACTGTCAAGCTCAATTCCGTCAAACCCACAATACTTAACAAGTAAAACATCATCCATTGTAACTTCAGGTGAAAGAGCTCCATTATATACAGTACAAAATCTGTATCCTGCAATAGAATAATCCTTATATTTTGTTGCAAAAAGAGCAGATATTGCACTTACTGCAGATACCAATATTGAAATAATGAAAAGAACAATAACAAATGTTTTTAAAACAATGAATACACTTCTTCTGTCTGATGAATTTGCGTGATTCTTTGGAACTGAATTTTCATCATATTCTTCTTGAACTTCAACTTCTGATGTGTCATTGTTATTAACTTGTTTTGAAGGGTCATAAAAGACTTTATCATATTCTTTTGGATCAAATGTATGAAGATTTCCGGGTGCTTCTGTAGTGGTAAGATTATTCTTTCTTAAAGCTTCAATTTGTGCTTTAAGGTTAATTATTTCTTCCTGAAGTTCTTCAATTTTTTCATCTTTTTTTCCGCTTACTTTTATTAACTTAGCAAATGAGACACAGTCTCTGTAAAGATCTTCATTTCTAGATCTTAATTCAGCATTTTCAGCCTTTAAGGCTTCGACTTGTTTTTCAAGTCTACTCTTTGGGACTTCCATCATTTACCTCCGACATTTTTCGTCAAAAAAATACATCGCTAATAATTCTATAATTTATTCAATCAAAATGCAATAGATTTAATTATATATTAGTATTATCAAGAAAATTTATTGAAAATAACTCTCTTTTAATGTATCATTTAAAATATGTGAAAATTGGAGGAGTTGTAATGCAAAAAAATACATCGCTTACTGCTTTAGGCGGAATAATTTCGGCTCTTTCAGTATTTATAATGTTCCTTTCCGGAATAATTCCATTTTTAACTTATGTAATTCCTGCCCTGTCAGGATTATTGTTAATTGTGACAATAAAGGAAACAGATATTAAATGGTCATTTTTTATATATGTAGCAGTTTCTATTCTGTCACTTTTGGTTGTAGCAGATAAAGAGGCAGCAGTAATGTATACATTCTTTTTTGGCTATTATCCGGTAGTTAAAGATCTAATTGATAAACATGTTAAGCGTATTTTTAGATGGATAATTAAATTCATTGTGTTTAATATTGGCGTAGTTTTAGGCTACTTATTTGTTATTTATGTATTTGGAATTCCAATAGATGACATGGAGGAGTTTGGAAAATATACAGTGTTTGTTCTTTTAGGTCTTGGTAATTTAACATTTTTCTTCTACGAAATAACAATTACAAATCTTGAAATTCTTTATGATAGAAAGTGGCATACTAAAATACAAAGAATATTTTATTGAAAGGGTTGTTAAGTAATGAATTTATTTGAATTTATTAAGGATGCAAAGAATAGTGGAATAGACTGGCTTAAATCTCAGTTAATTCTTTCCGGAAGTACATTTCTTTTAACTTTTATAGGCTTATTAATTGTTGATCAAAAGTTTGAAAATATTGGAAATGTTGTAGGTTTAATTTTCATTTGTCTTGGACTTGCAATAGTTGATTTCATTCCTGTTATAGGAATCAGTGCCGTAATGCTTCCATGGGCTGTACTTGCAGCTCTAACCAAAAGTACAAAACTTGGAATTTGTATTTTTGTCGTTTTCGTTGTTGTTATGATCATAAAACAAATACTTGAGCCATTCATAAGAGGTAAGAGTCTTGGAATAAGTCCAATTGAAGAGGTAATTGCAAGTGTTCTCGGATATCTTATATGTGGTACAAATGCAATTGGCTTTATTCTTGGACCAATTGTTTACATTGTTGGAAAGAAAACTTATGTTAAATTTACCGGAAAACAAATCGGAGGCGGAAAAGGCAACGGATATTTCAATAAATCTAATTCAAATGATGACAACATTATAGATATTACTGATGATGTTGAGGAATAACCAATGGAAGTAACAGTTCTTGAAAGAATAAAAAATGAATATGATGACTTTTCAAAAAGTCATAAAAGGGTTGCTGATTTCATTCTTTCAAACTATGAAAAAGCAACCACCTATACTGCAGCGAAATTTGGCGCTGAAACGGGAATAAGTGAATCGACAGTTGTACGTTTTGCGACTTATCTTGGATATGAAGGATTTCCTGAGTTTCAGGCTGATTTACGTGAATGTATTAAGGGTAAACTTACATCTATGCAGAGAATTAAAATCTCTCAAAACGATGATAATCAAAAAAATATATTGGATAAGATCTTAAACTCAGATATTCAATCAATAAAAGCCACACGTGATATTATTTCTATTGAGGATTTTGAAACTTCTTGTAACGCAATAAATAATGCCGAAAAAATATATATCTTAGGTGTTAGAAGTAGTGCTCCTCTTGCAAACTTTATGTATCATTATTTTCATTTAGTCTATGACAATGTTGTGTTGATTGACTCCAGTTCAAGCAGTAGTATGTTTGAAGAATTATATAGGATAGACAGCAAAAGTGTTCTCATTGCCGTAAGTTTTCCTCGTTATTCCAGACAAGTTGTCAAAGCTCTTCAGTTTGTTCATGACAAAGGTGGAATTATAATCGGAATAACAGACAGCAATAAATCACCAATTGCTGACTTATCTGATTATGTTCTTTATGCAAAAAGTTCAATGGCTTCATTTATGGATTCTTTAGTTGCTCCAATGAGTTTAATTAATGCTCTTATTGTTGCTTCCGCACATGCAAAGAAAAATGAAGTTATATCCCGTTTTGAGGAACTTGAACGTGCTTGGGACAAATATGATGTTTATTTTTAAAATATTTAAGAAGGAAATTTTGAAATGAGTAGAGTAATTGTTATAGGTGGAGGACCGGCTGGCATTATGGCTGCTTGTACTGCTGCTAAAAATGGGAATAGTGTTACTCTATTTGAATCAAATCAAAAAATCGGAAGAAAGTTAATGATAACCGGAAAGGGAAGGTGCAACGTTACAAACGCCTGTTATAACATTTCCGAATTAATTTCTTCTGTTCCTAAAAACGGAAGATTCCTCTATAGTGCATTTTCAAATTTTGGACCTTCAGATGTAATGGATTTATTTACTGAACTTGGAGTTCCATTAAAAGTAGAGCGCGGTAACAGAGTCTTTCCTGTATCTGACAGGGCTGTAGATATTGTAGATGCTTTGTTTTTCTATTTAAAACAGTGCAAGGTCTTTGTTAGAAATGAAAAAATAATTAAGGTTGAGAAGGACGATGAATTCTCCGTCTTTGTTAAAAACGGAAAAGTTTTTAAAGCGGATTCTGTTGTAATTGCAACGGGAGGAATATCATATCCTACAACCGGTTCAACAGGCGATGGTTATGAATTTGCCCGCTCCTTTGGACATACAATTACATCTATTTCACCCTCTTTGGTTCCAATAGAGTCTGAATCGCCCTATTGCAAAGCCATGCAGGGGTTGTCTTTAAAAAATGTAGCAATAAAAATAAAAAAAGATGAAATAACGGTTTATGACGATTTTGGGGAAATGCTCTTTACTCATTTTGGGGTTTCCGGTCCAATGATTTTAAGTGCAAGTTCCCATATAAGAAAAATTGAACCAAATGAATATTTTCTACATATAGATTTAAAACCTGCTCTTACTGTAGAACAACTTGATGCCCGTATTTTAAGGGATTTTGAGAATAATTCAAATAAGGATTTTCATAATGTTTTGAGTGGTTTAGTGCCTTCTAAAATGATTCCTGTAATTTTGGATATTACAGAAATCAGTCCTTATAAAAAAGTTAATCAAATTACTAAGTCAGAAAGAATGAATTTAATTTCTGTTCTTAAAGATTTAACTATTCCTTTACTTAAATTTCGACCAATTAATGAGGCAATTATTACTTCTGGCGGAGTTGACGTTAAAGAAATCAATCCAAAAACAATGGAATCTAAAATAGTTCCTAATTTATATTTTGCCGGTGAAATAATTGATGTAGATGCATATACCGGAGGGTTTAACCTTCAAATTGCATTTTCAACTGGATATCTTGCCGGAAACAATATTTATTAATACTTAATTAATGATTAATGCGGAGGAAATATTAATATGTTTAATATTGCAATTGATGGGCCTGCAGGTGCCGGCAAAAGTTCTATTGCTAAAGCTGTTTCAAAAGAGCTTGGCATAATTTATGTTGACACCGGAGCTCTTTACAGAGCAGTTGGTCTTAATGCGCTGAGAAATAAAATAGATACAAAAGATGTTAATCTTGTTACAAAGTCTTTAGAGGGAATCTCTGTTGACTTAAGATTTGTAGATGGAGAACAGAGAGTTTTTTTGGGTGAAGAGGATGTATCAGTTGATATTAGACTTCCGGAAGCTTCAATGGCGGCATCTGATGTATCGGCAATTCCGTCTGTAAGACAGTTTTTATTTGATCTTCAAAGAAAGATTGCAAATGAAAATAATTGCTTGATGGATGGAAGAGACATTGGAACTGTTGTTCTTCCTAATGCAGAACTTAAAGTATTTTTAACGGCATCTCCAAATGCAAGAGCAAAGAGAAGGTATGATGAGCTTATTGCAAAGGGTAATAATGTTAACTTTGATGATGTACTTGAAGATTTAAATAAAAGGGATTATCAAGATACACATAGAGAAATTGCTCCATTAAAGCCTGCAGAGGATTCCGTAATTATTGATACTACAGATATGTCTTTTGACGAAGTGAAAAATAAATTGATATCCCTTGCACATGCAAGAATGAATTGAGGTAAAATTATGAGCTTAAAGACACTTTTATTTGACCATGAAGATTATGAATTTGATTATAACAGAGACCTTTCTAAGCCAAACAAATGGTATTTTAGACTTCAGCCAATTGCTACTTTAGTAATGAAAATTAAGTTTTCAAAATTTGAGGTTCATGGAATTGAAAATGTTCCAAAGGATGGAAAACTTATTTTAGCCGCAAACCATGTTTCCGGCTTTGATCCAATTGTTGCCGCTTATGCACTTAGAAATACTCGTGAACTCTTCTTTATGGCTAAGGATGAACACTTTAGAAGAGCTTACACAAAAATTCCACTCCTTATATTGAATGGTTTCCCTGTTAAGAGGGGAACAGCTGACAGAGCTGCTGTTGACTATTCAATAAGAGTTATCAACTCAGGTTATGGACTTATGATATTCCCACAGGGAACAAGAGATAAGCAAAATAATAGGCCGGAAAAGGGTAAGAGTGGCGTTGCTTTATTTGCAAGAGAGGCAAAGTGTGACATTCTTCCTCTTTCAATCAACTATGACAAGAGTAAAAGCAAAAATCGCCCTCGCGTTATTATTAGATTTGGACAAGTTATTCCTTATGCTGAACTTGGTTTTTCTGAAGAAATTAAATCAAGAGAACTTAAAGACGTTACAAAAAAAGTAATGAATGAAATTGCAACTCTTTGGGATGTGGAAGGCAAACTTGAATGAAAATTATTTTAGCAAAAACAGCCGGTTATTGTTTTGGTGTTGACAGAGCTGTAAAAACCGCTTTTGACACGTTAATTAATAATCAAGATGTTTATTCTGTAGGGGAAATAATTCATAACAATTTTATTGTTGAACATTTGAACAGACTTGGTTTAACCGTAGAGGAAGATTTTAAAAAAATTCCTCAAAACTCAAGTGCAATAATTCGCGCCCACGGAGTAGCAAAAGAAGTATATGACTTTTTTGAAGCCAATAACATTAATTGTATTGATGCTACTTGTCCATTTGTTTTGAAAATTCACAGAATTGTAGAAAAATTATCTCCGGATTCAATTTTACTTGTAGCCGGAAATTCGTCACATCCGGAAGTAAAAGGTATAGTTGGACACAGTTCCTGTCAGACATTTGTATTCTCAAATTGTGAAGAACTGGAACATATTTTCAGTACAAATAAAGAGTTGCTTAATGAGAAAAAAATGTTTTTTGTGTCACAAACTACCTTTTCATTGAAGGAATGGGAAAAGTGTGTAAAAAAAATAAATTTATTGTATACAAAAGCAACTGTTTTTGATACAATATGTAAGGCAACTGAAGAAAGACAGCTCGAAGCTGAAAAACTTTCAAAGTCATGTGATAGGATGGTTATAATTGGAGCAAGACACAGTTCCAACACGTTAAAACTTTACGATGTATGTAAAACCAACTGCAAAACATGTCTAATTGAATCTGCCGACGAGTTAGAGGATAGTTTTTTTGTCGGTGCTAACACCATTGGTGTTACTGCAGGGGCATCAACGCCCGCTGCCATAATAAAGGAGGTACTTGAGGCTATGTCTGAAGTAAAAAACACTATTGTATCTGATGCTGATGATTTTGATTTTGCAGCAGCTCTTGAAGAGTCACTTGAAAGCATGTCAACAGATCAGAAAGTAAAAGGAATTGTAGTTGGAATTACACCTACAGAAATTCAGGTTGATATAGGAAGGAAGCAAACAGGCTATATTACATACAACGAATATAGTTTTGACCCAACAGTAGATCCTGCTAAGGACTGCAAAATTGGTGACGAAATTGACGCTGTAATTATGAAGACAAATGATGTTGAAGGAACAATCATGCTTTCTAAGCGTCGTTTTGATAGCGCAAATGCTTGGGACGAGCTTATTGCTGCATCAGAAGATGAAAACGCAATTGTTGAAGGTACAGTTACAGATGTTGTTCGTGGCGGTGTAATTGCTGTAACAGCTAAGGGAATACGCGTATTTATTCCTGCATCACTTGCTACAGCATCCAGAAATGATTCTGTAGAAGATCTTCTTAAAACAAAAGTTAACTTTAAAATTATTGAAGTTAACAAACAAAGAAGGAGAGCAGTTGGTTCAATCAAGGCTGTTCTTGGAAATGCTAGAAAAGAAGCTCAAGAGAAGTTCTGGGAAACAGCAGAAGTTGGACAGGTATATACAGGTATTGTTAAATCAATTACAAACTATGGTGTATTTGTTGACATTGGTGGAGTAGACGGAATGATCCACATCAGTGAGCTTTCATGGAAGCGCATTAAGCATCCATCAGAGGTACTTAACATTGGTGACACAGTTGAAGTATTCATCAAAGCTCTTGACAACAACAAGATTTCACTTGGATATAAAAAAGAAGAGGATAACCCATGGGCAATCCTTGCAAAAACTTATAAAGTTGATGACGTTGTAGATGCAAAAATTGTTGGAATGACTGCTTTTGGTGCATTTGCAAATATTATTGAAGGAATTGACGGTCTTATTCACATTTCACAGATTGCTGACAGACACGTTGAAAAACCACAGGATGTTCTTTCAATTGGTGAAGTTGTTAAGGCCAAGATTATTGAAATTGACTATGAAAAGAAGCGCGTAAGCCTTTCTATTAGAGCTCTTATTGAGCCAAAGGAAGAGGCTGAAGCAGTTGTTCCTGTTGAAGAAACTTCAACAGCAGCTGAAGAGGCTCCTGTAGAAGAAGCTCCGGTAGAAGAGGCTGTAGACGCTGAATAATTCCAAGCTTTTAGGAATATGAATATAACCCCGTGGATACCACGGGGTTAATTTATTAAAGAAATGGAGGCACTGGCGTGACTGATATTTGGGAGTACCTTTCGGGTACAGACAAGCCAATACTTTTATACGGAATTGGCAATGGAGCGGATAAAATTTTAAATGTATTTAACATTTATGGAATTAAAGTTGCTGATATCTTTGCCAGTGACGACTTCTTTAAAGAAAAGGAATTT
>JAQXSW010000017.1 GCA_029219165.1 Oscillospiraceae bacterium
TTAAAAGAACTGGTAATGGCCCAGTGAAGAAAACAATAAACTTAAAATAGTTTTAACTATAAAACCAAACTCACCTACTTAAAAAGTTAAAGTAGGTGAGTTTTCTTATGTTTCATATATAGGAGAACCGTCCCCGACAACAGAGAACCGTCCCCGACAACAGAGAACCGTCCCCGGCAACGGAGAACCGTCCCCGACAACGGAGAACCGTCCCCGACAACAGAGAACCGTCCCCGACAACGGAGAACCGTCCCCGACAACGAAGAACCGTCCCCGGTGATACACTTTTACATACAGTAAAAGAATATAGCAAAGAATTGAAGTATGCTTCCTCCAAGGATGAATAGGTGGAAAATACAGTGCGAATATTTTTTCTTAGACACGAAGAATATCATGCCAAGCGTGTATACAATTCCACCGGCAAGCAGCCATGCAATAAATCCAATTGGAAATGCTTTAACAAGTTGGTAAAACGTCACCAATACACACCATCCGGCAAGGAAATAACAGGTGTTTGAAATGACTGAGAATTTTGTAAAGTCAATTGCTGTAAATACAATTCCCACAGTGCATGTAAGGACAACAAAACCAAGAACTACAAATGCAAGAGCGGCATTATATTCTCTAAATCCGGTCAGCGCAATCGGTAGATATGATCCAATTATCAATCCATAAATGTCACAGTGGTCTACTACACGAATTATTTTTTTGCTTTTTTCTGCTTTTGCGGGGTCTAGACCATGGTAAACAGCTGAAACTGTATATACTAATATCATTGAAACGCCATAAATTGCACCTGAAGCAATGCCAAGAACGTTACCATGTAATGCGGCGAAAACCACGCAAAGTACAAGTGCAACAATTCCAAATACGCCGCCAACAATATGGGATATCATATTAAATATTTCTTCACTGCGAGTAAATCCCGGGAGTTCTCTTTCAGTTGCATGAATTATTGGTCTTTTTATATTAGGTATTTTCTTTTCTTCCATAGTTAATGTGGTTGTCATAAGTTAACCTCCTTTCAAATTTCGCCTATAATATAAGCCCTAAAGGTCCGCGATGCACCCTACGGCTTAGAGAATCCACTCTACTATTAGTAGAAAATATGGTAATTGACAATTGAAACAGAGCTCTACTAATGGTAGAATAGTTATATAAGTAGTAAGGAGGCTTGAAATGACTGAAACTGAATTTAAAACAAAAATTGCCGACCAATTAATTATTTACAGAAAAGCATTTGGTTATACGCAAATAGAACTTGCAGAAAAAATAAATTATTCGGATAAGAGTGTTTCAAAGTGGGAACGTGCAGAAAGTATGCCGGACATCTTTGTTCTTTCAAAAATTGCAGATGTCTATAAAATAACAGTTTCCGACCTTATAGGTGAAACAGAACCAAAAAAAGATCTTTCAAAGGCAATTAAAAAGGCAAAGGGTGAACGCATTCAAAATCAGAGGGCAAAGGAAAAAGCAAGGAAAAAAGAAGAAAAGGCAAGAATGAAGGCTTTAAAGAATATTGACAAAAATGCTACAAAAAAATAACGTTTTTCAAATTCCGTTGACTCTAAATTTTAAAAGGAATATATTAAAGACACTTTTAAATTTAAGGTGACAAAATTATGAAAAAAGGCACTGTAGCAATTATTATTACAGTAGTAGTATGTATTACCATTTTAGCAATTGTTGGTATTGTATGTGCATTTGATTGGTTGAAAGATACAACCGATACAATTATAGAAGACAGTGAAAAGGCAACCGTTTCAGACAAACTAATGGTTGGTTCAAATAATATAACAGTTGATGATATAAAAAATATCAGGATTGAATGGGTATCCGGTAACATAACAGTAAAATACTATGACGGAGAAACAATTGCCGTTAGTGAATCCGGTGTAGATGAAAAATATCAAATGCAATGTTACAAGGAAAACGGAACATTTGTTGTTGAGGAGTTTAAAAACAATTCAGCCCATATAAATGTAAAAAAGAATCTTGAGCTTCTTATACCACATGATTTTGAAATTGAGAATTTTACAATTGACAGTGTAAGTGGTCGCGTAAATGCCAGTGCCATTTTAGCCAAAAATGTAGTTATAAACACTGTAAGTTCAAACTTCAATCTTCAATTTTCAAATCAACCCGATTCAATTAGTATTGACACAGTAAGTGGTAATTTAACAATAGCACTTCCAAGCAATATATCAGGTTTCTCTATTGATGATGATTCAGTTTCCGGTCTGGTTAGTACAAAAGACTTTGGTGGTAAAGACACATACGGAGACGGTGCAACAAAAATTAGTTTAGATTCAGTAAGCGGTAGCCTTAAAATTCGTAAAGAAGAAGTTGAAACATCAGAGACAAATACAACAACCACTACAAAAGCTCCGGCAGTTTCATTTGACAATCCTGCAAATCATGCCACTTAAAAACAAGCAAATAACAAAGCAAACAACAAAGCAAATAACAAAAAATTAAATATAAAACAACAACTATAACAAAAGCATCCAAACTAATTTTTAGTTTGGATGCTTTATATTATTCTTAAGTTCGTCAGGAATAGTGAAGTGGACGTCGTCAAAAATACGGTCACCGCTTACATAGTCACAGTATAGGAACATACGTTTTGTCTTAACGTAGTTTACTTTGCCAAAAGGATAGCAGGTGTAGAAAATTGCCTGTTTAATCGGCTCATTTAAGATTGAAAAATCAAATTCGGATTTTTCAATAACCTCAATCTTTGCAATTTTATATACATATGTACCATATGGCATTTCAACACTTATTGTCTTCCCAACTTCTGCATTTTGAAAGCCAACAAATACCGTCTGCACATGTCCGGCAATAACCGGAGGTGTTGAATAGCCCGGAAGACTACTGGTTTTGTGGATGCCGGCCCCAAGACGAAGACAGTCATCTGATGTACCAAAAACCAGATTACAGTCAATTCCTAAATCTTCAGACACAACCCTTCCAATTATTTCCTTTTCTTGAAATTCATGTTTGATTTCGGAAAGAAGGATAAGTGGTTCCATGGTTGTGGTTTCTGTTGGCGGATCAGTTATTACGGGTTCCGTTTTAGGTGTCTTTTGTGTTGTTAAAATGACCGTAACAACAGCCAAAACAACTATTAGAACCGAAAAAACAGTAACCAATATTTTGTTTTTCTTATTCTTCATGATATCACCTTCGTTTAGGCTTAAATTGTAATATCTAAACAATAACATGTCAATAAGACAAAAGGCGTAAATTCTCTGTGAAAAAAGTCGAATTATGTGATATAGTAGTAAAGGTATATTTATGTATAATTTAGAGGTGTAAAAAATGAGGGGCATTTTAGAAAAAGCAGGAGGTGCAAAAGCTTTAATATTTAGAGCTATTTTTGTCCTTGTTGCTATTTCTATAGTTACAATTCCTATAGCTTTGGCTCAAACTAAAAGTGTTCCTGCAGTTGCAACTACAACAACTGAAGTAACGACAGAAACAATAACTATAGAGCCAACAACAGAGGAAACAACGGAGGAAGAGACAACTACAGAGGTGGCGCCTTTTGTAAATCTTTCCGTAACCACTCTTCAAAATGACCTTAGAATAAGGTTCTATGACAGAAACCAAAAACTCGTCAAAGGGGAAGCCTTTGAAGTTATGGTTAAGTACCCAAACGGTGAAGAAAAAAACCATATAGATGAAGACAAAGATGGTCGTATAAATTTAACAGGTATTCCGGCCGGCAAGTATAAGATAACTCTTCTTGTTCCGGATGGATATGAGGTAAAGAAAAAAGAGACAGAAGTAACCGTAAAAGACAAGGTTGAATATAATGTTGTGTCTGACGTAAAGGATGACATTAAAAAGGAGTCGGAGGTAGATCTTTCAAAGGAACAGGCAAAACCTCAAAAACCTGTTGAACAGGATGTTCTAAAGGACACAGTTGACTTTGTAACATCTTCAAAAACTGAAAAGGTTGAATATGTTCTTGTTCCGCTTTCTGAAATAGATATTCCGGAAGGGGAAACTACCACGGATGAAGATGCAACAGGAGAGTCAGGGGAAGATACATCTGAAGATACATCCGAAGGAACTCCGTCAGAAGAGGAAACATCAGAAACTTCTCCAAAACAACTTAAGGATAAGTCCGGAAACGATCTGTACCTTAAAGATGGCGATTCATACAAACTTGCAAATGACACTGATTTCTCCGAAGATAAGGAATTCTATAAAAAGGTTGAAACAATTGTATATACAGGTTGGCAAAACCTAAATGGCAAAACATATTATTATGATAAAAATGGTAACTATGTTACCGGAAATCAGGTAATAAACGGTGCTAAATATTCCTTTGATGGAAATGGTGTTTTAAAGAGTGGTTTTGGCGTACTTGGAATAGACGTTTCAACATTCCAAAGGTCAATTGACTGGGAGAAGGTTAAACTTTCGGGAATAAATTTTGCCATTATTAGATGTGGCTTCCGTGGGTATGGCTCCGGTGCTATTGTAGAAGACAATAGATTCAAACAGAACATTGCCGGTGCAAAAGCTGCAGGAATTGATATTGGTATATATTTTTATTCACAGGCAATAAATGAGGCTGAGGCTGTTGAAGAGGCCAGTGCTTGTATTGCTCTCCTTAACGGACAGAAAATTAAATATCCAATATATATAGATATTGAAAATACAGGTACCGGTGGACAGGGACGTGCGGATGGCATTTCAAAGGAAATGAGAACCAAGGTTGCAATTGCCTTTTGTGAAACAATTAAAAAAGCCGGATATACTCCGGGTGTATATTCAAACAAGAACTATTTCTTGACTGCAATGGATATGACTAGACTTAACAAATATAACATTTGGCTCGCCCACTATACTTCAAAAACAGACTATACCGGACCATATAATATGTGGCAGTATTCTGCAAAGGGAACTGTTGCCGGTATACAAGGCGAAGTTGACATGAACCTTTCATATATGTTTTAATAAATCCCATTTGGAGGGAGGCTAATAAAATGGGTTCACTACTTTTAGTAATAATATACATATCTTTTATAAGCCTTGGACTCCCTGATTCGCTTCTTGGATCGGCATGGCCGGTTATGTATGAGGAAATTAATGTTCCGTTTTCATACGCCGGTATTATAACAATGATTGTTTCATTTTGTACAATCATTTCAAGTCTTTTAAGTGAAAGAATGAACAGAAAACTGGGGACCGGGCTTGTAACTGCAATCAGTGTATTTATGACAGCTGTTGCATTAATTGGATTTTCCCAGACGCACACATTTTGGATTTTGTGTTTGTGGTCTATTCCATATGGTCTTGGAGCGGGTGGAGTAGACGCTGCCCTTAACAATTATGTGTCTCTTCACTATAAATCCAGACACATAAATTGGCTCCACTGTATGTGGGGCGTAGGAGCGTCCATAAGTCCATACATTATGAGTGCCTGTCTTACCGGTGGTCTTGGTTGGAATAAAGGATATTGGTCAGTTGGTATAATTCAAATTCTACTTGCAATTGCCCTTTTCTTGACACTTCCAATGTGGAATAACAAGAAAAAGGCCCAAACACAAAATAAGACACAGGAAAACAAACCTGTAAGCATAAAGAAGGCTTTAGGTATTCCCGGCGTAAAACAAATTTTGGTTGCGTTTTTTGCTTATTGTGCGCTTGAACAAACAGCAATGCTTTGGGCATCCAGTTTCCTTGTTAAAAGCCGTGAAATAGAGCCAAATACGGCAGCGGGTCTTGCTTCTATGTTCCTCATAGGAATGGCCGTCGGCAGATTCATTTCCGGGTTAATATCGGATAAAATCGGCGACAGAAATATGATTAGAAACGGTACAATAATAATTGCCATTGGTATTGTTTTAATACTTCTTCCGGGCAAAATATCATTGGCCGGTTTCATAATCCTAGGACTGGGCTGTGCTCCTATTTATCCTGCAATTATTCATTCAACACCAAGAAATTTTGGCGCAAATAACTCACAGGCCATAATTGGAATTCAAATGGCAAGTGCCTATATTGGTTCAACTTTCATGCCACCACTTTTCGGTATAATTGCTCAAAATATTGGTACGGATGTTCTTTCCATATACCTTGCAGTGCTTGCAATCCTTATGCTCGTAATGACAGAAAAACTTAACAAAATTGTCAATGAGCGAAGAAGAAGAGCAAAACAAAGAAAAATGGAAAAAGAAAAAGATATATTCTATATTCAAAACCCAATGACAAAAGAAAAAGAACCGGAAGATATACGCACAGAAAAACAAATTGTGGGTGACCACATAAACGAGCAAATAGAAAATAATATAATTGATATTATTGAGTAAATACTTCATATGACATGTTTATGATTGGGTAAATGAAAAAGGGGCTGTAAAAGCCCCTTTTTTTTAAATAAATATCAGTTAAATATTTTTTGGTTGCTAATGAAATCTATAAGGTTGACATGATGAATACCGTTTCGTTGCTGCAATAGATAATCTGTTGTCATGATTATAGTTCGATGGTAGCAACAAAGTTGATCCCACACGATACAACTTTATTACGGAAGTAGAGTAGTACATAGAGGCAATTTGTGTTTCGGAACAGTACGTACCGTACTATTGTTATTAAATCATCCAAATGGGTACGATAAAGTTCTCGCTGTTGATGGCGGATAGCTTGGGGTGCATACAGAGGATTGCGCCGTTTCCGCGGGGAACGGATGCTTTATCCAGGTGGGCAAAGGCGCCGATTAGCTCGTTACTCGGATTAACAGAGCGTTTAATCTCCAGAGGATGAAGCATGCCGTCGCTCTCGATAACCATATCGATCTCGTTGCAGTTGCTATCACGGTAATACCACAGTAGGCACTCCTTGACGTTGTTGTGGTAAGACTTCAATAGCTCGGAGACAACGTAGTTCTCCAGGATTGCACCATTAATTGCGCCGTTTGCCAAAATCTCTGGAGATGAATAGCGAGTCAGATAAGCTACCAATCCCGTATCAAAGAAATACATCTTTGGTGTCTTTACTGTGCGCTTCAGCAGATTGTTGGAATAAGGACGAAGGAAGAAGATAACATCCGATTTCTCCAGCACCTGCAGCCAGCGCTTTGCGGTATCGTCTGACACGCCTACGTCCTGCGCAATGTCATGGACGTTCAGCATCTGTCCGGCGCGGCAGGCAGCTGCACGCACAAAATCACGGAACAGAAGCGGATCGGCAAGCTGTACCTGCTCTTTGACATCGCGATCAATGTAGGTTTGCAAATAGCTGGCGTAGAATACATCCCGATCTGTAAACTTTCCGCTGACCAGACCGGGCATTGAGCCTGTCCAAATACGCTCGTATATTTGTGTGATATCCGCAGGCGCATTTGTAGATTCGCGGGTTTTTAGTGCTACCAAATCCAGCGTAAAAGGCTTGCACTCTCCGGAGCCGTGTATCTCGTGCTGTGAAAGGCTGGACATATGAAAAATCGCAACGCGGCCGGCCAGGGACTCCTGCGCCAGTTCCATAAGCTTGAATGCCTGTGAACCGGTGAGCCAATAGGTGCCGGGAGCAGCACCGTTATCGATTTGTATCTTGATATAGGAAAACAACTCCGGCGCATACTGAACCTCATCAATCATGATAGGGGTAGAATGCACTTGCAGGAACATGGCAGGATCGCGCTTGGCAAGACTTCGCTCCTCCATATCATCCAATGTTACATACTCACGGCTACTGTCCATAAGCTGCTTCAATACTGTGGTTTTACCGACCTGACGGGGACCAGTGACCAGAATACAAGAATACTCCTTTGACAGAGCAAGAATTTTATCCTCAATATCTCTTTTGATATAAGCCATATGAAACCTCCTTAGGCAGATATACGATATAATCTTATTTTAGCGTAAGGCAAACAAGATGTCAAAGCTAAAATACGATTCAACCTAATTTTAGCCTAAAATTTACACGCCATTCATGAATGGGAATTCAAATCCTGCCTATGTAAGCCGTTTTTGATCCCATCAATATCCACAGCGCCTTTCTCGTATTCTTTCGTACACCTCCTAAACCTCGTTCCTTGTCAGTCTGTTACTGGCCATACGGTTGGAGGAGTTGATCAGGTATACCTGGATGTATTCATAGATGACGTAATGGTTGTTCTTATTGCGCTGGTAATAACTTTTATAATTTCGGAGTCGTTATAAAATGTATGTATTTTACTTAAATATTTTTCTCTTTTAAATAGTGTTATTTTATCACTTCGTCTATTATAACCAAAAAAAAATCGTAAGTTAAGGGGGCATATATTTCAATTTTTACAATATATACCCCCTTAACTTACGCTTTTGTATCCGATATTATTTTTCCATCTTGGAAACGGATTATTCTGTTTGCTGTTGCGGCAATGCCGTCGTCATGCGTTATGAGTATGACGGTTCTACCGTCATTATGAAGTTCATAAAGCATTTTCATGACCTCCTTGCCGGACCCGGAGTCAAGGTTGCCCGTAGGCTCGTCAGCAAGGATAATAGGAGGCTTTGCCGCTAGTGCTCTGGCAATGGCAACACGTTGTTGCTGTCCGCCTGACAATTGGTTTGGAAGGTGATTCATTCTATGACCAATACCAACTCTTTCAAGAGCTTCCACCGCAAGGCGGGAACGCTCTTCTTTTTTTACTCCTCTGTATATTAAAGGAAGTTCAACGTTTTCTTTGGCAGTAAGGCTGGAAATTAAATTGAATCCTTGGAAAATAAAACCTATTTCTTTGTTTCTAATGTCCGAAAGTTCATCATCTGAAAGATTTTCAACGTTTTCACCTTTCAAAATATATTCGCCGGAAGTTGGAACATCAAGGAATCCAATCATGTTCATCATAGTAGATTTGCCGGAACCGGATTGACCTACAATGGCAACAAATTCACCGTCGTCAATTGTAAGTGAAACACCATCAAGCGCGTGAACTTCGTTTTCACCGGGGTTATAAATTTTGTATAGGTTTTTGAGTTCAATTAAAGCCATAGCAGTGTCCTTTCAATTAATTGGTTTAATTTTAACACCTGTATATATTTACTTCAAGTGAGAATAATAGAAACGAAAAAGGAGATTTTTATATGAGGATTTCAAATGAAGAATACAGTGAAATGATTAATAAAACAGCGCCTAAATCTCCAATTGTAAAGGATTGCATTTTTGCATTTCTTTTCGGTGGCGGGATATGTGCTTTTGGAGAAGTGCTTAGAACCATGTTTCTAAATATGGGGGCATCTGAAGATAACGCTAAGACTTATGTTTGTTTAACTCTTATTGCAATAACAGCAATACTTACCGGAATTGGGGTGTTTGACAAAATTGCAAAGATTGCAGGTGCCGGTACTATTGTACCCATTACAGGCTTTGCTAATTCAGTGGTAGCACCTGCCATGGAATTTCAAACAGAGGGAAGAATTATGGGAACCGGTGCAAATATGTTTAAACTTTCCGGACCGGTAATTGTATACGGCTGTAGCGCAGCTGTTATCTACGGTGTAATAGCATACCTTTTTAAACTTTATTAAACCTTAAAAGAAGTGATTTTTTGAAAAAGTTAGATAAGACATATATTTTAGAGACAAAACCACTATTCCTTGCAGGAGCGGGTGTTGTCAGTCATATTGAAGGACAGGGTCCACTTGGAAATGAGTTTGACAAAGTGGAAGATCCTTCAATGGGCGAAGATAGTTGGGAAAGTGCTGAAAGCGCATTTCACAAGGAGGCAACAACTTTGGCACTGAAAAAGGCAGGCAGAACAGAGAGCGATATAAGCCTTGCTTTTTCCGGTGATCTTTTGAATCAGAGTATGAGTACCTGTTTCAGTTTAAAGTCATTTAACATGCCTATTTGCGGTTTGTATGGTGCTTGTTCAACTATGGCTCTTTCTATGGCTGTCGGCGCCCTTTTCGTTGAATGTGGTCTTGCCGAAAATACATTGGCGGCTGCGTCCTCCCATTTCTGTTCAGCAGAGAAGCAGTTCCGCCAACCGCTGGAATATGGCGGTCAACGACCTCCGACAGCGCAGCGCACTGTGACGGGTGCGGGCGCGGCTGTAATATCAAGCTCGGGATCCGGGCCCCATATTACAGCCGCCAGATTTGGAAGAATAATTGACTATGGTGTGACGGATGAAAACAATATGGGAGCCGCCATGGCTCCGTCTGCTGCCGATTCAATTTGGAATTTTCTAAAGGAAACTAATACAAAACCGGAAGACTACAGTATGATATTGACCGGAGATCTTGGATATACAGGTTCCGATCTTCTACTTCAACTTCTTATAAGGGAGCATAACTGTGACATTTCAAAGGTTCACAATGATTGCGGAATTCTAATATTTAATAAGGAAGAACAGGACGTTCATTGCGGAGGTTCCGGTTGTGGATGCAGTGCGGCAGTTGTATGCACCTATATTCATAGACTTCTAAGAGAGGGAAGACTTAAGAAGGTGCTTTTTGTTGGAACCGGGGCACTTGTTTCAACTGTTTCACCACTACAGAATGATCCGGTTCCCGGAATATCTCATGCAGTTTTACTGGAGGCATAATTATGGAAATATTGAAAGCTTTTATTGTTGGTGGTCTAATTTGTGTAATTGGACAAATCCTTATAGATAAAACATCCTTAACACCTGCAAAGATATTAGTTCTGTTTGTTGTAATGGGAGTGGTTCTTGGCGCGGTAGGAATATATGAACCACTTTCCAAATGGGCGGGAAGCGGAGCAAACGTTCCACTTACAGGCTTTGGTAATCTTTTAGTTCAAGGCACAAAAAAAGCCCTAAGAGAGGATGGTCTCTTAGGAGCAATAACCGGTCCATTAACATCAGGTGCCGCCGGTATAACCGGTGCTTTCTTTGCAGGCCTCATTGTTTCACTGTTTGCAAGGTCAAAGGCGAAGTAAAGGTAAGAAAATATAAAATAAAGCAAGAATATATAAAAAATAAAGTAAAATAAAAAAAGCAAAAAAACCAATACAATAAAATAAAAGCAATAAAACAAAAGCAAAAATAAAAAAACGACGCATTTGCGTCGTTTTTAAATACCACAATTATTTTGCAGCTTTTATTACAAGAGCTGACTTTTTACGAGCAGCATTGTTCTTGTGAATGATTCCCTTAGCGCAAGCTTGGTCAATCTTCTTAACAGCTGCCTTTACAAGCTCGTCCTTATTTTCTGCGTTTGTCTCAATTGCAACATTAGCTTTTTTAATAGCTGTCTTAAGTGCTGAATTTGTTGACTTGTTTCTCTGAGCCTTTGCCTGATTAACGATTACACGTTTCTTAGCTGATTTAATGTTAGGCATAATTACACCTCCCCTTAGTCGTTACAGTGATATATATTAACACCAATAAATAAAAAAATCAATAATTATTTTTAAAGGAAGAATTGTTATGAATGTAAGAACAGATCTGGCAGTTGAACTTGTCCCGTCAAAGAAAAATACAAGTGATGATAAAGAGGGGTATACTTGCGAAATTAAGGAGACAAATAATTATAAAACAACAATAATAAATGTGAAAGATGAGAAGAAGGTTGGTAAGCCAAAGGGCAAGTATATAACTGTTGAAACAAGTAATCTTGAATTTACGGACGGAAGAGTGGAGGCTGTTGAACATGAACTTCTAAGTCTAATTCCTAAGGAGGGTCCAATTTTAGTGGTTGGCCTTGGTAATAGGGATATAACTGCAGATGCTCTTGGTCCAATTGCAATTTCAAAAATTCTTGCAACAAGACATCTTAAAGGTGAAATGGAGTTTTTTGAAAAACTTAGAGAGGTATCCACTACAGTGCCGGGTGTTTTGGGTCAAACAGGAATTGAGGTTAGTGACATTTTAAAGGGAATAAAGGAGATAATAAAACCGGTTGCAATAATAACAATAGATGCACTTGCAGCAAGAGATCTTGACAGACTTGGTTGTACAATACAAATAACGGATACTGGGGTATCTCCGGGTTCCGGTATTGGAAATAGACGCAGTGAAATAAACGAAAAAACAATGGGAATCCCCGTAATTTCAATAGGGGTTCCAACTGTAATTGCAATGGCAAATATAACAGAAGACAAGAAGTATGAAAATTTAATAGTAACTCCTAAAGATATTGATTTGCTTACTGAAAGAGCTGCAAGACTTGTCTCTCTTGCTATAAATAAATCGCTCTTTAGAAGTTTATCAACCGATGACATAATAGGACTTTGCGGATAATAAAATGTAATGGTGATAAAAGTGACATTCAAGAGGAAATTGAAGAACATCATTCTACTTCTTTTACCCGTATTAGTATTTTCAGGTGCTGTGGCTTTTGGCGGCGTATTCCGTGAGCATGGCGACCGGTACGCCCTCGTATTTTTGGGCACACAAAATCCAAAGGAATCAATTTCGCTTATACGTGACGAACTAGAGGGCGAAGCTCCGGAAGAAATTCAAAAAACAATAGATACCCTTGACATCCCGGAGCATACGCCGCCAATAGCGACAGCACCAAGTGATATAGAAAAAATTATTGAAGAGGCAAAAATAAAGCAAGCAAATGCCACAAAATCAGGCCCAATAATAGAGGCAACATACGGAAGCAAAAATGCAACAGACACCTATAAAAATGTAGCAGTAAGGAATGTAACAAACAGTCACGGTATTAACATAGAACAAAACCTGACACAAAAATGCAAATTGGAAATTCCGGACAAAACAAAACCCACGGTTTTAATATTCCATACTCACACAACAGAGAGTTATGAAATGCTTGACCGTGGTTGGTATTCCGACGACTTCCCAACAAGAAGTTCAAGCCCTGAAACCAATATGGTAAGGGTTGGGGATGCCATATGTGAAAGCCTGACAAAAGCAGGCTACAATGTAATTCACGACACGACTATATATGACTCCTCATATACAGGATCCTATTCAAGGTCCAGAGAAGCTATTAACAACTACAAAAAACAATATCCAACCCTACAAGTTATTCTGGACATTCACAGGGATGGAATAAAGTCAAAGAACGGTGTAAAGACCAAACCGGTGAATGTAATAAATGGACAAAAAGCAGCTCAAATAATGATAATTGCAGGCTGTGAGGACGGCAACGTAGACGACTTTCCAAACTGGAAAGACAATTTGAATTTTGCCGTTCAACTGCAAAGTGAAGCTGAAGAAAAATATCCGGGTTTAATGCGCCCAATATATTTTTGTCCAAGAAAATATAACATGGACACATCTTACTGTGGGCTCCTTCTTGAAATGGGGAGCGATGCAAACACCTTAAAAGAAGCCGTCTACTCCGGCCAACTAATAGGAAATGCTCTTGCTTCTTTAATGGATAAATATGCAACATAAGAAAAAGGAACAGAAGAAAAACTAAGGAATAAAAAATGAAGAAAAACCAAAAGATAAAAGACAGAGAAGAAATAGAATTTAGAAATGTAATAAAAGGAATATTAAAGACCAATTTTTTATTGGTGATATCAATACTATGTATAACAGCTCTTGTTTCCGGAACAATAACTGCCGAAAAGAATACAAGAAGAATATGCTTTGGCGAAGAGTATGAAATAATTAATCTTTCTTGCGTGAAGTCCTATGTATGTGATATTCTTAATTTAGATGAAAATTGAGGTGTAACATATGATAGACTTAACCAAAGAAGTAATACTTGAAAATGCAACTAAAATGAAGCAAACAGAGGAAAATTTAAAAAAGGCAATAGATTCTCTTAATGAAACATGTGCTTGGATTGAAACCTCTTTTGCCGGTCAAAATGAACTTGATTGGGTAAGAAATATTAATTTGAATAAGGCATCACTTAAAACAATTTATGAATTGACACAAAAACAGGCCGAAAAGCTCCAGCAAATTGCAGACCTTTTCGACCCTGAATAGTTATACATATTCGTGTTCAAAGGATATGTTCCCGTCATTATCAATATTTATAATGCCATAACTTCCATCATGTACGGAACCGGGATTAAACAAATGAATTCCATCCTTTTCTTTGTAATATGGAATATGTGTGTGACCAAACAGGACGACATTTCGTCCTGTTTTTTTTGCCTCCGAATAAATGTAGTCAACACCGCTTTTTACACGTTGCTCATAGCCATGAGTAATATAGAATTTGTATGGACCAATGTCCTCCATAACGGTAACCGGAATTGAAGAAAAGAAGTCACAGTTACCGCGTACCCTAATGTATGGAATAGAGGAAAGAATTGGTAACCCATCCATAGCACACGAAAAATCATTCATTCCATCTCCAAGATGGATTATCATATCTGCATCTTGATTTTCATAAAGAAGTGAATAAACGCATTCGTCACGACCATGAGAGTCAGACATAACAACTATTTTCATAATGAACCTCTTTAGTCATAAAGATAAACAACTGCTTCATAAGGGCGAAGGGTAATGGTGTTTTTCTTAGCCTTCGGCTTGTCTTTATATGTATGAAGAACAATTTTGCTTCTCTTTAACTTGTAGCCAAGAGGTGCCTTGAATTCAACAGGTCTCGACACGAATGAGCAAACAATAAGAGCACGCTTGTCTCCAAGTCGTCTTTCATAGCAGTAAATTTTTTTGCTCTGCTTGTAGAATTCTTTATATTCGCCATAAATAAAGATGTCATTTGACTGACGAACTTTGAAGAGCTTGCGATAGTAGTTGAGAATAGAATTTTTATCTTTTTCTTCTGCGGCCACATTTATTTTCTTGTAGTTCTTGTTAACGCCAAACCAAGGTTCCACTGTACTGAAACCGGCATAATTTGAAGAGTTCCATTGAACAGGAGTACGTGAATTTTCACGTGAAGTTCTGTTCATTAGTTTAATGCTTAAGAAATCCGGTACGCCAATTTTTCTAAGAAGTCTACGGCCGTTGAATGTCATAACATCTTTAAATTCAGAATATGAATGAAGTTTGGTGTTGACCATTCCAATTTCCTGACCCTGGTAAATGAAAGGTGTGCCGCTTTGCATAAAGCACATGGTTGCAAGCATTTTGCCACTTTCGGTTCTGTACTTTTCATTGCCGTAACGACTGATTATTCTTGGGTGGTCATGGTTTTCAATGTATAAAGCATTCCAAGCCTTGCCATATAAATATTTCTGCCACTTTGAGAAAGCTTTCTTCATTCGCTTTAAAGAGAATGGCAAGTGAACCATATCTATGAAAAGACAGTCGGCACTCATGTGGTCAAAGCTAATAAGCATGTCAAGAATTCTGTCGTCACCTGAGGCAAAACGAATGGCATCTGCAGGTCCTGTCATAGGTGATTCACCAACTACAAAGCAGTCATATTCGTTAATTACCTCTCTGAACTCCTGCATGTATTCCATGAAATGAGGACCTTTGTTGTAGTGCTCCATTCCGCGTGCAATAGGCATGAGCGGGAAGCCGTTTGGAAGACCTTCCTTTTTTGAAATGTATGTAATAACGTCTTCCCTAAATCCGTCTACACCCATGTCTAACCAGAAACGAAGAATACTTTTTACCTCTTCACGAACTTTTGGGTTATCCATGTTAAGATCAGGCTGACCTATGGCAAAGGTGTGAAGATAGTATTCATCGCACTCGGGAACATATTCCCAAGCGCAACCTTCAAAATTTGAAAGCCAGTTGTTTGGAGGGTTCCCATTTTTACCTTTTCTCCAAATATAGTAGTCGTGGTATGGATTGTCCACAGATTTTTTACTCTCTTTAAACCACTCACATTCAGTTGAAGTGTGGTTGACAACAAGGTCCATAATAACCTTCATTCCAAGACTGTGTGCTTTATCCAGTACTTCTTTAAATACGTCTAAATTACCAAAGTCCGGATGAATATCCTTATAGTCTGCAACATCATATCCGTAGTCACAGTTTGGTGAAGGATAAAGAGGGGAAAACCAAATACAGTTGACACCAAGGCTCTTAATATACTCAAGTTCCTCAAGTACACCGTAAAGGTCACCAATTCCGTCTCCGTTACCGTCCTTAAACGAACGACACCAAATTTGATAAACTACTAATTCTTTAAACCATGAATTATCCATATGGACCCTCCTTAAAATATTTTATTTTGTTCTTCTAATGCCAATCCAATCAGTCTATCTGTTTGGTCGGCCATAAACAGCGGAATGTTTAATACATCACCATCCAGCTTCAAGTTGTCCAAAGAGAATCGAATTCGAAGCTTAACTTTGTCCGGGAAAAGTTCCTTGAACTTCTTGAGGCTCTTGCTGGCTGTGTTGGCTTCGGATTTAACCTCAACAGGGAAAATATCATTATCCCGCTGGATGAGGAAATCCACCTCATAAGGAGGATTTGTCTGCGTCCAATATCTAGGAACTACTTCAAACTGTGTTAGCAAAGTTTGAAGTACAAAGTTCTCTGTTAGCGCACCCTTGAATTCGGTAAACAGACGGTTTCCTTCACCAAATGCAGTCGGTGCCAACTGCGCCAGACGGCGAAGCAGTCCCACATCAACTAGATAAATCTTGAAAGCGGATAGGTCATCGTATGCGGATACAGGAAGGCCGGGAGCTGAGCTGCGATATATTTTATGGACAAGTCTTGCATCTACTAGCCACTGTAATGCATCCTCGTATTCACGGGCCCTTGCACCTTCTTTGACAACCTTATAAATGAATTTTTTGTTTTCCTTTGAAAGCTGAGAAGGAACTGATTTCCAAATCATAGATATTTTCGGGAACTCACTGATGTTTGGATGCTTTGCAAAGTCACGTTCATAAGCATCAATGATTCCGGATAGGGCTTCCTGCATGGCAGTAACATCCCGTGCCTCTGTCCACATTTTAACAGATTCCGGCATGCCACCGGTTACATAATACATCTTCAATTTCTCATACAAGGGGTTGAAGAAGGCATCAGGGATAGGCTCAATTGTGTTCACGGTTTCTAGATACTTAGCTAGGTTCTCATCACCATTAGCCAGCAGAAACTCAGTAAAGGTCATAGGGTCAATCTGCATGAAGTTGACCTTGCCAACAGGAAAAGAAGATGGTTTTGAAAGCGCAATACCCAGCAGGGAACCGGCACAGGCAATGTGATATTGTGGAGCGTTTTCACAAAAATACTTCATGGAGTTAATGCCCTTAGGGCAGTCCTGTACCTCGTCAAAAATAATGAGGGTCTTTTCCGGTACAATCTTTTGACCGCTGGCCAGCATTAGGTTCTGCAGAATGCGGTCTACATCCTTGGTAGTTTCAAAGAATTGCTTATATTCTTCGTTTTCATCAAAGTTGAAATAAGCAGTATTTTCATAATAACGTTTGCCAAACTCTTTCAAAATCCAGGTTTTTCCTACTTGACGCACACCTTTCAAAATTAAAGGCTTACGGTAGGGTGAATTCTTCCAGTCTAGCAACTTATTCAAAATTAAACGCTCCATAGACATGCACCATCACATTTTTATTCATAATTAGGTGTTAAATAATCACATTTTTATTATATCCATAAATAGCAAATAATACAACCCTAATAAAAAAGCAATCGTAAAAAATACGATTGCTTTTTTTCATTAGTCCGGAAGATTCTCAAGGAAGTCTATCCAATACTTGTATGCGTTCTTGTAGTTCTTTGCTTTGCCACGTCCAATGAATGAAAGTGAACCACCAATTACTGTACCGTGGTCACCAATAGCATCCGGAAGAACATGCCAAATTCCCTTTTTAATTGGTGCATTCTTAACTTCTTCAAACTGGCAGTGTGGTTCAAGATGAGGATAACGACCCGATTCAAGAGAAACAAGACCGTCGTTCTTTCTCCACTCTTCATTAATTACTGCTCCGTTAATAACCTGCTCCGGGAATCTTCCCAAAACTTTTGCAAATGGAATAAATGCAAAGATCATGATTGGAGCGCGAACGTATGTACCATCTCCAACCGGTTTTGTTCCGTCACCGGAAACAGAGAAGTAGTAAACATTCTTTGAAGTGTGAATGTTTTTGTTAATTTCCATTGCTTCGTCAATTCTAAGATTAGCAAATACGTTGTCCTTAGACTTAACAACTTTTCTGATTGCGGCAATATTTAAGATGTTTCTCTTATAAGCAACATTATTTGGAATTTGTGTAAGACCCCACTGGCTCATTTTCCAGTCATAGATTGTACGTGAGCCAACGTTACCAAGGATTGAAGCAAGTCCAAGTACACCGTATGTAACAAATACCATGAGTTTTTCAAATGCGTGAGTAAATGTTGTACCGTCATGAGGTGCTGAAATTGCTGTAAGTGACTTAACCCAGTCACCATGTCCACCTTGGAAAAGAGGTGAAAGTTCGTCAGCAGGAGTTGCTGCACGTTCAGCTTCCGAACCGTTTTCAAGAAGTTCAACGAGTATACGCATTGTTGCACCGCCGAATGAGTGTCCAAGAAGGTGAATTTTCTTTTCAGAGCCCCAACCCGGAACAAGTGGCTTTGCATATGTCATACCAAAACGGTTATGACCCTTTTCTTTTGAATGAGCTACACCGTAGTCAACGGTTGAACCTGTAAGTTGTGCATAAAGTTCACATGCACGGTCCCAAGCAGAACCAACAGGTGAAACCTGTGGAGCATAAGCTTCAATGCCCTGTTCACGAAGTTGTTTCACTTGATTTCCTGTTACCATTCCCCAATAAGGAATTACGTTATAAAGTTTGTTCTCTTCGCCCCAGCCCATCATGCCGTGAACAAAGATGTATGGATACTTATTCTTGTATTCCATAATGTAATAGTCTCCCTTCTATATTTCAAAAATGAACAATAAAGATTATACTACAAAATAGATAAGTTTTCATTTGTATATGATTATAAAATACAAACAATAATCTATGCAAATATCCCAATATTTCAACATTTGTAAAACAACCAATACTGTAAAGCACATTCGCTTTACAGTTGCAAAAATACACTCAAAATAATATAATCGAAGCATAAAATTAAGGAGCTAAACAATATGGAATTTAGAGACATAAATACTGAACAAGAACTCAAAGAATTCCTTGCAAATAAAGCAAAAAAACACAATTTCTTTCAGCACTATACAACCATAGATGCCGTAAGAAATATGTTCCAAAACGGTATGTTTCATTTTACAAAAGGAACAGCCCTTTCACTAAATGATCAAAACGAAGGAACTCTAAAAGGAACTCATGTCATGTGGGACCGCACATACATTTCAAGCTTCTCCTATGGAACCACTGAAAATATGGCAATGTGGGGGCTTTATTGTGTTCCTTGGGAAGATGCTGTCAGAATAACAATTCCTAAAAAAGAAATGCTCAAATGGATAAATGAAACTAAAGAAATTTATGCTTATACAACCTTAAAAACTTACTGCAAAATTAATGAACCATTTGAACTTATTTTTTCGGACATAGTCTATATTTCAGACTCAAAATCAGACAATAAAAAGTACCTTAACTGGAATGACAAATCCAACGACATAACAAACAAATTAAAAAACATTGAAATAAAACCCTCAATGACCGGTCTTATAAAAAACGGAGCCTGGAAATATGAGAATGAGACACGTATGCTCATTAGAGCAAACTTAGAAATTCCGGTAAAACACCTAGCTATTAAAGTTCCTGACTACATCAAAAACTCAATGAAAATAACAACAGGTCCCAACTTTCAAGGAAACTTTGGTCACCGCATAGGCCAAATAGACCACATACCAAACATTCAACCCTCCCACTTCCAAGGCCTAGTCAACTACAGGTCTATCTGTGAGAAGTGTAAATATGAGTTTGAAGAGAAATAATTATTGTAGTTTAAAGAAGTTTGAAATGTCATCTAGATTGGAAAAGCCTCAGAGAAAAATTGTATTATATGAATCAATATAAAGTTTTCAATATAATTTATTTTATATTTAGATATATTGAAATTCGTGCTTTTTTAATTATTCTGAGTTTAATTGATGGTATACAGAGCGTTGATGGCAAGACATATATATTTTTTTCAATGAGTTGAATTATGATTATTTAACAAAGGGATATATCGAGAGATATGTCCCTTTGTTATTGTTTCTACTTTAAATTCAAAAAAAATTGGAGACTATGTTTTTTTATTGTTTGTATAAACGAAAGAACCATTTGAAAAAGGGATTGTATCATACTATTGGCTCTTGTTCAAAAAATAGTATAATAACATATAATATTGAACAAAGGGTGTTTTAATGCTTTCAAGAGACGAATTTAACATTTTACTTTATTTAAAGGATAATTCATATAAGAATCAAAGAGAATTATCTGCATTGTTTAGTGTTTCACTTGGATGTTTAACTTCTGCAGAAATTCATATATCAGTAAAGACTATAAAATTGACAAAGAATCAACTACTAAAGAATATGGATAAAAATCAAGACATTGTTCAATATGTGATAAAGATACTGATTCAACAGTTATTCCTAAACTCGAAGTTGCTAAGAATGGTTGAACTTTTGAAAATAATAACTTGGTTTACTATGAAAATGGTACATTTACAAATAATATGTGGTTTAAGGATTAAATTGGCTTGTGCTATCTTTATACTAATGGCTATATGATAACCGGCACAAAAGTAATTAATGGAAAGACATATAGATTCAACTCAAGAGGTGCTTGGTTTGGATAAATAACAAATAGCTTGTAACAAAAGTGAAAGTTCCCTTTACTGAATATCCAGTAAAGGGGACTTTTATCTATTTGTTACTTTGCAAACTTTGTGATTTACATTGGTACTTAAGAGGGTGCATATGTCTTTCGGCTATGTATGGTCAAATCAACCTTAGCATAGGTCAATCATATTCTCTAATATTTAATATTTTGTCACACATCATAGTAATATGTACATGAGATAGTATAAATATATTTATAGTTTGTTGATAAATAGTCATATTTAGTATATAATGAATTGATTTGTTGTGTATTGTATTTTTGTAAGGAGAATAAAATGATTACTTCTGTAAAATCAATTGATTTTTTATATAAATATATATTTAATCCATTGTTTTTTAAAATATTAATTGTTATCATGACATTATTAACAGCCATTCCGTATTTACAACCTATTGTTGGTAGTTATGTAAAATATGGTTTGGCTTTTGGTGTTCTTATATGTATTGAGACCCTATTTAATGGTAAGTTTATTGAGATAATAAAGAACAAATATAATTGGCCTCTTTGGCTTTTTTCAATATTTTACTTAATAACTATTTTTATAAACAGGGATACGTGTTTCGTAAAGAATATTAGCCAGCTTATTTATATGGTTGTTTTTTTCTATCTGTTTGTTGGCTTAACAAGCATTCTTCCAAAAGAGCAGAAAATCAGAGAGCTGAAAATAGTATTATTTTTGATAAATCTGTTTGTATTTATCTTCTCATGTATAGGGATTTATGCGTTCTTATTTGGGATTAGTAAAGAGTATTATGTTGACGTATTTAATAATTCGATACAGATGGGTATGGCTGACGGAAGACTATGGGGCCTTTATCAACCAAATGTCGGAGGTTCATTAGCTGCTATTTCAATTTTTATTTCAATTTATTTTTACTTATATATAAATAAAATAGAAAAGAAATGGATGAGGGTTGTATCATACATTGCGTTGATTTTTAATATTTTTATCCAATTTTGTTATTTGGTCTTAACGTATTCAAGAGGTTCAACATATGCATTTATTGCAGCTATGGCTGTGTATTCATTTGTTAAAACCTATGAGTTGTTTTCCAAAAAAAGACTTGTATTAAGAGTTGTTACAGCTTTGATGGTAGCGTTGGTGATTGCAGGTAGTATATATGGCTTGACGGGTGTGACGAGAAATGCTCTTGAGTATGTACCCGGTGTTTTCCAAAAAGTAATAGGATATGAAAAGGCTGTAGAAGAGGAAACGGTTGTAATAACCATTCCTGTTATAAATAACACATTATCCGCGACAAATGATGCTGTCGTAGAAGAAAAGAATTTAGAGGTTGAAAAAATAGAGCTAGATAGAGAGGAAACAAAGAATGATCTTTCAATGAGTGGAAGAACACTTATATGGGAAACTGCACTAGATACATTAAAAGGGAATTATGTTTTTGGTCTTTCTCTTGAAAAAGCTATTGAAAAGATCTCGGAAAACGTGTTTATTGGTTTGAAATTTTCTGTAACAGATGGCGGATTGCATAACGAATATATTGCCATTTTAGTATCTTCTGGAATTGTTGGATTTGTTGTTTTAGCCATATATATGTTTATTTGCTTATTTAAAAATATAGTATCGATATTTTCATCTAAACAATACTCAAATACTAACCTTGTTTCATTGTCTATTGTGTTGTTTTTTTTGATATCTGGTCTTGTCGAAATGAGAATTATGTATAGAGTGGGTATATTTAATGTGTTATTTTGGATTTGTATTGGAAATATTGTTCCAAACAGTTTAGGAGTTAAATCTAAATAGATGGAGATGATTTTAGAAATATGAATAATAGAGCGTTAAGATATGATAAACAGTATATTAAAAGCATATCAGGCCGAAAGTTGTCTCCGGATGAAGTTCATGACAGACTTTTTGAAATGATGTGTGATTTTGATGAGTTCTGTAGAATGAATGAATTGGAATATTACCTTGCATATGGGACATTGATAGGTGCAGTTCGTCATGAAGGATTTATTCCATGGGATGACGATGTTGATTTGTTTATGCCGCGCAAGGATTATGAGCGATTAAAGAAAATGAAAAAAATTAATGATAATATTGACATTGCTTCCTTGTGGAACGATTGTGAATATTATCATCCGTATACATATATAAATCTTGCGGATAAGCGCACAATTATGAATGAGAAATATGCTGCACATCCAACCGGAAAAGGACTCTTTATTGATATCTTTCCACTTGATGAAGTACCTGAGAGGGGGAAAATACGATATAAATTCATGTTTAAAATGCTTGTCTTAAGGGCAATTCATAGCTTTACTACAAAATCTTTAAATAAAGAGTTGACTATAAAGACTATCATAAAGAATATTCTTATTTTATTGTCAAAACCAGTTGATGAGATTGAATTGGGGAAAAAAATTGATAATTTAGCCATGAAATATTTTGCAACCAGTTGTAATGATTTGGGCCTTGTAACATTGGGTGATTTAAGGAAAAACTGTTTGCCTAAAAAGTGCTTTGAAAATACGATTTTTTTAAAGTTTAATGGTAGGGATTTTCCTGCACCTTGTGAATATGATGATGTTCTTACTAAAAGATATGGAGATTATATGACTCCTTTACCTCCTGAAGAGCGAATTACTCATGGAATAGACGCTTTTGAAAGAATAACTTAAGAAAGGATAATTGTCTATGTATAGAAAAGGCTCTAAAGGGCTATTAAAACATTGGGATTTTGTCTTTTTGGATTTGTTAATAATACAATTGGCATTTTGGTTGGCTTATTGTATTAGACATGGTTTCTACTCGAGTCCATATGAAAACGAATTATACAGTAATATGGCATGGGTTGTTGAACTGTCCTGTGTCTTTGTCACGGTTTTTACCAATAACTATAAAAATGTTCTGAAAAGAGATTTCTTCAAAGAAATTATTGCAACAGGCATTCAGGCATTTGGTGTTATGGCGCTTTCTACAATTTATCTTTTTTCTGTAAAAAGTTCTGCAGAATTTTCGCGTGTTACACTTTATACGATGATAGGTCTTTATTTTTTACTTTCTTTAGTAATAAGGCAGTTTTATAAAAAAGTAGTCATTGTAAAACTTAGTAATTCTAGTCCACGTTCTATGCTTATTGTTACTTCGTCGAATATGGCAGAATCCGTTGTTAAAAATTTAAAATCTAACTCTTTTGGTCAGTTCGCTATTTCGGGTTTGGTATTTGTTGATAAGGATGCTGTTGGAGAGACTGTTGATGGCGTATCTGTTGTTACGACAATGGAAAATATTACCGATTATGTATGCCGTGAATGGGTTGATGAAGTTCTTATGGCATCTCCAAGAGAATATATATATCCACAATCAATAATAAATAATCTTATTACAACCGGTGTCACTGTTCATATGGCACTTTCAAAAGAAGTTGATCCAATAGGCAATAAACAAATAGTTGAAAAAATCGGTGGCTATACGGTTCTTACATCAAGTATGAATACCGCAAGCGGCGCACAGCTTGTAGCAAAACGTTTACTTGATATTATTGGTGGCATAATTGGGTGTATTATTACAGGAATTCTGTATATTTTCCTTGCTCCTTTAATTAAACGAGAGTCACCCGGTAACGTGTTTTTTGCTCAAGAAAGAGTTGGCCGGAACGGAAAAGTGTTCAAAATGTATAAATTCCGCAGCATGTATCCGGACGCTGAAGAACGCAAAAAGGAACTTATGGAACAGAATCGCGTGTCTGATGGAATGATGTTTAAACTCGATTTTGATCCAAGAATAATCGGTGCAAAACAACTTCCTGATGGTACAGTAAAGAAGGGTGTAGGTAATTATATAAGAGATCTTTCCCTTGATGAATTCCCACAATTCTTTAATGTCCTTAAAGGAGATATGTCCCTTGTTGGAACACGTCCACCTACACTTGATGAGTGGAATAAATATGAACTTCATCATAGAGCCCGACTTGCCATAAAACCCGGGATTACCGGTATGTGGCAAACAAATGGTAGAAGTAATATTACAGATTTCGAAGAAGTTGTACGTCTTGATACGGAATATATTAATGAATGGAACCTCCTTCTCGACATAAAGTTATTGTTAAAGACTGTTATAGTTGTATTTAAAAAGGAAGGCTCAATGTAAGGAGAATTAAATGGATAATTACGATAACTTTATAAGAAATGAAATTGTTACCAATGAAAAAGTATTGGGTACAAATAAAAGAATTATAATGATGGATACAATAATAGATGTCCTTTCTTATAATGAAACAATTGAACTTGTTGAAAAATACGTAAACACAAAAACTCCGCTTCATCTGATGGGTGTTAACGCTGACAAGATAAATGAGTTGCATAAAAACCCAAAACTTAAAGAAATAGTAAATAGTTGTGGTATTATAAATGCAGATGGGGCATCTGTCATTTTAGCCAGTAAATTTCTTGATAAGAAGCTTCCTGAAAGAGTTGCCGGTGTGGACCTTATGCAGAGCCTTGTTGAACTAAGTGCGAAGAAAGGCTATTCGGTTTATCTTCTTGGTGCAAAACAAGAGGTCGTTGAAAAAACTGCAAATGTGTTACAGGAAAGATACCAAAATTTGAATATTTGTGGAATTCGTAACGGATATTTTGATTCGACTCAATGGGAAGAAATAGCGAATGAGCTTAATGAATTAAACCCTGATTTTATTTTTGTCGGAATTACATCACCGCTTAAGGAATACCTCATTGAGTATCTGCAGAACAGAGGAAATAAAGGTGTATTTATGGGCGTTGGCGGCAGTTTTGATGTAATTTCAGGAAATATTGCTCGAGCTCCTGTTTGGATGCAAAAGCATAATCTTGAATGGTTGTTTAGGGTTATTCAAGAGCCGAGAAGGTTGTTTAAAAGGTATTTTGTAGGAAATACGGTATTTATTATTTCCGTGTTGAACGAAAAGTTGTCTAAGAGGTAAACAATGAAAACAGTAATGCTCGTTTTTGGAACACGTCCGGAAGCAATTAAAATGTGTCCTTTGGTAAATGAACTCAAAGAAAGAAATAATTTAAATACAATAGTTTGTGTTACAGGGCAGCATAGGGAAATGTTAGCTCAAGTGCTTGATGCCTTTGGTGTTGAACCGGATTATGACCTATCAATAATGAAAGATAGACAAACATTATTTGACGTTACAACAAATATTCTCGAGAGAATAAAGGATGTTTTAGAAGAAGTAAATCCTGATGTTGTACTTGTACATGGCGATACATCAACAACTTTTGTTACTGCTCTTGCATGCTTTTATTTACAGATTCCGGTTGGACATGTTGAGGCCGGTCTTCGTACTTATGATATTTTTTCTCCTTATCCGGAAGAGTTTAATAGGCAGGCTGTTGGTATTATTGCAAAATACAATTTTGCTCCGACACAAGTTTCGAAAGAGAACTTGTTAAAGGAGGGCAAAAATCCGGAAACGATATATGTTACCGGTAATACTGCAATTGATGCTCTAAAAACAACCGTACGAGAGAATTATTCACATAAGGAACTTGAATGGGCAAGTGGAAGTAAGTTAATTATGATTACAGCTCATAGACGAGAGAACCTGGGAGAGCCTATGCATCATATGTTTAGAGCTATTCGTAGAATTCTTGATGAGCATCTTGATGTAAAAGCAATTTATCCTATACACATGAATCCGGTTGTGCGAAAAACAGCTGAAGAGGAATTGGGTGACTGTGATCGAATTCATATCATTGAACCACTTGATGTCCTTGATTTTCATAATTTCTTGGCTCGTAGTTATATGATTCTCACTGATAGTGGTGGGATTCAAGAAGAAGCCCCTTCTCTCGGGAAACCGGTTCTCGTTATGCGAGATACTACAGAACGTCCTGAGGGCATTGAAGCAGGTACGCTTAAACTTGTTGGAACAACAGAAGATACAATTTATGACAACTTTAAGCTTCTTCTTGAAAATAAAGATGTTTATGAAAAAATGTCAAAGGCTTCTAACCCATATGGAGATGGTTTTGCCTGTAAAAGAATTGCTGATATTTTAGAAGAGTAACCTAAGGTGATTGTTAATGAAAATTCTTCATATTTCTAGAACAATGGGTCAAGGTGGCGCTGAAAAAGTTGTGATGCAGCTTTGTCGCGATAATAAAAAACACGAGCAAATAGTTGCTTCGTGTGGCGGCATTCATGTTGAAGAGCTTGAAAAGAGTGGAGTAAATCATATTTTAATTCCCGATATTGATATTAAAAATCCAAAACTTATGCTCAAAACATTTTTCGTATTATTTAGGGCAGTAAAAAAGAATCACATAGATATAATTCATACTCATCATCGTATGGCAGCCTTTTATGGACGTATTATCTCATTCCTAACAGGTGCTAAGCATGTTTATACAGCTCATAATGTTTTTTACGATAAAAAGAAACTTATGAATTTTGCATTGGATAGAGCATCAATAGTCGCTGTTGGAAATGGTGTAAGAGATAATCTTGTGAATGATTACTCTATTTCATTAGATCGCGTTACAGTTATAAATAATACAATTTCTCCTGTATTGACCGGAAATAAAAATGTTGAATTAGATGCATTAAGAAAAAGTGGTAAAATAGTAGTTGGAACCATTGGTAGAATATCTGAACAAAAGGGTATTGACATATTTATAAAAGCTATTGCTAAAGTACGCGAAGTAAATGAAAATGTTGTTGGTGTGATAATTGGGGATGGAGAAGATAGAAATAAAATGCAAAATCTTGCCAGAGAATTGAATCTTGAACAAGGCATTTTGTTTTTGGGATATCAGGCGGAAGTGCTTGACCTTATTAATCAACTTGATTTCGTTGTTTTGTCTTCACGTTGGGAGGGCCTTCCTCTTACTCCAATTGAGGTCTTTTCTCAAGGGAAAACTATTATTGTTTCAAACATTAGTGGTAATAATGAAGTGGTGACAGATAAATGTAACGGGCTTTTATGTGAGAAAGATAATGTTGATGATTTTACAAATAAAATACTTTTGCTCATCAATGAAAAAGAATTGAGAACTGAATTTGAAAAAAATGCAATTAATACATATGTAAATGATTATAATTATGAATCATTTATAGAAAAATATAATGAAGTTTATTCTTTGTTGTAAAGTTAATTGGAGGGTTTTATGATTCCAAAAAAAATTCATTATTGCTGGTTTGGTGGAAAAGCTTTGCCAAATGAAGTGAAGAATTGCATAAAAACATGGGAAAAATACTGCCCGGATTATGAAATCATAGAATGGAATGAAAAGAATTTTGATGTAAACACCCATCCTTTTTTAAAGAAAGCATATGAATCAAAAAAATGGGCATTTGTTTCAGATTATGTTAGACTTAAGGTTGTTTATGAGGAAGGCGGTATTTATTTAGATACTGATGTTGAGTTATTAAAAAACCTTGATTTTCTACTTGAAAATGATTTTTTTATTGGTGTACAACAAAGTCAAAAGTGTGTAACTACTGGACTTGGTTTTGGAGCTGAAAAGAATAATCAGGTTGTGTTTAATATGCTTCAAAAATATGATCAAATTGAATTTAATGAAAATAGTTTTACAGATATTATTTGCCCAAAACTTAATAATAGTGTTTTTTTAGACTTGGGATATGAGTATAGGGACGAAATTGTAAATTTGGCTGGAGGAATTATTCTTCCGCCCCAATATATGGATCCACTTGCGCCGGGATATTTTAATCTTATTTGTGAAGATACAATTTCTATTCATAGATATGCTGCTAGCTGGACCTCAAATAAGAATCGAATGAAACGAAAATTGTTTCTTTTAATTGGCCAAAAAAATGTGATAGCTGTTTCTACATTTTTAAGAAAATTTGGGCTTATTAAGTAGGTGGGAAAATGATAGATTCAAAAGAAAAACTCAATGATTATCTTCTGCAAGATAAAAGACAACTTGGAATTTCAAGAAAAAGGCCAAGGCCTTTTATTGATCACATATGGAAATATGAAATTGAATTAAGAAAATATGAATACTGGTTAAATACAAACAACAGTATTTTTACAATCTTTATGAGAAAAGTATACCAATTTAAGCATTATAGGAGTGGTATTAAGCTTGGTATCTGTATACCTCCAAACACTTGTGGAAAGGGCCTCAGTATAGCTCATAATGGTTGTATACAAATAAATGAAAATGCAAGAATTGGTGAAAATCTGCGTGTGCATGAGGGCGTAACAATAGGCGCATCCGGTGGATTTGCAGCGCCACAAATAGGTAACAATGTATTTTTGGGCTCTGGTGCAAAGGTTATGGGCGACATTAGAATTGCAGATGATTGTGCTGTAGGAGCTGGGGCTGTTGTTGTTAAGGATGTTAAGAATAATGGAGTGACTGTTGCCGGCGTTCCGGCAAGAGTAGTAAGTGAAAACAATTCATATCCTTATGTATTTTGGTTTAATGATGGTAAGAAAATATGATAAACTCAAAATTTTTAAATACTATTACAAAGAATGAATTGTATATATATGCTGTTGTATTTGCAATTTTATGTCCACGTGGACCTATTGAACTTAGTTCTCTTTATAAATATGCATTTACATTATTAACATGGAGTTTCGTACTAGTTGTATGGGTTAGGTTTTTTAGTCGATTCATTGTTGACAAAAAAATAATAAATAAAGAGTATTTACCATTCCTTTTGTATTTTGCCTTTGCAATAGTTATTTCTTTGACTGTGAAGAGATCTTTGTCCGGTGGGCTGCAACAGTTATTTGCATATCCTACATTTTTTTTGTTTGTATGTCAGGAGATGAAAAGAAATTCAAAGACAGTGATTAATGCATTCGCGAATGTGTTAGTTTTGCTCTTGATTCTTAATCCAATTCTTTCAAAACTAATTTTTGAAAGAGTACTTTTTCATATATCATTTGTTGGGCATGTACAAATGGTTTCACAGTTTGGAATTATTGCAATATATATTGGTACAATAGGATACATCTTTGAATTATTTTCAAAGAGAAAAACTTGTTTTTTAGTTTTTCTTGCTTTAGTAAATATGATTACTACTGATGCATCATCAGCTATATTATCAGCTTTAATATTAATTGCTGCATTTGTAGTATATATATTTAAGCTTTATAATCTGTTTTGTTTCAGGTCACAATTATATGTAGGAATAATGTTTGCTTTCAGTTTGTTTATTGTTTTTGCTGCTTCAAAAAATTTACTTGTAGGATTGGTATCTGATTACACGTTTTCAGGTAGAAGTTTTATTTGGCGCGAAGTTTTGGAAAAGTTTTCCTTAAGTCCAATATATGGCTATGGGATAGAAGGAGTATTAATTAAACCTTTTTGGATTGATAAAAATGGCGGATTTAACTATGCCCATAATCAAATTATGCAGAATATACTTGATGGTGGAATTGTTTTACTTGTTTTCTTTTGGATGATGATTTTATCAGTTTCTCATTCAATAAATAGAATGAATAATAAAAGGTTAGTAATTGTTTCTAATGCCATTTTAATATGCGTGTTATTCATTATGATTTTTGATAGTGTTTCTCTATATTGTTATAGTTATGTTCTTTTTGCAATCATTATGAATTTAAAATTTTTACCTTTAAATGGGGGAGTGAATTGTGAATCCAATAAAAAATGTACTTTTTTCTGCTAAAAAAATATATTATTCTATGAGGGTAAAATCGGTAGCTAAGTCTTGTGGTGAAAAACTATATGTTGGTGGAAAATCATTTGTAACGCCTAACACAGAACTTGGAGACAATGTGAATTTTAATGGTATGTCTATACATGGTATGGGAAATGTAAAGATTGGAGACAATTTTCACTCTGGAGTGGATTGCCAAATAATAACCTCTTTTCATAACTATGAAGGTGGAGCGCTTCCATATGATAATACATATATTTCTAAGGACGTTAAAATAGGGGATAATGTTTGGCTTGGAAATAATGTTATCATTTTAGGTGGAGTTACTATAGGTGATGGTGTCATAATACAAGCAGGAAGTGTTGTTTGTAAGGATATCCCAAAATATGCAATAGCTGGAGGTCATCCTGCAGTTCCATTTAAATATCGAAATGTGGATCACTATGAGAAACTGCTTTTGGAGGGAAAATTTCATTGAGGAGTTTTATAAAATATGTCAAAAAAAATGGGTTTAAGCATTTTTTTGAAGTTATATATAAATATAAGATAGATATTTTAATAAGAAAAATATTAATGATTTTTTTGAAAAATAAGCCTTTGAAAAATGTGATAGTTATTGCAAGTCATAATGATTTTGATTGTAATGGTGGAGCTTTTTACGACTTTCTAATAAAGAACCATTATAACGAAAAGTATAAAATTGTTTGGTTATTAAGAAACGATAAAAAATATAACTTGCCTAGTAATGTTAAGGCTTATTATGCATTTAGACCCTCGATTGCAAAAAATTATTTTATTTGCACTGCTAAAATATTTACGGCAGATTGTAATATTACACCAAAGGTTAGAAATGACCAAAAATCCTTTTTCTTTTCGCACGGTCCGATTGGTTTAAAAAATGTTAAAGGAAAATTTGTCATTCCAAGTTATATTGATTATATTTTGGCTCCTGCAAAACAATATATGCCAATTTTTTCTGAGCAAAGGAATATGGATATTAATTCGGAAAAATTTGTTCATCTTGGATATCCATTTTTTGATACGTTATTTTCCGAACCTACTGGTGAATTGCAAAAAATTACAACTGAGAAATATTCAAAAGTTATTCTTTGGATGCCAACTTTTAGAAAAGGTGGAGGTTATCAGAGAAATGATAGTAGTAAAGAACAACCTATGGGTATTCCAATAATAGAAAGCGAAGATATGCTTTATAACTTAAATGATAAACTTTCTGTTATGAATGTTTTGCTTATTATTAAAATTCATCCAATGCAAGATCTTTCTAATTTTAAAATTTTTTCCATGTCAAATATTATTGTTTTGAAAGCTAATGACGTGAGGAGACTTGAAGTAGACAATTATAAACTCATGAGAGAGGTAGATGCTTTAATAAGTGATTATTCAGCCGCTGCTTATGAGTTTTTGTTGCTTAATAGACCTATTGGTTATGATTTTTCTGATCTTGCTTATTATAATCATGGGCTTTGCGTTGAAAATGTAGAGGATTATATAGCCGGCCCAATAATAAACGATTATAATCAATTTATTGAGTTTATTGAGTCTGTATTATTTGAAAGTGATAATTTTGAGCATAAACGCAAAGAATTGATGAAAAAATTATATGATCCTTGTGATGGACATTGCTGTGAACGGATAGCAAAATTTATGGATTTATAGGAATAAAAAGATGAAAGATAAAGTAATTGCTTTGAAAAAAAAATATGTGAACCTTTCATCACCTGTAAAAGCGTCTGTTTGGTTCACAATATGTAACATATTAAACAAGAGCATTGCGCTTCTTTCTACACCAATATTTACACGTATTATGACAACAAGTGAATATGGTGACTATACTGTATTTCAATCTTGGTATGCTCTTATTTTGATTTTTTCATCTCTTAATTTGGCGAGCGGTGCCTACCCAAAGGGTTTAATTGAATTTGAAGATGATAGAAAGAAGTTTACGTCCTCGGTTATGGGGTTATCAGTTTTTTGTACTGCTATTGTTTTTATTGTCTATCTGATTGGACAGAAATTTTGGACAGAACTTTTTGGCTTGGCTCCCGTTCTTATTTACGCAATGTTCTTAAAAATGCTTATTTCACCGGCATACGAACTTTGGGCAACACAAAAAAGATTTGCGTATGAGTATAAGAGCCTAGTTACATTGAGTTTGAGTTCTACAATACTTTCTGTTGTTGTAGCAACAATTGCTGTACTTAATCTACCTAATTTTAGACTTTTTGCAAGAGTTTTTTCTGATGTTGGTGTAAATGTAGTTCTTTGTTTGCCAATTTTAATTTTACTGTTTGTTAGAGGAAAACAGAAAATTAATTTTAAGTATTGGAAATATGCATTGCGATTTAATTTGCCTTTGATTCCACACTTCTTGTCTATGATGGTGTTGAATCAAGCTGATAGAATAATGATAAAGAGTTTGGATAGTAGCTCTCATGCGGCAATGTATGGAATAGCATATACTATTGGAACTGTTGCAATTCTTGTAGTTACGGCAATAAATAATTCTTTTGTTCCATATGTTTATACATCCATTAAAGATAAACAGTATGGAAATATTAAAAAGAATGCAAATTTACTTATTATATTTGTCGCCGGAATAGTTGTTGTTTCAATGATCTTTGCACCGGAAATAATTTATATATTTGCAGGTAAGCAATATACAGATGCAATAGGAATTGTTCCTCCAATTGCAGTTTCTGTATTTTTAATATTTATGTATTCGGTTTTTAGTAATGTTGAGTATTATTATAAAAAGACAACGTATATTGCAGTGGCAAGCGTAATCTGTTCCATTGCTAATATTGGATTAAATTATGTGTTTATTCTGAAATTTGGATATTATGCTGCAGGATACACAACTTTATTTTGTTATATATTGCTGGCAATATTTCACTTATTTTTCTGTAATAGAATACTTAAAAATGAAAAAATACCAATAAATAGTGTGTTTGATTTAAGATTTTATGCTGTCGTGCTTATTGGCATGCTCACTTTAATGCTATTTATGATTGCTACGTATAATTATTTTTGGATAAGATATTTAATTCTTTTGTTAATATTTGTATTTGCAATAATATATAGAAGAAAACTAATGGAGATAATTAAATCTGTAAAGAGGTAGTTCTGGAGGGTTGATGATGGATAAGAATAATATTAGAGAATATGAATTGGGTCTTGATCTTGTTACTATTTTTGTTGGACCGTTAAAGAAATGGAAGAAAATTATTGTAAGTGGACTTGTTTTTGCTGTTCTTCTTTCTGGATTTTCGTTTGCTAACTTAAGTGGTATTGTTGGCAGAGAAACAAAAGAGGAGAAAATTGAAAATTATAAAACTGATGTTGCTCAACTTGAAAAAGAGATAAATATGCTTGAGCGTGAGTATGATAGCAATAAAAATTATATGGATAAGTCAATTCTCATGTCCATGAATAATGATAATGCCTATACAGGCTATGCAAAATTTAATATTTCTGTAACTGCTGAAGAAGAAATTGAACAAAAGCAATTGATTAATAAATTTAGATCCGTATATGAGCATATTCTTGATGATGAGGAAACTTTAGATTTTATTCGAAAAGAGATTCCAAATGTTGACGATGTATATCTATCAGAATTAATTAAATGTAGCACATCAGGCTCGGATGGTCTTATAACAGTTACATTTTCATATACTGACAAGGAAGTTGTTCAGAATGTTATAAATCATATTTCAACTTCTTTTGAAACGTATTACGAAAAAGATTCTAATTCAAATGAGTATTCGTTGGACTCTCTTGGAATAAATGTAAGAAAAGGATTATCTTCTTCTTTTGATAGGACTTATTCAAGTTCTGTTATTAAACAACTTGCAGATCTTGATAAACAAATTGAAGAGAAAAAAGATGAACTATCTTCTGTTGACAGTCCATATTTTACTTTCAAATCATTTATTAAATATGTTCTTGTTGGTTTTGTTGGTGGCGCAATTGTCGCATATGGAGTTTTGCTTTTAATGATTGTTTTATTGGGGCGTATTGAAAGTATAAATCAAGTTAAAATAACATTTGGAACCAATTCAGTTCTTTCAACTTTTGCTATTGGTGGTGAGCCATCAAAAATTATGAAAAAACTTCTTTATAAAGGATTGAATATTTCAAAAGATGATTTTATAAAAACTTTCAAAAATAATTTTTCGGTGATTACAAATGGTGAAAATAAAAGGACTTTAATTATTGGAGAGAGAGATTTGGCACTTGATGGATATATTATGTCATTGGGTGGAGAATCCTCGGAAAATCTTGAAAAGTTAGCCGACTCGGATTCTGTCATCATTGAAATTGAGATAGGAAAAACTAAAATTAATGATATAATTGAAGAAATTCAAAGAATTGAATTTTATGGAAAAGATTTTTTAGGTTTTATTGTACTTGTATAAGCGATAAAAATTGAGACGGTTCTTTAATATGATCCCCTTAAGTAGATAGGGAAAATAGCAAAAATCTACTTAAGGGGGATTTTTATGTCAAAATCTCAATGGTCAGCAGGATTTAGAGCAAACGAAAAGAAATCTCCTATTAAGGCTAAGGAATTTGGATTTGATCCAACATATATTTACGCGGGTGTAAATGAAGGGTGGAAAATTTCTGTTTACATGCCAGAATTTAGAGATCCATATTATCATTCTATTTAATATTCAAAGAAGATTGTTGATATCATGAGGTAATTAGATGATTTAAATATTAATGTTGATTATGGTATGAATACCTGATAAGATTTTCTTGAAACGGAAGAACTTCTCTTAGAAAAAGCTCCGTCTTGTTTTGATAACTATGAAGAACTAAAAATTATGATAGAAATTCCTTATAAAAAGCAAAAAATAATGGGGTTAAAAAGAGTTCCTGCCATGGATATATTTATCAACCAAAATTTAAGATAAAACCAAGTGGTGAAGTAGTGGAAGAATCTTTAGAAAATTGGAAATGTATGGCAGAAAAATATGCATTATATTTATTAGAAGATAAAAAGGAAATGATTGTCATGTCATAATTTGTTTTTTTACAGTAGTTGCAGGCCTTAGCGAAGGATCACATTTTTCTGTATATGCCAATGTAATAGTAACTTAAACTGTAATTTCTAAAAAGGGCACACATATGCAAAAGGGAACTGCCCAGTATGTGATGGAAATGATCTTAACATTAATGGTTAGACTATTGAAAATAACAACTGGATTTACTATTAAAATGGTACGCTTGTAAAGAACAAGATGCTAATGGCTATATGGTAGTCGGCACAAAAGTAATTAATCGAAAAACATATAGATTCAACACGAGCGGTGTTTGTATTGGATAAATAACAAATGATTTGTGTTGTAAAAGTAATATGTCCCCTTTTTACTGAAAATCTAGTAAAAGGGGGACGTGTCGTTTGTTTCTTGCTTTGTATACTTTTTATGCCTTATATATTGATATTTAATAGTGTTATTATTGTATATTGATTGAAAAAAAGACTCATATAAGGTACAATATAAAGGAATTGATTTGTTGGGGGAACGAAATTTGGACAAGCCATTAGTTAGTGTAATTGCACCGGTTTATGGTGTTGAAAAATACATTCCAAGGGCTGTTGAAAGTCTACAATCCCAAACTTACAACAATTGGGAATTGTTTTTAGTTGACGACGGCAGTAAAGATAATAGTGGTAAGGTTTGTGATGAATATGCCAAGAAGGATACTAGAATAAAAGTTATCCATAAAGAAAACGGTGGAGCTCCATCTGCACGAAACATAGCTATTGGACAAGCAGAAGGAAAATATATGTTTTTCATGGACCCTGACGATTGGGCAGAGTCTAAAATGCTTGAAGATTTGGTGGATACTGCTGAATATCATAATTCTCAACTTGTTGTGTGTGGCTTTTATATTGACACATACTATTCGGACACAGATAAATATCAGCAAGAACAAGCGGTTCCAACACACTATTTCAAAACACAACAAGAGTTTAGAGAATACGCATACAAGATGTTTGATGCCAGTCTTTTGTATGCTCCGTGGAATAAACTTGTTAGGGCAGATTTTATAAAAGAAAACAATCTTATTTTTCCAAATACATTTTGGGATGATCTTCCTTGGAACCTTTCTGTTGTTAGAAATGTTGAAAGAGTTTCAGTAATAGATAAAAAATATTATCACTTTATACGACAAAGACAGGAGTCGGAAGGTGCTAAATATAGAGATAACCTGTATGAAAAGCGTGAGGAAGAACAGGACTGGATGGAAGAACTCTTTAAATACTGGAATATAGACACCGAAGAAACAAGAGAGTTCCTTTCCAGAAGATACGTTGAAAGAGCAATTGGTTGTATTGAAAATATTACAAACCCAAATTGTAAACTACCAATACTCAAGAAAATTGAAACAATTTTTAAAATAATTAATTCAAAAAGAATTAGGTATGCACTAAAAATTGCTCAACCTAATTCAAAATATATGAAAATAATGCTTTTACCAATGAAACTTCGCTTACCATTTTTAACATATTTAGAAGGAATAGTGATTTCATTTGTTAAGAAACGCAGCACAAGAATTTTTGCAATACTTAAAGCAAATAGATGAGAGTTATAATATAATTTGAGGTGTCCTAGTTATGAATATTACCATAGTTGGTGCTGGAAATATTGGCACTCAATTAGCCGCTCATTGTGGTGAAATCGGTCACGAAGTAACCATTTTTTGTTCAAAGCCACAAAATGTGAGTAATACATTAACAATAGTAAATGAACATGATGAAATTATTCACAGAGGTTTAATAAAAAAAGCTACTGATGATAAAACTGAGGCGTTTTCAAAAGCTGATGTTATTTTTGTAACATGGCCAGCAAATATGATGAAGAAATGTGCATCTATTATTGAACCTTTTGTAATACCTGGAATGAAAATTTGTTTAATTCCAGGAACTGGTGGAGGAGAATGTGCGTTTATTAATTGCATAAACAAGGGTGCTGTTGTCTTTGGTGTACAACGTGTTCCAAGTGTGGCTAGGCTTGTTGAACCTGGGAAAACTGTAAGAGCTGTAGGTTATAGAGATGAAATGTTTGTAGCAGCAATTCCACATTCATATACAGAAGATTGTTGTGAAATTATAGGAAGAATATTGGGTATAAGGACTACAGCATTACCAAATTATTTGAATATAACACTAACACCATCAAATCCTATACTTCACACTACACGCTTAAGGAATCTTTACTCAGATTATCATGAAGGCGTTGTATACAAAAACATACCTCTTTTCTACGAGGAGTGGAATAATGCAACGTCAGAGCTTCTGTTGGCATGTGATTCTGAAGTTCAGGAGCTGTGTAAGAATCTAAAAGACTTTGATCTTTCTTATGTCAAATCTCTTCGAATTCATTATGAAAGTGATACAGCCGAAGCGATGACTAAGAAGATTTCTAGTATTACCGGTTTTAAAGGATTGACGAGTCCTGCTTTAAAAGTTGAAGGTGGTTATATTCCAGATTTTGATTCCAGATACTTTATATCTGACTTTTCTTATGGACTTGCAATTTTGATGCAAATTGCTGAATTTGTGGAAATGGATGCCCCAAATATGCAGAGCACTTTGGATTGGTATTATGGATTGGTTGAAAAACAAAATGAGTTTAAGTATTCTGATTATGGTATCAATAGCTATAGCGATTTCTTAGAGTTTTACTTAAAATAATCAACAAGGGAGACATTAAGTCATGCAGGCGATTATTCTTGCTGCAGGAATGGGCAAAAGATTAAAAGATTTAACTCAAAACAACACCAAATGTATGGTTAAGGTAAATGGTGTTTCTTTAATTGATAGGATGCTTCACCAAATTGAAAAATATCACCTATCTAGAATAGTGATTGTAATAGGCTATGAGGGACAAAAACTTGTTGATTACATTTCAACATTGAATATTCAAACACCAATCGTATATGTGGATAATCCGATCTATGATAAGACGAATAATATTTACTCATTAGCTCTCGCAAAAGATTGGCTTTGCAAAGAGGATACTCTTCTTTTCGAATCGGATTTGATTTTTGAAGACGCAGTAATCGATGCGTTGGTAAACGATTCTAGAGATACACTTGCTCTTGTAGACAAATATGAATCTTGGATGGATGGTACTTGTGTAAAATTAAGTCCAGATGATGACATAGAGGCATTTGTTCCCGGTAAACATTTCAAATTTAATGAACTCAACAGTTACTATAAAACTGTCAATATATATAAATTTAGTAAGCATTTTTCAGAGACGCATTATGTTCCTTTCTTAGATGCTTATCAACAAGCTTTGGGAAATAACGAATATTATGAACAAGTACTTAGGCTTATCGCACTTTTGGATGAGCCTGAAATTAAAGCTAAAAGACTCAGTGGTCAACTATGGTATGAAATAGATGATATTCAAGATCTCGATATTGCCACTTCGATGTTTATTCCAGATGAAGATAAACGAGTAGAATTGTTATCCGGCAGATATGGTGGTTATTGGAGATATCCACAACTAATGGATTTTTGTTACCTGGTAAATCCATATTTCCCACCACAGAAATTGATTGATGAAATAAAGGCTAGCTTCGAGAAACTGTTAACGCAGTATCCATCTGGTATGAGAGTAAATTCTCTGCTAGCTGCAAAGAATTTCAACGTACATCAAGAGAATATTTTGGTGGGTAATGGTGCAGCAGAACTTATTAAAGCTTTGATGAATGATTTTACAGGAAAACTTGGTATTATTAGACCGACATTCGAGGAATATGGTCATCGCTATAATGAAGAAGACCTTGTGGCGTTTTGGCCTTCCAACGATGAATTCAAGTATTCTGCACAGGATATAATGGATTTCTTTAATGATACGGATATTCAAAATCTTGTTTTAATCAATCCTGATAATCCTTCCGGAAACTACATTGAAAAGAAAGATATCCTGGCACTTATCTCATGGACAGGTGAAAAAGGTATTAAGTTCCTTGTTGATGAATCTTTTATAGATTTTGCTGATGAAGATGACTCAACAACAATTGTTCAGGATATTTTGGATAATAATAAGCACTTTTATGTTATGAAAAGTATTTCCAAATCATATGGTGTTCCCGGTTTGAGATTGGGAGTTTTAGCATCGGGTGATACAGAAACCATCGCTCGACTAAAAAAAGACGTTGCAATTTGGAACATAAATTCTTTTGCTGAATTCTATATGCAAATTGAAGAAAAATATAAAAAAGATTACGCAGATGCTCTTGTTAAATTTAAAAAAGAAAGAACTAGATATATTGAAGAATTGTCCAATATATCTGGGCTTAGGATTATTCCTTCACAGGCAAATTACGTGATGGCAGAAATAACTAATGGAATGACAGCAAAAGAACTTAACAGAAAGTTGATTGTAAAACATAACATTCTGATTAAGGATCTTGTGGCAAAAATTGAACAAGATGGAAGGCAGTACATTAGATTAGCAATTAAGACTACAGAAGAAGATAGTAAGTTAATTGACGCTCTAAAAGAAGAATTAGTTGTCTCTTGTTTTTGCTCATGAAAAAGTGACAAATATCTGGATCAACGAGAAAACTATGTCTCCAGATCACACAAATGTGGCTCTGTTGCTCTCTATGCGTTTTACCCGTACAAAATATTTAGAAAATATTATTGTATAAATTGTTGTATAGTTTGACTTTGATGTTCTTTTGTTCTAACGGATTTGTTTTTCTCTATTTAAAGTCACATAAATTGTAACCTTACATTTAAACAATGCTGAAGTGGTGAATATATGAATAGATATGAGTTTGAATTACTAGCTTATTTGGAAAAGCATGGTGAAGGAAATTATCCCATGCGAACTCTTTCGGACAATTTAAAGATATCCGGTAAAAAAATTTCAAATTGTATTGAAAAAATGGCCTCATGTGGTTGGGTGAAGAAAGAAAAGGATTTCTTATCTATTACTTCTCAGGGTCTTGAAGTATTGGAACCTTATAGAGTAAAAAAGGCTGTTATATTAGCAGCTGGATTTGGTTCAAGAATGATGCCGGCAACTTCTGATAGACCAAAGCCACTCGTTACCGTAAATGGTATAAGAATTATTGATACATTGTTAGATGCATTAGTGTCTAAAGGAATTACAGATATTACAATTGTTAGAGGATATAAAAAAGAAAAGTTTGATGAAATTTTAGAGAAATATCCATATGTAAAATTTATAGATAACGATTTATTTGATAAGGAAAACAATATTTCCTCTGTAATGGTTGCATTAAACGAAATTGACAATTGTTATTTATGTGAAGCGGATTTATATATAACTAATCCAAATGTAATAACAAAATATCAATTTGTCTCAAATATTTTAGGATCTTATTCTTTGGAAACAGATGATTGGTCCTTTAAATCAAATAATGGGTTTATTTGTGACTATCAAAAAGGAAATACTTATTGTTATAACTATTATGGGATTTCATATTGGACTTCTGAAGACTCGAAAAAACTTAGGGATGATTGGGCTGAAGTATATAAGACTAATAAAGATGTTTTTTGGGAGGAAGTTCCGCTGATTCTTAAGAAAGAAAATTATAGAGTTGAAATTAGACAATGTGAAAAAAAAGATATAATGGAAATTGATAATTATTACGAATTAATTCAATTGGATTCATCGTATGAATAATGGAGAAAATATAAAATGAAATGTTATGTAGGAAAAATATTAACCGTAAACAGTGAAAATCAGGTTTGTAAATATCTTGTAGAAGATAAGGGCAGGATTATATTCGTGGGAAATGACTTGCCTGAAAAATATAAAGATTGTGAAATGATTTATTTGGGGAATAAGGCATTACTACCTTCTTTTGCAGATACACATCAACATTTTGCCTCATTTTCTATTTTCAATGCCGGCTTGAATGTTATGGAAGCGTCATCAAATGAAGAAATTCTTCTTATGATAAAAGAGTTTGTTGAAAAAAGAAATCCAAAAACAGTTATTGCTTTTGGAGCTTCACCATATTCAGTAAAAGAACAACGCCTTGTTAGTCGTGAAGAAATTGATTCAGTTTGTTCTGATAGGGAAGTTTTGATTGTAAAGTATGATGGACATGCTTGTATAGTAAATTCAAAATTACTCCAAAGAATGGAAAATAAAGTTAAGAGCCTTAGAGGATATCATCCGGATACCGGCGAAATGAATCAAGAGGCTTTTTTTGAGTTTTCAAATGATATTACTAATTCAGTTGCCATTCCAGAACTAATAAATAATATGCAAAGTGCTGTTGATTTTATGGCTAGTCGTGGCATTGGATGTGTTCATACAGTAAGTGGTGTTGGTTTTATTGGAAATCTAGATATTACAATGGAAAAGGCATTTGCAAAGGGCCTAAAAAATGGTTTCCAAATTCGTGTATTTCCACAGTCTATGGACATTAAAGCTGCAACGAAGAGACATCTTCCTAGAATTGGTGGATGTTTTGAATGTGCTCTTGATGGTTGTTTTGGTTCTCATGATGCTGCTTTAAATGAGCCATATGCAGATGAACTTGCCGGTGATGGTGTCCTTTATTATAGTGATGAAAAAGTTATTGATTTCTGTAAAAAAGCAAATCGTGTAGGTCTACAAATTGAAATGCATGCCATCGGAGACAAAGCTTTTGATCAAGCAACACGTGCTTTAAAGGCGGCACTTGACGATTATCCTAGAAAAGATCATCGTCACGGAATAATCCATGACTGTTTACCAACAAGAGAAGGAATTAAGATTTGTAAAGAATATAATATTGCAATGCCTGTACAAAGCGCATTTATTGATTGGAAGCAGGAACCGAACGATTATTTAGAAGTCATTTTGGGAAATGAACGTTGTAATGCATTGAATCCTTTGAACACATTTTTACAAAATGGTATATTGGTATCTTTTGGATCTGATGCACCATGTACAACACCTGATCCAATTACATGGATTGATCGTGCTGTTAATAATAGAAATAAAGATGAGGCCATTTCTGTTCAAGACGCAGTAAAAATGTGTACATATAATGGATATTTCACATCATTTGATGAAAGATATCGAGGTAGTCTTGAAGAAGGCAAGATAGCTGATATGGTTATTCTCTCCGAAAATCCTTATGATATAGAAAAGGAAAATATTAGTAATATTAAAGTGGAACAACTACTTCTTGCTGGTAAACCTTATGAAAGTTGTAAAGAAAATATAGTTAAAACTATGGTAAGAGGTTTATTGTCAAAAGCAAATGCATAGGACGTGAAAAAATGACAAAAACTGAATTCTATATTCTAAATAGTTTATATAACGGAAGTCGTGGTAGAGCAAGTTGTGCTTCGGATATATTTGGTAAGAAAAGTCTTTCTTTAACTGATCAGTTTAAAATGCTTATTAAGAAAGGTTATATTTCGTCAGAAACAAAAGGTATCACTCAAAATGGATTAGAGGCTCTTGAACCTTATCGAGTTAATAATGCAGTTATTCTTGCAGCCGGGGCATCTACAAGATTTATTCCGCTTTCATTAGAACAGCCTAAGGGTTTATTTGAAGTTAAAGGCGAAAAGTTGATTGAAAGACAAATTCAGCAACTTTTAGATGCGGGTATTAGTGATATAACTCTTGTATTAGGTTATAAAAAGGAAATGTTTTATTACTTGGCCGATAAATATGGTGTGAAATATGTCATTAATGAATCTTTTAATATAAGAAATAATATTGAAAGTCTTTATCTTGCAAAAAATGAACTTAAAAATACATATGTTTGCGTAAGTGATAGTTACTTTGTTGAAAATCCTTTTAATCAGTTTGAATATCAATCATTTAGTGCTGGGATTACTACATTTGAAACTACCGATGAAATGTATGTTGATACTGATTCTGACGCCCAAATAATAAGTATGGAAAAAAATCGTGGGCGAGGACAAATTATGCTGGGTCATTCTTTTTGGAATGAAGCTTTTTCAAAATCTTTTATTTCTTTTGTAGAGGCCGACAGAGAAATAGGCAAATATTCTCAGTGTTTTTGGGAGTGGCTTGTAAAAGATAATTTGAATAATTTGCCTCCGTTTTATTTTAAGGAATATGAAGCAAGTAACATTTTTGAATTTGATTATTTTGAAGATTTACGGAAGTTTGATAATCAATACTTAGGATATACTCATAGTGAAATAATCCGAAATATTAAATTGGTGTTTCGTTGTGATGAGGAAGATATTATTAATTTTCGAAATATTAGCAAAGGAATGACAAACACCTCATTTATCTTCCAGATACATGGAGTGGATTATATTTATAGACATCCGGGAGATGGGACTGATAGTATAATTAGTCGAAGAAATGAAAAGAAATCTCTAATTAAAGCTAAGGAGTTTGGATTTGATCCAACATATATTTATGCTGATGTAAATGAGGGGTGGAAAATTTCTGTATACATACCGGAATTTAGAGAACCAAATTATAGTTCATTTGAAGATTCAAAAAAAATAATTGATGTCATGCGGAAATTACACAATACAGATATAAAAGTTGATTATGGCATGAATCCTTGGGAAGATTCACTTGAAACTGAAAGACTTCTTTTGGAAAAAGATCCGTCTTGTTTTGATAACTATAAAGGTTTAAAGAAAAAGATAGAAATTCTTTATGAAAAAACAAAAAATGATGGAGTGAACAAATGCTTTTGTCACGGAGATACCTATCAACCAAATTGGATGATAAAACCTGATGGTGAAGTGCTTCTTATTGATTGGGAGTATGCCGGATATTCTGATCCGGGAATAGATGTTGGGTATTATATTGTTGATGCCATGTATGACTTTGATGATGCAGAAAAATTTATAAAAATGTATCTGAAAGATGATTGTTCTGAAGGTAAGTTTTTTCATTTTATGGCCTATGTTGCAATAATTGCATATTATTGGTTTGTCTGGGCTTTGTATAGGGAATCGTGTGGCGCAGTTATGGGCGAATCTTTGGAAAATTGGAAACATATGGCTGAAAAATATTCATCATATTTATTAGAAGATAAAAAGGAAATGATCGTTGAGTGAATTCAGTTGGGGAAAAACTGAATATTTTAAGGTCTAACCGTGTTGTGTCTAATGCCAAATGGATGATTGCTGAACAAGCAGTTCAGATGATTGTTTCATTTGTTATTGGTATGATAACGGCACGGTATTTGGGTCCTGCAAATTATGGCGTAATAAATTATTGTTACGCCTATATTGCTTTTTTTACAGCAGTTGCGGGACTTGGTATTGAGGCTATAGTTGTAAAAGAATTAATTGCTTGTCCTGAAAAAGAAGGAGAAATAATTGGCAGTTCAATTATTCTTCGTTTATTTGCAGGTATGTTATCCGTAGTGTCAATTCTTTTGATTTTGTTTTTTGTTGACTCCGGAAATGAGTTAATATTACGCGTTGGATTTTTACAGTCTATTGTGCTGGTGTTCAAAGCATTTGAAATTATTGATTATTGGTTCCAATCAAAACTACAATCAAAATATGCTTCAATACTTAAATCCATTTCTTATGTATTGGTTGCTTTTTATAAAGTATATATATTAGTCTCTGCAAAGTCAGTCGAATGGTTTGCATTTTCAACATCATTGGATTTTTTAATTATTGCAGTGCTTTTAGTTTGGGCTTATTTTAGGCACAGTGGCAGCAAATGGAAGTTTTCCGTTTCAATCTCAAAACTGTTGCTCAGACAGGGTTATCATTTCATTATTTCAAACTTAATCATTACTGTTTATGCGCAAATTGACAAAGTAATGATAAAACATATGATAGGTGAAGCGGATACCGGACTTTATTCTGCTGCTTTAATGATTTGTACTTATTGGGTGCTGGTTCCAACCGCAATTATTAATTCTATGCGTCCAATAATTATGGAACTAAAGAAGGATGGAAAGGAATCAGAATATAAGCGTAAGTTTTCACAACTTTATTCAATATTAATTTGGCTTGGAATAGTTGTATCTTTGGTTATTTCTGTTCTTTCTCCTTTTATTATGAAGGTTGTATATGGAGAAAAATATGTACTTGCCTCCGGAGCTTTGAGTATTGCTATTTGGTATACTACATTTTCAACTCTTGGTGTAGCTCGTGGAAATTGGCTTGTATGTGAGAACAAAAATAAATATGCTAAGTGGTTTGTATTTTTTGGAGCTGTAGTTAATATTATTTTGAACTTGATTTTAATTCCTATTATGGGAATTGAGGGTGCCGCAGTTGCAACACTAATAACACAAATTGTTGTTTGTTTTGTTGGCCCGGTTGTGTTTAAAGATACACGGGAAAATGCAGTGCAAATGTTAAAAGCTTTTGTTTTAAAATAAATTTTTGGAGAAATTTATGGAAAAGATAAGATCTTTTGCCAAATCTCAATATATTGAAAAAGCAGAACTTGTTTTTAAGTTCTGCTATCTGTGTTTAGTGCTACTGTCTTTCAATACGTTTTCTGCAAGACAGTGGTACTTATTTTATATATCTATTTTTGTGGTTTTATTTGGATTTGTATTAGGTATATTAAGACTGACACATATAAAAGATTATTTAACAAAGAATATTTTGGTATTAGTTTTATTTGTGGTCAGTTATTTGGTTTCTTCGTTAACCGTAATCAGATATGGCTTTACAGAAAATATACAAGCAATAGCCTGGATGTGTATTCAATTCTTTTTATTGTTTGCTTATGATAAGACTCGTGAAAATGAAAGTGTATTGGACGAGTTAAAGGTATATTTTAATTTCTTTGTTGCATATACAGGGTTAATGGCTTTAATTGGTCTTGTAATGATGTTGTTTAACTGGAATACATACAGAGTAGTTGATAATATGTATGTAATTGCTGGAGGCTTCTTGTGGAATAGATTATGGGGTTGTTATATAGACCCAAATTACGGAGCAGTATTTGCAATTATATCTATTATTATTTCCATGTACTTATGGGAAAACAGTTCTAATGTAAAAAAATATTTTTAACATTGAATATGTCGTTTGAATTTTTATATCTCTGTTATTCTGATTCAAGGACAGGCCTTATGGCTATTTTTGCATCGTCTTTTATTTTTGTTTTGTGTAAGACGTTTGAAAATAAACCAAAGAAATATTTCATAAATGTAATCACTTCAATTATTATTCCTATAATTTTAGTTGGTTCTGTTCTTGGCGTTAAATCGGCAACAAGCCAAATAAAAATGATGGTGGCAAGAAATGAAATGATAAATGCCGGTGTAAGTGAAGAAATAATTAATGCTATAGAAGAAGCGAATAGAATTGGAAGATATGACGAAGAAATAAATCAAGGAGATAAAAGCAATAACAGATTTGCAATATGGGACAATGCAGTAGATATTTACTTAGCAAATCCTATAGTTGGTATATCCTTTAGAAATATTATGGAATATGCAAGAGCTGAAATGCCGGAAGGGTTTATTTCAACAAGCGGATTTGAAAGTATGCATAATTCCTTTGTAGATGTAATGGTCAGCCAGGGAACAATAGGATTAATGTTATTGTTTATTCTGGTTGCCTTTTCTATCATTGCATTTTTAAAGTCGTTTAATGGATATTTGGAATATAAATATTTAATTGCAATTATTGCTGCAATATTTGCCTCTATGATGTTTTATTCCGAAACTTTTTATATGAATACCGGAAGTGCATTCTTGTTTTGGATTGTTTTAGGGTATATGATAAATTATAGAAATACTAACACCGAGGTGAAGTTATGAATCCAATATTATCAGTAGTTGTACCTTCATATAATGTGGAACAGTATTTGAATAAGGCATTGGATTCATATTCGGATGTCAGACTTAATGATAGAGTACAGATAATTGTAGTAAATGATGGTTCTGTTGATAGGACTCAGGAAATAGCTGAGTCTTATGCTGCACGGTTCCCTCATATTTTTGAAGTTGTAAATAAAGAGAATGGCGGACACGGTTCTGCGGTTAATGCCGGCATTAGAAATGCTAGAGGAAAGTATTTTAGAATCATAGATGGCGATGACTGGGTAAATACTGAGAATTTTGTGACATTAATTGACTATTTAGAGTCAGCAGATGCTGATATAATTGTTGATAATAAGCGTGAAGTTAATATGGTCAGTGGAGACAGTGTTTATTTTGGCAAGCCTAGCTCTGTAATTGCTGACAAGGTGTATGCCTTTACAGATGTGTGTTTGGACGAAAATATTACCCCAAATATAATGATTCACACCATGTCAATTAAAACTTCTTTGTTAAAATACAACGCAGTTACGTTGCTTGAAGGCATTTTCTATGTTGACATTGAATTTATATTGAAGTCAACTGTCCTTGCAAAGACCATAGAATTTTGTGACTTAGAAGTATATCAATATTTAGTTGGCAACGTTAATCAAAGTGTTAACTATAAAAATTATGTAAAACGTTTTGAACATCATAAAAAAGTTACACGAGAGCTGATTAGATTTTATTCTTCTTTTAATGATTCTAATCCTGTGTTGAATCAGTATTTATTTAGACGTGTTTGTTTGTTAATTAATACACATATGAACATAGCTCTAATTTATGATGACGATAGAAAACAAGGTCTTGTTAGAGCTAAAGAATTTAGGACTTATTTAAAATCTGTAAACATTGATTTGTATAAAGCAACTCAGAAAAGATATTTATTAACGCTCATGCTTCATTACCTTGGTGTTGATTATGAGAAGTTAAACAAAATAATGAGGAGATAGTTATGGCTCCACTTTTGTCTGTTATCATTCCGTTTTATAACGGAGAGAGATTTGTTGAAAATATTGAAAAATCATTTATGGCTCAAAAGTCAAAAGACTTTGAGCTTATTTGTGTTGATGATGGTTCTAAAGATGAAACCATGAAAGCGTTGGAATCATTTAAAGAAAGACATTCTGATTGGATAATAAAAGTTATACATAAGGAAAACGGAGGAGTATCCTCAGCCAGAAATGCCGGTTTGGCTGTAGCATCAGGAAAGTATATTTCTTTTGTAGATTCCGATGACTATGTAACACCTGACTATATTGATGTTTTGAAAGATAATCTTGATAAACATTTTGAAGTGCTGGTTTTCCAACAGAAAAGAATTCATGAAAAGGATAAAAGAGTAACCAATTCAAAATATTATGGAACGGAATACTATGGAAACTTCGGTATTATGACGGAGTTTGCTAATAATCCGACCAAGTATGGAGTTTATAATATGTTTATCAATAAGGAATATTATGATAAACATAATTTTAAGTTCCGTGAAGGTTTTAAGTACTACGAAGATTATGAGTTTATGTATAGAGTGTTCTGTCTTGCAAAAGATATTTTGTTTACTGAGCATGAAATGTATTTCTATATTCTTCATAAGGGTTCTGCAATGCAATCCTTTAATGTGGATAGAATTACTTGCATTAAGGCTTTAGAGGACTTAAGACCATTCTTTAAAGAAAATATGCCTGAGTTTTTAGGTGTGTTTGACACATGGTGTGTCAGCAGAATTTATTGGTCAATTATGTGGCAAGCGTGTATTGCTTTTTCTTTCTCAGATGCAATGAAATTTGGAAAGATGTTGGATATAAAGAATAAGGTTAGAACACTTTCAGATGTTGCTGATGATAAAGTAAAGTACAGTACGGTTCTTATGAGATTTTCCATGCCACTTTATATTTTGGCAGTGAAAATACTTGGACGTTCAAGATCAGCCATAAAAAGACGTGGTAATTTGGAAGAATTCAAGAGGGAATTAAATGAAAGTATCAGTAATAGTTCCGGTTTATAATAGTGAAAAATATTTGAGAAAGTCATTGGATTCAATAGTTCATCAAACATATTCTGATATTGAAATAATTCTTGTTGAAAATGGGTCTACAGATAAAAGTTTAAATATTTGTACAGAGTATAAAGAGCGTGACCAAAGGATTGTTTTGATAAACGAAAAAAATAATGTTGGTGCCGGAGAAGCACGCAACATTGGCTTGGATAAAGCAAAAGGCGAATATGTATGTTTTATTGATGCTGACGACTGGATTGAACACGATTATATTGAAAGAATGGTTGTCTCTGTTGGAACTCGTGACGTTGCAATATGTGGATATCAAGCTTTTGTTGAAGGAACGAACAAAGTCGACCATCATTTCAAGAGAAGAGTTGATTTGCCGGACAATCCTTCAGTTCAAAAATATGCGGCTTCATATTTTCCTAACGGACATATTGGCTTCTTATGGAACAAGATTTATAAATTGTCGGTAATTAAGGATAACAACATAAGATTTCAACAATTGAGCCGACTTGAGGACGGATTCTTTAACATAGAATTCTTTAAGGTGGCAAGTTCATGTATAGTTATTCCGGATGAACTATATCATTATAGAATTTCAACTGCCACGGAAGTTATTAAGAAGCATGATGAGGAATATGCAGATTTGGTTATTTCATTGGTAGATTCCGGAAAAGAGTGGACTGTCAGTGGTGATTCAAACGAAGAACTTTATAAATTCTGTTTAAATGAAATTGGAACTTGTATTGAAAACCTCTTTGTTGGAGACTGGGGAATGGGCTATTTGTCCCGTAGAGCATATTTAATTCAACTTACAATGATTGACACATATCAAGATGCAATAAAACATCTTGATTTAATCGGTAAATATAGAAAATTACTTCATATTTTAGTAATTGAGAAGAAATATGTATTGCTTCAAATTGTTGTATATATGAAGTATTTTCTGAAGAAGTATTTGGGACAGTTATATTATTTGATAAAAAAATAAGTGTAAAAGTAGGTGTATATTCATGGATTATAAGAGATTACTAACTTCTGTAATTATGATTATATGCTTTCTGTTGGCCTTCTTTACTATAAACAATGTTGCAAATATCACCGTGGTTGAAGAAGGTACAACCTCAAATATTGAGTCTTCATCTATTGTTGGAAATGAAACAAAAACAACTGTTGTAAATGGTGTAGTATCAACAACTGTTGAAGAAACAGATGTGAGCTTTACTGATGAAAGTACAACAAAAGGAACTACAACTAAAGGTGCAACTGTCAAAAGTCCAACAACTAATGCTGTCACTGCTAAGACTACAGTTAAGACCACTGTCAAGCCAACTGTTGGCAAAACAACTACTCGTCCAACAACTGCAACAACCACAACAACTGCCGTTGTTGATGAGGTAGATGCTTATAGAAAACAACTTGAAAATACATATGGTGTAAAAATTTATTATGGTAACGAACTTACAGGTTATAAGCCAATGGGAGTTAACTGTACAAGGCTTACAAATCCTGATGAAATTAAAGAGTCATTGAAAGGACTGGAACTTGCTCTTAAAGCATATCCGTCCGGATTCTTTAAAGATTTTAAGAACTTTAATATGCCGCTGTCATTCTTTTTGGTTGACAATGCGGGTGGATCATTTGCCGGATTTACGGATTCTGAATTTTTAACAAATATAAAAGTTACTTTGATAAAAGGGACGTTTTTAACGCAGACAGCAAACCATGAACTTATGCATTGTATTGATAAATATATTGAACTGAAAATGTATCCTAATGTGCCATATACGGAATATAAAACACTTAATCCGGCAGGATTTTCATACGTTCAAGATGGCGGAAACTCCAGTGCATATACACAATATTGTTATCCGAATGCAACTACCACTTCAGGAGAATTATATTTTGTTTCAACATATTCATTGACGGCGGTTAGGGAAGATAGAGCAGAAATCTTTAAATATATGATGAGATCATCATATATTCCAACCGGGGTAATGAATGCCAATGCAGTTACAACAAAGAAAGCTGATATTATTCATAAGCAGATAAAACAGTATTTCCCATCCGCTTCAAATGGAATATCAAGTTGGATGGCAATGCGTAATAGAATGACATAAAGGAGAATGTTTATGCTATTTATTGAATACCCAAGATGTACTACATGTCAGAAGGCTAAGAAGTGGCTTGATGAGAACGGAGTAAAGTATGAGGACAGGCATATTAAGGAGAACAATCCTACTTATGAGGAACTTAAGGCCTGGTATGAAATGAGTGGATTGCCACTCAAGAAGTTCTTTAATACGAGTGGACTTTTGTATAAGGATATGGGACTTAAGGACAAGCTTGGTTCTATGTCCGAAGAAGAACAACTTCGTTTACTTGCAACAGACGGAATGCTTGTAAAGAGACCTTTGGTTGTTGGAGATGATTTTGTATTAACAGGATTCCGTGAGGCTGAATGGACTGAAAAGTTAAAATAAGAATTCTATACCCTAAAAGGTATAAATCGCTTATTAGTTATGCGATTATAACCTTTAGGGTATAATTTTTTAAAATTTTTCAAAAAAATAACCCCCCGTGGGGCTTAAAATGTGTTTCTGTTGTTGTTACAATAGGTGCATAAATTTTTTGGGGGAGAGTTTTTTATGCATATGGCGGACGCATTACTTAACCCTGGCGTTGCAGGTGTTATGTATGCTGCTTCTGCAGTTGCTGCCGGAGTATCAGTAAAGACATTAAAAAAGGACGAAACTGCTTCAAAGCTTCCGGTAATGGCTGTTTCTTCTGCATTAATTTTTGCAGGACAGATGATTAACTATACTATTCCGGGTACCGGCTCATCCGGCCATCTTTGCGGAGGTATGCTTTTAACAGCACTACTTGGTCCTCAAGCAGGTTTTTTGTCTATGATAGTAATACTGTTAATTCAGGCGTTGTTCTTTGCAGATGGAGGACTTATGGCGCTTGGTGCTAACTGTTGGAATATGGCATTTTACGGATGCTTTGTCGGCTACTATTTGTTATGGAAGCCAATTATGAATAGCAAATTATTCTCAGGTCTTGGAACTAAGGGTGCCGGTAGAATAAAGATAGCTCTTTGCTCTATTATTGGTTGCATTTTAACCCTTCAACTTGGTGCTTTCTCAGTTGTACTTGAAACTTCAATTTCCGGAATTACTGAACTTCCATTTGGAGCATTTGTTGGCATTATGCAGCCAATTCATTTAGCAATTGGCCTTGTTGAAGGTCTTATTACAACAGTTGTACTTCTATTCATTTATGAGACACGTCCGGAGCTTATTATGGACGTTCCAATGGGTGAAGGCGAAGGTGCAAATAGTAAACTTTCATTAAAAGCTGTTGTGGCTGTATTGGCTGCAGTAGTAATAGTTGTTGGCGGCGGCCTCAGCCTTTTTGCAAGTTCAAATCCGGACGGACTTGAGTGGTCTATGTTTGGTAATGAAGAGGCAGGTTACAGCGCCAACATGGGACTTGATGAAGAAAATTACGGTGTTCAAAGCGGTGTTGCTGATACACTTGGTGGTGTTCAGGAAAAGACGGCATTCCTTCCTGACTATGCATTCCAGGGCAGTGACAGTGCAGCCGGAACATCTGTTTCAGGTATTGTTGGTTCTGCAATGGTTGCAGTTGTTGCAATTGGTGTATGCTTTGCCGGCGGTTTCTTTAGAAAGAAAGCTGCAAAGGCAGAAGTAAAAGCAGAAGAAGTTTCTGAATCTGTAGAAAAATAAAATTATTTTTGGTATACTTTAGGGGCATCTTTTTAAGATGCCTCTAATTTGTTTAAGTTGTGTGTAAAGGAGGGGAATGTATGGACAAGCTTGGAAAAGCACAAAGTGAGCTTTTAGAAATGGATGAAATTGCGTCAGGCAAATCTTTTGTTCATAGACTTCATCCTTTGGCAAAACTTGTTGTTACCATTGTTTATATTATTTTCGTTGTCTCCTTTGACAAATATAACTTTACAGGGCTTGTTCCTATGGTGCTTTTCCCCGTATTTATATATCAACTGGCAGGGGTTCCTGTTTCTTTGTGTTTTAAAAAGCTCAGATATGTACTTCCTCTTGTATTAGCCGTTGGTATTGTTAATCCTTTTTTTGATAATGTCCCAATGCTACACTTGGGAAATATGGTTATTACAGGCGGCGTACTTTCAATGTTGACCCTTATGCTTAAAGGTGTTTTGTCTATTATGGCCTCTTTTATTTTGGTGGCTACAACTAAAATAGATGCAATATGTGCAGCCCTCCGGAAAATTCATGTTCCTGATATTATTGTCACATTAATTTTACTAACCTACAGATATGTCGGTGTTATGATATCTGAAGTGTCCATAATGAATAATGCGTATAAACTTCGTGCACCGGGTCAAAAGGGTATTCATTTTTCTGCATGGGGTTCATTTCTTGGACAGTTATTCCTTAGGAGTATGGACAGGGCAGAGGAACTTTACAGTAGTATGCAACTTCGTGCATTTAAGGGCGAGTTTTACTATGCAGACGTTCATCCTGCCACTATTTCAAGCTATGTTTATGTAGTGGTTTCAATTTTATTTTTCGCATTGTTTAGATTTGTTGACGTTTCCAATTTATTTGGAAGTTTGATTATATAAAGGAGGTGTAAACATGATTGAATTCAAGAACGTTTCATTCTCATATGAAAAAGGGAAAAAGATTCTTGATGATGTTTCTTTTACAATTTCTGATGGAGAATCTGTAGGTCTTATTGGTGCAAATGGGGCCGGTAAATCCACAATAATGAATTTATTCTTAGGACTGCGTTTCCCGTCGGAGGGCAGTGCTTTTGTAGAGGGTATACTTGTTGACAAAGAACACTTAAGTGAAGTTCGCAGAAAAATAGGTTTTGTACTTCAAAACTCAGATAATCAGATGTTTATGCCTACTGTTTATGAGGACATGATTTTTGGTCCAATGAACTATGGTCACAGCAAAGAGGAAGTTGACCAAATGGTGGACACTGTTTTGGAAGAACTTGGACTTACATATTTGAAGAACAGGTATAATCATAAGATATCCGGCGGAGAAAAAAGAATGGCTGCCATTGCAACAGTTCTTGCAATGAGACCACGTGTTATTTTAATGGATGAGCCGTCAACCGCCCTTGACCCTGTTAACAGAAGAACTGTAATTAACACTATTAATAAGCTTTCTCAGACAAAACTTATTGCGTCTCATGACCTTGATATGATTCTTGATACTTGTGACAGGGTTATCCTTATTTCTGAGGGTCGTGTTGTTGCAGACGGTCCAACATTGGAAATTTTGAAAGACAGGGAACTTCTTGAAAACAACAGAATGGAACTACCGTTTTGTCTTCAAGGGTATAAGGGGTAAGTATGCTCAGATATGAAACTTTAAGCAAAGAAGTTGCTGAGAAAATTGTGAGCGATTCATCCGTTGGTAAAATGTCGCCGTATGCTTTTAATGAGGAAAATATCATCAGAAGAAATATGAAACACGACAAGCCTACGGCTATAAGAACCGCATGCATTAGGGACGTTGATAAAATTCTTCACTGCCCTTATTATTGCAGATATGCTGACAAGACTCAGGTTTTTTCCTTTTATAAGAATGATGATATCAGTCGCAGGAGTCTTCATGTGCAGCTTGTTTCAAGGACGGCTCGCACAATAGGAAAAGCCCTTGGTCTTAATTTGGATTTAATTGAGGCTATGGCACTTGGTCATGATATTGGACATACACCTTTCGGTCATGCAGGGGAAAGTATTCTTGATGAATTATTTTTCACCCATGCTGGAAAGCACTTTAGCCACAACATTCATTCTGTTCGTGTACTTGACGGCATTTTTCCATACAACATTTCACTTCAAACTTTGAGTGGGATTGCAAGCCATGACGGAGAACTTGAACTTTCGGAATATCGTCCTTCTGAACTGTCGTCTTTTGAGGAATTTGACGCATTGATTGAATCTTGCTACGAAGACAAGGCGAATGTTCGCGCTTTGGTGCCTTCAACACTTGAAGGATGCGTGGTTCGTATTTCTGATATTATTGCCTATCTTGGAAAGGATAGGCAGGATGCTGAACGCGCAAACATTATCAACTCATCTTCGTTTGAGTCCACCGGCATTGGTTCTTACAATGCCGAACTTATGAATAATCTTGTTGTAAACATAGTTGAGAACAGTTATGGCAAGCCTTATATTAAAATGGATGATGCCCATTTTGCGGCTTTGAAAAAAGCCAAGGCTGATAACTATTCTTTGATATATCTTGATCCATTGGTGCAGTCGGATATAAACAGTTCCATTAAACCTATGATGGCAGAAATGTATGATAAACTGCTTTCTGATTTGGAGTCCGGCAATAAGGAGTCTCCAATATTTACTCATCATATTGATTACGTAAATAAGGCACACTATAAAAGGGAAACTCCATATTTGGATAATGAACATAATCAGATAGTTGTTGACTATATTGCAAGCATGACAGACGATTACTTTGTGGATTTGTATGAGTATATTTTCCCGGAAAGTAATTTGTCTGTTAAGTATAAAGGATATTTTGAATAAATAGCAGATATGTTGTATAATTGACTTCGTAAATGTCAATAAAGGCAGGAATACTATGAAGAAGAACAGTTTTCTTGAAGGAACCATAATTGCTACCTTGGCAATTATGTTCGTAAAGCTTCTTGGAATGCTTTACGTAATTCCTTTTTACAGAATAGTTGGCAGCACCGGTGGTGCGCTCTACAGTTACGGATATAACATTTATCTTATATTCCTTAACATTGCAAGCGCAGGCCTTCCAAGTGCCATCAGTAAAGTTACAAGTGAATATTCGGCGCTTGGAATGGAGGACGCAAAACAGCGTTCTTATAAAATAGCAAACAGAATTATTTCCGGTGTGTCTGTCGTTTCATTTGTAATTCTGTTTGTGTTTGCTGAGCAAATAGGTAAGTTCATTATTGATGACCTTACCGGTGGAAACACCTATTCTGACGTTGCTTTTGTTGTCAGATGTGTTTCCTTCGCTGTTTTGCTTGTGCCATACCTAGCATTACACGTGGTTATCTTCAAGGTCACAAAGTAATTACACCTTCTTCAAGAAGCCAGCTTATTGAACAGGTTGTTCGTATTGCTGTAATTATTATTGGCTCATTCATAGTTATAAAAGTTGCAAACGGCACGGTTAAAATTGCAATTGGTATTGCAATGACAGGTGCATTCTTTGCAGGCGTTGCAGCACTTATTTACTTAAAGAGTGTAATGCGTAAAAATAAAAAGGAGCTCTTTGCTCCCTTTGCAAAAGTTGACTCGGTTTCTAATAAGGAAATTGCATCTAAAGTTATTTCTTATGCAATTCCTTTTGTAATTATTTCTGTCGTAACAAGTATTTATACTTTTACAGACCAAATTCTTGTACTTCGTACACTTAACTATTTGGAATTTGATGCAACGGATGTTGAATTTGCGGCAAGCGCTATTAGCACATGGTCACCGAAAATAGGAATGATTATTTCCTCCGTAGCCATGGGCATGGCTATGAACCTTATTCCGGCAATAACATCATCCTATGCAACAAAGAACATGAAAGACGTACAGAACAAAATTAACAAGTCCGTCTCTATCATGTTATTTGTTTCGGTGCCAATGGCTATTGGACTTGCGGTCCTTTCAAAAAGCGTATGGACCGTATTCTACGGTCCAAGCACAATGGGCCCGCAAATCATGGCTCTTGCCATGTTCGTAACCGTTGCCGCAAACGTTTCAAATACAGTTTCTGTAATTTGTCAGTCCCTCAGCAAGTATAAGCTTGTATATGGAATTACCTTTGTTGGATTTATTTTGAATGCAGCTTTAGATGTACCGGTAATGTTGCTCTTCTCAAAAATCGGTATTCCTGCATATCTTGGATCTTTGGCTGCATCGCTCATTGGATATACAAGTTCTTCTATTCTTGGACTTGCGTTTATAAAGAAGACGGAAGGTGTAAAATATGGTCGCCTTCGTTTTTATTCTATTTTGACTATTATGCCTTCTGTTTTAATGGCTGTTGTCATATGGCCGCTTTGCCATTTCCTTCCTTTCAATCAGATGACAACCGGCGGAGCTCTTTTAACCATTATAATTGTTACAATAGTAGGTGTATTGGTATATGGGGGCTTTGTTCTTTGGTCCGGTTTTGCCAAGGAAATTTTGGGCGAACAGATGATGAATAGAATTACTTCTAAGTTTTCCAGACTTTTAAAAAGGAGTTAAGTAATGAGCGTTTTACATTATGCTTCCACAAGCGGACTTGCAAATTTTTGGAATAAGCTCTCCAAAGTCAGTGCAGATACGGGCAAGAGCAAAGTATGGCATTTTGCAAACTTTCTCAGATGCTTTGTAAAGATTGGCAGCGGATTTTCCGACTACCTTAATTACGAACTTTGGAAGAGGACAAATGCTGAAATAATGGAATATGCAACTGTTAAAACGCAGGACTATTTTTATGAAATAGTAAGTCCTGCAAAGTACAAAACATATTTCACCATAAAGCCAAACTTCCTCAAAAATTTTGCAAAGTATATTGAGCGTGACAGTTTCAATATGGGTACAAAGGAAGAGTTTGATGCTTTTCTTAATAGAAATGAGAAAATTGTCAGAAAGCCGGTAGACGGTATTGGCGGCGGTGGAGTGTCTGCCCTTGTTGTCTCTGAAATAGCTGATAAGGATGCTTTGTTTAAGGATTGTATTGAAAATAATGTTCTTCTTGAAGGCTTTGTAAAACAACACCATGAAATTTCCGAATTTGCAAGTAACAGTGTTAATACCATTCGTGTTATGACTTTTGCTTATAATGGCAAGTCGGAAATTATTGGCGCATTCATGAGAATTGGCAACGGTGTTGCTGATGTGGATAATTTCCATTCAGGTGGAATGGGTGTCTTGGTAGACATTGAAACAGGTGTTTTAAAAGGTTCAGCTGTAGATAAAGACTGCAACTGGTATGATGAACATCCTATGTCTCATAAGAAGTTTGACGGTTTCCAAGTTCCAAATTGGGATAAAGTAAAAAAGACCGTTTTGGAAGCTGCACTTCAAAATGAAAACATTCACTGCGTTGGATGGGATGTTGCTGTAACTGAAAACGGATGCACATTCATTGAGGGAAACAGACGCCCCGGTTATGACTTGGTTCAGGTTGTAAGCAAAAGGGGTCGAAAAGACATAATGCGCCACTGTCTTCAAATTGTAAATGAGGCAGAGGGCACAAATTATAAGGTGTAATTTTAAGGGGTTCCTTTGGGGACTCCTTTTTGCATAAAAAATTAAATGAATTTTTATTCAATATTTCATTTATTTAATTTACTAAAGTGTTGACGAATTGTTCGACAAGGAGTAAAATTAAATAGCATTTTAAATGGGATAAAAAAGGAGGAAAATGAAATGCTATTTCAGATTTATGGCGCAACAGCAGCTACACAGCTCCTTGGTTGGTTGCTCGTGTTCTGTGGTCTCATCGCTTTGAATGAGATTGGTCGTCGTACAAAAATTGGTGGTATTGTTCTTTTTGTTGCATTGCCACTCGTATTAACAGTTTACTTTATTGCAATCCATCTTGGTGCTTTCCCAGGAAACCAAACAATGGGTTACATGGACGGTTGGTTCCACTACTTTAAACTCTATGCCGCTGATATCGGATGCGTAGGCTTCATGATGATCAAGTATGGCTGGGGCATTGGTAAGAAAAAGTGGTTCAAGTGGTTCCCATGGTTCATCGTTGCTGCAAACATTCTTATTGCAGTTGTATCAGACCTTGAATCTGCTCTTGCAGCATGCAAAATTGCAGGTGGTATTGTTGGTCTCGGCGGAAACTGGTGGGCTTCAAACGAAGGCGTTCTTCTCTACGGTGGTTGGTGGAATGTTGTTAATGCCCTTGCAGGTATTATCAACATCTTCTGTATGACAGGTTGTATCAATCTCTACACATCAAATGACAAGAGAGACATGCTTTGGCCTGACATGACAATTTGGTTCATCATTTCTTATGATATTTGGAACTTTGAGTATACATATCTTAACCTTCCTACACACTCATGGTACTGTGGTTTTGCACTTCTTCTTGCTCCAACATTTGCTAACGCACTTTGGAATAAGGGTGGTTGGATTCAGAACCGTGCACACACACTTGCTATTTGGTGTATGTTCGCTCAGGTATTCCCACTCTTCCAGCTTAGCAAGACATTCTCTGTTCTTCCATCAGTTTACGGTGGAGCAAACGGCAGAACAGCACTTGACCTTTATGACACAGCTATTGCTCTTTACAATGCAGGTGAAGGCAAGACTGCTGCTGTTAATCAGGCAGTTGAGGCTCTTGGCATTACAGCTAATCCTACAGCTCAGGGTGTCGTTGCTCTTGCAGCTCTTTTTGCTAACGTTATTGTTATTGCAGTTATCATTAAGAGAGCAAAAGCAATGGGCAAGAATCCATATTCTAACGATATATGGGCAGGCACAAAAGACTACGACCAAGCTATGGCTCGCGCAGAAGTTTAATGTGAATAATTTTAAAAGAGCAACCTTTCGGGGTTGCTCTTTTTTTTAACAAACTTGTAATAGTAATTTCTATGTGTTAATGATAAAATATATGTAGGTTTTTGTTGAACTTTGTAGAAGGGGCGAATGAAAGTGAAAAGAGTAGTATTAGGTATATTAATTTCCCTGCTTACTGTTGCTTCTTTCGGCGCATATATTTATTTTGAAAACACCTCAAAACTTGATATCACAATTGACTCAGCTGTGTCTGAAATGACAGTTGAGGTTGGTAAATCCTTTGTACCTCCAAGTGCAAAGGGTGTTTATAAAAATGGACTTTCAGGAAAAGAAGATGTAGAGGTAAAAGTTGAAAACTATGTCAACCTTAACAAGCCGGGTTCATATCTTGTAAAATATATTGCAGAACATGGGCAAGATAAAATTGAAAAATCTGTGGTTGTAAAAGTGGTGGACACAGTTCCTCCTGAAATAAAGCTTGTTACAACGCCAATGCAGTACACAAGTCCGGTTGGAAAATATAAGGAACAGGGCTTTACTGCAATTGACAATGTTGACGGTGACATTACTGATAGAGTAGTCAGAACAGAAACTCATGATCTTGTAACGTACACTGTTTCAGATTCTTCAGGTAATGAAACTACTGTTACTCGTAATATTGTTTATAAGGATGTAATTGCACCTAAGGTTAGTTTGAATGGATCGCAGAATATTACTATATCCGTAGGCGGCAGTTATTCTGAGTCAGGTGCTACTGCCTCTGATGAAGTGGATGGAAATTTGACGGATAAAATTACTGTTTCCGGTTCTGTCAATACGGAGAGACGCGGCATATACGACATTACATACACCGTTACGGATTCTGCCGGCAATGTGGGAAGGGCTGTTAGAACTGTTAAGGTCATTTCTCCTCAGTCAAATAATCCTGTTGTTTATCCGGGCGGAAAAGTTATTTATTTGACCTTTGATGACGGTCCGGGTCCTTATACTCAAAAACTTTTGGATGTGTTGGACAAGTATAACGTTAAGGCAACATTCTTTGTTTGTAATAAACCTAGTTATAACTATTTAATTGGAGAAGAGGCTAGACGCGGACATACTGTTGCGGTTCATACAAACTCTCATAATTACGGTCAGATTTATTCGTCTGAGGCCGCATTTATGCAGGACATTGAGGCTATGAATGATATTATCCAGGCTCAAACCGGATCTCGCTCTACGCTTCTTCGTTTCCCCGGCGGCAGTTCAAACACTGTTAGCAGAAAATATTGTCGCGGTGTTATGACACAACTTACCGGTACTGTGGTGGAAATGGGATACACTTATTTTGATTGGAATGTTTCCAGTGGAGACGCGGGTGGTACAACTAACACCTCAGTGGTTGTTCAGAACGTAAAGAACGGTTGCAGCCGCCTTCAGTATTCAATTGTTCTGCAACATGACATTAAGGGCTTCAGTGTAAATGCCGTTGAGCAGATAATTGAATGGGGTCTTCTTAATGGTTATACATTCTTGCCACTTACGGATACATCGCCAACTGCTCATCAAAGGGTAAATAACTAGTTTTAGGAAGGTGAAAAAAGTGCCTACAACTTATGCGCATTATAAATTTGGACAGGCTGTTCTAAACGGTCTTCCGGAAGAATATCAGAAACTTATATATGATAACAAGACTTTGTTTGATATTGGTCTTCATGGACCTGATGTAATGTTTTACAGCAATCCTCTTAATCAGACTCTTACAAGAATAGGTAATGACATGCATGATATGCCTGCCTCAAACTTCTTTTCTATGGCAAAGAGTGTGATTCTTGAAAGTAAAGATAGAAATGCTTCTTTGGCATATGCACTTGGCTATATTTGTCACCACACATTGGATAGCTTTTGCCATCCTTATGTGGAGAAGATAATTGATGTTACAGGCGTTCCTCATTTTGAGGTGGAAATGGAACTTGATAGGGACTTGCTTATTAAGGATGGAGAAGATCCATTCACATTCCATCCTTCAAGACATGTTAAGAGTGATATTCATACAGCCTCTGTTATTTCAGGATTTTACCTTGGAATTAGTCCAAACCAAATGAGGCTTACCCTTTCAAATATGTACTATTTCCTTCAACTCATCAGAATGCCTCTTAGGAAGTTCCGTGAGGTGGCATTTCCTGTTTTGGAGAAAACGGGCCTTAGAAGTTGGCTTGGCCTCTTTATGAGCCTTACACCAAACCCTAAGTGCGAAGTTTCAAATGAGGTTCTTGAAAGAGAACTGTGGAAGGCTGTTCCTGTGGCACAGAGAACCATTATGGAATACATTGACTATCTTGAAGGAAAGGTTAATATGCCTGAAAGATTTTCCCTTACGTTTGGTGCAGGGGAACACTGGAAAGAATTAGAATTATAAAATATAAAAGAGCAGCCCTTGCGGGTTGCTCTTTTTTGGTGCACCTGACAGGAATTGAACCTGCACCCCTCTCGAGACTAGATCCTAAGTCTAGCGCGTCTGCCAGTTTCGCCAATCCCGCATTAATATATCATATCTGGAGCGCCCGATACGATTCAAACGTACGACCTTAACCTTCGGAAAGTTCTGCTCTATCCACTGAGCTACGGGCGCACTGCAAGAATAATATTATCATAAATAGGTTTTTATGCAAACAATAATTAATATTTTTTTCATTATATCATCCCAGTAGAATCGACAATAATTGACTCTACTACTAGTAGAATATACCTATTTTATAAATAAAATAAACTTGACTATATCTCTTTTATTGCATAAAATATGAAATATGAAAAGCAAAAAAACAAATGACATTATTCCATCAAAGAACACTGAAATATCGAGTATTGAAGTAGAAGAAAAATTACGAAAAACTATTGCAATTAATTTAATCTACTACCGTAAGCTCCATGAAATTACGCAGGTTCAACTTGCGGAACTTTTAAATTACTCTGATAAAGCTGTATCTAAATGGGAAAGAGGCGATGGTGTTCCTGATATTTATATCTTAAATAAATTAGCAAAAATATATAATATTACTGTCAATGATTTAATTTATGAACACAAAAAGAAAAAACCTATTACTTTCTTTAGAAATAGATTTGTGATTTCTTTATTGTCTTTTGGTCTAGTTTGGTTTATTGCAACTATTTTTTATGTAATTTTTAAAATTATTAAAATAAACGTTTCTTCCTTTAACCCTAAAAATTGGGAACTATGGTATTTATTTATTTATGCAATCCCTTCTTCTAGTATTGTTGCATTGGTATTTTCTAAATTATGGGGAAAAAGATGGCATAGATTCTTTGAAGTATCAGGAATCATTTGGGGAGTAGGATTAATTGTGTTTTTACAGCTCAAATCGTTTAATGTCGACAATGCTTATTTATTTTGGTTTATTTGTGTCGCATTTGAAGTATTAACTCTTTTATGGTATTGCCTTAGAAGAAAAAAGAAGGAAGACAATCAATAGCCTTTTTCAAACGTGTCATCGCTTCGATGACATTTTTCTTTTGTGTCGCAATATTAAGTCTGATATATTTTTTACCATTTCCGCGGTAGCATTCTCCTTTAGATACAATTAGGCCGACATTTTCCTTCAAAAACTCTGCGAAAAGACTACTATCTTTGCAAATAGAAGAAACATCAATCCACATTAAATAAGTAGCTTTACTTGGAGTTACTTTTAATATTGGTAATTCTTTTTCAATATATTCTTTAACATATAGTTTATTCGTATATAAATATTGTCTTAGTTCTAATAACCATTCTCTACCATAACTAAACGCTGCTACCATCGCATCTATTGCTGCAAAATTAGGCTCAGCGATTTCATCGTTATTAAATCCTCTTTCAATGCGTTCTTTTATGTGTTTATTCGCACAATATACACAAGCGCCATGTACACTAGCAGCATTAAATGTCTTAGAAATAGAAATGCAAGAAATAGAGACTTTTTTAGCGATATCACTAGCCTTAGCAAAAGGAACATACTCTAATCCTGGATCTAATAATTCGCAATGAACTTCATCAGAAATAATAGTAACTCCATTTGTTTCAGCTAATGAAGCGATACGATTGATCTCATCTTTAGTCCAAATATTACCACAAGGATTATGTGGATTACAAAATATCATTAATGTTGTCAAAGGATCCTTCATCTTATTTTCTAAATCCAACCAATCGATTGAATAAGTATTATCATCATTATTGATCATTTTAGATTCCACTACTCGTGCTCCATTATTAACAATTGAATTAAAAAAGATATTATAAGCAGGAGTTAAGACAATTACATTCTCATTTGGGTGAGTTAATCTTCTCACCATAGAAGAAATACTTGCAACAACGCCAGTAGTAAAAATTAATTCATCTTTCTGCATTTCAAAATCATGATACTTTTTATACCAATCAATAATGGATTCATACCATTTTTCTGAAATACCATAATAACCTAATACACCTGTATCCAATTTCTTTGAAATAGCATCTAGAATGACTGGACATGTCTTAAAATCCATGTCAGCAATCCACATAGGTAATTCATTATCATTTACACTCCACTTAATTGAGTTTTCATTTTTTCTATTTGTTAATTCATCGAAATTATACATAGTAATTACATTTTCTCCTTAATGATTATTGAAGTTTTATTAATATCAATTTTATCTTCCTCCATAATTAATGTATTAACACCTAAACAAGTAATTTTTCCTGAAAAAGGGTTCTTAATACTATCTATAGAAGAATTAATTTCTGCATCAATATTTTTCGAATACTCAAATGATAAAGTCATGTCTTTCATTGTACAATTAATCATTTTTAAATTATTTATATAGCATAAACCTTGCAAAGATTCTAAATGGCAATTAATGAAAGTAATATTAGATGTATTCCACGCCAAATACTCTCCTTTAATAGTCGAATCATATATAACTACATTATCACAATTCCAAAATGCATCTTTTGTATTCAATATTGCATTTCGAACAATAACATTTTTACATCCATCAAAAGCATAATTACCATCTATTTGGAGATTATTAATTTCAATATATTCACTACCTAAAGCAAAATAATCACCTTTTACTTTGATATTGTTTAAAGAAATATTTGAACAATACCATAAAGTCTCTTGAGCATTTAAAAAATCAACATTTTCCATTTTTAAATTATTAATTCGACGGAAATTCTTTTCTCCAATTATCAAAGTATTGATAATCTCAATATTATTAGAATACCAAACTCCTGCTCGAGCATTCTTAGTAAATAAAGAATCATACATTTTAACATTATTACAATACCATAAAGGATATTTCCAATCAAAAGTAGTTCTAGTTAATAGTAAGTTATGACTTTCCTTTAAAGGTGATTCTCCATCATAAAAAAGAGTATCTTCAATAATCAAATCATGTACATTAAATAATGCTCTTTCTCCTTTATATTTTTCATTTTTAATAACCTTAGTTAAAACTTCCATTATTACATCCTCTATTATAATGTTTGAATAAACCTTTCAAATCTATCCATTCCTTCTTTTAAATCTTCAATAGAATATGCATAAGATACTCTTAAAAATCCTTCACCTTTTGAACCAAATGCTGTTCCTGGAATTACAATTACTTTTCCTTCAAAAACTAATCTAAGTGCAAATTCTTCACTTGATAAGCCAAATTTAGAGATATTAACAAAGCAATAAAATGCACCATAAGGAACATAACAATCAAGTCCCATATCTTTAAATCTTTGTAAAAGATATTTTCTTCTTATTACATATTGTTCTTTCATCTTTTCAATATCATCATCACCATTTTTTAAAGCTTCTATACCTGCAAACTGTGATATTGTCGATACACATATTGCTGTATATTGATGTACTTTAATCATTTGCTTAATGATATCTTTATCCGCGCAAACATAACCGAGTCTCCATCCAGTCATTGCAAATGACTTAGAAAAACCATTAATCAATACTACATGATTTTTCATTCCTTCAATAGAAGCAAGACTAACATGTTTTCCCTTATATGTTAATTCTGAATAAATTTCGTCTGATACAACGATTAAATCATGCTTAATAACAATCTTAGCAATCTTTTCTAAATCTTCTTTTTCCATAATCGCACCCGTCGGATTATTTGGATAATTCATTACAAGCATTTTTGTTTTATCGGTAATAACTTTTTCTAAGTCTTCTGGATCAATTTTAAAATTATTCTTTTCCTTAATATCGACAAATACTGGAACTCCACCAACTAATTTAACATTTGGTTCATAAGAAACATATCCTGGATTAGTCATAATTACTTCATCCCCTGGATTTAATAAAACCCTAAATGATAAATCAATTGCTTCTGAACCACCAAGGGTAACCAATATTTCTTCTTCGTTATAATCACAATCATATTTTCTTTTTACAAATTTAGATATTTCTTTTCTTAATTCTAATAAACCAGCGTTTGGAGTATAGAATGTATTTCCATTTTCAATGGCTTCAATCCCTTTTTGCGCAATATGTTTTGGTGTATCAAAATCTGGTTCTCCAACCGAAAGAGGAATCGCATCAGTCGCACCTAAAGATAAGTCAAAAAATCTTCTAATACCGGATGGTTTAATCTCTTTGACAACATCATTCAAATATTTATTCATAGAAAGATTCCTCCTTATTAAATATAATAATATCAAAAATAATTAATTATTATATAAAAAATTGATTATTCATTAATAAATTTATTTACTACAAAAAAACGTGATAAAATAATTTTGTATATTTTGGAGAGAAAAGATATGAAAGAAAAAATTGAAAATAAATATTTAAAAGTAGAAATTAATATGCATGGTGGATGCCTAGCATCTATTTATGATAAAACTAATAATGAAGAATTATTATATCAAGTAGATTCAAGAGCTTGGAAAGGTCAAGATATTTGTATTTTCCCTTTTATCGCTAGATTAAAAAATAAAACATATACTTATGAAGGTAACGAATATCATTTAGAGAATCATGGATTATGCCGCTATAATGATTTTATTGTCTTAGAAAAAAAAGAAGAATCTATCACAATAGAATATCATTATGATGAAAACTCTTTAAAACAATACCCTTTCAAATTTCGTTTTATAGTAACTTATTCATTAAAAGAAAAAGAATTATTTGTTACTTACTTAGTAAAAAATATAGATAATAAAACAATGTATTTTGGTTTAGGAGCTCATCCAGCTCTAAAGATAGATTATATCGAAGAAGAAGATCATTTAAATACGGATGGTAACTATATTATTTTTGATGAAGAAAGAGATTTTTCTTTTTACCGATTAACAGATGATGGATCATTTGTCATTTCAAAAGAAGAATTAGGTTTTTATCAAGCTTTTGAAACTAGTAAAAAATTAATTAAGGAGTTTAAAACACTTATCCTTGATGCAAAAGGAATAAAAAATGTTACTTTACATAGAAAAAATGGTCGTGATTTAATCTATCATTACCACACTGATATCGATTATATTGCGATTTGGTCATTCCCAGATTATGGAGACTATATTTGTATCGAGCCATGGAATTCTCTCCCAGATTTTCTCGATAATGATTTAGATATTTCAAAGAAAAAGTCACTTGTTCACCTTCAAGCAAACAGTGACTTTACATTATCTTACTCTTTAGAAATTAAATAGAAATTATTTTTCCCAAATTCCTTCTGGATAAACCTTTTCATCCATTAATTTTCTTAATGAATTTACAACATCCTCTTTATCTTCTCGATAGGTGATTCCATACCAAACAGCTTCTGTACCTAATACGCGAACACTTACTTCATTTTTTGCAATTAAAGAAGATACGAGTGTTGGAATTAAATATTCGCATTTATCTAAATTATTCTTATTTTCTTCCATAAAAGGAACAAAATTATCTTCAATATAATTCATGATATCTTTGGTGAAACAGAACATATTCATTGATACTAATGTATCTTTTGAAATAACACGATCATCGTCTTCATTATCAAGTGGACGCATATGAATTTTTCCATCAACTTTTTCAATTTTTGATTCAATTAAATATTGTAAATTTTTCTTATCATCAAATACTAAAACACCTCTTTTTACTGATCCATTCTCTGTCATAGTATTTGCAACATTATATGCAACATTCGCATATTTGGAAGATGCTCCTTTTGGTAATGAAGAAAGATAATCTGCTGCTACCTTAAATGCATCAACTCCATAATAATCATCCGCATTAATTATAATAAACTTATCTGATACTAAATCTTTTGCAGCTAAAATAGCTTGTGCTGTACCTAATGGTTTAACTCGATCAGATGGAATATGATATCCTTCAGGTAATAAATCTAATTTTTGGAATGCATATAAGGTTTCAATCTTATCTTCGACTCTTTTTCCAATTGTTTCTTTAAAAATATGATAATTTTCTTCTTTTATGATGAAAATAACACGATTAAATCCTGCTCTTTTTGCATCAAAAATAGAATAATCAATAATAAAATTTCCATATTTATCGATTGGTTCAATTTGTTTTAATCCACCAAAACGAGAACCCATACCAGCTGCTAATATAACTAAATCCATAATTGCCTCCTAATTTCATAATAATTATATGATTTAAAAATAGTATTTTCAATGAATTATCTTATTTATCCAAATACTATTGTTCTGTTGGATTATATCCTTCTTTAGTAACTAAATCAAATATTTCTTTTTTTGATAAAGAAGAAGTTACGCTCACTTTTTTAGTACTTAGATCTACAACTATATCTTCATTACCTTCCACATTTAAAGCATTATAAACATGCTTAACACAATGAGAACACATCATATCTTTTACATAAAATTCTATTTTGTTCATTACTTTTTCCTCCGCTATTTCTTTTTCATTAATATCATAATTTAAATGTACTTTCTTAAAAAATTTAATCGTTAAAGCATTTATTACAACAGAAACACTTGAAATACTCATCGCAATACTTGCAATCATTGGATTCATTTTAAAGCCATTAATATAATATAAAAATCCAGTTGACAATATAATACAAATAGAGTTATAAAAAAACGCCCAAAACAATCCTAATTTAATTGTATTTAATACTCTTTTTGATAAATTTATTACGTTAAATACATCTAATAAATCGTTATTCACTAATACTATGTCTGCACATTCTAAAGCAATATCTGAACCAGCACCAATCGCGATGCCTAAATCTGCACTAGTTAATGCTAATGCATCATTAACTCCATCACCCACCATTGCGACTAAATGCTTATCATCCTTTTTTAAACTATTAATAATTCTTTGCTTATCTTGGGGATATACTTCAGAAAACACTTCTTCAATTCCTAATTCTTGAGCGATCTTATTAGCCACAATTTTATTATCGCCTGTAAGCATGACAACTCTTATTCCATTTCTTTTTAATAATTCAATCGCTTTTGAAGAAGTATTCTTCACTTGATCTTTAATTGATAATATTCCTATTACTGTATCGTTTTTTGCGAAAATCAAAGGTGTTTTTCCCTCTTTTGAATACCTATTAATAATAGTGTTAACATCATTAGGAATCGCAAATGTTCGATTATTACCAATATAATAAACATCATTATTAAATTTACCTTTTACCCCTTGTCCTTCCATAGATTCAAATTCTGATACTTCTAATAATCTAGCGTTTTTATTTAAACAGTATCGACAAATTGATTCACCTAAAGGATGCTCCGATTTAGTCTCTAAAGAATATAAGATTGATAATATATTTTCTTCTTTTTTTAATTCAATAAAATCTATAACTTCTGGTCGACCATTTGTTATAGTACCTGTTTTATCTAATACGACCGTTTTAATACTATGTGCTTTTTCTAATATTTCCGCATTTTTGATCAATAGGCCATTTTCTGCACCTTTTCCTACTCCAACCATAATCGCAACTGGAGTTGCTAAACCTAATGCACATGGACAAGCAATCACTATTACAGTAATAGCAAAGTTAAAAGATAATTCAAAATCAACTTGCCCTTTTACTAAGTAAGATAATAATAGATTTAATGCAAAAGTAATTAACGAAATAGTTAGAATAATTGATACAAAAATCCCAGAAATCTTATCTGCTAATTTAGATATTGGAGCTTTAGAAGAGCTTGCTTCTTCTACCAATTTAATAATAGTATTTATTGATGTATCTTCACCAACTTTCTTCGCTTGAACTTTTATATAACCACTATTAATTATTGAAGAAGAAATAACCTCTTCACCAACAGTCTTTAATACAGGTAGAGATTCTCCCGTAAAAGAAGATTGATCAATTGAAGCTTGACCTTCTATTATTATTCCATCTACTGGTATCTTTTCTCCTTTTTTAACAATAACTATATCATCAACTAATACATCACAAGCGTTAACTACTCTTTCCTGTCCTTCAATAAATAAAGTTGCTTCTAAAGGTGCTAATCCTATTAATTTAGTTAGTGAAGAGGTAGTTTTCTTTTTTGATAAGTTTTCAAGATATTTTCCTAAACTTACCATAGTTAAAATCATTCCCGCTGATTCAAAATACAAGTACATATGATATTCATTATGACCTAAAATAACCATTATTAAGCAAAATATTCCATATATTAAAGAACAAAAAGCCCCTAGAGCAATAAGCGTATCCATATTGGGTGAACCTTTAATTAATCTTTTAAACCCATTAATAAAATATCGACGATAGAAAACGACAATTGGTAATACTAAAATCAATTGAATCAAAGAAAACCCAATAGGATTTTTCTCCATATTAATAATATTAGGAACTACCCATCCCCACATCATATGTCCCATAGAAACATACATTAATAACATTAATAAAACGATAGAAATGATTAAAAGAAGGAAACTATAATCTTTTTTTGCCATATTAGATATCTTTTTCTCTTTTTTTAATATAGCTTCATATCCTTCATTGGATAAAATATGACAGATTAAATCGATATTAACTTTCTTCTCATCGAATTCAACTTCCATAGAATTTGTTAATAGATTAACCTCGCAAGAAGATACTCCATTTATTTTACTTACTGCATTATATACATTTCTTTCACATGATGCACATGTCATTCCTTTAACATCAAAACGTTCTTTCATATTAGTTCATCCTTTGAAGTAAATAGGCGATTTCATCTATTTTTTCTTTTTTATCTTCTTCGCTTGTTGCATTTACTACACAACTTTGAAGATGTGCAGACACTATCTCTATGTTAATTTTCTTCAAAATCGCTATACTTGCTAATAACTGATTTGAAATATTCATACAATAATCATCATTATTTATCATCTTTTCTATTCCATTTAGTTGACCTTGTACAGTATGTAATAATTTTAATACTTTTTGTTTATCCGCCTTCATAAATACACCCCCCTAGGGTATCTATATTATATGAAGTAATCGATTAAATATCAATAAAAAAAGAATCAAATTAGATAACATAACTTGATCCTAAAAACTTAATTTCATAATCTTCTTCTTGGTCGTTTAAAAATTTATATACCGTATCATATTGTTCTGTTGGAATAATAAACTCAATATAGAAATTATACTTACCAATTTCAGTTTTCTTTGGTCGAGAAATAATTGCTGATAAATTAATATTGCCATAATAAAATTTCTTTAATATTCCATATAATAAACCTGCATGATCAAAGGTAGGTATGATAAATAATGAGACACGTATTTTTCTATTTTGCTCAAAATCATTATTAAATTTTTTCTTTAATACAACAAAACGAGTTTCATTCTCTTCATAATCAGTTACTCGAGGAATAAATAATGAAAAATCTTGATCGTTGATATGAGAAGGAACAATACTTGCTACTCCTTCTTCATGCTTTTTTGCATTATTATATGATTCCATATTACTTTCTGTATTAATGATTTCAATATCATTATTCAATGAATTAATAAATTTTCGACATTGTCCATTCGCCTTAAATTGAACATATAATTTTTTAATATCTTTAATTGATTCACAATTTCCCACTAAATCAAAAGAAACAGGTGATTTTACTTCTTCCACAATATAGACGTTTTCTTCATATAATAAATCTAATGTTCTTTGAACATATCCATCCAATGTATTTTCAATTGGTACAAGAGCAATATCATCTTCATTTTTTAAATGGGATACAACTTCATCAATTGTTGAATAAGGGATTATTTCATCTTTTTCCTTTTTATACTTTAATGCAACAAGATAAGAAAAAGTTCCAATCGGACCTAACACTAATATTTTCATTAATTGCACCTCTTCTTTCTTATTACGATTATAACTAATAGAGGAATTTTTACATAGTAAAATATCAAGTTTTATTGAAAAACTATGAAAAAACTCATCTATTTAGATGAGTCAATCAATAATATTAATATTTTCTAATCTTTCCATCGAGGCCATGTAGCATTACAACTGCTTCATCTTCCCCTTTTCCTGCGCATAAGTGTTTTGCATACTCTAATGCTTCTTTTTGTGTATCAAACAACTTAATAACTTTGCTTGATCCTTGGATGAATACTTTCCATTCTCTTCCTTCATCACCTTCTCTTTTTGAGACATGATATATAGTTTTTGCCATTATTACTTCTCCTTTTTTGCTTTATTAATTAAATTATAAAATTATTTTTTCTATTTGACAATATCAAAACTTAGCACTATTTTATCTATAATTCTTATACGAAGGATCAAGTTCAACTAATTCAGAAAAATTATCTATTTCAATAATATCTTCTTTCTTACATTCATTAATTTCTATTGCAAAATCATTTTGATAATAATAGAAAACAATCGTTTCCCAGAATTCTTGTTTACCACTAGCTGAAGCAAATACTTGAGGAATATATTCTCTTATTTTCTTACAGTCATTTTTATTCCAATAAGAAATCCCATACGCATTATAACAATTCACATTACCTTTTTTATAATCATAAGCTAATCCATCTTTACTTCTAAAAGACCAATCATCTGTTTCAAATACTTTCGCACCTAAATAATTTGATGAATAGTGATATTTAGAAATAATATATGGAGAAGAAATCATAAAATCAGCTTCGCAAATATACGTATTATCGACTAAAGGTAATACTTTCATTATCGATGAAATATTATTAGTTTTTGCATAGTCATCATTATCAATAAAATGAATAAACGGATATTTTTCTAATAATTCATCAAACATTTCTTTTTTATATCCACGAACAATATAAATATCTTTAATATCTTGTTTAATCAATGCATCTAATAATGTATCAATAATTCTTACTCCATTAATTTTTACTAATGGTTTTGGTCGATATAAAGTAACTGGTGCCATCCTTGAGCCAAATCCTGCAGCTAAAATAATCGCTCTTGAAACTTTATATTCATCGAGTATTTTTAACCCTTCATCTGATATGTAGTAGTTGTTTTCATTTAAATAAATATAACCATTTGTTAAACATTTATTAATATCTTCAGTAAGTGTATTCCAAGAAAAACCCAATTCATTTGCTAAAAATCTAATTGATGTATTAACGCTTTTTTTCTC
>JAQXSW010000018.1 GCA_029219165.1 Oscillospiraceae bacterium
CGCTTATCTTTAAAATCCGGCAGCAGCTTTCTCAATGTTTCCCATTCTCCTGCACCGGCTAGTCCCTGCTGTGAGCGACTCATTTGACTGTATTTTTGAAAAAATATATTATCATCATATTTGTTTTCTTTCATCTGAATTTCCCTCGTTTAAAAAGTTATTTATCTCGCTCTTGACATCAATACTACCGTCTCTACATGGCTCGATTGTTCAACGAAAAACATACTCAACCCCTATTGTACAAGGGAATGGTGGAACGCACCTTTTCCCTTAAAATCTAGGATTTCGAGCCTGTGACAACCTTGAATTGCCCTATAATTTGTATAGGCAAACAGGGTAAAGCTCTATTCCTTAAACTTAATTTTTCATGTCATCCCTACAACCTGGAATTTATCGTCTTGTTCCATTCTTATCAAAATTCTTTTTTAATGCTATTTCTGTTAGGAGAATAGACCCAATTAAAGGAATAAGTTGAACACCACAGATAATTCCTCCTATGCTCCCAACACAATCTTCATTTTTTCCAATTACTAAAAGCATGAATATTACCGTTATCGGCAACATAACCATTCCACAGACATACCAGACTTTACCACAATATTTATGAGCAAATTCCCATGTGTCTTTGTTCTTCATAGACATCGAAGTCCGATATCCAAATACTGAATTTATTTCCTTTGGAGCCTTTTTCATAAAATATCTTCCAAAACCAATCATCGTAAATGGAAGAAGCAAATCCATAATCAACATAAAAATCCAAAACCCCATTGTAAACCTCCTTTACTACAACTTCCGATTTGTATAACCTCTCTTAACATCTAATCCACTGCCTACAACCACCCAAAATGGTCGAGTTGCCAGATTGGTTGTCAACCCTTTCCGTTTTTCAAAAATCAACCCAAAATGCCTGACATCTAATCCACTGTCTCAAATCGTGACATCTAATCCGAGGTTACAACCTGACACACATTTTGCAGTGGATATGTTTCCATATAAAACAACCGAGCTTTTTCAGAAGTCTAGCTTCAGATCCAAACCTTCTAAAAAGCCCGGAAATACGCCGCTTTCTGGCACTTAATTTTATTTCCTTGACATCAATACTACCGTCTCGACATGACTTGTATGTGGAAACATATCAACAGGTTGAATCTTTTCAACCTTGTAGCCTTTTTTAGTTATATACGCCAGGTCTCTTGCAAGTGTTTCAGGATTACAGGAGACATATACAACCCTGTCAGGGCTAAGAGTTACCACTGCATCCAGGAACTCTTCCGTGCTGCCCGCTCTTGGCGGGTCCATCATTACAACATCTATATGTTCTTTTGCATGGGCAAGATCCATTATGAATTCAGTTGCATCTGCACAATAGAATCTTATATTTTCTACGTTATTTCTTTTGGCATTTGAAATTGCATCTTTTACGGCGTCGCGGTTAAGCTCAACGCCTATAACCTTATTTGCTTTTCCGGCGGCAATTAGGCCTATTGTGCCGGTGCCGCAGTAGCTGTCAAAGAAGGTTTCTTTGCCGGTGAGCTGTGCGTAGGCGATAGCCGTATTATATAGAATTTCTGTCTGTGTCGGATTTATTTGATAAAACGACTTGGCAGAAATTCTAAATGTTAAGCCGCAAAGAATATCCTCAATAAAGCCCTTGCCGTAAAGGACCTTTTCTTGGTTCCCAAGAACAAGGTTTGTCCTATACGGGTTAACATTGTGAATTATTGTTGTTATTTCCGGATGCTTTTTAAGTAGGGCTTTAGTGAAATTATTCTTTGCGGGAAATACCGGCGTGCCGGTAACAATTACAACCATAATTTGATTAGTTGAAAAGCCCCTTTTTACAAGAACGTGACGAATAAAACCACGTCCTGTGTCCTCGTTGTATGGTTGGAATTTAAAGTCCTTCATAAGATTACGGATAGTTACTATTATTTCATCCGCTTTTTTATCCTCAATCAGGCATGAATCGACCGGTACTATTCTATGAGTTCCGGACTGATACACACCTGAAATAATTTTGTTCCTCTTTTTGTCAAAGCCAAATGCAGCTTGCACTTTATTTCTATAATGAAAAGGATTGTCCATTCCAATTATTGGCTCAACCTTGCAAAATTTGGATAAAAGTCTCTCCTCGAGTTTTTGCTTAAACTCAAGTTGTTCTTCGTATGTTAAATTTTGAAGCTGACACCCACCGCACTTTTTGTATAGCGGGCAGGTGTTATTTTTTTGTGTCGGCATATTTAGTCCTTTCGCAAAAACTCATCTACATTAAAATTTTCAAAGTCGGGAATAAAACTTTCTGACGCGGCTTCACCATCTTGTATGAACGCATTTGTAATACCAAGTGACTCTGCAAAGTCAACAACCTCATTATACTCGTCTTCAGTAACCGTGCGATTAATTTCCGGGTAATCCGCAACATTCTCAAGTGGGGTATATTGATTCATAATGCTTAAAAACACATTGTCTCCATATTCATTATACAAATATTCAATGATTTTTTTTGAATCGCTTTGAAGCCCCGGAAGAATTAAATGTCTTATAATCATTCCTTTTTTCATGAGAGCATCCTCAAAAACAGGCGAGCCAACCTGTCTATACATTTCACCTATAGCATCCCTTGCAACTTGAAAATAGTCAGGTGCATTTGAATACTTTTTTGCAATATCTTTGCTAAAGTATTTAAAATCGGGTAAATAAATGTCAATAAGGCCTTCAAGTGTTTTTAATGTTTCTACCTTTTCATAACCACTTGTATTGTAAACAATTGGAATTAAAAGTTCCTCTTTTTTTGCTTTTATGAGCGATTCTTTTATTTGGGGAACATAATGCGTCGGCGTAACCAAATTAATATTATTTGCTCCCATTTCCTGGAGTTTTAGAAATATTTTTGCAAGTTCATCTGTTGTCACCAAAGTTCCGCTTTCGCCTTTTGAAATTCTTCTATTTTGACAATATACGCACCCAAGTGGGCAGCCCGCAAAAAAAACTGTTCCGGATCCGTTTTCTCCGGAAATAGGTGGTTCTTCCCACATGTGGAGAGAGGCTCTGGATATGTATACACAATTTGTTTCATTGCAACGACCCTTTTGAATATTTCGGTCCACACCGCATTCTCTGGGACACAGATTACAGCTGCTCATTTTTAATTATCTCCTCAAGTAATGCCTTACAGCCCTCGTTTACATCGCTCCATGTTTCTTCAAAATTTCTTGTATACCAAGGGTCAGCAACGTCATCATACCGTCCGGCATAAGAAAGGAGAAGATGAATTTTATTATCAGGATCTCCGCCACTTATCCTTGTCATATTTCTGATGTTGGCACCATCCATGCCAATAAGATAATCGAACTCATCATAATCGTCCGTTCTCATCTGTCTGGCAGTTTTACCCTTACATGTAATTCCATGTTCCTCCATTATTCGTCTTGCAGGAGGATACACCGGATTCCCCAACTCCTCAGTAGAAGTTGCAGCCGATTCAACATAAATTTTATCCTCAAGCCCCTTTTTCCGAACCATGTCTTTCATAACAAATTCTGCCATTGGACTCCTGCAAATGTTGCCGTGACAAACAAACAATATTTTTATCATTTTTAAATCGCCTCCTAAAAAGCATGTCACATTACGCAACCAAACTCTATTAGTTCTTAATAATCAATCCTAAAATAATCCAGATACGATTTATATTTATCCTGTGCCGTCAGACAAGTATCTGTTAGATAGCCTTTTTCGTTGTTCCATTCTTTTAAGCCTCGGTAATAGAACATCTTCAATTTGTCCTCAATGATGAATGGAACAATATTATATTTTAGGCATTCTTTGAACATAATCAGTCTTCCTACACGACCGTTGCCGTCCTGAAACGGATGGATTCGCTCAAACTTCACATGGAAGTCAAGAATGTCTTCGAAGGTCTTTTCTTCCTTTGCATTGTATTCTGTCAGCAAAACTTTCATCTTATCGGCAACTTCTTCCGGAAGGGCAGTGTCCATCCCTCCAACTTCATTCGGTAATTTCTTATAGTCACCAACGGCAAACCAATCTTTTCTGGAATCACTTGTGCCATTCTTCAAGATTAGATGGAGTTCCTTAATGAATTTCTCGCTTAATGCTGTTTTTGCGTTCTCAATAATCATGTCAATACAGCGAAAGTGATTTGCAGTTTCAATTACATCGTCAACATTAAGAACTTCATTTTCAACACCAATAGTATTGGTTTCAAAAATATATCTTGTCTGATCGTGAGTTAAACGACTGCCTTCCATGTGATTTGAGTTATATGTCAAATCAATCTGTGTCTTATGGTAAATACCGCCGGAGTATTTGCTTGCTTTCTGTTCCTGCAAAATATCCAGCAAAGTAATCGGCTGTTCTTTCTTCTTATTGGAACGCTCCGGCTTTGCTGCATTTTCAGGAATATTCCAAGTCTTGCCGGTAAGGAATGCACCGTTCACACGTCCCTGTGCACAGTAGTTTCTGACGCTGCGTTCTGACACATCCCACTTTCTTGCTATTTCAGCAACTGAAAGATATCGCATCTGCTCTCCTCCATTATAAATAAAAAACTTTCGCTTATCTAATTTACAGTATATCACATTATCGGCAATATATCAATTTTTATCTGGCTACTGTCATTTGTTTTTGCCGATAAAGAACCCGCCCATTACATCATAGCCTTTAACATATTTCTGTATACTAAGGCATTTACATAATATTTAAAAAATCCCTCCGTGTTCTGTTTACCTCATAATAACAGAGCGTAGAGGGATTTTGGGTTCCTGTTAGGCGACTTTGTGTTTCTTTCTATATATTACTTTGCATTCCTATATGAAATCATAATATGACTTGGTGCAAACAATATTGATGAAATAATCAGCAGCACTGATCTTGTCATAATACCACTGAATAAAAATAAAATTGAAGGGATAATTGAAAGTGACAGCGCTTTGAAAACACTATTTTTCTTAAAGCATATAATCCAAATTATAAGATAAAGTATTACTAATATAGTATCTACAATTAAGTAAATTGCAAGGGCTTCATCCGACCACCAGCCAAACCAAGTTCCAGGAATATTGATTATCATGAATCCAAAACAACCAAATCTTCCAACTTGTTCAATTAGTTCAACATATTTGTTATTCCACTTATTTTGAAAGCCATCTTTACATTTAATTGCAAATACAATATTGGGTATCATAATTACTGTCATAAAAATTAACCCAAAAATATTAAACCATTCCACGTCTTATTCTTCACTCCAACATCCCGGCAATAATATCAATCAACTTTGGAATATCTATTGGTTTTGTAACATAGCCATTCATATCCAAAGCAAGTGCGTTTGCCTTGTCTTCTTCTAGGGCATTTGCAGTTATAGCTATTATTGGTATTTTAGATATTTCCCCGTTAAGACCTCTTATTATTTGAGTTGCAGTGTAGCCATCCATTACAGGCATTTGAATGTCCATGAGGATCAAATCATAATCGCCAACATTGGATGAAGATATTATATCAACTGCATCTTTACCATTTTCAGCAACGTCCAGTTGAAAACCATAACTTTCTAATATTTCGACAATTATTTCACTATTAAGATCGTTGTCTTCAGCCAAAAGAATTTTCTTTCCCCGGAACTTTTCTGTATCTTTTAGGGTTAGTAATGACTCTTGGTCTTTAGTTTCAGCCTTGTTCTTGTCTGCCAAAGCCAGCCTAAATTCTAGTTTAACAATAAATTCAGTACCCTTTCCCTGTTCGGTTATAACATCAATAGTTCCGCCCATAATGTCAATAATATTTTTGGCAATAGACATTCCAAGACCTGAGCCCGGTATTCTGCTTACAGTAGATATTTGTTCTCTTTCAAAAGGATTGAATATTTTTTCTACAAACTCTTTGCTCATTCCAATACCGGTATCTTTTATACGAATTTCATATAAGCCTTTTCCCTTTGAAGAAGTTTTTAGCTGAGACACACGTACAGAGATTGTATCGCCCGGATCAGTAAACTTAATAGCATTTGACAATAGGTTTAAAAGGACTTGATTCATTCGCTTTTTGTCACAGTATATGTTCTTGTCCACTACATTGGAAGTATCCATAACCAAATTTAAATGCTTATTATTTATTTGCTCACTAATAATAGTTTTTAAATTGTTGAAATCTTCTAAGATATTTACTTCTGTTTCTTCTAAATAAATCTTTCCGCTTTCAATACGGCTCATATCAAGCACATCATTAATTAAAGAGAGTAAAAAATTTCCGGCAGACGTAATTTTTGAAAGATATTCTTTTACCTTTTCATCATTTTCAATATTCATACTTGCCAGCGTTGTATAACCTAAAATTGCGTTCATAGGGGTGCGAATATCATGTGAAATACTGGTTAAAAATGTACTCTTAGCTCTGTTTGCACTTTCTGCCGCTTTTACAGATTCTTCTAAAGCCTGGTTCACTCTCCTGTCTTCTGTACGGTCAGACATAACAATAATGTATTTTTTCTCTTCCTCAACCATGCTGCAGAGGACAATAACATGAGCCCAACGTTCTTCTCCGGTTTTATTGTGAACATACTCCAAATCCAATTCGTTCTGTTGTCCCGATTTCAAATTTAAAATACTATCAAAAAATGGGATTATATTTTCAGTTTTAGAAATACAGTCAAGTTCATGAATATTTTCACGCACAAGTTTTTCTGAAACACCTAGAATCTTCTCAACATTAGGACTGATATATTCAACATGAAAATCCCTAGCATCCAGCATAAAAAAAACATCATCTACGTGAATTGACAATTTAGAGAACAATTCATCACGGTAAACAATCTGCTTGTCTTTTTTCTTTAATTTAAGCTGATTTTCTTTAACAAAATAGCTTAGCAAAATAATGCCAATTGCTATCATAACTGCAGCAACTAAGAACATAGTACTTAACTGCAATTTATTCATATTGGAATTTACCACACTCGTAGGAACCAAACCAACTAAAGTCCAATCCTCAAATTCAACTGGCTCATATATCATGTAGTAGTTAATATTGTCAAATTTTATTACTGTTGCTCCAGGAGTTCCCTTTTTCAAATTTTCCCGGATTTCTAAAAGATCCTTACTGCTTAAATTAGAATACTTTTCAAGCATTGCAACAAAATTATATATATCTTCTTTCTTATCCACAGCATTATCAAGTATTACTCGTCCGTCTTTGTGAATCAAAAAACTACTGACATTATTATCAAATGAATTGATTTTAAATGAATTTAGCAAATCAGTCTTATTAAAACTAATAGCAACTGCATCATATTTAAAACCATGAAAGGTTCCGGATACAGGTGTAAAAAACATCATAAGCTGTGACTGTCCCGGAATTACAGAGCTCACTCTAACATCTTTCTCGTCAAGCATTAAATCGGATAGACTATCCGCTAGATTCAAATAGCCCGACTCTCCACTAACAGTTTGAAAATTTCCTTCCTGACTTACAAAATAGAAATCTGTAAAGTTGTTTTCCTCTTTAACCTGTCTAATATATTTCTCTATTTCCTTTTCGTCTGACACATCCTCTATGTAATCTGCCCAGCCATGTAAACTTACCCAGTTACTGTCGACAAAATGCGTTAGAGAAAGATTGGCCTGATGTAAAATTTCTGACAAATGTGAAACACTTTCGTTATAAATTGTGCGAGATACAAATGAATAATATTGGAAGGAAACTATAAAAATTACAACGACTATTATGACTATAACAGATAAATTTTTAAGTCGATTTTTCATATCATGCCCTTCCTTTCAAATTGTTATTATTTACCTCATTAATTTAAAAATATATATTTCTCCGGCCCAGCTAAGCTTCCGCCTTCTTTAATATATTTTATCCAATCCTCTTTCACCATTTTTTCTGATTTTTTGAAGACCGGACTTGAATTTTCCAAAAACGGATTCATATAATCTCCGGCATTTAGACAAATAACCTTGAAAACATCATGATCTTTTATCTCTTTGCCACTCTTTTGCACATTTAGTAAGGTGTATTTCCCGGCTTGTTCCTTAACCTTTATTGTAATTCCACTGACAATTGGAAGTGAGCCTCTATTAAATGGAATAAATCCGCCTTCAATTCCCTCAACATAAGCACGTACACATTCCTTAAGTTCCTTTCCTGTCATTTCAGCACTATATGCAAACAAAACGTTAGGCATAATCATACTTGCTACTTGTTTTTCAGTGTAATCTGTAGCAAAAACAGAACCGGTAAAACTGAATCCTGGGGCAATAAGTATTTCTCCGTCATACATGTTTCTTATAGAATTAGCCATGACAGAATATGATTCGTTACCACCGTTTGAAAAGAAAATATTTGAATACCCTTTCTCTGACGAAAGAATGATTTCACTTTGATTTTCTTTCTGCGCTCTCAATTGACTGTCAAAAGCCTCATACGCTTCCTCTGCGTCGTATTTTCCCTCAATCATCTTTGTTACAACATCTTTAGAAACAACAAAAAAATCATTAGATGCAATACGAATATATAAATTATTCCTTGCAATAATCGGTTTCAGATTATCTAAATATGAAGACAACTCTAACTCCACGTTCTTGTTATAGTTTACTACATCTTTCTCATTTGACAGTATATTTTGTGCCTCTTCTGACAACATTGTTCCAAGAACGCGCATTGCCATTTCTTTACGGTTTGAATTCTGTTCCAAATCCTTATTCAATGCAACCTGAAATTCCGGATATGTTAGTATCCACTGCTCTCCATTCTTACCAAAGTAAGGAAGGAAAATAGCATCAACACCTTTTCTGTTCAGTTCAAGCACGTCTCCACTGCCTGCTCTACACATAGCAAGTTTTCCTTCTTTAAGCATGTCCATTTTAGACCCATAATCCAACGTCAAATCATCAGGGCCAATTTTCACATCTTTAATAAACTGTTCCATGTTCTCAAAAACAACTGGCCATATATCTTTATCCAAACCATTTTCCGCATCACTTGGATCCTCATAATTACTGCGCCAAATACTTCCATCCATAGAGGTTATTTCAGGAATAGATAAACCTTGTAAAATCTCCATGCAGGTATAATCGTAAACAAAATCAGCGGAAAAGCCGCGAATACCAAACTTTTCAAAAGTCTGACACGCAGCCACAAAACTATCATAGTCAGTAGGAAATGGTATATTATATTTCTCAAACAAAGCCTTATTTGCAACAATACCATCTCCCACACCACACATAGGGAGCCAATTTATTGAACCATCTGTATTTGTAAAATCTTTTAAATATGACTCGTATACTGCTCCTGCCTCTTCAGTTGAAGACAAATCCATCAAACTATCCTTTAGAGCCAAGGCATCAAATCTTGAAAATCTTCTAGACATAATAATGTCCGGCAAAGCACCATTTTCATTCATAAACTCATAAAATTGTAGATCATTTTGTCCAACAACAAATTGTATATTAACATCTGGAAGTTTAGACTGAACATATTGGGTATATTTTTCATTTAAGGAATTACTCCATAAATATACAGTAATAACCTCTTCTGTTTCTGCTTCTTTTGTCGTTTGGCATCCTGTGAAAATCGTAGTCATTAGAACAATAACCAAAACGACGGATATGCATTTTATCTTGCTCCCTTTTCGCATTTTATTTCTCCTCGGAATTATTGTAGAAATCTGTATCACTTTGTTTATAGTAGTTCTCAATTTTACTATAATCTATATATAAAAACAAGATTTCCTAATTCAAATAGGACAAAAATGGAAAGGTCTTCTAGTTGCTTTTCAACAAAGTCTTCTATATAATTTATTTAATAATTGTAAAAAATTACTTATTTTGTGAAGTAAATTCTTTTAAATAATCTTACTACAAGAAAGTGTGTTTATTATGCCAATGAAAATGGGATGGCGCTGGTATGGAGAAGGAAATGACCCGGTAACATTAAGCGACATTAAACAAATTCCGGGTGTCACAAGTATTGTTTGGGCTCTACATCACAAAATGCCCGGAGAAATTTGGGAAGAAAATGAAATAAAAGAAGTTGTTGAGCAAATTCATGCCTATGGCTTTGATGCAGAAGTTGTGGAGTCCGTAAATGTCCATGACGACATAAAAATTGGACTTCCGACTAGAGATATATTAATTGAGAACTACAAAACTTGTATACGTAACCTGAGTAAATATGGTGTAAAGGTAATCTGCTACAACTTCATGCCTATATTTGATTGGACAAGAACTGATTTATTTCACCCTGTAGGAGATGGGTCTACAGCTCTTTTCTATCAAAAAGATATGATTAAGGATGATTATAAAGCAATGGCTAAGTACATCCTTGACTTCACGGAAAAATACAATATGACCTTCCCGGGCTGGGAACCGGAACGCATGGCAAAGCTTGATGAATTATTTAAAGCTTATTCACCGGTAACCAAAGACATGTTGTGGGAAAATCTGTTTTATTTCTTGCGCGCAATTATGCCAACCTGTGAGGAATGCGGCATAAAGATGGCCATTCATATGGACGACCCGCCTTGGGACATTTTCGGTCTACCACGTCTTTTAGTAGATGAAGAATCATGTAATAAACTTTTAAAAACAGTTGATCATCCTTGTAACTGTCTAACTCTATGCACAGGGTCACTAAATGCTAATCCTGAAAACAACTGTGCGGAAATCATAAGAAAACACCACAGTAGAATTGCATTTGCGCATATTCGAAACGTTCACCACTTTGAAAACGGTGACTTTATAGAGGCTGCCCACAGAGACTGTTGTGGCGAAACAGGAATTATTGAAGTTTTAAAAGCTTATCATGACAATAATTGGGAAGGATATATACGTCCGGACCATGGCCGCCACCTTTGGGAAGAGGGCCCGGGTGTCTGCCGTCCGGGTTACGGCAAGTATGATAGAGCTCTTGGTGTTCAATATATGCTTGGCGTATGGGACACCTTAGACAGAATATCCGGAAAGGGCTGATATAAATGACAGACTTCATGGGAAAAGACTTCCTTCTTACAACAGAAACGGCAAAGAAGTTATACCACAATTATGCAGAAAATCTGCCAATTATTGATTATCACTGTCACATAAGCCCAAAAGATATTTATGAAGATATTGCTTTCAATACCATATCCGATATTTGGCTCAGTGGGGACCACTATAAATGGCGTGTAATGCGCGCCGTAGGTATAGATGAAGAAGCAATTACCGGTAATGCATCAGGACTTGAAAAATTTAGAGCATTTGCCGAAACTATGCCTCAAATTATTGGAAACCCTATATATCAATGGAGTCATCTAGAACTTCAAAGAGGATTTGGAATCAGTGAACCTTTAACCCCGGAAAGTGCAGATGAAATATTTAACAGCGCCAATAAACAACTAAAGAATTGCTCAGCTCGTCAGTTAATGCGTAGGTTTAATGTAAAAGCAATCTGCACAACAGACGAACCTGCAGATGATCTCCATTGGCACGAACTAATTGCTAAAGATCCTACAATGGAAATAAAAGTTTTGCCGGCCTTTCGTCCGGACAAGGCAATTAACATTGAAAAGCCAATTTTCGCAGATTATATACATTTATTAGAAAAGACTGTTGGGTATAAAATTGAAAAAACAGAAGATGTTATAAAGGCATTATTAGACCGAATCAACTACTTTACCGAACACGGTTGTATTTGTGCAGACCATGGACTTGACGCACTTATGTATGAGGCACCTAATTATGAAATTGCAAACATCGCTTTTTCAAAAGCCATGAGAGGAGAGCCAATTTCAGGAATTGAAGCTAATACATTTAAAACCATAGTGACTATTGCCTGTGCAAAACGATATACAGAACTAAATTGGGTAATGCAAATTCACTTCGGTTGCTTAAGAGATGTAAACAAACCCGCCGTAGCTTTAATGGGCTCCGACCACGGACATGACGCCGTAAACAGTAGGTCAGGTGTTGAAAATTTAGGGCCTTTGTTAAACGCATTCGAGGAAAACAAAGGACTTCCAAAAATGATTATCTATTCACTGAACCCTGTGGACAACACAGCCATTGCCACAATTATAGCTTGTTTCCAAGGCGGAGGATCTCGTGGAAAACTCCAGCAAGGAAGTGCTTGGTGGTTCAATGATAACCGACCGGGAATGATACAACAGTTGTCAGACCTTGCATGCAATGGTGTTTTAGGATGTTTTGTTGGTATGCTTACAGATTCCCGCTCATTCCTAAGCTATACAAGACACGAATATTTCCGTAGAGTTCTATGTGAACTACTGGGTGAATGGGTAGAAAGCGGCCAATATCCAAATGACGAAAACTATTTAAAGAAACTTGTTGAAGATCTTTGCTTCAACAACACCAATGAATTCTTTGGTTTTAATGTATAAGAAAGGAAATAATATATGAATCTCCCGTTAACTCACACTTATAAAGATAAAGTTGTTGTAATAACAGGTGCCGGAGGTGTCCTCTGCGGAGACATGGCAAGAGCTTACGCAAAAGCCGGTGCAAAAGTTGCTGCATTAGACCGAAATGAAGATGCAGTAAAAGCCTTAGCTGATGAAATGAAATCAGAAGGATATATATGCGAAGGCTATAAAGCCAACGTGTTGGACGCCGAGGAGCTTGAAAATATTCATAAAAAAGTTCTTTCTGACCTTGGTCCATGTGACATTCTCATTAATGGTGCCGGCGGAAACAACCCACGTGCAACAACGGACAATGAATATCAACATGAAGCAAAAGAAGGACAAAAAACATTCTTTGATTTATCTTCTGAAGATGTAGACTTCGTGTTCAAACTAAATTTCCAGGGAACACTTCTTCCAACGCAGACATTTGCAAAGGATATGGTTAAAAGAGGAAATGGAAATATTTTAAATATTTCTTCCATGAATGCTTATATTCCTCTAACTAAAATTCCTGCTTATTCTGGTGCAAAAGCTGCTATTTCAAACTTCACGCAGTGGCTTGCCACACATTTTGCCGGTACCGGTATTCGCGTTAACGCTATTGCTCCCGGCTTCTTGGTATCCAAGCAAAACCAAGCATTGCTGTTTAATCCGGATGGCACACCTACTGCCCGTTCCGAAAAAATATTAAACAGCACCCCTACCGGCCGCTTTGTAAAATCGGAAGAGCTTCTTGGCGGTGTATTCTTCTTAACAGATGACGAAGCCGCTTCAGCCGTCACCGGCGTAATTCTTCCAATAGATGCAGGTTTTTCTGCATACTCCGGAGTCTAATTTTTGGAGGTACAATTTATGACAGTTATTGAAAGACTTAAGGAATCAATCGTTGTTCCTGTTGTTGTAATAGAAAACGAAAAAGATGCCATCCCAACCGCAAAGGCACTTCTTGCCGGCGGTATAAATACAATGGAAATTACATTCCGAACAGCATGTGCCCCCGAGTGTATTAAGGCAGTAACTGAAGCTTGCCCTGAAATGCTTGTAGGCGCAGGAACGGTTTTAAATGTTGAACAGGCAAAACTGGCCGTAAAAATGGGTGCAAAATTCATTGTTTCCCCTGGTTTTGATGCGGATGTTGTAGATTGGTGTATTGCAAATGACATTACCGTTACGCCCGGATGTGTAACTCCAACAGAAATTATGGCTGCCGTTAACCGAGGGTTAAAGATTATAAAATTCTTCCCGGCTAATGTGTATGGTGGACTCAGCGCAATGAAAAATTTATCTGCACCGTTTGTTGGAATACAATTCTTACCTACCGGTGGCGTAAACACAGAAAATATTAAAGAATATGTAGATTCACCATTTGTCTTTGCTGTCGGAGGCAGTTGGGTGTGCCCAAAGGCGGATATATCTGCCGGTAATTTTGAAAAAATAACAGACCTATGCAAAAATGCAATAAAAGCTGCAAAGGAGGCTTGATCATGGCTAGAATTGTTACATTCGGCGAACTTATGCTTCGCCTACAACCCTACAACTATGAGCGATTCATTCAATGCGACCACGTAGAATTCACATTCGGTGGTGGCGAAGCAAATGTTGCTGTATCCCTTGCAAACTACGGTTTAGATGCCGCATTTGTCACAAAACTTCCGACTCACTCTATTGGACAAGCAGCTGTAAACAGTCTTCGTCGCTATGGCGTAGATACAAGCAAAATTGTCAGAGGTGGAGAGCGTGTTGGCATTTATTTCAATGAAAAAGGTGCATCACAACGTGGTTCCGTATGCATTTACGACCGTGCTCACTCTGCAATCCAGGAGTCAAAACCATCTGACTTTGATTGGGACAAGATTTTTGATGGTGCTGAGTGGTTCCACTTCACAGGCATAACACCGGCCCTCGGCGAAAACATGGTAGAAGCATGTAAGCAAGCATGTATTGCCGCAAAGGCAAGAGGAATCAAAATCTCTTGTGACTTAAACTACAGAGGTAAATTATGGACAAGAGACCAAGCAAGAGCAGCTATGACTGACCTCTGCCAATATGTAGATGTTTGTATTTCAAACGAAGAGGATGCAAAAGATGTATTTGGTATTGAAGCTGAAGCTACTGACATCTATGCCGGCAACTTAAACCATGAGGGGTATAAATCAGTTGCAAAACAACTTGCCGACAAATTTGGCTTTGAAATGGTAGCAATAACCCTTAGAGAAAGTCATTCAGCCTTTGACAATGGATGGTCCGCCATGCTATACAACGTTGAAAAAGACGAATACTGTTTCTCAAAAAAATATGACCTACACATTATTGACCGTGTAGGTGGAGGGGACAGTTTTGGTGGTGGACTTATTTACAGTCTGGTATCAGGTAAAAACACACAGGAAGCTATAGAATTTGCCGTTGCTGCTTCCGCATTAAAGCATTCGATTGAAGGTGACTATAATATGGTTTCCGTAGCTGAAGTTGAAAAACTTGCAGGTGGCGACGGATCCGGCCGTATTCAAAGATAGAAAGGAGCTTTTTATGAAGAAAGAAGTTAAATTAGATGCTAATGGGCATCGTCAATTCGGCATACGCGACAGCATTGCTTATGCAGCAGGTGACCTTGGTTGTAACATGAGTTTTGCTCTCAAAGGTACAATGTCAATTTTCTGGACTCAGTTCATGGGAATGGACTTATGGTATGCCCTTCTTCTCATCATTGTACAAGTTTGGGACGCAATAAACGACCCACTGATTGGCTCCATTATTGACGCCGACAAACACCAATATAAGAGAAACAAATTCCTGACTTACATTTGGTTTGGTTCAATAGGCCTTATTGTTGGTGGAGCTTGCTGTTTCTTACCATTTCCAAATGCGCCTACATGGGCTAAGTTCATAATTTTCATTGCAGGATATGTTATTTGGGATGCTTTCTATACCATAGCAAATGTGCCTTATGGCTCACTTCTCTCTCTTATTTCAAACGATGTAAAAGACAGAGCATCTCTTTCTGCATGGCGTTCTGTAGGTTCAATTTTCGGAAATATGATTCCAATGGTAGTCTTACCTTTCATTATCTATGATGAAAACAACAACCTTATTGGTGAGCGTGTATTTATTGCCGCTCTTATTATGGGTGCATTCGGATTTATTTGCTTCCAATTTATGATAAGAAATACGGAAATTCGTGTCGATACTGATACTGTTGCTAATGAGGATGCACCAAAGTTTAACGTGTTTAAAGCATTTGGAAACTTTATTAAGAATAGACCTGCAGTCGGCGCTACAGTTGCCGCTATGGGTATGTTTATTGGAATGCAGGGTGCAACAACAGCGGTTACGGTTATCTTCCAATCATATTTCAAAAATGTACAAATCTCCGGTGTTGTTCAACTCTTTGCAATGATTCCAATAGTTGTATTCACTCCGCTTGCAAGAAATGCAGTTGCAAAATTCGGTAAAAAAGAACTTGCAACAGTGGGTTCAATTGTATCCACTGCTGCAGCACTTGGTTTGTTTATCGCATTCCCTGAAAACACAAAATTAGATTTAATAATCTACATAATCTGCCAGTTATTCTATTCTCTTGGCCTTGGTATTTATTCAACTGTATCATGGGCTATGATGGGCGATGCAATAGATTATAATGAATGGAAATTTGGTGTTCGTGAAGAGGGAACTGTTTACTCACTCCACTCATTCTTCCGTAAGCTTGCTCAAGGAATAGGCCCTTCTCTTGTCCTCGTAATAATGGTTGCTTTGGGTTATGAAGGTGCAAACGAAGGAAACCAAGTTTGGGAAGTTGCTGTAAACATGCGTTATCTTGTTGCAGGTACATTCTTATTCGCTGCAATTCTTCAATTCCTTGGTCTTGGTGTAATTTATAACCTTGACAAGAAGACTCTTGCTCAAATGAACAAAGATCTTGGCAGAGACAACGTAGTTGTAGAAGAAGCTAATTAAACAAAGGAGTCAAACAATGAGAAATATTATTAATATCAATTCAAATTGGTTATTTATAAAAGATACTTCAGATGTTAATTGTAACGAGGGGGAGAGTATTTCTCTCCCTCATACATGGAACGCTATTGACGGACAAGACGGTGGAAACGATTATTTCCGTGGAAGCTGTCTTTATAAGAAAACCCTTAACAAGTCCGAACTACCGGAATCAGATCTCTATTATCTTGAATTCCGCGGTACAAACTCTTCAGCCGATCTTTTTGTTAACGGCAACAAGATTGCACACCATGACGGAGGATATTCAACATGGCGCGCAAATATCACCGAATACATCAAAGATGAAACAGAAATTGCCGTTATTGTAGATAACTCACCGAATGAAACTGTGTATCCTCAAATGGCTGACTTCACTTTCTACGGTGGTATATACAGAGATGTAAATCTCATCTGTGTGAACAATACACACTTTGACCTTGACTACTATGGTGGACCTGGAATTATGATCACACCGGAAGTAGACGAAAAAAATGCTAAGATTGAAATTGAAGTGTTTGTAAAAAATCTAAAAGAAAGCCAAAAGCTTGCATACACAATCTATGATGCAGAGAACAAAGAACTTAATACACTTGAAGCAAACAACTCCAAAGTTACACTTGAAATAAAAGATGTTATTCTTTGGCATGGTCGTCGCAATCCATATCTTTATTCATGTGAAGTAAAAATAGTTGAGGATGGACAGATAGTGGATAACATTCAATCCACATTTGGCTGCAGAAGTTTCAAAATTGATCCGGATAATGGATTTATTTTAAACGGAGAAGAATATCCTCTTCGCGGCGTATCACGTCACCAAGACAGATTGGGTATAGGTAATGCCCTTCTTCCTGAACATCACAAAGAGGATATGGATTTAATCTGTGAAGTGGGCGCCACTACAATTCGCCTTGCACATTATCAGCACGACCAATACTTCTATGATCTTTGTGATGAACGCGGAATGGTAGTGTGGGCTGAAATCCCTTACATTTCAAAACACATGCCAACCGGAAGGGAAAACACTATTTCTCAAATGAAAGAACTAGTTATACAGAACTATAACCATCCATCAATAATTGTTTGGGGTCTTTCTAACGAAATATCTATTGCAGGTTCAGATGATGACCTTTTAGAAAATCATAAAATATTAAACGATCTTGTTCACGACATGGACAAAACACGTTTAACAACAATGGCAGTTGTTTCAATGTGTAAAATAGACGATCCATACATCCAAATACCTGATGTTATTTCGTACAACCATTACTTCGGTTGGTATGGTGGGGACACAGCCATGAACGGACCTTGGTTTGACAAGTTCCATGCCGCACATCCAAAAATTCCAATTGGTTGTTCAGAATATGGTTGTGAAGCACTTAATTGGCACACAAGCAATCCAAAACAAGGTGACTATACAGAAGAGTATCAGGCTTATTATCATGAAGAACTCATTAAACAGTTGTTCTCCCGTAAATATATTTGGGCAACACATGTATGGAATATGTTTGACTTCGGTGCTGATGCAAGAGCAGAAGGTGGCGAAAACGGACAAAACCACAAAGGCCTTGTTACCATGGATAGAAAGTACAAAAAAGACTCATTCTATGCATACAAAGCATGGCTTTCTGATGATCCGTTTGTTCATCTTTGTGGAAAGAGATATATTGACCGTGTTGAGGACGTAACAAAGGTTACAGTTTATTCTAATCTTCCTGAAGTTGAACTCTTTGTCAACGGCGAAAGCATAGGAAAGAAAACAGCTGAGGATCATTTCTTCTATTTTGATGTTCCAAATACCGGCGAAAGTAAAATTGTTGCAAAAGCAGGCGAATTCACCGACGAGGGTATCATTCGTAAAGTTGCTGAACCAAACATGGACTATGTTCTTGTTGAAAAAGGTGCTGTACTTAACTGGTTTGATATTGATGCACCTGAAGGAAGATTTTCTTTAAATGATACAATTTCAGATATAATGACTTCACCTTTTGGAAAACTTTGGTTTATGACAGTTGGTCTTAAATTAAAAAAGAAAATGGATGCCGGAAAGAAGAACTCGGGCGAGAAAAAATCAGGTGGATTTGATGTTGACCTTAAAGCTGGCGGAGGGCTTATGCAAATGATGGGTGGATTTACAGTCCTACGACTTACATCTATGGTTGGCATGATGAACATCAGTTTCACAAAAGAAGAACTTCTTAAAATGAACAAGCAACTTAATAGAATAAGAAAGCCAAAAAAATAAGACTAATATAAACATTTAGCATTAAATAACCATAAAAAACACTGCTCACAAAAATGAGCAGTGTTTTTTCATTTTATCAAATCCATTACAACTTCTTTTGCAATTAGAAGACCGGCAACTGACGGAGTAAATGCAGTGCTGCTGGGAAAGTTAACTTCCATTTTTGGTTTCAACGGTTCTTCAGTTGAATACACGACCTTAAGTTTTTCAACCCCTCGTTTCTTAAGTTCCCTCCGCATTACTCTTGCAAGTGGGTCAACACTTGTTTTATAAATGTCGGATACCTGGAACTTTGTAGGGTCAATTTTATTTCCCGCTCCCATAGAACTTATAATTGGTACGTTATTTTCTTTTGCCTTCATAACAAGTTCTATTTTTGCGGAAACATTATCCACCGCATCAACCACATAGTCATACTTATTAAAATTAAACTCATCTGAAGTTTCAGGAAGATAAAACACATTATAAATATTAACTGTTGCTTTTGGATTAATATCAAGTATTCTTTCCTTCATAACTTCCGTTTTATTTTTTCCAAGGGTGGAATGAAGTGCAATTATCTGTCTGTTTATATTGGTAATACTTACTGTATCTTTATCTATTAGATCAAATGATCCAACCCCCGAACGGGCAAGAGCCTCACAGACATAGCCGCCTACTCCACCAACTCCAAAAATGGCCACTCTTGCCTTATTTAACTTTTCAATTGCTTCACTTCCTAAAAGAAGTTCCGTTCTAGAAAACTCATTTTCCATTTAGGCTCTTGCGCCTTCCTTCTTATCAGCAATCTTCAAGAAGATAAATCCAAAGAAGAAGAATATTGCCATTGCTGCAACAGCAATATTAATTGTACCGCCTGCAAGTTTTACCCATGCAATTACTGCTGAGCCAAGGAAAGAAGCACCCTTGGAGAATATATCATAAAGTCCAAAATATTCTGCAGAATTCTCCGGAGGAATAATCTTTGTGAAATATGATCTTGAAAGAGATTGAATTGACCCCTGGAAACAGCCTACTCCAAATGCTAAAATTGCAAATCCAACAAGTGTATGAAGAGTTAAAGCGTAAAGACATACACAGAAATATCCAACTATACATACAAGAAGCAGATCAACAGTCTTGTATTTACGTGACAATTTTGCAAATACCAAAGCTCCGCCAAAAGCAACAACTTGCGTACAAAGAAGACATACAACCTGGCCTACTGTATCCAAATTTAAATCAGTACCGATATTAATACAGTTATCTATAATTGTTCCTACTCCATCAATATAAAGGAAGAATGCAATAAGGAACCAGAATACCTTTTTGTCGTGAAGAGCTATATGCTTAATTGTGTGGAAAATCTTTAATAACGATTTTCTTACAGCATGCTCATTATGTTCCACATAATGTGTTTGCTTATATCCTTTCATAAGTGGCAAGGAAACTATAAGCCACCAAACTGCTGTTACTGTAAATCCTAAAATAACAGAAACCTTTCCAGGAATAATGCCAAGCATATCAGGACCAAGAATGTACGCAACCAATGCTATAACAAATGGAATACAAGAGCCTATGTAACCCCAACCATAACCATAAGATGAAACTTCATCCATTCTATCTTCGGACGTTACATCCACAAGCATTGAATCGTAAAACACCTGAGAAGCACTATAAAAGATTTTCGTTATTACAAACATTACAATAAAGAATACCCATTCAAAAGCAAAACCATTTAAAATACAACCCCCAACACCAAGTGCTACAGAACTTGAGAACCATATTTTCTTTTTGTCCTTGTTATCCGACATTGCTCCACAAATAGGTCCAAGAAGAGCAACAACAATTGTAACAATAGAAATAGCTATTGAATAGTATGCTGTTGCTTGGTCAGATGTAATTTGACCCGGATTTGTTCCGATTGCAAGTGACTTAAACCAAATAGGAATTAAAGAACAGGCAAGCATTGTGTATGCTGAGTTACCAACATCATACAATACCCAAGATAGTTCCTTTTCAGTAAGGCCTTTGAAGGCTTTGGTTTGATTAAGTCTTTTAACTAAAGTCTTCTTTTCACTCATAAAGATTTACCCTCCATAAATTCAAACATCATTGTATAAAATTTAACTCTATCCTCTTCGTCAGAATTATAAATTTCATGTTTTGCATTTTCAAAGAATTCTGATTTACAGTTAATCCTCTCACAAAATTTTCTTGTTTCTTCCGGCTCAACTAAATGTTCTCTGCCGGCATATAAAAATAATGTATTACATTTTATTTTGTCTGCATTTTCTTTTATAAAATCCGATGCAGAAATTGCTGCATCCGCCCATGAAAATGTTGCACTACACGTTTGATGCAGCTCATCATCACATCTAAGACCAAAAGTGTACTCATATCTGGCAGGAGACTTACAACTACTGCGTTCAATGTTTGGAACCCCGGAGAACGGCTTTTGACCGTAAACATAGTGTTCTCCTTGTCCAAATACAACTTTTGCCTTAATTAATTTTTTGGCAATTTGTTCCGGATAATTACTCATTTGTATTTTAACCATTGGCGAAGATAGCACTGCTTTGTCAAAATAATCCGGATAAATTTCCAGCATCATTAATGAAATTCCGCCCCCCATTGAATGTCCAAACAAAATTTTTTGAAGATCAATAGGTTTAATAAACTCTTCATAGAAAACTTTTAAATCATCTATATAATCATCAAATGACTTAACATACACTTTTGAAAGATCTTCAACTTCACGAGTTGAATCTCCATGGCCCCTATGTTCAGGCAGATAAACACAGTAACCGTTTTTCAGCAGATAATAAACCATTTCATTATATTTTTCTGCAAACTCACTAAACCCGTGAACAAGCATTACAACCGCTTTAGGATTTTCTATGTCATAGTATAAATAGTGAAGAGTCTTTCCGTCATGGCTTGTATACAGGCCGTCTGTACAATGTGATTTTAAAAATGGTTCAACATTCGTTTTCATCTCCTGAACAAAGCCTTCCTCTAATTTTATTAGACTCAGGCAATCATTACTCAGTTCATATTTTCCCATTTGAACCATCACCCCTTTGCCTATATGTATACCAAATTAGTAAACCAAATAGTACACCACCAATTATATTACCTATAGTAACCGGAAGAAGATTGTTTATTAAGAAATTCCCCCATGTAAGTGTAGATAAATCAAGTCCTGCTTCAACTGCGAGCGATGCATACTCGGTTACGCCTTTTGCAAAAAGGCCAGCCGGAATATAATACATATTTGCCACACAGTGTTCAAAACCACACACTACAAAGAAAAATATTGGAAAATATGCTCCGGCCGCTCTGCCAATAGCATCTTTTGCACTTAAAGATGCCATTACTGCAAGGCACACAAGAAGATTACAAAAAATTCCAAGAATTATTGCACTTCCAAAATTAATATTGCACTTTGTAACTGCAACCTTCATTGTTGAAACAGCAAGCGCACCATTTGATGTATTAAATTGACCGGCCAAACACAGAAGAGCGGCAAGCAAAGCTGCACCAACAAAGTTTCCTGTATATGAAAAGATCCAGTTTTTAAGAAGTCCTTTTATTGTAATTCTTTTCTCTGCAACAGGTATTGAAAGAAGGCAGTTTCCTGTAAAAAGTTCCGCTCCTGTAAATATAACCATTATAAGACCAAATGGGAAAAGCGCCCCTGAAATAATCTTTGCAACCGAAACACTGGCAATAGTGTGAGTAGCCATATTTGTAACGGCCCCTCCAAGACCAATTAAAAGTCCGGCCAATACGCCCAAAAGGAAGGTTTTTGCAAATTTTGCCTTTGCCTTTGACTCACCAATTGAATAATATTTATCTAAAAATTCTGATTGCGTTAGCATAATTAACCCCTCCAAAAGTGTCCCTTAAATTATAACATTTTATTATTATAAGTTACAAGGTTGTATAAAAAAAGTATAAGTGATATAATACGCGTAAATTTTGTTTGGAGGAGTTCAAAATGATTCAACAAATGATGGATTACATTACAAAAGTTGACCCGGAAGTTGGTCAAGCAATGGAAAAAGAATTTGAAAGACAAAAAAGAAATATTGAGCTCATTGCTTCAGAAAATATTGTTTCAGAAGCCGTACTTATGGCAGCAGGGTCAGTTCTTACAAATAAATATGCAGAAGGATATTCAGGAAAACGTTACTACGGCGGATGCTACTGTGTAGACGTTGTTGAGGACCTTGCAATTGAACGTGCAAAAAAACTCTTTGGTGCAGAATATGCAAACGTACAGCCACATTCAGGTGCACAGGCAAACTATGCTGTATTCCAAGCACTTTGCACACCTGGTGACACAGTTATGGGTATGAACCTTGCTCATGGTGGTCACCTAACTCACGGTTCTCCTGTAAACTTCTCAGGTAAGTATTACAACATTGTACCATACGGTGTAAGTTCTGACACTCAAACAATTGATTATGATGAACTTAGAAAAACTGCACTTGAATGCAAACCAAAAATGATTATTGCAGGCGCATCAGCATACCCAAGAATCATAGACTTCAAAACAATTTCTGAAATTGCAAAAGAAGTTGGAGCCTACTTTGTAGTTGATATGGCTCACATTGCAGGTCTTGTTGCTGCCGGTCTTCATCCATCACCTGTTCCTTATGCAGATGTTGTTACTACTACAACTCATAAAACATTAAGAGGTCCACGCGGTGGTCTTATTCTTACAAATCAGGAAGAACTTGCAAAGAAAATAAACTCTGCTGTATTCCCAGGTTCTCAGGGTGGTCCACTGGAACATATTATTGCTGCAAAGGCAGTCGCTTTTGGAGAAGCCTTAAAGCCTGAATTCAAAGAATATCAGGCGCAAATTGTTAAGAACGCAGCTGCAATGGCTGATGAAATTATTAAAGGTGGGCTCTCTCTTGTTTCAGGTGGTACAGACAACCACTTAATGCTTGTTGACCTCCGTCCCGCTCACATTACCGGTAAAGAAATGGAACGTAGACTTGATGACATTTATATTACTGTAAACAAGAACGCAATTCCTGACGACCCGGAAAAGCCATTTGTTACAAGTGGCATTCGTGTAGGTACACCGGCTTGTACAACCAGAGGATTTAAAGAAGAGGAATGCCGGATTGTTGGTCGTCTTATCTGCGCTGCGGCACAGGATGACTTTGAAGAGAAAAAAGAAGAACTTCGTGCAGAAGTTGAAGCTCTTACAGCAAAATTTCCTATTTATCCGGAAGCATAAAACCAAAATGACAAACAAAAAACAGCCCAAATGCACAGGCATTTGAGCTGTTTTTTACTTAAGTATGTTTAGTTAAAGAATAAGCATAAAATTGGAATAAATAAAAGAGCCGGTAACATATCTGCCACCTTTAGTTTTAAAGTGCTTATCAAATTAATTCCTATTGCTAAAATCATAACTGAGCCGGCACAGATTATTTCATTAATTGCAAATTCCGAAAGGAATGAACCAAGCCACATTCCAAGACAAACAAGACCCCCTTGAAACGTAAAAACAAAAATTGCAGAAAATAAAACCCCAATGCCAAGGGATGCCGAAAGCATTGTTGAAGATATTAAATCCAAAAGAGCCTTTGTATATAACATTTCATTGTCTGATGAAACTCCGGCATTTATTGAACCGACTATAGTCATTGCTCCTATACAAAATAGAAGTGACGCCGTTACAAAGCCTTCTGCAATATTTCCTCCATGTTTTTTTGACCCTTTGTTCAATTTTTCAGAGAGCTTATCCCCTACAGAGTTTAGTTTCCCGTCAATATCAATTAAAGTTCCAAGCGCTGTTCCAAGGACCAATGAAATAATCATTATCAACTGATTTTGTCCCTTTAAAATTCCGGGTAATGCAATTGCAATAGTGCAAAGACCCAACACCTTCATTATTCCATCTGTTAATTTTTCCGGAATTCCCCTATGTAAAAGCAGCCCAACCAGGCTGCCCAAAAGAACTGTTCCGGTATTTACAAGCACACCATAAAAATGTTCCAAATTTTACACCTCTAAAAAAAACTAATATTATTGTATTACTCATTTTTCAAAAGTCAACGTTTCTATTTTTAAAGGTATATAGTATAATCAATTTATTAAATCACATAAGAGGTACAATATGAAAGTTAAAACTTCAGGCAATGTCATTTGCTTTAATTTTGAAAAAAATAAATTACTTGAATTGAATTCCATATGTAACAAACTTGGAATAAAAGTTCGTGAAATACCAAAAGACGAATATTCCAAAACAGTCGGAGAACTCATGGGTTTCCAAGTGCAAAATGACGGTAACACACGCAACTGTGACTTTGACGAAGAAATGATGGTTGTATATAATTTGGGCTCAAGCCTTGATAAAATGCTAAAAAAAATGAGGGAAAAAGAAATAGAGGTTCCTCTAAAGGCCATGCTCACCGGAACAAACCAGACATGGATACCAAAAGATTTAATGCTTGAACTTCAAGAGGAACATAAACAAATGAATAAATAAGTAAATCCCAAGCACAGTGTAACAAATACGGTGCTTGGGATTTATTATTTTATTTCAAAAAGCCTTGAATGATGATTTCTTCTGCCTCTTCTTCAGTCATACCAAATGTTTCAAGTTTCAACAGTTGATCAGAATTTATTTTTCCGATAGCCGCCTCATGAATTACCATTGCATCCGGATGATTTGCAGCAATTGCTGGAATTGAAGAAATGTGCGCGTTATCCATGATGATTGAATCGCACTGAACATGCGCATGACACTTATTATTTCCAACTGCATTAGGATAGAACACCTGGGTAGAATTATCCTTTCCTACTGTTCTTGAAATAATACGAGCTGATGAATCTTCACCATCCAAATTTACAACCATGTCAGTCTTTGCAGTTTGCTCGCCATGTGTCATAAGACGCTCAACCATATAAATTCTGGCACGAGCTTTAAGATTTGCTTCAGTCTTTCTATATGTTGAGTCAACGCCCTTTATTTGAACCATTTCCATTTCAGCGTATGAGCCCTCATCCATATTTATAATAGTGGTAGGATTAAGAATTCTTTTTCCTTTACCGTCGCCCTCGCCGTAATGTTTCTCAACATATTTTACTTTTGCATTCTTGCCAATATGGAATGAGTGAATACCGTCATGTTGGCTGTCTCCTCCGCCACAATTGTGAATACCGCAACCGGCAACAATAACTATATCCGCATCTTCGCCAATGTAGAAATCATTGTATACGAGGTCATTTACACCGGACTCAGTAATGATAACCGGGATATGAACTTCCTCTCCCTTTGTGCCGGGTTTAACAATAATATCTATACCGGGCTTGTCCGTTTTTTGAACAATATCAACATTCTTGGAAGAAGAACGAACAAGTCCTTCTCCGTTTTTTCTAATATTAAATGCGCCATTCGGAGTACCTGTCATATCGGCAATAGCCTCAAGTACGCCTTTGTCTGTTGGTGTTAAAGAGAGGTCAAATTTAAAATCCTGAATGTTCATTATTTATCCTCCCCTCTTAACGTGCATTCGCTTGCAAAACTGCCAAACTGTGACAGAAGTGTTGGGAACACTTCGTCCTTTGGTCCCTGAGTTTTAATATTACCGTCAGCAAGAACAATGATATCATCTGCAAGCTGCATAATTCTTTCCTGGTGAGAAATGATTATTACGTTCTTATGTCTGTTCTTAGAAAGAGCTCTGAATGAATCTACAAGCATGGTAAAGCTCCATAAATCAATACCTGCCTCAGGCTCATCATAAATTGCAAGCTCAAGATTTCTTGCCATTAAAGTTGCAATTTCAATACGTTTAACCTCACCGCCGGAGAGCGATGTATCCACCTCTCTATTAAGATAGTCCATTGAACAAAGACCAACATTTGTAAGGTATGTGCAACACTCATCTTCCGGAAGTTCACTACCGTGGGCAAGACTCAAAAGATCTCTTACTGTCATTCCCTTAAAACGCGGTGGTTGCTGAAACGCGTAACCAATTCCAAGTTTTGCGCGCTCAGTAATATTTAAATCTGTAATATCTGTCCCATTGAAAATAATTTTACCTGATGTTGGCTTTTCAATACCCATAATAAGTTTAGCAAGAGTTGATTTTCCGCCACCATTCGGGCCTGTAATTACAGTAAACTTTTCATCATCAATTTTCAGATTAAGATCATTGATAATATCAAGTTTACCCTCATCACCTTCAACGGTAAAAGATAAATTTTGAAGTTCTAACATCTCTTTTACCCCTCAATATTTTTTATTATCCAAGTTTTTCAACTATTTTATCAAAAGCATCATCAATGCCTGTTCTGTCTATATCATATACTCTGCCTTCGTCAACGAGCGACGCATTCTCAGGAACAATTGGAAGTTTTGCAAGTACCGGAACACCAAGTTCTTTTGCAACTTCTTCTGCTTTTCCTGAGCCAAAGATTTCCATCTTCTTGCCACAATCCGGACACTCAATATATGACATATTTTCAACAACACCAAGAATTGGTACGTTCATCATCTTTGCCATATTGTATGCTTTTGCAACAATCATCTTAACAAGGTCCTGAGGAGTTGTAACAACTACAATACCTCTGACAGGAAGTGACTGATAAACTGTAAGTGGAACATCTCCTGTTCCCGGAGGCATATCAACGAACATATAGTCTACATTACCCCACATAACTTCAGTCCAGAACTGATTTATTACACCACTGATAACAGGACCTCTCCATACTACAGGAGCAGTTTCTTCTTCAAGCATCAAATTGATAGACATAACCTTAACGTTGTTCTTTGAAAGAGCCGGAATAATACCGGTATCTGTTCCCTCTACTCTTTCATGAATACCAAATGCCTGTGGAATTGATGGTCCTGTAATATCAGCATCCATAATTGCTGTGCTGTTTCCTTTTGCAGCTGAAGAGCATGCAAGAAGAGAAGTTACGAGTGATTTACCTACTCCACCCTTACCACTTGCAACTGCAATTACATTTTTTACATTACTATACTCGTTTTGCGCAAGAAGAAAATCTGCTTTTTCACATTTAGATGAGCAGTTTGCGCAATCATTTGGATTACAACCCATAATATACATCTCCTAAAAATTATATTAAAAATATCATTTATTTGACTTTTTTTCTCTCAAATTTTTAAAGAAATTTGAAAGCATATGACTACATTCGTCTTCAAGTATTCCACCGCAAACATTTGGTTTATGGTTAAACGGATACTCGAAAAGATTTATTATACTACCTGTGGCGCCGGCTTTATTATCCTTTGCGCCATAATACACATTCTGTATTCTGGAATTAATAATGGCTCCGGCGCACATAGGACAAGGCTCCAATGTGACATATAGGTCACATTCCCATAGGCGCCAACCGCCGAGGGCAATACAAGCCTCGTTTATTGCCTCAAGTTCAGCGTGAAAAAGAGCATTTTTCCCATATTCACGCTTATTATATCCGCGGCCGACTATTTTATTTCCGCGGACTACAACGGCTCCAACGGGCACTTCGCCCTCGGCTGCCGCCATCTTTGCAAGGCTTATGGCCTCACGCATAAATTCTATGTTCATATTCTCTTCCATATGGCTACCCTACGTAAGACACTCGGTCAACAATATCCACAATCAGCACCACAAGGGCTGCCATCATTGGAAGAGATATTATCTCATAGAAAAATGCCTCGGCCCTATAAAGCCTTTGTCCTTCCGGAAGAAATCCTCCCGGACTGTAAAGTCTTGAATTATGTCTATAATAGTCCACTATTTTTATAAGTGCAATTATTCCAAGAACTACACCAATACCGTTCACTATTATAAAGGTGGCAATGTAAACTGATTCCTTACAATTTGCCATCATAACACCCATAACAGTTGCATAAAAGTTGTTCATAAAATGAATTGCTATTCCGGTCCAAAGACTGTCTGTAATAATTACAGCCCAACCCAAAACGCATCCAAGCATTAAGGCAAATGGTGCCTGAACCATGTTTCCATGAAGAAGTGCAAAAATAATAGCACTTGAAACTATTGCAAATACATCTCCATATTTTCTAAGAGACTGCATAACAACACCACGGACTGCAAATTCCTCCATAAGAGCCGGTACTATTGCCGTGCTCAGCACTTGCCACAAGAAGGCCGGAACATTTTTTGCAGCCGGGCTTTCTGCCGTTTCAAATTCAAAACCAACAGCATTTGCGCCAAGAACGAAAAAAGTAGTAATATAGTTACTTACTACCAGAGCTAAAAATCCAACTCCCAGTAACAAAACAACAAGTTTACCTGAATTTGGTTTGTCAAGTGGAATAAGAATTCTATCCCTGTCATTTTTGTTCAGCAACTTTATTGCCACTGCACCCAAACAAAATGGAATCATAATGCAAAAGGCAGAATAAATAATTTGGACTATGTTAAAAATTGCATCGCTTGAAACATAGTAGTCCATAATAGGTGTTTTAACTATTATATTTACAAATAACTTGCCAAAATAATGAAATAACAAGACGCAAAGGCCAATTATTCCACTGGTTAAAAGAATACCTTTTTTGTCCGTCTTATTCATTCGGACAATTGCACCCGGCGTATTGGAAGGAGGTTGGCTGCCAGAATAATATGAGTCGTATTTAACATGAATTTTACCGTATTCAGAATTATTATCCATTTGACAACCTCCCTTTAATTATTATATTTGCAGATATTACATTATTATATATATAAACGGATATCTTTTCAACCTAAAAGCAACAAAAACTCGAGCCAAATTTACTCGAGTTTTTGTATTGTTTATGTTATTTAATATTTTCCCAACCTTCGTGGCCTTCCATCTTTTCACGGATTACCCTTCCGGTAGTTTTTACTGCTTTACGTCCAATTTCTTGAAGAACAGCAGGAACCAGGTGCTCATAATCGGCGCCGAATGAGTCGTATTCTCTTGAAAGATGAATTGCATCAAACTTACACTGTACTGTACAAAGACCACAGCCAATACAAATACCGGTATCTACAACAGCTGCACCACATTCAAGGCAACGACGAGCTTCAGTCTTAACCTGTTCTTCTGTAAGAAGAAGTCTGTCATCAGACATTGATTTTGCCTTTCCTAAATCCTTTCCAGGAATTTGACGTTTAGCATTATCATAACAGCCGATAATAAGGTTATCTTTGTCAATGGACTTGAAGTTGTCTCTTTTAATCCGTCCAAGTTCCAGTGAATGTCCATCCCATACATATCTGTGTAGAGAATCAGCAGCCTCTTTACCTGCAGCAATTGCATCAATAAGGAATCTTGGGCCTGTGTATACATCGCCGCCGACAAATACGTCCGGTTCTGCTGTTTGATAAGTCCACGAATCTGCTTCCGGTCTGCCACCTGCGCCAAGTTTTACAGCGGTGCCTTTGAGCAAATCGCCCCATTCAATACTTTGGCCAATTGCAGCAAGAACTGCACCGGCTTCAAGTGTAATTGTATCGTTTTCATCGTATGTAGGGTTGAATTTACCTGAAGAATCCTTAACGCTTGTACACTTCTTCATTACTATACCCTTAACAGCGCCATCCTCAACAAGGATTTCCTTTGGACCAAAGCCGCATTCAATCTTAATGCCCTCTTCAAGGGTCTCAAGAATTTCTTCCTCTGCAGCAGGCATTTCATCTCTACCTTCAAGACAGAGCATTGTAACATCTGTAGCACCCTGACGGATTGCAGTTCTTGCAACATCAACAGCAACATTACCGCCACCAATTACAACAACTTTTTCAGGAAGTTTTTCACTCTTTCCAAGAGCAACATTTCTAAGGAAATCAATTCCGGAAATTACATCCTTTGAATCAGCCTCTCCCGGAACACCGAGTTTACGTCCTCCCTGTGCACCGATTGCTACATAGAAGCCTTTAAAGCCATCTTTTCTTAAATCATCAAGGGTTTTATCTTTACCGATCTCTGTTCCGGTAACAAATTTAACTCCAAGTTCACGAAGAACGTCTATTTCAGCTTCTACAATATCCTTTTCAAGACGGAAGTTTGGAATACCAAACATCATCATACCGCCAAGTTTATCTTCTTTTTCATAAACTGTTACATCGTGACCTAAATATGCAAGATAATATGCACAAGAAAGACCTGCAGGACCTGCACCAATAACAGCCACCTTGTGACCGTGATCAAACTTCTTTCTTGGAACATATCTGTTTTCTTTTTTTAGTTCTCTGTATGCAACAAACTTCTTAACCTCATCAATTGCAACCGGAGAATCTACGGTTCCGCGAGTACAAACCTGCTCACAGAAGCGAGCACAAATTGCTCCACAAACTGCAGGGAAAGGATTTTCTTTCTTTATGATTGCAAGAGCATCATCATATTCGCCCATTGCAGCCTTTTTGAGATAACCCTGAACTGCAATATGTGCCGGACAATTTGTCTTACAAGGTGCTGTTCCTGTCTCAGGAACAACATTTAATCTTTCTGTCAGGAAATCTTCCTTCCAATATTTTTGACCAAAGAGCAGGTGGTCACCCGGAACCGGCTCCTTAGCAATTTTGACAGGTGTCTTTTGACAGATTTTCTGGCCAAGTTTTACTGCATTCTGTGGGCAAATTTCAACGCATGCGCCACAAGCAACACAGTTTTTAGAGCTTACCTCTGCTCTGTAGTTTGAACTGTTAAGGTTTGGCGATTGTGTATACCAAGAAGTTCTAAGAGCCATACAATCCTGCCATCCGCAGTTACAAATAAACACTGAAAAATCAGGTCCGTCAATATTGGATAACTGATGAACATATCCAAGTTCTTCAGCACGTTTAAGAATTTCTTCAGCCTCTGCCCTTGTAATTCTGCGTGCTTTTCCGGCACGAATTGCAGATTCTGCATGTTTACCGATTTGAATGCACCAATCGCCTCTTATGTCTCCTGTTCCTTCTCCGGTCATTTCTCTCAGTTTTCGGCATTCACACTCGGCAACACCAATACTTTCGCCAACCTTGTCAAGCCAATATGATACTTCTTCATACTTAACTTTTCTTGTTTCGTTTTGAATTGCTGCTTCAACAGGAATTGTTCTCATTAGCGCATTACCCATTGGAACAAATCCGGTAATCATCTTTTGAAGATCAAAGATGTAGTTCTTAAATGCAGTAGCAGTTTCAGGATATTTGTCTGTCATTTCCGTTGTCATTACGGTGTTTTCCATAGCACCCGGTGCAAACACCTGAAGAATAACCTTATCCTCGCCTGTATCACCCTTATCATTCCAATATTCAAGAGGGCCTGCATCTACAAGACTTGCAACCATTTTTGCAGTATCTTCAATGCTCATTCCTTGAAGAGCGGCAAGTTCTGAAATTGTATACTCTTTTCTAAGTTTCATCTTCAGGCAGAAATCTACCTGCTCATCATTCAAAATGCGGTCATAGAAAATATATTCCCATGAATTTTCCGAAGGGAATGGATTAAGCATATTTACATGACGAACCAGCTTCATCAAATTCTTTCGTGGTTTTTTCGGTGTATCAAAATATGGTTTCATATTTTCAAGTTCACCTTTTGTCCACACATGTGACTTAGCATTTTTAAAGAAATACTTGTTTTCCATACATTAGACCTCCCAAATTTAATTCCAAATTTTAATTCCGGAATCAATTATAAATGTTAATAATTTTTTAGTCCTGAAACTTTATTGACAAATAGTATCATTATGATACTATTTAACTATATAGTTTCACGAGAGGTATACAAAATGCAAATATTCTATGTAGATAAAACCATTGACAGGACAGATTACATAATAGTCGGCGCCTTCAATGAACTTGTAATGAAAAAGGACTTTGAAAAAATAACAGTTAAGGACATTTATGAGCTGGCCGGCATAAGCAAAGCCACCTTCTATCGTCATTTCCATGACAAATATGACGTAATGAATTACAACTACAAAATGCTTTTAGATTACAGTGGAAACCTAGACTCTGTTCACAGTTTTGAAGATTTGTATTTTCAATTGTTCTCCGGAGCTCAGGATTACTGGGGTCCAATAAAACGAACATTTAAATCAACGGGTTACAATTCTTTTCGTCATTTCATAGCAACTTACTCATACGACTATGCCGAAAACATTGTCAAACTGAATAGAGACGGAAAAGGCTTTACAGAAACAGAAAAATTGCAGTGTGTGGTTTATGTTTACGGAATTGCAGAAATGTATGAAAGATGGACTTATGGTCAAATAAATCTTTCAGCAAAAGAAGCCGCAAAGGCACTGTTTGATATGATGCCGGAAACAGTTAAATACTATTGGAAATAATATCTTACTTTTAGAAAATTGCCTTTATTTTTAAATTCATATATAATAATTTTTGTCGAATTATAAATATTAAGGAGAGAAATTTATTAATGAATAACAAGACAGAATTTAAGCCTTATATTCCGGCAGAAAAAATAACTCCGGAAATAACAGTAACATCCATAATCATGGGTATTCTTCTTGCCATAGTGTTTGGCGCAGCAAATGCGTATTTAGGACTTCGTGTTGGTCTTACAGTTTCTGCATCCATACCTGCAGCAGTAATATCAATGGGTGTTATTCGCGTAATTATGAAGAAGAATTCCATTCTTGAAAGCAACATGGTTCAAACCATTGGTTCAGCAGGTGAATCACTTGCTGCCGGCGCAATCTTCACCCTTCCCGCACTGTTTTTATGGGCTGAAGAAGGCAAAGGTGAAATGCCAAGCCTTATAGAAATAACACTCATTGCTCTTTGCGGCGGACTTCTTGGGGTTCTCTTTATGATTCCTCTTAGAAATGCCCTCATAGTAAAAGAGCACGCAACACTCCTTTATCCGGAAGGAACTGCCTGTGCAGATGTACTGCTTGCAGGAGAAGAAGGCGGAGCTAATGCATCAACTGTTTTTGCAGGAATGGGAATTGCTGCAGCTTTCAAGTTTATTGTTGATGGTTTAAAGGCTATTCCTGCTGATATCTCAGCTAAATTTAACTCGTTCAAAGGTGAACTTGGGGTGGAAATATATCCCGCTCTCTTAGGTGTTGGCTATATTGTAGGACCAAGAATTTCCTCATATATGTTTGTCGGTTCTCTTGTAGGTTGGATGGTTCTCATTCCTCTCATTTGCCTATTTGGTTCAGACATTATAATGTATCCCGGAACAACAACTATTGGAGAAATTTTTGCCGAAAAGGGCGCTTCTGGCATCTGGTCATCTTATATTCGCTATATTGGTGCCGGTGCAATTGCAACCGGTGGTATTATTTCACTCATTAAGTCTCTTCCTCTTATTGTTACTACATTCCGTGACTCAATGAGGAGCATGAAAGGTTCAAAAAATGACAGTACTCTTAGAACAGACAAAGATCTACCAATGACTTTTGTTATTGCTGCCATTGTAGCTCTAATCATCATTATTTGGGTTGCTCCTGCAATCCCGGTAAACTTCCTTGGTGCATTAATAATTGTTATTTTTGGTTTCTTCTTTGCAACAGTTTCATCACGTATGGTTGGTATGATAGGAAGTTCAAACAACCCTGTTTCCGGAATGGCAATTGCAACACTTCTTATTGCAACTTTTTCACTTAAAGCTTCCGGACAAACAGGTATTGCCGGTATGACCGGTGCAATTGCAATCGGTGGCGTTATTTGTATTATTGCCGCCATTGCCGGTGACACATCTCAAGACCTTAAAACCGGATTTATCCTTGGCGCAACACCAAAGAAACAACAGATTGGTGAACTAATTGGTGTTGTTGCAGCCGGACTTACAATTGGCGGAGTTTTATATCTTCTTAACGAAGCTTGGGGCTACGGCGGAGACGAAGTGCCGGCTCCACAGGCAACTCTTATGAAGATGATTGTTGAAGGAATTATGGGCGATCAACTTCCTTGGAACCTTGTATTCATCGGTGTGTTCCTAGCCCTTGCTCTTGAAATTTTAAGAATCCCTGTAATGCCATTTGCAATCGGTCTTTATCTTCCAATTTACCTCAATGCAGGCATTATGGTAGGCGGTATTGTTCGTGGACTCATGGATTCAAGAAAGAAAGTTGACGAAAAGACCAAAAACAAACAATCAACAGACGGTACCCTCTATTGCGCAGGTATGATTGCCGGCGAGGGCCTTGTCGGAATACTACTTGCACTGTTTGCTGTATTTGGACTCAACGTTGATATTTCTTCAAAGATAAACCTTGGAGAAATTGGCGGACTCATATTCCTTGTTCTTCTTGTTTTGAGCATCCTCAAATTCTCTGTTTGGAAAAAGGACAAAACAAATGGCTAAGAACAATGAAAAGAATTATTTGGACTATATTCCACAGCACAATCCACTTGTTGGCTCCCATGTAGATGATGACGGCAAGTTGGTTTTAGATATTCATAACACCGGCATATTCAATAAAATGGCACAAAAATTATTTTCAAAGCCCGAAATAACACAAATCCATTTAGATGAAATGGGCATGTTTATCTGGCCTATAATTGATGGAGAAAAAACAATTTTTGCCATTGGTGAAGAGGTAAAAAAAGAGTTCGGGGAAAAGGCGGAGCCCCTCTACGAACGTCTTGTAAAATATTTCCAAATAATGGAGTCAAACGGTTTAATAACATTCATAAACAAATAACAAAGACAAAAGAGCATTATATCTCAAGTGAGATATAATGCTCTTCTTTATTTAATAATCACTCATGGAATATGCCTCTACCTTTTTATGTTCTCTCGGTCCGCCTGGAATACGGCTGCCAAACAGGAGGAGATTACGTTCTTCCGGCGTATAATCTCGGTATTTTTTGTCTAAATCGAACAGACCCGAACCTGTATACAACTTCCAGTAGTAGTTTCCAACACCAAACGCAGGTAATTCCAGCATGCCCTCATTCCAGGATTTATCCGGGTCAATGGCACGCTCAATATCCAAATCCAAGATTTTTCCGATACCGGAACAAGTCTTGCACATTCCGTTTGGGTCGTTAAAAGAAAAATAAGAGGCTGTTCCTACATATTTATAATTTATATTTTAGAACGAATCGGAAGCAGTTCTATATATCCTCGTGTACCGATTGGTTCAAGTTGAATCTTTGGATTTGAGTCATCCCACTTGTAACCTATAACAGATGGATCATATTTCTTCTCAGACTCCCAAATATCTGTAATGGCCTGCTCATAATCTTCTTCTCTAAAAGGTTCGCCCTGGAACATGAGATATTTTGAGGCGGGAAGCTCAATTATATCAAAGCCGTCAGGAATTTCTCCACTATAATCACTTTCAACCTCAACACCTTGTACATACTCACTTGTTCCCGGCTTAATATACTCCTTTGGCAACCATAAACATACCGGTTCGCCACAAAGAGATTTCATACTAACCAGTACTCCCCAAATATCACATCCAACTTCTTCACAATATTTCATATACTCCGTAGCTGTTTTACCTCGTTTGATTATTACCTTCCTTTTTGGTTTGTCGATTACTTGTAAAAATACATTTTTTGCGCTCACGGTCGTTTTCTTCCTTTCCAAAAATTTGAATTTTACACCGTAGGGAGTAAACAAATTAAGAGGAATAGGGTTGGCGGAATATTCACTTGGATTGCAGCCAAACTCTTTACGAAAGGCCCTCTGATATCCGTCAACACTTCCAAAGCCGTAATCCATGGCAACATCAAGAATTTTTGCATTCTCGTCCCGTAATTTTAGAGCAGATTGCTTCAATCTTAATTTTCGGATGTATTCAGACGGTGTTACACCCGTATATTCTAAGAACAATCGCCTTGCATACCATGGAGAAAACAACGATACTTTTGCAACATCCGCAAAGGAAATATCCTCACAAAGATGTTCTTCAATATATTCTTGCATTCGTTGTACTGCGTTAATTTGTTCCTGCATTTTATCACCACCCGGCGCAACCATTTTACAAAAATGTGATTGAATTATTCTCGACTATTTTTGCTATTTATTTAATACAACTTATTTCATTTTAACAGAAAACAAATATCAATTTCCATATATCCGTCTTCTCTAACACTCCGGTATATATCAAATATCGGTTATTGTGATCGCCGTCTGTAAAAGCATTGCTATAATGCTGGGAATAGAAAACTAGATAATTGTTTTAAGTTTATTTTCCCTGATTTCTTTTATATCCATTATTACATCTCTCCTTTTTCGCATTCTATTATAGAGATGGAATAAATTATTTACTTCTTAATTCGTGCTATTGATGTAACAGCATAAATAGGATATCATTTATGTGCAGTGTAAAATAAACTGCCCAAAGCGAAAGTTAGAGGGATTAAATATGGATATAGTGCCATACTCGAAAGAACTTAATGAGTATTTAAAAGCTGATTGCGCAGTTCTCAGTAGGCAATGAAAAACTGGCCTTCTCAATACGTCCGGAATTGGGCGAGGTTGATAATTTTATAGTATATCCAGAGCCAGATATGAAAATATTAGAAAAACTAAGAAAAAACAAGACAAGAACAGAACTTTGGGATAACCTTCCTACTGAACTTGGATATAATAGAAATGAATAGCTTTCAAGTGGTGAAAAATACGGCGGAAGAAAGACAAATCGGTATTTGACGGAGGAGAACACATATGAAATACAAAGGAACGCTTATTGTTGTTAAAGATTGTAACCGTGCACTAAAGTTCTATAGTGATATGTTTGGGTTTCAACTGCTTCAAGATAACGATGGGAATATGGAATTAACGAATAACTTGTATTTACAGGAATCGGGTTACTGGGAACAATTCATGAAAAGAAGCATAATTTCAAACAGTAATCAGTCTGAATTATATTTTGAAGAACCTGATATAGAGAAATTTGTGGAACGACTTGACATGCTCTACCCCGAAACAGAATATGTTAATCGCCTTATGACACACAGTTGGGGGCAAAAGGTGGTCAGATTCTATGACCCTGATGGAAATTTGATAGAAGTCGGAACACCTGTATAATAATTAAAGACCGCTTACATCGTGTAAGCGGTCTATTTTCGTATTCAAATATATTTGATTTAGAGTTTTCTTTTCTTGTCTGAAAGCACCTATCAGAGAACATCGCGGGCCCATCAGTATATCTGCCTTGTTCATTAGCAATTCGTAAAAATGAAAAAACGCCGGAAACCCTTGATTTTACTGGATTTTCCGGGGTTTCGTTGTTAATAAATTCTCGTCCAAAACCTGCTAATTTTTCGTGTTTTTTTGCCTTCCTTTTAGCAGGGATTAGCAAATGCAAAGAAATATGGGAAACATCATTGAGTTAATTTGTAGCCCATAAATCACAGGAAACGCATTTTAAGCTTCATAGGCTCAACCCCTTTCTTCTAACTACATTGTAAAAGGGCATATGCCATAACGCAACGATGTCAACCCTTGTATAAAAAGGAAGGATGCAAAGGATTCTATCTCCTCTGAGCCCTAATGCTTTTCGGATTCAGTTCAACAAATTGGAAGTTGTCTATTGTTAAATATTTGTAACAAATTCTTCTATCAAACTATTTATCTGTTCAGGTTTGTCTGTATTAGAATTATGTCCAGCTCCTTCAATCCATGTTAAAGGAATTTTCGTGTTTCTATGCCACGCTTTGTTATATCGTATGCACGAACCGGCATGATC
>JAQXSW010000019.1 GCA_029219165.1 Oscillospiraceae bacterium
AACGGTAGGCGGTTGTTCTTGCCAAATCTCATTTCAGAAATGGGAGGAGGTGGTGTGTATGGAATTTGATATAATTCAATATACATATTCAATTTTTGCATTTATAGCATTGATCATATCTTTGCTAAGTTCAAGCAAAAATAAAAAGAACTAGCCGTCCACTCGTCAGGATTTAGGCTAGTCCTTTATTCCCTGGCAAGACAACCGTTTATCGGCTGTGCCTACGTTCATTATATCAAAATACCATTTTTTGTCAAATGCATATTAGAAACTTGACTCAAGGGCCCCTGGAGAGTATATTTAACATATACCCTCTAGGGGTATTTTGGAGGTTAATATGGAAGAAAAGAAATGTTGCTGTCATGAGACTAAGGAACGTTCTGAAGAAGAGGTTAAGGCTCTTATAAACAGACTTAGTCGTATTGAAGGACAAATAAGAGGAATAAAAGGAATGGTTGAAAACAGTGCATACTGTGTAGATATTCTAACTCAGACATCAGCAGTATCTGCCGCAATAAATTCATTCCAAAAAGAACTTCTTGCAACACATATAAAAACATGTGTTAGAGAGGATATTAGAGATGGAAAAGACGAAACTATAGATGAACTGGTTGCAACACTTCAAAAACTTATGAAATAAGAGGCTAGTATGGAAGAACTAAAAGAAGAACTACAAACAACAAGCAAAAATCTAAACAAATATAATATAACAGGTATGAGCTGTGCGGCGTGTAGTGCACGTGTTGAAAAAGCGGTATCAGAAGTGCCGGGTGTTGAAACAGTTTCAGTTTCACTTCTGACCAATTCAATGGGTGTTATAGGAACAGCCACTGCAAATGATATTATTAAAGCTGTAAAAGATGCGGGCTATGGAGCCACACAAGTGGATACACTAAACAGAAATGATGAAGATATATTAAAAGATACGGAAACTCCAAAGCTATTCAAAAGACTAATTCTTTCTGTGGTATTTGTCTTAATTCTCATGTATTTTTCCATGGGACACATGCTAGGTCTACCACAACCGGAAATGTCACACCTTACCATGGGTTTAATCCAACTTGTTCTTTGCGTTATAGTTATGGTAATTAACCGTAACTTCTTTATAAACGGTACTAAGGGATTAATACATGGGACTCCAAATATGGACACGCTTGTATCGCTCGGCTCTTCTGCATCCTTCATATACAGCGTGGTACTTTTGTTTACTACACATGAAGGTATGCCTGAACTGTACTTTGAGTCTGCAGCCATGATTTTGGCTCTAATAACGGTAGGTAAAACACTTGAGGCTAAATCCAAAGGCAGAACAACAGATGCAATAAAGAGTCTCATAAAACTTAAACCGAAGACTGCAACAGTCCTCATAAATAATGAGGAACACAAGGTTAAAGCGAATGAAGTACAAGTAGATCAAATATTCATTGTAAAACCTGGAGAAAGCATTCCGGTAGACGGAATAATTCTTGAAGGTGAAACATCTGTAGATGAATCCGCATTAACAGGAGAAAGTATTCCGGTGGATAAACAGGAGGGGGACAAAGTTTCAGCTGCTACAATAAATACTCAGGGAAACATAACATGTAAAGCAACAAGAGTTGGTAGCGATACAACCCTTGCTCAAATAATCAAAATGGTTGAAGATGCCTCGCAGACAAAGGCGCCAATTGCAAAAGTTGCCGACAAAGTTTCCGGCATTTTTGTCCCGGTGGTAATCATAATAGCCATAATAACAACTGTTATATGGATCCTTCTTGGAAATCCAATAGGATATGCTCTTTCCAGAGGCATATCTGTACTTGTAATTTCCTGTCCATGTGCACTGGGACTTGCAACGCCGGTTGCCATTATGGTCGGCAACGGTATTGGCGCCAAAAACGGCATTCTTTTCAAGACTGCCGAATCTCTTGAAAACCTTGGAAGAACCGAAATTGTTGTCTTTGATAAAACCGGAACCATAACAAAAGGAGAACCACAGGTTACAGATATAATTCCAAATGAAAAGTTTAAAATTCAAAAAGAGGAACTGCTTCAAATTGCCTATAGTATAGAGAAAAAGAGCGAACATCCTCTTGCAAAAGCGGTTGTAAACTATGCTGAAGAGAACGATGTAAAGCGTAAGACCTTTACAGATTTCCAAAATCTGCCCGGAAATGGTCTCAAAGCAACATACCATGAGTCCACAAACAACGTAAGCAAGAAGTTTTCCATACATGCAGGCAGTTTGTCTTATATGGAAACAATAGTAAAAATTCCGGATTATATAAAGGAACAGTCTGAAGAGCTTTCAAAACAGGGTAAGACTCCACTTTTCTTTTCAAAGGGAAATACCCTCCTTGGAATAATCGCCGTGGCAGATACCATAAAGGGTGATGCAAAAGAGACGATAAACCAACTACAGGACCTTAAACTAAAAGTGGTAATGCTCACAGGGGACAACGAGCGTACGGCAAGAGCAATTGCAGAGATGGCCGGAATAAAGAACGTAATTGCAGGTGTTCTTCCAGACCAAAAAGAAAATACAATAAAGAAACTTCAAGAAAAGGGTAAGGTACTAATGGTAGGCGACGGAATAAATGACGCTCCTGCCCTAACCCGTGCAGACACAGGTATGGCTATAGGAGCGGGTACAGATGTTGCCATAGACGCTGCAGATATTGTTCTCATGAATTCAACCCTTAGGGATGTCCCTGCTGCCATCCGTCTTTCACGCATGACGCTTCAAAACATTCATGAGAACCTCTTTTGGGCGTTCATATATAACACAATCGGCATACCTTTGGCAGCCGGCCTATTTATACCATTCGGCATAACCCTAACCCCAATGTTTGGGGCAGCGGCAATGAGCCTTTCAAGCTTCTGCGTTGTAATGAACGCCCTGCGCCTAAACCTCAAACATATACACAAAACAAAAAAATAATATAAAATAAAACAAGAAAAAATCAAAGGAGAATAACTATGCAAAAAACATTAAAAATAGAGGGCATGATGTGTGGCCACTGTGAAGCAAAAGTAAGGGATACTCTCAACGATCTTCCAGAAGTAGAATCAGCTGAAGTATCTCATGAGACAGGTACAGCAACAATTACCCTATTAGATGAAATAGCAAATGAAACCCTTAAGGCAATAGTAGAGGATTTGGGATACAAAGTGCTAGAGATAAAATAATGGAGCTTTAAGCATGAAAGTAACTAAAAGAACACTTCTCTTAATTGCAGGAATAGTATGGATGATTGCGGGATTTAATGTATCGCGACTTGGAATAATTTCATATATGGCCATTGAGTTTAAATGGTATCTTCCAATTCTAACTATTTTTATTTTCATAGCTTTTGGTGCTATGTTCTACAAAATGACTAAGAAACATACAAAGAGGATAAAAAGTTATGAAGAACCAAAAAGACCATTTTGGAATTTCTTTGACCTAAAAGGCTACCTCATAATGGCCTTCATGATGGGTGGAGGAATAGGACTCCGAAATGCACACGTCTTTCCGGATATATTCATTTCCTTTTTCTACACAGGTCTTGGACTTGCACTTTTCCTTGCAGGTGTAATATTCATCTGCAACTTTATTACATACAATAAATCAATAAGAAAATAACAAATAAGGCACCCCGCAGATTCAAAACTGTAGGGTACCTTTTTTATTTCCTATATTCCATAATTCACCTATACTTCTACAATCTGATGTGCGTTATATCCGTCCTTCACAAGCGATGTATTCAAGTACTCATAACGTTTAACATCCAAACGCAATAAATACATTTCAATGCCTTTTGCCTTCAATTTATCAACGTTAAGTCCCTTAGCCTGAAATACAGAATTGTACTCGTCACAATAAAAGTCCACAACATTACAAACAGCATCTGCCTGAAGGCTCTCCGTCTTTCCACCCGTATATTTATCATATATGCAGAAAGAAATGTCCTTGCACTTCTCAAGATTTCTAAACTTCTCTCCACCTTCAGTAAAGATATAAAAGTTACCGGAATGATAAAAATATTCAACAGGAGTAACTCTAATATTCACACCCATAGTTGCAAGCGCCAAAGTGTTATGTCCCTCAACGAGCGATTCAATCCTCTTCAAACACTCATCCTTCTCCATAACCTTACCATGCTTATTCTTCTCCACCCAATAACTTGCTGCTTTCTCATAATTAATCATATAACAACCTCCATTAACATGATATGCTTCAAATAAGTTAATATCAATTTAAATTTAAAAGATACCATTTTTGGGACATAAAGTTTTGATTTGCTTGATAAAATAGTCTAAAAATAAAGTGTGTATTCATTAAATGTATTTGTAATTGTCTATTATGATTTTATTTATTATAATAATTTTATGATGTTTTTCATGTGAGGTCTAAAATGAAACACTTAGAAGTTGTTGCAGGAATAATTAAATATGAGGACTTAATTCTATGTATGCAACGTCCTGTTGGAAAGTACGAATATGTGTCTTTAAAATACGAGTTCCCCGGTGGTAAAGTTGAGTCAGGTGAATCAAATAGTCAGGCGTTAAAGAGAGAATTATTTGAAGAAATGGAAATGGATGTTAATGTTTCGGAATCTAATTATTTTATGTCTGTAAATCATGTGTATCCGGATTTTGAAATTACAATGCATGCTTATTTTTGTGAAGTTGACACTATAGATTTTGTTATGAAAGAGCATGTGAATCATAAATGGTTATGCCTTGATGATTTAGATACACTTGATTGGGCACCGGCAGATATACCTATCGTAAAAAAATTGATGGAGAATTGATATGAACGTTGCCGAACAATTACTTGACGGAATTAAATATGGATTTCTTGACAGCAGTGTTAATGCGGAAGATCATTACAAACCAGCCTTGCTTGTAAATGATTACAAGCAGGGAGAGAAAGTGCTGACTTCAATTGAATATGAATTAAAGCACTGTGATGAATTCTTCTTTTCTGTTGCTTTTGTTACGGAGGGCGGTGTAACCAGCCTTATTCAAACTTTTAATCTATTAAAAGAAAAGGGAATTTCGGGAAAAATTGTTGCATCTCAATATCAGAATTTTACCCAACCTAAAGCTCTGAGAAAGTTATTATCATTTAATAATATTGAACTACGAATAGTTAGTGATGAAAATTGTATGCATACTAAAGGTTATATCTTTAGAAGAGGTAATGAGTTTACTTCAATTATTGGTAGTAGCAACTTGACTCAAAATGCTTTATGTGAAAATAAGGAATGGAACATAAAGGTTGTTTCCACAAAGGATGCAGGAATTACATTTGAGACTTTGAATGAGTTTAATAAATTATTTGAATTGGCGGTACCTGTTGATGATGATTTTTTAAATTCATACCAGAGAGTATATAATCAGCAGCTGTATTGGTCAAAAAAGAGTGAGAAACAATACAGAGATAGTATTGTTGACATAGAAAACAAAATAAAACCAAATAAAATGCAAGTTGCTGCTTTGAATAATATTGACCATCTTAGAAAATGTGGAGCAAAAAAGGCGTTACTTATTTCTGCAACGGGTACTGGAAAAACATATTTGGCTGCAATGGATGTTTGTGCATTTAATCCGGGAAGGTGTTTATTCCTTATTCATAGGGAACAAATCGCAAAAGCAGCTTTAAAAAGTTTTAAAAGAGTTATAGGTAGCTCAAAGACAATGTCCATTTTTAGTGGAAATAATAAAGATAAAGATTCAGATTTTTTATTTGCAACCACGAATATGATGTCAAAAGACGATGTCTTAAAGAGCTTTAAGCCGGATGAATTTGATTATATTGTATTTGATGAGGCTCATAGGACTGGTGCTCCAACTAGTAAAAAAATTTTGGACTATTTTAATCCAAAATTTCTATTGGGCATGACTGCAACTCCGGAACGTACAGATGGAGTAAATATTTATGAACTATTTGATTATAATATTGCTTACGAAATTAGACTTCAGGATGCAATGGAAGAAAAATTAATTTGTCCATTTCATTATTTTGGCATAAGTGATATTGAGGTTAATGGAGAGTTAATTAGTGATGATGACTTTAATAGTCTTGTTTCTGATGAACGTGTAAAACATATATTAGAAAAATCAGAATTGTATGGCTACAGTGGAGATAGGGTAAAAGGTTTGATATTCTGTAGTCGAAATGATATATGTAAAGAATTATCTCGTAAATTTAATGAACTTGGCTTTAGAACTGTCGCTCTTTCAGGTTCTGATTCACAAGAATATAGAGCAGAGGCAGTTAGAAGATTAGAGCAAAATGAAGGCGACGATTGCTTGGATTATATCTTTACTGTAGATATATTTAATGAAGGTGTTGATATACCATCAATTAATCAAGTTATTATGTTACGACCAACGGAGTCAGCTATAATTTTTGTTCAACAACTTGGCAGAGGACTTAGGCAGAATATGGATAAGGAATATTTAGTTGTAATTGACTTCATTGGAAATTACAAAAAGAATTTTCTGATTCCAATAGCCCTTTCAGGAGATAAGACATACAACAAAGATACTCTAAGAAAATATATCTCTGAAGGTAATAGTATAATACCTGGTTGTTCAACAGTGAATTTTGATGAAATTACTGCTAAGAGAATATTTGAGTCTATTGATGTTACTGATTTTAATGAAATGAAATTATTGGTTGATGGATATAAACAGTTAAAAAACAAGTTGGGACGTATTCCTAAACTCATTGAATTTGATTTATATGGTGAAATTGATCCAATTAAAATAATCAACAAAAAATTTCAAAAAAGATGTTCTTACTATGAATTCCTTAAAGCAAAAGAAAATGACTTTGAAGTAGATTTAAATGATTTGCAGCGTGAGATGCTGCAATATATTTCGGTAAAATTATCCGAGGGCAAACGTCCTCATGAATTGATTGTTTTATTACTTGTTTTAAAAGGTGAAACGGATAATTTGATTTCTAAAACAAAATGTATATTAAAAGAAAAATATGATGTTGATTTTTCTCCATATACAACAAAAAGTATAGTTAATAATATGACAAATGAGTTTGCCGCTGGAACTGGAAAGGATACTTATATTAACTCCATTTTTATAGAACCGGATAAAGATGATTACAAAGTTAGTAAATCCTTTTACGAAGAGTTAAAGAACAACGAGTTTAAGGGATTTATAAAAGATGTTGTCGATTTTGGTATTTCTAGATATGAAACAAGATATCATGGTTCATATGGAAATACTTCCTTAAAACTATATGAAAAGTATACATACGAAGATGTTTGTAGACTTTTGGAATGGGAAAGAAATGAGGTTCCAACAAATATAGGTGGATACAAATATAATGAAACCACCAAAACATATCCTGTTTTTATAAATTATGATAAGGATGAAACAATACATGCTTCAATAATGTATGGAGATCATTTTATTAGTCAAAACACATTAATTGCTATTTCAAAATCAAAAAGAACAAAAAATTCGAAGGATGTTCAGACTGCACTCAATTCAGATCAATTAGGAATAGCAATGCATTTATTCGTTAGAAAGAATAAAGATGATAAGAATTCAAAGGAATTTTATTACCTTGGACCAATTCATCCTACAGGATATGCGAAACAATTTATTATGAAAGATACAAATGCTTCAGCTGTAGAACTTGAATATAAGTTGGAGCGGCCAGTTCGTAAAGATTTGTACGATTATATTACTTTAGACAGCATTTGATTTTTCATATATGATGACAAGAAACTTATTGTTATTGACTTTTTGCCAAACCATTTACCTACCTTGTCTAATAAGACATAATATGATAAAGTTTATGTGACATAGGAATCCCTAACCGACATATAACTGGGGCCAATAAGGTTAAACGTACCAACCGATGGAAATAAACTAAAATGTTTATCTCTACCGGTTGGTATTTTTATGTCTTGGTGGAGAGGAAAGGAGTAATAAAAGTAAGAATGAGGTAATGTTTAGTCATTTTTTAAGTCACAATTTGTGACTTCACGAGATTTAAAGAAAGCAGTGATTAACATGTTGAATCAAAATGGAATTGTGGCACTGTCGACCACTACATCTGAGTTGTCAATGGTTCCAGGTACAAGTCTTTCAAGTTATATTTACAACATACGTGGGCAACAGGTTATGATTGACAGTCAGCTTGCCAAGTTGTATCAAGTTGAAACAAAGTACCTTAATCGTGCTGTAAAACGTAATTTCAATCGTTTTCCTGAAGATTTTTGTTTTCAGTTGACTACGGAAGAGTACGAAAACTTGAAGTGCCAAATTGGCACCTCAAGTTCAGCTAGCGTTGAAGCAGGACGCGGTGGCCGACGCACGCTGCCGTTTGTATTCACTGAGCAGGGTGTTTCTATGCTTGCAAGTGTGCTACATAGCGCGGTGGCGGTAGATATGAGTATAGCAATTATGCGTACTTTTGTTGAAATGCGTCACTTTATTGCCAACAATGAATACATGTTTGAAAGAATTAAAAGTATTGAATTAAAACAACTTGAATTTCAAAAAGAAACCAATGAGAAGTTTGAAAAAATTTTTGAATATATTTCTGAGCATGAAGAATGTACACAGAAAATCTTTTTCAATGGACAGATTTATGATGCTTTTAGTTTGCTTTCAAGTTTAATTCAAAAGGCGGAGAAAGAAATAATTCTAATTGATGGATATGTAGATACTAGAACGTTGGATTTACTAAGTAAAAAACAGGATGAAGTATCTGTTTTAATACGAACTTTTAAGAAAGGATGTAACCTAACTAATTCTTAAGTTGCTAAATTTAACGCTCAATATCCAACATTGAAAATAGAATATATGAAAAAGTTTCATGATTGATTTTTAATTTTGGATCAAACTACAGGGTATCACATTGGAACTTCTATTAAAGATGCGGGTAAAAAGAGTTTTGCAATAACTCTTCTTGAAGACTCTCAAATTGTTAGAGATATTATAAGTCGAATATGATTAAGGTAACCCCAACCGACATATAACTGGGGCCAATA
>JAQXSW010000020.1 GCA_029219165.1 Oscillospiraceae bacterium
CAAGACTTATATCTTCTCAGAAAAATACAGAATTTTCAGGTATGGACTATGGCAAGATAAAAAAAGTTTACTCAATTTGGATAAATTTCGGTGTTAAAAAAGACTATGAAAATGTAATTTCTCGCTTTTTCATAGCACAAATGCATTCTAACGGAAAGAAAATGTGTGAAGAGAAAGATTATAGAATTTTTGAAATACAATTTATATCTTTGAAAAAAGAAGGTTATTATACAGACAATAAACTGCTTAGAATGTTAAATGTTATCTTTTCTAACGATTTGAAATTTGAGGAGAAAAATACTATACTAAGGGCAGAATACGGATATGAACTAACAAATGGAAAGGAGTATGCGTCTATGTGCAATTTTGGTGAAGCAATATTTGAAGACGGAATGGAACAAGGTGTAAAACAAGGATTCAAAAAGGGTGAAAAGCATGGATTCCAAAAAGGTGAAAAGCATGGATTTCAAAAAGGCGAAAAGCATGGCTTCCAAAAAGGCATAAATCAAACACAAAGCAATAACATAAAAAATCTCATGACTAAGATGAATTACACATTCGACCAAGCAGCAGATTTCTTTGATATTTATGACGAAAACAAAAGACAAGAACTAAAAGAACTTGTAATGGCCCAGTAAAGAAAACAATAAACTTAAAATAGTTTCAACTATAAAACTAAACTCACCTACTTTCGTTAAAGTAAGTGAGTTTTCTTATGTTTCATATATAGGAGAACCGTCCCCCGTTGTAGAGAAACTCGTACTGCTGAGAAGAAACATGAAGATTTTTATGCTGTTGCCGATGAGGCAATAAAATCTGCAAACGAACTTTTTTAGCAAATTGGAGAACTGCGCACACTCGTTGAAAGAATAATTGTGATTTGCTATAATGATTGTGTCAAAAGTGACGTAGGAAAAAGTTGTTGAAATTAAAAACTGTGGACTCGATTTTCCTACAATCGTTACAGTGTAGTAGTAGGCTTCTAGTTGAACCAACCCTAACATAAATTTTTAGGAGGAGTATTCAATGAAAAAACGAATTTTAAGCATAGTGCTTATTCTTTGTATGGTATTTATGTTTTTACCGATAACGGTGTATGCGGATGAGATATACGGAAATTTTTATTACACTGTGTCCGACGGTAAGGTAACAATTACAAGATATACCGGCAGTGAAACTGATGTTAATATTCCTTCTCAAATCGACTCAAAACCAGTTGTCTCTATTGGACCATTAGCTTTTAGTGAACGACCAAGTCTTAAAAGTGTAACTATTCCAAACGGTGTAACCTCCATCGGAGAATCCGCTTTTAGGTCTTGCAGAAGACTTGAAAGCATAACGATCCCAAACGGAGTTACCTCAATTGGAGAAGGTGCTTTTTCAGAATGTTCAAGCCTTAAAAGCATAACTATCCCAAGTAGTGTTACGCTAATCGGAGGTAGCACTTTTTATGGTTGCACCAGTCTTGAAAGCATAGCTATCCCAAGTGGGGTTACCTCCATAGGACCAGCTACTTTTTATGGATGCAGTCAACTTAAAAGTATAATGCTTCCCGACAGTGTTGTGTCTATTGGAAATGATACTTTTGAAAACTGCACAAGCCTTACAAGCATAACCATCCCTTACAACGTTACATCTATTGGAAATTATGCTTTTAAAAACTGCACAAGCCTTACAAGCATAACCATCCCTTACAATGTTACATCTATTGGGAATTATACTTTTGAAAACTGTAACCTTGAAATCATATTCCTACCTGATAATCAGAATTTGACCATTGGGGAAGATGCAATCCCAACTGTAGCGACTACAACACAGGTAAAATACAGCCTTGATACCGACAGGGATGAGATTACTATTACGGGAATAGAATTAGAACAAGGCACGACTGGCGTTGATATTCCTGACAAGATATGTGGTTATCCTGTTGTTGCTGCTGAGGACGGATTATTAACTAATATTTCCTCGCATACCTGTGCGGGCGGAACAGCCACCTGCCAAACCAAAGCAACTTGTGGAATATGTAAACAAGAATACGGAGAGATAGACAGTTCAAATCATAATTATGAGAAAACTCCTGCTAAGGCTGCAACTGTTACTGAAACAGGAAACATAGAGTATTGGCAGTGTAAGGACTGCAAGAAGTACTTTGCCGATGAAAACTGCACAAAAGAAATTAAGCTTGCTGATACAGTAATCCAAAAGTTGCCGTCTGAAATCATTGAGGGCAAAGGACAGACTATAACTGCAGGGGATAAGAACGACATAACCTTCCGTTCCAATGCGGCATTCAGCGATTTCATCCGAGTTGAGCTTGACGGTAAAATCCTTGATGAAAAGAATTATACCGTTAAGGAAGGCAGTACAATTGTAACATTGAAAGCTGACTATGTAGCTACTCTTTCAGCCGGTGAGCATACAATCGGAATTGTTTCGACAGGCAGTACTGCAGCCACAACATTTACTGTGAATGCGAATATCGAAACAACAACCAGCCCACAGACCGCAGACAACAACATAATGTGGATTTGGTTTGGATTGATGTTTGTATCCGGAACAGGTTTTGCCGGAGTTACGTTTTACAGTAAACGAAGAGAAGTTGAATAAAAAAGAGTGCTTATAACTATGTATTGTTAGCATAGTATAAGCACTCTTTTTTGTTCCATAAGGATTCACCCGAATAATAGTTGTCTATTAAATAAAAGAATAATGTGGATTTATAGGAAAAAAGATTGAAAAATGCGAAATATTGCAGATATTTGAAATTTTATAGGTATAAAAAGAAACCCCACCGTAGTTTAACTACGATGAGGTTTTTGGCGGAGACGGCGAGATTCGAACTCGCGGGGGATTGCTCCCTAACTGATTTCGAGTTTTATGGGTTAATGTCAGTTTAGTGATTTTTGAAGGCAGTTTCGGGCGGCTTTCTATTCGGCGAAAATGCTTGAAAATAAAGGCTTTTTTGGCGGCTGCGCCGCTGAAATCACGATAAATAAAGGAAAGTTCGAATAACGGCATTTTCGCTGTTTTTGGAAAGAACAGGCACTATTTTGGAAAGAACTGCGGAAAGAACAGATTAAACACACTAACACCGGCAATACACAGGAAAACCTGCACCGACAAAAAATTTTACGAGGTGTAGTGCTATGAATGAAACCGCAATCAACTGGGATTCGATTCCCGATATTATTACCAAAGACCAACTTTATCAAATATGTCACATCAGCAAATCAACGGCGCTGTATTTACTTCGCAGCGGCAAGATACCGTGCGAATACACGGGCAAGAAAACTCGATGTTACAAAATCAAAAAGGCCGATGTTATTACATATCTTGAAAAGAGAAAATTATTTCCCGAATCCTATTCCGCACCGGCAGGTTGGTACAAGGGGAACTATACCGTCAAAATAAGTGCCGAAGTACCCGAACAGACTCTTGAAAATATGAAGCTGTATTATACGGAACTGTTTGCACAGTATCCCGATGTGCTGACTGCGACCGAAATATCAAAAGCAATCGGTTACGGTACAACTTCTATTAATAACTGGTGTAAAAGTGGACATCTTAAAGCCTTCAAAAGAAACAGTACGAATCACATTCCGAAAGTCTATTTAATAGAATTTTTTTGCTCGAAATACTTTCGCACAATCACCCGAAAATCAGAATGGCATGTCCGGGTGCTTCAAGAATTCCCTCGTTGGCAAGTGATACGAGGCATGAAAACAAAAGAGTGAATATTTGCTGGATTTGCACTTCGGAGTGAATTTTCACTGAATATCCGCTATGTTCGCCGTAAAAAGTGGCACAGATTTGGAAATGTTCGCTGTAATTTTTGGCACGGGCATAATTTGCAAATTTACAAATCGCACATTCGAAAAAGAAAACCTCTTTTGATACAATTTAAGTATCAAAGGAGGTTTTTACTATGACTGACACATTATTTGAACAACTCGGCGGTACTTATACACAAACCGGCGACTATCTTTTACCGGACTTATCATTACCGGCGGAAAAAGAACCGGGTAACATCGGCGTGTGGGCATTAAGGCACAAACGATATTTGAAACAACATCATAAGGTGCTGTACTATAATTTACTCACTTCCGGCAAACTATATTCCCACCTTGCCGACATCGAAGATCAGGCACAACAACTTTTTCCCCGGCTGGTAAAAGAACTTGCCGAAAAGGAAGGTGTAACCGAACAACTCAAATCCTCCGACCAAATGAAGTGGATGCGGAAGATGAATAATATTCGCAACAGAGCGGCAGAAATGGTCAATAATGAAGTCATATATGGGCAATTATAACGAATAAGCCATATTATCTGCTTATCTAATTAAAATCAGTGCTAACTTTGAACTCAATTCATCGTTGGCACTGATTTTTTCATAGCTATCCCAAAGTATCAAATTGATACTTTGGGATAGCTATGAAATGATACTTTGGAATAACAGAATTAATAAAGTAAGAGCGTTCCACTAAGTTCACTGTAAAAAATGGATTTATCACTCAAATAATCGTTGCATTTTTTGGCATATAGTGATATACTAATACTGACTTATTATATGGAGGTGCAGTATGTACCGAATTGCGATTGAAAAATTATATAAATGGAAAAACAGCAAGCGCCGCAAGCCGTTGATTATTGAAGGTGCAAGACAGGTCGGCAAGACTTGGCTGATGAAAGAGTTCGGTAAACAAGCTTATGCGGATACTGTATATATCAACTTCGATTCCAATTCAAGAATGGCGGATTTGTTTTCAGCAGACTTGGATACAGACCGCCTGATTATGGGATTGGAATTGTATGCCGGACGCAAAATCAATCCTGAAAACACCCTGCTGATTTTTGACGAGGTTCAAGAAGTGCCGAGAGCGCTTGCTTCTCTTAAATATTTTTATGAGAACGCCCCACAGTATCACATTGTATGCGCCGGTTCTCTTTTGGGAATTGCATTACATCAGGGCACCTCATTCCCTGTCGGCAAGGTTGATTTCTTAAAGCTCTATCCTCTCTCTTTCAGTGAGTTTTTAATGGCAACCGGCAACGAACGCTTTGCAGAGCTTTTGAAAAATCAGAATTATGAAATGATCACAAGCTTTAAGCAAACATATATTGACGCATTGAAACACTACTATTTTGTCGGCGGTATGCCGGAAGCGGTTCAAAGTTTTGCCGAAAGTAAAGATTTCAATGAGGTTCGTGCGATTCAGAAAAGAATCCTTGCGGCATACGAACAAGACTTCTCAAAACACGCACCGAACGAGATTGTCCCGAAAATCCGTATGCTTTGGAACAGTATTCCGTCGCAACTTGCAAGAGAGAATAAGAAGTTTATTTATGGTCTTGTCCGTGAAGGCGGCAGAGCAAGAGAATATGAAACTGCGATTATGTGGCTTTCCGATTGCGGACTTGTGCACAAGGTCAGTCGTGTGAATGCGGCAGGCATTCCGTTGAAAGCTTATGAGGATTTGAAAGCATTCAAACTTTTCATAGTTGATGTTGGACTCCTCGGCTGTATGACAGGGCTTCGTCAGCGTACACTGCTTGACGGTGATGACCTTTTCGTTGAATTCAAAGGAGCTTTGACCGAGCAGTATGTTTGCCAGCAATTAAAAACGATTGAAGATTTAGGCGTTTATTATTACACCAACGACAGAGGCTCTTGCGAAATTGATTTTGTCGTTGATACCGGTGAACAGATTGTCCCTATTGAAGTAAAAGCCGAAACGAACCTGAGAGCAAAGAGCCTCAAAACCTATCGAGAGAGGTTTGAACCTGAATTGTCTGTTCGTACTTCAATGGCTGATTATAAAAAGGAAGATTGGCTTTTGAATCTGCCGCTGTACGCAATAGAAAATATCACGGTCGAATCATAATGACAAATAAAATGATATTAGAGAACAGACTAAACATTACCGATTCTGACAAACTTGCCCGTGAAGAAGAACGAGTCAGCAAAAAGAAAGCTGTACAATTATTTGACCGAAAGCTGTTAGACACCTTTGATGTAGGCTCATTTGCAGGACTTGCGGCAATCCACAAGTATATGTTCGAAGATATTTTTGACTTTGCCGGCGAAATCCGCACAGTAAATCTTGCAAAAGGAAATTTTCGCTTTGCCCCTTCAATGTACTTGCAGGCGGCTCTTGATAACATTGACAAAATGCCGCAGTCAAACTTTGATGAGATAATCGAAAAGTATGTTGAGATGAACATTGCCCACCCTTTCCGTGAGGGCAACGGTCGCAGCACTCGCATTTGGCTTGACCATATCTTGAAAAATGAAATCGGCAAAGTGGTTGACTGGAGCAAGGTGGATAAGGAAGATTATCTTCTTGCAATGGAGCGCAGCCCGATTAAAGATGTGGAAATCAAAGTGTTATTAAAAGGTGCGCTTACGGACGAAATAAACAGCCGTGAGGTCTATATGAAAGGCATCGACCAAAGTTATTACTATGAAGGATTAACATCATATAAGACAGAAAAATTGTAAAAATCCAAAGTGCCACTATACAGTTCCAAAGTGCCAAATTGGCACTTTGGAATGTACTTTAGAAGAACTTGCGGTGTTAGACTTAATAAAAAAGAACCCGTCCGTTAACCAAACTGAACTTGCAGGACAAGCAGAAAAGTCCGTCAGAAGCATAAAACGCATTATTGACTCTCTGAAAGAGAAACAATATATCCGCAGAGTTAACGGCAAATGGGAAGTATTAGTGTAATATAGCTGTGCGGTATATATAATGCATCAACCACAGCTACTATTACGAGGGTTATACAATCTAAGACGGAAAAGTTGAAAAGGAGAATTTTTTATGACAGCAATACCGAATTATGCGACATTAATTGAGGCAACATTTTCAGCATTAAAATTGTTAGGTGGATCAGGTAAAAACGATGAAATAAACAGCAAGGTCGCAGAAATACTTGAACTATCCAACGAAATTCAAGATATCCCTCATTTGAACAGCTCCAGCCTAAGCGAAGTTAATTATCGTTGTGCGTGGGCAAGAACTATTTTAAAAAATTACGGTGCATTGGAAAACAGTGCAAGAAGTGTATGGACAATCAAACCTGAATTTACCGGCATAGATTCAGTTGATGGTGCAATTGTTGAAAAATTCAGAAATATTAAAAGCGAAAAAACGCAGAAATTCAATACAGCAGAAGAAAAAATGGAAGAACAGGGTGTTGATGTGCCCGAAGAGGTCAAACCGTGGCGTAAGCGCTTATATGAAGTTTTAATAAATATGGATCCATATGGATTTGAGCGTTTAACACAGCGAGTATTACGTGAATGTGGGTTTACAAATGTTGTTGTAACTAAAAAATCCGGAGACGGCGGTATTGATGGTACGGGTAAGCTTAAAATCAACGGTATTTTCAGTTTTAATATTGCATTTCAATGCAAAAGATATCAAGGAAGTGTCAGCGCCGGTGATATTCGAGATTTCAGAGGCTCGCTTACTACAGATATTGAAAAAGGCGTTTTCATTACTACAGGCTCGTTTTCTAAACCTGCCATTGAAGAAGCTTCTAATCCCGGAAAGCAGCAAATAGATTTAATTGACGGCGAAGAATTTATTACAAAACTTGCAGAATTCGGAATTGGAGTTAAAGAAGTAAAGGATTACGAAATCGATGAGCAATTCTTTGCTAAGATATGAAAACTATGGATAATCATACAAAAGAACAACGTCGAAAAAATATGCAAGCTGTTAAGAATAAAGATTCCGAAATTGAACTGCTCTTACGTAAAGAACTTTGGTCAAGAGGCTTGCGCTATCAAAAGAATTCCAAAAAAGTATTCGGAAAGCCCGATATTGTTTTTATCGGTAAAAAGGTTGCCGTGTTTTGCGACAGTGAATTTTGGCACGGATACGATTGGGATAACAAGAAAAAAGAATTCAAGTCTCACCAGGACTTTTGGATTCCCAAAATCGAGCGAAATATAGCTCGTGATAAAGAAGTTACCAAAACTCTTGAGAACTCAGGATGGACTGTGTTAAGGTTTTGGGGCAAAGAAATACAACAGAATTTAAAAAGCTGTGGCGATATAATAGAAACGGCAGTAAGGAGATAAAAAATGCCATTTAGAACAATAGACCTATGTGCAGGAATCGGAGGCATAAGAAAAGGATTTGAAATGACCGGAAACTATGTCAATGTATTATCTGCCGAAGTAGATAAATATGCTTGTTTAACATACGAACATTTATATGGTGAAAATCCAAGCAATGATTTAACCTCAGAAGAGTTTAAAAATTTGGTCGATAATACAGAGTATGAGGTTTTATTGGCAGGATTTCCATGCCAAACATTTAGTCGTGCCGGAAATGAAGAAGGATTTAATGATAAAGAAAAAGGAATTATTTTCAATCACATTGCAGATATTATAGAAAGGACCCGCCCTCGAGCTGTGTTTCTTGAAAATGTGGATAACTTAGTACGACACGATAAAGGAAATACTTTCAAAGTTATTATTAATAAATTAGAAAGTGATTTGAATTATAAAGTTATTGGTATAAATTATGATGTTTCAGGGAATCCCGTTGTTAAAGGCAATGAAAAAAGGTTCATTCGCAATTCAAAACACTTTGGTGTTCCACAGAACAGACCTAGAACATATATCGTTGCATTCGACAGAGAACGATATGATGCAAATATACTAAACACATTGCCGGATTTACCGCAAGGAAACGATCTGCATTTATATGAAGATTTGAATGAACTTCTTGAGTTCCGTGCCGAGCCTAAATACTATATGTCTTCCGGCTATCTTGATACACTCATTCGCCACAGGGAACGCGAGCACAAGAAAGGAAATGGATTTGGCTACCGAGTTGTCAATGAACCCGGCATTGAAAACCATTTAGCAAACACAATAATGGCCACCGGTGGTTCCGGAAAGGAGCGAAATCTAGTTTATGATCCACAAGATGGCATTGCAGGAATGACTGTATCTACAAAGAAAACCGTATTAAATGATAAGGGCATTCGTGTGATGACACCTCGAGAATGGGGCAAGTTACAAGGTTTTATCAACTATGCATTCCTTGATGAAGACGGTGTCGAGCATTTTGCTTTTCCGCCTGAAATTTCACCTGCACAGCAATACAAACAATTTGGAAATTCAGTTACTATTCCGGTTATACAAACAATGGCTGAATTTATGGTCAATTGCTTTAGAATTCTTGGAGATATTCCAAACGAATAACAAAATGCAGAGGATAAAACAACCCTCTGCATTTTTCATTTTAACAATGCCTGAGCAACAAAATATTTATTATATTTTCAAAATATACTCTACATATTAAAAATATTTAAGAAATGTATTGACAAATATATTTTTATTGATATAATAAATACAGGAAGCTACAAACTTCTATATTTTTATTATTATTTGAAAATATAATCTATATTTTTTAATGGAGGTCATAATATGGCAGTGAAAGAAACCAAGCGTGAGCGTTTTGTAAGACTTGCAGAAGCTCGTACAAACAAAATTATTGATATGGTGAAACTTCTTGGAAATTGCTCCAGCACCGCTAACTATGAATACACCGAAGCTGATGTTAAAAAGATATTTGGAGCTATCGAACACGAACTGAAAAACACAAAGGCAAAATTCAATGGCAGCGATTCTGTTAATGAAGAAAGATTTAAATTAGATTAAACGAAGAGGTGACAGCGAATGACTCAAATTGGTTGGCGTTTTCCGCCGCTCTCAGGCGGAACCAGACAAGGATATACTAATAATGATATCGAAGTTTTCAAGGGACAGGAACTTATTGATAACCTTGCCAGAGAAATCTGTCAGAACTCTCTTGATGCCCATCTTGAGAATACTGATGCTCCCGTAAATGTTGTATTCGAACTCAGACAAGTAAATACTGCTGAATACAATGTTTTTTCTCAATATAAAGAATGCCTTAAGGGGTGTCGCAACTATTGGGGTGATGAAATGGATACCAAGTTGTCTCGCTTTGTCACCGGAGCCGAATCAACTCTACAGCAGGAGACCATTCCTGTGTTGATTGCGAGTGACTACCATACTAAAGGATTGAGTGGAAGCCATAGTGGGAAACTGTCATCTTCTTGGGAAGCCTTGACCGGATCAGATGGCGTTTCCGTTAAAAGCGACGAAAACAGTGCGGGTTCATACGGGATTGGAAAAAATGCACCTTTTGCCTGTTCTTCACTTAGTATGGTCTTCTATAACACACTTGCCGAAGACAATGAAAGTGCTTTTATTGGTGTTGCTCGTCTTGCCACTCTTCTGAACTCTGACGGAAAACCCACACAGCGTGTCGGAAAATATCAGAATAACGATGAGAAAAATGAAATATGGAAACCTATCTTTGATACCGACGATAATGCATTCCGTGACTGCTTTACCCGTACCGAAAGAGGAACAGATGTAATAATTGTCGGTTTCACGCAGTCGGTCAACTGGGTTAAAAATGTAACAAAAGCTATTCTCAAAAATTTTTTCGTTGCTATCAGTGAAGGTAGACTCATTGTGGAATTAAAAGATTCTAACGAACACCGTGTGATTGATGCAGACACTCTGTCACAGATTTTCTCTGATTTGTCGGATGACCAGGAGATGATTGCTACAGCGCAACTATATAAGGCGTTTACCTCACCCGATTGTAAAAAATCTCTTCAGGTGTTTGAACCGGATGATGTAGAGATCTATATTAAGTCTGATAGCAGTTATAAACGTACTATTGCCAATTTCAGAGCAACAGGAATGCTTGTCGGTACATATTTCAAGAGGATTTTCCAGCATTATGCGGCGGTTGTAATCGTTCGTGGTCAGAAACTCGGAGAACTATTAAAGGATACCGAACCACCAAGGCATAACAGATGGGATTACAAACAAATTGAATCCTCTGACAAAGAAAAACGTAACCTTGCAAGACAATCCATCCAGCAAATAGATGATTTTGTATTGGCGCTTTTGAAGTCTCAATTTGAAGTTGTTACAGAGGATACTGTCGATGCTGCCGGAGTCGGAGAATATATCCCTGATGACATTGATGGACTTGGCGGACAATCGGAAGGTGACGATATTCTGAAAGTCAAAATAAAAATCGGCAAAGTAAAAACGAATCGTACCCAGCAGGGCACTACCACACAGATTGCAGTGCAAGAAGATGGGACAGAAGAAGAAGGAGATATACACAACCATTCTCGTAATCCCAATCCGATGCCTCCGAAACCTCGTCCTCCGAAGCCTGTTACTCCTGACCCGGATGATCCGAATCCACAGCCTGGTGCTGCTCCCGGAAATGGTGTAAAGATTGTAAATACTCCTAATCTTACGGCTCAGAGAGCATTTCCTATAAGTTCTTCGCAGGGACTTTACAAGATTGTAATCAAACCTACCGAAACATATGAGAATCTATATGTAGAGTGTTTTGCAGTCGGTGAAGACGGTCGTTCTGATGCTCTTGAAATGGAATCATTCACTTATAACGGAAAGAGCGTAAAAATTGTCGGAGGAAAGGCCGGACCTATGAAGGTTGATGCTGATACTGCCGCAATGTTCTTTGTGAAATTTGTAAAGAAGGAAAAAATGAAACTCAGCCTGCATTTAACGGAGGTGGTTAAGAAATGAAAGCAATCAAAGACGAATTTCCGAATCCTGTGTTAGCTGCGGGGCGTGATGATTATATTGACAGTTGTAGTTTTCGTACCGTCTTCGATGAAAATGGAATTATTGTAGACTCTGAAAACATAGTTATCCCCACTAAGTATTCGCTTGTTTGCAACGGGTTACAGGCTTTGATTGATTCCGGGGATGCTGTGGTGGTAATAAGTGTCAAAAGTAGTGCAGCATCATATAGCAAGCTTTTTAAATTTCCGGCAGGAGTTACAGAAATGCCGATATCTGTGCCGAAATTTTCTGTAGTAACTAAAATGGATATTGTAGGCTCTGTTATTGCTGCTCATAATATTGATAAATTCCGCTGTGATGGCGAATTTAATGACCTGTACTTCGGTACCGCTACCTTTGAGATTCGCAAAGGAGACATTTTGGCTACTGAAGATAGTCGCTCGGTTTATGTGGATGATACGGAACTTGAAAAGCCCATTTCATCTATCTTTGAAATCAGCCGACACGATGACCAAGAATCAGACGTCGTTCCTAATTTTGAGGATGAGAAGATTCAGATCTTCCTCAAAAATGAATTATATGATTTGTATTACAAATTCAAAGATTTCAATAATGGTGTTTTGAGAAGATATGCAGCTGGTGTAATTGTTTACCCGGTTTTAGTTGAAGCTGTTGGATATGTGATTAGTCACTATCAGAATGGTGGCGAAACCGATGACGGAATTGGATACAGCAGTAAACGATGGTTCAGAGCAATAGACCATAAAGCGGATGCAAAAGGAATTGATCTCAGTAGTTATGAAGGCTATCCAACTACACTTGCAAACGATATGCTCGGAGATATTGCTCTCGATGCTCTTAAGAGTTTTAAGGATACTTTAGACAGCGAAATGAATAGCGGCGAAACACAAATGATAGGAGGTGTTGATTAATGCTTTTAAGATATTTTACAGAAGAAGCCTATGAAAAACTTCTCCACGAGATCCCGCAAAATGCTGACAATTACTCTTCCAACGAAGACTGGCTGCCTACCTATTTCGGTAGTTCCGATGATTTTTTTAAAACATCATCTGTAGATGTCAGTATGTTTGTGCCTTCATATACTCCCGGGAAAAAAGATGATGCTCAAAAATCTCAGGAAGATTTGGTTAACACAAGGCTCATATATGAAGCCTTTCGTAACCTTACACCCTTGCAAGCATCAAATAAGTATATGTGGACATATCTTTGTCATGCGGTTCCTGAATACAGAGCTTATATTCAGGATCGCTGGATGCAGGAAGAACGTTCAAATACCATTAAAAACAGGTTTTTCGTCACAACGCCCGGTAGCCTTTTAAATGACAATGCTTTGTCCCGCCTTTGGTGGTATGGCTATCTTACCTATGATCGTCACAGCAGTAACCACTATGCATTAACTGAAATTCTTTTTACAAATCAGACAATCTGTACCGATGTTATGGATACATTCAATCGTATGAATTATGACCGTATGCGTGGTGTGCTGATGGCAATTAAAGACTTCAAAGAAGTAATTTCAGACAAAGAGGGAATTACCGATTATTTCCGTGAATGCAAAAAGTATTTGAATCATTACGCAGCAGTAACAGCTTTGGAGTTTCTCGATAGTGATGAAATTCGTGATCTCGCATTCAACTATATGATGAAGTTGCGTGAGGAAAAACTCAACGGAACATCCACTAATGTGAAGAACAAGAGAAAAAAATGACACATTATATAGACCGCATATGGCTTTATTCTGCATTCTATGGTGAACAGCTTCGTATTTCGTTACAAATACATGAGGAAGGAAACAGCTATGCTGCATTCTTGCTTTTATTTAATGTTCTTGAACTTCTCTGTAAGTCTTTAAAAGAATCCGATGATGGAAATGTAGTATCGGATATCAAATGGATGCTTGAGAATGCCCTAATCACTCCGGAAGAAGAGGCCTTTCTTAACGGTCAAGAAGGTATCCGAAAAATACGTAATATTATGACACACAGAAATCTATACGAATACTATTTTGAGGATGACGGAATTGTCTATTCATTTGCAGATTCTGAGACTTGGGATATAGCATATGCGAATTATGCGCCTCAAATAATTGAAATAATGTACAATGCAATCGTAAATAAAGAGTAAATAGCTAATAGTGCCTATCTTCAAAATATGGAGATGGGCACTACTTTCATATATTTAGCAATTCCGTCTGTCCTCTTGTTCAGTGAGAACTACTGCTTAAGTTTTTCTCTGAATATTTTCGATAACAACACTAATGCGGAACAAACGCCATACGGTAAGAACGAAATATCAGTGACGATTTTGCTTGTAAATGAGCGAAAAAAGTTCTAATACGCCATAAATATTACAACCATACAGAAGCATATCTGCTCTTGTATGGTTGTGTTTCTACTGCCTTCCGTTTGAAAGCGTCACTCAAAAGTCTTTTTTTAGATTTCCCAAGTGAATGTTCAGGAATCAGACGTACTTTCACAAGTTTTCACTTTATTCTTTCTTTTTCCTATTTGGAAAGCTGCCCTCGAGCCATTCTTCGAACTCCGCAAGGGTGATTTTGCCGTCGGAGCATTCGTCGCGCTTTGTCATCGCCTGATACTTCCACTTTTTGAAATCGGGCTCTTTAATCTGCCTTACACGCACACGGGCGGCATAACGCTTATAATACTTTTGATACAACGGGATGGCGGCATTGTCCGCCATTTTCTTTTTGTAGTTTTCCTGTGCGGCTAAATCCTGGCAGTTGCGGGTTTCACCCTCGGCAATGCGGTCGCAGTAGTTGGTATCATAGTTGCCCTTCATAATAAAATACTTTCCGCAGCGTTTGCACTTACGCATTCCGATGTCGGACTTCAACAACGGTATCAGTTCAAACTCAATTTGCTGTTCAATACTTTCGCAAATACAGGTTTCGTACTCGTCGGCTTGCATTGCAGACAAGGCAATCATTTCCGGCATAGTAAAACCGAGTTTATCCAAATTCTTTTGAACACCCGGAGAAACCTCCGAAGCGGCAGCCATCTTGATATCCAAATCAAAATCACTTTCGATATAGCCGTCAAGCACATTTTCTATCTGATGTTCAGCATCAATGATGCTGATACTATGCACAATCGTTCGCTTTTGCTCCGCAGACAACCCCTGCTTACGGCAGTAGCCTGCAAATCTCGTTTTATGGGTTAGATGATTGAAAAATCCGTCGCAAAAATTCTCGTCAAATGTCGCCTCGATTAAATGCAACAGATTATTTTGCATTTCTTTAAGGTAGCGGTAATAGTCTATCAACTCCTGCTTTGAGCAATAAAGCAGAATAGGCGGAAATTCCGCTGTAAACAGCGACGCTTCTATCAATGGCTTAAAGCGTTTTTGCGTTTCGGTTAAAGCCAAATAATAATACAATTTCTTTTCTTTTTCGGTCAGTAAAGATATATCAAGACTTGTCTCGTCAGGTAGGTCTTTTTTTGTGCGATTCAGGCATTCATTATACGCCGAATCAAAATCAGCATATAGAAAATTCAAAATTCCTTCGCCCGGTGAAAAAAAGACAGAAGCGGTGTTCATCGGTGAGATATAAGCTCTGCTGTCGCCCATAGGAAGAAAGTCAAATGCAGAGTTTATTTTTTGCGTAACGGCTCGCAAACGAGCAAGCGTATCGGTAGTATCCTGCTTGATTTGAGCAAGTTCACCGTCCGATAAAGCAAATTCTTTTTTGACGGTAACAGCCGAAGTAATCGTTTCTCGTCTATCGACCTCGATAGCGTTATACAACTCAAGAAGTTTTGAATAGTTGTATTCGTCGCTTACAGAAAGTACGCAAGATTTTTCGTCGTTCGTTACATGCCATCTGTTTGGAGCAAATCCAAAGGACACGGCACTGTATTTATCTTCTGTTTGGAGTAGGTTTTCGCTCATTGCTAAGACCTCCATTTTAGAAAATGAGAATTTTTGAATAATTAGCAAATC
>JAQXSW010000021.1 GCA_029219165.1 Oscillospiraceae bacterium
AATTCTCAATATCTGAAGGTTTTATAGAAGGATAAGCAGACACACTCTGCTCTGCAATCGCTTGTAAATGTTCAGTAACTTCCTGCTGTGTTAAAGCATAATAGATGTAATCAGGAACTGCTTTCTCAAAATCAACATCAATTACTGCAAATCCAGTTGATACTAAAAAATTCTCAGGCTGTTCTTTAATAATTCCATAGTGCAACTGGTTCGGTCGTACCGTTGAGTAAATAATACTATTCGTTTTAACTTTTCTTCTTGCCCTGCTCGGCAGCTTATTCGTTAATGTGTTGATGCATTGCATTTCATCAACTCGATTCATTGTAATATTTCCGGTATCCAAGTAATTTACAAACTGCCAATCCTCTTTTGGAGAATAAGTGTTTTGATTTGTTGAAACTATCGTTCCAAGTCTAACAGTCTGCCATTCAGACATAATCGTTATCCTCTCTATCCGATGTATTTTCGATGAGCAATCTTGACATTGCTCTGTTTGACCATAGCGTACTGCAGGGTCGTATCTATCTTCCTATGCCCTAAGAGTTGTTGCAGTTGTTCAATGGGCATTCCTTTATCTATTGCCATAGTTGCAAGTGTACGCCTGAACTTGTGCGGGTGTACTTTTTGCAATCCTAACTGTTTTCCAAATTCACGCAGACGAACTTCTATTCCGCCGATTTTCAGCCTTTCGTGTGGCGATTTCAACGACACGAACAGCGCCGGATTATCATCCGTTCTGCTATCTAAGTAATTCTGCAAATGTATCTTTGTTCGAGCGTCAAAATAGACCACTCGTTCCTTGCTGCCTTTACCGAAAACGATACATTCTCTCTCGTTGAAATCAATATCATTTCGGTTAAGCAATACCATTTCGCCAACACGCATACCCGTTGACGCAAGCATATCTATAATTGCCAAGTCTCTCAGTTCGTTGCAGTTATCCCTCATCAGCTCTAACGCTTCATCGGAATAAGTTTCCTTTATGTTTGTGCCGGTTTTTACCTTATGTATTCGCCTAACGGGGCTTTTCAGTATGTAATCCTCGTCCTCCAGCCAAGAGAAGAAGCTGGACAGGATACGGCGGATATTGTCTATCGTAACCTTGCTTGACTTCTTCTTTTCCTGATACTCGGTCAGGTATCCTCGAATATCGTCCGTTACAATGTGCTTAACATCTTTGTGCAGCTCACCGAGCATTGCTTCAATAGTTGCCTTATAGTATTTAAGAGATTTCTCGGAACAGCCTTCAATTCGCTTTGCAGATAAGAACAGCTCCACATAGTTCTGCTCCGAGTTAGTCTCTTTGTTTTGTTTCTCGGTTACCTCATACTTTGCAAGGGTATATTGTAAAACCCCCTGCAATTTCTCATTTTGTGCGTTATTCAGAAAAGGTAACATTCCCTGAATAACATCTTTGATTAAATCTTGTTTCACAGTCAATTCTCCTTTGAATAATTCTTAGAGAACGACTATGGGGCGGAAGTCCCCCGATATTAACTCCCGCCACCCACGGAAGTTATGGGATATGTTATAAACTAAACAATAATTTAGAGCAGCAAGCTAAAGCTCTATTCAAATCTTGGTTTATTGATTTTGAGCCTTTTGGTGGTATCCAACCTCCTGAAATGAAGTTCGTTCCACTTCAAGAACTCTGCAAAGTAGTTACAAAAGGAACAACGCCAACAACACTGGGTAAACCCTTTACAAGTTCAGGCATAAATTTCATTAAAGCAGAGTCAATACTTGATAGTCATTCTATCGACAGTAGCAAGTTTGCTTTTATTGATGAAGAAACAAATGCACTATTGAAACGTTCGGTTATCAAAGCGAATGACATTGTGTTTACTATCGCTGGCACTTTGGGAAGATTTGCAATGGTGGATAATAGTGTGCTTCCAGCAAATACCAATCAGGCGGTTGCTATTATTAGACCTGATGAAAATAAGGTGACTCCGGCATATCTTTATAGTTTCTTCATCGGTAATTGGCATAATGAATACTATTCAAAAAGGATTCAGCAAGCTGTCCAAGCTAATTTAAGCCTTACCACCATTAAGTCATTACCTATTGCAGTTCTCAGCAATACTACAATGAACAATTATGATGAATTAGTAAGTCCATTATTTGCTCTAATGAAGGGCAATGAAGAAGAAAATCGTAGGCTCTCCGAATTAAGAGATACGCTTCTACCCAAATTGATGTCCGGCGAGCTCGATGTTTCGGACATAAGCCTTTAAGCCGCTAAATTATTGTTTATGTTCTTATTTAGGTCAATCTTATTGCATATTGCATCCAAGATTCCTACAATTTTACCCTGCACACTCAACTCAGGAAGAGGGAAATCGAGGTCTACGAAATCCTTTTGGTAAAGGTGAGGAATAACACTTCCTTCTGTTCGCATAGTAATGAAATTCTTAAAATACTTTGAACAGAAAAAGTAATATATAAATCGAGTGTTGATTATTTCTGGTTTCTGATTTCTTATAACAAAGATACCAGATGCAACAGTTGTTGGTGTATCCAGCGAACCCACATAACCTATCTTTCCGATAGTGCCGTCTTTTGAAATCAAAATATCTTCGGGCTGAAGCATAATTTCTGGAGACTCGTCGTAGCGCTCCTTTGAAATAAAACCTGCTTTGTTCCAGTCAATCCCGTTTTCGGTTAGAGATTCGCCATTGATAATGCGAAAATTACTTTTTTCCAGATATTCTTTTTTCTTTAGCCCTTTCCAACCTATTCTCCCTTTAATATACAGGTATTCACCAAGTTTAACGGTGTTAAATTTCATACCCAATCGCCCCCAGTTTCTTACGGATTTCGTCCTCTAATTCGTGGGACTTTGCAAACATTTCCGATAATTCAGAGGTAAGGCGAGTCATCTTTTCTTCAAACGGTTCTCCGTCGTCCTCGACTTCTTCAATACCGACATATCTGCCCGGTGTCAAGATGAAATCCTGCTTTTCAATTTCCTGAAGGTCGGCAACTGCACAGAAACCTTTAACATCGCTGAGTGTACCTTCTTGGAAAGCGGTAAATGTATCTGCCAGTTTTTGAATGTCCTCATCCGTAAAATCTCTGTGCTTGCGGTCAACCATATAGCCCATCTTGCGGGCGTCAATAAACAGCGTTTTTCCTTTTTGTTTCTTGTTCTTTGAAATAAACCAAAGTGTTACCGGAATAGTAACGCTGTAAAAGAGCTGCGTCGGCAGAGCAACAATACCTTCTACAAGGTCAGCCTGAATGATATTTTTTCTGATTTCGCCTTCACCGCTGGACTGAGAGGACAACGCTCCGTTTGCAAGCACAAGACCAATTTTTCCGTTTGGTGCAAGGTGATGTATCATATGCTGAATCCACGCATAGTTGGCGTTGCCGGCAGGCGGTGTCCCGTACTTCCAACGAACATCGTCTTTGAGTTTTTCCTGTCCCCAGTTGGAAAGGTTGAAAGGCGGATTTGCCATAATGAAATCTGCTTTCAGCGTTTTATGTAGGTCGTTAAAAAATGTGTCCGCCTGATACGATCCGAAATCGGCGTCTATGCCACGAATAGCCATATTCATCTTTGCCATTTTCCAAGTGTCGGCATTAGACTCCTGACCGTAAACGGCAATTTCTCCACGCTTTCCGCTATGAGCCTGAATGAACTTCGCACTCTGTACGAACATACCGCCCGAACCGCAACAAGGGTCATATACACGGCAGTTTTTGAACGGCTTTAGGATGGCAACGATTGTTTTAACGATACTTGCCGGAGTGTAGAACTCGCCGCCCTTAACACCTTCATAAGCGGCAAACTGCTGAATACAATATTCATAAGTTCTGCCGAGAAGGTCTTTGCTTTCTTCTGTGTCGCCCATATCCATATTGGTAAACAGGTCAACAACATCACCTAAAACACGCTTGTCCAAATCAGGGCTTGCGTAGTTTTTTGGTAAAACATTTTTCAGGGTTGTATTTTCCTTTTCTATAGCTCTCATAGCGTCATCAATAACAGTACCGATTTCCGGTGTATGAGCCGCAGAAGCAATCTTGCTCCAACGAGCATCCTCCGGCACGAAGAAGATATTATCTTCCGCATAAGCGTCTCTATCGTCCTCAAAGCCATCGCCATCAGCAACAAGTTCCTGATAGCGTTTTTCAAAAGCACTTGAAATGTAGCGCAGGAAAATAAGACCTACGATAACCTTTCTGTATTCTGCAGCAGGGATATGCCCCCAAAGGACACACGCTGCGTCCCAAATCTGTTTCTCAAAGCCGATATTGGCGTTATTTCCGGTAGCCATAAAAATTATCCTTTCAACTATATTTTTCCAATATTAATTATAATTTTAGAAGTATACCATTAATCGTACTTATCATTTACTTTTTAGGTAAAACTTACATATTGTCGTAAAAAAACACTCATTTAATAGTATATCATAAAATAAGTGTTTAACAATATTATTAGTTGTATTTAACGTCTTTTAATGATTGAAATAATATATATTTTTATTTTATCTATTAAAAAAGTGTAACCCCATAATATGAGGTTACACCTTTTTAATATTTTTTCCGCTGTCGGCAATTTTGTTCAATTGTTACTCTGCAATAACTTCCTTTAAAACAGTTATTGCTTCAACAAGTGCTTCATCCGAAATGTTTAGTGCAGGAAGAAGTCTTACTTTGGTTTTTGCTGTGAGGCAAAGAACACCTCTGTTAATGCATTCGTTGACAATGTCTTTTGCCGGCTTTTCGGTTTCAATTCCTATCATAAGTCCAAGACCGGAAACACTTTTAACGCCTTTTGCGCCGCTTAGAGATTTGAATATATATTCACTCTTTCTGTTGACTTCAGAAAGAAGAGTGTCATCTATTCTTGAAATTATGTTAATTGCACCGGCAGCACAAACCGGATTTCCGCCAAATGTTGAACCGTGATCACCGGGGCCATATACATCCTTTACCTTGTCTCCAAGAAGGCAGGCACCCATTGGGAGTCCTCCGGCAAGGCCTTTAGCTGTTGAAACAACATCAGGATTTACATCAAAGTTTTGATAAGCATAGAGTTTGCCTGTACGTCCGTTTCCTGTTTGAACTTCATCAATCATGAAAACAATATCTTCATCTTGACAAATTTTTTCTACGCCTTTGACAAAGTCACTTGTAAGTGGAAGGACACCTCCCTCACCTTGTACACATTCAATGAGAATTCCAGCCACTTTATTATTTTTAACAAGCTCTTTTACTGAGTCTATGTTGTTTGCTTCTGCATAAAGAAATCCTTCTGTAAGGGGATTAAAGAGTTCATGGAAATGATCTTGTCCGGTTGCGGCAAGTGTTGTAATTGTTCTTCCATGGAAACTGTTAACAAGAGTAATAATATTGTAGTATTCGTTACCCTTCTTCTCTGCGGCATACTTTCTTGCAACTTTAATTGCACACTCATTTGCCTCTGCCCCTGAATTGCCAAAGAAAACCTTTTTCATACCGGTTTTCTTACAAAGCATTTCAGCAAGAACAGCACATGGTTCTGTGTAATAAAGGTTGGACATATGCTGAACCTTTGAAAGTTGGTCTGCTACAGCTTTTACCCATTCGTCATCAGAAATACCAAATGCTGTAACACCAATACCGGACCCCATATCTATATATTTCTTTCCTGTCTCATCATATACATAAGAGCCCTTACCGGAAACTATCTGCACAGGAAAACGTCCGTATGTATTAGCTACATATTCCTTGTCTTTAGAAATTATATTATCCATTCTATTCACCCTATTTTTTGTCGGCTGTTACAAGAGTACCGGCACCTTCATCTGTCAGAAGTTCTATCAATATTGAATGTGGTATACGACCGTCCATGATTGTTACGTCGCCCACACCACTGTTAATAGCTTCAATGCAACAATCAACCTTTGGAATCATTCCCCCGGAAATAAAGCCGTCTTTAAACAGGTTGACTGCATCGCTCACTGTGAGCTCTGAAATAAGAGTTCTTGGGTCGTCCTTGTCTCTTAAGAGTCCGGCAATGTCTGTCATCATAATGAGTCTGTCTGCATGAAGTGCTCCGGCAATTGCTGAAGCCGCAGAGTCACCGTTAATATTTAAAATATCCCCGTTATTGTTACAACCAAGAGTTGAAATAACCGGTATGTATCCGTTGTTAAGAAGATCTGTTATTGGCTTTGGATTAATTTCAGTAATTTGTCCAACATAGCCAAGCTTGTCATCCTTTATTTGCGCTTCTATAAGATGACCGTCCATACCTGAAAGACCCACAGCATTACCGCCCTTAGTTGAAATCAAGTTTACGAGCGATTTATTCACTTTTCCGGCAAGAGCCATGAGTGCAATATCAATAGTCTCCTTATCGGTAACACGAAGACCGTCTACAAACACTGATTCCTTGCCTAATTTTTTCATAAGACCGGTAAGTTCAGGTCCACCGCCATGAACTACAACAATCTTTATTCCAATGAGAGAAAGAAGAACAATATCCTCCATTACCTGTTGTTTAAGTTCTTCATTTATCATTGCATTTCCGCCATACTTAACAACAATTACTTTGCCATAATATCTTTGAATATAAGGCAAGGCCTGAGTAAGTACTTCTGCTCTTTGAGCATTAGAAAAAACCATATTCATAGTTTAGTCACCTCAGGTTCTATAGTCACCGTTTATTTTTACGTAATCATAAGTAAGGTCACAACCCCAAGCGGTGGAAGTAACACTACCGTCATTTAAGTTAACAAGAATTTCAATTTCGTCTTCAAGAAGGATTTCTTTTGCAATTTCCTCTGAAAAATCAAGACCTGCACCGTCTTTACAAACATTGATAATACCCTTCTTGGATTTGAAGAATACATCAACCTTGTCTATGTCAACACGCACACCGGAGTAACCTATTGCACAAAGTACACGTCCCCAATTAGCGTCTGCCCCAAACATTGCAGCCTTAAGTAGACTTGAGCAAACAACACTCTTTGCTACTGCCTTTGCAGTTTGTATATCTGAAGCACCTGAAACAACGCATTCAAGAAGTTTTGTAGCACCCTCTCCATCACCGGCAATCATTCTGCAAAGAGCAACTGTAACTGTATTTAATGCCTTCATAAAATCAATGAAGTCTTTGCCCTCAAAAGCTATTTCATCATTTCCTGCAAGTCCATTTGCCAAAATCATACAAGTATCATTTGTAGATGTGTCTCCATCTATACTGAGCATGTTAAAAGTATTTGCCACATCTGATTTAATGGCTTTTTTAAGCATGTCAGATGTAATTGCAACGTCTGTTGTAAGGAAAACAAGCATTGTAGCCATATTTGGATGAATCATTCCTGAACCCTTTGCAATACCGCCAAGAGTACACTTCTTACCGCCGATTTCAAATTCAACAGCAACTTCTTTTGAAATTGTATCTGTTGTCATAATTGCCTCGGCAGCGTCGTGTCCGCCCTGGGTTGAAAGAGTCTTTGCAAGAACCGGAATACCTTCCGCAATTGGTTCAATAGTAAGAGGTTGTCCAATTACACCTGTTGAAGCAACAAGAACATCATTAGATGAAATACCAAGTTCTTTTGCTGTAAGGCTTGACATAGCCTCTGCTATTTCAATGCCATTTGCATTACAAGTATTAGCGTTACCGCTGTTTACAATTATTGCCTGTGCTTTACCGTCTTCAATATGTTTTTTTGTCACAAGAATTGGAGCACCTTTTACAAGATTTGTTGTATATACACCGGCAGCTGAAGCCGGTACTTCACTGTATATAAGAGCAAGATCTTTTTTTGTCTTATTCTTACGAACTCCGCAATGTACACCTGCTGCTTTGAATCCTTTTGCCGCACATACACCGCCATTAATTAATTTCATTTTGCTTGCCTCTCTTTCACTTTATTACAAGACCGGTTGTTTCCGGTAACCCAAGAAGAATGTTCATATTTTGAATAGCAGCACCGGAGGCGCCCTTTCCAAGATTATCAAACCTGGAAACTAAAAGAATTCTGTCCTCGTTTCCATGTACGGAAATTTCCATGTCATCTCTACCGGACATAGAGCAAGCTGACAGAAAACCGTTTTCCGAATAATCTCCGACATATTTTACTATTTGAGAATTTCTATAATAACTTTCTAAAACTTCTTTAACATCTTTCATTGTACCATTTATATCTTTTTTAAACAATGAAACAGTAACTTCCATACCCGAATAGTATGGTGCAATTAACGGACAAAAAATAGGTAAATGGGAAAGACCTGATATCTTAGCCATTTCAGGAAGATGCTTATGTTCCTGAGTCAAAGCATATTGTCTTGGAGCATTATAGATTTCTGCTCTGTTTTCATCCTCATACTCGGCAATTCCCTTTTTGCCTGCACCGGAATAACCTGACACCGCAAAAGAATTAACAAATGAATCCTTTGACAGAATGCCATTTTCAACAAGTGGAGCAACAAGTGAAATAAAACCACTTGCGTAACATCCCGGATTGGCAATTCTTGTGGAATTCTTAATTTTTTCTTTCATTCCGGTAAGCTCAGGGAATCCATAAACCCAGTCATCATTCGTTCTATGAGCTGTTGAAGTGTCTATAATTTTAGTTTTACTTCCCTTAGCGAGTGATACAGATTCAATTGCCGCAACATCGGGAAGACATAAAAATGCAATATCGGCATTATGGAGGGCGTCACGTCTTGCGGATTCATCCTTTCGCAGTTCTTCTGGGAGAACAATAATTTCTAAATCCTTTCTGTCTAAAAGTCTGTCATAAATACGAAGTCCGGTTGTTCCGGCGCTTCCATCTATAAAGATTTTAGCCATATTGAAGCCTCCTTTTCATTGATTATATGAATAAATATTCTTACAAAAGAAATTTATGCTCTATATAATAAATACATAGAGCATAAAAGTCAAGCACATATAGTGCATAATTATTCACTTTTTTGAATATTTTCTGTATTTTTATTCTTTTTGTTGCTAATAAGCACTTCCGGGTGTGCCTTTATGTACTGTGTCCACTTAATATATCCGTATGTAGAATTTGTAAGATATCCAAGCTTAAGAATAAGAAGTACATACTGGCCTGAAAGAATATTTATAGTAGCTTCTAAAATTGCTGAAACAATCCATGCAACCCACTGCTCTCTATATCTAAATAAAATGAAGAGACCATTTGCCACACCAACAGCAGACACGCAAGCATCAAAATAACATACGATAATTTCAAGAGTTTCATTACCATGGAAAAGTTCGCTTCCCTCAGTAATGAGAGTTAATAAATATCCAACAACAACGGTCCATACAACAATTCCGAGAATAACAAGAAATTCTTGTTTTCCTGTAAGAGTTCTAACTTCGGTAAGTTCATCCTTTACCTTGTCAGGATGTTTATGCCAGTTAATAAAGCTGATAATGTCACAAGGAAGCCAGAAAAGAAGTGTTGTTGCAAATGTTGCAAATCTATAAGCCAAAACAAGACAAATTGCTATTTCAGTAATTTCAACAAATACGGAAACAATAAAGTTCCACTTAGATTGCTTAGAAATTAATAATTCGCAAAGGATATTCAGGAATGTATCAAGAAGATATAGCCCCATAATCCAAAATGCATTTACACCATTTACGTCTTCTTCCGGGAAAAGTACTGCAAAAATAGATGCAAGTACAAGAATTGTAATAAACCAAGTTTTTTCATAGGTGGTAAAAAACTTTCTGTACTGTGAAATAACAAATCCACCTATAGTTAAAAACATTGCACCGAGTAAAAAACCATAATACTGTCCTGAACCTGTAAAATAGTCTTTTGCTGCAAGAGTTGCAAAAAGTATTGCAAAGGCAAAAGTTATAGCAACTCTTATAAAAATAATAATAGAATTATTTGTTTTATTTATTTCTCTTTTTATTTCATTTACGTTTTTCTGTTCCATCTTTTTCTCCTTATTTTAAATCAACAAGTCCATCATCAAGCATCTTTTGAAGAGACATCATAATGCCAAGCTTTGCGTGGCTCCAAGTTAGTCCTCCTTGGAAATATATTGCATAAGGAGGACGAATTGGACCGTCTGCCGAGAGCTCAATTGAAGAACCTTGTACAAAGGCTCCGGCAGCCATAACCACTTCGTCATCATAGCCTGGAATTGGACACGCAACCGGTGTTACGTAGCTGTCAACAGGAGCAGCGGCCTGAATTCCTCTACAGAATGCAAGCATCCTCTCAGGGCTACCAAGTTCAATAGACTGTATGATATCATGACGGCTTTCCCGTCCGTTAGGAAGCACCTTAAAGCCAAGCCTTTCATACATATTTGCCGCAAAAATTGCTCCTTTAATTGCACCGGCTACAACAACCGGTGACATAAATAGTCCCTGATACAATTTTGTATTTAAATCCAATGAGGCACCTACATCCGAACCAATTCCAGGCGCTGTAAGTCTGTAGAAGCATCTGTCAATTATATCCTGTCTTCCACAAATATATCCACCTATTGGCGCAAGTCCGCCACCGGGATTTTTTATCAGAGAACCGACCACCATATCCGCACCAACATCAGATGGTTCAATGGTTTCAACGAACTCCCCATAGCAATTATCAACCATACAAATTACATCAGGTTTTATGCCCTTAACAAAACTAATTAGTTCCCCAATTTGTGCAACTGAGAACGTTGGTCTTTGGGCATAGCCTTTAGATCTTTGAATCTCAACAAGTTTTGTTTTTTCGTTTATTGCATTCTTTATTGCATCATAATCAAAGCTACCGTCCGGAAGAAGTTGAACCTCTCTATAAACAACGCCCATTTCTTTAAGTGAACATGGACAGTCACGAATACCAATAACCTCTTCAAGAGTATCATACGGTCTTCCAACAGGAGAAAGCATTTCATCTCCCGGAAGAAGATTAGCAGATAAAGCAATTGCCAGAGCATGTGTTCCGCAAGTAATTTGTCCACGAACAATGGCAGCATCTGTGTGGAAAACGGATGCATATACATTTTCAAGGGTATCACGTCCCATATCGTCATGACCATAACCGGTTGTACCGGCAAAGCAACCGGCTGAAACACGGTTATCCTGCATTGCCTTAATTATCTTAAGCTGATTGTATTCAGCCACATTGTCAATTTCTTCAAATCTTTCACGGAGTTCTGTTATTATTTCTTCAGAAAAATTCACAACAGCAGGACTAATCCCAAGATTTGTAAACATTTCTGTATTTTTCATTTTATCCCTCTTCTATATCAATATTTCCGAATACTTTCATTGCCACATCATTCATTACATCAGGTTTTGTGACAATTATGCCCGTCTTTTCATCACCAAGAACTAAAAGTGTATCTCCCGGTTTTATATTAAAAAGACTTCTGGCTTCTTTTGGAATTACAATTTGACCTTTTTCTCCTACCTTTGCTGTACCAAATATGTGTTTACCATTTGGCATACCAAGGACATGTTTTCCTCCAGGCAAATAACCACTTCCCACGTCATACTTTTCCTACAAGTATAACTTCTGCATATTTTAAAGTCAATAATAAAATAGGTTGTATAAATATAAAATAAAAGAGATGCAGGATTTCTCCTGCATCTCTTTTATTTTTGAAAGAATCTATTATTCCCCACTTGCTCCATAGTTTGATAAAACACGAGCAGATGGATCATTTACATTACAACCTTCCCAAGACTTGTTTGGCATCCAGAAATCAACAATCATTTCAGCCTGTCCAGGGTAGTATTTCTCAAATATTTCACGGTAAAGAAGAGATTCTTTTGTAAATGGCTTTGCATAACTATACATTTGACATTTTTTCTCAAACTCTTCATCAGTATAATATTCTGATGCATATTCCTTTAGGTAGTCAACCATTGAATGACCTACTGCATCTGAGAAAGCAGCTTTTTCCCTATAAAGAATACTATCCGGCAAATAATCGCCCTCAAAAGCTTTACGTAAAAGATATTTTCCTTTTCCATATTTATTGAGCTTCATTTCAGGATCAATTGCCATTACATATTTTACAAAATCAAGATCACCAAAAGGTACACGCGCTTCAAGTGAGTTTACAGAAATACATCTATCCGCACGAAGCACATCGTACATGTGGAGCTCCCGGACCCTCTTCTCTGCTTCTTTTTGAAATTCCATAGCTGATGGAGCAAAATCCGTGTACTTATAACCAAAGAGTTCATCAGATATTTCTCCTGTTAAAAGGACTCTAATATCTGTTTGCTCATGAATAGCCTTGCAAATAAGATACATGCCCATTGAAGCACGAATAGTTGTTATATCATATGTTCCAAGTATTTTTATTACCGTATCAAGGGAACTTAATACATCTTCTTTTGAGATGATAATTTCCGTATGATCACTTTTAATATAATCAGCAACTTCCTTTGCATATTTTAAGTCAATTGCATCTTCGCTCATGCCGATTGCAAAGGTCTTAATAGGTTTTTCACTCTTCTTTTGAGCAACCGAGCATACGAGTGAAGAATCTAAACCTCCGGAGAGAAGGAAGCCGACCTTTGCATCGGCAACAAGCCTCTTTTCAATACCTGAAACCAGCTTGTCATGAATGTTTTTGCAGACGGTGTCTATGTCATCATATATGTACTCATCCACATGAGAAATATCGTTGTAGCATATAAACTTGCCGTCTTTATAATAGTGACCCGGAGGAAAAGGCATAACTTTCTCAACCAGAGAAACCAAGTTCTTTGGCTCACTGGCAAAAACCGGAGCGCCCGAAGGAAGAAGTCCGTAATAGAGAGGTCTTATTCCAATTGGGTCCCTAGCCGCAATATATTCGCCTGTTTCTCCATCATAAATTATGCATGCAAATTCTGCGTCAAGCATACGAAACATCTCAGTTCCGTATTTCTCATACAATGGGAGAAGTATTTCGCAGTCTGAATCACTTTGAAACGTATATTCACTTTTAAGTTCATTACGAAGACTTTCAAAACCATAGATTTCTCCATTACATACAACCATTCTGTTTCCAAGTTTGAAAGGCTGCATACCCTCAGGATGAAGACCCATAATGGCAAGTCTATGAAATGCCAAATAACCATTACCTGTGTCTACTATCCTTGAATCATCCGGTCCGCGACTTTTTGTTGTGTCAAAGCCGGCTTTAAACTCTTCGTATGATATACCGCTTTCACAGTAACCCATTATTGAACACATAACTTAACTCATCACTTTCTATTATTTTACACTGAACAAAATATCACCATAAGTTGGGAAAGGCCAATAACTTTCAGCCGTCAAAACTTCCGCTTCGTCAGCAGCCTCTCTAAGAGATTCCATTGTTGTTAAGATTTCATCACGAATAAACTCGGCAGCAGGAATGATATCTGCTATATCTGAGAATTCAGCAAGTTTTGATTCAAGAAGAGCCGTTCTTTCAACAATTTGATCCACTAAAATGGAAAGTTTTGCCACTCTGTCTTTCTCAAATTTACAACTGATATCAGCACCAAGAGCAGCTTTCTTAGCACCTGTTTCTGCAACATGAGAAATATATTCTTCAATTGCAGGAACAATCTGTTTTTTGGCCATATCAATCATTGTTGAGGCCTCTATACTAACTGACTTACAGTAGTTATCAAGCATAACTTCAAGACGAGACTCAAGTTCAGCCTCAGAAAATACTTTATGTTCAGTGAGCATCTTAACATTCTTATCATCAAGAAGTCTTGGCATTGCATCTGCTGTTGTTCTAAGGTTCAAAAGACCTCTTTCCTCAGTAGCCTCACGGATCCAAGCATCATCATAACCGTTTCCGTTAAAGATGATTCTCTTATGATCTTTAATTGTCTTCTTAATAAGTGCATCAAGTGCAGCGTTAAAGTCTGAAGCACCTTCAAGTTTATCTGCATATTGTTTGAGCGATTCAGCCACTGCAGAGTTGAGCATCATGTTACAGCATGCAATGCTGTTTGAAGAACCAAGCATACGGAATTCAAACTTATTTCCTGTAAATGCAAAAGGAGAAGTACGGTTTCTGTCTGTTGTATCCTTTTGGAATTTTGGAAGAACAGATACACCAAGTTTCATTACTTCTTTACCTGTATCCAAATATGGTTTGTCTTCCTCAATGGATTTTAAAACTGCGGTAAGTTCATCGCCCAAGAATATTGAAATAACTGCCGGAGGAGCCTCGTTTGCACCAAGTCTGTGGTCGTTTCCTGCTGTTGCAACAGAAAGACGAAGAAGATCCTGATAATCATCAACAGCTTTAATTACCGCACAAAGGAAAAGAAGGAACTGAGCATTCTCACGAGGGGTATCTCCCGGAGATAAAAGGTTTTCTCCCTTATCAGTTGCAATTGACCAGTTGTTATGTTTACCACTTCCGTTAACGCCTGCAAAAGGCTTTTCATGAAGAAGACAAACAAGGCCATGTCTTGCTGCAACTTTCTGCATTATTTCCATTGTCAACTGGTTGTTATCTGTTGCAAGGTTTGTTGTTGTAAATATAGGAGCCAATTCATGCTGAGCAGGAGCAACCTCATTGTGCTCTGTTTTTGCAAGAATACCGAGTTTCCAAAGTTCCTCGTTTAAATCCTCCATATATGCTGCAACGCGAGGTTTAATAATACCAAAGTAATGGTCATCCATTTCCTGGCCCTTCGGAGCTTTAGCACCAAAAAGAGTTCTGCCTGTAAATATAAGGTCTTTTCTCTGATCATACATCTCTTTAGTAATAAGGAAATACTCCTGTTCCGGACCTACATTTGTACGAACCTGAGTTACCTCGTCATTACCAAAAAGTCTGAGTATACGAATTGCTTGTTTATTTAATGCCTGCATAGAACGAAGAAGAGGTGTCTTTTTATCAAGAGCTTCTCCTCCATAAGAACAAAAAGCAGTTGGAATACATAGTGTCTTACCTTTAACAAATGCGTAAGATGTTGGGTCCCAAGCTGTATAGCCACGAGCTTCAAAAGTTGCTCTAAGTCCTCCGGATGGGAAAGAAGATGCGTCTGGCTCGCCCTTAATAAGTTCTTTTCCAGAAAACTCCATTATTACCCTTCCGTCAGGAGCCGGTGAAATAAAACTATCATGTTTTTCGGCTGTTACACCAGTAAGTGGCTGGAACCAATGGGTATAATGGGTAGCCCCTTTTTCAATAGCCCAATCCTTCATTGCTGCAGCAACTGCATTGGCAACTGAAATATCTAAATCAGCACCCTCTTCAATAGTTTTTTTCATAGAATTATAAATTTTATCTGAAAGTCTTGCTTTCATAACTCTATCGTCAAAAACCATACTGCCAAATAATTCCGGTACGCCTGTCATAATAATTCCCCTTTTCTAGAAATTGACACTTTATTAAGTGTAAAATCCCATTTTAAAAAATAAAAAAAGAAGGGTGTCCTGGAAAATAATTTCCAAGACACCCTTGCCTTGTTGCATATTTTAGACCTATATCTGTTTATTGTCAATAGGTTATTTCAAAAAAATGAAATTTTTTATTACTAAACTTGCATTTCCCTTTCAAGATTTTCAACATATTGTTCAATATATGCCTTTATTTCAAGCATTGATTTTGCATAATCTTCCGGCTTTTGGAGCCATGGATCTGAAACCGGTTTATATTCACCGATAGCAACCTCTGAAAGTGTCTTAAACTTGTTTTTCCAAAAGAATGGTACAAGTGCTTTATGAGACTTTGTCATTCCAATAATAACATCTGCCTCTTTGAACAAATTCCAGTCATATTTTCTAAGGATATAACCCGGCTTATGAGCATATACCTCTTCTTTTGAAAATCCCTCATTCATAAGTGCTTTTGCCGTATTCTCATGAATACTTTTTACGGGACTCATAACAGCTGAAGAATGAACTTCAATTTTTCCATTTAACACCGGACTTTCTGATACAAGTTTTCTAAACATATACTCACAGTACGGACTTCTACACATATTTTGGGAACAAACAAACAATACTTTCATAGTTACTCCTTTAGATATCATCCATTTAACTTTGCAAATGCCTTTTTATTGTTCTTATATAGAGTCTTAAAAACTTCAAAGTTTCTGTCATAAACTTCTTTATTTTCAGGATTTGGAATAAAGGTCTTTTCGGCAGGAATGAAATTACGAACCTCATCAAGATTTTTAATTGCACCAATACCTACACCAATAATTGCGGCAGCACCGACAGAACCGACATTCTGTGGACTTGCAACTGTTTCAACCTTCTTTTGAAGTACATCAGCAAGAATTTGACAAGTAACATCAGAAAGAGCACCGCCGCCTACAAAGCGAACAGTATCAGATACCTGTACCTTCTTAGCCTCCTGCTCATACATCCAACGGTTTTGGAAGCAAACGCCCTCAATTACGGCTCTGATTAAATCCCTCTTACCTGTGTCAATATTTACGTTAAAGAATATGCCGGCTGCATTTGGATCTTCAAATGGGCAGCGATTTCCATGTAGCCAAGGTGTGAAAATTACACCGTTTGAACCCGCCGGTGTCTCTTTCATAACCTTTGAAAGATAATCATAAAGACTTGTGTAGGTTTCCTCAAAGTTTTCAGGAGACTCTGTTACATCCTTCTTTTCAAGATATATTCCAATTTCATCAAGTGCCAAATGATTCTTAACCCATTCAAGACACTTTCCGGAAGTCTCATGTTCTGCAAAATAATTATATCTGCCATCTTCAGCACCAACAATTGCAGCAATCATGGCACCTGTATCTACAGTCTGCTTTTCAACTACAGTTGAAACCCATCCGGATGTTCCGGAATAGATATGTGTGTCGCCGGGACGTGTTGCACCTGCACCCACACCAATAAGTGTTGCGTCTCCGCCTCCGCCAAATACAGGAATTCCCGGAACAAGACCGAGTTCTTTGGCTGCATTTTCGGTTAGTCCGCCAACTACATCTGTACACTTTACAATTTCAGCCAGATGATCAGGGTTCACATCAACAAGTTTACAAACCGGTTTGCACCAACCCTCATGACCCTTTCTAGTATCATAAAGAAGCTGGCCAAAAGCAGAGTCAGGAGTCATTACTATTCTTCCTGTCATACGGGCAATAATAGACTCTTTAACATCTACAATCTTGTATATTTTCTTAAAGTTTTCAGGTTCATGAGCCTCTATCCACTTGTATTTCCAAATAGGGTCTTTTACGGAACAAGAAACTGCTCCTGTGTAGTAAAGATAAGGAAGAAGTTTAAGCACATTTGCACCTGCTATTTGAATTCCGTTGGCAATTCCCTTCTTAATTTCTTCTTTAGCACGCTGATCCATGTAGCTCATTGGACGTCGAATAACATTGCAATCTTTATCAAGAGCTACAAGGCCCTGCATTTGTGAACAGAACGAAATTCCTTCAATATCCTTTGCAGTAATTGAAAGTGCCTTAACTTCTTCACTATTCATAATTTCCGCAGTGGTATCCGCCATTGCAGACCACCATTCATTAAAGTCTTGTTCTGCCCCTCCGCCTTCAAGTATGTACAAATTATATCCACAAGAAGCGGCAGCCTTTAAAACTATTGTTTTATCTATTTCGAAAAGACATGTTTTTACACCAGTTGTTCCAATGTCATAGGCAATAACATATTTTCCCATATTTTTACACCTTGCCTTTAGATATTACTTTAAGTCACTTCTAGAAAATGTAAATGCGGATTCAAGAAACTTTAAAAGTTCCTCTACTACTTTTTCATCATTTTCAAAAATATCCTCACCACAATATATCTTCATACGCTCTCTATAGTAATCACAAGTATATGAAAATTGAAGTGTCATTAGAATGGAGTCAAAAAAGAATGCAAACATTTTTGTGTCACAGTCCTCTCTTATGTCTCCTTCCCTTTGTGCCATTTCAAGAAATTCAGAATAGGCGCTTGCCGAAACTCCTTCAACTCTTTTTGCCAAAAGTTTTGCACTATCTGTTACTTCTTTTGAAAGAGTCTTCTCCGAAGATATTTTTGTTATTTCATTGTATAGTTTAACATATTTTGAATCAGCACCACTTGTTGACTGTATTGACCTTATTAACTTTTCAGCTTTTACAAGTATCTTGTCATCCGACATTATTATTTCAGAAATAATGTCTTCCATTGTCTTTACTGCTTCTTCAACGCATGTCAAAAAGAAATCTTCCTTTGTGGCAAAATATTTGTATAGAAGTCCTACAGAAACACCGGCTTTTTTTGCTATTACATTGATATTTGCCTTTTCCAGCCCAAGAGTTGCAAATTCATTAATACCGGTTTCAAGAATAACCCTTCTTCTTTCTTCCTTTGATTTTTCAAAAGCCGGTTTGTAAAAGACCTTCGACAATTTTTTGCCTCCTTTTAAAAGAAAACCGCCCCAAAACATATTCAGGGCGGTAAACATTTAATTATTCACTAGCCTTTTTTGAATACTTAAGAACATAAATTACACGCATAATTAAAGCATCCATTGGATCTACAGCGTGGTTTGTATGAGCAAGACGAGAGGCAAGTTCTGTAATACACTCTTTCTCAAGAACGAGTTTTACAGCTTCACAGTCAAACTCTGATGTTCCCGTGCATAGAGCACCCATTCCCTTAATAAGAACAGCATTTCTGTTCTTAAGCGCCTTAGCAATTTTTGGAGCATCTGTTCTGTAACTTGTTTTGTTCCATTCAGCATTCTTAACATTGTGACCTGCAATTTGAGCAAAGTCGTCAAGATGAGGCTTAATATCTATGCCAAGTTTTGAAAGAGCAATAGCGTGTTTGTCAGCAAAATGACTTATGTAATTTACTTTTGATGACTTATAAATTTCACTGTGAATTAAAGAAGCTCTAGGAGCAATACCTTCTTTGGCAACGCCGGTTTCAAGATCACAAACAAAAGTATTTCCATCTGCTGTAGTAAGGATAAATTCGTCCCCTTCACGCTTGCTGCTACAAAGGTCAACAAAATCAAACTTCTTCTTATTTGCGCCAAGAGCATAGTCTTCAAAAATTGAAGCAAGCATATTTGCACCTATACGGCTCATTCCGGATACTTCCATACAAATTTTACCAACTTCTTTTTTACATGTATCCTCTAAAACTTCAGCAACCTTAAAAGCCTCAGCCATATCTTTTCCAAGACAAATGGCACCATGATGCTTCATGATAATTGCTCTGCTCTTTGGATAATTAATGTATGCAGCTTCAACGCCTTTGCGAAGAGTGTCTGTTGATGGCATTCCATATTCGGCAACCGGTACGACAGGGCCTAAAGTTGTGAGCATTCTATAAGGAACTTCAGGAATTCCCCTGCCGGATGTACTGAGTGCTGATGCATAAATTTGATGAGTATGAATTACAAAGTTTACTTCCGGACGAAGTCTGTATGCATCTGCATGAATACCCTTTTCACTTGAAGGTTTAATATCTCCCTCGTATTCACAGTCATCAATGTTCACTACTACTATTTCTTCCGGGGTTAATGTTTCATAAGGTTTTCCGCTTGGAGTAATTACAAACTGAGTGTCAGAAATTCTTGCACTAACATTTCCCCATGTACGTGCAATAAGTCCTTTTTCAACCAGTTTCTTTCCAGCTTCAACTACAAGTACTTTTGCTTCATTAATTTCGTAAGCCATATTCATTACACCTCAAATTATTTCTTCTTTGAGAAATCAATCTTTTCACACTGAGCAAATACCTTGTCAAAACGAGCAATTGCATCGTCAATCATTTCCTCTGTATAAGCAGCTGAAGTATAAAGACGAGAACCTGCAAGTGTTACAAGGCCTTCTGCCATGTATGCAGCACCCATATTCTGCATTTCTTTCTGTCTAACACCTGTTTCCTTAAGAATGCCAGGTACCTGCCAAAGTTTGCCCCAGTCAATTGAGAACTGCATTGTACCAACTGTGTCAAGATGACATACAGAACCAACGTTAAATGCAACGAATGGAAGGTTATATTTTTCAATTGACTTTTGAAGTCCCTTAGTAAGGCGGTCACCCATTTGACCGGCAACTTGGCAAGCGTTGCGCTTCTCAATTTCACAGATTGCCGTATAACCGGCAACGCAAGAAATTGGAGTTGCAGCCATAGTTCCACCGCACATAGCCTTCTTGATCTTCTTACCGGAAGCGTCAAGACCGGCGCCAAGATGCTTCATTACATCCTTGTGACCGCCGACACCGCCTGCGCCCGGATATCCACCGGCAATAACCTTACCGAAAATTGTAAGGTCTGGGTCTATGCCGTAATATCCTTGTGCTCCGGCTGTGCCAATACGGAAACCAGATACAACTTCATCGCAAATAAGAAGTGCGCCATACTTACGGCAGAGTGTTTCAACACCCTTTACAAATTCTTTTGTAAGTGGACGAGTAGCAGATTCAGGGCCAATTGGTTCAATAAATACGCCGGCTGTTCCGCCATTTCTTTCATTAGCCTTAAGTTTTCTTTCAAGATCTTCAAGGTCACCTGGGAAGAATTCCTGTGTGTGCTTAAATACAAACATAGGTACGCCCTTTGACTGAAGATTTTTTGTACCAGGTACACGCATACCCCAAGCAAGCTGGTCTGACCAACCGTGGTAAGCACCACCCATTTTAAGGATGTTCTTCTTACCTGTTGCAAGACGGGCAACACGAACAGCACACATACAAGCTTCTGTACCTGAACCAAGCATACGGAACATTTCTACAGAAGGTACGCATTCTGAAATTTTCTTAGCAAGCTTATATTCATACTCATGGAAAAGACCTGTAGATGGTCCACATGTGTTAAGAAGATCAATAACTGCTTCACGAACAACCGGGTCATTTGATCCAAGAATTGTTGGACCGCCGGCCTGAAGGAAGTCATAGTATTTATTTCCATCAATATCATAAAGATAAGCGCCCTCAGCCTTTGTCATTACAATTGGAAATGGGTGGTTGAAAGCAAGGTTGTGCTGTACACCACCCGGAATTACATCACTGGCCTCTTTAATCATTTTCTTTGAAGTTGCGCACTTCTTTTCAAAGTATTCATTCTCATAATTTGCCAATGCTTCTCTACTGATTGAATAAATTGGCTTCTTAATAAGTGCATCAAGTTCTGCGTTGATGGCAACCGCATCCGGGTATTCCGAAATTGCAAATCTTGTATCCATTTTTTACCTCCAAAACAATAATTATTTACTAGGGTGTGAGCAGCTGCTCACAAATTTTACAAATAAAGTATATCATTAAATTAGTATTTTGCAAATAAATATTTTAATAAAGCAAACTTATTCTAAAATTTATCCCTTATGCACAAATTAAATCAACAAATTTTTACATTACAAAACGTTATTTGTTCGTCTTTTTGACCGACATTATGATATAATCTAATGTGTATTTTATTCTATAAGGAGGAATATTAATTGAAAGAACCAAAGGCTATGGCATATGTAAATATGTATGGTGTTCTTGCAACTCTTGAAAACCTTTGTGAAATAGATGATGTTGCTAAAAAGATTTGTAAAAAAATCAAAAAACCTGTCTCACTTTGTTTTGAAGTAAAAGACGGTCCTTGCTGCACTTTTAATTTCTCTAAAGACGGTTGCAAAATGACAGAAGGAGACTACGGATGCACCTGCAAAATGACATTTGCATCCCCTGAAAAATTCAATGCATTAATTGACGATGGAAAACCGGGAATCCCAACAAAAGGTGCAGTTCAAACTCTCGCCTTCCTTCTCGGTCCATTTACAAAACTCACAAACAGACTTACAGAGCTCCTAATGCCTTCAGAGAAAAACCTTAAAAACAGGCAGTTCTTTGAAGAATCAACAATCCTTACATTCTACACAATAGGTGGCGCTATCTGCGCACTTGCCAACAATGACAGCATTTCAAAGCACTCTGCTTTTTATACTGTTGACGGTGACGTTCAAATGGGTATTACAGATGTTTGCTACGCAACAATACATGTTGAAAATCACATATTCAGCCTTGTAAAGGATAAGCCTGTAAAGCCAAGAGCAATTATGGAATTTAAAACAATTGACCTTGCAAACGGACTTTTCAACGGCACCGCATCAACAATGGCTGAACTCTGTGCCGGAAACATTTATATGGCAGGTATGATCTCAATGGTTGACAACATTAACCGTATTTTAGATAGAGTAGCTGCTTACCTCGGCTAAACATATTTTTCGGAGGATTAAAAATGAGTAAATTTCCTGAATATACACATGAAAAAAGTGCCGAGTGGTTTTCTCGTGCACTTAACGCCATTCCATCAGGCGTATATGGCCACCTTGGACCATCAGAAGGACTTTTTCTTCCAATAACAAAGTGGCCTCTTATGTCACAAAGGGCAAAGGGTACATATTTTTGGGACGTAGATGGAAACAAATACTTAGATCTTATGTGTGCCTACGGCCCAAATGTTCTTGGTTACTGTGACGACGAAGTTGACGCAGCTGCTATAGAACAACTTAAAATAGGAAACTGCACAACATCACCTTCATATAAAATGGTTGAGTGTGCAGAACTCCTTAAGGACACTGTGGCATCAGCTGACTGGGCATTCTTTATGAAAAACGGATCAGATGCAACAACATTCAGCGTTATGTGTGCTCGTGCTCATACCGGAAAGAAAAAGATAATGTTCTTCAAAGGATATTATCACGGAGACTTCCAGTGGGCGCAGAAAATTGACTACCCGGGTGTACTTCCCGAAGAAGTTGAAAACAATATTGTAGTGCCATGGTTTGACCTTGAAGCAATGCAAGAAGCTTATGATGCTTGCGGTGGAGATGTTGCCGGTCTTATTGCTCAACCATATGACCATGGAAATTTCAATGACAACGTTTGTGCTACAAAGGAACAGTGGGCAGCAGTCAGAAAATTCTGTGATGACCACGGAATGGTTCTTATTTTTGACGACGTTCGCACAGGTTTCCGCCTTGACCTTGCAGGTTCTGACCACTACTACGGAATTAAAGCAGACCTCATCTGCTTCTGTAAAGCTCTTGCAAACGGATATAACATGTCTTCTGTTTGCGGTGGGGAACACATGAAAGCTACCGCTTCGTCAGTTGTTTACACAGGTTCATATTGGATGAGTGCTGAACCATTTGCCGCTTGTCTTGCTTGTATTCCAAAAATGAAACGCCTTGACACCCCTACCCTCTTTAGGGAAATGGGTCTTAAAATTACAAACGGTTTCAAAGCAGCCGCAGCTGAACACGGATTCAATCTTGTTGTTTCAGGTGAACCTGCCCTCTTCTATCTTCGTATTGCAGATGATGACAGTTTAATGCTTCATCAGGAATGGATCGCTGAGTGCGTTTCAAGAGGACTCTTCTTGGCATCTCACCACAACCATTTCGTAAATGCTGCAATTACAGATGAAGACATAAAACTTGCAATAGACATTGCTGAGGATGCATTTGGTGTAGTTGCCAAGAGACATCCTGAAATTGAATATCTCAAATAAAGACAAAAAAAAATTAATCAATTATAAAGGAGGAATTATTCATGCCAGCGAATTACAGCGCTTTTGACAAAGCCGAATGGTTAAGACTTGAAAAAAAGGCTGACGAACTTCGCCGTCTTACGCTCCAAACCTCAATTTGGGGTGGTTCAGGACACTTGGGCGGATCTCTCAGTTGTATGGATGCCATGACCATTCTGTATCATCGTTTCATGAACTATGACCCAAAAAATCCAAACCTTGAAACAAGAGATCGTTTCATTCTTTCAAAAGGACACTGTGCAGTTGGTTACGCACCGGTTCTATGTGATGCAGGCTTCTTCCCTGTTGATGAACTTAAAATCTTCAACTTAACAGGTGCAAAGGTCGGCATGCATCTTGACTGTAACAAGGTAAAAGGGGCTGACTGTTCAACAGGTTCTCTTGGTCACGGACTTTCCCTTGCAGTTGGCTTTGCTCTTGCAGGAAGACTTAAGAATCAGGACTACATGTGCTACTGTCTTACAGGTGACGGAGAACTCAATGAAGGATCAAACTGGGAAGCAGCAATGAGTGCAGCTCAGTTCAAACTTTCAAACATTGTTGTACTTGCCGACAACAACAAATGTATGATTGACGGACGTGTTGACGACGAAATGAAAGTTGAACCTCTTGATGAAAAATTTGAAGCTTTCGGTTTTGAAACAATTCGTGTAGATGGACATAACATGAAAGAACTCAATGATGCAATTGAGAAAGCCATTGATAACCATAAAAATGGTGGAACAAAGCCGTATGCAATCATAATGGATACGTTCAAAGGTGCCGGTGTTGATTTCATGCAAGACAACTACTTATGGCACTACGGATCACTTGACGACGCTAAGTCAAAATCTGCTTACGAAAGTCTTGACAGATACTACAAAGAAAGATGCGCTCGCGCAGAAAGGGAGGGTTAATCATGGCAGGTATGACTTATACAATGACAGATACAACTAAACTGTCAACTGCAGAGTGCTATGGACTTGCCCTCTGCGAACTCGGCAAGGAGCACCAAGACGTTGTTGCTCTTACAGCCGATCTTGCTAAATCCACAAAAATTGGTATGTTTGGAAACGAATTCCCAGACAGATTCTTCAATGTTGGTATTGCAGAGCAAAATCTCTTCGGTGTTGCTGCCGGTCTTGCAAAAAATGGATTCGTTCCATTCGCTTCCACATTCTCAATTTTTGTTGCCGCTCGTTCACTTGACCAAATTCATACAGATATCTGTTACCAGAACGTACCGGTAAAAATCATCGGTACTCACGCCGGTACATCATTTGGTCAAGCCGGATCAACTCACCACTCACTCATTGACATGGCGTGCATGCGCACACTCCCTCACATGAGTGTTATTTGTCCATGTGACGGTGCAGAAACATATAACGCAGTTAAAGCTGCATATGATATTCCGGGTCCTGTTTATATCCGTATTAATCGCGGATTTGACCAGGTTATTTATAAGAGTCCTGCTGAAAATCATTTTGAATTCGGTAAAGCAACAGTTATGAACGAAGGAAATGACATTACTGTTATTGCTTGTGGTTCATGTGTATTTGAAGCAATGCAGGCTGCTCGTATGGCAAAGACAGACGCCGGAGTTAACGTTCGCGTACTTAACATGCACACAATTAAGCCAATTGATGAAGAAGCTATTCTAAAGGCTGCAAGAGAAACTAAAAATATCATTACTGTAGAAGATCACGAGGTTATGGGCGGACTTGGTTCTGCGGTTGCCGAAGTGGTTGCAAGAGCAGGGGTTGCATGCAACTTTAAAATGCTTGGACATGTAGATGCATTCTCAACAATCGGTCTTCAAGAAGATCTTCTTGCTATAGCAGGTATTGATGCCAACGGAATTGAAAAGAATATAGGTGAAATGCTTAAAATTAACCTTGACCCTGATTCCGCTTGGGAAGACGAATATTAATAAGGAGGAGAAAAACATGAATAATGATGTAATTTATACTAACAAAATTTTCATGAACGCTGCTCTTCCACTTATGAAGACTATTGCTCATGATGTACCTACTCTTCATATGCTATTTAGAGGGGTAAACGCTGTTTATCAGGTTTCAGTAAAGACCGAAAACAAACAAAAAGAAGCTGTTCACTTTATTGTTGAAAATGGTGAATGGGAAGTTTATCTTGGAGCCTATACAGGAAGCAAACAAATAGATTGTGAACTTGCTTTCTCCTCAATGGAAAAAATGAACGCTTTCATGAAAGGCGACATGGCAAAGCTCCCAAGAATTAAGATTAAGAATGTCGTAAACTTTGTAAAATTTATGGCAGTCCTTCTCAAGATGTCTTCACTTCTTAATCTAACAGAGCCACCGGAGGACGAAAAAACTGCACTTCTTCTTTGCAAGCTCTACTTCTACCTCCTTTCAACAGGTATTTCAAATTTGAACAAAGCAGGCCATGAACAAGTTCATGAGTGGGCACTTGCCTCTCCTGACCGTTGTTATCAGTGGGCTGTTGAAGGACATCCTGAATGCACAGCTTATATGCGTGTTAAAGAAGGAAAAACAAAAGCAGGACGTGGTGAATATACCCGTTCAAAGCCATTCTTCTGCATGAAGTTTGACTGTGCTGAAAGTGCTCTCAAAATCCTTCTCCAAATTGGCGACATGTTTGAAATGACAGCAAATAAGCAGCTCATTATGGAAGGCGGACCTGAATTTGGTGTTCAAATAGGCGACTTTATGATGACAGTTGGCGGATATGCAAAATAAAATCATTTGATATTCAAACAAAAAATCCGGTTTCATTTGAAACCGGATTTTTATATATTTAGTTATTTATTGTTTTGCACCATTATCAAACTTTTCAAGAACTTTAACACTTACGGCAAAGCATTCACCAAGTCCCTGAAGGTTCATATTATCATAAGTGTCTCTTCTGGTATGATAATAATCCTCAAGCTTATGATTAAGGCCTGTAATACCTGTTGAGCGGAAACCTGCCTGTGTATAAGCTGCATTGTCTGTTGCACCGCCAAGAGGTGGAACCCAACCCTTAATACACTTTATACCAAGCTCCTCAGCTGCTTCAACAAAGAGGTCAGTAACATCTTTATCTGCTTTTACTGTTCCGTTTAAGTCTCTGTAGTTTGCCATTAAATATTTAGGGTCATGAATTGTATCATAAGAGTATATAAATGTAGGAACATCTTGGAATTCACCCTTATGAGCTTCACACCAAGCCTTGGAACCGCGAAGACCTGCTTCCTCAGAGCCGTTGAGAATTACACCAACTTCTGTATTTTCAAGTTCAATTCCATTGTCACGAAGTGCTTTAAGGATTGCAATACCAATGTAGCAACCGGAAAGGTTATCATTTGCACCGTCAACTACTCTATTTCTATTCCACATAAAATACATTCCAGCCCAGAACGGAGCAAAGAGTAAGCCTTTAAGAGCAGCTTTATAAAGACTTGTGCCCGGCTTAATTCCCTTAAAGAGACCGCCCTTTATAGCCTGCATTGAAGCAATTCCAAGATAATAAAGAGTACCAAGAGCAGAAATAACTGCGTGTCCCTCAAAACCTACACCACCGAGAGCATAGTTTACCGGCCACTCCCAAGCAGCGTCTATATGACCGTTGAAGATAATTCTACGTTTTACTTCGCCCTTGCACTTTTTAATAGCAGTTACATTGTGTCCGACCTTTTTTTCAAAGAGTTTATCTATTGCTTTTTTATACATACCAAACTGTAAAATGCACAGTGTCCATCCTGCAACAATTAAAAGAATTGAAACAACCGGGGCAATAAATAAGAATGGAATTGAAAGGAACATAAGTGTGAATGTAATCCAAATCCATCCAAAAAATGAATCAGGATTTTCATCAAATTCCTCAATATATACAGTTTCACATCCACAGTCATTCTTAAGCACTTCTGCCATATATTCAGCAGCTTGGAATTCACCCTTAGAACCCGGAGCCCTCTTTTCAAAAGTCTTAATAATGTGTGTTATTTCATCAACCATATATTGTGCTGATTTTGCCTGATCTTTAATTAAAGCTTCTAAATTCATATTGTTTGTCTCCTTTATGTATATTTTTAATCCATTGCTGCGATTATTGCATTGTAAAGGTCATCATATTCATCAAATGCAGGAAGTTCCGGATACTCTGCCTTTATTGCATCCGTACTCTTAAATAAAAATCCTGCCTTTGAATTTAATATCATACCTAAATCATTATGACTGTCCCCGGATGCAATTGTCTCGTATCCAATGGATTGAAGTGCTTTAACAGTAGTGAGCTTTGATTTTTCACAACGCATTCTATAACCTGTTATTTCTCCATTATCAGCAACTTCAAGAGTGTTACAGAAAATTGAAGGCATTCCAAGTTTTTCAATCAGTGGTCCTGCAAACTGCTCAAATGTATCTGAGAGGATTATTACCTGACATTCCTTACGTAGTTTGTCAAGGAATTCACGAGCGCCCGGAATTGGATCTATTTTAGCAATTGTAGCTTGAATTTCATTGAGCCCAAGTCCATGCTCCTTTAGAATGTTTAAGCGATATTGCATAAGCTTATCATAGTCCGGCTCGTCTCTTGTGGTTCTCTTAAGTTCCGGAATGCCTGTTTCTTCGGCAAAAGCAATCCATATTTCAGGAACTAAAACACCCTCCATGTCAAGACAAGTAATATACATGTTCTTCATTAATACTTCTCCCTTTTTAATATCACGTTTTCAAAAATTACAACTTTTATTTTAGTCTTTTAGAGAGAAATAATCAAGATAAAAAGGAACTGGATTTTCCAGTTCCTTTTTATTCGAAGATTAACCAAATTTTTTCTGGAGAAGCTTGTAGAGTTCTTCAGCTTCCTCTTCTGTAAGAGTAACACCCTTACCCATTTTTTCATGCTCAGGAGCCCAGTCACGAATGTCATACTTTGGTTTTCCCTCGTTCCATGAAATCATGTTAAGTTCCTTAGTCCAGCCCTTTGCATTCTCTGAAATTTCTCCAATTTCCTCAGTAATTTCGTACTTAAATTCTGGCATTAATCTTCACCTCCGCGTATTTATTAACGATAACACTAAAATTAGTGATTGTGTCCTTCAGGTCCATATTTCTTATTTGCATTAACAGGAAGTGCACAAAGAAGTAAATATGTCTGTAATCCTGCCTGCTTAACCCTGTCAACAAGAGAGAGCTTAGGCATTTTAACAGGAATGAAGTCCTTTTTCTTATCCTCTTCAGAAAGATTTGGAAGTTCAAAAATACGGTCATCATTTGAAAGCATAGGTGCGTCACACGGTTCACCCTTAAGAGTCTTAACAGCACGGTTAATAATCATGTCAACAACGCCAAGACCTGTTGGAATAAGCCAAGGATTTGAAGGGCTTACAATTGGAAGAAGTGTTCCACCGGCAAAACAAATGAGCGATGCATTCTTTGCAGGGTCACAGCAGCCTGTTGCTTTCCAGAAACAAATATCATCTGTTGTAGCAAGAGTACAGTTACCCATTCCAAACTTCTTCATTGGAAGGTTTTTAAGGTCTTCCTTTGTATAAGGCTTACCTGTTTTATCAAACCAGTAACGCTTACCATCTATTTCAATACCAGGTCCTTCTATTACACAAACCCTAAGGTTTTCACCCTTCATTGACTTCTTATGGTTATAGAAATCAAGGCCAAATTTGATTGACGCAAGACAACCGCCTGCACAAGCCTGTTCAATTTGAAGTGCCATTTCAGGAGTTACAGCATTTACGTCTGTAATCTTTGGAACACCTGGAAGGTTATGTCCTGCAACAGCTAAAAGATTAGGGAACTCCCTGGCAGTTTTTTCATCCATAAGACTGGCAATTGCAGGTCTAAATGGAGTAACTGTAGTATCTCCGATAATTTGAACTTGATTGTCACCAAAATTACGAGCAGTGGCTTCAATCATAAGTTTATTCTTATCCGGGTCAAATCCCATCATATATGTAGTAATTCTGTCTGCTTCAACAGAGTTGTTTGAAGCCACTATCTTTCCAACCTTAACTGGATCTACAGGAGAAGGTGTATTTCCTTCACCACCAATTATACCATCTATTACGGTAAGACTTGGCTTAAAGAGATAAAGAAGGTCTGCAAGTTTTTTATCTATGTGGTAATTGTGGTTTCTTTCACGAAGGAAATAAGGAATTGTACCCATTGCATTCTTAAAGCCAAGAGTAACTCCTGTATAAAGGTTAGTCTTCATCTTAGGAACTGATATGTAGTATGCCTCTCCGCTTACTACCTGTGACAAAACCTTTGGAAGATAAACTTCCTTCATTACCTCCGCTTTTGGCAAATAATACTTAACAACCGGTTCAAGTTCCATTGCAACAAGACCTGTATTGTAGTACTTTGCAATTCTATCATATCCGGCAGCTTTAAAAGCAACCTTTGTTGGATAAGGTTTTCCCGCAGATTCAACAATAGTAATTTTATTTGTAAACTGCTTTATGTAGGAAACAACAGCTTCAAAGACACGTGGGTCAGTGTTTTCCGGATAACTCTTCTTATCAAGGCCTACGTTGTTATATACAAAAACAAGATTAGGCTTAATAAGAATTTGCTTATAATTTGCAAGTTCCTTTGTAAAATGAGTTTTTTCATCCAAATGATCAAGAGCGGCATATACTGTCTCTCTGATTGCAATTACATCTTCACGGTGAAAATACTCCCATGTTCCATAGTTCTTTGGAAGAGCTGCGAAATCATTCATATAATCCATTTTTGGAGCATCTTTAATAATTACATAACTGTTTGCCATAAATAAATTCCTTTCACAAATAAAAACACATTAAATTAAATTACTGCTTCCCTGAACTTTTATTATTTCTTTCGTATTAAAGTTCACAAAATAAAATGCCGGTGTAGCATTTGACTTATCCACGCGAAGTATATAGTACAAAATATCTTTTTCTATTGCAAAGCCTTCACAATCCACATCCATGGCCTGCTCATTCTGCTTAACCAAATTAATAGCTTCTGAAATTGTCAGGGTCTTCCCATCAAGTCCTGCCAAAAGCATTTCATAGAAAAGGTCTTTATTAAATTCTTTTTCTTTAGAAGAATACATTAAGAATGCGCCGTTTGAATAATCCGTAACGTCAATTTTCAACGACCCATCGTCTAGTTTAGTATAAGACACCTTTCTCTGTAAAACAGGGCTGAATTTGTCATCAAAACTATAAGCCCTATATTCACCATTACCATTTGTCTCCTGTACGAGCGATGTAACAATTTTACCCTCTGAGACAACTCTATAATTTGAAAATGAGTTGTCTTCTGCTTTTACTCCTTCAACATATTCAGATGTTCTTTCATTCCAAAACCAAATATTATATATACTACCGGAACCGATACCATCATAAAGAACAACTATATCTGTATATCCGTCTGAATTGAAATCAGTAAAAGTTAAGAGTCTGTCTATATCAGCAGATGAAATTTTCGTCTTTAAGTTTAATGTTTGAATATCCTTTTCATTAGAAATTTTCAAAGAAAAAGCTTTTTCATCTACAGTTTCATTGTTCGGAAATGTAAGGGAGTATTTTAGTTCATTACCTTCTGCTTCAAGATTTTTCAAATAATCTATATGCAGATATGGATCTACATATTTATCATCCTCTTTGTTACATCCGGCAAGAAGGCAAATAGAAGAAAAAAGAAATATAACAAATAATATTTTTACTATTCTTCTCTCCACAAAAAAACCTCCCAACTTTGAACAGAACTTTACAGATGACAAATATCGACATCTATTGTAACACAAAGCAAGAAGGATTTCTATTATATTTATATATATTACATTGTTAATTATTTACCAAGCAAATTGATATAAGTTGGAATTGCCTCTTCAAAATTAACTCCATACCAATTTCTATTATCATCAACCATAGTTCTTTTAATACATTCAAGTGTGAAGTCAACAGCTACGGTTAAAGATTTCTTAAGGTTCATATCATTCATTAATGCTCCTGTTAAGGAAGAAGCAAAAATATCTCCGGTTCCATGAAAACATACCGGATACTTTTCATTAAAGTAAGAGAAAAACTCACCCGTTTCACTATTATAGGACATTACTCCAACTTTACCCTCTTCAAAAGACATACCTGTAAGAACGGCATATTTTGCCCCTGCCTTTGTTAGATTTACAAGTATTTTTTTTATATATTCCTCTGAATATCCGGAAGGAATATATTCCTCATTTAGCATAAAACAAGCCTCTGTAAGATTAGGAACAATTACATCAGCCTTGGAACATAGATTTAGCATTGCATGAGCAAAATCTTTTGAAAATCCCGGATATAGTTTTCCGTTATCCGCCATTGCAGGGTCCACAATAACAATATTTGAACCATTTTTATATTCATCAAAAAATTCAGACACAATTTTCAACTGCTCAAAAGAACCAAGATAACCTGTATAAATTGCATCAAATAAAAATCCTTCGCGTTTCCAATGAGCAGAAATAGGCTTTATATCATCAGTAAGGTCACGGAAAGTAAAACCCTCTTTAAATGCAGTGTGAGTTGACAAAACCGCTGTTGGAATTACAGCTGTTTCAACCCCTGCAGCCGAAATAATAGGCAAAGCAACAGTAAGGGAACATTTTCCAATGCAAGAAATATCTTGAATTGTGACAATTCTTTTCATACTCTTCCCTCTAATTCTCTATAGTTTGATCTTTTTTAACTTCAAGGAACTTTGGAGTTGGAATCTGTGATAAAATTACCGCAGAAAACATAATAATACAACCTAAATATTCACGTGTAATCATTTTTTCATGGAGAAGTACTGCACCGGACAATGTTGCAAATACTGACTCCATGCACATGAGGAGTGACACAACAGTAGGATTTGCATCCTTTTGAGAAATAATTTGAAGTGTATAAGCAACGCCACTGGACATTATTCCTGTATATAAAAGAGGAATTAGGGCCAACTTTATTGTTTCCAAACTTGGCATTCCCTCAGTTACCAACATAATTATTGATGATAAAACTGCAACAACCGTAAACTGAACTAAGGACAATTTTACTCCGTCTACATAAGTTGCAAAATGATCAACAAGCAACATTTGGAATGTAAATGCAACTGCACAGGCAAGAAGGATTAAATCAGAATATGCTATAGTAAATCCCTCTTTAACACAGAGCAAATAAAGTCCTACTACTGAAAGAATAACGCTAAACCAAATAAGAGTCGGAACTTTTTTTCCTATAAATAAGCCAAAAACCGGTACAAGGACCACATAAAGAGCAGTAATAAATCCAGCCTTTCCGGCACCTGTATCAGCAAGACCTGCCTGTTGTAAATTCATTGCAACAGTAAGGGCAATACCACATAATATACCGCCCTTTGCAAGACCTCTATTTTGGTACTTTTCAAATTCATCAAAGGACATTCCTTCAGGAATTGCAAAAGAACTTAAATATTTTTCATATCCTTCCCTGCCACCTCGTTTATGAATTTTATCAAATACAAAAACAAGAACCAGAAGAAATATTGAAGCAATAATATTTCTTACAGCATTAAATGCAAATGCTGACATAGCGTCCGCGCCAAGACTTTGAGCAACAAAAGCAGTACCCCAAATAAACGCAGCCACAAGTGGTAAAACATTTTGTCTGATTGAAAACTTCATTTTTTACACCAATCTCATTTATTTTCTTCTTTAAACATTGATAATCATTTTATATTAACAAGACTATAATTTCAATTATTTTTTATATAAATACAAAATTAAAGGGCAGCCTTTTAGGCTGCCCGTAATATCTATTTCATTGGAGTTTACCTCTTTTGAAGTTTTTGAAGTTTAAACTAAATTGTACTTTGGACTCAGTCCCTTCAATTTATTTTAATTTTTAGCTTCATTTAGCTGTCCCATTGGACTCACTCCTTAAAGAATTTAAACTGTCTGGTGGAGTTACCTGGATTACATCGGGAATCATCTCCTAAGTAGATTTTAGATGTTAACCTCACTTTTTGCCATTGGACTCAACCTTTCTGTTTCTTTCTTGTCTTAATATTAACATCCAAAAAACTGTTTGTCAACACTTTTTTCAAAAAAATTTTTAAATAATTAAAACTTTTGTTGATAGTGCACAAAGTCGTATAAAAATAATCCACTATGATCTTTCTTCATAGTGGATTTTTCTATCTTTATTCTTATGAATTAACTCTTTCAAGCGGAGTTCCATTATAATGATATCTTACCTTTGCAGCTTGTGCAATATTAAGCGCATGGTCAGAAATACGTTCAAGGTCTGTCAAAGTTTCAACATACATAAGACCTTGTGAAGATTCACAAGTATTTTCGTTAAGTCGGTCAATATGGGCAATCTTCATATCATCAACTTGGTTATCAATATTATTTTCTTGGACAAAAATATTGTTATATGCTTCTTGTGAAGGATCAAATAGGTGAACACAAGCATCATCCAGAATATGAATTGTCATTGTAACAAGTTCTTTTAATTCTATTAGTGCTTCAGGAGAAAACTTTGAGTGCTCGTCCTTCATTTTTAATGCATAACCAAGCATATTTTCAGCATGATCTCCAATACGTTCCAAGTCATTTATTACGTGGAACAAATTGGCAACATGCTTTGCCTCCTTATCAGTAAGAGGCATTGAAGATATTTTTACCAATGCATCTGTAATACCCTTATTCAAGAAATCTATTGTGGCTTCTGAAGATCTGAATTTTTCAACATCAAGATCATTAGTATTAAAGAATGCTCCCGTAGATGCCTTTAGATTACTCTTAACAAGTTTTTCCATACGGCGTACTTCAGCATCTATTTGTTCACTTAGAACCCGAGGATCTTTATATCCTGCTTCATTAATAAATTCAAACGTACTTTCCTTTTCTTTCTCATCTGTTCCCGGAACAATTATTCTGGAAAGTTTTGCAAGATAATTTGCAAATGGGAAAAGAACAATTACAGTTACCACACTGAATAGTGTATTAGCATTTGCAATTTGACGGCTTGGATCCATTGAAGTTGATTTAATCAAGTCAAGAATTGGTAAAAACTGTGAAGTAATAAGGAATACTAACATACCAATGCTTTCCATAAGAAGTACAATGGCAGCAACGCGCTTAGCGTCTTTACGTCCTCCAATAGAAGCAAGTATTGGAGCAATACTTGATCCAATATTCATTCCCATCATTACGAAGAACGCAGGTTCAAAGCTAATGATTCCGGAAAGCATCATCATTTGGAGGACACCAACCGAAGCTGAAGCGCTCTGCATAATTGTTGTGAATACAACACCTACAAGAACAGCAAGAATAGGATTTTGTAGATTGGACATAAGATCTTGGAACCATTGAAGTTCTTTAAATGGTTCCATGGCATCTCCCATAAAACCAAGACCTATAAAGAGGATACCAAGACTTGCAATAACCTGTCCAAGATATTGAATTTTATTCTTACCAAACATAAATATTGCAACGCCGACAAAAGCAATAATAGGTGCATAGTCTGAAATATGAAACGCAATAAGTTGACCTGTAATTGTTGTACCAATTTTGGCACCCATTACAATACCAACAGAACGTTCAAGCTGCATAAGTCCGGCATTTACAAAACCAACTGCCATACCACACATAGCATTTGAACTTTGAATAATTGCTGTCAGACCGGCTCCGACTAATACTGCTGTGATTCTTTTTTCAGTGAGTTTCTCAAGAATTTTCTTAAGATATCCACCGGCCATATCCTTAAGACCGGAGCTCATAAGGTTCATTCCGAAAATGAACATTGCAAGTCCGCCAAGAAGGGTTGCAATATTGTTAAACGTCATTGTTTTTCCCCCAAATTAGAATTAAAGAAAGTGTTTTAATTCTAACATAAAAGAGAAAAAAAGTATATACGAAAATATTACATTTATCGACTGTTAAGCAATTTTCATTTTAAGTTTTAGTCTGTCGCTTATCATAGCAATAAATTCACTATTTGTAGGCTTTCCTCTTTGATTTTGTATTGTGTATCCAAAATAAGAGCAAAGGACGTCTACATCGCCCCTATCCCATGCAACTTCAATAGCATGTCTTATTGCTCTTTCAACCCTTGACGGTGTTGTGTGAAAGGTTTTGGCTACTGTCGGATATAGGATTTTTGTAACAGAATTAATCATTTCGTCATCATTTATTGAAAGAATTATTGCTTCTCTCAAATACTGATAGCCTTTAATATGTGCAGGAACTCCAATTTGATGCATAATGTCTGAAATAATGACCGACAGTTCACTGTTTGTAGCAACAGGGTTAATACTTGCAACACGTCCGGCATCGGTATGCTTAACAAGACTGGAAATTCTTCCTGCAAGTGTCTCTGGATCAAAAGGCCTGATAAAATAATAATCCGCACCATTACTGAGGGTTTCCTCTTCAATACTGCTGCTTACATTACATGAAGTAACAATGAATACCGGTCTGCGATTCATGCTTTCACGCAACTTAGAAATTACTGCAATTGCATCATAATGAACCATAAACGCGTCCATTATAACTACATCTGCATTGTTTTCCTGAGCTGATTTAATAACTTCTTTGCCGTCACGTGAAACTGAAATGACATTCGACCCGTTTTTGGTCAGCTCAAGTTTGCACCTCTCAGCAAATTCACTCTCCTCAGCAGAAAAAATAATTGTTAATGACTTTTCCATAATAAAACCTCCAATTCAAATTTCTGCCATATATTACCATATTTAAATTTATTTGGCAATAGAAAAATTGGAATTTTTTACCATATTTTATGTTATAAGTTGATTACAACCACAATAACTTGTATTTTCATCATTAAATGACATTAATAGCAATTTTTTACACAATTAATCTTTATGAAAGCAGAAATGATATTAGTGTGCAAAAAATGAGGTGAACAAATAATGAAATCAAAAAAGATTATTTTGAGTTTGACCTTCACACTCTGCACACTGCTTTTTCTGTGTTTTTTTATAAATGAAAGTAATAATAATGTTCCTGTAAGTACCCCAATCTCTACCAGAAAATACGTCGTCGTAAGTGGAGAACCATTTGGAATTAGACTTTATACTGATGGAATAGTAATTGTAGGAACCAATGATGTTATTACAAAAAATGGAAAAGAAAATCCGGCTAAAAATTGCAACTTGGCTGTTGGTGATGTCATAAAAGCTATTAACGGACGAAGAGTGACTAGAAATTCCGACTTGTCCGAGGCAATTAAAAATAGTAACGGAAATCCCATTGAACTTTTAGTATTAAGAAATAATAAAACACACATAAGCAGACTTATACCACTTTTATCATTGGATGATGAAAAATATAAAGCAGGTCTATATATAAGGGACTCATCTGCAGGCATCGGTACCTTGACCTTTTATGATTCCGAAAGGAAGACGTACGCAGGTCTGGGTCATGGCGTTTGTGACACCGACACAGGTGAAATAATGCCACTCTTTGGTGGTGATGCCGTAAAGGCGACTATAGTCGACGTGTACAAAGCACATGAAGGCCAAGTTGGAGAGTTGTGTGGACTATTTCAAGACGACATTATAGGACCCCTTGCAAAGAACACTGAATATGGAATATTTGGAACAGTTTCTGAAGATACAATAAAAGGAACAACCTATCCGGTCGCCATGAGTTATGAGGTAAAAAAAGGTAAAGCAAAACTTATATCAACAATAGATAATAATGGGCCTAAAGAATATGACATTGAAATTACAAAAATATATAAAGTCAGAAATGAAAAAACAAAGAGCATGGCAATAAAAGTAACTGATAAAAATCTTCTCTCTAAAACCGGAGGTATAATTCAAGGGATGTCCGGAAGTCCAATTATTCAAAATGGTATGCTCGTCGGCGCTGTAACCCACGTTCTATGTGAGGATCCCGCAAAAGGATATGCTATATATGCAGAGACAATGGTAAATATGGAATAAGAAAAGGACGAGGGAGTTTCCCTCGTCCTTAAACTATATACTTATACTATATAATAGTTAGATTGATATTTCGTGAGCCATGCGATATGTATCAAGGTCTAATGTCTTTGTCATTGCAAGAGCTTCATCTATTGGGAAAGATACAATTTCATCTTCCCTAACAGCAACTACACAACTCTTATTACTTTCATCTCTTAAGAATCTTGCTGCATAGTTACCCATTCTGGAAGCTAAAACTCTGTCTCTTACTGTTGGAGAGCCGCCACGCTGAACGTGACCTAAAATTGTTGCTCTGGACTCAACACCGGTTTTTTCCTGAATAAGTTTTGCCATTTCCGTTGCATTTCCACAACCCTCGGCAACAATAACAACAAAATGACGCTTACCTGTACTTATTGTCTTGCGCATTTTATCAATGACATCAAGTTCAAAATCATATTCAAATTCAGGTACCAAAATTGTTGTAGCTCCAACTGCAATGCCGGCATAAAGTGCAATATAGCCTGCACTTCTTCCCATTACCTCAATAACACTGCAACGAGAATGAGATTCTGTAGTATCACGAACTCTGTCAACCATTTCCATTACGGTATTCATAGCCGTGTCATAGCCAATAGTATAGTCGGTACATGCAATGTCATTGTCAATTGTACCGGGAACGCCAACGCAATTAACGCCATATTTTGAAAGAGCTTGAGCTCCTTTAAAAGAACCGTCTCCGCCAATTACTACAAGGCCTTCAATTCCAAGACGTCTGCACATTTCTGCAGCCTTTTCCTGACCTCTTTGAGTCTTGAATTCTTCACTTCTTGCAGAGTGAAGAATAGTACCGCCGCGCTGAATAATGTTTGAAACAGAACGGAGATTCATTTCAATGACTTCCCCATTCATAAGTCCGTCATAGCCATTCATAACGCCAAGAACACGCATATCGTTTTCCAGGGCTGTACGAACAACAGCCCTAACTGCTGCGTTCATTCCGGGAGCGTCTCCGCCACTTGTTAATACACCAATAGTTTTCATTTTCTATGCCTCTTTTCCATATTACACAAAATAGTATGACACTTAAAAAAAACTTTGTCAATTGTAAGAAAAATATGTTTACACATAATCAATACTGATATTTTGCATTTTCATGACCCAATACGGAAATTAAAGCATTCATGTCTTTTTCAGTAACACATAGACCTGATATATCTGAAAGTATTGAATACTTTTCTGTGCTTGCAAAATAGAAATAGACAGGTATTTCACCGGTACTCATAGTGGACAAAATTTCTTTGACTTTTTGTATTCTGTTATCCTCCGGTGAATCGAACCGAAGAAAAAGACCAACTTTCTTTTTTTTCTTTGGAATCAAATTTATATCAAATTTTTTAACACTCGTACATAAAAGTTGTGGCTTTTCATCATCACTTACAGATAACCGACCTTCTACCAATACTATTGTATTTTCAGATAACACGCTTCCATATTCAGCATATGTCTTTGGAAAAATTACAAGTTCAATTGAACCGGACATATCCTCTAAAAGTGCATTAGCCATTGTTTGGCTGTTCTTAGTTATTCTTATGTGTATTTCAGACATCATAGCAAGAACTTTTACAACAGAATTGTCTCTGTATTTTGTATTTTCATTTTCTCCTGCACTACGAAGATCTGAAATTTTATCACATTTTAGGCTTTTTGAATATTCAACATAATCAGCCATTGGATTACCGGACAAATAAAGACCCGTCGTTTCCTTTTCAAACTGAAGTATTTCTCTCTTTGAATACTCGGACACATCCGGGACTTTTGGGCCCGCCTCATGACTCAAAGACGTATTTCTGTTAGAAAGAGCAAAATCAAACAGTCCTATTTGACCTTCTACATTATTTCTTCTGTCTGAGTCAAGCTCCATAAGAATTTCCGGTAGCATGATCATCATTTGATGTCTGTTAAGACCAAGTGAATCCATTGCTCCGGATTTTATTAAACTCTCAGCAGCCTTTCTGTTGAAATTTTTTCCATGAATACGTTTCATAAAAGAATAGAATGAGGTGAATTCTCCATCCATTTCTCTTGAAACTACAATATCATTTATTGTGCTTGATCCAAGGCCTTTAACGGCCATAAGCCCAAATGAAATTTTACCGTCATAAATTGTAAATTCACCATAACTTCTATTTACATCCGGTGGCAAAACAGAGAGTCCAAGTGAACTGCATTCGGAAATGTACTCTCTAACCTTTTCAGTCTGCTGCATTACACTTGTAATTTGAGATGCCATAAATTCAGCCGGATAGTGACATTTAAGATATCCGGTTCTAAATGCAAGCGTTGCGTATGCTGCTGCATGTGACTTATTAAACGCATAGGAAGCAAAGGAAATCATGTCGTCAAAAATTGAATTCGCAACATCTTTGGAAATTCCATTGCTTGCACAACCGGAGACGAATGTTCCTCTTTCCTCTTCCATTACTGCATGCTTTTTCTTTGACATTGCACGACGCACAATATCCGCATGTCCCAGTGAATATCCGGCAAGTTCACGACAAATCTGCATTACTTGTTCTTGATATACCATGACACCATAGGTTACATCAAGAATACTCTTCAATTGTGGTGTCTTATATTTAATTCCACTTGGATTATGACGGTTCTTAATATAAGTTGGAATTGAATCCATAGGACCCGGTCTATAGAGCGATGTAAGCGCAGTTAAATCCTCAATACTCTGTGGTTTAAACTGAGTCATAAATGCACGAAGACCGGTGGATTCAAACTGAAACACGCCTTCTGTATCTCCTCTGGAAAACATTTTAAACGTCTCTTCGTCTGAATAGTCAATATTGTCAATGTTAAAACTTGGATCTTTCTTCCGGATTAACTTTACACAGTCTTCAATAACTGTGAGCGTTCTAAGACCCAAGAAATCCATTTTAAGCAACCCGAGCTCATCAAGTGCCGTCATTGTATATTGAGTTACAATAGAACCATCTTTTTGAGCAAGCGGCACATAGGAAGAAACCGGGTCACGCGTAATTACAACTCCGGCGGCATGAGTTGAGGTATGCCTTGGCATTCCCTCTATTTTTAAAGCCGTATCTATCAGCGTTTTTACCTCCGGGTCAGAGTTATACATCTTTTGAAGTTCAGGATTAGATTCTATTGCCTTCTCCAAATTATGCGCAAGCTTCCAAGGGATAAGTTTTGCAACTGAGTCAACTTTGCCATAAGGCATGTCCAATACTCTTCCCACATCCTTTACAGCTGCTCTTGCGGCAAGTGTTCCAAAAGTTACTATTTGAGACACCCTATCAGAACCATATTTTTTTGTAACATATTCAATTACTTCCGGGCGTCTTTCATAGCAAAAATCAATATCAAAATCCGGCATTGAAACTCTTTCGGGATTTAAAAATCTTTCAAAGAGCAAATTATACTTCATTGGATCTATATCTGTAATACCAACACAATATGCAACAATACTTCCCGCTCCTGAACCTCTTCCGGGTCCAACAGGAATTCCCTTTTGTTTTGCAAAATTTACAAAGTCATAAACTATGAGATAATAATCTGTGTATCCCATTTTATTTACTACAGACAGTTCATAATCCATTCTTTCTCTGTATTTCATCAACTGTTCTGCACTTATATTTGCATTTTTATATCGTCTTTCAAAACCCAACTCAGTCAGGTGACGTAAATATTCCTCATGAGTATATTCCTTTGGCACATCAAAATGAGGAAGTTTGATTTTTCCAAATTCAATGTCAACATTACATCTGTCTGCAATAAGACATGTATTATCTATTGCACTTGGAACAAATGTGAAGAGTTCTCTCATCTCCTCTTCTGATTTTACATAAAATTCATCTGTTCTGAAATCCAGTCCGGTGTTTTCATTTATTGTATGGTTTGTCTGTATACAAACCAATATTTTCTGTATTTTTGAATCTTCTCTTGTTAAATAGTGTGCATCATTAGTGGCAACCAACGGAATATTCAGTTCTTCAGAAATCTTTATAAGATCCGGCATTACCTTAAGTTGCTCCGGAATCCCATGATTTTGAAGTTCAATAAAGAAATTATTCTCTCCAAAAATTTCCTTATATTCCATTGCAGCTTCTCTTGCTCCATCATAATCATCATTTAATATTCTGGATGGTATTTCACCTGCAAGACATGCTGACAGCGCAATAAGTCCCTTTGAATGTTTTCTTAAAAGTTCCTTATCCACTCTGGGTTTTATATAGAATCCCTTTGTAAATGACTCAGAAACAAGAGCCATCAAATTCTGATAGCCCTCATTATTTTCACATAATAAAACAAGGTGATGCCGCGTCTTTGCAGCATTGCCTTGCTTATTTGTCATATTGTCAATTGCAACATAAACTTCACAACCAATAATTGGCTTAATTCCGGAAGCTTTTGCTGCTTTATAAAAATCAATTACACCATACATTACTCCATGGTCCGTAATAGCAATTGAATCCTGCCCTAATTCTTTTGCACGGCTTACAAGCTGATTAATTCTGCATGCACCGTCAAGAAGGCTGTATTCACTATGAACATGTAAATGTGTAAAACTCATTTCTTTAAAGCCTCCTTTTCAAAGGAAGCTAAATCTTCTGCAATACCAAGAATTTTCTGAAGACGATGATTTACTCCGGATTTTGAAATAGGAACACTTAAATTATCCGCTATATCTTTTAGAGTATAATCTTCATTCTCAATTCTTATTTTTGCAACCTCACGGAGTTCTTCCGGAAGATATCCAAGCCCACGCTTTTCTTCAATATATCTAATTGCTTCAATCTGCTTGTAAGCGGCATCAAAAGCTCTTCCCGAGTTAGCATTTTCAAAGTTCATTCTTCTATTAACATGATTTCTCATATCTTTGAACATTTTCATTCCCATTATTTCAAGAGAGGACTCTGTTGCCCCCATTAAAGTTAAAAGATCTTCTACGCTTTCACTGTCCTTGAAATAAATAACATAGGAACCTTTTCTTATTACAACTTTAGGAGACAATTCAACCTCAGTTATAAACTTCATCATATCTTCAGATAACACCTTATGAGAAATAACAAATTCAAGATGGTAGTCCTTATTTGGGTCTGTAAGTGTTCCACAAGACATAAATGCACCTCTGAGAAGTGCTGACATACAGCAGTCGTCATCAAGATTTGCTCTATTAAGTCTTCTGGTAATCTCCGTACCTGTATGACCAAACTCTGACAATATTTTCTTTCTGTCCTGAGCTGTTTTTACACTGGCTTTATATTTACCGGCATCCGATTTTTCTATTAAAGCATTATTTCCTGTTATTCTTTTTACAAATTCAGAAAAAAGCTTTGCAATATTTTGATTTTCAGTCTTTATGGATATTTCCGACTGACTGAAATTCCTACAAAAAAGGAAGAGACCATACATCTCTGCATGTAGACAACAATCTCTCATATTTCCGCTTTTATAACTTTCACGGCTTACTGAAATAAGTTCATTTTTTACATCTGATGCAAAAGACATATTCTCACTTCCTTTCTAATGCACAAAATTATTTTTTTGTTATGTCTCTGTGATATACAGAAACTCTTAAATCATTTTCTTTCAAATGCTTATACATTTCTTCAGCAAAAGTAACCGAGCGATGTTTACCTCCGGTACAACCAAATGCAATTACAAGTTCACTCTTGCCCTCTTCTCTGTACATAGGCACTGAAAAATCAATAATATCCTCAAGTTTTGCAAGGAGTTCTTTAGATTTATCATATTTCATAACATATGAGCTGACGCATTCATCAAGTCCTGTCTTATTTTTTAATTCTTCTATGTAGAACGGATTTGGCAGGCATCTGACATCATATACAAGGTCAGCATCTGATGGAATACCGTACTTAAAACCAAAAGAAAGACACTGAATTTGCATTGTCTGTTGAAGGTTTTCAAGGAACAGACTGGCAACCCTGTCTTTAAGCTGCTTTGCAGATAAATGTGTGGTGTCTATTACAAAATCCGACACATGTCTTACCGGTTCAAGTATTTCTTTTTCGGCACGAACAGCGTCAAGAACCGAATCATTGTACTTGTTTAAAAGCGGATGTTTTCTTCTTGTCTCTTTATACCTGTTAACAAGTGTTTTTTCATCTGCATCTATAAATATTATCTTGTACTCAATGCCCATATTTTTAAGTTCATCAAGCGACTCAAACAACGCCTTGAAACCATTACCTGATCTTATATCAGTTACAACGGCTGTTTTAAAATCCTGTTCACTTTTTTGAAGTATTTGTCCAAAAGCGGGAATAAGCTTTGGAGGCAAATTATCTACACAGACAAAATCTATATCCTCAAGCATTTCTATTGTTTTTGATTTACCCGCTCCGGAAAGTCCGGTAACAATGACAAAATTCATATAATTCTCACTTCCGGTTCAAGAAGGACACCCTTACTACTGCTGACTGTCTTTTGAATATGTTCAATTAAAGATAAGACATCATTTGCTGTGGCATTTCCCTTATTAATAATAAACCCTGCGTGCTTTTCAGAAACTGCAGCGTCTCCTACCGAATAACCCTTAAGTCCGCATTCTTCAATTAAAGCACCGGCAAAATAGCCCTCCGGCCTCTTAAAGGTACTTCCGGCAGATGGAAAATCAAGAGGTTGTTTTGCCTTTCTTCTATTTAAAAAGTCATCCATTTTATTCTTAATTCCATCAGGATTTTCTGTTGAAAGATAGAAAATTACGGATGTTATTACCAAATCTGAATTTACATAAGCACTGTGTCTATAAGAGAAATCAAGCTGGGATCCTTGGAAAGAACCACGTTCTCCCTTAAGGTTCAAATGATTAACAACCATTACAACATCTTTCATTTCTCCACCGTACGCACCGGCATTCATAAAAGCGGCACCACCAACTGTGCCCGGAATACCATAAGCAAATTCAAGTCCGGAAAGATTATATTCAAGAGCAAATTTGCAAAGGGAAGCAAGGTTTGCACCGGCTTGAGCTTTAACCATATTGTTGCCACAGTATTCAATCTTTGAAAATGCAGAACCCATCATGATAACCACACCGTTTATTCCTTCGTCACGGACAATAACGTTACTTCCGTTTCCAAGAATTATTGGCTTCACATTTTCTTTATAACAAGCTTTTAAAATTTCAGAAATGGCGTCAACACTATTTGGCTCAATAAGTACCTTGGCAGGTCCACCAATTTTAAAACTTGTATATTTGCTCATTTGAGCATCCATAGTTACACTGCAGCCATTATTTTTTGCCACAGCAATTATATTCTCATACATATATCTACTCCTGTTAATTACAGAGAATTGCGGCACCTATAATGCCTGCATCGTTGCCTAAAGTTGCAGCGCAAATTTTTGTTTGTACTTTAGAGTGTTTGGTATATCTCTTTTTCTCAACCTTTTCAACCAAAGGCTTAATTATGTACTCACCCTGTGCACTTATACCTCCACCAATACACAGTATTTCCGGTTGGAAAATATTAATTAAATTTGCAACTCCGCAAGAAAGATATTCAACGAATCTATCAATTACTTTAAGGGCAATTTCATCATTCATATGGGCTGCATCAAAAACAGTTTTACCTGATACATTATCCATATTATTGTCTATGAGTCCCCACATTATACTGTTGTGTTCACGGTCTCTTATAAGAGCATCCTTTGTCTGTCTGACAAGTGCAGATGCAGAAGCATATTGCTCAAAACATCCTATTCTTCCGCATGCGCAAACAACTCCACTATGTTCAATGACCATGTGGCCAATTTCACCGGCAGCACCATTAACTCCGGTCAGCAAATTGTTGCCAATAATAATTCCTCCGCCAATTCCGGTTCCAAGTGTTACTGCAACAAAATTTGGAACTCCGTTTCCACAACCTGCAACCTGTTCTCCAAGAGCGGCACAGTTTGCATCGTTTTCAACAAACACTTTCTTTCCACTTCTTGTCTCAACTAAAGTTAAAAGTGGTGTGTCATTAAAGCCTAGATTAGAAGAAAACTCAACTACTCCTTCGCTGTTTACAGCACCCGGTGTTCCAATGCCTATTGCATCAATATCTTCAAAACTTACTCCTGCATTTTTTACTGCCATCTTTGAAACTTCAACAATACTGTCTGCAATTTGTTCTGCAGGCCTTGGACAATTCGTCTTCACGGAAGCTCTTCCAATAATTCTGTTATTTTCATCCACTACTCCGGCAGCAATATTTGTACCGCCTAAATCTACACCTATCTTCATGTTACTACTCCTTAGGTATGCCAAATATCAAGTTCGTTTTCATGATTTTCGTTGTCGTCAAGCATGCCCAAATTAAATAGAAGTTCTTTTGCTGAGTTATAGCCCATTTTCTTCTGTCTGTTATTAAGAGCTGCAACTTCAATAATAATGGCAAGATTACGTCCGGGGCTTACAGGAACGGTGCAAAGAGGAACTTTAATTCCTAAAATATCTATAGTTTCATCATTTATGCCCATACGCTCATAAGCCTTTGTTTCATCCCATGGCTCCAGTTCAACAACCAAATCAATCTTACTTGTTGCCTTAATAGCACCCATACCGAAAAGACGGCGTGCATCTATAATACCTACGCCACGGAGTTCAATGAAATGTCTGATGTTATCTGGAGCTGAACCTACAAGAGTCTTCTTTGACACCTTACGAATTTCTACAGCATCATCAGCAACAAGGCGATGTCCTCTTTTTATTAATTCAACGACGTTTTCACTCTTACCAACGCCACTGTCTCCCATAATAAGTACGCCTTCACCGGCAACTTCAACTAAAACGCCGTGTCTTGTCTCCCGTTCACACAGTTCAACATTCAAATAAGATACAAGAGAAGAAGTTGAAAACGATGTTTCATCATTACTTTGAAGAAGAGGTACATTAAATTCCTTTGCATAAGGCAAGAACCAATCAATCTGCTCCTCTGTACATTTCACTGAGAAAATTATGGCCTTTGGAGACTTACTCATTAGCCTTTTTATTCCTGCTTCTCTTCTTTCTTCGTTTTCACCGCTAAGAAAAATTGTCTCTGAATTTCCTACAAACTGAATGCGTTCAGGTGAGAAATTTTTATCTTCTGTAGCAAGAATTAAACTAGGTCTGTAAACTTCCATTGTGGATATAAGAATTTCTGAAGGTTCACATGGCATATAGACAATGTTATAACCTTCTGACTTGATTATTTTTTCTAAAGAAACGGAATATTTACTTGACATTTCAATTCTCCTTTTCACATATTTCTTCAAGTTAACATTATACAATATTCTATACTTCTTTTACAATAGAAAAAGAGTCTTTGACATGTTGTCAAAGACTCTAATAATATTTTGAATTACTTCAATAGCATAGCTGCCTTATATGCAGTGTGTGTAGCATTTGCAACACGACCAATTTGTAATGCATCGCCCACTTGGAACACCCTATTTGAAAGAGCCTTTATTTCATCTGAAAGACCATTCTTCTTTACTCCAAGAGCAAGGACAACATTATCACACATTATACGCTTAATACGGCCGGATACTTCCGTTGATTCAAGAACTACACAGTCCTCTTTCATTTCACAAAGTTTATAGCCTGTAATGAATTTTGTATTACGTTCTTCAAGCTTTGGAACAACGTCATCTATATGCTGTTTCCATGTTCCCGGAGCAATTGTATCTGCCATTTCAACAACGGTGACATTATTGCCTGCATAAGCTAAAGTTTCAGCAGTTTCAAGACCTGACATACCGGAACCTACAACCACTACATTCCTTCCGGAAAGTTTAACTTCTCCGGTAAGAATTTCTGTAATAGTACATACATTTGGAAGATCATAACCCGGAATTTTAGGTCTTGCCGCAGTACCACCCGTTGCATCAAAAATTGCATAAGGTTTAAGTTCAGATATAGCTTCTACTGTAGCCTCAGTTCCTACTCTGAATTCTACGCCGGCCTTTGCACAAGCTGTTGACAAATCCTCAATTGCCCAAAGAAGTTTTTCCTTATGAGGAGGAACAGCTGCAAGACTGAACTGACCGCCAACATACGGATTTTTCTCAAATACAACAGTTTTAAATCCACGCTCTGCACATACCTTCGCAGCGGTAAGACCGGCAGGACCACCGCCTACCACTACAACCGTGCGGCCTTCTCCGTCTTTTTCAGGAACAAGTGGATAGTCAATTTCATAGCAAGTACGAGGGTTAAGTGCACATTCACCTGATTTATGAATCATTGCACCTTTGTACATTGATTCAATACACCAAAGACAACATATACATCTTTGAATATCTTCCGGTCGACCTTCCTCTGCCTTCTTAACCCAATACGGATCTGCAAGAAGTGGACGGCCAAGTCCAATCATATCTTGAGTTCCTTCTTCAAGTTGCTTTTCAGCCTGTTCAGGAGTTCTGATAAGGTTTGCGGCAATTACAGGAATGTTTACGGCAGCCTTAACTGCTGCAGCATTTCCCTTTCTCCAACCAAGTTCATAACTTGTAGGTTCAAGCCATGAGTTCATTGTGTCATATGTACCTGAAGAAATGTCAAGAGCTGCAACTCCATAAGACTCAAGAAGTTTTGCAATTTCAACGCCTTCCTGAAGAACAAGACCCATATCATAACCATAAAGTCTATAATATTCATCTACTGTTAAACGAACTGTAATTGGGTAATCAGATCCACATTTTTCACGAATTTTTTCAATGATTTCCTTAATAAATCTACAACGGTTCTCAAGACTTCCGCCATATTCATCTGTACGCTGATTAGTATACGGTGACAAGAATTGCTGAATAAGATATCCATGTGATGCATGAAGTTGAACGCCATCAATGCCGGCCTTTTTACAGCGAAGTGCACCCTCAGCAAACTCGTCCTCAATCTTTCTGATTTCCCACTTTGTAAGTGCACGAGTCTTCTGTGGAATAACCGGAGATGAACCGAGTCCGGTTGGAATATTTGATGCAGATACAACCGGTAAATAGAAATTATGCATAAGAGGATTTTCAAAATAATCCAAAAACTTTGTCATTGTAAAGAAAAGTTTAAACCATGTGTCACGAAGTGGTGTCTGACCTATCATATCTGAAAGTTTCCATGCGGTTACAACAAGCTGGAGAGTCTGACGTCCGGTATGATGAAGTTGTACAAAAATTTTAGAGTCATACTTATGAATTTCCTCTGCAAGTTTTGTAAGACCCGGAATACATCTGTCTGTTGTTACTGACAGTTGTGAAGGACCTGTACAACCGGTGTAATCAGAAATACGTGTTACCTCTGTTTGAATAAGACCTACTCCACCTTTTGCACGTTCAGTGTAATATTCAATTAATCTCTTTCCTGCAGTACCGTCAAGTTCACCAACTTCAAGAAGCATTGGTTCAAGTGCCACACGATTTTTAATAGTTAAATTACCAATTTGAATTGGCTCAAAAAGTTTTGGGTAATTACTCATTTTTAAACTCCTTACAAGACTAAAGTCAAATTTTTTTAACACAAAAATTATACAAGTGTAAAAAAGTCATGTCAATAAGATATAATGGCATTAAGTATTTTCTTTAATACTCTTCTTTCATGTATTTTATTTTATTTAATACTATGGTATAATTTATAACAATCATATAAAAAAAGTTAGAGAGGATATGTTTTATTTGGATATAAAAGACATATTGTCAAAGGTTGACCATACGCTTCTTTCCCCAACAGCAACTTGGGAGGAAATAAAAATAATTTGCGATGATGCAATGAAATATGAGACCGCAAGTGTTTGCGTTCCGCCATCATTTGTAAGCTTATGCGCTGAATATTTGGGCGGTAAAATTCCGGTTTGTACCGTAATAGGATTTCCAAACGGCTACAACACCACCGAAATAAAATGTCTTGAAGCAGAAGCTGCCATAAATGATGGCGCAGACGAAATAGATATGGTTATAAACCAAGGTTTCGTCAAAAGCGGCGAATATGATTTGGTACTGAATGAAATCAACAAAGTCAAGAATGTTTGCGGAGACAAAGTGCTTAAGGTAATTGTTGAAACCTGCAACCTAGATTTTGAGGAAAAAGTTGAGATTTCTGAAGTAGTTGCAAAATCTGACGCTGATTTCATAAAAACATCAACAGGGTTCGGAAAAAGCGGTGCAACATTTGAAGATATTGAAATATTCGCCGCAAACATACATAACAACACAAAGATAAAAGCTGCCGGCGGAATTACAAGCATAGAAGATGCCGAGAAATTTATTGCCCTCGGCGCCGACCGTCTTGGCACCAGCAGAATAGTAAAACTTGTAAAGGAACAGGGGCTTTTATAATGGCAGCATTAATTCTTGAAGGCGGCACCTTTCGCCCAATGTTTTCAAGTGGCGTCATGGACGCACTCCTTGAAAACGACATAAATTTCGACTACGTTATAGGCGTTTCCGCCGGCATAACCGACGGTATATCATATGTTTCAAAGCAAATAGGCAGAAACTATGATATTTTCATGAAATATCGCTTGGACAAAAGATATGTGGGTCTTAACAACATATTTTCTGACAAGAGCATTTTCGGCATAAAGTTTATGTTTGAAGAACTTCCAAAGAAGTGGCTTCCTTTTGACTGGGACACATTCCATGAAAATCCTGCAATTGTTCGAGTTGGAGTTACCAATGCAAATACCGGAAAAGCTGAATATCTTGACGGTAAACTTTTGGACACAGAAGCAACCATGCTGAAGGCAACATGTGCTCAACCTTTCATTTTTCCGGAAGTTGTAATAGATGGAACTCCATATTATGACGGAGGAATTGCCGACTCAATTCCTATTCAAAAGGCAATAGATGACGGCAATGAAAAATTCTTGATTGTCCTTACTCGACCAAAGGGTTATGTTAAGAAGCAGTCTAAAAAAATGATTTTAGCTGCAAAAGCTATCAGTAAAAAATATCCCGCTTTAAAAGAGCCTCTCATTAACAGATACAAAGTATATAACGAGCAAGTTGCTCTTTGTGAAAAACTCGAAAAGTCCGGCAAGGCAATAATTTTAAGACCGTCAGAAGAGGTTATGATTGCCTCTTTGGAAAAAGATTTAGACAAAGCAGATAAAATTTTTAAATACGGATACAACTTAGCAAACGAAAACCTAGAAGAAATAAAAGCATTGTTTTCATAAGAAAGGAAGTTGAATTATGGCTAACACCCCTACTCCTCATATAAATGCAAGTCCGGAAGATTTTGCAAAAACAGTTCTTATGCCGGGTGACCCGCTCCGTGCAAAATACATAGCAGAAAATTACCTTGAGGACGCAAAACTTGTAAATAATGTCCGTGGAATTCAAGGTTATACAGGAACATATAAAGGCGTTCCTGTAAGTGTAATGGCAAGTGGAATGGGTATTCCTTCAATAGGAATTTATGCCTATGAGCTTTTCAACTTCTTTAATATTGAAAATATTATTAGAATAGGTTCCGCAGGGGCAATTGCAGATGACTTACAGCTTAGAGATATTGTTGCAGGAATGTCTGCTTGCACAAATTCAAACTTTGCTGCTCAGTATGACCTTCCCGGCACATATGCGCCAACGGCAAGCTACAAATTACTTAAAACACTGACAGATACAGCAGACGAACTCGGAACACCTATTAAGGTTGGCTCATTCTATTCATCAGACACATTTTACGATGACACAAACGGCCTTGCAGTTTGGCAAAAAATGCATAATGTACTTGCAACAGAAATGGAATCAGCTGCGCTTTATATGATTGCTGCTCGCGCAGGGAAAAATGCACTTGCAATATGCACAATATCTGATGCTCCGCTAAGAGGTGAATCGCTGGACGCAGAAGCCAGACAAAACACATTCACACAAATGATGGAAATTGCACTTAACACTGCAATTAAGCTCAAATAAGAGGGAAGAATTTATGTCAAAACGTGTTTTTTTAATTGTTCTTGATAGTTTTGGTGTTGGAGAACTTCCAGATTCCGACAAATTTGGAGATAAGGGTTGTAATACACTTAAGACATGCACAACATCTGATAAGTTTAAAACCGACACTCTTACAAAACTTGGCCTGTTCAATATAGACGGTGTTAATTCAAAACCTGCATTTTCCCTTCCTATGGCATCTTTCGGCAAGTGTGCTGAAAAATCATTGGGAAAAGACACAACCACGGGGCACTGGGAAATATGCGGCGCCATCAGTGAAAAGCCAATGCCTACATATCCAAACGGATTTCCAAAAGAAATTATTGATGAGTTTGAAAGACAGACCGGTCGTGGTACCCTTGTAAATGCAACTTACTCAGGAACAAAAGTAATAGAAGACTATGGAGACGAACATGTAAAAACCGGAAAACTGATTGTTTATACATCTGCTGACAGTGTATTCCAAATAGCAGCACATGAAGATATAGTACCGGTTGAACAGTTATATGAATATTGTAAAATTGCAAGAAACATTTTAACAGGCGAGCATGGTGTTGGTCGTGTTATAGCAAGACCTTTCGTTGGAACTTCAGGAAACTATGTAAGAACCCCAAGACGTCACGATTTTTCACTTACCCCACCTACAACCATCTTAAATGTTTTGAAAGATGCAGGCCTTGACGTTATTTCAATAGGAAAAATCTATGACATATTTGCAGGCTCCGGACTTACAGAAAATAATCCAACTACAGGGAATACAAACGGAATGGAAATACTGGATAAAATGATAGAGCGGGACTTCAACGGACTATGCTTTGCCAACCTTGTTGACTTTGACATGTTGTATGGACACAGAAGAGACATAGACGGATATGCAAATGCCATAGCACAATTTGACTCATGGCTTTCAAAATTCATTTCAAAGCTTACACTGGATGACACCCTTATAATTACCGCCGATCATGGATGTGACCCTGCATATACAACACACACAGATCACACAAGAGAGTATATACCGCTTCTTTGGTACACCAGAGGCGGCACTGCAAATAATCTACATACAAGATCTACTTATGCAGATATAGGAAAGACTATTGCTGACTTATTTGGACTTAGGGAAACAGCTGAAAGTCTTGGAATTAAAGGCGAATCTTTCAAAGATGATGTAACTTTTGAAGTAAGTGAATATGCAAGATTTAGACATTAAGGAGAACAAGTATGACAAACGCTGAACTTATAGCCCTTGCCAAAGAGGCAATGGAATTTGCTTACTCACCTTATTCGAATTTCAAAGTTGGCGCGGCAATTGAAACTGAAAGCGGAAAAGTTTACACCGGTTGCAATATTGAAAATTCATCCTTTGGTGCTACAAATTGCGCTGAACGTACCGCTATTTTCAAAGCTATTTCGGAAGGCGAAAAAAGCTTTAAAAAAATAGCTATTGTTGGCTCAAAAAATCCTTGTTATCCATGCGGTATTTGCAGACAGGTTATGTCAGAATTTACAAACAGTTTCTTTCCGATCATTTTAATAGACGAAGACGAAAACATAATATCAACAACATTAGAGGATTTACTCCCTCATTCATTTAATCTTTAAAGTGAGGTTATACGTATGAGAATGTACGATATCATCCAAAAAAAGAGAAATGGCAACGAACTGACAAAAGAAGAAATAAACTTTTTTATTGAGGGTTATACAAAAGGAGAAATACCTGACTATCAGGCATCAGCCCTTTGTATGGCCATCTACTTCAATGGAATGACATCAGATGAGACTGTAGCCTTAACTCTTGCAATGGCACACTCAGGAGACATGATGGATTTATCCTCAATTCCCGGAGAAACCGTGGACAAGCACAGTACAGGCGGTGTTGGAGATAAAACCACTTTAATTGTTGCACCAATTGCTGCGGCCCTTGGATGTAAAGTTGCAAAAATGTCCGGTCGCGGACTTGGACACACAGGCGGAACTGTGGATAAACTGGAATCCATACCCGGCTTTAAAGTTGAGCTTCCTCCTGATTTTTTCTTTGCACAGGTAAATGCAATTGGCCTCTCTGTCATAGGACAATCCGGCAACCTTACCCCTGCTGACAAAAAACTCTATGCTCTTAGAGACGTAACAGCAACTGTTGAAAGTATTCCTCTGATTGCCTCCAGCATAATCAGCAAGAAACTTGCAGGCGGAAGTAAAAATATTGTACTTGACGTTAAATGCGGCAGCGGTGCTTTTATGAAGACTCCTGAAGCTGCAAGAGAACTTGCCAAAGTAATGGTGGACATTGGAAACAAAGCCGGCAGAAAAACAACTGCTGTAATAACAAACATGGACATCCCACTTGGAAAATATATTGGTAATTCGCTTGAAGTAATTGAGGCTATAGAAGTGTTAAACGGCGGCGGATGTAAAGACCTACGTGAACTGTGCATTGTTTTGGCAGCCACTATGTATTCATCCTGCTTTGGAGCCAGTTACGAAGACAGCAGAGCAAAAGTAATAGAGGTCATAGAAAACGGAGAAGCTTTAAATAAACTCGCTGAAATGGTCAAAGCACAAGGCGGAGACAAAGGATTAATCTTCCATCCGGAAAATTTTGAAAAGTCCAGATATTCCTATGAAATAAAAGCTAAGACTTCCGGATATATTGAAAAGATGGACACAGAGAAAATTGGTATATCCAGTTCCCTTCTTGGTGCCGGACGTGAAAAGAAAGAAGATTCAATTGATTATAAAGCGGGAATTATCCTTGGCAAAAAAACCGGCGACTATGTTACAGAAGGAGAAACATTGGCAACACTATTTACAGATAAAGAAGAAAGAATTGAAAAATCAGAAAAGACATTCCTAGAAGCTTTAACCTTTTCTGATATTAAACCTAAAGAAGAAATCCTAGTTTATGAAATAATAAAGTAATTAAAAAAAGGAGAAAAGCCTTACTGCTTTTCTCCTTTTTATTATATCTTTTTATTCAGTTTCTACCGCCATTACTACATTGTCTAAAGCCAATGCACTTTCTATTATATTTTGTTTTAGTTTTCCTTCAAGAGCTACAACCATTATAATTCCAACATTACCGGAAATGTTACTCTTAGCATTTAAAGTTATAGTGTTTGTAACATTAAATTGCTCTTCAAACTTCTTTATTGCAGCATTAACATTCTCCGGTCCTGCAATTTCAATGTAAACTGAAAGATTATCTCGTCTGTTACTTTCAAGAATTGTAAGAAGAGTTGCTGTGATAATACAAATTAATGTACAAATAGCAGCTCCAAAATAAAATCCGGCACCAACTGCAAGCCCCACAGTTGCAGTTGCCCACATTCCGGCGGCAGTAGTAAGACCAGTAACCTTATTGCTATTTTTTACAAGAATTGTACCGGCTCCAAGGAAACCAATGCCGGATACAACTTGAGCAGAAATTCTGAGAGGGTCTATGGAAGAGCCTAAATTTTTAGCCGCATAAAATCCAACTAAAACTGTCATAGCAGAACCAAGCGCCACAAAAATATGAGTTCTCATTCCTGCATCGTGACCTGTTCTGCCACGCTCAAGTCCTATAAGACCCCCAAACAGTGCTGCCAGAAACAATCTGACAGCAGCTGATATTGGAGAAAAAACTAATAGTTCATTTAAAAAATCCATATAATCACAACTTTACAATGATTTTATTCTACAGATTTAAGTGACTCAACCATTTTAATATTCTTAAGATTGAAATGCATGATAAGGTTAACAATTACCGCAAATAGAATTGTTAGAAGTGCTGAGAACAAGAAACTTGTAAAGTCAAGCGTTGTTCCAAATGTAACAGCATCTATATCAATTGCAGATACAATGACTCTCTGTAGAGGAACACCAAGGACGAGTCCTAAAACTGTTCCAAAGAATGTAAGAATTATATTCTCACGGTAAATATAAGCGGATACTTCCCCATCATAGAAACCAAGAACTTTAAGAGTTGCAAGTTCACGTATACGCTCATTTACGTTGATGTTATTGAGGTTATATAAAACTACAAATGCAAGTGCTGCCGCAGCAATAATAAGAACAACAATAACCATATTCAAACTGTTAATGATATTTTCAAAATTGTTTTGAACAACAGAAGTATAAACTGAACCGTTAACTTCTTGGAAACTATTTATTTCAGTTTCAAGTTGAACTTTTTCTGCCTTTGTAAGTCCATCTTTTAAGCTTGAATACATATATGTGTACTCCGGAAGATGCCCGGTTATTTGCTGATAGTATTCCGGGGTCATGTATACATAATGGAATGTATAATTCTTTACAATTGCAGAAACAACAACATCATATGATACAACCTTAGAACCTTCCGTCCACTCAATTGTAATAGTGTCTCCTACATCTGTATCCGTTTTTGCAGCAAACTTTTGAGTTATGATAACACCGTTATTACTCAATTCATATGTCTTACCTCGTTTACCAACAAGATTTACAAATTCCGGAAGTTTAGAAGCATCCTCCGGAACAAGAACATCAACCTCAACCTCATTGTCTGTTCTATCTGAATAGCCTGTGCAAACCTTGAGTTCAGCAAGCATTGAATCTGAAATTCCGGAAATATCATTAATTTCATTGAAAATTTGACTGTCACCTGTGGTTGGATCCTTAAGTACAACTTGAAGGTCATACTGAGCAATTCCATCCTTACCATATTGGTTATCTATACAAGCACTGACTGAGTCTGACAAGCCAAATCCTGCAAGAATAAGAGCAGTACAGCCGCCAATTCCAAGAAGAGTCATAAGGAAACGTTTAAAGTTACGTAGAAGATTTCTAACTGTAACCTTAGATGTAAAGCTGAGCTTTGACCAAATGAAATCAATGTTCTCAAGGAATACGCGCTTTCCTTCTTTTGGTGGCTTTGGTCTCATAAGGACAGCCGGAACAGACTTAAGTTCACTTCTACATGCAAAGTAAGCAGCTCCACATGTTGAAATAACAGCAATTCCAAGTGCCAGTACAATATAACCAAAGATATAGTGAATATTCAAAGACGGCAAATCATACATGATTCCCCAAGCAGCAAAGAATGCTTTTGGGAATACAACAAATCCTATTGAAATACCAAGAACGGAACCAATGAGCGATGCACTCAACGCATAAATCATGTACTTCGAAACTATTTCTTTATTGTCATATCCCAATGCTTTCATGGTACCGAGCTGAGTTCTCTCCTCCTCTACCATTCTTGTCATTGTAACAAGACAAATAAGTGTTGAAACAATAAAGAAGAATGTTGGAAATACAACAGCAAGAGATTTCATATTGTAGGATGCTGAGCCGTATCCGCTGTATCCCGGAGAATCGTTTCTTGTGAATATATTCCAATATGCGTCATCTAAAGAATTTAGAAGGTTACTGGCTTTATCAAGCTGAGCACGAGCAGCTAAAAGCTGATTGTTAACTGAAGCCTCTGTTTCCGCATACTGCTTTTCATAAGCTTCAAGATTTTTTGAAGCAAGTTCAACCTGAGCTCTTTTTGACTCAAGTTCATTTAGAGCAGCTTTATATTCAGCACTTGCTTGAACATCACCCATTTTAAGATCAATGTTTGCATCTTGAAGTGCTGCTTTATATCTATCAAGTTGTGTTTTAGCCGAAGTAAGCTTTGCATCCGCAGCATTAAGATCAGCCTTTGCCTGTGTAAGCTGAGCATTTGCAGCTTCAAGCTTTGCTTTACTTGCGGAATATTCATTTTGTGCTGCGGCAAGGTCAGCCTCTGCTTTCTTTAAATCTTGCTGTTGAGACGCAAGCTCCTCACCAACAAGAATAGCTGCATCTGCGGCTGTGCCCTGCGCAGTAAGCCCCGCCGCAGCCTCAAGTTTTGCTGCAAGTTCAGGGTTTTCATCACGAACACTATCAGCCATACCTTTTAGGTCTAAATCCTCTAGGTTTGCATTGTAATTATCCTGTAGTTGCTTTGCAACCTGCTCAGTACTTGATATCATTTTCTTAGTTGATTCTATTTGATACTGAGCAACGGTAATTTCTGTCTTTGCCTCTTGGAGTCTGTCCTTTGAATTGTTATATTCAGCAAGAGAGGCATCATACTGGGCCTGTTTAGACTTCAAAAGAGCCTCGTAACTTGCAACCTGTGAATAAAGCGCATTGTACTTTTTAAGTTCAGCTGAATACTTTGAGTTTCCTGCGCTTATTTGATTTTGAGCTGCAGCATATTTACTGTTTATTTCAGCTTCGGCAGCGGCAAGCATGGCTCCGCCATCTGTTGCTGCAGTCCTAAGTTGTTCAAGTTCAGAATATGCTTCACCAAGTTTTTCTGACGCATAAGCCTCTGCTCTTGCATATTTTTCTTCACCGGCAAGGATTTTATCCGGAAGGGTTGTGTAAAGGTCAGAAACGGTATAGGCAAGAATTCCATCCGAAGTTTCTCTAATACGCTCTACAACAGGTTCAACACAAGCATCATACTCTTTGCTGTATGGCTCATATTGATCTGCACCTTCAACTTCAATATAAGCTTCACTATAATAATCAACATTTTCAGTGAAAGCCTCTTTTGGAATGTAAATGAAGTCACCAAGTTTACCGGAACCGGCCGTTGTTGCACCACGCTCAAAAGAAATATAATAAGGGGTTTCAACTACACCTACAATTGTAAACTCTGTTGTATTTAGGGAGTAATCCATACTTTCCCCGTCTCCGGACAACTTAATTATTTCTCCGACTTTAAACTGATCCGGGGTTGTAAGTTTAGAGTCTGTAACCAAACATTCACCCGGTTCATCAGGCCACTCACCGTCAATAAGAGTAAGCCTGTTTATATATGTAGGATCATCTTCTCCGTTTTCAAAGGCTATTGCCTTATCAACATCCAGAGCATAGGCCCTAATTGTAAGTTGAGAGCCATCAATATCTACAAGACCTTCAAATTTTGGGTCTTCGTCGTCATTTAACATTTCAAGAAGTCCGTCTACAAATTTCTGTCCAACGACGGACCTAACCCCTTCAATTCCACCAATCATGGCAATATCATTTTCATAAATACCAATATTTGATTGGATACGGATATCCATAAGATTATTTTCCTGATAATATTCTGATGCTGTGTCAATCATATCCGGATATGCAGCCTTAAATCCAACAAAAAAGCTGGTGCCAAGAGCAACAATTGCTACCATTGAAATAAAGCGGCTGACGGTTCTTTTAACTGAACGCAGCGTATCAGTTTTATACGCTTTTGTCATGTTCATAAGGTTACCACTCTATCCTTTCAATAGGCATTGGATTTTCATTGACTTCCATTTTAACTACCCTACCGCTTCTCATTTGAATAACGCGGTCTGCCATTGGGGTAATTGCGGTGTTATGAGTAATTACTACAACCGTCATACCTGTTTCATGACAGGTATCCTGAAGTAATTTAAGTATCTGTTTACCTGTATTGTAGTCAAGAGCTCCCGTCGGTTCATCACACAAAAGAAGTTTAGGGTTCTTTGCAAGAGCTCTGGCAATTGAAACACGCTGTTGCTCACCACCGGAAAGTTGAGCCGGAAAGTTATCCATTCTTTCAGCAAGACCCACACGTTCCAAAACTTTTGAAGGACTGAGTGAAGCCTTGCCAATTTGAGTTGCAAGCTCAACATTTTCAAGGGCAGTAAGATTCGGAACCAAATTATAAAACTGGAACACAAAACCAACATCATAACGTCTGTATTCAATTAATTTCTTATTGTTGTATTCATTTACAAGGTCGCCGGCAACACGAACTTTACCGTCATCTGAACTATCCATACCGCCAAGAATGTTAAGCACAGTAGTTTTACCGGCACCACTGGCACCTACAATAACACAAAATTCTCCCTGCTCAATGTTAAAAGTAACACCGTCGGCGGCATTAATTACAACCTCACCCATTTTGTATCTTTTATACACGGAATCAAATTCAATAAAACTCATATCTTTTTTCCTTTCTGTCAGTCAACCATAAGCGATGCAAGTATTGTTGAATACACACGCGCCGGATCTTCAATAAAATTGTCTTTTAACTTTTGTGCCTGTGAACTATCCGGAACAAACATTGAAAGTTCCATAAGATTTGTGTCCCCGTCATTCATTGAGAAGGAAACATTATATCCGTCACTTACTTGAGTAATTTTCACATCATTTTCTCTTTCATTTCTTTCAATGGTTATAAACTTTATTGCAGATTTCACAGCTTTTTCCTTCACTGTTTTTGGCAAATCATTCTCAACAACCTCAACAGCACTCTTTCCAATTTCAGTTGCAGAAAGAATTTGTTTTTCTTCAACGAATTCTGAGGAAATACTTCCGTTTGATATCAAATCAGAAACAGCGTCCATAGCTTCAAAGTAATTTGCAATACCCTGATCTTGCATTATATTTCCAATTTGCTCCATAGAAATAGGCTGATCTATTGTCTTAAGGAGGTAGCAAATCAACATTTTTATTTCATCTTTATTCCTTAGACCACCCGGCTCAACACCTTCACTCCAAGCATCAAAACCATTAATGATTTCCTGTTCTTTTTCGGAATAATCAAACATTAGAAATCCTCCTTTTCTTCTTCTATTGCCAATGAGATATCCTGTCTGGATTTAAACAAGTATCCATTTTCTGACAGGAAAAATAAATCGCCCAGAACTTTTTCAATTCCGTTTGCCACACAATTTAGAGGGTCATCAGCTACACGAACGTCAACGCCGGTCAGTTCTGCAATAATCTTATCCATTCCATAAAGAAGTGCAGTTCCCCCTGTTAAAACAATTCCTTCTTTAATAATATCCGAAACAAGTTCAGGAGGGGTCTTTTCAAAGACGTCCCTTATTGCCTCAAGGATAAGATTAATGTGTTCCCTCATTGCAAGATATGTTTCAGTAGAGGTAATTTCAAAATCTATTGGCATTCCGGTAAAGTAGTCCTTACCTTTTGCAACCATAACAACTTCTTCTTGACGCAAATATGCACAGCCAACCTGCTTTTTAATTTGTTCAGCGGTAAGTTCACCTACTAAAATATCTCTTTCTCTTCTAAGATATCTGACTATTGATTCATTTAAAATATTTCCGGCAACCTTGACTGAATTGGCTATAGCCATAGAGCCCATTGTTATTACTGCTATATCAGTTGTTCCGCCACCCATATCAATAATCATTACACCGCTTGGTTGTGAAATTTCAATTCCGGAACCTATTGCGGCGGCAAGTGGCTCCTCTATAAGACAAGCACGTCCTGCTCCACTGGCAGTAACAACATCTAAAATGGTTCTTCTTTCAAGATTTGTTACTGTACCCGGCATACTGACAATTATATTCGGTTTAAAGATTTTGTTTCCACATATTTTCTTAATGTAGAATCTTAACATCTGTTCTGTTACAGTGAAGTCGGATACAACGCCGTCTTTCATTGGACGCACAACTGTAATTGAGTCAGGGTCCCTTCCTATCATCTTATAAGCGGCCTTTCCCATAGCAATTACTTTGCCGGTGTCATTTTTAAATGCAACTACTGAAGGTTCGGATAAAACTATGCCTTTTCCCTCAACGCAAGCAATGACTGACGTAGTTCCGAGGTCAATGCCAATATTAATTCCGAGCATTAATTCAACCTCTATATAAAATATTTATTACTTAATTATTTACAAAAAGTCAGAGTATATTATATAGCCTTTAGAGAATAAATAAAATACCTAATTTGATAATTTGTTAATTTTTTTTGAATAAAAAAAAGAGCGTTCGTATTTTTTATACGAACGCTCTTCTAATTTTTTAGTAATTAAGCAAAGCTTACAACTGTTCCTGTCTTGCCCTCAAGAGCTTCAACAGCTTTGTCAAGAGAAGTAATGATTGCTTTCTTACCTGGGTTTGCACGAACAAACTTCATACAAGCTTCAACTTTTGGAAGCATACTACCCGGAGCAAACTGACCCTGAGCAATATACTCAGTAGCCTCTTTAAGACTCATGTGGTCAATATTCTCCTGGTTAGGCTTATTGAAGTTAATTGCAACCTTTTCAACCTCTGTAAGAATCATAAGTGTATCAGCTTCAACTTGTTCAGCAAGAAGCTCAGCAGCAAAGTCCTTGTCAATAACAGCTGCTACACCTTCAAGTGTACCGTCAGCATTTTCAACAACCGGAATACCGCCGCCACCACATGAAATTACTATTGAAGAATCCCAAAGGCTCTTAATAGCATCAATTTCAACAATCTTACGAGGAATTGGAGAAGCAACTACGCGTCTCCAGCCACGGCCTGCATCTTCTTTCATTGAATATCCACGCTCAGCTTCAAGAGCTTTAGCTTCATCCTCTGTGTAGAAAGGACCAATTGGCTTTGTAGGATTTTTAAATCCCGGGTCGTCCTTATCAACAGCAACCTGAGTTGCAACTGTAAGAACCGGATAGTTAATATTTCTAGTACTAATAGCATACTTGAGAGCCTGTTGAATATGATATCCGATATATCCTTGGCTCATTGCACCACAAACGTCGAATGGCATAGCTGGAGTTACGTCGTTAGCAGTTTCACTTGCAAGAAGAATTCTGCCAACCTGTGGTCCGTTACCGTGAACAATTGCAACTTCATAGCCGCTCTCTATGATGTTAGCAATATATTCACATGTCTTTTTAACTACCTGAAGTTGTCCTTCAGCTGTAGGTGCACTATCCTTTGATTGAAGGGCATTGCCGCCCAAAGCGATAACAATCTTCTGTGACATAGTTTTATACTTGAGGAATTAATTACTTAATGCCTCTTTCCTCCATGAACATTTCTAACTGCTCTTTAGCTGCAGCAGCCTGAAGCTCTGTAGGAGCATTTTCTCTCTGATACTGAGTAAGGTAAACAAGAAGACCTCTCATTGCTGTAAGTCTGTTACCAGCCTCTTCCCAGCAGAGTGATACGTCTGAATCAGCAACTTCATCAGTTACATCTTCACCTCTTGTTGCAGGAAGACAGTGCATGAACTTACAACCAAGGTTTCCAAGCTGCATTAACTCACGGTTAACCTGATAATCCTTAAATGTAGCAATACGCTCTTCCTCAGAAAGTTCAGACTCATAAAGTCCATACCAAACATCTGTGTAGATGAAGTCAGCGCCCTTAACAGCTTCTCTGTCATCTGTAATAAGGAATGAACCGCCAGAAACCTTACAGTTTTCTTCCATAATTTTAATGTAGTCACCGTATGTTACATCTGGTCTCTTGTCGTTAGCAACCTTAAGAGCATCCTGTACCCACTTGCCTTTTGGTCCGTACTGAACGAAAGTCATACCAAGCTTTGTGCAAAGCATACCAAGTGAAGCACAAACCTGTGTTCCGTCACCGGCAAATACTACTTTACAATCCTCAAGTTTCTTTCCTCTTGGAAGGTTTTCAAGAATTGTGCAAAGGTCACCGATTTCCTGTGTTGGGTGGTTCCAGTCTGACATACCGTTGAGTACAGGAATTGTACAAGCATTAGCAAGATCAACTACTGTCTGATGGTCAATAACACGAGCCATAACAATATCAATAAGCTCTGAAAGAACCTTACCTGTGTCGCCGATTGTCTCATGGCCACCGAGCTGAATCATACCAGGTCCAAGATACTGAGCATGACCGCCAAGTTGTTCCATAGCTGTTTCAAAAGAAACACGAGTTCTTGTTGAACCCTGCTGGAAAATCATACCAAGTGTCTTACCCTTAAGAAGTGGAGGGTTGTATCCGTTTTTAATGCAGTTCTTAATCTTTAATGAAAGATAAGCAATGTCAAGAATTTCTTCTTTTGTAAAGTTATCTGTTTCAATAAAATGTCTTACGCCGTTTGCGTAACCTCTGTTGTCCATTTTTCTAGTCTCCTTTTTCAAATTTTTTAGATTTTTAAAAATTCGATTGTTTTCCATCAGTCTCTATTGAGTCTGACTAGACCGTACAATCTAATGGGTACAATCACACTCTAAACCTTTGGATAATGCCAAGGTCAATACTCTATAAAAAATTTTTTTAAAAAGTTTGATTTTTGTGAATTGTTACCCATTAGAAGTATAAATTTTTGTTAATTTTAATTATTTAGCTTTTGGTTGCTGCTGTGTAATACAGTGAATATTACCGCCACCGTAAGCAACTTCTGTTGTAAGAACTCCTACAACCTCACGCTCTGGGAATGCAGCCTTAACCTGCTCAACTGCAAGAGCATCGTTTTCATCTCCGTACTGTGGAAGAATGATAGCTCCGTTTACGATGAGGAAGTTGAGGTAAGAAGCGATTGAAATCTCGCCCTCTTCACGTGGAATAGCACCCTCTGAATAGTCAATAGAAGCTGCATCCTTAAGGTAGCAAGGTTCCTTAGTTACGCAAAGCTTATGAACCTTAAGTTTACGTCCCTTAGCGTCTGTCTGCTCACAAAGGAACTTGTAAGCAGCCTGAGCCTCTTTGTAGAATGGATGGTTCTCATCATCTGTGTAAATACAAAGAACTTCACCAGGACGAACGAAACAAGCAACGTCATCAATGTGACCGTTTGTCTCATATGGGTCAATACCATCTTTTACCCAAATTACTTTTTCACAGTTAAGATATTCCTTAAGGAGTTCCTCAAGTTCTGCCTTTGTCTTATCTGGGTTACGGCTTTCGTGAAGTAAGCACATTTCAGTTGTAAGACATGTTCCTTCACCGTCAACGTGAATTGAACCACCTTCAAGAACAATACCAGGTCTGTAAGAATCAGCATTAACAATTTCACACATTTTACGTGCAATCATTGAGTCCTGATCCCATGGGAAATAAAGACCATCAACAAGACCACCATATGCGTTGAAGTCCCAGTCAACTGCACGGAGACCACCCTTGTCATTTACAAGGAATGTAGCTCCTGTGTCACGAATCCATGAGTCGTTATTTGTCATTTCAATAATGCTGATATTTTCTGTTCCACCAAGACGAGCAATTGCATTCTCGTACTGTGCAGGTGGTACGCACATTTTAACAGGTTCAAACTTTGCAATAGCCCTTGCTACGTCACAGAAAGCTTCCTGAGCCGGCTTTGCGCCAAGTCTCCAGTTACCGTTCCACCAAGGCCATAACATCCAAGTGCACTCTTGTTCCTCAAATTCACCAGGCATTCTATATCCATCCTGCTTAGGAGTTGTACCTTCAATTCTCTTTGCCATAATTAATCATCCTTTCATGTAGAATTTATACTTTAAACTTATATTTTGATTAATTTATATTTTGATTAATTTACTAAATTATTCTGCATCTTCTGAAACTGTTTCAGGCTCTGCAATTTCCTCAACTTTTGCAGGAGATTCAACATTTTTTTTACCTGAACCTAAAACAAGAATCATGATTTCACCAATAACAATGAAGACTACTGCACCGATTGTAATTGGAAGTGTTGCAGCAAGTGTTTCAGAATCAAATGAAAGTGGTATTGCTGTGAAGATAACTGAAACGATAATAAGAATTACCGGAATGATAGCAAGAATCTTCAATACGATATCGTTTCCAGGAACCTTGAAAGGTCTTTCTGCATCAGGATCAATTCTTCTGAGCTTTAAGAAAGCAGGGAAGATTGGAATGTATGCAAGAAGGAACATTACAAGGTTAAGAGCGAAGAAGCTCCAGAAGAGGTCTTCATTTGGAATAAATGGAGCAGCAATAACAACGATTGATGCAACAATACCGTTCATAAGAGCTGAACCAACTGGCATGTCATTCTTTTCGCTTCTCTTTCCGAAGATCTTTGGCATATCACCATTAGCAGCTGCGTATGCAGCAACTTCGTTAACACCTGTAGACCATGAAACCATGTTTCCAAAGAGTGTTAAGAGGAATAAGATTGCACAAGCGCCGATAAAGAGTCCGCCTGTCTTACCTGTTAAGATTTGAAGAGCGTCAATAAGACCGCTTGATGTTGATACATCTTCTGTTGGGATTGCAGCACCGATACCGAATGCTGAGAACATATAAACAGCAGCAATTACAAGACCGCCGATTACAATTGCCTGTGGAATTTGCTTCTTAGGATTTTCCATTGAATCTGACATTGTGCAGATTACTTCAAATCCAAGCATATTAAAGATAATAACTGAAATATAAGATAAACTGTCTGCATCGAATGATGGGAGTAATGAATTTTCTGCAGAAATAGGGTTTGCAAAACCATTCTTAACTGCACCAACAATACCAAGGATACCAACGAGTACTGCAAGGAATACCTTTATTGCTGCTGCACCATTCAAAATCCAAGCGGAATCTGCTGTAGGTGTGAAAGCAATAAGAGTTACAATCCAAATAAATGCAAGCTCAATTGCAAGAGCCACAATTGTATTACATTCAAAACCTGTAATAAGTGTGATCATTTCAGGGAATACAACTGCAAGAGAAGCCATCCAAAGTGGGAAGTTAATCCAATAATACCAAGATGCTCTTGCACCCATTTTATGACCATAAGCTTTTGTTACCCAGTCATAAAGTCCGCCGTCACCAACATAGGTGGTTCCAAGTTCTGATGAAATAAGACCATATGGTAAAAGGAAGAATATGATCATAAATAACCACCAGAAATACTGTGAGTTACCAATTGCTGCTACAGGAGCAGCTGCTTCTGCTACGAATACTACGCATATTACTGTAAGAATCGCATCTATCATACGAAACTTTTTCTTTTCTGCCATTCGTAACACTCCTTTCTTTTTTTGAATTTCCGATTTCGTTTTCGTTGATATGCCTTTTCATATCGTCATCATCTTACCATCAAATCTCCGGGTTTATAATCAACTTTCAAGTGCTTTTTCAACAAAAAAAGTTGGATTTTTATAAACCTTTTCCATAAACTCTATATAAACCCTCTCCATTATTTGTGCATTTCAACGAAAAATCTCCTAATTTTTATATATATCAAACTGTTTACAAAGTAGTTTAACTTTGATAATATATTGACAAGCATTTTGCAGAAGACATTTTAAAAATAATTAAAAGAACAGAGAGGAGCAAACATCTTGCAAATTTTATTAATGATTTACAATATGCTATTACTTGTTACATTCTTTGTACCAATTATTCTTTCCTCTATCTGCTACATTAAGAATAAAAATGATATTATTCTTGCAATAATTTTATTATTTGGCATCTTTTCTATAGATCATATAGTCATTTGTCTAACCGAATTTGTTCCATGGTTTGCCGAAAAATATGATACTGTTTTCTTAGGATTCCCAACTTGGAAAACAATAGCTTACCTTTTAACCTACGGATGTATGATTTTCATTTCAAAAAAGGTATTAACCGACTGTATGTTTACAATTCCAAGCATACTCTTAATTTTAATGGGAGTCTTCCAATTATTCGTTCCTATGATGGAAAACACTGTAACACAAGTATGGTTATATTATTTTTCATCCAGTGTTTATTTATTCATATTTAGTGCTTATGTGTTAATTCGAATTTATAAAACACCGGAAATTAAAACAAAACCTAATTATAAATTGTTTTTATGGGCAGCTATTATAACTTTAATATTCCCAATTGGTGTTGCATGTGAAGACTATTTTGTAATATTCAACGTTGACATTTATGAACAAGGAAATGTATTTATAAACAACAGAAATGTAACTGAAGATGTTGAACACATTATCTTAACAATAATTACAGTAATGTTCTTAGTTAGGAATTTACTGGATACCTATTCTGAAGAAGATAGTTTTCATAAAAAAATTGCTGAAGAAGAAATAAAAAACTTGCAAATGGAAGAAAAATCTGTTATAAGTAATGATACTCCTTTGAAAAATGAAATAGATTTGTCTAAAGAGTTCTTCAAGGAATATCAATTGACAGAAAGAGAACAATCAATTTTCATGCTCATTTTGGAGGATATGAGTAATCAGGAAATCAGTGAAAAACTCCTAATTTCACTTGGAACCACAAAAACACATACTCATAATATTTTCAGTAAGCTTGACGTTACAAAACGAAAAGAAGCAAAAGACCTTTACAAAGCTTACATTAAAAAATAAAAACAAAACCTTGAAATCAGTTTTGATTCCAAGGTTTTATTTTAGATTATTTTAATTTGAGGTGGTATTATGAAACGATTTATTAAAGAAATGTTATTCATTGTTGTAGGTTGTTTTGTGACAGCCTCCGGACTTGTAATGTTTACAATTCCAAACCACATTGCACCGGGTGGATCCTCCGGTCTTGCAACTTCTCTTGCTGAATTTATCCCAATTTCTGTTGGTATTTTAACATGGATTGTAAATGTTCCCATTCTCCTTGGTAGCTGGAAAATACTTGGAAAAAATGTAACAATAAAAACTCTTATTGCTTCCACTGTATTATCAGGATTTATGGAATTAATGGATCCCGTCTTCCCGAAATTCACTGAAAATCCACTAATGGCATCTGTTCTTGGTGGCATATTAATAGGAATTGGAATAGGAATTTTATTTTTAAAAGGATTTAGTATGGGCGGAACAGACCTACTCAGCATTATGATAGGCAAATACCTTCCAAATACATCTGTCGGTTATATTTTAATGGTGTGCGATGCAGCCGTAGTAGTAATAGCTGCCATTGTATTTAAAGATTTGGAAGTATTCCTTTACTCAATAATAACGGTTGCTGTTGCATCTAAAGCCATTAACGTATTCATGGACGGTATGAACTATGCTAGGGTTATCTTCATTATTACAGATAAAGGCTTAGAAATTGCTAACAAACTTAATGCTATAAATAAAAACGGTTGCACCCTAATGCCGGGAACAGGTACATATTCCGGAGAAGGAAAAGATGTTCTGATGGCGGTAGTGCATCCAAACACAACAGCCGAAACATTAGCTGCAGCCAGGGAAATAGATCCAACTCTATTTGCATTCATAGCATCCGCTGCCGAAGTTCATGGAAAAGGATTCAAATATTACAACGCAAATGGAAATAACACTAAAGTTATTCCTCAATAATTCTTACTTCAACTCTAGACACACGTTCTTCAAAAAGAGATGTTGCATGTATATCAATCCATGCACGGTCAATAAAGCGTGTGTCTATTTTTATTTTATTTGCATTTGCATAATCAATTAGTCTTTGCGCATATTCCCTTGACTTCCAAGAGCCTTTATAACTTATAGTCAAATATTTTCCTGCAGGAACTTTTCTATCTCCCTCATCAGATAAAAGAAGAACCCCTTCATATTTATCAGTATCTATTTCAAATATGGCAGCCATTCTGTTGTTACCGATAATTCGAACTATATGATGACTCATATCTGCAACTTTTTTCATAAGAAGGTCCATTTCTTCTTCATTTTTAAAATCATTATATATTGCAAAGTAAGAACGTTCAGGATACTCAATTACTTCAACTTTTTCGAATTCCATCTTATTAACAGATTTTAAATCTCGGATTGTTTCCTCTATTGTAAGCCTTATTTCCTCAAGTTTTGCAATTTTCTCTTCAACATGCTCCAGTTCTTCCATAAAAAAGCCAATTGAAGAAACACGTGATGAATCTTCTAAATAGGTTTTTATTCTTTCAACAGGAATGTCAAGTTTTCTCATTTCCTCAATGACATTCATACACCATATATCGTTTTCATAGTAGATTCTATATCCACTTTCACTTCTTTTTGGAATAATTAAACCTTTTTCCTCGTAATATCGAATTGAATCCGATCCAATGTTATAAAGTTTTGATATTTCCCCAATTGTAAATTGTTTCTTTTTCTCCGGCACTGCCACATTCCTCCCATTCAATAAATCAAGTCAATTATACTTAAATACTGTTAATTAAGCAAATAAAAATACTCCCAAGATGAACCCTACATCTTGGGAGTATTTCTCTAATTTTTAGAAACTTTATTTTTCAAGCTAACAATAAAACCGAAAGCAATTGTCAGTACCGGAACAATAAATCCATAAAATGCATAAGGAGCATAAGCAAGCGGTGCAACGCCTAAAATTGTCATACAGTAAATACCACATGTATTCCATGGAATAAGAGGTGAAGTTACTGCACCTCCGCCAAGAAGAATTGAGCCTAAAGTTACTCTGTCTATTTCCTTCTTGTCATATTCATCCGCATACATTTGTCCCGGCATTGAAATACCAAGATATTGATCCGGAAGAATAACATTCATAAAGATGCATGTCAAAACCGTTATAAAACTCATTCCACCAAAAGATTTTACTCTTGAGATAATAGGCTTTACAAGAGCCTCCATCTGCTTTGTTTCCTTCATTATTCCACCAAAAGCCATGGCAATAATAATGATTGAAATTGACTCAAGCATCCCTTCCATTCCACCGGCTGTAAGTAATTTATCTATCATTTCATTTCCGGTATTGCAGACATAACCTGAATAAGCAAAAGAAATCATATCAGATATTGATACATGCTGATATAAAACAGCCTCTACCATTCCAACAAAACTTCCTACCAGCATAGCCGGTATTGCAGGGAACTTAAGAATAATACAAACAACCATTGCCAAAAGAGGAATTATAGTCAAAGGAGAAATATTGAACTGAGCTGCCATACTTGATAAAAGTGGTGCAACACTTGCCTCAACCTCTTCTGCATTTCCTGATGCATATCCCAAACCAACAACTGCGTAAATCACTATTGCTATGATTGCGCCAACAACTGAAATTGGCAGGATTTTTTTTGCTATCTTAAAAACATCCCTGTTTACAACTGCTGCTGCTAAATTTGTTGCATCAGATAAAGGCGAAATAGTTTCACCCATATAAGCACCTGAAATAACCGCACCGGCAACAATTGGTGCAGGAATTTTAAGTGCAATTCCTATCCCCATAAACGCAATACCAATTGTTCCAACCGCACCCCAAGAGCCTATTGCACATGCTACAATAAGGCAAATTAGCATTGTAGCCGGAAGAAATATTTTTGGGGATACAATTTTAAGTCCATAATAAATTAATGTCGGTACTGTACCACTGGCAATCCAAGAACCAACCAGCATACCAATTAACAATAAAATTAGTACCGCTTCAAGAGAATTGGTAATACCATCCACCATTCCATCTTTAATTTCTTCCCATGTATAACCAATCCAAATTGCAACTATGCCGGCAATTACGCAACCGAAAACAAGTGGAATTTGAGGACTAGCTCCAAACCCAACAATGGATACAAACATAATTATAATCATTGGAATTATTGTAACCATTGCATGATAAAAATGTGTTTCTCTTTTTTTGTCGATTATTTTCTCCATTTTTTTCACCTTTTCAAAGTTTATTATTCCCAAAAACAGAATAAACCTTGGTATCATACCAAAGTCAACAAAAAAATAAAAAAAGAGCGAAAGTGCCGTAACACCGTCGCTCTTTAAACTAAACCTTTCTAAACCTTAGGTCATAATTGTTCCAAATACGCCGAGTAAAATACATGTTAAAACTGATGTAATTATTACATATGGAATTTGGGTTAAGTTATGATCCATAACATCAATTTTTGATGATTCTGCTGCAAGCATTGTTGCATCTGCAAAGAAACATGCATGAGAACCGAAAGTACCACCTGACATAATTGCTGCAATTGTAAGAGGAATATTTGCTGTCATTGCTGAAGCAAGTGGAAGAATGATTGGAACAACAATTGTTGAACTACCCCAGATTGAACCTGTTGCAAATGTAAGGGCAGCCACTACAAGGAATACAATAATTGGATAGAACTGTGGGAATGGGAAGCTCTTAATAGATGTAAGAACAAAATCTGTAAGACCCATTTCACCGGAAATTCCAGCAACCATAAATGCTGCAAGAAGTGCTCCAATTGTTGGAACAATATCACAGAAACCTTTTACCATAAGTCTGCTCCACTCAGTAACTGTCATTACTTTACGTGGAACATACATAAAGAGACAAACAATAAGTGCAACTACAACACCTACTAGAATGTCTGATATAAATGTAAAAGCAATAAGAACAACCATTGGAACAAGGAAGTCAAGGATGTTTCCATCTTCAGCGGTATCTTCTACTGCCTTATTTTTTGCAATATTTTCTTCTGTTTGCTCATATGTGAATCCTGTTGTCTTTGTGCGCTCATAAGCTTTTTTCATCTTTCCGATTTTTGGCATAATACCTAAAGCAAAGAGTACTACAAAGAGTACTGTAAGCCAAGCATAGAAGTTATAAGGAATAAGATGAATAAACATTGATCGACCAGATGAATACCCAAGTTCTTGAACTGCCGGTTGATCCATAAACAATGCAATGTAGAATGCTGCCCATGTTGAAAATGGAAGCATCATACAAATTGGTGTTCCTGTTGAGTCGAGCATGTAAGCCAAAGCCTCACGAGGAACTTTTCTCTCATCACATACCGGACGCATGCAGGTACCAACTGTAAGCATGTTAAGATAATCATCTACGAAAATAATTGCCCCAAGGAAAACTGTTGTAAGAAGAGAAGTTCTTTCGCTCTTACAAATCTTATATGTAATCTTTGAAAATCCTGCTGTACCTTTTGCCTTCGTAAGAACAGCAATAAGACCTCCAAACAGACCACAAACCAAGAAAATCCACTGATTATCAGCAGCAGTTTCCTGAAGAAGGCGTACCCACTGATTCAAAAAGTCGCCTCTGTAAGCCAAAATACAACCCACAAAAGAACCAAGAATCAAGCACTCAAATGGTTTTTTTGTTACTATAGCACCAATTACTGATAAAAGAACTGGTACCAGACATAGTGCACCTAATGCCATACTATCACTCCGTCTGGGTTTCCCCATGTATTTTAAGCTAAATCATAGAATAATACTTTCGTACTGTACCATGGTTTAAACCTCGTTTTTAATTTAAACCTTGGGATAGTACCAAGGTCAATAAACAAATTTTATTTCTACAAATAAATAATTTTTTTGTATTAATCATTGTGCAATATATCTAAAGCAGCAACAGAAACATATACTTTTTGAGCACCGGAAAGACGAAGAGTTTTGGCACAAGAATCGGCTGTAGCACCGGTTGTAAGTATATCATCCACTAATAAAATGATCTTATTTTTGACGTCCTTACCATTTTTTAAAAAATAAACGTTATCTGTATTTTTCCTGCGTTTTTCAGCACCCAATGTGTGTTGAATATCCTTTTGATTACGTTTTATAAGTAAATCATAATCTTTTTCAACGCCATTGATATTTATTTCTTCCAAAATTGACCGGCTTTGATTAAAACCTCTTTCTTTTATACTCTTATTTGTTGATGGAACGCAAGTTAATATATCAAATTTTATACCAAAATATTTTGCCATTATATCCTTTGTCATTTCTTGTCCAAAAAACGAAGCCACTCCCTCCTTTTTCCCAAATTTCATTCTACCAATAGCATCCTTTATTGCTCCCTCATAATAAAATGGAGCAATTACCGTTTCATAGGCATGTCTATTTTTTCTACATCTGCAATAATCTTTTCCAACACCGCAGAATTCACAAAAAGGAGCTTTTGTTCTCTCCACCCTCTCTGCACATTTTTTACATAAAAATTCTTCCAAGTTAACTAAATATTCTCCGCAAGCAACACATTTCCTTGGAAAAATAAAAGAGGCAGCCTGTAAAAGCAGACTGCCATTTGTATTTTTAAACATACTAATCCGCCTTTAAAAAATTTTTGAGAGCGGAATATCTTCTTATTTTTTTATCATTTTCAACCATATCTAAAATTTGTTGTTTTTTTCCTATAGTTATCATTTTAGATTTGGCTCTGGTAACTGCCGTATAGAGTAAATTTCTATAACAAAGCTGAGGAGGAACATCAATTACAGGCATAATAACTGCTTCAAACTCAGAGCCCTGGCTCTTGTGAACTGTGACAGCATAGGCAAGTTCAAGTTCTTTCAAATTTTCTGCAGGATATGTAGCAACTCTGCCTTCAAAATTAATCTTAATTATACCTGTTGTTCGTTCTATTGACTCTATAAATCCTACATCACCATTGAAAATACCTTCACCTTCTTCTTTTCCACGAGTCCAATGAACATTGTAATTGTTCTTCGTCTGCATTACCTTGTCTCCGACTCTGAAGGTTCTTGTCATAAGCTTAATTTCTGCTTTTCCCTTTGCAGATGGGTTAACAGTCTCCTGTATAACACGATTAATGTTAACCGTTCCCGTGTCACCTTTTTTTGAAGGACATAATATTTCTATATCCTTCACAGGATCATATCCGTAAGCCTTAGGTAACCTTTCTGTATACAGTTTAACAATATCATAAACCGTCTTTGTGCCACTGTCACGTTCCATATGGAAGAAATCATTGTCAACCCGTGAAAGTTCAGGTTCCTCTCCCCTTACAATTTTATGAGCATTTGTAACTATTAAACTTTTTAAAGCCTGCCTAAACACCTCGTCAAGACGAACTGTCGGCAAAAGATTTGACGACAGAAGGTCTGAGAGTACATTTCCGGCGCCGACAGGCGGTAGTTGATCGGCGTCGCCGACCATAATAAGACGGCATCCAATTGGAAGAGCCGACAAGAGCGCAGCAAAGAGAACTACGTCCACCATGGACAGTTCGTCAACAATTACGGCGTCAGCCTCAATTGGGTTGCGCTCATTTCTGGAGAAGTGCATACGTTCACCGTTTTGTCTTTCAGCTTCTAAAAGACGGTGAATGGTGCACGCCTCCTTGCCGGTAATTTCCGACATTCTTTGAGCGGCCCTTCCCGTTGGTGCCGTCAACACAACATTCAGCCCATCATTTTCAAAAAGTTCCAAAATTCCGTTAACTGTAGTTGTCTTTCCGGTACCGGGACCACCGGTCAAAATGAGAACGCCCTTTGTAATTGCGGTAACAATTGCCTCACGCTGTAGTTCCTCATATTTTATGCCATTTCTCTTTTCAAGTTTTTCAATTTCCTTTAAGAGAGCACTTCTTCCGGCAGGAGGAAAGGCAACCATCATTTTAATTCTTCCGGCAATTTTTGTTTCTGCATCATAAATTTGCGGAAGAAAAATAAACTCTTTATTGTCCAGTCTAGTGCAAACAAGCTGTCTTTCTGTAGTTAATGTGTCTATTAGTATATCTATTGTATCCTTGTCCACGGAAAGTAAATCCGCACAAGGAGATAACATCTTTTCTCTTGGTAAGCAAGTGTGCCCATTTGAAAGGTTGTGGGTTACAACGTGAAGAATACCTGCTTTTATTCTAAATTCATCAGATATCTTATTTGGAAGGCCACTTGCAATTCCATCAGCTCTTTCAAACTGAATTCCTATTTCAGGAATGCACAACAGATATGGATTTTCGGTTACTCTGTTTACAGAATTCTTTCCAAACACCTTATATACATTCAAGCATTCATTTGGAGTAAGCCCTATAGACTCAAGTTTAATAATTATATCCCTTACAGCTGACTGTTCCCTGAATTGGCGGCTTATACTTTCAGCCTTGTCCATTGAAATACCACGAATTTTTGCAAGTTTTTCAGGATAATTCTCAATTACATCAAATGTGTCATTGCCAAATGCTTCAACAATTTTTGAAGCAAGGGATGGACCTATTCCACGAACTGTGCCTCCTGATAAATACTTAAGCATTTGAGCTGCAGTACTCGGCATTGTACGTTCACAACTTTCAGCTTTAAATTGTCTGCCAAAACTTTGATGTGTGTCCCAGTGGCCAAGAAAGTGAACCTCTTCACCGGGTGCAATATCCGGCAAAACACCTACAACCGTTATTAATTCTCCATCTTCAGTGGATATATCCAAAACGGTGAAGCCGGTATCTTCATTTCTAAACACTACCTCTTCACAGGTACCATAAAGGTCTTTAATTTGTATTTCATCCATAGGCTTCACCTCCTAATTACTAAATTAAGCGCCTAAGAACTCTCGTCTTAGGCGCTTTAATGTGTGACGAAGATCTGTAAGCCGAGTTCTGTCTTTTAAGGCAATCATCTATCTACGCTCTGCATTGCTACAGAGCTCTAGCCACCCTTCTGATCATTGGCCGAGCAAGCCTCACAAGTCGGTGTTGCTCCGGATAGGGTTTACATGGCCATGATGTCTCCACCATGCCGGTGAGCTCTTACCTCGCCTTTCCATCCTTACCTTGTAAACAAGGCGGTTTATTTCTGTTGCACTTTCCCTAGGGTCACCCCCGGCGGCCGTTAGCCGTTATCCTGCTCTGCGGGGCTCGGACTTTCCTCTCGTCTATATAATAGACCAGCGACTGCCCAATCATGTCACGAAACAATTCTAATATAAGCAAATTAAATTGTCAAACTTGCCTATTGTATTATTGTGTATATAGTCGTAAAATGTTAAAAATCTTTTCAAATTTGTAACTTATTGTTAACAATAACGTAGGATAATCAAGCAATTATATTGTAGTCATATTTATAAAAAGAATTTTCAAAAAGGAGTTTATTATGGACGATTTTTATTTCAATAAAAATGCGGGCGCTCCAAAAAAGCCGGTCAGAAGAAACGACGGCTATGAGGATATAAGCAGCCATAGTTATAATTCTTATAATCCGCCAATGCAATATGAGGACATAAGCAGTTTTTCAGGTGAAGAACAAAAGAAAAAAAATAATAGATCTAAATCGAACAACCAAAGACCAAAAAACAAAAAAACAACCGGAAAAACCAGACAAAAACAATCTAACAGAAACAATTCATTTGAAGACATTTCATCAAGCAGAGTTAAAAAGAAAAACAAAAATCCTTTCTTAAAAGCTTTTGAAATAACACTAATTATTCTTTTAGTAATTACATTAATAATTGTCGGTGTAGGTTATTACTTCATAGGAAAGATGAATGTAAATGAGGATTTGTCAGATGGCCGAGTTAATCCTTATATTTCGGATTCCGAACTATATAGTAGTGAAGATGTAATAAACATTCTTCTCCTTGGAGTAGATGCTCGTGAAGGTGAAACAGTCTCAAGATCAGACACAATGATTCTTGTATCAATTGACAAAATAAATGAAAAGATTAAAATGACCTCTTTTTTAAGAGACAGTTATGTTCAAATTCCTGATCATGGTTGGAATAAGTTAAATGCAGCAAGTACATATGGTGGCGTTGAACTTGTTATGAATACGCTTGAATATAATTTCAAGGTAAAAATAGACAATTATGCACTAGTAGATTTCGTTGCTTTTGAAGAACTCATTAATGCCATTGGCGGCGTTGATGTTGAGGTAACGGAAAAAGAGGCAAATTATCTTAACAAGACATGGCAGAATTGGTCTCTAACAGGAAACAAACTCACATTTGAAGCAGGAGAATCCGTACACCTTGACGGTGAACAAGCACTTATGTTCAGCAGAATAAGAAAACTTGACTCTGATTTCTACAGAACACAAAGACAAAGACGTGTAATATCCGCGGTAAAGGATAAAATCACTTCAAATCCTACGGAAATCTTTGATATAGCAAATGCAGTTCTTCCCCTTGTTGAAACAGATATTACTGAATCATCTATGATGAAACTTTGTTTAGGGGCTCTTTCCAAATACCTAAAATATGATATGGCACAAATTCAAATTCCTGCAGACGGAACTTGGCACAGTGAAATGAAAAATTGTGGAGATTCCCTAGTATTCAGCATTGACGACAACGCAAAAATACTTAAGGATTTCATTTATTTCGACGATTATGCCGGAAAAGAAGAAACTACTGAGGAAAATAGCAAATAATATTTTAAATTCTAATTTTAAGTCTAAAAAAGTAAAGGGAATTGAAACTTGCTTCCCTTTACTTTTTTTATCAATTTGTTATAATTAAAATGTATTATTAAAAAAGGAGAAATATTCTTGGCAATAAAAGCTGGACTCTCACATGACAATATTAAAATAGAAACAGATAATCATCCTTTGCCTAAGAAGGGTGGTATGGTTCTTTGTTGCATACTGTATTTTTTCTCAAGTGCTCTCTTCTTTTTGGCAGCTTTTTTAAAAATGCCTCTCTTTGGTGAAGTAATTGAGTTTGGTTCATTACGACCTGTTATTTCTGTATTCCAAAGTTTATTTCCATCTTTCTCTTCTATACCGCTTACAATAATGTATTTTGTTACATTAGTTATGTACACCAAATTTGTAAAAAATAGATATCCAACAATTTATACACTTATATCAATTGTTTATAATGATATTGCCTGCACCATTTTTGCAATTATTTATTATTCGATTAATCTTCGACAAATTTATTTTACAAAACCTGTAGTATTTATTATTCCGGTTTTAACAATAATATTGTCTTCGGTATTTATTTCTGATGACACAACAGATTTATTAAAAAATAAATTTGAAGTTTCAAATAAAGTCAAACAGAAAAAAAAGAAGAGAAAAAAAGGAGAACTTCAAATGACAGAAGTTCCTGAATTTAGCATAGCTTCCATTCAGGAAATTACAGAAGCCCATGAAAAGGCGGCAGCAAAAGCTGCAGAAATGGCTATCCCTTCACTAAAAAATGAAACAGAAGAAATTAAAGTCGAAGGAAACAACAATGTCTAAAAAAAATCAACGTAATACAAAGAGTAAAATAGTATCAGCAGCTTGGAAGTTGTTTTATGAGCAGGGTTTTGAATATACAACTGTTGATGAAATAATCTCTGAATCCAAAACATCAAAAGGGTCTTTTTACCACTATTTTTCCGGGAAAGACGAACTACTGGGTTCTCTGTCCTACTTGTTTGATGAAAAATATGAAGAAATAACTCCTGAACTATTGAAAAATTCTTCTTCATTTCAAAAATTAATTTTTATGAATGAAAAACTTTTTTCAATGATTGAAGATTCCATTTCAATAGATCTTCTTGCAAGAATGTACTCCTCACAGTTAACAACAAAAGGAGAAAAACAACTCCTAGACTATTCAAGATCATATTTTAAGCTCCTAAGAGAAGTTGTATCAGAAGGTCAAAAAAACGGAGAAATAAGAAATGATCTATCTACAAATGAAATTGTAAAGATATACGCTCTTATTGAACGAGGTCTTCTTTATGATTGGTGCATATGTAACGGAGACTATCCACTTGGAAGTTACTCACAAAAAACACTTCCAAATCTATTAGCATTTATTAAGAATCCAGAATGAATCTTTATTCTTCTGGATTTTTATTTTTTGTATTTATATAAGTTTATAAAAAAGTATAGTTGTTTTTTACTATAATTAAAGTATTTTATTTGATATCATCAAATTTTAGTACAGACAAAGTATTATACTACGTTCTCTATTGCGTACATATAACATAATATGATATAATCCCACCATATTTTATAAAAAAGAAAGGTTTTGAAAAGAATGAATTTTGAAATTCTTGCCTTTGCACTGTACTTTGTTTTAGTACTTGCTATTGGTATTGTGTTCTTTATAAAAAGTAAAGACAACAGCAATGAAAAAGATTATTTCCTTGGCGGAAGACAAATGGGTCCATACGTAACCGCCATGAGTGCACAGGCTTCTGATATGTCAGCATGGCTTCTTATGGGACTTCCGGGTTCAATGCTTGCATTTGGTTTTGGACAAGCATGGATTGGAATTGGTCTTGCTATTGGTACCGCACTCAACTGGATATTAGTAGCTAAACGTCTTCGTAAATTTTCCAAAGTTTCCGGAGACTCAATAACTCTTCCACAATATCTATCAAACAGATTCCTTGCTAAGAGCCCTGCTCTTTCAATCATCTGTGCAATTGTATTTTTAATAAGTTTCACACTTTATGTTGCTTCCGGATTCGTAAGTGGTGCAACAGTATTTACAACACTTATTCCAAGTCTTAAGACAGAAACTGCAATGTTAATATTTGCCGTAATAATTATTTGTTATACATTCCTTGGCGGATTTAAAGCTGTTTCTTGGACGGATTTTTTCCAAGGAGTTCTCATGCTCATGGCACTCATTGCAGTTCCTATTGTAATTTTGGCGGTAGGAAACCTAGACACAAGTGCTCTTAGCACAGTTTATGTAAATGCAGAAGACGGAACAAATTATGAATTTGTTGCAAACCTTTTCTCAGCTTCTTGGCAGGACATTATTTCCGGTCTTGCTTGGGGTCTTGGTTATTTCGGCATGCCTCACATTCTTGTTCGTTTTATGGCTATCAGAAAACCGTCAGAAGTTAAAAAATCTGCTGTAGTTGCAATTGTTTGGGTAACAATTGCCCTCTTTGCAGCAATCCTTATTGCATACCTTGGAAGAATGATTGTTGCTGAAGAACTCCTTACTCAGGGACTTCAGAAGATTGTATTTATTGCTCTCGCAAGAAAATACTTCCCGGCATTTATTTGTGGACTTCTTCTTGCAGCAATTATTGCAGCATCAATGTCAACTGCCGACTCTCAGCTTCTGGTTGCTTCATCATCATTTACAAGTGACATTTATAAGCCAATTATCAGAAAAAATGCATCTGACAAAGAACTTCTTTGGGTAGGTAGAATTGTTGTTCTTATTGTTGCAATTATTGCATATATTATTGCAAGTTCAAAAGGAAAAGGCGCTCAAGCCATTATGGAAATGGTTGAAAATGCTTGGGGTCTCTTTGGTGCAGCATTCGGACCAACAGTTATTCTCTCTGTATTCTGGAAACGTTTTACATATCAAGGTGCAATTGCCGGAATTGTTACCGGTTCAATTGTTGATATAGTATGGCTTCTTGCCCTTTCAAGCACAGGCATTTATGAAATTCTTCCGGGATTTGTAGCAAGCCTTATTGCAGCAGTAGTTGTTTCACTTATTTCAAAGGCACCATCTGAGGAAGTCAATGCAATTTTTGAAAAAGCTACAGATAAAAACTTTGACGAATAAACCTTATATTTATAAGGTCAAATTAAACAAGAAATCCCTGTGGGCTTAAACCCATAGGGATTTTCTTATTTATAAAAGTCAAAACTAAATAAGTTCTGAAATAATATAGTTTGAAACTAAAAAACCTTCTCTGGTTAATCTCAAATTGTATATATCATTTTCCTTTTGTTCAAGAACTAAAAATGATTCATATTTCTTATTCTTTACTTTTTCCAATATACTTTCAGGAAGTAATCCGGTATAACCGCCAACAAGTCTTAACGAAAGCATTAATCGCTCGGAAAATGATCCACCATCCGAATCATAAATAAGCATTGGAGAATTAATAAACTCCTCTATATTTGAATCATAATACATACGTTTTCCAAAAATAAATGAATGTGCCGCCGGTCCAATTCCAAGATATTCTTCCGTATTCCAATACTTCAAATTATGCTTACTTTCAAATGAAGGCTTACTGAAATTGGAAATTTCATACTGCATTAGTCCAATACTTTCCAGAAATTCACAAGTAGTTTTATATAATTCTATAGTCTCATCTTCAGAGGGAAGCGCAAGTTCCCCAGTTTTATTGCGCTCATAAAAAACTGTGCCCTCTTCAAGTTTCAACATATAAGCGCTTACATGCGGCACTCCGGTATCTTTTATGAACTCAAGAGAATCCAAAAGCGATTCATGCGTTTGCCCCGGGATACCAATCATTAAGTCAATTGAAATATTGGTAATTCCCGCAATCCTTACAACTTCAATGCACTCCAAAAGACGTTCCTTACCGGAAATTCTGCCAAGTTTCTTTCGCTCAAAATCTACAGCTGACTGCATTCCGAAAGAAATACGGTTAACGCCAAGTTTAGAAAGTTTCGGCACAAGCAATTCAACTTCCGAAGAAGGATTAATTTCAACCGTTATTTCAGCATCTTTGGAAACAGAAAAATTAGAATATATTTCACAAAAAATTTCCTCAAAATCAGCGGCAGATAATGAAGACGGAGTCCCGCCTCCAAAGTAAATTGTATCAACCACTTTGGAAGCGAGACTTTCTTTATGCTTCTTTATTTCTTTTTTTACAGCTTTTACATATTCCGCCTTTATGCTTTCATTGCCCGAAAGTCGGATTTTATAAAAATCACAGTACGGACAAATGCTTTTACAGAATGGCACATGAATATAAAGTCCAATATTTTCCATAACTAATCGTCCAATTTAAGAACTGCCATGAATGCCTCTTGAGGTACTTCAACACTACCAAACTGACGCATACGCTTCTTTCCTTCTTTTTGCTTTTCAAGAAGCTTCTTTTTACGCGTAATGTCACCACCGTAGCATTTTGCAAGAACATCCTTACGCATTGCCTTAACAGTTTCTCTTGCAATAACTTTTCCGCCAATAGCCATTTGAATAGGTATTTCAAAGAGTTGGCGAGGAATGTTATCTTTCAATTTCTCGGCAATTTTTCTTGCCTTGTTGTACGCCTTATCCGAGTGAATAATAAAAGAAAGCGCATCAACTTGATCTCCGTTAAGAAGTACATCAAGTTTAACAAGATCAGAACGTTCATAGCCCATTATTTCATAGTCAAATGAAGCATAACCACGAGTTCTGGATTTCAAAACGTCAAAAAAGTCATATATTATTTCATTAAGCGGAAGTTCATAATGAATGTCAACACGATCAGCAGCAAGATATTGCATATCCTTAAATACACCGCGACGTTCCTGACAAAGATCCATTATTGCGCCAACATAATCAGGCGGAGCATAAATGTGAGCATTGGTAATAGGTTCCTCAGCATAATCTATAGTTCCGGGATCCGGATAATTTGAAGGATTATCTATTTCAACGACTTCTCCGCCATTTAGATGTATTTTATAAATTACACTTGGAATTGTTGTTACAAGATCCAAGTCATATTCCCTTTCAAGTCTCTCCTGAATTATTTCCAAATGGAGAAGACCTAAAAAGCCACAGCGAAATCCAAAGCCAAGGGCTCCGGATGTCTCCGGCTCAAATGAAAGAGCAGCATCATTAAGTTGAAGTTTTGCCAAAGCCTCTTTAAGGCTTTCGTAGTCTGCTCCATCAGCCGGATATACGCCACAGAATACCATTGGGTTTACCTTACGATAACCCGGCAAAGCTTCCTCTGCAGGATTTGTTGCAAGGGTTACTGTGTCACCCACACGAGCTTCTGAAACTGTTTTAATAGATGCGGTAATATAACCTACTTCGCCTGCTCTAAGGACATCTACAGGTTCCATTGAAGTTGCCCTCATATAACCAACTTCAACTACAGTAAATTCTGCACCTGTAGCCATCATTCTCATTGTGTCTCCGGCTTTAATTTGACCGTCCATAACTCGCACATAAACAATAACACCTTTATAACTGTCATAAACAGAATCAAAGATCAAAGCCTTTAAAGGGGCTTGCTCATCTCCTCTTGGAGCAGGTATTTCTTTTACTATTTGCTCAAGTACAGCCTCAACATTTTCACCGGTCTTTGCAGACACACGAGGCGCATCCGCACATGGCAAACCAATTACATCTTCCACCTCAGCTGAAACCCTTTCAGGGTCAGCTGCCGGAAGATCAATCTTATTAATGACCGGACATATTTCAAGGTCATGATCAAGCGCAAGGTAAGTGTTTGCAAGCGTTTGCGCCTCAATGCCCTGAGTTGCATCTACAATTAAAACCGCACCTTCACAGGCAGCAAGAGACCTGGACACTTCATAGTTAAAGTCAACATGACCCGGTGTATCTATTAAGTTTAATTCGTATGTTTCTCCATCTTCAGCAAGATAGTCAAGCTTTACAGCATGAGCTTTTATGGTAATACCACGTTCTCTTTCAAGATCCATATTATCCAGTAGTTGCTCTGTCATATCTCTTTTAGCAACAGATCCGGTAAGTTCCAAGAGTCTGTCTGCCAATGTTGATTTACCATGGTCAATATGAGCAATTATTGAAAAATTTCTTATATTCTTCTTATAATCGGACAAAAATATCACCTATTCCTTTACTGCGTACTATAATATCATAAACATTTAAGATTTTACAGTAATTATTTGTATGTATATTATATTTGTGTTAAAATAACGTAGTACAAAACCAAAGGAGTATATCTATGAAAAAAATTATTTCAATTTTATTAGTTTTAGTAATTTGTCTTTCATTCTCTGCTTGTAATAAGAAGAGTGTCGTATATGAAGGCACTTATGACGAAGAAACTTATGTTCAATCTTCCGAGATATCCGGAGTAAGTTTCCTTATTCCAAAGGATATATATAGTAAAACTGAACCATACGAAAACAAAGACAACTATACCGCAGAGGAAATTGGAAATCATATTTTCAAAACATCAGATGAGAAAAACTTCTGTATTTATCAGCCGGGTTCTTTCTTCTACTATGTATTTGACCTTGACAGAATAGAAGGTATTGAAGAACAAAGAGATGTTTCAGAAATTCCGGGACTTACAGGTACGTCAAAGTGGATAGCTCTCCAAACAAGAAATCCAAACACTTGTATTTCAACAAATGTGGATGGAAACATTCAAATAATCTACGGTTCATATGTAGCTGAAACACTAATAGGCAAAAACATTACATACAACTCATACGTATCCATTCTCCATGACGCAGATACAAATCATGACTACATGTTAATTGTCGGATTCAACAATGTAATCGGAGACAAAACAGCACTTGAAATTGCACAGGAGTTTAAATTGGTTAAATAAGAAAATCCCTTCACACAAAAATGTGAAGGGATTTTTTTATGCATTGTACTGACTATATATCCACTCTGTAGCCTTGTCAATTCCGTCCTGACTATATTCAAATTCTTCTTTTATGGTTCTTCCGGCTTCATCCTCAACTTCAAAACAGTTGTTTTTATAAACTGCAGCAACAAAGACCTTCTCTATTTCATCCTTTTCAAGTGGAAAAAGCTTATATCTGAAGTCACCAAAACTTCCGGAAAAAGTATTTTTTTGTGACATATAGTCGAACTTTGGAATTCGAAGTTTTAATTCTTCACCCAATTTACATGCCTCCAATTAGTTAACTCTAAGATAACTGCCAGCCTTTATAGTAAGGTTGTTATACTCTATATTTTCACTTGTATAATTGACATATATAAAGGTTTCATTGTTATAAGATGTCCTGTAAAGACCTTCTTGAATTTTTTCATGTCCTGTCATTTTAGCATCCTTCAAATCTTTAAACACGACATTAATCTTTTCATAGACAGTTAAAGCATCTGCAACCCAATTGTCATAGTAAAGTTTTGACTTTTCCTCATTTTTTGGAAGACTGTTAATATAAGTCCACTGGAATGATGGAATTGCCCCGTATTCAATACACTTAAGAAGAGTCTTATTATAATCTTCCGAAAGATTAAGGAATGGACCCGTATACTCAGCTGTACCGTGTAATATCATTTGAACAAAAGGCACAGACGAATAATAAGCAGTCTCATCATACGATGTTTCAAGTGGCAAACCGGATATTATTAAAGCATTCTTTAGTGTATAAAGATTACCATTGTTCACCATTAATTTTTTATTTGTAGAAAGTGCAATTACTTGATCAAATATTTCATCTGCGTATGCTTGTCTATCCACAAATTTAGAGGAATAATCTGAAAACAGATATTTTCCGGCATCTGAAATTGAATAACCCGGAATATCATAGTCCTTCATTTTTGACATAAACTCTACAACATTGTTTGTCAATTCTTTTGATGAAAGGCCGTAAAAAGACTTGTTTTCCGAACCAACATATCCCTTTAAAGGGTTTTTCTCGGTTATTTCAATATTTTTTGAAATAACGCCTGAAGCCTTTTTACCACCTGAATAGGCTGTAATTATATTTGTTGACAAATAAAGGCCAAATCCTTGAGTATTCATATAACTTACGAGCGATTCAAACTCTGACTTCTTTCCCATTTTCTTTAGGAATGAGGCATTATTCAAAGCCACTTGGTTAATACCCCCGGAAAATGCACCTTCAAGTTCAAGATTTAAATCATTAATGCCCTTAGCCTTTAAAATAGAAGCAATATCTTCCGCATTTTCAAAACTTGTATAAAGACTTGTTCCCGCAACAGTTTTTTTCATACTGCAAACAAGAGTAACCGGTAAGGCTATTCCACCTTCATTTGAAACAGACCTTGTGGACAAAAGTCCATCTCTTACAAGTTGCTCTCTACAAACTGAAGCCATACCGGTATAAGATGCTGTGGAACCGGAAAGAAATCTGTAATTAACAGATATTTTGCCCTCATATGACTTTCCGCCAATTACATTGGTAACGGTTCCGTCCTCTTCTGATTTTGAACTATTAGGGGTAACAGCAAAAGATGCATAGGCAGAATTAATTCCGCCCTTTTGAGTATTGGCATTTATAGAAGAAATTGCTGCGCCATTTGTAACAATGGCTGTTATTGCACTATTTCCGCTCTTGATTCCAAAAGCACCTATTATTCCGCTGTGAGAATTGCTTTTTTCAACAGCATAGTCTGCACCATAGGTTTCAATAGAATATGATGCACTATCTGCAGTTGCAAGGTCAATAAGTGCACCGGAGCCATCCGGAATAAGTATAAAATCACCTATGGACGCATTTTCAACTGAACCAAAAGAAGGAAGAAGTTCAATATTTGTAATTTTTAAATCGTCAAGATTTTCTGAAATCTTCTCACAGTTAACAGAAGCACTAAGGAGACCATCTTCCAGCTTAAGTGTTAAGGAAACAGGAATTTTAATACTAGGGTTGTCCTTCTTTTCACTGAAAACGTATGAAAAAACAATTTCATTCTCTTTATAGCTGCAATTTGCAGTTCCAAATGCAACGCTATTCTCTTGAGAATTAAGTTTATATGTCTGCTTACCGTTTGACACAATAATATTGAGCATTGAACCGGTCTTATTTGAAGTTTTTGGAAGACCATACCAATTTTGACCGGATGAATCCTTTATGGCAAAAGTAAAATTGGTTTCATCCACGTACATTTTATAAAGACCTGTATTTGTAATGCACTTGTAATTTACCGGTGAATGATATTTTTCAGTTGGATTTGCTACCTCTACAACAGTAGCGCCACCCTTAACCTCTACAACATTCCCCGCTCCGTTGCATGCAGAGAGTGAAAGAAGTAAAAGAAGTGCAAGCACGACTGAAATTATTCTCTTTCCAAGATTATTTATATACATGATAATTACTCCATAAATATTTTGAAAAGTATTTTACCATAAAAATGCATTATTTTCAAATAAAATAAGGGTCACAGGAAAGCCTTGCACGCAATAAATTTAGACTTTCCTTTTCCCTTCTGGAAACCTTAACTTGGGAAATTCCAAGTATTTTTCCCGTTTCACTCTGTGTCATATCACACATATAACGCAGTTCAATAATCTTCCTGTCAAACGGAGAAAGAGTTGACAAAAGCCCCGTTACAGTCGTCTTTGTAACTGTGTCATCTTCAAATCCGTCATCTTTTATTTGTACTGAATCAAAAGACACAGTATGCTCCGACGCACCCAAAATTTCTGCCACATCAGATTCTGAAATATTCATTTTTTCAGCTATCTGATGGATTTTTGCCGAAGATCCATTTATCTCTTCAATTTCCTCCTTAACTCTTTTAAGTTCACTTATTTTTTCCTTCATCTGTCGGCTGACTTTTAGTTCTCCACCGTCCCGGAAACACCTTTTGATTTCTCCTAAAATTGCGGGTACTGCAAAAGTTGAAAAGGCATACCCAAGTGAACAATCATACCGTTTGGCAGCATTACAAAGACCCACACAACCGGAAGAAAACAAATCATCATATTCAATACCTTTATTTTTAAATCTATTTGCACACATATGGACTAAATTAATGTTTTCTTCAATTAATCTTTCATAGCTTTGCTTGTCCATATCATTTTCCGAAAATAGTCTTCTTCATATAGACGGTTGTTCCTTTGCCCGGAATGGATTTAACTCTAAGTCCGTCCATAAAGCTTTCCATAACAGCAAAGCCAAGGCCGGAACGCTCATCGCCTTTAGTCGTATAAAGAGGCGTCATTGCCTTCTCTACATCTTCAATACCACAGCCTGTATCCCTAATCTTTATATGAACAGTTTTTCCGTACATTTGACATGTTATGTAAATGGTTCCGACACTTTCTTCATAGGCATGTACAATACAATTGGTAACCGCTTCTGACACCGCAGTTTTTATATCGTTTATCTCCTCAATTGTTGGATCTAAGGAGGATAAGAATCCACTGACCGCAATCCTGGCAACGCCCTCATTTTGCGACCTGCTCTGCAAAATCAGTTTCATTTCATTTGTCTTTTTTTCTCTCATACCGCCTTGTCCCTCCTTTCAATCTGAGCAATTTTTTCAATTCCGGAAAGGCTTAAAATTTTTTCAATTCTTTCAGATGCGTTCTTTACAACAACCGTACCACCATAAAAACTCACAAGCTTATAACGCCCCATAACAAAACCCACTCCGGAACTGTCCATAAATGTAACACCGGAAAAATCAATTTCAAGTTTCTGTGGTTTAACAAGTTTTATGGCACCGTCCACCGCTTCCCTAAGGGCAATGGCACTATGGTGATCAATTTCTCCTGAAAGAAATGCAACAAGGGTAGTCCCCTCCTTACAAAGTTTAACTGGCATAATATCATCTCCATATCCTATTTAGTATTTCCCGGAGGTATCTTTTTATTCAAAAAATAAAACCCCTTACACTACTGTAAGGGGTTTTACTTAAATTATTTGTCGTCTTCAGTCTTTTCATCATCCATATTTGCATAACGCTTAATTTTTGATGTTGTAGTCTTAATAAATTCACTGTCACGAATATGGATTTTCTTAATATTCTTATAATTTGGCAATTTCTTATTTATATCCTTAATTACATCAGAAATCATCTTTGAAATTTCCTCAGATGTTGGATTTTCTTTACTCTTTGACTTTTCCTTAATTGCCGCAACATCAGGGAAGATCTTTGCTTCAACTATTGTATCAAAGCCATCTTCTGAATCAAAACCAACAACCATGGATTCAGCAATAAGCGGATTATTGTTAAGGTGATATTCAATTTCTTCAGGATAAATATTTTTACCATTTTTGGTTACAATAACGTTCTTTATTCTACCGTTAATTCTAATAATACTGTCTTCATCCTGAGTACCAAGATCTCCTGTATGGAACCAACCGTATTCATCTATTACTTCTCTTGTTTGAGCTTCATCCTTGTAATATCCAAGCATTACATTTGGACCCTTAACACAGATTTCGCCTACGCCCTGAGCATCTGCATTAATAATTTTAACATCTACATCAGGAATAGGCATTCCCACTGTGTCACAAGCCCAAAGTGCGTCGTGGTTACAAGATACAAGAGGAGCACATTCTGTAAGACCATAACCAATGTATGCCGGAATACCGAATGTCTTGAAATCTTTGATTACGTCAGGCCTTACAGCAGCGGCGCCAACAATGATAAGGCGGAGACGTCCGCCAAAGTTCTTGGTAATTTCACCAAAGAGCTTGTCATTGATATTAACACCCATTGCTGACGAAGTATTAGCAATGGCCTTACCAAGAGAAAGAATAAGCTTTCCGCCTTTCTTCTCTGAAGCCGCTTTCATAATTCTGCCGTGAATTTTTTCAAGCATGAGTGGCACCGTTACAAAAACGGTTGGCTCAACCTCTTGCATATTCTTCATAAGATGAAGAAGGCCTTCACAGAAAGCAATACAGCAACCGTTATATAGCGGTGCCAAAACGCCAATTGTGCATTCGAAAGTGTGATGAATAGGCAAAACAGAAAGGAACTGATCCCCGGGGCCAATCTTTGCAACAGAACTGTTTGAAGTAATTACAAAGCAAATGTTTCTTTGGCAGAGCATTACACCCTTTGCAAGTCCTGAAGTACCGGATGTAAAAATAATAACGCTGCATTCTTCCGGATCAATTACGTTATTCATATAAGCCATATAGTGTTCACTTTGTGTCATGACGAGTGATTTACCCATTTCAAAGATACTGTCAAATGAAAGATATCCGTCACGGTCATATTTTTCATCCATCATTACAATCTTCAAATCTTTCGGTAGAAGATCCTTATGTTCTTCAAGCTTTTGCAAACCCTTTTTATCTAGAAAAATTATTTCAGTTTCAGAGGCTTCAAGAATAGTATTTATGTCATCAAACAATAATTCCTTGTCTATAGGAACAATAACATTTGAACCTATTTGAGTTGCTAAATATGTAAGAACCCATTTATATGAGTTCATACCCATTACAGCAATCTTTTTACCGCCGGTATATCCCATTGCATATAAAACGGCACCAAGTGCATTTACTGAGTCTCTAAACTCTGTGTAGTTAATGTTGAAATAATTTCCGTCTTTGTCTTTAAGTTTAAATGCAGGTTCATTTCCAAACTGTTCAACACACTGGTTGAGCATGTCACGAAAGTCTGTAATTTCTCTGACATCATAAAGTCTTTTGTTTTTATTCATGATATTTCTCCAAAAATATTCTAAGGAATTATTTGATAAATCTTGAAATTGCCTTTTTAGGGTTGCCATTAAATACATCGCACAGGGCAGTAATAGCATTATCTGTCATTATAGTAAGTCCCATACGAGCTACACGAAGAGGCATGTCCGGGATCATGGCAGTTGCCATTCTAATTACCTCATTATCCTCAGGGAGAACCTTTGTAGCAATACCCATTGCTGTGTTATATATCTTGCTTCCAATTTTTGTTTCGGCAAGTTCACCAAGGGTTGTATTTCTTGTGAAAGGCTTGAGTTCATGATGCATGTATGGGATTTTACCATAAACTGCAGCAAATTCATCGTCAGACACATTAAAGCCATCCTTTGACGGTGCATAATATGAAGGAGCTGTTGCTCTATAATCAGGAACAGAAACGGCGTCATTTCCCTTCATGTGTACTACATAGTCAAGAACCACATTATTTACGTCTTTTGCTATATAAATTGTGTAGTCTCCACCTTCAACATGCCAGTCGTGAATGTTTACATTGTAGTAAGCAAATGCAGATGGATCAAGTGTGAACTCGACTGTCTTTGTTTCACCCGGATTAAGAGCAACCTTCTTGAAGCCCTTGAGTTCCTTTTCTGCTCTAAAAATCTTAGATTCATTCTTATGAACATAGAGCTGAACAACTTCTTTACCAAATACATTGCCTGTATTTGTAACATCCACAGATACAGTTATTGTATCTTTATAAGTCAGATCATACGAAGATGCACGAAGATTTGAATATTCAAATGTAGTGTAAGAAAGGCCGTGACCAAATGGGTAATTAACCTTCTTACCGGCTGTGTCATAATATCTGTAGCCGGTGTAAATGGACTCTACATACTGAGTATAGTATTTGTCATTAGCAAAGTGACCCTCACATGGGGCATCTTTAAGTTCTCTTGGGAATGTTTCAGCAAGACGTCCTGATGGATTAACCTTACCTGTAAGAACATCTACAGTTGCCTTACCGCCTTGACAGCCGGAAAGATAAGAAAGAAGAACTGCTTTAACGTTTCCAAGCCATGGCATTTTAACAGGACTTCCTGTTTGAAGAACAACTACCACATTCTTATTAACAGCTGAAACGCGGGCAATAAGTTCATTGTGGCTGTTTGGCATGTCCATTGTTGTTCTGTCAAAGCCTTCTGATTCAAAGCTGTCCGGAAGTCCGGCAAAGATTACAACTGTGTCAACCTGAGCGGCAAGTGCCTCAGCACGCTTCATTCTGCTTTCATTTGGCTCTGTTTCATTTGGCTTGTAACCTTCAGAATATTCAATATGTATTCCGGCCTCTCTGAATCCTTCAGCTGCAGTATCAAGTACAAAAGGATTAATTTTTGAACTTCCTGCGCCCTGATATCTTGGAGCTACTGCCATTGAACCAATAACACCAATTTTCTTTGTTGTATCAAGAGGGAGAATCTTGGAATTATTTTTAAGAAGAACCATAGACTCTGCCGCTGCTCTACGAGCAAGTTCCGCATGAGCCTTCATGTCACATTTAACACCCTGGTTTTGACTGTCCTTATACTGAAGAATAAGTTCAATTACTTTTAGTGCGGAATCATTTAGTCTTTCTTCAGAAATGTAACGTTTTTCAACACCCTCTACAACAGCATCTATTCTATCCTGAGGTAGACCCGGCATTTCAATATCAAGACCATTTTTATAACTGTAAGCAGGACCGTTAAGTGCGCCCCAGTCTGTCACAAAGAGGCCTTCATAGCCCCATTTTTCACGGGCAAGATCTTCCATTAAGAACTTGCTTTCTGAAGCATACTCACCATTCAACTTATTATAAGAATTCATTATTGTTGTAGGTTGGCTTTCCTTAACAATTATTTCAAATTGCTTTAAATAAATTTCCATTAAAGCACGCTCATCTACAAGGCTGTCATTCCTCATACGAGCTTTTTCCTGATTGTTACAAGCATAGTGCTTAACACTTGTACCAACCTTCTTACTTTGAATACCGTTTACAATGCTTGCACCCATTTTACCTGAAAGATATGGGTCCTCTGAAATATATTCAAAATTTCTACCACAGATTGGAGAGCGCTTATGATTTACAGCAGGTCCTAAAAGAACCGCTACGTGTTCCTTAACACATTCCTCACCAAGAGCCTGGCCGATTTCATACATAAGATCTGTGTCAAATGATGCTGCTGTTGCAGAAGCAGTTGGGAAACAAGTTGCAGGTACACTGTCAATAAGACCCAGGTTATCTGAACCCTCTTCCTGCTTTCTGAGTCCGTGAGGGCCATCGGTTACCATAATTTCCGGCAAATCAAAAAGTTCATTACTGTGGAAGTGCCAAAAGTCTTTACCAACACAGAATGTTGCCTTTTCTCTGGTAGTCATCTTTTCAAGGATTTCCCTAGCTTGTTTTTCGTAATCTTTTAAAGCCATATATTTGTCCTCCGTTTTATTGTTTCCAAGGATTTAAAGGATCCGGATCTGTTGGGTCCCAGCCACGACGTTCTACGTCATTTACGTCAAAAGGAACATTAGACGGTTTCCCAAGAGGTCCTGCTACGTTACTATCATAAATAAAGATTAATCCGCCTTTAGGCAAATTATCATATATCCATTTTGAATCTGCGGTTGAAAGTCTTATACAACCGTGAGAAGCCGGTGAACCAAGCTTTCCAAACTCATTATACTGAAGATTTGAATTATCCTGTGTATAATATGGAACCGAATGGAAATAAATTGCCTGATATACACCAGTTGTATACTGGCCCCAAACTCCGCCAAGAAGACAGAGCCATCTGTCTTTTCGCCTTGCAAGGAAAGAACCCGCCGGAGTTGGAATTCCTCCGTCATTACTTTTTATTCCGCAAGAGCAAAGCATTGCCTTAATTGGCTTTGTATATTCTCCGTTTGCATCTTTTTCATAGACTGTAACAACATTTTGAACCCTGTTTACAGCAACACAATAATTGTAGTTCTTTTTGTATTCATCAGTAGTTTTGAATGTAACTTTTCCTGCTCCGTCAACATATCCAATATTGTCGGAAACATAAAGATATTTTGTTCCGTTCATAGTCATTGAGCCCGGATTATTATAGGAGACACTACTTTGCGATGTTTTCGTAGCCTCCGTGTTTTTAGTTGTTGTAGAAGTAGGTGCTTTTGTAGTAGTTGAAGTTGCTTTTGTTGTTCCTGCTACTTCTGTTGTTGATCCGGTTGTTTTTTCTTCTGTTGTACTCTGTGAACTAACAGGTGCAGATGTTGAAGCCGAGTTTTTATCCACTTTGCTTTTACCGGAAAAAATACCGGAACTGAATAACACTACAAGCACAACTGCCATTATTGCAACGGCAAGAAGAATTATTCCAACAACCTGCTTGTTCAAAACTCCTTTTGTCTTTTTCATTTGTCCCATTATTTGACCTCCGAATAGAGTTTAACCATTTTCTTAGCTGCTTTGTAGATATCTCCGCAGCCCAGAGTAATTATGATGTCTCCATTCTGTGCTCTTGCCATGACATAGTCTATTACTTCATCAAAAGTATTAAACCAGACACTGCCCGGAACCTTTTCACAGAGTTGAGAAGAATAAACATCATATGTGTTTCTTTCTCTTGAGCCCATAATTTCAGTAAGCACTGCATGGTCCGGAATTTGAAGAGCTTTTGCAAAGTCATCCATGAGCATGAATGTCCTTGAATAAGTAAATGGTTGAAAGACTGCCCAAACATTCTTGTAGCCCATTTTCATTACAGCCTCAAGAGTTGCTGTAAGTTCTGTTGGATGATGAGCATAGTCATCCGCAATTGTTATTCCGTTTATTTCTGCAAGGACCTCAAAGCGTCTACCCGCTCCTTTGAAATTCCCTATTGTCTTTTCAATTTCCTCCATGGAAATTCCGTTATAAAGGGAAACTGCAATTACTGAAAGCGCATTAAGAACCATGTGCTTTCCCGGAATGCCAAGAGCTACATGTCCTATTTTTTCTCCATTTTCAAGGACATCAAATTCAGGAAACGCTCCACGGTTATAAGTTATGTTATCAGCACTGTAGTTGTTTTTCTTGTTAAAGCCAAAAGATATTAGTTTTTTCTCCGTATTCATGTTTTTAATTGCTGTAAGAGTGTTAGCATCATCACCATTGTAAACTACAAGGTCTGATGCACTGTCACAAAACTTTGTAAATGAAGCAATAAGATTTTCCATAGTCTTGAAATATTCAAGATGGTCATCATCTACATTGAGAAGAATAACAGTATCCGGAGAAAGTTCTAAAAATGTGTCTTTAAACTCACAGGATTCACAGACCATAATATCCGAATTGCCGGAACGTCCGTGACTGTCAATTAATGGAAGTCTTCCGCCTATTACAAGAGTAGGATCTTTCTCATTTTCTATCATAACCTGTGAAAGAAGTGCAGTAGTGGTAGTTTTACCGTGAGTACCGCTTACACCAATACAGTTACTGTACATACGACTGATTGCGCCAAAGAGTGCAGCTCTTTCAAAAGTAGGAATTGAACTTGCCTTTGCCGCAACAAGTTCCGGATTGTCAGGAAGAAGCGCTGCAGTGTAAACAATCATTTCCGGTTTAAAAAAATCTATGTTTTCAGCACATTGGCCCATATTTATTTCTGCGCCAAGTTCTCTTAATTTGTCTATGTTGTCTCCGGGGTTATTATCAGAGCCTGTAAGTTTATATCCGTTGCTGATTAGGATTTCCGCAAGCGGACACATTCCGGAACCGCCAATTCCAATAAAATGTATTTTTTTTACCTTCTTCAAAAGCTCATCTATATTCAAAACAAGTACCCCCTGCATTTCCCTTTTAAATATAACTATATATGTTTCTATTATATTGCATAGTAAGGAAAAAATAAATAACCAAAATACACACGTTACTAAAATTTTTTCATAATATGTACTGGAGGGTGATTTTGTATGCAAAATAAAATTATTTGCCTCGGTGGGGACAAGAGATTTTCATATATTAGAAAGTCAATAAACGAAGAGTTAAATATTAATGAAGCAGAGTTAATTATTCTTCCATTTTCACCCGATGAAACACTTTTATCTCAGGCTTTTAACAATTTGAGAAAAGATCAAATTGTTCTTTATGGGGGTAACATACCAAAAGAATACAGAGACCTTAAAAATGCAATCTGTTATTCAAAATCCGAGGATTTTCTCTTAAAGAATGCAAACCTTACAGCAGAGGGTGTTCTCAGTCTTTTAATAACCGAAATTGACAAGTCACTGATTGACACAAATGTTGCTATTACAGGCTTTGGTCGAATCGGTAAGTCCCTTTTCAAGATGCTTACATCGCTCGGTTGTAAGCCTACAGCATTCTCTTGTAAAGGCAATTACCTTGCCACCGGTTATGAGAGGTTTAAAAATCTTGCCAAAGAATTTGACTGTGTGGTCAATACTGCGCCCGCCCTCGTGCTTGATGAGGAAAAACTAAAGTGCCTAAAAAAAGACTGCCTATTGATAGAAGTGGCGTCCGCTCCTTATGGAATTGACTTTAATGCTGCTGATAAACTTGAATTAAAAACTATTGTTGCCGGTTCCTTACCGGGAAAAATATCACCGGAATCCGCTGCAAAAATTATCCTTGAAGAAATAGAAAAAATAGCCTTCAAAGGAGAATAAAAATGAGTACAACAACTATTGGATTTGCCATGTGCGGAAGTTTTTGCACCTACAAATCCGTAATCCCCCAAATATCAATACTTAAAGATTTTGGATTTAACGTCCAACCTATTATGTCAAGAACAGCATTTGAGACTGACACAAGGTTCGGCGAAAGTAAATATTTCATAGATGAAATTGAACGCATTACAGAAAATAAAATTTGGAACACGTTAAGGGAAGTCGAGCCTATTGGGCCTAAGAAATTATTAGACCTTTTAATTATTGAACCGGCAACAGGAAACACTATTGCAAAACTTGCAAACGGAATTGCAGATACTCCTATAACTTTAGCTGCAAAAGCTCATCTTAGAAATGCCGGGCCAATTCTTTTAGGAATTTCAACGAACGATGCACTCTCAGGTAACGCAAAAAACATTGGTTTACTTATGAATACAAGAAATTATTTCTTCCTCCCACTCCGTCAAGACAACTGCCAAAAGAAACCATGCTCCATAGTTGCCGATTTTTCAAAAACTTTAGAATATGCTGTTGCAGCACTTGACGGAATTCAACTTCAGCCCATTTTGGGAGAGTCCCATTAATGACTCGCAAAGGAGAACAAATTGTGGTAAAATATTTGCAGTTTTATCAAAGGAGATAGAATATGCTAAACATTATCACCGGTCGCTCCGGATCCGGAAAAACAACATATATCCACAGTCTTCTCAAGGAAAAGGCTATGCGTGGTGAAAACAAACTCCTGCTTATTGTGCCGGAGCAGTTCTCCTTTGCGTCTGAAAGGCGAATTTTAACGGACCTTGATGCTAAAAACGCTCAAAACATTGAGGTGCTTAGTTTTACTCGACTTTCAAACTATGTTAACAGAAACCTCGGCGGTCTAAGCGGTAACTTTGCAGATGATGATATACGTTTAATCATCATGCTTCGTGCTCTTGAAGGGCTTACCGACAAACTTGACCTTTATTCCAAACACAAAAAAAGTGTTTCTCTTGCAAACCAACTACTTGTTCTTATCAGTGAATTCAGACGCGAGTGTATAACTCCACAAATGCTCGAACTTGCATCAAAAAACACAGCTATTGCCACATTAAGAAAAAAACTATATGAACTTGCCCTTATATATGATGCTTATGATGCTCTTTTTGGTGCCATGTACACAGATGAAGACACTGTTTTGGACAAGCTATCAGAAAAACTAAGCCAAAATAACTTCTTTGAAGGCTACACAATTTGTATAGATGCATTCAAAGGCTTTACAAAGCAGGAATACAACATTATCAGACATTTAATAAAACAAGCAGACGAAGTATATATTTCTCCTTGTACTGAGGACATACACAAAGATGATCCTGCCATGATTTCAAACTCTGTAAATGAAATGGCAAAAAGACTTGAAAGAATTGCAAAAGAGGAAAATATTGGTGTCAGATGTCCAAGCCAAGAAGAAACCGGTATAAAAGCTGGAAAAAGATTTTCAAGTGATGCGCTAAAATTCCTTGAAAAGAATATCTTTATGCCAACGAGTAATGAATTTACGGAACCTTCAAACGACATTGTCCTCTTCACAGCTCAAAGCCTTTACGAAGAATGTGACTACATTGCATCCACTGTCCACCATTTAATCAGAGAAAATGACATTAGACTTCGTGACATTGCTATAATTACAAGAAATGAAGAAAATTATAAAAAAGAGCTTCTTGCTGCACTCTCAAGATATAACATTCCGGTATTTGAAGACAGCAGGCAGCCAATAGCATTCCAACCGGTAATAACACTTGTTCAAAACGTTTTACAAATAATGCATTATGGATTTACTACCGAAAACATTCTTCATTACTTTAAAACAGGGTTATCCCCTATTTCTTTAGACGAAACTGCAAAAATAGAAAATTATGCACTTATGTGGGACATAAAAGCAAATTCTTGGAAAAATGAATTCACTCTCAGTCCTTATGGTTTTGAAACAAAAGATAAAGACAGTGCAAAAAAAGAACGGAACGAACTAAATGACATAAGAAAAAGAGGTATTAAACCTCTAATTAAACTCTACAACAAAATTGGAAAAGAACACAATGTAACGGCGGAAGACATAAGTGAAGCACTATATGATTTCCTTATGGAAACTGCTGTTCCGTTGAAATTAAAAGATATGGCCGTTTCATTCAATGAAAACGGCTTTACAGCCCTTGCATCTGAGCAAGACAGAGTGTGGGATATCCTCATGGATATAATTGGTAAGCTAAGTTCTGTCTACGGAGACACGCTTACCAGTATTGAAACATACCACAATCTATTTAGCGCAATTGCAAGCACGGCAAGTTTTGGAAACATCCCTCACGGACTGGATGAAATTATAATTGGTTCAGCTGACAGAATACGCCTTTCCTCTCCTGAAATTGTTTTTGTTGCAGGCTGTGCTGACGGCATATTCCCTCGTACAATTTCTCAGGGTGGTCTACTTTCCAAAACTGACAGAGAAAATCTCAGAAAGCTTGGAATAGAACTATCCCTTGACAACACTCTTCTTGCAAGCGAAGAGCGTTTTATTGCCTATACAGCTGTTTCAGCGGCTCGTCATAAGCTCTATGTTTCGTATCATAAAACTGAGGGAAATGAGAGCCTAATGCCTTCAATAATCTTTAAAAACATATCTTCTCTCTTCCCTAAAAATGAGGTAATAGATGCGTCCAACATAGAGCCTTCATATTACGCTGAAACAGAAAAAAGTGCATTTCATGCATATGCAAATGCACTGGCAGCTTCAAACAAAAAAACAGACGAATTGGCAATTAAAGAAGTGCTTCTTGAAAAAGAAACATACAATGGCAAACTGGAAACCATTGACACTGCAAAAGAAAACAAGCCATTCCAAATTAAAGATAAGAATATTTCCACCGAATTATTCAGGAAAGACATGGGTATCTCTGCTTCACGCGTGGATAAATACTACAACTGTCCGTTTAAATACTTCTGTGAATTTGGTATGGAAGCAAAGCCTAGAAAAAAAGCAGAATTGAACGTTGCTATCTCCGGAACAGTAATTCACTATGTGCTTGAAAATATTATTAAAGAGCATAAAAAAGAGGGTCTAATTGCACTTTCTGAAGAAGAAAAAAAAGAAGCAGTAAACAAGTGGCTTAAGGCTTATATAGATAAAGAGTTAGGAGGAGCAGACGACAAATCAGACAGATTTAAATATTTATACAGTCGTCTTTCAAACGCACTATATGACATAGTGAACAGACTGTGTGAAGAGTTTAAAGTAACTTCATTCATTCCGTGTGATTTTGAGCTTTCAATAGGAAAAGAAGATGGAATAGATGCATATACAATTCCGCTTCCAGATGGTGGATCCGTTTCAATTTACGGAAGCGTAGATAGAGTCGACAAATACGAAAAAGACGGAAAGACCTACATAAAAGTTGTTGACTATAAATCCGGAGGAAAAGACTTTGTTCTTTCAGACATTCTTGAGGGCCTAAATATGCAAATGCTCATATATCTCTTTTCTATTGAGGCATCAGGAAAAGAAAGATATGGCAACATTGTCCCTGCAGGAATTCTCTATTACCCTGCCAAAAAAGCAACAATTTCAAGCAAATCAAGAATTCCAACAGAAAAAGAAATACTTGAAAACAGCAGAGCAAACCACCGAGGAAACGGTCTCTTTATTTCAAATCAAGACGTAGTTTATGCATTGGGAAACGAAGAAGGCGATGCATTCCTAAAGATGTTCACAGGACGTGGACAAAACAGAGTTCTTTCCGACAATTTTATCACCCTTGAAAACATGGGCAGAATAAAAAAGAAAATTGACAGAACTCTATGTGAAATGGCAATGAATCTCCATGAAGGCACAGTACCGGCAACTCCGGCTTTTCATGATAACAATAAAAATGCATGTAATTATTGTGATTACAAAGCAGTCTGCAGGGTGTCGGACGATGCATTCCATCAGATAAATCATTTAAAAAATAATGAAGTTTTTGAAATACTGCTTAATGAAGAAAACGAGGGAGGTGCCATAGTCAAATGAGTAATGAAAAAAGAGAATGGACTGACGACCAAAAAGACGCCATAAATTCAAGAAATGGCACCGTAATCGTCAGTGCTGCAGCGGGTTCCGGTAAAACATCTGTACTTGTTGAGCGTATAATTCAGCGTCTAACAGACAAAGAGAACGGGTGCGATGCAGACAAATTACTAATAGTAACTTTCACCAGAGCTGCAACAGCAGAAATGCACAGCAGACTTTCTGATGCAATAAATGAGGAACTTAAAAAGAATCCCTATGATTCGAATCTTCAAAGGCAACAAATGCTCCTTCCATCCGCAAACATATATACAATTGATGCATTCTGTGCAAATCTTGTACGTGAGCACTTTGAGTCCATAAAGGACTATAAAATACATCCCGATTTCTCCCCTCTTGATGAGGGTGAGTCCAAGGTTCTTCAAAGCCAGGCAATGCAAATTGTCCTTGATGAACTTTATAGCAATAAGGAAAACAAAAACTTTAAAAATCTACTTGAATTACTTTTCCATGGAAAAGACGACTCAACTCTTGAAGACAACATAAGAAAACTTTATAACTACTCAAGAGCATATCCATCTCCAAACACATGGCTTGACAGCGCTGTAAGCGAATATAATCCGGATATACCACTTAATGAATCGCCAATTGGTAAGGCTATTGTTTTAAATGCAGTGGAAGTCCTAGACTATGCAATAAAGCAAGGAAATTCCGGAATTGAAGCTATGTCTTCTGATGAAGAGGCTACACTTTGCAATTCATACATCATACTGAAAAATGAATTGGAGTTATGCGAAAAACTGAAAGTTCTTATTGAAGACTATAATTTTTCAGAAGCAAACCGTCTCTTGAATGACTTTAGCTTTTCAAGATGGAGTACGCCAAAGGGAAAAACAGGAGATCCAATTTTTGTAGCTGCAAAGGCAAGCAGAGATTTGATTAAGAAAATCCTAACAGAAAAACTTCCTAAAATAATCAGCCAAACAAATGAGGATGCACTTGAAGACATTAAAACAATAGGCCCACTTGCCTTGGAACTCGTAAATGCAACAAAGAGATTTTCCGACATCTATATGGAACTCAAACTTCAAATTAACAAGTTGGATTTCTCTGATATTTCCCATTTTGCACTGGAACTTCTTGTTAAGGACCCTTCAAAAGATAATTTTGAAAAAACTGAACTTGCCCTGGATATTTCCAATTCATTTGAAGAAATATTAATTGATGAATACCAGGATACAAACAAGGCGCAAGACATGATCTTTAGAGCCATATCCAGAGATGAAAACAATCTGTTTATGGTCGGAGATGTTAAACAAAGTATCTACGGATTTCGTCAGGCAATGCCGGAAATCTTTCTTGAAAAGAAGAATTCATTTGATAAATTCAACAGAGACAATCCTAAATATCCTGCAACCATTACTTTAGGTCAAAATTTCAGAAGCAGAAAAGGCGTAACCGACTATGTAAATCATGTTTTTACAAAAGTTATGTCAAAAAGTTGCGGTGATGTAAATTACAACAATGAGGAAAAACTTGTATATGGAGCAAAATATGACAATATCAATTGTCCGGACACAGAATTCCATATAGTAAAAACAACAGATGAACTGACATCTCTTGAATCGCAAACAGAATTTATTGCAAAGTACATTACAAACCGTGTGAAAAATGAACCGGATACAAATTACAGAGATTTTACAATTTTAATGCAAACAGTAACCGGTAAAATAAGCACAATTGAAAAAAAATTCAAAGAATACGGAATTCCGGTTTACTCAGATGTAGATTCCGGTTTCTTTAGTACTCCTGATATTCAAATTATGACATCCCTTCTAAAAGTCATAGATAATCCTCTGCTTGATGTACCTATGCTCTCCGTTCTTCTTTCACCAATATTTGGTTTCACTTTGGATGACATGGCTAAAATCCGCATAAATTCAAGAAAAACTTCACTTTATCATGCTCTTCTACTTGGTGAAAAAGCCGGATTTGAGAAATGCATTGAAGCTTGTAAAGCGCTACGCCTTTACAGAACACTTTCAGTGTCACTTCCGGCCGGAGAACTCATAAGAAGAATATATGATGACACTCTATTCCCCACTATATCTGCTGCACTTCCAAACGGTGCCGTGAGACGTGCAAATTTAATGCTTCTGCAAAAATATGCTGACGACTATGACCGAACCAGCACATATGGAATTTCAGGCTTTGTAAGATATATAGAAAAGATGGAAGAAAATGATATGGATACAAACAGCGCAAACGAAGTACCAGACTCTGCAAACGTTGTCAGAGTTATGAGTATCCATAAGAGTAAAGGTCTTGAATTTAAAAACTGTATTCTTCTAAACACAGACAAGCAGTTTAACAAACGTGATTTAAATGCAAATGTTATTCTCCACCCTACCTTAGGCGTGGGAATAAAAGGGCGAAACTTTGAGTCGGGAAACACTTACCCGTGCCTTGTCCACAGTGCTATAAAGCTTGAAGTCGAAAAAAATCTTATGTCTGAAAACATAAGAGTTCTTTATGTTGCTCTTACCAGAGCAAAAGAACGACTTATTATTGTAGGTGGGACAAAAGATGAACCTGAAAAATTCTTTGAAGATTTCTCAGATAAAATAGACAGTAGCGGAAACATTGCCCCCTACACAATAAGATCAGCTTCAAGTTTCATGAATATTCTTCTGCCGGCAACTCTTACTCATCCAAGTGCAAAATTATTCAGAGATTATTGTTCCACCGGGATTCCGGTAGTTCCTACAGAAGAAAAAATACTTTGTATGTGGCATGACTTGGCAGATGAAGAACCTTTTGAAAACAAAGAAAATCAGGCGGATGATAATAAACTTAATAAAACGGATGAATTTCTATCCCTTGTTCAGGATATTAAACAAAGAATGGAATATGAATATCCATTTAAAGCCCTTTCAAATATTACAACAAAAAGGGCTGCATCCCATCTTAATGACGGAGGTTTTTCAGAGGAATTCTTTGCAAGTACAAGGCCGGAATTTAGATCAAGATCCGGACTTACTCCTGCTGAAAGAGGTACTTGTCTACATAAATTCATGCAATATGCAGACTTTAAGGCTGTAGAAAATAATATAGATGAGGAAATTAAAAGACTCTCCTCTCTTGGTTTCTTAACAATCAGAGAACTTTCATCAATAGATCCACAAAAGGTATACGGTTTCCTCAATTCTCCTATTTATGAAAGAATGAACAGAAGTCAAAACATAATGCGTGAAAAGAAGTTTGCAGTCTTAGTCCCTGCCGGCAATTTTGAGCCGTCTCTTCCGGACAACCAAAAAGATGAGCCGGTACTTATTCAAGGTATTGCCGACTGTGTGTTTGAAGAGAATGGAAATTTAATTCTGGTTGACTATAAGACGGACAATACCAAGGATGAAAACGTCCTCATTGAACGTCACAAGCCACAACTTGAAACGTACGTAAGCGCACTTACGGAATGTCTTGGAATGCCTGTTACAGAGGCATATATCTATTCATTTAGTTTGGATAAAGAAATTAGAGTAATATAAAAAACAGCTTACCGGTTTAAAATCGGTAAGCTGTTTTTATTTAATGTTTAAGAGGAAGCTTAATTGTTACACAGAATAAGTCCCCATCAACTGAAACCTCAAACTTTCCACCTTCAAGTTCTGTAATACTTTTAGCAATTGAAAGACCAAGGCCGGAACCTTCTGTAGAACGTGCAGAGTCACCTCTTACAAAACGTTCCGCAAGCATTTCAGTGTCAAAATGCATTTCATCTTTTGAAACATTTTTCATTGAAATAGCTGCAAAATTTTGTTCCTTGGATACATTTAGAAATACTCTTGTTCCAGGCATAGCATACTTTTTAACGTTTGAGAAAAGGTTTTCAATAACTCTGTAAGTCTTTGCACCGTCTGCAACAATTAAAATTGGCTCATCCGGAACATCATAACGAAGATCAAGATTTACTTCCTTTAGGATATCTTCATATTCGCCGTAAATTTGTTCTACAAGTTCAGAAACATTCAGTTCCATAAGTTCAAGTTTCATATTTCCGGAATTTGCCTTGGATGTTTCAACGAGGTCTTCAATTAGTTTCTTAAGTCTGTTTGACTTTTCCTCAAGAACATCTATATATTCCCTAGCAGATTCATCCTCAATCTTACACTGTTTTAAAAGGCCTGTATAAGTAATAATGCTTGTAAGAGGTGTTTTTAGGTCATGAGAAACATTTGTTATGAGTTCGGCTTTCATACGCTCACCCTTAACCGTTTCGTCAACTGCAACCTTCATACCCTCGGTCAGATTATTTGTCATTTCACCTAAAATCTTTATTACCTTTGGAGAAGACTCAGTGTCTACCTTAAAGTCAAACTCACCTTTCTCGGCACCTGACAATGCATTTGAAATGTTTTCAAGCCCTGTAGCCAAGTTAACAATATACCTGAGGAACATAACAATATAGAAAGCTATTGCTATTGTTAAAGGCACTGCAACAATATACTCTTCCCAATAATATAAAAATGCTGTGAAAATTGAGACAGGTATTAGAGTTGCAATTGACACGAATGCCGGAAGCACAACGCGAAGTTTAAAATTGAAGTACGAGTCCCCAACCTTTGAGGCCCTTGACCACTTTTCAATTCTCTTCACATTTTCAATGAATAATCTATTAATAATTGTGTTTTTAAAGAATGTTGAAGTCTTCATATGTCTTGAAACAGACATAATCCATTCAATAAAGAAAACATTGGCTATAAAAGATGAGACTGAAGTGAGCAGCCTCATTGTTGTGAAGTCAAGAACGCCGTTGGCATTTGAATTTTCATCAAGATATTCAACATAGAAACCAAATGGTATATACAAAGCCAAAATAGCAAAAATGAGAAGTGAGAAAAATAGATGAATACTATTTGGAACAGCATCTATTGGTGCCATTTTAATTGTTCCGTCTTCTTTTATTACACCTGCATTTATTGTAAGGAAAACAATAGAACCAATCCAAAGGAATGTGCTTAAAACTAAGAACAACAAGTCATTTCTAAGAGTTGAAGAAATTTCTTTAAAAGTATTGTAAAATGTGTTGTATTCATCCCCCGGGAGAAGAGTTGAGGCTGAGGTATTTACATGAATGTAGATGTTATACTTGTTTGTATCAAATGATGATGGGAATACAGCATTAAATAAATTCTCCGAACTGCCATTGACGTAGCCACCCTCACCATAGTAATAATCCAAATCCTGTAAATTGTTGTCCCCACTTCCAACCATATCAGCTATATCAGAGCTTACTTTAAGCGATCCATCAATTAAAGATACAGAATATTCAGTCATATTTTTTGTTGCATTGGCAATATTGGAGACATCAATATTTGTATATATTAAACCTGTTTCTTTATTTTCAATAAAATAAGAATAATTTTTTAGACTGCTTAAATGGTTTTTCAATTCTTTATAAGAATTTTCAAACGATGCTTTTTCAGAAATAATTGTCCTCTGTAATTCATCTTCATGAGCAGCTATAATAGTGGTTTCATCTATTGGTACATAACTTAAAGGAAAGCCTTTATAGTACTCCTGACCATTTCTAATTGTAATGCCTCTTCCTGTATTTGAATTATTTTCTGCTGCTATTTGATCTTCTGAGGAAAAATTACTCAAAATTAGACTTTGATCTATTGGAGAGTTTGGATATTCATAACGACTTTTTTCATAGTTATAAACATACATTGACTCAATTTCGTCTATTTTGGCAATCAATATTGCCTGTTCAAGTTCAGCTGCAGCATTCTTTCTAATAGCCTTTTCAAAGGGTTCAAAAGAAGCGCCGGACTCCATTGATTCTTCACTAATATAACGGGTTGCCAAAAGTATTATTCTGCTGTTATCTATGAGTATTTCCTGTGCAAATTGCGTATTTCCGTTTCCCAAAATTGATGAAGTGCTGTTTTTTTCCAACACATCTATTACACCGTACATACCCGAATTACTTTGATAAATAAAATAAAATAGTTTCTCGGCAAAATAATTCATGCTGAAAAGCATAATGCAGGACAAGAGAGCCACAAAGATTTTAAAAATTCTACTATTATGAATCCTTGTCGATTTTGTATCCAATGCCCCACACCACCTTTATGTACTTTGGCTCTTTAGGATTAATTTCAATTTTTTCACGAATTCGTCTGATATGTACCGTAACAGTTTTTTCTGTTGCAAAAGCTTCCTCATGCCAAACTGCTTCATATATCTGATTTGTTGAAAGAACACAACCCATATTCTGCATTAAGTATTCAAGAATTTTATACTCAGTTGAAGTAACCTTAATAAGTTCACCGTCAACGGTTACACTTTTTGCCTTTGTGTCTAAAACAAGGCCCCCTGAAACAAGTACATCCTCTTTCTTTTCCATGCTTCCAAGGTTTGTATATCTTCTAATTTGAGACTTTACTCTTGCCACAAGTTCAAGAGGGTTAAATGGTTTTGTAACATAGTCATCAGCACCAAAGCCAAGGCCTGCAATTTTATCTGTATCCTCACTCTTGGCGGAAAGGAGAATAATTGGAATATTCTTTTTTTCACGAAGTTTCATTGTTGCAGTCATTCCGTCCATCTTTGGCATCATGATGTCCATAATTACACAGTGAATTTCATTTGCTTCAGCAATTTGAAGTGCCTCAATTCCATTTGTTGCGCAAAGGACATTATATCCTTCATTTTTTAGGTATATTTCAATTGACTCAAGTATTGCTGTATCGTCGTCACATACAAGTACATTAATCATTGTAATCCCTCCCGGATTTCATTTTTAATTTATTACATTATATATTAAAAACCCATAGAGTTACAAAATTATTTACGCGTTTCTTAAAATTTAGTTACAGTACAACCTTTAGGAAAAGAATTAGAGGAATTATACGAACACGTCTTTGGAATAGTTACGCTTGTAATGGATGTATTTACAAAAGCATAGGAGTTAATTGTTTTCATTGATGACGGAATAGAAACGTAAGTTAAATTATAGTTATTTGAAAAACAGTGTGTGGAAATATTTAACAGATTTTTCTGAATAATAACACTGCTAATTCCGGACTTATAAAAAGCGCCTTGTCCAATACTATTCAGTGGAAGTGGGAGAGTAATAGCATCATTAAATGATGTAGTATTTGAAAATGCATAGTTTCCAATTGTAGAAATATTACTTGAAAAAGTAATTTCACTTAAATTTAAACAAGAATCACATGCACGGTTCCCAACCTTAATAATACCGGAAGGCATATAAAGTGAAGTTATTCCACTTTCACTGAATGCATAAGGGCCTATTTCCTTGACCGGTTTTCCGTTATATGTTTCAGGAATTAAGACCTTACCGGTTGCCTTTTTCTTCTTAACAAGTCCGTTTGAGGACGTTGTACTGCCGGTGCCGACAATGTAATAAGTTCCGTCGGAGGAAAGGGTAAAGACCAGTTCCTCATAAGGATTCTGGTATTTTGAGGAAAGCATATAAACAGTATGACCTGTCCAAGTCCCGCATTTAGGCTCAGTCTCAAACTTTGAAACGATATTTGTGCTGACAACTCTGTTCTCAGCACCGGAGTAAACTAAGTCTAGACTGTTTGAGCCGGAGCCGAATGCAAGTTGGACAGTAAGATTATTACCCTTTCCGTCCGACAGAACGGCACTTGTCGGTATGCTTAATGTTGCCGAGGCGTAAGCACGCCCGGCAATGTATACTTTCTGAGTGTTGTCACCAATACGTAATGTAGACGGCACAACAACAAAGCAAGTAACCTCATCCGACAAAGTTCCGTCAATTTTTCCGTCCCCGTCAACATCAATTGATGAGGAATATGCAAAGGTGGGAAATGATGAAAAACTAAATATAATAATGATAGATATAATGAAAAGAATTCTTTTTCTCATATAAGTGCCTCCACTTAATATATAAAAAAAGGCAGAAATTTTGGACAAAAAAAGAACGAGCGGTCGTAATTTGGGAACGACCGCTCGCTTTTTTATTTAAATTTTAGTCAAGGAAGTCCTTAAGCTTCTTTGAACGGCTAGGATGACGCAGTTTACGAAGAGCCTTTGCCTCAATTTGACGAATACGCTCACGTGTAACATTAAACTCCTTACCTACTTCTTCAAGAGTTCTAGGGTGTCCGTCTTCAAGACCAAAACGAAGAGAAAGAACTTTTTCTTCTCTTGGAGTAAGTGTCTTTAGTACGTCAGAAAGCTGCTCTTTAAGAAGAAGCATTGAGGCAGCATCTGCCGGAGCTAATGCATCATCATCCGGTATAAAGTCACCAAGATGTGAATCTTCCTCTTCACCAATAGGTGTTTCAAGAGAAACCGGTTCCTGTGCTACTCTTAAAATTTCACGAACCTTTTCAACAGGCATATCAAGTTCTTTTGCAATTTCCTCTGCAGTTGGATCTCTGCCGTTCTTGTGAAGAAGAAGGCTGTTTGTCTTCTTAACCTTATTTATGGTTTCAACCATATGAACAGGAATACGAATGGTTCTTGCCTGGTCAGCAATTGCACGAGTAATTGCCTGACGGATCCACCAAGTTGCATAAGTGGAGAACTTGAAACCCTTTGTAAAGTCAAACTTGTCAACAGCCTTAATAAGACCAAGGTTACCCTCTTGAATAAGGTCTAAGAATTGCATTCCACGACCAACATAACGCTTAGCAATACTTACAACAAGACGAAGATTGGACTCTGCAAGTCTCTGCTTTGCAGCTTCATCTCCCTCTGAAATACGAATTGCAAGTTCAATTTCCTCTTCCGGTGTCAAAAGCGGAACTCTACCGATTTCTTTAAGATAAACCTTAACCGGGTCATCCATTGCAGCATTCTTTGAACTGTCTACAACACCCAGTTCTACAGCCTTAGGCATTTCAAGATCAAAATTAAGACTTTCAAGTGCTGCATCGCCAAGGTCGTCAATAATTTCAATGTTCTGAGACTCTAAGGTTTCATAAAGTTTGTCAAGTTCCTCTATGTCCATGTCAATTTCAACAATTGCTTGATCAATATCATTTGTTGAAAGTCTACCGGCTGCCTTACCCTTTTCAACCAGGGCAGAAATGACGCCTTTCTTATCTTCCATACTTTTTTACTCTCCTCTATGTACCGAATATACTCGGACAAAATTATTGTTTGAAAAGTTTTAAATACTCTTCGTTTGATAGTTCTGAAACCGGAACCGCCTCTTTTGGGCTTTGCTCTTCTTTCAAAACATTAATGCAATCCATAACCTCCGAGAGTGTGTTTGATATTTCTTGACTATTTGTCTGAATTCTGGCAACACATCCCATTTCCTCCAGAGTAAATTCGGATGATAAATAGATTAAATCCGTAGGCAATCCGGCCTTTAGCCTGCTTGTAAGCACTGAGTAAATGTGCCCATATGGCTCTGTCTTAAAATCTTCCGGTCTAAGCGATTCATCTATTTTCTTCAGAAAATCAGGGTTGTTTTGGAGCGATCCAATAATCGTCTCCTCCGCCTTTTCAGCCTTTGTTTTCACCATTTTCTTTGAAGTATTAGAAAGCTTTCCGAAATCAACCTTTTGGTTTTGCCGATTACGGCGGGCGGAAACTTCTTTTACTTGTAAAGTTATGGCTTCCTTTGAAACGGAAATGTCCTCAGCAATACGAGATGTGTAAACGTCACGTTCAATAGCATTTCTAATGTCTGCTAAAATAGGCACCACTCGGCGCATGTACTTTACGCGTCCATCGTCTGTTGAAAGATCTAGTCCCGTTTTGGCATCAAGGAGTTTATATTCAACTTCGTTCGCAGCACCGTCAACAATTGACTTAAACCGTTCTGCGCCGAATTTTCTGATTATTTCGTCCGGATCCTTTCCGCCGGAAAGCCGGAGGGCTCTGACAGACAGATCCGTATTTGAAAACTTTTCCATTGCTTTTTTCAAAGCTTTTTGTCCGGCCTCATCCGCATCATACGAAAGGACTACCTCATCCGCATAACGAGAAATGAGGCGCACCTGCTCATCTGTAAGAGCAGTTCCAAGGCCTGCAACTGAATTTGTAAAGCCTGCTTGGTGAAGTGCAATTACATCCATGTATCCTTCACACAGTATAAGACTCTTTTCCCCTGAACTCTTTGCAAAATTCAAAGCAAAAACAGCAAGACTTTTCTTGTAAATTAATGTGTCAGATGTATTTACATACTTTGGCTTAGAGTCGTCAAGTACTCTTCCTCCAAATGCAATTACATTTCCACGAAGATCAATAATAGGAACCATTGCCCTATTTCTGAAGTTATCATAATAATTTACCTTGCCATCCTTTTCACTTCTTTTAGCAAGGTCCGCCTCATGAAGTTCGGACTCAGAATAACCAAGGCTTCTCATATGATTAAGTAGCATGCGCCAATCATCAGGTGCATAGCCAAGTCCAAAGTGAACAATTGTCTTCATTGAAAGTCCACGTGAAAGCCAGTAATCAAGTCCTTTTTTCCCGGCCGGACTCATCATATAATTATGATAAAATCTGGCTGCATCTTTATTCATATAAATCATACGTTGTTTCTTTTTTGCCAGAGTGTCATCATAATTGTCCTCAGGCATATTAAGTCCTGCTCTTTCCGCAAGGAATTTTACAGATTCAACGTAATCAAGATTTTCAATGTCCCTTATGAAGGTTATTGCATCGCCGCCTTTTTGGCAGCCGAAACAGTAGTAGGACTGAGTGTCCTCATAAACTGTGAATGATGGTGTCTTTTCCGAGTGAAACGGACAACAACCCTTTGAAAGCCGACCGTGTTTTCTAAGTTCAACATAGCCGGAAATTAAATCAGTTATGTCTATGCGCTCACGAAGTTCCGTAAGGAATTCTTCCGGAATAAAAGCCACGGTCTCACCTCCATATTTGTTATTTCAACCTATTCAACCCAAGCCTTTGGCACAAAAATATTGTTGTATGTATTTAGTGCAAAGTGATCAGTCATACCGGAAATATAGTCGCAAGCCGCCCTCTGTGGCGATTCATTCTCTGCAACACGTATAAAGTCCTCAGGCATTTCTTCAGGATGCTCAGAGAAATATGTGTAGAGCGCCTGAATAATGGCTATTGCCTTTCCTTCCTCACCCTTGCAAATTGGGTTAGTATATACATTTGCAAACATATATTTATGCAACGCGTCAAAAGCCTCTTTGACATCCGGCGCCATTTTTAGCTCGCGGCCTGAATTTTCAAGAGTAGATAAAACCAGCGTATTAATTCGCTGACTCTTACTATTTCCCAAAACCTCACGGTATTCCAAAGGAATATCCTCTTCTTTAAACAGGCCGGCTCTAACTGCGTCATCTATATCATGATTAATATATGCAATTCTATCCGAGAGTTTAACTATTCTTCCCTCAAGAGTGTCAGCCTCTTTGCCGGTTGTGTGGCAAAGAATACCGTCACGCACTTCGGCTGTAAGATTAAGACCTCTTCCACCCTTTTCAAGTTTGTCCACTACACGGAGGCTCTGCTCGTAATGTTTAAAACCTTCGGGAAAGACAGCATTCAAAGCCCTTTCTCCTGCATGGCCGAACGGAGTGTGACCAAGGTCGTGACCAAGTGCAATTGCCTCAGTCAAATCCTCATTTAGTCGAAGACCACGGGCAATTGTTCTGGCAATTTGGGAAACTTCAAGAGTATGGGTAAGGCGGGTTCTATAGTGGTCCCCGGTTGGAGCTAAGAAAACCTGCGTCTTATGTTTCAAACGGCGGAAGGAACTACAGTGAATAATTCTATCCCTGTCCCTTTGATATTCGGTACGAATTTCACAAGGTTCTTCATACTCTAATCTTCCCTTACTTTGACTTTCTCTTGCAGCCAATGCAGAAAGAGTTATTTCCTCAAGTTTTAAAGTCTCTTCATGTATGTTTTTCATTCGTCACGCATCTTTCTGAGCACAGCGCCCTGTGGAATGGTTTTGTCTGAACGAATTTTAACCGTTGCCATTGGATTTGGAGCAACATTTATTCTTTCGCCCTTATCGTTATACATTTCGGTAACTTTTATTGTGAATGGCTTTGTACTTGGCATAAGCACCTCAAGTTCATCGCCCTCAAAAAATCTGTTTCTTTGAATTACAGTCAAGAATTCACCGTCAGACTCTAAAACATTTGCAATAATATCCCATTCTCTGATGTAAATTCCATCATAGTAAATGTTTGCGTCCTCATTAGGTTTTCCAAAGTAAAAGCCTGTACAATAATCACGATAACTGATTTTTCTCATTTCATCTATCATCCACTGCTCCGGCTTATAATCAGGCGATGGATTCTTAAGATATCCGTCTATTGCAGCCCTATATGCATTGGTGACTGCAGCGGCATAATAAGCTGACTTTGCTCTGCCCTCAATTTTAAAACTGTCCACTCCGGCAGCAACCAGTTCAGGAATGTGTTCAATCATGCACATGTCCCTGGAATTCATGATATATGTGCCTTCTTCACTGTCTGAAACCTCAAAATATTGGCCGGGACGTTTTTCTTCCACAAGGTGATATTTCCACCTGCAAGGCTGAGCACAGTCTCCACGGTTGGCATCTCTTCCTGTGAGATAGTTTGAAAGAAGACATCTTCCGGAAAAAGACATACACATTGCACCGTGAACAAAACATTCAATTTCCAAGTCCTTTGGAGTATTTGCACGAATTTCCGCAATTTCAGAAAGAGATACTTCACGCGCCATAATAACTCGTTTGGCACCCAAGTCATAAAAAGCATTTGCGGTAATGTAATTTACTGTACCGGCTTGAGTTGAAATGTGAATCGGTACATCCGGGGCATACTTTTGCGCACACTTCATAACACCTAAATCTGCAACAATAAAGGCATCTACCCCGGCATCCTTTGCCTTTTCAAAGAAAGACGGAAGTTTTGACAACTCATCATTTCTTGGAAGTGTGTTCATAATGTAGTGAACAGCTGTTCCCTTTTCATGACACATTGAAACAGCCTTTTTCAAATTCTCATCTGAAAAGTTTTCAGGAGCAGCTCTCATATTAAATTGTTCACCGCCAAGATATACGGCGTCCGCTCCGTATTGGAGTACAGCCATAAGGCGTTCCATGTCTCCTGCCGGACAAAGAAGTTCCGGTCTGCGTGTTTCTATTGCCATTTCAAACCTCTGTTTAATTACCTGTATTCAAAGTTTTGTAGTAGTTTGCGTTGTGTTCTGCCTCTGTCTTTGCAGTATACATTTTTCCCGACTTATCATGGCAGAAATAGTATGCATCTGTTTCATCAGGCCAAAGCACCGCTTCAATTGCATCTTTACCCGGGTTGCATATTGGACCTACCGGCAGCCCCTTACATGCATAAGTGCTATATCTTGCCCAATATGTGTCATATTCACCTGAAGTTACATTCGGTTTAATATATGTGTTTACATAAAAGTTTGTAGCATCTGATTGAAGTGAAGGGAAACCTGTTGAATTAAGTCTGTTAAAGAAAATTTTTGCAATGACCGGCATTTGCTCTGAACTTCCTGCTTCTTTTTGAATTATTGATGCAAGAGTTAAAACATCATCCATTGTAAGGCCCATTTCATTAGCCCTTGTTTCATAGGCATCTGTCCACTTATCTTCTGAGTTTTCAAGAAGCTTATTGATTACAGAACTTGCATTCTGGCCAACAAAGAACTCATAAGTGTCAGGATATAAATATCCTTCAAGATAATGGTATCTGGAAGCCTTGTCCGGCATTTCAGCAATGAACTTATAAGTTGAGAAGTTTGCCTTTTCAATATTGTTGTAGAATTCATCGCTCATACAGACGCCGGCCTTTTCAAGCTTTTTAGCAATCTGTTCAATTGTAAAGCCTTCGGGAATTGTAACCGTAACCGTTTCAGCCTTCTGAATTTCCTGACATGAAAGGAGCATTTTTTCAAGGCCCATACTTGGAGTCAAATAGTAAACTCCGCTTAAATAAACCGGTTCCTTTCCGCTTGGGCTATGTAAACTGCTTGTAAGACCCATGAATATTTTACAGAGAGATCCATGCTTAATGAGTCCGGCTTTATCCAATTGTTTAATTACCTGGGCTGTTGTTGCATTTTCACCAACTGTAATTGTGGCAACTTCATCACTCCTGTTGAATGCCAAAATATCGTTGATAAATGACATTGTATAAATAGAGATGAAGATCGAAATTAAAAGAAGAACCGCAAGGTATATTGCTGTTCCCTTTTGACCTCCATCCCTAATAGCCTTTGATAAATTCATAAAGAAAGCTTCAAATGAATTCTTTGGCTTTCTTGTCCTTGTACGGGCAGGACTGTTTGCAGGAGCGGGATTCTTTGCAGCAAAATAAACCTCTCCCTCATAATAAGTTGCGTTGTCATCATTCATCCTTGAATAGTCAGTTCTGTCTTCGTACATTTTAATGCCATTTCTTGTAGTTGTGGTTATACGAGTTTTAGGTGCTGTCTTTTGAGAGATTAATGATGCAAGTGGATTGGTCTTTTTAGGCGCAGGTTTTCCACTGCGAGTTTTAGACTGGGAAACCGGTCTTTGTCTTGCAGCATTCTTTGGCTGTGCCACTCTATTTGGGGCGGAATGTTTTAAGTCTTCTGAACTTATCATTCGGCGACCTTGTTGATCATTTCCCCTTGTAGGACCATTGTTATACTCTGCCATTTCAGTATAAATCCTCCGTTAAATTCTGCACTGCATAGCATCTGTTACTCTTCTTGCAACAGAACCGCCAAGAAGCCAACCGGTAATTGCCTCGCCGAATTTTACAGCATTGCCGGCACCGTCAGATGTTATAACATTTCCGTCTATTGTTACTGAACCGCCTGTAAATACGGCACAGTGAAGTTCTTTTTCATATCCCGGAAAACATGTTGCTTTCTTGGACTTAAGAAGTCCCATATGTCCAAGAATTGAAGGAGCCGCACATATTGCAGCCACAAGTTTGTCGTTGTCAAAGCAATATTGAATTGCTTTGAGGACTTCTTTTGAAGCCTCAAGATTAGTTGTTCCGGGCATTCCTCCCGGAAGAACAACACCCTGTATGTCCTTATCCAACTTTACGTCTGATAAATTGATATCAGCCTTAACTGTAATTCCGTGTGAACCGGTAACAAAACCGTCTGTACCATCTACACAAACAGTCTTAACTTCAACTCCGGCTCTTCGCATTACATCAATAGGAGCAATAGCTTCAGTCTCCTCAAATCCGGTTGCTAAAAAAAGATAAATCATATTTCTCCTCCTATTATCCAAGTGTTATGCCTATCCAGGCGTTATTTAATATTTTTTGAGCGTCTTTTGCCGCTTCTGTAATTGGCACGGACATACCAACAGGTTCAACTGACTGGTTATCCGAATTGATTTTTGAAAAACTTGGAAGATTAAATGTGTAATACTCTCCTTCATCTTCCAAAAGAAGCATTTTGAAAAGCTCTGCTGGATCAGACAGTGTACACATTTCCTTTACATAAACGGTGTCCTTACCCACGTTATACATGGCATAGCCGTCACTTGTAAAAGCAATGGAGCCTGAACAGTAGGTGTGTTCTTTCATTGCGTAATTCAAAACACTTTCACTCCAGTTAAGGAAACAGCCGAATCCGAATGAGGCTTGTCTTGTTTCAAAAACGTTTAAATTAAAGGCCTCTGAAAGATCAGGTTCTGTAGCCTGTGCCTGTAACTGACTTCTGGTAAAACGAACTGTCTTTTTATTAAACTTTGTTTCAAAGCCAAATTTAGCATAGTAGTCAAATAAATACTCTTCAGCGGGAACAAGGACAATGAAATCTATTCCTCTCTTTTTGGCAACCTCTTTTGCAGAGTTTATTACCTTTCCCATATGACCCTTTTGTCTGTAATTGGGATGAGTTGCTGCTGCATAAAGATAATAAGCGCTGTACGGTCTTCCGTTTACAACCAGTTGAGCCGGTATAAGAAAGGCCATTGAAACAACCACACCACATTCTCTGGAAACTATGGTGTTTTGCGAAGAATACAAGTTGTCCAAAAAGAGGTTTATATATTCATCAGAGTCCGAGAAAGCCATTCTCCAGATTGCTGAAATATTTTCTATATCTGAATCTTTGGCAAATATCTCGTCCATCCTATACCATCCTTGCATTTACTTTTTCCAGCAGAAACTCCGGTTTATAAGACTCTTTTGCCTTTCTAAGTCCCGGAAGACCTAAATCCTCTTCCCTGTTTACAAATTCAAAAGAGTTAATTGTTTTTCTGGCAAATTCCCTGTTTATCATTGGGTAAGCTCCTCTTATATCTGCAGAAGCTTTTTCAACATGAGTACAAAAAACACTGTCATTTATGGCTTCACCAAAAGTGAAAGCAACAACTTCTCCTTCAACACGAAGGATACCACCGACAAAGCCTATTTCTGAAAATGCACCTAAGGCCTTTTCAATTGCTTCCATTTCCTTGTCAGTTCCTGTTTCTGCCTTGTCTTTGTTTGAAAGATACCAATATTTTGCGAACTCTAAACATTCTGGTACATTTTCTAAAGTCATTGGCTCATAGGTCCAATTGAAATTATTTTCAAAAAAAGAAATATGATTTCTTTTTGAATGATATTTCTTTCCCTTAAGTTCCGCAAGATCTGAAACTCTGTAAATATAGTCAGAAACATCTCTTGTTTCCTCATACACAAACTTGTTGGGGAATGCCTCTTCCAAAAGTTCTTTTTGATTTTCATCCACACAGTGAAAACAAAGCGGCATATTGTTTTCAGATGCATATTCATAAAGGCAATTAATTCCCTCTAATATTTTTTCTTTATTCTTTCCGGCGGGAACAGTAAAGCTGTCCCCTGCCTTAAGGTAAATAATGTCATTTGAAACCGCTATTTTGCAGTCATAATGTTTACCCCACATATATAGATTTCCAAAGCATGCCTCGGAACCCATTCTGTCAAGTTTTGAAAACACCTCTTTGAAAAAATATACATCTTCAAGTTTGGCGTCTCTGAATTCAAGCATTAGATTACTCCATTAACAATTTTTGAAATTTCGTTTGAAATTTTCTCTATAGGTTTTGGTTGACCGTTTTCTGAGCATGGTATAACTTTCCACGAAAGTTTATCCGCCGCATAAAGAGCCGCTTCTCTGCACTTTTTCAAATACTCAACGTCTGCTTCATGAACGTCCTTTTTAGCTTCATTTCCTTTATATCTGGAAGTCATGAGTTTTTGAGATATTTCAACAGGCATGTCCAAAAAGATGACAAGTGAAGGTTTTGGCACACCGATTTTTTCATATTCAAAATCCATAAGCCAGGAGAGATAAGAGTCCCACTCTTCCCTTGAAAGCTTAGTCATTTGATGAGCGGCATTTGAAGTTGTATATCTGTCGGCAAGAATTAAAGTGCCGCTTTCATACTCCTCTTTCCACTTTCTAGAGAAATTGGCAAATCTGTCTACTGCGTAGAATGCGGAAGCAGCGTAGGCATTAACAGCTGATGGGTCACTTCCGAAGTCCCCGCCAAGATACATACGAACAAGTGAGCTTGAAGGATCTTCATAATCCGGAAGTTTGATTTTTTTAATTTTTCTTCCGGACTCAGAAATACTGTTTCCAAGTATTTCTGTCTGTGTTGATTTGCCGGAACCATCCAGTCCGTCTATAACAATCAGTTGTCCTTTTTGATTTGCCATAACAATTCACCTGTCTATTATATAAAAAATAAATTATATATACTTCTATAAGTAATTTGTTATTATAGCAAAAGTATTTTTAAATATCAATATCACTAATACAATTTTTCATCGGATTTTGACAAAAAAATAGGCGAGCTATTGCTCGCCTACCTTATGCCCCAACAGCTTTTAGTCCCATACTGACTGAAATAGCTAAATCTATATTTGTCATTATAGACTCAGGAAGAGTGCCAATCCTCTCTCTAAGGCGCTTTTTATCCAAAGTTCTAACCTGTTCAAGAAGAACAATGGACTCTTTTGCAAGACCAGAAACCTCTGCAGGAATTGTAATATGTGTTGGTAAATCAGCCTTTAATTTTTGACTGGTAATAGCAGCCGCAATAACTGTTGGACTGTATTTGTTTCCAACATCATTTTGAACAATAAGTACCGGTCTAATTCCGCCCTGTTCTGAACCTATAACTGGACTCAAATCAGCATAGAAAATATCTCCACGTTTGACGTTCATTTTATCACTCTCCTGTTTGTTGTGACATTCTTATTCTTGCCAAAAATAAGGAAATTTAATCACAACAATTTGAGGAGATTAAAAAGTCCATTTAGGACTCGTTACATAGTATGTGGATTCAGGAAAAATGACACTGTAAAGCAAAATTGCTTTACAGTGTCATAAAATCTATAATTATTGCCGTTTTCACCTGTCATTTTCGTTATAAATAAGGCGAATTCCTTCAAAAAGATCAGATGCAGTCATTCCGTTTTTAGAATATTTTTTTGAGACAATATCAGCAGATAATCCGTGAATATATGAGCCCATAAAGGCAGCTGAAAATGCATCTAGATTTTGAGATAAAAGTCCACCGATTATTCCTGAAAGCACATCCCCGCTTCCGGCCTTTGCAAGTCCTGAATTTCCGGTTGTGTTTAGATATATTTTTTCACTTTTTGCCGATGCAACTATTGTAGTCGGACCCTTCAAAAGAACGGTCAAATTATATTCCTTTGCAAAGTTTTGAACCATCTGAATTCTATCATAAAAACCTTCCGGAACAGGTTCTTTTATAAGTCTTTGCATTTCACCCGGATGAGGCGTAATTATAACGGAAGAATTGGCCTCCTTAAGAATGCCCATATTCTTTGCAACGGAATTAAGTCCGTCTGCATCCAAGACAATTGGACATGCAGAATTTCTGATTACATACGCCACAACCTCATCCACTTCTTCACCTTGACCAAGGCCGCATCCTAGAACTATTACTGTTGCCTTTTTCATTTTTTCGGCAATAACAGTAACAGCTGATGCGGATAAAGTGCCGTCCGGTGTTTCAGGTAATGGGCAAAGCATTACCTCCGGAATACCGGACGCAAATGCAGGGTATGCACTTTCCGGGAACGCCGCTGTTACAAGGCCTGCGCCGGTATAAATGGCAGCAGCCGAGGACAGGCGTCCGGCACCCGGCATACACCTGCTTCCACAAATAAGAAGCACGTGGCCAAAGTCATTCTTGTGGGCATCTTCATCCCTGTATGGCAGAAGCATTCCGTCCTCTGTTTCATCTATTGTAAAGAGTTTTGGCCGGCAAGCCTCAAAACTCTCTTCCAAGATACCAATGTCCACAATTTCAATTTGGCCACTGCATCTTTTTCCTTCGCCATAAATATGGCCCGGCTTAAGACATGTAATTGCAAGAGTTATGTCCGCATTTACATGCTCTCCTCCAACCTCTCCGGTATTTACATTAAGTCCGCTTGGAACATCAATTGCAATTACAAGTGCCGGTGAGGTGTTAATAAGATGAAATGCGCTTCCGGCAATTACGTCCGGTTCACCGTGGAAACCAAAACCAAAAATACAGTCAACAATAATATCCGCACCATCTATTTCACTTTCAGCTTTTAAAGATATTTCATTTGAACTTCCGTCATAGGTATAGAACTTTATGCCTAAGTCATAGGCCTTTCCATACATTTCAATTGCATCCGCGGCTTTTGGCGCGCCTGGCAAAAGCACAACGCTGACATGAAGTCCCGCTTCACAGAGTTTTCTTGCAATTACAAAACCGTCCCCGCCGTTTTTGCCCGCTCCGCATACAACACAAACGGACACTTCCCCATCTTCATTTGGGAAGTACTCCTTTGCGTACTTCAAAACGCGTCTTGCGCATGCCGCGCCGGCATTTTCCATAAGGCGGATAAACCTTGTACCTATTTCATTTTCACGTTCTTCAACCTGTTTTATTTCATCAACAGTCAATATATCCATAATCAGTCCTCCGCAAGTGCAACTGCAACCGCAACTGCAACACTCTTATCATGAGTTATACTCAAATCCATAGAGAATATTTTCTGTTCTTTTATAACTTCATACGCAATACCATGAAACTCATAAGAAGGTTTTCCAAGTTCGTCATGAACAACTTCAATATCCTTTAAAGTAAATCCACGAATTCCAAGTCCAACAAGTTTTGCAAATGCTTCCTTAGCACACCAAGCACCTGCAATACTTTGTGGTGGAAACCCCTTAGATTCATAATATTTATACTCGTTTGGGCCAAGTATATAGGTAAGAAAACTTTCCTTTTCCATTGCTTTTTTTACACGTTCAATTTCAACACAATCTACGCCTGTCTTTATTTCCATGAAAATCACCAACAATAGTCTATCATATTTTTTATATAAATAATATACTTTATTATTGCATTAATTCTTCAAAGGTGTTACAATACTTCCACGCAAACGCTATGACGGAGAAAGTAAACTGTCAATTTTTTGCAAAAAGAGAGAGCTGTCACCGGCTGAAAGCAGCTTTACAAAAATGACTTTTGAAGTTCCCTCCCGAGCGGTTTTTCTGAAAAGTACAGTAGGAAAAAACGGTGGGCCCACGTTAAGGGCATAGAGTGTCCGCATTATGCGGGAATTACGGGTGGTACCGCGGAGTCTTACTTCGTCCCAATTTTTTGGGGCGTTATTTTTTTGCCTTCGTCCCGTAAATAAAAACACTTGAAAGGTCGAAAAAACTATGAAACAGCAACTTGAAAACATTCGTCTTGCTGCCGAGGAAGCTCTAAAGTCAGCTTCTTCCCTATCTGAACTTGAAAATGTTCGTGTTCAATACCTTGGCAAGAAGGGTGAACTTACTGCAGTACTCAAGCAGATGGGTGGACTCTCTCCTGAAGAGCGTCCGGTAATTGGCCAAATTGCAAACGAAATCCGTGAGCAAATCACAAATGAAATTGATCAGAAAAAAGCAGAAATTTTAGCCGCAGAACAAGAAAAACAACTTCAAAATGAAACAATTGACGTTACACTCCCGGGTAAGACAGAGGCTCTTGGTCACAAGCACCCTCTTTCAATTGTTCTTGATGAAGTTAAGGAAATATTCCTTGGAATGGGATTTGATGTGGCAGAAGGCCCGGAAGTTGAGTGGGATCACTACAACTTTGAAGCCCTTAATATTCCAAAGGATCATCCGGCAAGAGACACACAGGACACATTTTACATTACAGAAAACATGCTTCTCCGCACACAGACCTCTCCTGTACAAATTCGTGTAATGGAAAAGAAGGAACCACCAATCAGAATCATTGCTCCCGGCCGTGTTTACCGTTCAGACGCAGTGGACGCAACACACTCCCCTCTCTTCCATCAAATTGAAGGTCTTGTAGTTGATGAGGGAATTACTATGGGAGACCTAAAGGGAACCCTTGAAACATGGGCCAGAAAACTTTATGGAGAAGACACAAACATCCGTCTTCGTCCTCACCATTTCCCATTCACAGAGCCATCCTGTGAAATTGACATTTCATGCTTTAAGTGTGGCGGTGTTGGCTGCCCAATGTGCAAAAATGAAGGATGGATAGAAATCCTTGGCGGCGGAATGGTTCATCCAAAGGTTCTTGAAAACGGAGGCGTGGACCCTAAGAAATACAGTGGTTTTGCTTTCGGAATTGGCCTTGAAAGAATTGTAATGTTTAGATTTGGACTCGACGATATGCGTATGCTTTATGAAAATGACATGCGTTTCCTTGAGCAGTTTTAATGGAGGTGTGAAATAATGTACTTATCAAAAAAATGGCTCTCAGAGTTCGTTGATATAGATAAAATCGGCGTATCTGACAAACAATTTGCAGAAGACATAACCATCTCCGGTTCTAAGGTTGAGTCCTTTGAAAAAGAAGGTTCAGAACTTTCAAATATAGTTGTAGGTAAAGTTGAATCACTTGAGCGTCATCCTGACTCTGACCACCTTTGGGTTTGCCAAATTAATGTTGGAGCAGAAGAAAACATTCAAATTGTAACAGGTGCCCAAAACCTTACAGCCGGTGACATTGTACCGGTTGCTCTCAACAAATCCGTTGTTGCCGGCGGTCACAAAATTACAACCGGAAAACTCCGTGGAATAAAGTCTGAGGGTATGATGTGTTCACTTGGTGAACTAGGACTTACCGTTCATGATTTTCCTTATGCAATAGAAGACGGCATCTTCGTTCTTGGTGACGACTGTGACAAAACTCTTGGTATGGACATCAGAGAAGCCATTGGCTTAAACGACGTAGTTACTGAGTTTGAAATCACCTCAAACAGACCTGACTGCCTTTCGGTAATTGGTCTTGCAAGAGAAACTGCGGCAACATATAAAGTTCCTTTAAAACTCCACACCCCTGAAGTAAAACCAGGTATTGAGGACATTAAAGACTACTTAAAAGTTGACATTGAAGCTCCGGACAAGTGCTACAGATATGTGGGCGGCGTTGTAAAAAATGTGCGCGTTAAGGAATCTCCAAGATGGATGCGTGAACGCCTTCGTGCATCAGGAGTTCGTCCAATAAACAACATTGTTGACATTACAAACTACATCATGCTTGAATACGGTCAACCAATGCATGCTTTTGATCTCCGTTTCCTTGAAGGAAATCATGTTATTGTTCGCAACGCAAAAAGTGGTGAAACAATCACCACTCTCGACGGCGAAGAAAGGGCCCTCACAGAGGAAATGCTTGTAATTGCCGATGAGAAAAAGCCTGTTGCCGTTGCCGGTGTAATGGGCGGTGAATATTCAGGTATTATGGATGACACAAACACAATAGTTTTTGAATCCGCCTGCTTCAACGGCCCATCTGTCAGAAGAACTGCAAAGGCTCTTGGCATGAGAACAGAGGCATCCGGCCGTTTTGAAAAACAACTTAATCCTGACGACTGTGACGTTTGTCTTCTCCGCGCCCTTGAACTCGTTCAGATGCTTGATGCCGGTGACGTTGTTGAAGGTATTGTTGACTGCAACAAGTCTAATAAGACTCCTGTTACTCTACCATTCATGCCGGAATGGACAAACAACTTCATAGGAATCAATGTATCTGCAGATGAGCAAAAAGAAATTCTTGAAAGAATCGGCTTCAAAGTTGAAGACGGAACAATCTATGCGCCATCATTCAGAATTGACATTGAACATCAAGCAGACATTTCAGAAGAAATTGCAAGATTCTACGGCTACAACAACATTGAAAACCATGAACTTCACGGTGTAGCAAAAGCAGGTCCTACAGACAGACAGAAATTCAACCGTCTTGTAGAAAATACAATGCTTTCATGTGGCCTTTCAGAAATCCAGACATTCTCATTCATAAGCCCTAAATCATATGACAAAATTGGTCTTCCGGAAGACTCAAAAATGCGTAACTGCGTTGTAATTTCAAATCCACTTGGTGAAGACACAAGTGTAATGAGAACAACAGCAATACCTTCAATGCTTGAAGTTTTAAAAACAAACTTCAACAACAGAAATGAAAAAGCATTCCTTTATGAACTTGCAACAACATACACATCTAACGGTCTCTTAGAACTACCGGATGAAAATCAGGAACTTGTTATTGGTATGTATGGCAAGGACGTTGATTACTTCACTCTTAAGGGTGTTGTTGAACAGCTTCTTAAAGTTGTTGGAATTGAAGACTACGATGTTGAGCCAAAGAAGAATTGTCCAACATTCCATCCCGGAAGAACAGCAAAAATAACTAAAGACGATAAATCGCTTGTACTCCTTGGTGAAGTTCATCCAAAGGTTCTCGGCAACTATGAAATTGAAACAAAAGCATATATTGCAACAATAAACATGGAAAATCTTTTTGAAATTGCAAACCTTACAAGAGTTTATAAAGCTCTTCCTAAGTTCCCTGCAACAACAAGAGACCTTGCATTTGTATGTGACGCCGACCTCCCTGTTTTAGCTCTTGAAAAAGCAATTACAGCTGCAAGTGGTAAAATTCTTGAAAGCATTCAATTATTTGACGTATATCAGGGTGCACAAGTTGGAGAAAACAAAAAGAGCGTTGCCTTCAATCTTAAATTCCGTTCAGCTGAAAGAACTCTAACGGATGAAGAATGTAATGCCGCAGTTAAAAAGGCAATAAAGTCTGCAGAAGGACTTGGTGCAACACTCCGCTCATAAATTTTGGTTGTTTTATCAAAATAAATGGTATATAATATTCGTATTAAATTTTGTTGGAGGTGGATTTTGTGACTGACAAAACCATACAGTTTTCAATAAAAGAAGACAGTGACGCAGAAATGAAACAAATTTTGGGCCAGGTTTACACAGCTCTACAAGAAAAGGGTTACAATCCAATCAGCCAAATAGTAGGATATATTCTTTCAGAAGACCCAACTTATATTACCACCCACAACAACGCTCGTAGCCTTATTCGTAAAATAGACAGGGACGAACTATTACAAAGTCTTGTCCGTGACTTTCTTAACAGATAAATTTATACGTGCGTACGGAATGGAGTGACAAATAGTGGCTGCAAAGAAAGAGAAAAAATTCCTCACCTACAAGGGAAAACCTCTTGTAAGACAGGGCAATATTCTCTACTACGGCAACATGTATGACCCATACGTTATCATGCTTACAATTCAAAGCGTAAAAAACGTAGGAGACATGGAAATTGCCGACAAAGTTTCAGTTCAGCTTCTTTCAACGGATCCAGACGTAAGTCCTAGAAACCGAATCATAAAGAAAAGTGAAAAGCCAGGGCTTTATCCGGCAATGGACATTGGCTCAATATGGCTTGAACGTGCTTTAAAAGCTGAAAACTAAACAAAAATAAAAGCTTCCCGGAACTCTTCCGAGAAGCTTTTTATTTTATCCGTTCATCCGGAGTGCCTCAATTGGAGGCATTTTTGCAGCCTTTCTTGCCGGATAAATACCAAAGAAAATTCCCACTGCGCTTGAAAAACCTACAGCAATTAAAACTGTTGAAAGCGTAAGCCTTACCGGCGCCCCCATAAGACTTGAGACCGCCGCTGACATTCCAAAGCCCAACGCCATTCCTATAAATCCGCCTATAAGACATAGAATAACGGACTCTGTTAAGAACTGTAGAAGTATTACATTTGTCCTGGCACCAAGCGCTTTTCTAATACCAATTTCCCTTGTTCTTTCAGTTACAGAAACGAGCATAATATTCATAACACCTATTCCACCAACGACAAGAGATATTGCACCAACCGCCGAAATGAAAATAGTAAAGATATTAATTACTGTGTCAAGAAGATCAACAAGAGTTGCCATATTTCTTGCTGTATAGACTGAATTATCTGTAATATTATGTCTTGCATTAAGCATACCAACTGCAATTGCTCCAACTCTGTCAAGGTCCATTACGTCATATGTTGTAACGGCGAGCGATGGATACGTTGACCTACCATACACATTCATAATTATACTTGCCGGAATATAAACAAAACCCATTTTATCCAGTTCCATCTTCATTCCGTAGTTTTCCATCATATCAGCCATGTCCTCCGGGCTGAAGAGACCGGAATCTTCAGTCTTAATGATTCCAATTACTTTTAAAGTCACCAATTGGTCATTAAGAGTTATATCCAAAGTTTCTCCAACAGGATTCTGCATTTTAAAATACTTGTATGCAGTATTATCTGAAATAAGACAAACTTTCGCCTCAGATGTATATTCTTCATCTGTAAAAAACCTGCCATGTACTATTTCAAGATCCATCATAGTAGCATAGTCAGCACTGGAAGCAGTAACTGAAGCAAATCCGTCATGAAGGTATAAAGTTTCAACTGTTCCCATATCAGAAAAAAGTGGAGTTACACCTTCAACCAGTTCAATACCTTTAATAGTTTCAATGTCCGAATCCGTCAGTCCCTCAATATTATATCTACTGTCCGCATCTGGCGTTTGAACTGAAATATTAAGGCTTTGTCCTCCTGCAGCATTTATCTTATCTATAAGAAATGCCTTTCCGCTGTTTCCTATAGTTACAATTGAAATAACGGATGCAACTCCAATTATAATTCCAAGCATAGTAAGAAAAGAGCGCATTTTATTGCTCTTAATACTGGATAATGCAATTCTTATATTCTCTTTAAGATTCATTATTCCACCTTACTTTACTTCTACCACCGCTCCATCAGTGAGTTTTGCGGTATTAACAATTATTGTGTCATTTTCAGAAAGACCGGAAATTACCTCATAAAATTTATCTGAAGAAATACCAACTTCAACTTCCTTTTTAACTGCGGTGCTTGACGCCTCATCATATAGAAAGACATATTTTTTTCCTTCATCAATAACGAGCGATTCAACCGGTATTGTTAAAACATCCATTTTTTCAGAAGTCAAAATTGAAAGTTTTGAGTCAAATCCGACGATTAAAATATCGTCCGGATTTTTTATTTTAGCTGTACATAAAAGTGCATTGGAACTTCCCCCACCGGAGTTACTCATTCCTCCGCCCATCATGCCTGAAACCATGGAGGAAAGGTCACTTCCTCCACTTGCATACGGGCTCATATAATCAACTTCTGCCTCATATTCATAATCTGTATATTGTAAAACAGCAGGCATACCGACCTTAATTATTTGGGCATCATATTTTCCAAGGCTAAAAGAAACTTGATAGCCCTCATATTTATCAAGAACAAGTCCTACGCCTTTTTTTGCTGTATCTGAATTTTGAGTGAGCATAGATGCAAGTGAACCGGACATATTGTCGGACCCTGACATAAGCATACTTTGGAGTGAATTTGACTCTGATTCATCCGGAGTATATACATACTTTTCTCCGGACTTAATATTTACATTTCCAATTTTCCCATCCTCAGATGCAGTCCAACCTTCATCAAGAACTTTTTTCTCATTTAATGCTTCATTATAGTCCTCTTTAGCAGCATCTAAAGTCTGCTTATATGCTTTAATTACAGAGTCATACTGACCTGTATTAACCATTGCACGTTCTGTTTCAAGCATTTGAATTTGGCTGCCTATTGACTGTGAACTATTTTGCATGGCATTAAGGGCACTTTGAACCGCCTCAGGGTCCTGCGTATTTCCGTTATTATCAAGATAATCACGCAGAGCATCGGCCTGATCTTGGGTAAGCCCATTACCGTTTCCATTACTGTTTTCAACTTCTGCTTGTTGTTTTTTCAGCGATTCAATTCTGTTGTCTAATTCTTCCGCTCTTTTTAAAGTATCTTCTTTATCCGCTACTGCATCATTATAGTTCTTTTGGGCTATATCTACAGCCTCTTTCTTTTCCTTGATAATTGAAGTTAGAGAGGATGTGTCAAAGGTTGCAAGCAAATCGCCTTTTTTTACTTTTTCTCCAACCTTCACCTTTACCTCCTTAACCATAACGCCCTCATACAGATAATATTTATCCTGTGCGCCGGAGGAGATTGTTCCGGTTGTTTCATAATATTGCTTTATATCCCCTTTTGTAACCTTAGCAGTGGTGACTGAAATTGGTTTTACGGAGAACTTAGCGTAAAGAGCCAAACCTATTACAACCAAAACTAAAATTATAGGAATAAATATTTTCCAAAACTTTTTGTTTTTTATAAAGACTTTAATGTTTGGCATTTTAATTTTTTGCATACAGACACATTTCCTTTATTAAATATATTAGTATTCTATCATAAAACACTTAAAATTTGTGTATGTTTATATAAATGATGAAAATACAGGTGATAATAATGAAGCTCCGGAAGTTTTTAATTAAAACAACATTTTACACAATACTATTAACTATTATGTTTATTTTTGCTTCATGTACATATGTTGGAAAGAATAACATTGAAATGTTTTCTGAAAAATTTAACGAGTACAACAAAGATGAAATTGTTATTAATCAACAAGATATAATTATAAATGAAGAAGATAAAAGTTATTATTATTTTTTTCCTGTTGATAATGAAAATGAATATTTATTAAGTATATTTGAAAATGAGGAAAAGGAAATTTACGAATTCGGGATATGCATTGTAAAAAATTCAAAAATAGATTTACAAAAACTTGAGAAAATATTTAACGGTGCTTTTTATTCACTAATTTCCTCATATAAAGAAATGCCCTCACCATTCAACGAACTACCGATAAATGATAAAGGCGAAATAAAAAATCTAACAAATAAAACCATTGAGTATGATTTATTCAACATAAACATTTTAATAAATGATGCCGGAACCGGCATATATGTAGTAAAGAAGTAATTCACCTTATACTCTACAAAATTCTTCGCCAATTATATCAGCAAAACCTTTACCCAGACTTAAATTTGTAAGATCTTCAGTAAATTTTTGGTAATTTGGAGCCGGAATAAAAAACTCAAGCTTGATATCATCTTCAAAGACTTGGGATATTATTTTTCCTCCATGTTCTGAAATTAAACCTGGAATTTTTCCATACAGAGTGTAGTCACAAGACATTTTACAAACATTGCAAAGTTCCATTTTAATTACATTTCCCGCATTAACTGCAAGAGATGCAGCATGTGAATAAGCTCTTACAAGGCCACCGCCTCCAAGCAGTATTCCACCGAAATATCTTGTTACAACAACGCAACAATCGCAAATGCCGTTCTTCTGTAAAACGTCAAGAACAGGAACGCCGGCCGTCCCCTGTGGCTCACCATCATCAGAATAGCGTTTAATTTGACCGTCTCTTAAAATGTATGCGTAGACATTGTGTTTTGCATCCCAGTGTTTTTGCTTTATTTCATTAATAAATTCCACAGCGTGCTTCTCAGTTTTTACAGGTTTAATATAACCAATAAATTCTGATCTTTTTTCAACAAAAGAGTCAGAAGCTTCTCTTTCCACCGTTAAATAATTCATTTCAGCCAAATTAACACCTCCCTAAAATTAAAATGGCGGTACAAATTGTACCGCCAACATATAAGACTTATTTCTGCTGAGCTTTTGAAAAACGCTTATTAAATCTATCAACACGTCCACCGGTGTCAACAAGCTTCTGCTTACCGGTAAAGAATGGATGACAGTTTGAGCAAATATCAACACGAAGTCCTTCTTTTGTTGATGCTGTTTCAATTGTAGCACCACATGCACACTTAACTGTTGTTGGTGCATAGTTTGGGTGGATTCCCTCTTTCATTCTTTTCACCTCGCATCTGAAACTGGACATAGCGTCCGCATAAGTTACTAAAGCATTTTAGCATACACAAATTGAAAATGCAACTAGATTTTTTATTTTTATTTTAAAAAACAAAGTCCCGTGAAATACCTCACGGGACTAATACTTTTTATATGGTCAGCTTCTGCTTGAGAAGATATCATCTATAGCGTCAAAATAGCTGTCATCATCCATACCAAAGCCAATTCCGCCTACATCAGACTCTGTCTCAGGCTGATCAAATCCCATAAAATCTGAAGAATCAGCAGAGTTACTGATAATGTCAATCATATCTGAACCTTTTCCCTCAGGCTCTTTTTCAAAACGTCTTGGATCTACACGCTTAACAGCACCCTCTGTACCAAAGCCTGTAGCAATAACGGTAATAATCATTTCATCCTGAAGAGTATCATCAAATGCAACACCCCAGATAACGTTTGCATCCGGATGAGCTGCGTTAGAAATAATTTCAGCAGCTTGCTCAACTTCTTCAAGTCCAATATCAGGTGAAGATGTGAAGTTAATGATAACACCGTGAGCACCGTCAATAGTTGTTTCAAGAAGTGGACTTGAAACTGCTGCATTAGCAGCCTGTTCAGCCTTATCCTTACCCTGTGCACGGCCAACGCCCATGTGAGCATGACCGGCATCCCTCATGATTGCTGAAACGTCAGCAAAGTCAAGGTTAATGAAACCGGCAGTCTTAATAAGTTCAGAAATACTCTTTACGCCCTGACGAAGAACATCATCTGCTGCATCAAATGCATTTGCAAGAGTAATCTTTTCATTTGAGAAGAATTTAAGGCGTTCGTTTGGAATTACAACAAGGCTGTCAACATTTGCTGCAAGTTCTTTAATACCCTGTTCAGCCTGTTCCATTCTATGTTTACCTTCAAAACTGAAAGGTTTTGTAACAATACCAACAGTAAGGATGCCCATTTCTTTAGCAATTCCGGCAATAATTGGAGCAGCACCTGTACCTGTTCCGCCACCCATACCGGCTGTAATAAATACCATGTCTGTGCCCTTAAGAGCATCTACAATAACATCCTTGCTTTCTTCGGCAGCTCTTTGGCCAATTTCAGGACGTGCACCTGCACCCTGACCCTTTGTTACCTTTTCGCCTATTTGAATTTTATGTGTAGCTTGTGAATGTAAAAGAACGTGTTTATCTGTATTTACAGAGATAAACTCTACACCTTTAACTTCAGAACGGATCATACGGTTGACAGCGTTTCCGCCGCCGCCACCGACACCGATTACTTTAATTTGAACAACGCTTTCAAAATCTGCGGCCATTTCAAAACCCATTTGGCACCCTCCTAAATTATAAACATCCATTAAGATAATAATTCAAAATTCAAGATAAATAAATACACTTTATAGTATCACGTTAAAATACAAAATTCAACCTTTTTTATATTAATGTAATTAATTACTTTTCTTCGATGTTGACACGGTTGAATCCACCTTACCGGTTGAGCTGGTTGAGTTAGTTTTTGTATTTGATTCTTTAGTTGTTTTCTCAAGCGATTCAGTGGTTACAGGCTCCGTAGATGCAGGCTTTGTAGTCTCCTGTTTTGGAGAAAAATATGCCTTTTTATCTAAAGTCAAATCCACTGTGCCTTCCTGGTACGGATTAATTTCATCTTGATTTTTAAGAACCTTTTTTGCAAGTTTTATTTTATTTTCAAGATTTGAAACAGAACCAACTACAATATCTATTCTGTCCTGATATTTCATTTGTATTTTTACAGTATCTGTTAAATTAAGTTCTGTAATACCTTTAATTTCGTTGTCTACAAGACAATCCATTATCTGTTCATAAAGTTCAAAAACTTTTTCATTCTTTACCTCAATTATTTTTCCTGGAACTGCTGATTTAACTGCAACACCTTTCAAAATAATGATTTTTTCATCGCCCAAGACATATTGAGCTCTCTTTGTAGTTTCTTGAACTTTTGTTGTGTTCTCAGGAGTCTTTGTGGTATTCTCTTGAGTCTTTGTGGTGTCCTCTTTTGTCTTTGTGGTATTTTCTTGAGTCTTTGTGGTGTTCTCTTTTGTCTTGGTGGTGTTCTCTTGAGTCTTTGTGGTGCTTTCTTCACCAAGTTTTACACCGTTCTCATATACATCAGAAAGTTTACCTGCAGTGCCTAAAACCTTGCCGTCTTCATCAATAAGTACATATTCACTATTGTATTCAACCGCACACTTTATTGAAGTGTCGGTAACTGTAATTACAAGTTTGTCTGGAAATTTATTTGACAATTCAACCTTACCGACAAATGGCAATTTCTCAGTAATATTAGTCCTTACGGCATCTTTATCCATTAGGAACATGTTTTCACCTGAAGTTACTCCGGATGCAGAAATAATCTCCGAATCTGAATACATGCTGTTTCCTTCAACAACAACTTTTTTAACATTGAAAAAAACAGTTAATGAAAGAGCAATACCTATGGCCAAAACTATTACGCAAAGAGTAAAGTAGAAGATTGTTCTACGCCTCTTTTGCTGTCTTTGTCTTTCAACGCGATGTTCACGTCTGAGCTCTTCATTAGATTTCGAAACATTAGCCATAAGCTGTTCCTCCAAGTTACATTCTTCTAACGTCTGCACCAATTTGGTTCAATACATTTTCTATATTTTCATATCCTCTGTCAATATGATGTACATTTGAAATTTCTGACAATCCATCTGCAGCAAGAGCCGCAAGTAGCAAAGATGCGCCACCACGCAAATCCGGTGCGGCAACACTTGAAGCATAAAGCCTCCGGACGCCCTCAACAACAGCCATACGTCCCTCCACTTTAATATTTGCGCCAAAGCGAATGAGTTCCGGGACGTGCTTAAAACGACACTCAAAGATATTCTCCGTAAATACGCTGGTACCGGAGGCTATTGTTGTTGCCGCCATTATTGGCGCTTGCGCATCTGTCGGAAAGCCCGGGTACGGCATTGTCACAACATGTTTTACTCGCCCAAGTCTTTTTGGTGCTTTAAGTTCCATCCAAGATTCCCCAACGTTTATATTGCAACCCATTTCCAAAAAAACCGGAATTAACGGGCGCATATGTGACGGAACAATATTGTCAACAACTATATTTCCACCGTTCATTGCACCGGCTGTTAAAAGCGTTGCTGCAACTATTCTGTCAGGAATAATTGAATATTCGGTTCCATGTAAAGAACCGACACCGTCAATTACAATTGTTCCTTCACCGGCACCTTTAATTTTAGCTCCGCAGGAGTTAAGAAAATCTGCAAGATCAGCAATTTCAGGCTCTCTTGCACAGTTTTCCAAAACTGTGGTGCCTCTTGCAACTGCAGCAGCAAGTATTGCATTCTCCGTAGCTCCCACAGACGGAAATTGAAATACATAATTATTGGCCGAAAGACCGTTTGGAGCCTTTGCACTAATTCGTCCATTCTCATTTTTTATTTCAGTGCCAAGTGCTTCCATAACCTTTATATGTAAGTCTATAGGACGAAGCCCAATTTCACATCCCCCGGGTGTTGAAAATTCTGCAAGTCCAAATCTGCCAATTAAAGCACCAAAAAATACAATGGATGAGCGCATTTCTCTCATGAGTTCATCTGAAATGGAATATGCGCTTGCATCTCTTGAGTCAACAATTAAAGAATTACCTTGCCAATCTGTTTTACAGCCAAGTTCATTCAGAATCTTTAAAGCAGCATAGACATCTGAAAGCTTTGGACAATTATGTAAAATGACTTGGCTTTTCGTCAAAACACACGCCGACAAAATTGGAAGCGCACCATTTTTAGATCCTTGAACACTTATTTTTCCCGAAATATTTCTCTGTCCGTTAACTATTAGTTTATCCACCTCGGCACACCTCTTTTATATTAGTCGTGCCATTATATGCATTTTCAAATGCCAAGGTGCGATACCGTTTATTTTACAAGTTTTAGTATATTCTCGACTATTAAATCGGTAGAATTCAAAATTGCCATTTCTTTTACATTTTTACTGATTTCGGCAATTTTCTTCTTGTCATGAAGAAGACTGTTTACCACTTCTGTCAACTTATCAGGCGTTAAATCTTTCTCTTCAATAATTACGGCAGCCTTTTTATTCACAAGTTCCATTGCATTAAAATACTGATGATTTTCCGCAACATTAGGAGACGGGATTAAAATAGACGCCTTGCCAAGAGCTCTGATTTCATACAAAGATGAAGCCCCCGAACGACAAATAATTAAATCCGCAGCCGGCATACATACCTGCATGTCATTTATGTACTCACGAATTTCTATATCTTTTCTGTTTTCAAAATCCACGCCAAGTTCATGGAGCTTTTCCGGAACCCAAAGACCGTACTGTCCCATTGCGTGAATAAAATAGCAGTCATGGTCATCCTTTTTATTGGCAATAAGACCGCATACTGCTTCATTTATTGCATTTTCGCCAAGACTGCCACCCATTGAAAGTATGAGCGGCATTTCATCCGGTATGCCAAGTTCGGCTCTTGCAATATCTCTATCTGACGTAATCAGTTCATCCCTTACAGGAAGACCTGTAACTATCATTTCATTTTTAGATTTTATTCTATCTTTTGCATCCTCTGATGTAAGCATTACAAGGTCCGCAATTTTTGCAAGAGCCTTATTTGTCACACCCGGAAAGGCATTCTGCTCATGGATAGCAATGGGAATATGCAGCTTGTGCGCAGCTCTGAGAACCGGACCGCTGACATATCCTCCAAAGCCTATCACCACATCCGGTTTCCACTCTTTTATGATTTTTTCAGCCTCTCTTGAAGCCGACATAATGAGTCGAACCGTATGGATGTTTCTCCCCAAATTTTTCAAGAGATTTCCTCTGTAAAAACCGGTAATTTCTATAGTTTTAAAATTAAAACCGGCAGCAGGAACAAGTCGCGCTTCCATTCTGTTTTCTGTCCCGACAAATAAAATTTCAGCGTTCTCTCCGTATTCTTTTCTTATTCTTCCGGCAACAGCAAGTGCCGGATTAATATGACCGCCCGTACCACCGGTTGCAAAAAGTAATCTCATATTAAACCTTCTTAATCTTAGAATATCTGGAAATAGAAAGAACTATACCCATTTCACCAAGCAGCATTAGAAGAGATGTACCACCATAGCTGAAGAAAGGAAGACTGATACCTGTATTCGGAAGCACATCAGTTACAACGCCAATATTTAAAGCTGCCTGAAGACCTACCTGAAGAACAATTCCCATTGCAAGCAATGCACCGAACTTATCCTTTGAATGAAGTCCTATTACAAATCCTCTCCAAACAAGAAGTATAAATAAAACAATGATTATAAATGCGCCAATAAAACCAAGTTCTTCACAAACTATGGAGAAAATAAAGTCATTTTGAGGCTCTGAAACATAAAGTTGTTTTTGCTTTGAATTTCCAAGGCCCACACCGAAAAAGCCTCCGGAGCCTATTGCATAAAGAGCATTATTCGTCTGCCATCTAACACCGAGCGGATCATAATCTTTATCAAGCCAAGCTGTAATTCTAGGTTGAGCATGACTTGGAAGTATATCAGGCTTTATAACAACAAGAGCTACAGCTAAAACACCTATTATAGCTACTGCAATAAATGCCTTTTGATTAAATCCTGCAAGCCACAACATCATTACACCAAGAGCCAAAACAAGAAGTGTACCGGATACATGGTTTTCCTTGTAAATAAGTGCACAAGTTAAAAGAATGATAATTGCGTATTCAACTAAGCAAACAGTCTTTGTATAAATTTTAATTTTGCCCGGTCTGTTATTGAATCCCTCTGCAAAAGCAGCTGAAGACAACTCATTTGAATTAATGCCCCTATAGTTTTTATCAATATCCCATGCAAGAAAAAGAATAATTGCAAATTTAGAAATTTCTGACGGCTGAAATGTACCAATACCGGGAATTGTAATCCATCTATGGAACTGTTCAAATCCAGGGGGTGGTGAAACAAACAAAACAACAACTAAAAGAACAAATGACACAACAAGTACCGGAACTGCCGCCATTTTGAAATACTGGTAATTAATTTTAGACACAGCAAACATGACAATAACTCCAACAATCCCAAAGAAAAGTTGACGTTTGAAATAAAACAAACTGTTTCCGTTAAAATTATAGTAGCAATAAGTATAACTGGAAGAGAAAAGCATAATAAGGCCCACCGTAAGGAGAGTCAATACTATGCCTACAAACCAAACGTCTATTCCTCCCTCACCAAAGAGGAGGTTTCTACGCCTTTTCTTTTTTAGCATTTGTCCGTTCTTTGCCATGAAAATTCACTCACATTCCATAGTAAACTAATAAGCATCCAAGTATGCCGCCAAAAAGATTTATAAAAGAGAAAACAATTACAATTTTTACCTCAGACCATCCACACTTTTCAAAGTGATGGTGAATAGGAGCCATTTTAAAAAGTCTCTTTCCGGTTGCTTTTGGATCTGTTTTTCTGGCAATTTTCTTTGTAATTTTGAAATATACAATTTGAATTACATCAGAAAGACCTTCAATAACATATATTATGCCCGCAAGAAGTAAAATAAGCGGACAATCAATTGCAAATGCAAATGCAACAAGCATTCCGCCAAGGAACATAGAACCCGTGTCACCCATGAAGCACTTTGCAGGATGCCAGTTCCAAATTAAATATCCGGCACAAGCACCTGCAAGAGTGCAAGCTGCAATTGAAACACCTAAACACTCACGAAGTGCAGCCATAACTGCAAAAGCTCCGGCAGCTGTAATTGTTACAGATGAGCAAAGTCCATCTATTCCGTCTGTGAAATTAACAGCATTGACAGTTGCATAAATTACGCAGAATGCAAAAATGCCGAAAATAATTGGAGAACCGTAAGATATGTTTCCTACAAAAGGCACATACATAAACTGGTCTGAAGAAAGTGCAAGGGTAACAATATAAGCAACGCTTAACAGAACCTGTGCCAAAGATTTTTGAATAATTGTAAGCCCTTCATTTTGCTTCTTTGCAACTTTAATATAGTCGTCAAAAAAACCAATAAGACCAAACCCAAGAGCAAGAATTAAACCTGAATAAAGTTTAACTTTTTCTGTGTCCGGAACAACAGATGTTCCGCCAACAATATCACCGCCCATAAAGTGATCAATAACTATAATTACAACAAATGTTACAAGAGAAGCAATGATAAACATGAATCCTCCCATGGTAGGAGTACCTTGTTTTTGCTTATGCCAATTTGGGCCTATATCTAAAATGGTTTGGCCAAATTTAAGTTTATGAAGCCATGGTACTATTACCACGCCAAGTACCGCACTAAGTGCAAAACTGAGTATCAGAGCTATAACTATTGCAACCGTTGTATTCATATCATTTGTCCCCTTTTTCTAATTCCTTGTAAACTTTTTCAATTACATCTTCAAGTTTCATACCGCGACTTGCTTTGAAAGCTATTACATCGCCCGGCTTTATGATTGAAATCAGTTTATCTGATAATTCATCTTTATTATCAAAATCAAAAACCCGTAAAACGCCGTTTTCTCTGGCCGTTTCTGCTGTTATTTTGGATTTCTCACCGTATGTCATAAGCAAATCCACGCCGGCATCAGACATATATTTTCCGCAAAGAGTATGAGCTTCATCCGAAAAATCTCCAAGTTCAAGCATGTCTCCAAATACTGCAATCTTTCTCTTTCTGTTTTCGCCCTTTATTTTTAAGGTTTCACAGAGAGCCTTTACAGAATCCGGGCTGGCATTATAGCAGTCTTCAATTACGGTAACATCTGAGACAGTTTTTATTTTTTCACGCATACCTGCCGGTCTGTAGCACAGCAAGGCAGCTACAATTTTTTCTGCAGGAATTTCCAAAACGGAGCCCACTGAAAATGCAGCCATTGCATTATAAACATTGTGTTCACCTGTAGTTGGAAGTTTAACTTCATAAGTTCCCTTGTTTTGTGGGAATTTTTCGGTTACATGAATTTTAAACACTGTACCGTCTTCTTTAAATTCAATATCAGACGCATAAATATCAAGATTAGCGCATAAATCGCCCTTTATTCCATATCTGATAATTTTAATGGCTTTTTCAAAATCATCTTCACTAACAGTTGAAAGTTTATCATTATCTGCATTAATAATGAGCGATCCATTTTCCGGCAAGCCTTCAACTATTTCAAGTTTAGCCGCCTTTATTGCATCCCTGCTTCCAAGATTTTCAATATGGGATACTCCGACATTTGTTATTACAGCAATATCCGGAAGTCCGACATTTGTAAGAGTACTTATTTCGCCTTTGTGATCCATTCCCATTTCCAAGACCAAAGCTTCGTGCTCACTTGAAAGACCAAGAAGAACCTTTGGAAGGCCAATATCGTTATTCCAGTTCATATATGTTTTGTGTGTATTATATGTTGAATTCAACACACACCAAATCATTTCCTTTGTAGTTGTCTTTCCCACACTTCCGGTAAGGGCAACAACCGGAAACTCAGATATTCCTCTGCCAAAGCCGAGTCTATAAGCTTTTGCAAGATCTAAAAATGCTTTTCTTGTATCTTCAACTACTATTTTGGGAACACTGACAACAATATCAGCGTGGTCTTTATCTACCATTACTGCTGAAGCGCCGGCCAAAACTGCTGATTCCACAAACTTATGACCGTCAAGTCTTTCACCTTTTATTGCAACAAAGAGACTACCCTTTTCAACTTCCCTATTATCTATGACAACAGAAGTAATATCCTCTAAGATGTCAAAGGTGCCTCCGGTAGCAAGCGCAACTTCTTCGGTAGTAAGTTTTCTCATATTGTTGTCCCCCTCTCATTTTTAGTCTGCAACATCCACTGATGATTTAAATGATACGGTCACAATTGAACCGGCAGAAACCTCAGTTCCCTCTGTAATACTCTGTCTGTAAGATGTATTAGTAGATCCGCTTGTGTAACCTGAAATTTTAATGTTAATTCCGCTTGAAATAGCAACTCTGTTTGCTTCCGCAACTGTCATTCCCAAAAGATTTGGCACTTTAACTTTTGTTGTTACAACTTTTTCGTCTGTATAAATTACTACTACACCATTCTTTGGTATTACTTGGTCTGAAGCAGGGTTTTGTGAAACAACATTTGTTCCTGAACCAACAACCTTTACAGTGAATCCCTTTGCTTCAAGATCTGTTTTTGCCGCTGAAGTTGTCATACCAATAACCTTTGGAGTTTTAACGTCAAGACTGGCAAGTTCGGCATCTGTGTACTGTGGTTCAACGTTTAAATATGCCATGGTTTGAGAAATTACTTCGGCAGCAACCGGAGCTGCAACCGTACCGCCATAGTATGAACCGGATTTTGGTTCGTCAATTGCAATAAGTACAGATATTTTCGGATCATTAGCAGGAGCAAATCCACAGAAAGAACCAATGTAATAAATTCTGTCCGGAAGTTTTTCTGATGTTCCCGTTTTGCCTGCCACTCTGTAGCCCGGAACATAAGCATTTTTTGCGGTACCGCGTCTTACGGTTTCTTCCATCATATATGAAACTTGTTCAGCTGTATCTTCTGATACAACCTGTCTTTTTATTGTGGTAGTAGTTTCCTTTGTCTTGTTGCCATTTTCATCAAGAGAAGCCGCAACAATATAAGGCTGAACAAGTTTTCCGCCGTTTGCAATTGCATTAATTGCAGTAATAACTTGAATTGGACTTACTTGGAAAGTCTGTCCGAAAGAAGTTGAAGCAAGTTCAACAGCGCCAAGTTTGTCTGCTGTATAATATGAGACATTTGCAACCGGAGAATACTCGGCAGGTAAATCTATTCCTGTTTTTTCAGTAAATCCAAAAGCTTCAAAATACTTAAAAAATGTTTTTGAGCCCAGTCTTTGAGCAACCTCAATGTAAATTGGGTTACATGAATTTGCAAGAGATGTTGTAAAATCCTCAACACCGTGTCCTTCTCTGTGTGAGCAGTGATACATTCTGTCTTTAACCTTGTAGTAACCACGGCAGTTGAACATTTCAGAAGGGGTTACTACACCCTCTTCAATACCGGCAGCGGCAGTAACGCACTTAAATACTGAACCCGGTTCATAACCGTCACTTACGGTTCTGTTTCTCCACTGACTATATCTTGCATTAATTAGCGCATTATTTTTTTCCTCGTCTGTCTCAAGTTCCTCTATTTTTTCCAAAACAGATTGGTTTGTAACGGTGTATGGATTATTGCAGTCATAGTCAAGTTTTGTACTCATGGCAAGAATTGCACCTGTCTCAACATCCATTACAATTCCATAACCGTAAGTTGCATCAAAGTCTACAACGGCTTGTTCCAAGGCAGAATCAAGGTAATATTGAATAACCTGGTCTATTGTTAAGACAAGATTTTCCCCTTGAAGTGCCTCATAATATGACTCGTAAGATGATGACATGTTAATTTGTCTTGCGTTCTTTGCGGTAACTACACGACCCGGTGTACCTGTAAGTACATCATCATAGAAATATTCAAGACCCGAGCGTCCAACGTCGTCAGTACCTGTAAATCCAATAACCGTAGATGCAAAATTCGAGTATGGATAATATCTTTTAACGTCACTTTCAATTCCGATAATTTGTGAAAAACCTTTATTGTCCTTAATTGCCTGAGAAACTTCCGTCTTTTTGTCATACTCAACCTGAGATTTTATGAGAACATAGTTGTATTTACTCTTTCCGCACTTTTCATATACGGTTTCATATTCAAGTTCAAGTATGTCAGACAAAACTTTTGCAACATTCTGTCTAACCTCATCCTTTGTAATTTTTGAAGGATTAATATAAACTTTCCAAACATCGGCGCTTTGGGCAATGACATTCATGTTTCTGTCATATATGGTTCCCCTTTGTGCACTGACAGTTGTATCTGATAATTGTTGCGATTCAGCTTTCTGTTTATAATATTCACCTTTTACCAGTCCGGCTCTAACAAGACCAAAAATACCTGCTCCAAAGCCGACAACAAAAACTAAAATCATAGCCACTACAGCTCTCTGTTGAAGCACTTTACGTGATTTCTTTGCCATGTTAGCAGTACCTCCAATGTCCCTAAAAATAAGGCTATGAGAGTTAAGAAAATTAATTCTTAACTCTCAAATTATACGTGTTTATTAGCTAAAATATGATTTAATAGTGTCCCACAAGCTGTGGTGAACCTTACCTCCGCTGACAGTGGCAATATCTCCACTGGAAAGATCAACGTAGGATACTTGATAATTCTCTACTTTTACCATTCCAAGGTTGTCACGCGCGTATGCATCAACCTTATCTAAGGATATGATTGAATCAAGTTGCATGTTCAACCTTGTATTTTCGCTGTCAAGTATTTCAATTTGCGAATTAATTGACTGAAGTTCTCTGTCAAGCTCGTCCGATTTTACCTGACTGTAAATTTGGAAAGCAATAAGCACAAAAAATACAGCACAAATTGCCAAAACCTTCGTAGTTCTGACGGCGCTCATTCTCTGCTCCGCTTTAATTTGTTTTCTTGTTTTCTTAACAACTCTCGGCCTTGGAAGCTCATTCGGGTTTCTCTTTGGTTCGGGAGTTCTTATTTTAGGAGCAGCAGAGCCATACATATTCATTCTATTGTAATTTATTGCTTCATTTCTTGAAGCCATTGGCTCCACCACCCTTCTATATAATGTAATAGTTATTTAATCCGTTCAATTGAACGAAGTTTTGCACTTCTTGACCTTGCATTCATGGAAAGTTCCAAGTCAGATGCTTCCTTGTATTTGAAACAAAGCTTGCCTCGGGGAGTATTTCCACAAACACAAACCGGAAATTCAGGAGGACATGTACAACCTTCACATAATTTGGAAAACGTTTGTTTAACCTTTCTGTCCTCCAATGAATGAAAGGTTATTATTGAGAGTATTCCGCCAATTTCCAATGAATCAAACATATCATTCACAGAACCCTCTAGTTTTTCAAGTTCCCCATTAACTTCTATACGAAGCGCTTGAAAGGTTCTTCTGGCCGGATGCCCGTTTCTACGTGCTTTTGCAGGCATTGAGGCTGATATTATTTCAACCAATTGCAAAGTTGTTTCAATCGGTGTAAAGTTTCTTGCCTTTACAATGTTTCTTGCAATACTTGATGCGTACTTTTCTTCGCCGTAGTCACGTATTATTCGGCGAAGCTCATCTTCTGACAAGGTATTGCATAAATCCGCCGCTGTAGGGCCTTCACGGCTCATACGCATGTCCAGCGGAGCGTCATTGTGGAACGAAAAACCGCGCTCGGCGGTGTCCAGTTGATATGAACTGACGCCAAGGTCAGCTAAAATTCCGGAGACCTCAGAAATTCCAAGACTTCGGAGAATAGATTTTATGTTGCAATAATTGTCATGGACAATGGTAACCCTTTTGTCCTGACCAATTCGGGATTCCAGCGTTTTTATGGCGTCAGGATCCCTATCAACGGCAATAAGGCGACCGTTTTCACCGAGCGCCTTAAGTATTTCGCTTGAATGACCTCCGCCACCGGCGGTGGCGTCCAAATAGATTCCATCCGGTTTTATACGAAGGGAATTTATTGTTTCATTAAGCAGTACCGGAATGTGTTCAAAATTCATTTCAGACATTAGAAGACAACCTCAATGTCAAGTTCGTCTGCACCGCGAGTCTTGTAGCAGTCATCCTCATACTCTTCTGCATCCCAAATTTCAAATTTGTTGCCCGAGCCTAAAATTACTACATCTTTTGAAAATCCGGCATATTCTATTAATTCGGCCTTCACTGTAAAGCGTCCTTGCTTATCCAGTTCGGCCATATCAGCATTTTTAAAGAAGTCTCTTTTATATCTTCTGTATGCTTCTGTGCCCGGAAGAGATTTAACCTGATCTGCAACCTTTTCCCACTCTTGCTGTGAATAGATATAAAGACACTTATCAGGTGCTTTACAAATTACAAAGCCGCCTTCAAGGTAGTCTCTGTACTTTGCAGGTATAAATAGCCTGTTCTTAGCGTCAAGGCTATGATTGTATGTACCTAAAAAGTCCAAGCTATTCACTCCATTCTGCACCATTTTAATCCATTTTAGTGGAATTTTACTCCACTTACAGTTTTAGTATATGTTAATTGGGAGCCAATTGCAAGTTTTTTTTGAAAGTTTTTTTATTTTTATTTATACAAATGTATAAAATTGAAATATTCCTATGCTGAATTTTTTGTACAAGTTTATCTTTGTTAAATAATTGTCAATGTAGATGGCGTTTTTTTGTTGAATTTAGTATTCCTATTTGTTAAAATGTTTTAGTCTTTACAAGGTTTGTAAGACCTATTATTTAGAAAGAAATATTTTGGGAGGATCTAAAATGGAAAAATTTCTTATTCTTGTTCCAATAGCAGGTGTGCTTGCTCTTGTATTTGCACTCATTCTTGCTATGAGAGTTAACAAGGCTCCAGAAGGAACAGACAGAATGAAGGAAATTGCCGGAAACATCCATGAGGGTGCACTAGCTTTCTTAACAGCTGAGTACAAAATCCTTGTTGTTTTTGTTGCAGTTCTCTTCCTCATAATTGGTATTGGTCTTAAGAGTTGGATCATGGCTATCTGCTTCATTGCAGGTGCTGTATTCTCAGTTCTTGCAGGTTTCTTTGGTATGACAGTTGCTACAAAGGCAAATGTTCGTACAGCTAACGCTGCTAAAGAAAGCGGCATGAATAAAGCTCTTTCAATTGCATTCTCAGGCGGTGCTGTTATGGGAATGTCCGTTGTAGGTCTTGGTCTTCTTGGTGTTGGCCTTATCTACATGCTCACAAAAGACACAAGCGTACTCTTCGGTTTCTCACTTGGTGCATCTTCAATTGCACTCTTTGCTCGTGTTGGCGGTGGTATTTACACAAAGGCTGCTGACGTAGGTGCTGACCTTGTTGGTAAGGTTGAGAACAATATTCCGGAAGATGACCCAAGAAACCCTGCAGTTATTGCTGATAACGTTGGTGACAACGTAGGTGACGTTGCCGGTATGGGTGCTGACCTTTATGAATCATATGTTGGTTCTGTAGTTTCAGCAGTTACACTTGGTGCTCTCCTTACATCAAATTCAACCGTAGTTGAAAAGATCCCGGGTTCTGGTGTTCTTTTCCCTCTCTTCCTTGCAGCTCTTGGAATTGTTGCTTCAATCATTTCAACATTCTTTGTACGTGGTAAGGATGGTTCAAACCCTCATACAGCACTTAAGGTTGCTCAGTGGGTATCATCTATTCTCGTAGTTATTGCAGCATTTGTTCTTTGTAAGTTCTGCTTCACCGGCTTCGGTGCTTTCATTGCAATAATCGCAGGTCTTATTGTAGGCCTTCTCATTGGTACAGTTACAGAAATGTATACATCTGACTCTTACAAGTCAGTTAAGAAGATTGCAGAGCAGTCACAGACCGGTCCTGCAACAACAATCATTTCAGGTCTTTCAGTTGGTATGCTTTCAACAGCAGTTCCAATTCTTCTCATTGCCATCGGCATCTTCCTTGCTTACCACTTTGCAGGACTCTATGGTATTGCACTTGCAGCTGTTGGTATGCTTTCAACAACAGGTATTACTGTTGCTGTTGATGCTTACGGTCCTATTGCTGATAACGCCGGCGGTATTGCTGAAATGTCAGGTCTTGACGAATCAGTTCGTGAAATCACAGACAAACTTGACTCTGTTGGTAATACAACAGCAGCTGTTGGTAAAGGATTTGCAATTGGTTCAGCTGCTCTTACAGCGCTTGCTCTCTTCTCAACATACACAGAGACAATTTCTAAGACAACAGGCGAAGCAATGTCAATTGACGTTACAAATGCAATGGTAGTTATTGGTCTTCTTATTGGTGGTATGCTTCCATTCCTCTTCTCAGCTTTCACAATGGATTCTGTTGGTAAAGCTGCAAACAAGATGATTGAAGAAGTTCGCCGTCAGTTCCATGAAATCCCTGGTATCCTTGAAGGCACAGCAAAGCCTGACTACAAGACTTGTGTTGCTATCTCTACTCAGGCAGCTCTTAAGGAAATGATTGTTCCTGGTGTTATTGCTGTTCTTGCTCCTTTAGCAGTTGGATTCCTTCTTGGACCTGAAGCCCTTGGCGGTCTCCTTGCAGGTTCTCTTGTATCCGGTGTTCTAATGGCTATCTTCATGTCAAATGCCGGCGGCGCTTGGGACAACGCAAAGAAGTACATTGAAAGTGGCGTATACGGCGGTAAGGGTTCAGATGCTCACCATGCAGCAGTAGTTGGTGACACAGTTGGTGACCCATTCAAAGATACATCAGGTCCTTCAATCAACATTCTCATTAAGCTCATGACAGTTATTTCAACTGTATTTGCAGCTGCAATTGCAAGTGTTGGCGGACTTATCTAAAGCTTAAATTAAACATAATAAAAGGCACTCAATTCAAATTGAATTGAGTGCCTTATTTTTTATTCCTATTTAATGACCTGCTGTATCCTGTACAAAGAATGTTGCATAAGGTTTATCTTCCTTCATAGAGCACATTGAAACAATTGTCATTGTTGTAAAATGTTCTCTGTCCTTTGTACGACATCTGATTTTAATTGAGCTTCCCTTTTCATTATTTGCTATTCTTTCCTTAATGGATTCAAGACTTAAGAATTTCTCAGCCTCTTCACAATCATCCGGATGGGATACATTATTTACGAACTGCTTTACAGCCATTTCATAACTTTGGTTATTTGGAATATTTAAAAATGGAGGTTTAGTCTGATATACACTGTATTTATTTTCCGTTGCATCCACATAAAAGATAATATCACAGAAATTTACTACTGTGTCACTAATAGTGGTTTCAAGAGCCTTGTAAGCCTCTTCATACTGCTTATTTACATCCTCTGACTGTCCAATAAGTACACACTTGTATTCTTCCTTACCATTCTTTTCAACCTTCATCTTTGAAAAGATAAGCTTTAAATTCATTAATTCAGAACCTATTCTAAATTTAAAGGATGAAAGAAGTTGTTCTTTTCCATTGTTAAATGCGTTTTCAACATTTTTAAGATTGCAGAACTTGGAAAATCTTTCCATATCTTCTTTAACAATAAACTTAGGAGCATATATTCCAATTGCCCATGCAACATCACCTGAATCCGGTTGATTTCCAAACTTTTGAGTGTTGCAGTAAAGTTTCTTGAAAGTTCCCTTTTCAATATCAAGCTCATAAATAAATGAACAAACATTCATAAGGGCTGATCTTACAGATTCAGAAATCAAAACCTTCTTTTCCGTTTGGTCATATTCAGGTTTGTTTCCACTGGTTTCAGTGTAAACAAAAGCTCTGAAGTCATTAGAATCTGAGTCCGGATTAATTCTGACTATGCTGATTTTAGACCATTCGTAGGTCTTTGTGTCCTTCATTAAAACACGCATTTCCGTAACAATAGTTCTTTCGTTTTGGTAGAAAGAAGACATAACTGAAATTGGAGAACACCTATTTTTTACAATTGCGGCATCATCCGGGTGAACATATCTGTCTATAATAAACTTTAAAATTTCACTAAACTTTTCACCCTGCGCTGCAACTAATTTGCTCTGCACAAAATCTTTGCTTGCTTTGATATTGATGAATTTATATGTGTCATTATTGAAATCAACTTCAAGAAGCATTCCCGGTAAAAGACGTTGAATTGCTTTAAGCTTTTCAATGGCAAATTCCGGATCATCCTCAACATTAAGATTTCTTCCGACCTGGAATTCTGCCGGCATTTCCTCACGTCTGTTACCCTCAAGAAGAGTTGTAAATCTTGAATGAGGAATTGGTTCTGAATATACATATCCCTGAATTATGTCACAGCCTATTTCTTTGAGGAAACTAACCTGCGCCCAGTTTTCAATTCCCTCAGCAACAGTCTTCATACTAAGTGCTCTTGACATTGTTACAACACTTGAAATAAGGGCCTTATCTCTGTCAAGATTTTCACTGTCTTTAAAGAAAAGTCTGTCAAGTTTCAATGTATCCATTGGAAGATTCTTAAGAATATTGAGCGATGAATACCCAGAGCCAAAATCATCTATTGAACAAGAAAAACCAACTTTCTTTAAACTCATTACAATCTTTTTAAGTATTTCAAGATTTTCAAATACAATGCTCTCTGTAAATTCAAGTTCCAAGAGACCATCCGGAATGTCATATTTTTCTTTTATCTTGGTATATCTCTTCACAAAGTCAAGTCTGTAAAATTGAAGTCTGGAGACGTTGATGGAAACCGGTACAACCTTTATGCCGGCATCAATCCAGTCCCTCATATTCTTACACACTGTTTCAAATACAAATTGATCCAAATTAATAATGAAACCGTTCTGTTCAAAAAGAGGAATAAATTTTGCAGGAGACATGAATCCTGATTCCGGACTGTCCCAACGAACAAGTGCCTCTGCTCCAACTATTTCACCGGAGTCAACTTCATATTTAGGTTGGAAATATACTTTAAACTCTTCGTTGGCAAGAGCACTTTCCATTCTTCTTTCAAGCTCTTTTTCAGCAATTACACGTTCTCTGATTTCCTCCGTGTAATATGCAATGTGATATTCCGAACTTCCCTTGATAGACTTTTGAGCCATGTTTGCTCTGTCAATCATTTCACTTATTGTAAGTTCGCCATTTGTTTCTCCGGTACAGAAAATACCGACATATATTTCCGGCTTATAGTGAGCTTTTTGAATATCCTCAAACCAACAGACATCATCAATTATTGAGTATATGTACTCAACAAACTCATTTTTATCTTCATAAGGAACGATTGCAGTATAATTATCTGCTGAAATACGTGCAAAATACCCTTTTTCTCCTACTGTCTCCTTAATTTTTGAAGAAATAAACATAAGGATATTGTCACCGACATCATAACCAAAGGTGTCATTAATATATTTGAAGTTCATTATGTCTGCATAAAAAACAGCATATTTTTTTGATTTGTCCTCTAAAAGCAAATCAGCCTCTCTAAGGAACTTTTCATAGTTTATTCCGTTAGTAAGTCTGTCTGTGTCCGCAAACTTGTCCATACGGGTTTCATACCTGTACAGAGCCAAATACGTTAATACAATTGCAAACAATAAATATGTAAGTCCTAAAACAACAAAGTTAGAATATAGATATACCGCTGATGTTGAAAGTTTCAAATTCAAAGCAGCCATTATAACAGCTAGAGTAGTAATTACAGTGAAAATAAATACTAGCAACAAAAGCATTTTTACTTTTACTCGTCTGATTTCTGTGGTTTTGCTACTCAAGATTATCCCTCCGGAAACTATTGCACGTTTTGTTTAAAAAAAATAAAAATATGTATAGAATTTTATACAAATACACAATATAAATTCTATCATTATAGTTAGCTTTTGTCAACGAAACCGTCTTAAAATTTTATACATATTACACAAATAATTCTTTGGTTAAAACGATAAATATAAGCAAGTTATTAAATTTTACTATACAATTCAAGATTTAATTGATATAATTACAGTGTGTATTTTCTAATCGGAGGTTCAACCCTTATGCTCAAGGACGAAAAGAACATCACTAAAAGCATTATTTTTTTTGGCGGTATAGCTACAGTTTTCATAATTGTATATCTTACGGTTCTTACATTTACATACAGTAAGACTCAGCAGACAGCCGAAGATTCTCTACTTCACGCAACAGCTACCGCAAAAATTACTGTTACGTCAGCAATAGATGCTGATGTAAGACAAACAAATAATTTAACGCATGAATTGTCCATGAACCTGTTAAATGCTTCTTCAGACGAATACTGTGACATCCTAAAAAAATTGCATAAGAACGTTGTATCCTCCTCTTTTAACAAGGTTACTCTTCTTATAGATGATCACTATTATTCCTCTACCGGAAAAAGCGGCATTGTTGACAAAGTTAAAGAAGAAGAAATAAAAAAATATCTTGAACAAGAAATTTTTGCCTATGAAGGCGAATTAAACAATAATGAACAAACAGTTGTCATGGTAAGGGATATAAAGCTCAATGACAATAAAACATGTTACGTAGTCTGTCTCTATGAACATAGTGAAATACTAAATAATTGCTATTCTGACAAATATTATGCTGAAAACGGAACCAATCTGTTTTTTACAAATGACGGAAACTTTATTTTTGCACCGGATAATAAAAATAACGTTTTCACTAATGAAAGCAACATATTTAGTGCAATTGAAAAATATAAGGTAAATAACAATCCTCCAAGAAAGGAAATATATGACGAATTCACAGCAAGCGTTACAACAATAGAAGTTAACGGGTTAAAATATGCTGTTACTTACACACAAAGTCAAAATCCTCAGTATGATTTTGACATTGCCAGAATTGTTCCGACTAAAGACTTGTTTTCAATTACAGGAAATCTCTTAAGCACAATTTTCATTGCATCTGTCATATTCTTTTTCATAATTATTACCCTTGCATACAGATTCTTTAAAGCCACAAAAAGCACCTCTGAAAAAATTCAAAACATTGCCTATACTGACCCCCTTACCGGCTATGCAAACTTTGCAAAATTCAAGGAAGACGGTAAGGAAATGCTAAAAAATGCATCGCCGGGGGAATACTATATGGCTTGCGCAGATATAGTTGGATTCAGATATATAAACGATGCATTCGGTTATGATGTAGGTGACCAAATTCTTATAGAAATCACTAAAAATATAGCTGAACTTCTTAACGAAGGTGAAATTTTCTCCCGTATTTCCGGGGACAAGTTTGTAATTCTTACAAAACGTGACCTCAGCGAAACTGACAACGAATTGTTTATTTACAAGCTCACTGAAAGAATAAGTACAATAGGCCCACTTGCAAAGTCACATATTAGACTTGAAATACAAATGGGAATATATAAAATCCAACCAAATGATATTGAAGAACTTTCACTGAATGCAATGTATGACCGTTGTCTTATTGCTCTTTATTCAATTGAGCACAGTGACACAGGCATTGCTGTTTATGATTCATCTATTTATAACGAGCAACTTGAAAAAAAGAACATTGAATCCAGAATGCATGAAGCTCTTCAAAATGGAGAATTCAGAGTATATGTTCAACCTAAATACAGAACTTCAAACGGCAAACTTGCAGCCGGAGAAGCATTAATAAGATGGGTTGACCCTGAAAAAGGACTTATTCCGCCTGTTAAATTTATCCCTCTATTTGAACAAAACAGATTTGTTCATGATGTAGATCTCTATGTAATGGAAGTTGTTGCAAGATTCCTTCGTATGAGACTCAATGAGGGGCTTCCGGTTGTTCCTATTTCTCTTAATATTTCACCTGTTGAAATCACCATGCCAAACTTCAAGGAATCCTATATTTCAATTAAAGATAAGTATGACATTCCTGATAAATTAATTGAACTTGAATTTACCGAAGGAATTTTCTTTGATGACGAAAAGTATTTCCAAGAAATAATTAAGGATTTCCAAAATCACGGATTTACATGTTCCATAGACGATTTCGGATCCGGGTATTCATCGCTCAACATACTTAAATCTCTTCCTGTTGATACCCTTAAACTTGACAGAATATTCTTTAAGGAAAGTGACAACATTGCCCGTGACCGTTCAGTAGTTAGAAGTGTAGTTTCAATGGCTAGGGCTCTTAACATTAAGACTGTTGCTGAGGGTGTAGAAACTATAGAAGCTGTGGACTTCTTAAAATTAATAGGATGTACACTAATTCAAGGATATATTTATTCAAAGCCATTACCTCTAACAGAGTTTGAGGAACGACTTAACACTGAAAACATAGACACAAATGATGAACTTGACTTAGACTTTGACAAGTTTGAGGCAATACCTCTGGATGTCCCGCTTACCAATTCAATAGATAGCTCACTTAGAAGTACATACACAGCTATTTGTGAAATTAACACAAACGGTAACATATACCATATATACTATCCAAATGAATCTACAGAAAATATTATTGAAAAAATACCTGAGCGTGGCTTCTACACATCATTTGTAAATGATTTAATTCCAAAATTCCTTCATCCAAAAGATTTAGATGCCGTTATAGCCAAAATGAATCCTATCAGCCTTGTTGAACACTTTAAAAATAACAAGGAATTGGATTTTGAATACAGACACATGCGTTTAAACGGTTCTTACTCATGGATAAAAGTACACATAATTAAAGCAAGCGGTGGTAGAGCTGACAGCCAAGTTTTCTTTGCATATTTCAATGTTATTGACAACTACAAAGAAACAGAAGAAAAACTTGAAGCCTTCCAAAACCGTTTTGCAAGTGCTTACTCTTCATTCAAAGGTGTTATTTTTGAAATTGACCCTGAAACAGAGCTCTGTGAAAAACTTGAAAGTCACTCAAACACACTTGCAGTTTTCCAAAACGGTACAAACTATGAATATGCAAGACAATTTATAGATGAAAATCTAATTCATCCGGACTACAAAGAAAAAATATCCACTGTTGCAAGTATTGAGAATGTAAAATCATATTTTGCGGTAAATAAAAATATTCCTCTTGTAGTTGAATTACTTGCAAAGCCTTCCAGAAAATCTGATAAATATCATTCCTATGTTGCTTCATTTACAATGCAAGCAAACAATAAAATTCTTCTGACAATTCAAGATAATACAGAGGAAAAAACTTTACAGGCTCTTGATATTCTCAAGAAAAAAATTACAGATACAGCACTTTCAAATGTATATGACAGAATAATTCACATAATCCTTGACAAGGATCAATTTGAAATGTGCGAATATGTTACAATTTCAAGAACACCTAAAATCACCGAAGGAAGGTATTCAACCTTCTTAAATTCAAGAATACTACACGGTGCTCTTGAGGAAGACAGAGAAACACTTTACAATCTATTTTCATTAGAAACACTCAAAAAACTATGGAATAGTGACTCATCAAATCATATTACATTTACTTATCAGTTTGGTGCTCCGTCTAATCCTGATAATTATCAGTGGAATGAGGTTCTTATTGTTGCAAATAAGCTTTCATTTGGCGATGAACAGCATGTCTACATGTTTATCAGATCAATTGATGAGCAAAAAGAAATAGAAAGAACTCTCAACGAGTACGCTCATCGTCTGAGTTATTCACTGGCAATGTATGAGTATGCATACAGTGTTCAAATTGAAACCGAAGAAATTGATTTAATCGGTGGACTTTCACTTGACGATGAATTCTACAATGAGGAAGAACTTTCATATTCACGCATTACAACTCTCATAAAGAATAAAATTATCAGTGAAGAAGATAGAATAGCATTTAGGCGCCTAACATATCTTGACAATCTCCTTGAGTATTTCTCTCATGGTCCGGCAACTCTTGTTAAATACTTTTCCGCTGAAGGAGAACCAAACAAGGTTATAGAAGTTTCAATAATCTATGGTTCAAGAGAGCAGAAAATAACATTCTACATAAGAAAGCTTGACAGGGAAACCATCTCAAAAGAGGCAATCTATTCTAACGAAAATGAGTCTTCTCCTGAAATGGTTTCTGAAGTTCCACTTGTAACGGAAGAGTCCGGTGAAAATAACATTGAAGAGAAAGATCTTGAGTTTGAAAACTTAAAATCTGCTAACAGTTCAATTTCCGATCAAATTGCAAAAAGACTTGAGGAAATTAGAAAAGAGTTAAATTAGTGCTGACTTAGCAAAAGGACTTCATGAATTCATGAAGTCCTTTTGTCATTTAATATCTTAAATAGTCAAATAAAATATATTATATAATAAACTTGTATATTACATTTCAATTTGATAAAATACTGTCATGCATTTTTAAATTTAATTATTAAACAAAGGAGAATGAAAAATGGCAGAAGAAAAAAAGGGCTTTATAGCTGAATTTAAGGAATTTATTTCAAGAGGAAATGTAATGGATATGGCTGTCGGCGTTGTTGTCGGCGGTGCATTCACAGCAATTGTAAACGCTCTTATTGAAAGTATTATCAACCCTATTATAACCATCATTGCAGGACAGGCTGATTTCTCAGCTGTAACAGTTGGTATTTTCCCAATTGGTACACTTATCAGCGCAATAATCAACTTCCTTCTTATTTCTCTTGTTGTATTCACAATGGTTAAATCACTTAATACTATAAAGGAAAAAGCATCTAAGAAACCAGATGAAGAGCCGGTTGTTGAAGAAGAAGTTCCGGCTGCTCCAACTGAAGCAGAGCTTCTTGCTGAAATCAGAGATCTTCTTAAAGAAAATCAAGCAAAATAAAAGGAAAAATAATACATGAAAACTCTCTATATAGATTGTAGCAACGGTGCTGCCGGCGACATGTTATCCGCTGCTTTATGGGAGCTCGTTGATGACAAAGAGGAATTTCTAAAGGAACTCAATGGCGCCGGAATTCCCGGCGTTAAAACCTACGCCGTACCATCAGTAAAGTGTGGTGTCACAGGCACACACTTTAAGGTTGAAATATACGGCGAAGAAGAAAAGCCGGGAGAAAAAGTGCTTGCACTGGATGAAAAGCATCATGAATATATGCACACCCATGGCATAGAACATCATCATAATGTTGAGCATGATCATCATGAACACGATCATCAGCATAAGAATATGCATAGTGAGGCTCACGCACACGACCATCATCACAGTTCTTTTTCAGACATTGAAAGAATAATCCATTCTCTAAATGTTTCTGAAACTGTTAAAACAGATGCAATAAATGTATATAAGCTTATTGCAGAAGCTGAAAGCAAAGTCCATGGTAGAACTGTTGTGGATGTTCATTTTCATGAAGTGGGCACAAAAGATGCCATTGCAGATATAGTTGCAGTTGCAATGCTTATTGAAAAACTTGCTCCGGACTACATTCTTGCATCTTCAGTACATACAGGTTCAGGAAAAATAAAGTGTGCACACGGAATCCTTCCTGTTCCCGCTCCTGCAACGTCTCTCCTTTTACAAGGCATTCCTGTATATTCAACAGATGTTCAAGGAGAACTTTGCACCCCTACCGGAGCGGCTCTTTTAAAATATTACGTTTCAAACTTTGGTCCAATGCCGGTTATGAATATGGAAAACATCGGCTATGGAATGGGCGCAAAGGATTTTGAAACAGCAAACTATCTACGTGCCATTTGGGGTGACTCAGATGCAAACATAAAAAATGGATATGACGCTCCTCACCACAAAAATCCGGAACATCATCACCCTGTTAATCACTCTGCTGAACAAAAGAAAACTGTACTAAACAGAATTTCTCGTTCAATAGGACATCTTGAATCTGTAAAGCGAATGGTTGAGGATGACAGAGATGCATCCGAAGTCCTAATACAACTCTCCGCTGTTCAATCATCTATAAACAGTACTTCAAGGGTTATTATTAAGGAACATTTTAAACATTCAATTAAAAAAGCCGCAAAGACAAATGACGACAAAGCTTTTGACAACCTTTATGGTATAATTGACAAGTTCCTTAAATAATCTTTAATATCAAACATTTTGGAGGCCTTTAAATGCTAATCCCTGTTCTTTTATTCATTGTAGGACTCATACTACTCATTAAGGGTGGAGACTGGTTTGTAGACGGAGCAACTGCAATTGCCCACAAATTTCACGTTCCGGAACTTCTTATTGGTGCCACTGTTGTATCTATTGGTACTACCCTTCCGGAAGTAATGGTTTCCGCAACATCGGCTGTGTCCGGTCACGGAGAAATTGCATACGGTAATGCTCTTGGCTCAATCATCTGCAACACTGCGCTTATTGCCGCAATTACCATTACGGCAAAACCTTCTTCAGTAGACAAGAAAACTCTTGTAAAACCGATTGCGTTCTTTTTTGGTTCAGCCATTTTCTATGCTGCAACTGCCTACATTACCGGAACATTTTCAAGAATAACAGGAATTATTCTTCTTGTAATCTTTGTGCTTTATATTGCAACACTTGTTAAAGAAGCAATTAATGCACCAAAGCCTGAAATTACTCCTGAACAAAATTATCCGGACGCAAGTGATGACCCGCGTTATATTGTAAGAGACATTTTAAAACTTATAATTGGTGCTGTATTCATTGCAGTTGGTGCTGACCTACTTGTTGACAACGGAACATTAATTGCTAAGGCTCTTGGTGTACCGGAATCTGTAATTGCACTAACCTTCGTTGCACTTGGAACTTCACTACCTGAACTTGTAACGGCCATTACATCGCTCAAGAAGGGTCACGGTGCTCTTTCTCTTGGCAACGTAATTGGAGCAAACATTTTCAACCTTGTTTTGGTATCGGGTGTATCTACTACACTTTCACCATTTGCAGTTCCTGCTTCTAAAACAATTGCCGGAATGAATGCGTCTCTTGTTGTAGATATTCCTGTAATGTTCGCAGTAATGCTTATTTTAACAATGCCGGCACTTATAAAAGGAAAGCTCACAAGGCTACAGGGAATTGTCCTTCTCCTTATTTATGCCGCATTCTGCATTTTCCAATTTGTATCATAAAAAACAATACCCTAGGCTTCTTCTGAGGCCTAGGTGTTTTTATAAATGAAGGTGAAAAGATGATTCAGGATATTTATCCGTATGTCTATGACAATCAGTACAGACCGGAAAAGCCGAGCGATTCATCCGCAATAATAGTTATTAAAGACGGGAAACTTCTTGTAAAACGCAGCGAAAATGAATTTTCATTTCCTACATATAAAATATATAATTCGGAAAACCCTTGCCTTACATATCTTTTTTCTATAAACGAGCAAAAGTTCTTTTTAGCCGAAAATTGCTTAGACGAGGCTTGTCTTTCAATTGATGGATATGAATTTCTAAGTCCTTTTGAATTTAGAGCGCTTGGGCCAAAGCATCTTAAATTTGCTGCTGTTACAGCAATGCAGCTTGCAAATTGGTACAAGCAGCATAAACTTTGCGGATGCTGTGGCAAAGAGATGGTTAAATCCGAAAAAGAGCGCATGCTTATGTGTCCATCTTGCAAGGTGCCTGTGTATCCAAACATAAGCCCTGCAGTAATAGTTGCTATTACTGACGGGGACAGACTTCTTTTGTCCAGGTACGCAAGTGGACCTGCAAAAAACCACTATGCGCTCATTGCCGGATTTAACGAAATCGGAGAGCCTATAGAGGACACAGTTCGCCGAGAAGTAATGGAAGAGGTTGGCTTAAAGGTAAAAAACATAAGATTTTATAAAAGCCAACCATGGTCCTTTACAGGCACCCTCCTTCTCGGCTTCGTCTGTGACCTTGACGGCTCTGACACCATTACCATGGATGACGGCGAGCTTTCTGAGGCCAAGTTCGTAAACAGAAATGATATTCCAGAATACAAAGACGACATAAGCCTAACATCGGAAATGATCCAAAAATTCAAAAGTGGTGACCTTATATGACAGACTTTGAAAAACGAGTATACGATGTTGTAAAGACTATCCCCTATGGCTGCGTAAAGACTTACGCAGAAATTGGCATGGAACTTGGCAACCCAAAGCTTGCCCGCGCCATTGGCAACGCGCTTCACAAGAACCCGGACCCTAAGGGCACACCCTGTTTCAGGGTTGTCCACTCGGACGGGCGCCTCTGTGAAGCTTTCGCCTTCGGCGGCATTAACGCGCAAAAAGAACTTCTTGAAGCAGAAGGAATACTGATAAAAGATAACAAGGTGGTATTTTAAAAATGACTGATATTCAAAAAGCCTTATTTGAACTGCAAGACTTAGAATACAGAGACTTCCACGCAAAACTTGTCCCAAACGTTAATAAGGAAACCATAATTGGCATCCGTGTTCCGGTACTTAGAAAATTTACTAAATCATACTTCAAAGAACACAAAGACGAATGCGAAGCATTTTTAAATACTCTCCCCCACCAATACTTTGAAGAAAACAACTTTCATGCATTCATTCTTGAGGAAGAGAAAGATATTGATGTCCTTTTCAGTAAACTTGATGAATTTCTCCCCTTCGTCAACAACTGGGCAACGTGTGACTCTTTGAAACCCAAAATTTTCAAGAAAAACAAAGAAAAACTAGAAGCAAAGTGCTATGAATGGATGAAATCAAATGACGTATACACAATCCGTTTTGGCATAGAACAACTAATGAATCACTTTTTAGACGACAGTTTCAACATAAAACAACCAAAAATAATCGCAAAGATAAAACATGAAGACTACTATGTAAAAATGATGATAGCCTGGTACTTTGCCACTGCCCTTGCAAAACAATGGGACGAAATAATTCCATTCATTGAAAACCAAGAACTTGAGCCTTGGACCCACAACAAAGCCATTCAAAAAGCAATTGAAAGCTATAGAATTACACCTGAGCAAAAAGAATACCTAAGGTCCCTTAAAATAAAACTATAACAATTGACTTTAGCCCTTCAAATTGCTAATATATTTAAGTCATATGGAGACGTATCGAAGTGGTCATAACGGGGCTGACTCGAAATTTTACGGCGACTTGGTCGTTTCGTCCGCCGGAAATCCTTGATTTTAAAGGGTTTTCAAAATTGAAAATCGAATATTTTTCAGTGTTCTCTCCTGCTTTTCTCTCCAAAAAATTTTTGAGTTAAAAGCGGATTGAAATATACACGGAGGGTTATCGAAGTGGTCATAACGGGGCTGACTCGAAATCAGTTGTCCGGCTCATACCGGACCAAGGGTTCGAATCCCTTACCCTCCGCCACCGAAAAAAGCCTGTAATCAAGCCGATTACAGGCTTTTTTCTTATGTCTTTTTCTAAAAACAAGTGGTCAGAGCATACCGCATTTTTAGCTTTCCTAAATTTGGGTTTCACCATTCTCCCATCGGCTCCCGAAATCACCGCTTTCGGGCAAAGCAAGCCCTGTTTCCATTGCCTGTGCCGAGGTGATTTTAGAACTGTAATCAAGGTGCGCATAGATATTTGCCGTTGTGGTAAAATCGCTGTGCCCGAGCCACTCCTGAATGTGCTTAAGGGGTACGCCGTTTGCAAGCAATAAGCTCGCACAGCTATGCCGAAGATCGTGAAAGCGCATACGGCGCAGTCCGTGCCTTTCAAGAAACTTCGGAAAAGCCGATGTCAAATAATTCATCTTCATCCGTTCGCCCATTTCATCCACAAACACAAAGCCGTCGTATTCGTAGTTATAGCAGTTGCCGCAGACTTTCT
>JAQXSW010000022.1 GCA_029219165.1 Oscillospiraceae bacterium
CAAATTGAGTAAACTTTTTTTATTTTCCCATAGTCCATCCCTGAAAACTCTGTATTTTTCTGAGAAGATATAAGTCTTGCACAATAATATCCTGCTCTTTTTATAAGTGGGTATGTAACGGAACTTGTGTAGTTTTGTGCCTCAACATCAATTATAACATCTCCGTTTTTACCTTTTGCTTTGAAACATAGATCATACCTAATGTCACCATCAGACTCATCTACACTTTCTGTATTGATGCCAATTATTCTTGAACCTTCTCCTTCTTCAAGACAGTTCTCTGCAATATATGAAATATCATATTCTTTAAAGTCGTCAACTGATTCCTTTAATATCCAAGCAAGAACCATCTTTTCAGAAAGAAGTTTTTTACAAATGGCATCATATTGTTCTATTTTATTCATATTTCTCCTCCCTTGTATAGAAATCTTCAATATAAATATCGTAAAAGACGAGGAAGATAGGACAAAAATAGAACGAGTGGTTGAATTCTTGCTTTGAATGGTCAAAAAGTACAATTATCAGAATACAAAAATACGTGAAAAAGCACCTACTTACACTAAAGTAGGTGCTTTTGATTTGCAAATATGTTTCAACGGAGAACCGTCCCCGGTTGCGGAGAACCGTCCCCGGTTGCGGAGAACCGTCCCCAGTTGCGGAGAACCGTCCCCAATCGTCGAGAACCGTCCCCAATCGTCGAGAACCGTCCCCGGATTATTTTGAGATGAGTGCCATGGTGTCACGTGCAATCATGAGCTCCTCATTTGTTGGGATTACATATACGCCAACCTTTGAGTTTTCTGTTGAAATTTTAATTTCCTCAGCTATTGTTGAGTTGGCTTCTTCGTCAATTTCAACACCAAGATAAGTAAGGTTTTTACACACTTCTGAACGGGTAAGTGAACTGTTTTCACCAATGCCCGCCGTAAAGCAGATGTAGTCAACCCCATTCATGGCTGCAACATATGAGCCTAAAACTTTTGTAATCTGATAGAAAAACATATCAATTGCAAGAGCGGCTCTTTCGTTGCCGTCATGTTTGGCTTTTAAAACATCTCTAAAGTCGGATGAAACTCCTGAAATACCAAGAAGACCTGATTTCTTGTTGAGAAGAGCATCCATTTGGCCTGTTGTAAGTTTTTCAAGGTCCTGAATATATGTAATGGCAGAAGGGTCAACAGCACCACAACGAGAACCCATAATGAAACCGTCAAGCGGAGTAAGCCCCATTGATGTGTCTATAACTTTTCCATCCTGGATGGCAGTTAATGAAGAACCGTTTCCTAGGTGGCAAACAATTACCTTTTTGCCTTCAAGTGATTCTCCGAGAATTTCTGAGAGTCTGTTGCTTACATATCTATGGGAAGTTCCATGGAAGCCATATTTTCTTACTTTGTGTTCTTCATAGTATTTATATGGAAGAGCAAACATATATGCCTTTGGAGGCATTGTGCTGTGAAAGGCATTGTCAAAAACGACAACTTGAGGGAAGTCTTTGCCGAATACTTCTGTGCATCCGTGAATACCCTGAAGGTGAGCCATGTTATGAAGAGGAGCAAGCTCAATGAGCGATTCAATCCCACTGATAACTTCATCTGTTACAAGACAACTTTCATGAAAGAGCGCACCACCCTGTACGACACGGTGACCAACGGCTGCAATTTCATCAAGAGAATCAATTACTTTACAAGCTCCTTCAATTAAAGACTTTTTAACTTCATAAAAAGCCTCTGTATGAGTTGGAAGATCAACGTCGTATGCGTGTTTCCTTCCGTCAGCTGTTTTACATGTAACTTGACCGTCAATACCAATTCTTTCACAAAGTCCTTTTGCAATAACAGACTCGTCAGTCATGTCTATAAGCTGATATTTAAGTGATGAACTTCCACAATTAATAACAAGTATTTTCATATGTATTATGCCTTTCTTAATGCTATATACTAAAAGGTTAGTATATATTAACATATTTAACATATGTATTTAAAGTATTAATTGAAAAAGTTTTTGATAATTATTAAAATAAAATCATGAAATGAGGTGCCTTTTTGAAAGTAGTTGGAATTATTGCAGAATATAATCCATTTCACAATGGACATAAAATGATGATAGAGAAGTGCCGCGAAATGGGTGCAACACATGTGGTTGTTGTAATGAGCGGCAACTTTGTGCAACGCGGCGGCGTTGCAATAATGGAGAAGAGGCCAAGGGCTAGGGCAGCACTTATGGGCGGTGCCGATCTGGTCTTAGAGCTGCCCGTGAATGTTGCAACACAAACCGCCGAGCGTTTTGCTCGCGGTGGTGTTGAAATTCTGTCTGCCCTTGGCCTCTGTGACGCCATTGCCTTTGGCGTAGAGGATGACAATTTGTCATTGCTTATGAAAGCGGCAGAGGCCGTTACAGATGGGCGAGTAGATTCACTCATAAAAGGGGAACTCGCCGGTGGGGTAAATTATGCTTTAGCCAGACAAAACGCCGTAAGGGAAGTATATGGGGAGCAAATTTCAAACATACTTTCAAAGCCAAATAACATTTTGGCTGTAGAGTATATTAAAGCCCGCAACAATATGGCGCTGGATATTGAATTATGGCCTATTAAACGTGAAAAAGTTGAGCATGACTCGCCAAGTGTTTCCGGTTCGTTTGCCAGTGCATCGACCATAAGAACTTTACTTGAACAAAGAGACGAAAGTGCGTTTGAATTTTTGCCTAATGAAACTGTTGATGCATATGCTTCCATGTGTGACATTGGACGTGCACCTGCAACAATTTATATGGGAGAGCGTGCAATCCTTGGAATACTAAGAAATCTTTCCAAAGAAGACATAAGAAAAGCTCCGGATGTTTCTGAGGGTCTTGAAAGTAGAATTTATAATGCCATAAAAACCGCAACTTCTTTGGAGGAACTTTATGACATTGTTAAGACAAAAAGGTATACACATTCCCGTATAAGACGAATAATTACATCCCTATTCTTAGGGCTGACAGTTGAGGATATCCGTCTTGGGGTTCAGTACATTCGAGTTCTTGGAATGAATGAGCGCGGGAGAGAGGTTCTAAGAGGTTCAAAAGAGTCCGCAAAGCTCCCTGTTATAACAAAAACAGCCCAACTAAGTGGGCTGTCAAAAGAGGCTAATCGCGTTTTTGAATTGGAGTGTAAAGCAACGGACCTTTACAACTTGTCAACTCCACGCATTTTACCATGCGGAACGGAGTATAAAGACGAAATTATAATGTTATAATTCCGGTAACTACGTCGTTTTTCATATCTACTCCGGTAATTTTTACTGATACAAGTTGGTTTTTCAAATCAGCAGATCCAGGGAATTTTACCGGGGTATAATTTTTTGTGTAACCTGTGAGGGTTTTGGTCTGTTCGTCGTATGACTCGCTTAAAACCTCAACAGTTTTTCCTATTTGCTCTTTGAAGAAGTTTTCCCTAATTTCATTTGCAACGTCTATCATTCTGTGTGCACGTTCTGTCTTTACAGGACCCGGCACCTGCGGTTTTAAATCCGCTGCTTTTGTGCCCTCTCGCCTGGAATATGGGAAGACGTGAATTTTTTCAAAACCAATTTCCCTTGCAAAACTCAGGGAGGTTTCAAAATCTTCATCTGTTTCGGTGGGAAAGCCGACCATGAGGTCTGTGGTAATTGAGGCATCCTTGAAAGTCTTTCTGAGTTTGTTGCAAAGATTCTTGTATTCTTCGCTTGTGTAGTGGCGATTCATAGCCTTTAAAGTTCTGTCACATCCGCTTTGGAGTGAAATGTGGAACTGAGGACAGAAGTTCGGGAGTTTTGACATTCTTTCCAATGCTTCATCTGAAATGTTGTCAAATTCCAAAGATCCAATTCTGACCCGGTCAAAGCCTTTGCTGCATGCAAGTTCAATGGCGTCTACAAAAGTTTTTCCAATGTCCAAGCCATAACAACAGAAATTGATTCCCACCAGAACGACCTCTTTGAAGTCGTTCTTTTTTAAATTGTCCAGCTCAATGCTTAGGTCTTCCAAATTTCTTGACCTTGATCTGCCTCTTGAAGTTGGGATAATGCAGTATGAACAGTACCTGTCACATCCGTCCTGAATTTTGATGAAGGCCCTGTTTCTGCCCTCAAAACTCTGTATACTTGTATTTTCAAATTTGTCGCCCTTTTCGTGGCGATTTATTTCTATTATACGGGCATTCTTTTCTCTGTATTCGTCAATGAGTCTGAGAAGACACTTGTGGTCCTTGTTTCCGGCTACAATATCAGCCTCTATGAGGTCTGTTGCCTTGTCCGGGAATGCCTGTGGCATACAGCCGACAAGTACTACTGTAGCATCATTATTTAAACGCTTAAAGCGACGAACAGCCTGACGCGTTTTTTGGTCACTGTTCGCCGTAACGGTACAAGAGTTTACAACAATGACATCAGCGTCTTTCGGGTCTTTGACTATTGTGTAGCCGGACGCCTCAAAACTTTCTGTCATTGCCTCTGTTTCGTATTGATTTACTTTGCATCCTAAAGTATAAAAATAAACATTCATACGGTGTATTATAAACTCCAAAATCAGTCTTTGCAAGCAGGTATAAAATGTGTGTAATTTAAATAAAATTTATGGGGTGATTTATTTGATTAAACGTATTTTTAGACTTCTTTTTTCTATTTGTTTTTCTTTTTCTTTGGTGTTTTGTTTTAGCCCTTTTGTAAAGGCTGCAAAGGCCCCCATAGATGAAAAATCTCAGTCCTATATCTTAATGGATGCCGACAGTGGAAAAATACTGGCGGCTAAAGATGAAAATAAGAAACTTTATCCTGCTTCGGTCACAAAAATTATGAGTTTACTTCTTGTTGCCGAGGCATTGGACAATGGCAAGTTTAGTTTTAATACAGAATTATCCGCAAGCCCTGATGCATGCTCTAAAGGCGGCTCACAGATATGGCTTAAAGAGGGGGAAACAATGACTGTTGACGATCTTTTGAAAGCAACAGTAATTGGCTCCGCCAACGATGCGTGTGTTGTTTTGGCAGAGGCAGTGGCCGGCAGCGAATCTGCGTTCGTTTCACGAATGAATGAGCGGGCGCAGGAACTTGGTATGAAGAATACTCACTTTGAAAATGCAACAGGTCTTGATGATACTGCAACAAATCATTTGACGACCGCAAAAGATATTGCAATTATGTCCCGCGCCCTTCTTTCTCATTCGTGGATTACCAAGTATTCCACCGTTTGGATGGACACACTTAGAAACGGTGAAACAGAACTTACGAACACAAACAAGCTTGTCCGTTTTTACGACGGCTGCACCGGTCTAAAAACGGGTACAACAAGCAAGGCGGGTTCGTGTCTTTCCGCCTCTGCCAAAAGGGACAACACGCATCTTATTGCTGTTGTCATGGGCGCGCCAACCAGCAAGGACCGGTTTTCGGATGCCAAAGCACTTTTAAACTACGGCTTTGCAAGTTTTGTGAATGTGCCTCTTTTAGTGGATGAATCGCTCGTGACGGAGGTTCATGTAAAAAAAGCCCTTGAAACTTCCATAAAACCTGTAATTCCACCAACTTCGCTGGCTCTTATAAACGTGGCGGATGCAAATAAGATTGAACAGAAAGTAACCCTTGCCCTTGACGTCACCGCGCCCGTTGTTGCCGGTCAGGTTCTTGGAAAAGTTGATTTCTTTGCAGGCAATGAACTGGTAAAAACCGTAAATCTTGTAGCGCCTGACGAAATACGAGAAATTTCTCTTCTTGAATGCTTTAAACTTTTCCTATCCGGCGTGTCCAAATAGTTTGACATTTGTACCTATTAAATGGTATATTTTTAGATGTATATTTTCAAAAATAAAGAAGATAAAAAGAAGATTGTTTAAGCGCATTTTGTGGAGGTAAAAACCATGGATTTCAAAACGAATTATCCATATGTCTTTGTACACGGCATGTTTGGTTATGGACCTGGAAGTATTGTCTATGACTATGCACCATATTTCGGACTACTTGGTGGCAGCATTACAAAGAAATTAACTGAAAAGGGTATAGAGGCGTATGATGCAGCTGTCGGCCCATACTCAAGTGCATGGGACAGGGCATGTGAACTTTATGCACAGCTTATGGGTACAAGAGTTGATTACGGAAAGGCACATTCAGAACGTTTTGGACACGAACGTTTTGGACGTACATATGAGAGTCCTCTCTTTGAAGGCTGGGGACAGCCTATGGAAAATGGCCAAATTAAAAAGGTGAATTTTGTTGGGCATAGTTTTGGCGGTGCAACTACAAGACTTCTTATTTCACTTCTTGCCGAAGGTTGTGAAGCTGAAAGAATGGCAACTGACCCTTCTGACATTTCACCTCTCTTCACAGGTGGAAAGCTTGACTGGGTATATAGCGAGTCAACATATGTTGCTCCTCATAACGGTATGACATTATTCCGTTCTTTAGGAGCTTATGAAAAGAAATTTAAAAAGCTAATTTACACTGTCGGAAATATTCTTGACGGAACATTTATTCCAAAGTTTTACGACTTTAAATTTGACCAATGGGGTCTTACTTCAAATCCATATTCAACAATTCCACAAGAAAAAAATCCTGAAAGAGTCATGGAACTTGTAAATTCAAAGGATAATATTTTTTACGATCTTTCACTTGAAGGCGCAAAAGAACTTAATACACATATAAAATGTTATCCAGGAGTATATTACTTCTCTTACACAGGAAGCAGAACTCATCCGGGAATTACCGGAAATCATAAACCAAATAAAAATATGTTTCCTATATTCAAACTTACCGCTCTTCTTATTGGCGCTTATAAAGAGGATGCAATATATGATATCGTTCTTGACAAGGAATGGCTTGAAAATGACGGCATTATTAACACTGTATCAGGAGAGGCTCCTGAATTTGAACTTTCAACTGATTTCTCTATGGTAGATAAGCTTAAGACCGGTATTTGGTATAAGATGGGAAAAATGGACATGGATCACCTTTCTTTCTGCGGCTGGGGAATATCTAAAAATGATATTACCGAGTTTTACTATAAGCACGCAGTTGGAATTAACAATCTTTAATCCATTCCATACGGGGGTATTAAAATGATTAAACATAATAATGCTTATCCTGTCATCTTAGTGCCGGGATTTGCCTCATATAAATCAAATTCAAAAATTGGCAAAATAATGCCTGCAATCGGACTTACTGCAGGTAACGCTGAAACTATAATCAAAGACATGGGCTTTCAGTGTCATACAGCAGAGTTTTGTATTCTTTCCGGTGTTTGGGACAGAGCTTGTGAACTCTATGCTCAAATTGTTGGTGGCACAGTGGATTATGGTGAAGCACATTCCAGAAAGTACGGACATGAAAGGTTCGGTAAAACTTATAAAACACCGCTTGTTCCTGATTGGGGAACTCTTTCTGAGGATGGAAAAATAAAAAAAATAACTCTTATTTCATTTGGTTTTGGGGCTCCGGTTGCAAGACTTCTTGTAACTCTTCTCAACAATGGTTCAGATGAAGAAAAGTCATATACAAAGGACACTGAACTTTCACCTTTGTTCCGTGGAGGATATACAAATATTGTTCACTGTGTTACAACAGTTTGCGGAATTAATGAAGGTATTACCGCATTCCAGGCTTTGGAAGAAAAAATTCCGGGCTTCCAAAAGCTTTATGCTAAAGCCGGTATTGGGATTGAGTTTGTCAAGTCCAGATCGGAATATGTTGACCCATATTACACAGCACATGGACTATCTCTTACTCAACATGCCTTCTCTTTGGATCTTGCCACAGGAGATGACAAGAAGATTCCGTTCACAATTTACAAGTTTAATGATGCTCAAATTGAGAAATACCTAGATCGTAGAGGAGACAACATTATTGCAGCTACAGGTATTTTAGAAATGACTAAGCTTAACAACAGACTTATTGCTGCGCCAAACACATATTACCTATCAATTTCAGGAAGTGTTACTAAAAACTTGTTTGGAAAAATTACAATTCCAACCTTAAAAGCAGGGGTGCTTTTCCCAATGTCCCTTATAATATCAACATATGAAAATTACTATGATGATAAGCCTTATGTAACACCAAAAATGCATGAAAACGACGGAATTGTGAATACAGAATCCTCATTGCCACCGGTAAATGAGCCTGCTTCAGCATACAGATCCCCGTCTAGATGCAACCCGGGTATTTGGTATCAGTTCCCTGTTGAAAATAAGAATAGTTTTGCTTTTATAGGTCTTTTCCAACGACCTGACAAATTTAGAAATCAAATTTACGAATTAATGAAAATAATTTCAAACTTAGAAACTGTTTGAGACAAAACAGTATGAAAAACTGTTTGAAACAAAATAGTATGAAAAGCTGCTTGAAACAAAATAGTATGAGAAAGTGCTTGAAACAAAATAGTATGAAAACTGTTTGAAACAAAACAGCATGAGAAACTGTTTGAAATTAAACAGCAAATATGTTAAAATATTAACCAATTTTCAGAAGGAGGGAATGTAATTGCAGTTATCAGACAATTACTCAACAATTACATCGCAGATAAAAGCTCTTTCCGAACTGACAGTTGCCAATAGTACAATAGACACTGCACTTTATAAGAAATATCATGTAAAAAGAGGTCTTCGTGACCTTGACGGTAAAGGTGTACTGACCGGTCTTACAGAAATTTCTGAGGTTTGGGGTCGCAAAATAGACGAGAATGGAAACGACGTTGAAATTGACGGTATTTTAAGATACCGTGGTTACAGCGTAGAGGACATTATTACAGGATTCCCAAAAAACAGTAACTTTGCTTTTGAAGAAGTGGTATATCTTCTTCTTTTTGGACAGCTTCCAACTGAAGCAGAATTTGATGATTTCAAAAAACTCTTTGCAAGTTATAGAAATCTTCCAACACACTTTGTTCGTGACATCATTATGAAGGCTCCTAGCAGGGACATGATGAACACTCTTTCAAGAAGTGTTCTTACCCTTTATTCATATGACGACAATGCAGATGATACTTCTGTAGAGAATGTACTTCGTCAGTGTCTTGAACTTATTGCACTTTTCCCGCAACTTTCGGTATACGGATATCAAACCTATAAGTATTATCATGATGGCGATTCGTTCTTCATCCATTCACCGCGTGAGGACTATTCAACTGCTGAGAATATTCTTCATATGCTTCGCCCTGACAGTAAATTTACTGATCTTGAAGCTAAGGTGCTTGATATGGCTCTTGTTCTTCATGCAGAGCATGGTGGTGGTAACAACTCAACATTTACCACTCATGTTACAACTTCTTCCGGCACGGACACATATTCTGTTGTAGCAGCAGCACTTGGCTCACTTAAGGGACCAAAGCACGGTGGTGCAAACATTAAAGTTGTTCGCATGTTTGAGGATATTAAAGAGCATGTCCATGACTGGACGGACGAAGAAGAACTCTCCGCATATCTTCAAAAAATCCTTAATAAGGAGGCATTTGACAATGCCGGTCTTATTTATGGTATAGGTCATGCTATTTATACAAAGTCTGACCCTCGTGCCAGAATGTTTAAAAAGTTTGTTTCAGCACTCTCAAAGGAGAAGGGCCTTCAGGATGAATTTGCACTTTATGAAAGTGTAGAAAAGCTTGCTCCGGGACTTATTGCCGGAAACAGAACTATGTATAAGAATATCTGCGCAAACGTGGACTTCTTCAGTGGTTTTGCTTATAGAATGCTCGGCCTTCCTCCGGAACTATACACTCCTATTTTTGCCATTGCAAGAATTTCAGGTTGGAGTGCACATAGACTTGAGGAAATCATTAATACAGGTAAAATTATTAGACCTGCTTATATGTCTATTTGTCCTCCACGTGAGTACAAACCAATGAATGAAAGATAATAAAAAGCTGTACTTCATAATGAAGTACAGCTTTTATTTTTATTGTGCAGTTGCTTTTAATGCTTGAGTAAATTGTTACTGCGCAATTGTTTTATTTTATTGCCGGGAATTCATCGCGCAGCTATTTTAATTGTAAAACTGTTTTTTTACTGTGCAGCAGTTGTGGATTCCGGATCTGTCCAAACTTGGAGTCTTACAAGAGTTCCTTTGTCACACTCTGTGCCTTCTGCAATTGTTTGGGCGGCAACTGTTCCGGAGGTTTTATCTCCGGTATTTTCCTTGTCTAGTTTTTCACACTTAAAGCCAAGTTTTTCAAGCTCTTGAACTGCTTCATCATAGGTCTTTCCGGTGACATCAATCATAATAATTTGTTCAATGCCAAGGGAGACTACAAGTTCAACCGTTGAACCCTTTGGAACTTCTTTTCCTTCAGTTAAACTCTGAGAAATAACATAACCCTTTTTAACTTCTGTGCTGTACTCCTCTTTAACTTCAATTTTGAAGTTTGCGGTGTATTCAGGTTGAGATTTAATACTGGTGTAGGTTCTGTCAACGAACTTTGGCACTTTAACCATTTCACTTTGTGGGGAAACTGTTGTGGTGTCTGTTTTCCCATCAACACCAATGTGGCCGCGAAGTACGGTAAAACAGAGAATTATGAATATGAGAAGTAAAACCGCGGCAGCAATCAAACCGGCTTTAACAGCCATTTGGACGTCACTTTCACTCTTTAGAGGAGAGCTTCCTTTTTTACCACTGTTTTTTGTGGTGGTTTTTTTTGCAGGACTCTTTTTAGGTGTGTTTTTGTTTGCCCTTTGATTATTGACTGGTTTTCTTGACGGAGCAGGGCGACGTTTTTGACTTCTTCTTTGCTCTGCTTCAAAGTCAGCGGCAAGCGCGTCTGTAGGAGATGCACTGAGTTCTGCTCTAAATTGCTCAATGGTCTTTGTTCTATCTTTTGGCATTATTTGAAGCGCATTTATTAATGCGTTTATTACATAAGCAGGAATTGCCTCTGCAAATTTTGCAGGGATCATCATGCGGTCGCTGTTCATACGTACTACAGAGTCAATTGGAGTGCTTCCAATTAATGCTCTGTAAAGAACAGCGGCAAATGCGTAAATGTCAGTCCATGGGCCTGATGGCGCATCCACGCCGAACTGCTCAACAGGAGCATAGCCTGCAAAAATTTCTGCGGCAATTCCTGTATTAACATTTCTGCACTCCGGAATTGAAAATCCGGAGATTCTAATTTTTCTATCAGGTCCAACCAAGAGTGTATTTGGAGAAATACCTCTGTGGATTATTCCGGCAGAGTGGAGAGTAGAAATAGTGGAAAGAACCGGCATGAACATAATTCTTGCCTCTTCCCAAGACATGTATCCTGTTTTGCTTGAAAGAAGATAGTCTCTGAGAGTTACTGTACCTTCCATGTGTTCGCTTATTGCGTACGCAGTGTTATTCTCTTCAACAATGTCTATAACCAGAATTAGGGCTGAGAGGCCACGCATACGAGCAAGTTTTCTCCATAAGTCAAGGAATTCGTTCTTGCATGAATTAAACATATCCTCCATACCCGGTTTAACATCCAGTTCAGGAGAGTTCATTGTTCTTTTTACAATTGTGTCCGGTAAGAATTCTCTTACGGTTACAGTTGCCTTTCTTTCCATGTCAAAGGCAATGTATGTTACGCCGTCACCATTTGCCTCAAGCACGTTACCAATAAGATAGCGGTTTGCGATTATTGCTCTATGAGGAAGAAATGGTGGTAATTGGTTTGAATTTTTGTGAGTTCTGCAATGAGGACACTGGGGAAGTTCTCCAATGTCTTTCATACAGTTCATACAGAGGTTTTCATACATAATTTGTACCCCTTATCTAATATATATAAATAACGCAAAATATAATAATACATATATAAAGGTTTTGTCAATCAAAAGGACATGCGTACCATTTATGGTACTGTATAAAAAATTCTCGAACATTTATGTTGACAATTGTTTTTTCGGGTGTATAATGGACTTGTAAATAAACAAATGTTCGGTAAACGTTCGGTATACAAAATTCGGTTTAGGAGGAATAATTATGACAGTAGGATTTGGTATTAAAGTTTTATTAGAAGTAGCAGTAGTTTTATTAATTGCTTATGGTTATATGAATGAGGAAAAGCTCATTGCTTTTGAAAGGGAATTTTACGCAATTATGAAGTTTTGTGTTAAGAAGTACATCCTTAAGACATACCAGCCAAAGAAGGCTCAGGTTAAACCACAGGCTAAAATAACACACAGAGCAGAAATTAAAGTGTTTCCGGGTGTACAGAACAATCATAAGTCAAATGTAGCTTAATTAATACATATTTAGTTTGACAATTTAATATGCCACCCTTGACACTGTAATAGTGTTGTTTGTTAGCGGCCGTCACCCATTCGGCCGCTAACTTTTTTTATGTCAACGGGGGACGGTTCTCCGTTGCCAGGGACGGTTCTCCGTTGCCGGGGACGGTTCTCCGTTGTCGGGGACGGTTCTCTGTTGTCGGGGACGGTTATCTGTTGTTGGGGACGGTTCTCTGTTGTCGGGGACGGTTCTCCGTTGCCGGGGACGGTTCTCTGTTGTCGGGGACGGTTCTCCGTTGTCGGGGACGGTTCTCCGTCGTTGGGGGCGGGTATCGCACCGTGGGTAACCGGCCCCCCATAAATATGAAAAAAAAAAAAACAAAC
>JAQXSW010000023.1 GCA_029219165.1 Oscillospiraceae bacterium
AGTATAACCAAAAGCCTTATAAAGTCTGTCACGAACTTCTTGAGGGTATATTTCAACCTTCTTATTAGGGATTGCAAGATCTTCAAGTTTTTGAAGATTCATATCCAACCATTCACCATAAGGATATCTGTTTGCATAGTACTCTTTACATTCCTCATCTGATATAACACGACCGGCAACTGTGTCAACAAGCAACATTTTTCCCGGTTGAAGTCTGGATTTACAGACAATTTTACTTTCATCAATTGGGAGTACGCCAACCTCAGAAGAGAGTATAAGCATATCATCTGATGTAATGTAATATCTAGATGGTCTAAGACCGTTTCTGTCAAGAGTAGCACCCACTTTGTCTCCGTCAGAGAAAAGGATTGATGCAGGGCCGTCCCATGGCTCCATCATGGTTGCATAATAGTGATACATATCCTTCTTTGCTCTGGACATATTTGAGTCAGAAACCCAAGGTTCCGGTATTGTGACCATCATTGCAAGAGGCAAATCCATTCCGTTCATAACAAGGAATTCAATTGTGTTATCAAGCATTGCAGAGTCTGAGCCTTCAGCATTTACAACAGGAAGTATTTTGTCACTGTTTTCCATAAGGAACGCAGAGTTCATTGTTTCTTCTCTGGCAATCATTCTGTCAGCGTTACCGCGAATTGTATTTATTTCACCGTTATGAAGAATAAATCTATTAGGATGAGCACGCTCCCAAGAAGGATTAGTGTTTGTGGAAAATCTGGAGTGAACCATTGCAATTGCTGATTTGAAATTTTCATCTTGGAGATCAAGATAGAAATTTCTGAGCTGTCCAACCAGGAACATTCCTTTGTATACAATAGTTCTACTTGAAAGAGAAACAACATATGTATTGTCATTACTTTGTTCAAAAACACGTCTTACCACATATAGCATTCTGTCAAAAGGCAGACCTTCCTCTACCTCATCCGGCTTTTCAATAAATGCCTGCATTATATAAGGCATTTTATTCAAAGCCTTAGTGCCTAAAATTTCAGGATTTGTTGGAACAGTTCTCCATCCTAAAAACTTTAGGCCCTCTTTTTCCGTAATTACCTCAAACATTTTCTTAGCTTGGTTTCTCTTAAGTTTGTCTTGTGGTAAGAAAAGCATACCAACACCATATGATCTTCTTGAACCAAGCTTAATTCCCTCTGCCATTGCTGCTTCCTTAAAGAAATCATGGGAAATTTGCATCATAATGCCGACGCCGTCACCGGTTTCACCGGTTGCGTCCTTTCCTGCTCTATGTTCAAGTTTTTCAACAATTTTAAGTGCATTAGAAACAACGTCGTGTGTTGCCACACCCTTAATGCTGACTACTGCACCAATGCCGCAAGCGTCGTGCTCAAAACGCTTATCATACAGTGTATTATGGCTTTCCATTCTTATCCCTCCGAATTAAATAACAAAAAAAGCCACAAAACCGGTATTTCCGGTTTTGTGACTTCATTGCCACTTGTTAATCAAATGTTAGGAACAGTTTAGCACAGTAAAATATTTTAGTCAACAGTATTTTTTAATCAACAATATTTTTAGTCAACAATATTCTGCGGTGTTCCCTTTAGATATTTTTCAAAGTTTTTGAGTACTACTGCAACAAGTCGTTTTCTTGTAGACTCAGGTGCCCAGGCAACGTGTGGTGTAACAATACACTTTGGATGTCCTTTTAGTGGGCAATCTTTTTCCATAGGCTCAACCTTTACAACATCGACTGCTGCTCCCGAAAGACGACCGGAATCAAGCGCTTCTTTTAAGTCATTTTCATTCACAACAGGACCTCTTGCCGTGTTAATAAAGAATGCACCGCGGCGCATTTTATTAAATGTTTCAGTACAGAAAAGATTTTCAGATTCCTCATTGAGTGGGCAATGAACAGACACAATGTCCGAATGTTTCAAAAGATTATCAAGTGAAACATATGTAACATAAGACTCTGTTCTGTTTAAAAAGCCTTCAAGCACAGTCTTGTCGGTTTCTCCTCTGGAGCCCTTTGACATTTCAAGGGCTCTTCCGTAAGAGCGAGTATAAACCAAGACATTCATGCCAAAAGCATTTGCAATTTTAGCAACTGCCTTGCCGATTTTTCCATAACCTACAAGTCCCAGTGTTTTTCCAAAAAGTTCGTCTGTATCAAAAACAAAAGGGGCGAATGTATCGCTCTTAACCCAACCGTCATTTGCTACAAATTCATTATATTCATTTACCTTTGAGTAATGTGCAAGTATGTAGGCAAACACCTGCTGTGCAACTGCATTGGTTGAATAATCAGGAACATTTGTTACAGTTATCCCATGCTCTTTACAATATGCGATATCTATATTGTTAAATCCCGTTGCGCACTCACCAATGTACTTTAAATTTTTTGCACATCCTAGAAGTTCCTCATTTAGAACAGTCTTATTTATAAATATTGCATCTGCATCAGCAATTTCCTTTTTTAGTTCTTCCCTTGTAGGATTAGTAAGAGTTACTACATCTCCAAACTCTTCAAAGGCCGAAAGATCTATATCTCCTTTTGTTAGAGTGTTTGCCTCAGGCATTAATATCTTCATAAATATCCTCCAATTTTAACCGGGGACGGTTCTCCGTTGCCGGGGACGGTTCTCCGTTGTCGGGGACGGTTCTCCATTGTCGGGGACGGTTCTCCGTTGTCGAGAACCGTCCCCCATCACCGAGAACCGTCCCCCATCACCAAGAACCGTCCCCCATTGCCGAGAACCGTCCCCAAAACTTACATACTTCGCCGAATATTCTAACGTTACCGGATTTCTATCCAAATAATCTACATACATTATTTTACTCTCCGTGTAAAGAATTGCAACGGCTCTCTTTACACCTTTTTTAGACTTTGTTTCAGGATTTGACTCAAGGAAAATTTTGGCTTTTCTCAATGCTTCATCAAATACTTTTAGACACTCAGGTAATTTACCGGATGCATTACTTAGGAGCCTGTCTTTTACCATAGCATCCCGAATGAGTTTTTCGTCACCTTTTTCCCTAATGAAATTCCAAAACATTTCAGTATATTCATCCAAAGATATTCCAGATACATCCTCCGGTATACTTAAAGCAAATTCCATAAAAAAGTCAAAAGGATTTGATGGACTTAAAAGTTCAAGTGTTCTCCTAAAACGTCCACTGTTTACGACTCTGTCAACGACATCTTCAAGCCGGTGAAGTTTAGAAAATTCTTCTTTAAAAATCCAAGGTGTTTCAAGAACTTCATAGGGTGGGTCAAGAAGGTATTCACAAGGATATTTTTCCGGAAGTTCCCTCATATCAGCCCCGTGAAGAAGTTTCAAAAATCCCAATTGGAGCATGTCGGCATGAAGAGAATACCCAATATTAAAACTGTTTTTAAAACTATCATAATCCTCTAAAGGGAGACCGGCAATAAGGTCAATATGGACATGACAATTTTTTATTTCAAGAAGACGCCTTATATTTGAAACCAGCTTGTCTACATCCGTTGTGCGATTAATGCTTTCCAAAGTCCTCTCATTAAAACTCTGCATTCCAATTTCAAATTGTAAAAGGCCCATCGGCGCCTTTTCAATAATTTCAAATGCAGAGTCGTCAAGGAGATCTCCGGCGATTTCAAAGTGAAAACAGACTCCCTCCGGTATTTCACCGGAGCATCTTTTTTCTATTATGAATCGCCAAAGCTCATTTGCCCTCTTTTTATTCGCATTAAAGGTTCTGTCCACAAATTTTACGGTTTTTGTTCCACAGTTTGCAAGGAGCAGAATTTCTTTTTTTGCCCTTTCTATTGGATAAAACTTTACTCCTCCACACCTGCCGGAAAGACAGAAAGCGCATGAATATGGACAACCCCTGGAAGTCTCCAAATAAACAATTCTTCCATTTAAATTCTCAAAAAATTCAGGGATATAGGGGCTTGGAGGAAAAGAATTTTCACAGGAGATATAGGCTTCCGTCTCCTTACATTTCTGTGTTGCTACACCGGGAATATTTTCAATGTCCTCCCCTAATTCAAGAGCCTTTGTAAGTTTTGCAAATGGGAGTTCACCTTCCCCACTTATTACGGCTGTTATTTCCGGATGACATGTCAGTACTTCCCTCGTGCAATATGAAACCTCCGGACCACCCAATATTAAAATTGGATTTTGGTGTTCTTTATTTATAAATTCTTCTTTTATGAGAGAAACAAGTTCATAAACCTTTTTAATATTCCAAATATAACAGGAAAATGCAATAACATCAGGATGTTCATCTATAACCCTATTTTTTACGTCTTCCATATTTTCGTTGATTGTGCCTTCAAGAACCTGTACCTTGGAGTTCTCTAAACTAACGTACTCCCGAGTGCCTGAAACCAGGCACCAGGGAGCAAGTGATGAATGTATGTACTTTGAATTAAGAGAAACAATAAGAAATTTCATGTATTAAACATAGGACTGCTCAACTTTTATAATTGCAAAACAGTCCTTGCACTCCTTTTGAACAAGTTCTTGTACTTCCTCTTTTACAAGCTCATTTGTCTTTCTGTAATTTGCAGGAACAACAACATCAAAAATGAGATTTGTATGTGTTGGACCCGGAACCATTCTAAAGTCATGGAATGACAAAATTTCGTCGTATTCTTTTATTATTTTTCCAACTTGACTTTTATATGCATTAAGTGCTTCATCATTAGTTGCAATTGGATCCATATGAATTGTTGATTCACATGAAAGACGCTTCTTAAGACGAACTTCTGCATTGTCTATTTCGTCATGAAGCAGAAATACATCTTCATCTGCAGGGACCTCTGCATGGAGTGAAACAAACAATCTGCCCGGACCGTAATCATGAACAATGAGGTCATGTATTCCAACAATATACGGAGATTCCATTACTGTTTCTTCAATTTCTTTTACAAATTCAGCATCAGGTGCGGCACCAAGTAGTGGAGCAATAGTCTCTTTTGCCGATGTAAAACCGGTGTAAAGAATGAGAAGAGCAACTAAAACTCCGGCGTACGCATCTATATTTATGTTTGTAAAATGATAAATAATCATTGAAACTAAAACTACTGTTGTAGATGCTGTATCTGATAAACTATCTGCCGCAACTGACTTCATTGTTGCAGAATCAATCTTCTTTCCAATACCTGAGTTATAAACAGCCATATAAATTTTTATTAAAATGGCTGCAACCATTATTCCGCCTGCAAGAAGACTAGGAGTTACCGGTTCCGGATGAATAATTTTAGTAATTGAATCCTTCAAAAGTTCAAATCCCATTAGAAGAATTGCAAATGAAACCGCAAGACCGGAAATATACTCTATTCTTCCGTGACCAAATGGATGAGTAGGGTCAGGTTTTTTACCGGAAAATCTAAAACCTAAAAGTGTAATAATACTGGATGCTGCATCTGAAAGGTTGTTGAATGCATCCGCTGTAATTGAAACGGAATTACTGATTACACCTGCGATATATTTTCCGGCAAACATTAAAATGTTCAGAAGAATGCCTACAATACTGCAAAGAGTACCATAAGCACGCCTTACAATTGGATTTTTATAGTCTGTGCTGTTTTTTATGAAAATTTTTGAAAGTAGTGTTACCAATGTTTTCCCCTCTTTGTTTTAGTCTATTTGAAGTTCACCGTTGATGCCCATTAATGCACCTGGATATACTTCACAAATACAAGTTTGGGTCTTACATGTGATACCATATTTTGATGATTCAGAAAGGCAAAGCCCATACTTCTCATTAAAGTCAAAAGACACCGAAATTGCGCCAAGCCCCTCAGACATAGCCGCTTTTTTCATTTCTTCAAAAAGCTTTATACCTACGGCATTTTTTGCATATTCTTCAGGAACGTGGAACTCAGAAATTGACAAGATTATAGTCTCAAGTCCCGCGCTGTCAAGTATTACGCCTTTACACGATCTTATTTTTCCGGCAAAAGTTCCCTCTTCATATGCTTCAAATGCCTTATCTGTAAGGTTTTTTGACTCTGAAACATCCCTTATTTCCAAAGGAATTTCCTTCGGAATAGGCTTTTCTTCTCCATTAGAACTGTTGAGCGCATCTGCTTCCTCTTTTGTAATGCCTTCTGCCTCTTGTTCTAAAAGAGCATTCTTAATTTCTTCATCAATATTAAAATTAACTCCGGCCATTTTTTGATTGTAATCGTTGACACGTTTTTCAGTCATGAAATAGTCACCAATTCCCACAAGTCCGGAGAATACAACGAACTCTGCTACAAAAAATAAAAGTGAAGGCGTTTTATTTGCAGTTTCAGGATTAAGTTTAAGATCCAAACCCGTAAATGAATATATTGCAGTAATTGCCGTCAAAAATGCACCAAAAATAAGCGCCTCAATTATTACTATCTTAAGACGAGACTTTCTAGCTTCATCAGACTGAGAGACGTCAATTGGTTTGGAAAAGATATTCTCCGGAACCTTTGGCTTATTACCCTTTTCAAGTTCAATGCGCTCTGCCTCTTCTTTAATACGCTGCGCAGCATCCTTTTCTTTATTTTCAGGATGAGGTGTAAAAAGGTCGTTCATTTTAATTCCTCCCTTTAACAATTTATATAATTCTACAATATTTCGACAAATTTTTCAATGCACTAAAGTGGGGACGGTTCTCCGTTGTCGGGGACGGTTCTCCGCTGTCGGGGACGGTTCTCTGTTGTCGGGGACGGTTCTCCGTCGTTGGGGACGGTTCTCCGTCGTTGAAAAAGCTCTTAAATTTGCACATTTTGCCTTGATATGATAAAATTTTCGACATTACTCGGAGAAAGGAGAAAAGAAATGCGAGCTGACAAAACAAGAATAGTACTTGCTATGATAATATTTGGTACAATTGGACTATTTAGGCGATACATTCCTTTTCCCTCAAGCCTAATTGCTCTTGTACGAGGATTTTTGGGGGCATTTTTTTTAATTGTTGTTCATTTTATTAAAGGAGAGAAAATTGAAAATAAGGTTCTTAAAAAGAATTTGCCGATTCTTTTTATTTCTGGTGCATTCATAGGAATAAACTGGATTTTACTTTTTGAAGCATATAACTATACTTTTGTGTCTATTGCAACTGTTTGTTATTATATGGCGCCTGTATTTGTCATCCTTTTATCCCCAATTGTTCTTCGTGAGTCTTTGACGGTTAAAAAGTTCATTTGTTCAACTTTTGCTTTTATTGGAATAATCTTTGTTTCAGGAGTTTTAGAAACAGGAATTGTTGGAGCAAAAGGGACATTATTTGGCCTTGGTGCCGCAGTATTTTATGCGGCAGTCGTTCTTTTAAATAAGTTTATTACAGATATGTCTGCAAATGATAGAACTTTGTTCCAATTACTATTTGCTGCACTGACAATTTTACCTTATGTTCTTATTACAGAACGAATCACAACGTTTGAATTGAATACAAAGATAATCGTTCTTTTGCTTGTGATCGGTATTGTGCACACCGGTATTGCCTATACATTATATTTCGGTGGTATTGGCAAGGTGCCAGCTCAAACAGTAGCCATCTTTAGTTACATAGATCCTATAGTTGCAGTTATATTGTCTGTATCAGTCCTTCATGAGGGGTTAAGTCCCCTTTCAGCAATCGGCATTGTACTTGTATTGGTAGCAACCATACTAAGTGAAATAAAATCAAAAAAAAAATAGAATACAAGAAGTAATTGGGGACGGTTC
>JAQXSW010000024.1 GCA_029219165.1 Oscillospiraceae bacterium
ATAAAATAAAAAAAATAAAACCTGAGCTTCAAATTTGAAACTCAGGTTCTTTTTATCTGTTTTCTAAAACTTTTTTAATAACAAGCAGAAGACCTGTAATGAGAATTGATCCGAAGAATACGAAAGCAATACCAAGGCATATTACACTGAAAAATTCAACGGATTTAAGTTGTTCCGCTGCACCTGTAACCATTTGGCTTACTTCGGCTTCGAGTCTGTTTATTACAGCAACGTAGTATGATGTGGTGAGTAGTGTGAACACACCGCCAAGTGCTCCGGAAACAAAAGACAATACCCAAAATAGGACTCTTTCAGTTTTGAATGCAAGAATTTGGAAAACAATAATTGCTATGAAAAATAATATAAATGCAATGATTGGTAATGCAAAATTCATTTATATTCCTCCAATCTGTTTCTCATTATATATCATTATGCCGTTTCTCTCAAGTAAATCTGCTGTAATTCCGTTGCCCGGAATTTTCTTATGAGAAAATGTACCGTCATATATTTCTCCAAAACCGCAGGAAGGACTGCCTGACTTTAAAATGGCTTTTTTGCAATTAAATGCTTTTGCCAAGGCAAGCGCGCTGTCTGCTCCACGTTTGAAATTCTCGGTAACATCTTCGCCGTTTTTGTTTACAACTTTTCCATCTACTATTTCGGCAGGAGTTCTTGGAATTGGAAGTCCGCCAAGACACTCCGGACATACCGGAATAAGATTATATTTCTTTTCAAGGTTCTCTTTATTTTCAATGGAATTTGCTCCGCCGTCATACTTACATTTTATTCCAAGAAGACACTGGCTTATAAGTATGTTCTCTTTTGGCTTTTTAGCTTCAAGTCTGTAAATAGGGAAACCCTGGCTGGAAAAACGATATTCATATTCCGTTACAACATTTTCTTCAATATCTGAGTTGTGTAAATCCAAAGAAATGTTGGATATTTGCCAACCGCACTTTGAGAATTCCTCAATTGAATATTCAAAGAAGTGCATGTTATCTGTTTTCTGGCATATTATTGCATCATCCATAAGAAGTTCATTATAGATTTTTAGGAAGCGCTCATTTGTAAGTCTGTGACTTTTGTATGCATTCTTTGGATATGGGCAAGAAAAGTTAAGATATATTCCTGCAATAGATTTGTCCGGAATGAAGCACGGAAGATATTCCGCGCCACACTTTACAAATCTGACATTTGGAATATTTTCATTTCTTGCCTTTTCTGCTGCGGCAACAATAACATTCGAAACTTTTTCAATGGCAAGGAAGTTAACTTCAGGATGAAGTTTTGCCATTTCACAGGCGAATTGACCTTTGCCGCACCCAATTTCCAAATAAACCGGATTTCGGTTTTTAAATATTTCCTCAAAATTAATATAATCTTTCTTAAGAACTGCGGTATTAAAGTTTTTGTCCTCTGTGGTGAAGGACATAAGATATTCTCCACAGTTTATGGTCCTGGATTCAAGGTGTTTCTTTTTTCTCATTCTCATAGGTTATACCTCTAAGCATTAAATGGGGTTAAGATAAATAACGTTAAGAAGTTTAACATAAATAGAGCATATAGACAATAAGCATATAGACAATAAAATATGAAAATTATAAAAAACACTTGCATCAAATGTTAGTTTCTGTTATTATATCAAGGCATTCGTATCCTTGTCTGTCCGGACAAGGGGTTTGATACTTAGAAATTTAGTACCGAAGCGGACGGTCCTCTGACAAGAAATTGTGAATGAACGTTCTGAAAAATTTAAGGAGGAAAAAGTATGGACGCACTTAAAATTATGACCGAAGGCATGATTAAAGAAGATAAGCCGGAGTTCGGTATTGGTGACACAATTAAAGTTCACGTAAAAATTAAAGAGGGTAACAGAGAAAGAATTCAGGTATTTGAAGGCACTGTTATTGCAAAGCGTGGCAGTGGAGTTTCTGAAACATTCACAGTTCGTCGTGTATCATACGGCGTAGGTGTTGAAAGAGTATTCCCACTTAACTCACCAAACGTAGCTAAAATTGAAATTGTTCGTCGTGGTAAGGTTCGTAGAAGCAAACTCTACTATCTTCGTGACAGAGTTGGTAAGACTGCTAAAGTTAAAGAGCAACTTTAATCAATCAAAGCTTAAAACAAAAACGAATGGAGACACTTCAAAAAGTGTCTCCATTTTTTATATACAATTGTATATTTTTTCTTGTATGTTTTTTCCAATTGTGATAATATCTATATGTAAAAAACTATTTTTGAGGTTTTTTGTACAAAATTCCTAAATAGGAGGAAATTTTATGAAATCGTTCAAAAGAAGATTAATATCCTGCCTTTTAGTTTTTGCAATGGTACTTACACTCGCACCTATTGCAATGACTACCGTATTTGCAGCAGATACAAGTGCTGTTTCAAATAGTGGCGTTTTAAAGGATGGTAAAGTTGTATTTAACAGTATACCTCCAAAAGACGGTGATGATTGGGCAACAATGCAATTTGTAATGATGGAGTTTTATGACAAGAATTATGATAATGGGTATACTCCTGACTCATTCTCAGATGACTTCAGCAAATTGTATGCAACATATCATTCAGGTCAACCTGATGAACAACAAATTTCTGTTGATGTTACTTGGAATTATGATAAGGAAGTATTAAAAACAGCAGATATATTTACAGAGAAATTCCCTAGAGGGGAAGTATTTTGGTTCAATCTTACAGATTTGGAATTCATAAATTATTTATTGAACAGAGACCCGGATTCTGAAGAAATGTTTGATACAATGGCAAACTATTCTGCTGAACTTAAAGCTTGTATTGAAAACACAAATTTTGAGTTACTTGTTATGCCGGGAGCCGGAATGGATGATCCGTTCTTAACCGAAAGAATTGGTACTGTAAAACTTGTACATGATGGCATTGCTTACTATACTTTTGACCCGTTAGGCGCAACAGCTCAACATGTTGTTTATATTCCTGAAAGTACCGGAAATACAAAAGAAGAAATTCTTGCTGCAATTAAAGCCAGAATAGATGGATATATTAAGAATAGTGGTATTGAAATTACATATTCAGGTTTGACCGTTGATGAATTTGTAGCAAATACCCTTGCAGAATATGATGCACACAAAGCAGAACTTGAAGCTGAACTTGCTACAAAGACTGCGGAGTATGACCGTTTAAATGCATTAAATGATCAAAATAATACTGCTATACAGAATGCTCAAACAGCATACGATGATGCATGCAGAGCTGCGGAAGATGCAGAAAGTGCGTACAATGGAAAAGTTGATGCTAAGAACGGAATACTAACTGAGTTGGAAAGTGCTCGGCAAAACGGAGATGATGAAGCTACTATTAATGAAATTCAAGGCAGATTAGATGCTGCACAAGATGAAGTAAATGATGCTTATCAAATTCGAGAAGAAAAAATTGAAGAAGAAAATCGCGCCCTTACAACATTACAAGAGCGTCAACAATATGGTAGGCTGCTTATGGAACAATTATCTCCTCTTATGTCAGATATAGATAGTTTGCGGAGAGAGATAGATTGGGTAGATGAATATAAGGCTAACTTCCTTGAGTCTTTTGAAGAGGGCGGAGCAGATGAATTCCTTAATGATGCTGCGGGTGGATTTATTTATGAATTAAAATTCCCTGGTTCTGATGAAGTATTTACATTTGTTGCAATTAAGGATAATTCAAAGTTAACTACTCCTTCATACGCTACTAAGGACATTAATACTCAGATTTCTGTATCTTCAGCTTCATCTGAGGTTCCACTTGATGCAATTATTGAAGTAAGTGAAGTTACCTCAGGTACTGAATATGACAGAATAATGAAGGCAATTGATGCTGAAAGCGGAAAGTCATTTGATATTAAAATTCACTCAAGAACTACAGATGAATATGTTACAAAACTTTCAGACGGAACATTTGAAGTTAGAATTCCAATTCCTGAAGAATATAACGGAAAAGATTTAATAGTTTACTATGTAGATGCTAACGGTCAAGTTACACCTCATACTGTTAGACCTGAAGGAAATTATGCAGTATTTACAACTGATCACTTCAGTGTTTATACATTGGCACCAATTGCACCTGAGGTAGCAAATACTGCTGACGTTAACGATAGCACATTGTGGATAGGCGTTATGCTCTTTAGTGTTTGTGGTTTTGCAGGTGTTGCTTATCTTGAATATTCAGATAGAATGAAAAAATTCTCAAAGAATAAATAATCGTTGAATAATTGAATTAGTTAAAAGGTCTCTTCTTTGGAAGAGGCCTTTTTCATTTTACGATTTATTGATTTTGATTTTCATTTATAGTAAAATAATATATCGGTTTAAAGGAGGTGTCTTCATGAGAGTTGAGTTTTATGAAGTTAATTTCAAAAAGCCAACTACAAGGTTTAAACTTTTTTGTGCAGATGTTTATGATTTTGTTTCAACCTTTATGCTTGCTATCATTTTTGTCATGATAACTCTTGTATTTCTGTTTAGGCTTGCAACAGTTGAAGGCACATCCATGAATCCTACGTTGGAAGATCAGGATAGGCTGATGGTCAGTCATTTAACAGAGAATTACGAACGCGGAGACATAGTTGTTGTGTCCAGAGTAAATGACGTATCAATTGTGAAGCGTGTAATTGCTGTGGCCGGGGACACAATAGACATAAATTTTGCTGAAGGCAAAGTATATTTAAATAATGAACTTCTAAATGAAGATTATATACTTGAACCTACATATAGATATTTTTCTGATGGTCCGGAGTTTCCGTTGACAGTGCCGGTAGGGTATGTGTTTGTAATGGGAGACAACAGGAATAACTCGCTGGATTCCAGAAGCGGTGAAATAGGACTGGTAAATGTTCAGAGTATCCTTGGAAAAATGATAGTAGATTTTAATAAGACGGAGGCTCCAATATGGAAGACAATAATGCAGTAACAAAGGAACGCACACTTAAAGATAAATTTGTGGATTTTGCTTATGAGACTGTAAGCGTATTTGTAACAGCAGTTGTAATTATTATGCTTGCTTTTACATTTATTGTAAGATTTGTTGGAGTTGTTGGTGAGTCCATGGAGCCAACGCTGCATACAGGGGACTGGGCTGTAATTCCACAGACAGAATTTTACACTCCAAAATATGGAGATGTAGTTGTTATTTCACAGCCAAACAGTTTTCACGAGAATATTATAAAAAGAGTCATTGCCGTTGAGGGTCAAACCGTAGACATTGACTTTATGACCGGAAAAGTTTTTATTGACGGAGGAGAGGTTCTGGAACCTTATCTTGGGTCTGAAACCACAAATTACTATGATATGGAATTCCCTGTTACAATACCTGAGGGTTACGTATTTGTAATGGGAGATAATAGGCAAAAATCAATCGACTCTAGGTCTACAACAATTGGCCTTATTCGTACAGACTACATTTTAGGAGCTGCAAAGTGGGCAATTACTGATAACGGTAGAGTCGACTTGGAACTTTAATATTTAGTTTTTCATTGCTTTTTCAAAAATAGGAAGAAGTCCGTAGTTGTCATTTCTGTGAACCGGCAGTTGGTATATGTCATGTCCCGGGAAGTCATTTCCTTCAATAAGTGAAGGACCGTCCGGTCCCAGGCATACATCCCATCCAACATAACCCACTTCAGGAATTATGTTACATGCATTTTCACAGAACTTCTTAACTTCATTCCACATTGGAATTTGAACTCCAACAATTGGTGCGCCGGTATATGGGTGAACATCATATACCTTTGTGGCTTTGTCTATGGCCTTAAATTTAATTATGCCATCGTTTATGTCAATGGCTGCAGCCATACCGCCGTGGTTGAAGTTGTCAACTGAATTGCCGTCGTTGCCAATTCTTAAAAATGCGGCAACGACCTTTTTGTTAAGGGTTACAACTCTGAGTGTGTTAATTGAAAGTGGGTAAATGTCGTTTATTACCTTGTGTTGAACGGCACACTCTTCTATAAGGACTTGAGAGTTTTCATAAAGTCTTTTATAAAGGGCATCAGCATCCTCTTTAGTTGTGTCAATTTTTTCAACACCTTTACCGCACGCAAGACCAACAGGCTTTGCAATAATAGTTTGGTGCTTTTTAATGAACTCTTTGAATTCGTCTGTGTTTTCACCGGTAAGTTCTAAAAAGTCTCTTTTAACAAAGTCTTTAAAGAGATTGTTGAAAACAATTTTGTCCTCAAACTTTTTAGCGGCTTCAGGGTCGTTATATTTCTTATAGATGGCATTGTTAATACCACGTGTAATTATGGTTTTTCTTTCTTTGCCATTCATGTTATACATTTGGAATTGGTAGTAGTCCATATATCCTGCTTGGTATTTAAGACCACAGTAGATTACATCAAAAAATGTAATAATTCTGGACTTGCCACTTTTTTCATGTACTTGCTCAATTGTTTTGAACATGTTTCCGAATGACATATAACGAATACGTCTAATTAGGTAACGAGCTTTACCCAAGTTGGTCACTTCCCTTTACTTATTGTAAAGATTATATAGCATACAAATACAAAAATGCAACAAGGAGAAAATTATGGCAGACTTTCAAAGACAAACTGTTCAATGGTTTCCCGGCCATATGGCAAAAACAAGAAGAAAGATAAAAGAATCACTCTCTCTTGTAGACGGAGTGGTAGAACTTCTTGATTCCCGTATTCCACTCAGTAGTAGGAATCCTGAAATAGATGAAATGACAAGCGGAAAACCCAGAATAATACTCCTTAATAAGTGCGATGTAGCAGACGAAAAAGCCACACGTGAATGGATCTCCTATTTTGAAAAAATAGGAGCGTATGCCATTCCTGTTGATTGCAAGACAGGAAAAGGCTTAAATGCTTTTGAAGGCGTTGTTAAAAGAGCACTGGCTAAAAAAATTGAGCAAAATGTTGCAAAGGGAATGCCTGGGAAGGCACTTAGGCTTATGGTGGTTGGAATACCAAACACCGGTAAGTCTTCCTTTATAAACAAAATGAGTGGGCGTAACCGCCTAAAGGTCGCAGATCGTCCGGGTGTTACAACCAGCAACCAATGGGTTGTGTGTGGTAACGGAATTGAACTTTTGGACACGCCGGGGGTTCTGTGGCCAAAATTTGAAGATCCAATAGTAGGCGACAGACTTGCGTTTATTGGATCCGTAAAAGATGAAATAATGGACTGTGAAACCATTGCGGTTCGCCTTTTGGAAGTTTTAAAGGAAGACTATCCCGAAAGACTCATTGAGCGTTATAAGATAACGGAAGAGGACTGTTCTTTGGAAGCATACGAAGTGCTTGAAGCAATTGGCAGAAAGCGTGGTATGAAAGCTCGTGGCGGTGATGTTGACACGGAGCGAGCAGCTAATACCCTTCTTGATGAATACCGTGGCGGAAAGCTTGGAAGGCTTACTTTTGAAAGGCCTCCAAAGGAGTAATTGGTAAATATGTCAGAAATAAAGAGTAAAAAAAAGACGGTTTTAAAAACCGTCCCTACATATGAGTATGAGAAGGCAGCAATGGACAAGGGATTTTCCGTTGTATGCGGAATTGACGAGGCCGGTAGAGGCCCCCTTGCAGGTCCCGTTTTTGCCGCTGCCGTAATTTTGCCGATAGACCTTGAAATTCCGGGTCTTAATGACTCAAAAAAACTCAGTGAAAAAAAGCGTGAGGCGCTTTTTGATGAAATAATAGAAAAGGCAGTGGCGTATAGTGTTGCGTCGGCATCTGAAAAGGAAATTGATGAAATCAATATCCTGCAAGCCACGTTCCTTGCAATGAGGCGTGCCGTAGACGGCCTCGGTATTTCGCCGGATTACGCACTCATAGACGGAAATAAAAAGCCTGGACTTTCCATAGAGGAAGAATTTGTAATTAAAGGCGATGCAAAATCCATGTCTATTGCTGCCGCATCCATTCTTGCTAAGGTTTCAAGGGACAGATACATGCTGGAAATGGCAAAGTATTTTCCGGAGTACCAGTTTGAAAAGCACAAGGGGTATGGTACTGCCCTCCACTATGAGATGATTTCAGAATATGGGGTGTCTGAAATACATAGAAAATCATTCTTAAAGAAGATATTAAATCCGGAATAATGAGGCTTTATGGTCTTGGTGTGCAGGGCGAAGAAAAGGCAATTGAATATTTAAAGGAAAATGGTTACGAAATACTTCAAAGAAATTTTATTTCCCGATTTGGAGAAATAGATATTATTGCCAAAAATGAAAGCTATTTATGTTTTGTTGAAGTTAAAACAAGGAAGTCTTCTTTTAAAACCGAACCTGAATTCTCTGTTGATTTTTCAAAGCAGAACAAGTTAATAAAGACGGCAGATTATTTTTTGTCCGGGAATGAATCGCTCGGATATTTACAACCTCGTTTTGACTGTATATTCGTTTTTTATGATGAAAGAAATGATACTTTTAGAATAAATCTTTGTGAAAATGCCTTTTCTGTTGAGTAAATTATTGAAAATTATTGACATTATTTAATTTCAAAGTAAACTATAACAAAATGCATATATTATGTAATTAGAGGGAGCTGCAATATGTTTTACACAAGCACAAGAGATAAATCTTTAAAAGTAACTGCATCTGAAGCAATTACAAACGGTATTTCAAAGGAAGGCGGACTTTTTGTCCCATGTGAAATCCCAACTTTAACTGATGCTGATATTACAGAAATGGTGGGAATGTCATATATTGAAAGGGCAAAGAAAATTCTTGCTCTTTACCTTACTGACTTTTCAAAAGAAGAACTTGACTACTGTGTAAACGGAGCTTATGGCGGAGAAAAGTTTGACAGTGAAAAGGTTGCACCTCTTTGTGATCTTTCAGAAAAGGCAAAGGTCCTTGAACTCTTCCGTGGACCAACTTGTGCATTTAAGGACATGGCTTTACAACTCCTTCCATATCTTTTAACAACTGCATCTAAAAGAGCAGCACCTGATAAGGAAATAGTAATCCTTGTTGCAACTTCAGGAGACACAGGTAAAGCTGCACTTGAGGGCTTTAAGGATGTAGACAGGACAAGAATTCTTGTATTCTATCCGGCTCATGGTGTAAGTCCAATGCAGAAACTTCAAATGACAACACAGGAAGGACAGAATGTTGGAGTTTGTGCAATCAACGGAAACTTTGATGATGCGCAAAGTAGTGTAAAAAAGATTTTTACAGATAAGAAGGTTGCTGAAAAGCTTTCTGAAAACGGACTTATGTTCTCCTCTGCAAACTCAATTAACTGGGGACGCCTTGTTCCTCAAATTGTTTATTATTGCAGTGCATATTGTGACCTACTTGAAAGCGGCGCAATAAAAATGGGAGACAAGATGAATGTTGTTGTTCCAACAGGTAATTTCGGAAACATTCTTGCTGCATATTATGCAAAGCAAATGGGAATCCCGGTTGGAAAACTTATTTGTGCATCTAACTCAAATAATGTATTAACTGATTTCTTAACAACAGGAACATATGACAGAAACAGAAACTTCTTTACAACTGTTTCTCCTTCAATGGACATCCTTATTTCAAGCAATCTTGAGCGTCTTTTATTCCATCTTTCCGGAGAGGACGATGCAAAGATTAGAGAGTACATGAATGCTCTTTCAAAAGACGGAAAGTACACTGTATCAGCTGATATTTTAGAAAAGATTTCAGAGAATTTTGCGGCTGGATATACTGATGAAGATTCAACTCTTGAAACAATTAAGTCAACTTATGAAGAGAAGAATTATCTTGCAGATACTCATACAGCAGTGGCTATTAAGGTGTACAATGACTATGAGGAAAAAACAGGGGACAATACTGTAACAGTTATTGCTGCAACGGCAAGCCCATATAAGTTTGCAAAGAGCGTAATTGCTGCGGTTTCAGGTTCTGCTCCAAAAGTTCCTGAGTTTGAAATGGCAGAAATTCTATCAAAGGAAACCGGAACAAAAATTCCTGCTCCTCTTGCCGGTCTTAAGGATAAGAAAGTACGTTTCACATCCATATCAGAAATAGAGGATATGGAACAGTGCGTATATGACCTTTTAGGCATCTGATTTTAGATGGAAAAGGGACTGCCCGCACGAGCAGTCCCTTTTTTATGAGAATTGTTATTTGCAATTCTCACATGGTTTGAAGGTTGAACAGAGTGTTTCCTTGCTTGTTGTTGCTTTGCTGTTGCTGATTTCAACAACATTTGCAGAACAATGGTTCGGAGCCTCATGATATTCACAGTTCTTTACGCTGCAGCTGACGCTGTTTTTGCAATTTTCAAACATATTTATTCGACCTTTCATAATTTGTGTACGGAAAAGTTCCGTTACATTTATTATGCACACGAATAGGAGTTTTATTATGTCAATTTTTACTATCGGAGACACACATCTGTCATTTGGCTCAGATAAACCGATGGATGTTTTTCCCGGTTGGCAGGATTATGTTTCCAAACTTTCTAAAAACTGGAAAAATTTAATAAACTCCAATGACACTGTAATTATTCCGGGTGATATAAGTTGGGCACTAAGTCTTGAAAATGTACTTCCTGATTTAAAATTTCTTGACGAACTTCCGGGCACGAAAATCATTTCAAAAGGCAACCATGACTATTGGTGGGGAACAATGAAAAAGATGGATGAGTTCCTTATGGAAAACGAACTTAAAACTATAAAATTCATGCATAATAATGCATATGAGGTTGAAGGCAAAGCAATTTGCGGTTCTCGTGGCTGGTTTTTTGACGATGACTCAGACGAGGCGGAAAAAATAATAAACAGGGAATGCGGAAGACTTAAATTGTCAATTGACGAAGCAAAAAAACTTGGTCTTCCAATTGTAGTTTTTCTACATTATCCGCCAATATCCAGGGAAAAATTGTGCGAGCCAATAATGAATGTCCTGAAAAATGAAGGTATTGAAACTTGCTTTTATGCACACCTTCATGGCAATTCAATTGCCTATGCTGTACAGGGTATATATGACGGAATAGATTTTAAGTTGGTTTCTGCGGATTCACTTAATTTCTGTCCGCTCAAGATATATTAAAAAAATAGTAGAAAAAACAGAAATCATCTGTTATAATATATTAGTTTTTATAGAATCATATTTTCTAGGGGGATTAAAATGAGTTTAAAATCTTCAAAAAAGATTGAAACAAATGTGTATGAACTTGAAATTGCAGTAGATGGTAAGACATTCCAGGCTGCTATTGAAAAGGCATATCAGAAAGTTAAAAAGCAGGTTGCAGTACCAGGCTTCCGTAAAGGTAAGGCTACTCGTGGCATGATTGAAAAATATTATGGTGAAGAAGTATTTTATAATGACGCTTTTGAAATCCTTTTCCCAGAAGCTGTTGAAGAGGCTGTTAAGGAAGCAAATCTTGAGCTTATTGACAACCCATATGATGTAGATGTTCCTGAAATTTCAAAGGATGGTCTTGTATTCACACTTAAAGCACTTGTTAAACCTGAAATTGAAATCAAGGGTTATAAGGGCTTGAAGGTTGAAAAGGGCTCTACTGAAGTTACAACTAAAGATGTAGATGCACAAATTAATCAGATGCTTGATCGTAGCGCTCGTTTTGTAGAAGTTGACAGAAAAGCTAAGAAGGACGACATGGTTACAATCGACTTTGAAGGTTTTGTCGACGGAGTAGCATTTGAAGGCGGAAAGGCTGAAGGCTTTGAACTTACACTTGGTTCAGGTCAGTTTATTCCAGGCTTTGAAGATCAAATCATTGGTCATAAGACCGGTGAAGAGTTTGATATTCAGGTTAAGTTCCCAGAAGAATATGGCGCAGCAGATCTTGCAGGTAAGGATGCTACATTCAAGATTAAGCTCCACATTATTAAGGAGAAAGAACTTCCTGCACTTGATGATGAGTTTGCAAAGGATGTATCTGAGTTTGATACGCTCAAGGAACTCAAGGCTGACACAAAGAAGCACCTTCAAGAACAAAAGGCTGAACAAGTTGATACTGAATTTGAAAATGCAATCCTTGAACAGCTTGCAGGTCTTGTAAAGGGAGAAATTCCTGAAGTAATGTATGAGAAGCAAATTGATGATTCTATTAATGAATTTGGTTACCAGATGCAGTCTCAGGGTATGGACCTTGAAATGTATCTTAAATATACCGGTATGAAGGCAGAGGATCTTCGTGAAAGCTTCAAAGACAGAGCAGAAATGCAAGTTAAGTGCAAGCTTGCTCTTGAGAAGATTGCTGAACTTGAAAAAGTTGAAGTTACAGCTGAAGATGTTGATGCTAGAATCAACCAAATGGCTGCAGACTACGGTGTAGATGCAGATGTAGTCAGAAAGGCATTTGGAGAAGAGGACATTGCTCGTGACCTCAAGTCAACAAAGGCTCTTGACATTGTTAAGGCTGCAGTTAAAGTAACAGAAAAGAAGGCAGCTGCTAAGAAGACAGCAGAAAAGAAGGCTGACGACGAAGAGAAGCCTGCAAAGAAGCCTGCTGCTAAGAAGACAGCAGCAAAGAAGGCTGACGATGCTGAAGAAAAGCCTGCAAAGAAGCCTGCTGCAAAGAAGGCAACAGCAAAGAAGGCTGATGATGCTGAAGAAAAGCCAGCAAAGAAAACTGCTGCTAAGAAGCCAGCTGCAAAGAAGACAACAAAGAAAACTGAGGAATAATCAAATTTGTTTGATTAAAACTTCATAAAACAACCAATAATAAGGCGACGAGATTGCCTCGTCGCCAATTATTTTACAGGAGGCAATTTATGAGCTTAGTACCATATGTCATTGAACAAACAAACAGAGGCGAGCGTCAATATGATATTTTCTCTCGTCTTTTAGAAGATAGAATTATTGTTCTCTCTGACCAGGTTAATGATCAGACTGCAAGCCTTGTAGTAGCTCAGCTTCTTTATCTTGAGGGACAGGATGCAGAAAAAGATATTAATCTTTACATCAATAGCCCGGGCGGATCAATTTCATCAGGTTTTGCTATTTATGATACAATGCAATACATTAAGTGTGATGTTTCTACAATTTGTGTCGGTATGGCAGCATCTATGGGCGCTTTCCTTCTTTCCGCGGGTGCTAAGGGTAAGCGTTTTGCTCTCCCAAATTCGGAAATTCTTATTCATCAGCCACTCATTGGCGGTGACAGAGGAATTACAGGTCAGACAACAGAAATTAAGATTGTTGCTGATAACATGATTAGAACTCGTGATAAGCTCAACAGAATTTTGGCTGAAAATACAGGTAAGTCAATTGAGCAGATTGCCATAGATACAGAGCGTGACAACTACATGACAGCCGAAGAGGCTATGGCTTACGGTCTTATAGACAAGGTAATCACAAAGAGATAAGTAATTACGGAGGTGTGAACAGTGGCAAGAGAAGATAATAAGGCAATACGCTGTTCATTCTGTGGTAAAACACAGGATGAGGTAGATAAAATTATTGCCGGCCCTTCTGGCGTCTTCATCTGCGATGAATGCGTAGAGCTTTGTTGTGACATAATTGATGAAGAAATGGCTATGCCAAAGTCACGCAAAACTGCAAAGCAAGGTGCAAAACCTTTGCCAAAGCCTCAAGAAATAAAAGCAGTACTGGATGAGTATGTAATTGGTCAAGAGCAGGCTAAAATTACTCTTTCGGTTGCTGTATATAATCATTACAAGAGAATTTTCTTTCAAGATAAGTCAAATGTTGACCTTCAGAAGAGTAATGTACTTCTTCTTGGTCCAACAGGTGTAGGTAAGACAATGCTTGCTCAGACATTGGCTAAAATCCTTGATGTTCCGTTTGCAATTGCAGATGCAACAACACTTACAGAAGCAGGTTATGTTGGTGAAGACGTAGAGAATATTCTTCTTCGTCTTATTCAGGCTGCAGATTTTGACGTTGAACGTGCTGAAATGGGCATAATTTACGTTGATGAAATTGACAAGATTGCAAGAAAATCTGAGAACCCATCAATTACAAGAGACGTTTCAGGTGAAGGTGTTCAACAGGCTCTCCTTAAAATCCTTGAAGGTACTGTTTCTAACGTTCCTCCACAGGGCGGAAGAAAACATCCTCAGCAGGAATTTATTCAGGTCGACACTTCAAACATTCTCTTCATCTGTGGCGGTGCATTTGATGGAATTGAAAAAATTGTTGAAAAGCGCGTAGGCAAGGGTAGCCTTGGCTTTGGCGCTGAAATAAAGGAAAAGAAGGAAATGGATTTGACTGAGGCAATGTCTCAGGTTATTCCTCAAGATCTTGTAAAATATGGTCTTATTCCTGAAATAGTAGGACGTATTCCTGTAATTACCGCTCTTTCGGATTTAGATGAGGATGCACTTGTTAAAATCCTTAAGGAGCCTAAGAATGCTCTTACAAAGCAATACAAGGAACTCTTTAAAATGGATGGCGTTGAACTTGAATTTGAGGACGACGCACTTATAGCTGTGGCAAAAGAGACACTTGAAAAGAAGACAGGTGCGCGTGGACTTCGCGGTGTTCTTGAAGGTGTTCTTCAGCCGGTTATGTATGAAACTCCTTCTGACACAAAGATAGAGAAGGTTGTTATTACAGAGGCAGCTGCTAAAAAGGAAAAAGACCCTACAATTATAAGAAATGAGAAGAAGGCAAGTCCATCTCCGCTTTATATTCAAAGTTCCGATTTAAAAGGTGCTCAGAAAAAGCGTAGGGGTGCCATCTAATATTGTAAAATTGGAACTGTCAGTAATATTGACAGTTCCTTTTGCATAATAATCTTTACGAAAACACTTAGTTTATTTGGAGTACATATAAGTCATGAAAAAAAGTTTAAGTAATGTTGCAATTCCTTTGGTGGCTCTTCGTGGACTCTGCGTATTCCCGGGAATGATTCTTCATTTTGACGTTGCAAGAGAACAATCTATTGAAGCGGTTAAAATTGCAATGGATTCGGGAAGAGAACTATTTCTTACCGCGCAAAAAGATCCAACCATAGACAATCCAACATACAAAGATTTATACAGAACAGGTGTTGTAGCTTCTGTTCTTCAAATTATTTCAATACCTAACTCAAATAACCTTCGCGTAATAGTAGAGGGTAAAACTCGTGCGTCCTTTACAAAGGGTTATAACGGGGTTAAGTTTCTCTGTGTTGATATAACAAGGAAACCTGAGCGTGGATATGCTAAAAAGGATGAAGCATACGCTAGTGCTTTGAGCAGAAAGGCAATGGACCTTTTTAGGGAGTACTCAGAGTACACTCCAAAAATATCTCCGGACATTATCTTAAAATTGGTGGATGATGAAACCCCAGGTCAAATTGCTGACTACATGGCATCTGTTGTTCACTTGCCTTTCAATAAAAAACAGCTTGTCCTTCAGGAACTTCATCCGCTTCGTCGACTTGAAAAGGTCTGTGAACTGATAACTTCTGAAATTGATTTTATGAAGCTCGAAAATGAAATTACTGAGAAGGTTGAGCAAGCAGTTGACGACAACCAACGCGAATACTATATTCGTGAGCAAATCCGTGCACTTTCAGAGGAACTGGATGGAGAGGATATCACATCTGAAATAGATGAATACAAAAAGAAGATTAATGGTATTAAATGTATAAGTGACAAGTCTCGTGAAAAACTTTTGAAAGAATGTGACAGACTTGCTAAAATGGGCTCTTCTTCAAGTTCAGAGGCTGCTGTTATAAGAAATTACTTGGATACAGTGCTCTCCCTTCCTTTTGATATTGAAACAAAGGATAACCTTGACTTAAAGCGTGCAAGAAAAGTTCTGGATGCAGACCATTATGGTCTTTCAGAAGTAAAAGATAGAATAGTTGAACTTTTGGCAGTAAGAAATCTTACGCCAAATGTTAACGGACAAATTATTTGTCTTGCCGGCCCTCCGGGTGTTGGTAAAACATCTATTGCTCGTGCACTAGCCGAAGCAATGGGAAGAAAATATGCCAGAGTATCTTTGGGTGGTGTCCGTGATGAATCTGAAATTCGTGGACACAGGAAGACATATATTGGTTCAATGCCGGGTCGTGTAATTAATGCTTTGACAGAGGCCGGTACTAAAAACCCACTTATTCTTTTTGACGAAATAGATAAAATGTCTTCTGATATGCGTGGAGACCCGGCGTCAGCCATGCTTGAAGTGTTAGATGCGGAACAAAACAAGGCATTTGTGGACCACTATATTGAAATTCCATTTGATCTTTCAAATGTTCTTTTTGTGACAACTGCAAACGACAAAAACAACATACCTGCGCCACTTCTTGACCGCATGGAAGTAATTGACCTTTACAGCTATACAGCAGAGGAAAAGTTCCAAATTGCAAAAAAACATTTGGTTTCAAAGGCTATAAAAAAGAATGGTCTTACAAAAAATCAACTTAAAATAACCGATGCTGCAATTAAAGATATAATTTCTTCCTATACAAGAGAAGCGGGTGTCAGAAGTCTTGAAAGAAAGATAAATGAAATTTGCAGAAAGACAGCTTTGAAGGTTGTAAATGAAAAAGCAGATGAAAATACACTTGTCTTAAGGGTTACACCAAAGGAACTTCCGGGTCTCCTTGGTACGCCAAAGTATAAGGAGAAGAATGACCTTAAAAATGAGGTCGGAGTTACAAACGGTCTTGCTTGGACTTCGGTTGGCGGAGAAATGCTTAAGGTTGAGGTAGCCGTAATGGAGGGAAAGGGCAATGTTGAATTGACCGGTTCCCTAGGAGACGTAATGAAGGAGTCTGCAAAAGCAGCCGTCAGCTTCATTCGTTCTAACTCAACCGAACTTGGCATTACGGAGCCATTCTACAAGGAGAAAGATATACATATTCATGTGCCTGAGGGGGCAGTTCCTAAGGACGGACCATCCGCCGGTGTTACAATGGCAACAAGCCTAGTATCTGCTCTTACAAAAAAGCCTGTTAATGGCAAGGTTGCAATGACCGGAGAAATATCTCTTACCGGAAAGGTAATGCCAATTGGAGGTCTTAGAGAAAAGTCTATGGCAGCATACAAAGCAGGGGTTAAAAAGGTCCTTATTCCATCCGGAAATATTGCCGACCTGGACGATGTAGACAAGGTGGTTAAACAGAGCATTGAGTTTGTTCCCGTAACCACGCTTAAAGAAGTATTTGACAATGCTCTTTGCAGGTGATGTTTATGAATTTAAACAAAGTGGATTATGAGTTGTCAGCCGGAACATTTAAACAACTTCCGGCATGCACCATGCCTGAAATTGTTTTTTCGGGAAGGTCAAATGTTGGCAAGTCATCTTTAATAAACAAAATACTAAACAGAAAGTCTTTGGCACGTGTCAGCTCTCAGCCCGGTAAGACAATTACCATTAACTTTTACAGGGCTGACACCGCAAGACTTGTTGACCTTCCCGGTTACGGCTATGCTAAAGCATCTTTTTCTGAGCGTAATCGTTGGGGAGAAATGATTGAAAAATATTTTCAATCTGACCGAGATATTCGTCTTGTGGTTCAGCTGATTGATATGAGACATAATCCGACAAAGGACGATATTGTAATGCTGGATTTTCTTCATCAAATGGAGCTTCCTTACATTGTTGCCCTTACAAAGTCGGACAAGCTTAATAAGACTGAATATATGAGTCAACTGGAGGCTTTGACAACTCAAATTTCAGAGTTTAGCCCTCTTGCAATTGTCCCTTTCTCATCTGTTAAGGGTGAGGGAAAGGAAGAAGTTATAGAATGGATTCAAAAATCCGTAGAAGGGGAAATATTTGAAAAGAAGCCCCTAAAGGTAAAAATAAAAATCAAGAAGTAATTTTGAAGGATGTGAAAAAAGTGTTTGTATCAGACAGCCTTAATGTAAACGAACTTGGCCACTTAACAATTGGCGGAGTAGATAGTGTGAGCCTTGCAAAAAAATACGGAACCCCTCTTTATATTTTGGATGAAGACGGAATTCGCGCTAATTGTAGGGCGTATGTAAAATCAATCGAGGATAACTATGGTGGTAACGGTCTTGTTCTTTATGCAAGTAAAGCTTTTTCTTGCATGGAAATGTGCCGTATTTGTCAGGATGAAAAAATGGGTCTTGATGTAGTTTCCGGCGGTGAACTTTACACAGCGCAAAGAGCTGAATTTCCAATGGACAGAGTTTATTTCCATGGAAACAATAAGACAATGGATGAACTTAAAATGGCTGTGGACGCAGGTGTTGGAGCAGTTGTTGTAGATAACCTTACAGAGCTTGAATCGCTAGCTATGGTGGCAGAAAATGCCGGCAAGGTTGTGAATATTATGTTCCGTATTAAGCCTGGTATAGACGCTCATACCCATGACTTTATTCGTACAGGACAGATAGACTCAAAGTTTGGATTTGCCCTTGAAACAGGAGAGGCTATGGAGGCAGTAAAAGAGGCCATTAAGTTCCATTCAGTCAACTTAATTGGTGTTCACTGTCATATCGGTTCTCAGATTTTTGATATTGATCCATTTGTTCTTGCTGCTGAAGTAATGTGTAAGTTTATTGCTGATGTTAAATCGGAGACAGGCCTTGTAATTGAGAAGTTAAACCTTGGCGGTGGATTTGGTATTAAATACCTTGAGTCCGACAAGCCGGTACCTTACGGTGAATACATGACAAAAGTTGCAGACGCAATTAAGAATGCATGTAATGAACTAAACATTAAACTTCCTATGATTTTAATTGAGCCGGGACGTTCAATTATTGGTTCAGAGGGTATTACAGTTTATACAGTCGGTGCTGTTAAGAACATACCAAATATTCGCACTTATGTTTCTGTTGACGGTGGCATGGGAGACAACCCACGTTATATACTTTATCAATCAAAGTATGAAATGATCTGTGCAAATAAGGCAAATGAGGAAAAGTCTGAGACTGTAACAGTTGCAGGCAAGTGTTGTGAAAGCGGAGATCTCCTTGGAGAAAATGTCAAACTTCAAAAGGTTGAACCGGGAGACAATTTGGCAGTTCTTTCTACCGGTGCATACAACTACTCCATGGCTTCAAACTATAACAGAATTCCAAAGCCTTGTTCTGTTATGGTTAGTGGGGGTAAAGACAGAATAATTATTAAGCGTGAGACATATTCTGATTTAACAAGGAATGACATATGATAAATTCAGTACCTGAACTTTTTTCTGAATATAAAAAAGTAATAGATATAGAGTTCAAAGAAAGAAATGTGGAGAAAAATGAAATATATGCTGCATATTTCTTTGGACTCTGTCTTTCAATGGGGAATACGTATAATCTTGCTCCGGACATTTTTATGCCGGAGCTTGTCTCTGTATTTATTAAGGAATTTAAGTTTACAGAGGAACATGCAGGAGAGTATTTGGCATTCCTAATGCAGAGCCTTCAGCCACGTGTTAACCCTAAATTTTTTGCTGTAATTCGTCTTGGCATGGATGAATTTTATGATTTTGAAGACGGACTTACAGATGGAATTGCAGATACATTAAAAACACTTGTTGATAATATTTTGGGGCTTACCGAGTCAGAATTTCACTATTAATCAAATATATTTTTATTATATTCACTTTTACACTTTACAACGTGAAAATGTAGTGATAAAATAATCATATGTTAAAGCACTAAAGTGGAGGGAGATAATTATGCCTTATAAAATAGATGATAAAAATCTTGAGTTTTTATATGATGCAATCCTACAACTTCAAAACAAGGAAGAGTGCAGAAAGTTCTTTGAAGATCTTTGCACTGTGAATGAACTTAAATCTATTTCTCAACGTGTGGTTGTTGCAAAAATGCTCACAGACAAGTGTGTATACAGTGACATTGTTGCTGCAACAGGAGCGTCAACTGCAACCATTTCAAGAGTTAATAGATCGCTCAGTTATGGCGCTGGTGGATATGATGTGATTTTTGGGAGACTTGAAAATAAATGAGTAAAGTAGTGCGTTTAATATCAACAGAGGGTGACCTTTGTGTAATGGCAACTGACTCAACAGATATTGTAAGGGAGGCACATGAAATTCATGCCACCACAAATGTCTGCTCGGCTGCCCTTGGACGTCTTCTTACCGCTGCTTCTTTAATGGGATCATCTCTTAAAGGAGCGGACAACTCCATTACTTTGAGAATTAATGCTGACGGACCTTCAGGGTCCGTTATTGCTGTCTCTGACTATGAGGGTAATGTAAGAGGATATATTGCAAATCCTAAGGTTTCTCTTCCGCTTAATAATCTTGGAAAACTTGATGTATCAGGTGCAGTTGGTAAAAATGGTACCCTAACGGTTATGAAGGACTTAGGTCTTAAGGAACCTTATATTGGACAGACACCACTGGTTTCAGGTGAAATTGCAGAGGATGTAACAAGTTACTTTGCTGTATCTGAACAAATACCGTCTGTATGTGCTTTAGGAGTACTTTGTGCCCCAGACACTGAGGACATTATTACTGCGGGTGGATTTTTAATTCAGCTTCTTCCAACAGCAACAGAGGACACAATTGACAGAGTTGAGGAAGGACTAAAGGGTCTTCCTTCTGTTACGTCAATGCTCGTACAGGGACTTTCACCCGAACAAATTGCTAGAAAGGCGCTTTCAAAGTTTGAGCTTGAGGTTCTGGATGAGGCAGAAACTGCATATAAATGTAATTGTTCAAAGTCTAGGGTGGAAAAGGCTCTTATTAGTCTTGGAGAAGAAGAACTTAACAATATGTCAGAGGATGAAAATACAGAAGTGTGTTGTCATTTTTGTTCTAAAAAGTATAATTTTTCCTCTGAGGATATTAAGGAAATAATTAGAAAATCAATATAAAAAATCCGCAAAATTTTTTCAAAAAAATATATTGACATATTTATAAATGTGTTGTATTATTTAACACGTCGCTGATACACGGCGACCGGTGTGGGAGCATAGCTCAGCTGGGAGAGCATCTGCCTTACAAGCAGAGGGTCACAGGTTCGAGCCCTGTTGTTCCCACCACCCTTTTAATGGCAAGGGTTATAAGGCCCGGTAGTTCAGCTGGTTAGAACGCTAGCCTGTCACGCTAGAGGTCGACGGTTCGAGCCCGTTCCGGGTCGCCATTTTTTTTTATGCGAAAAAATGAAATTTGCTTCTGTAGCTCAGTCGGTAGAGCAGAGGACTGAAAATCCTCGTGTCGATGGTTCGATTCCGTCCGGAAGCACCATATGCGGATTTAGCTCATCTGGTAGAGCGCCACCTTGCCAAGGTGGAGGTAGCGGGTTCGAGCCCCGTAATCCGCTCCATTTTTTTATATGGCACCATAGCCAAGTGGTAAGGCAGAAGTCTGCAAAACTTTTATGCCCCAGTTCAAATCTGGGTGGTGCCTCCAACAAAGGAGACTCGCAATAGCGGGTCTCTTTTTTTGCAACCGGGGACGGTTCTCTGCAACCGGGGACGGTTCTCCACAACCGGGGACGGTTCTCCACAACCGGGGACGGTTCTCTACAACCGGGGACGGTTCTCTACAACCGGGGACGGTTCTCTGCAATCGGGGACGGTTCTCTACAACCGGGGACGGTTCTCCGTTGACAAATATTTACAAAAATTAACCTCAGCTACTTTAATATAAGTAGTTGAGGTTTTTGTTTTACATATACGAACCGTCTTTTTGACCGTTCCAGTCGAAAATTCAACCACTGGTTCTATTTTATTCATCTTTAATTCCTCCCTTGTATAGAAATATTCAATATATATCGTAAAAGATGAGGAAATCAGGACAAAAATAGAACGTGTGGTCGAATTCCTGCTTTGAATGGTCAAAATGTACAATTATCAGAATACAAAAATACATGAAAAAGCACCTACTTACACTAAAGTAGGTGCTTTTGATTTGTAAAAAGGTTTCAACAGAGAACCGTCCCCAATCGTCGAGAACCGTCCCCGGTTGCGGAGAACCGTCCCCGATTTCGGAGAACCGTCCCCAATTGCAGAGAACCGTCCCCAGTTGCAGAGAACCATCCCCGATGGGAACACTAATGATAATTTGTGGGTTATATTCGGTGGTTCCTAATTCCTGTTATTGTTGCTGGAAAAAACATCAGCAACTTCTGTTATTGTTATATAAGCAGATGGGTCTATTTCATGAACAATGTCACGCATACGGATAACCTGATACCTGTTTACAACAAAATATATCATTGCCTTTTCACGGTTAGAATAACCACCCTTAGCCTCAAGTTGTGTCATTCCACTACTAAAAGTTTCACCTAACGCCTCACAAATTTCTTCCGGCATTTCGGTTATGATTATTGCACATTTAGCCCTATCAACACCTTCAACAATAAAGTCTATGGTCTTTAGTGCTGCGGCATATGTAACTATAGAATACAATGGTAAAATCCAGCTTCTAAGAACAATTCCACAAATTATATACAGAAGAACATTATATATCATAACAAATGTTCCAACCGTAACACCTAGGCGTTTGGCAAATATAACTGCCATAACCTCAATACCATCCATTGCACCACCATAGCGAATTGCAAGGCCACTTCCAACGCCGGATATTACCCCGCCAAACAAAGCGCATAACAAAAGGTCTGTACCGGCCAAAGGCGATGCAATACTCACATCAACTGGAAGCACATCCGTAATGAGCCAAGCAAAGAGAGAATATATTGCAACCGTATAAATTGCGTATACCGTAAATAGTTTTCCCTGTTTCTTAAGACCAAATAAAAATAACGGTATATTCAGTACTAAAAGAAAAATTGATAGCGTTAAAAAAGCCGGTGTCATCTGATCTAGTAGCATGGATGTTCCTGAAATGCCACTATCATACAACTTCACCGGCTTTAAAAAAATGGTAATGCCAAACGCATTTACAATTCCCGCTACAGTTAACATCAGGAGATTTACAATTCGGATTTTCTTTAGTTGATTAAGCACAAATAATCCTCCTAAGTTCCTAATAGTCAAACTACTTAATTATATTTACTTTTCAAAAGTCTTATGTGCCTCATGCCAACGCCAAGCAGTTGAAATTATTTTTTCAAGGCTTGCATATTTCGGCTCCCATCCAAGAATACTTCTAGCCTTTTCACTGCTTGCCACAAGAACCGCCGGGTCCCCGGCTCTTCTTTCGGCAACTTCTGCCGGAATTTCTTTTCCGGTAACTTTGCGAGCGCACTCTACAACTTCTTTTACGGTGAAGCCAACACCATTACCCAAGTTAAAAATATTACTGTCGTTTCCATCCATTAAATACTTTGCAGCAAGCATATGAGCTTGCGCTAAATCTGTAACATGAATATAATCACGTACACATGTTCCGTCCTTGGTATCATAGTCATTGCCAAACATCATAATCTTTTCACGTGTGCCGTTTGCAACCTGAAGGATTATTGGAATAAGATGAGTTTCCGGGTTATGGGCTTCACCTATGTCCTCAGTTTCATGTGCGCCGCATGCATTAAAATATCTAAGTGACACATACTTAACACCGTGCGCAACATCTACCCACTTAAACATCTTTTCCATTGAAAGTTTTGTCTCTCCGTATGTATTTGTTGGGAGAGTCCGGTCACTTTCAAGGATTGGAATATTTTCAGGTTCACCATATGTTGCCGCAGTTGAAGAAAATACTATTTTCTTCACATTGTGTGCCACCATTGACTCAAGCAACACCTTTGTTCCACAAAGGTTGTTGTCATAATACTTAAGTGGATCTACCATGCTCTCTCCTACAAGAGAGCATGCTGCAAAATGGATGACTACGTCAATGTCTGTCTCCTTCTCAAAGACAAAATCCATAAAGGCTCTGTCTCTTATGTCGCCTTTATAGAACTTTGCGTCTTTGTGCACAGCCCACTCATGGCCTGTTTGAAGGTTGTCGACAATGACTACGTCACAACCCTTGTCTATTAAATAATAAACTGTATGGGAACCTATATATCCGGCTCCGCCAAGTACTAAAACTTTCATGTTATTCTCCTGAATTTTCAGAACCCTCGTCCGGTGGTGTTACCGATTCACCGGGTGTTTCTCCTTCACCCTCGGATGTATCCACTGTGGTTGTTTCATCCACTGTAGTATTTTCTTCTGAGGTTGTTTCAGTTGAGGTTTCCTCTGTAGTAGTTGTTGTGGTTACATCAGTTTCTGTAGTTGTAACTGCTGTGGTTGTTGTAGCTGCTGTTGTAGTTTCCACCTTTGGAAGAACAACAATAGCTTGTGTTCCAAGAAGATTATATTTGCTGGAGAATGCTGAAATAGCATAAGCCCTAAGGCCCGGGGACCAAGGATCTTGAAAATATACTCTATTTGAATCATATCCGACTAAAACGGTTACATGAGTACCACGTGGATATTCAAAATATTTATCGCCACTTGAGGTTTTAATATACCAACAGTTAACATACTTAGGTGTTTTCATACCTGAAGTTGACCACACAACAAGTGGATGACCTTCATCCAAATGCTTAAAAAGTGTTTGGATGGAACTGCCCGTTATATTATATGCAACATGCTTTCCTCCGCGAGCAGACATTACCCTATTCATTGCCGCTGTAACTACAGGGGCAAATGCGCCATAACCGGGCGTAGCAGAAGTATATGTCATTCTTGGATCGCCAACAAACTTCTCATATATGCTTGGTCCATATACCCTCCAACTTCCGTCAGAAAGTTGTTCTTTATATAAGTTTTCCCTTGGTATTGCACTTATCATAGTGTCAACACTAATATTATAACCCCAATAATTAAGGACCATTGTTGCAGAACCTGCTTCACATCCTGTTGGATAGTTTGGATTCTGACTTGCATATGGAACTGTAATTAAAACACGTTTTGGAGCTGCAACCTGCACAACCGCAGCTGCAGCTTTTTTCTTGAATGCTTTAGTAGGTGCTGTGGCAGGAATTCTAGTTGTCGTTTCAACATTTTCGGTTGTAACTTCTGTTGTAATTTCTGTTGAAGGTCCAGTTGTAGTAACCGCTATTGTAGAAGAATTTTGATCAACAAAATTCTTATTACGATAAGGTACAACCAAAGAATTATATGTAAACGTGAATGCTAAAATTAAACAAGCGCAGGCAATTAGTTGTTTTGCAGTATATCCCTTTATATAGGAGATTTTCTCTGCAACTGGGAACGGTTCTCCGTTGTCGGGGACGGTTCTCTGTTGCTGGGGACGGTTCTCCGCAACCGGGGACGGTTCTCTGTTGTCAATTACCGGTTCAACTTTACCCTTTGCCGACTCAGCTTTGCCCTTTGTCGACTCAGTTTTTTCCTTTACCGGCTCAGTCTTTACCTTTGCCGAATCAGCTTTCCCTTTTACCGACTCAGTATTTACCTTTGCCGGTTCAGCTTTGCCCTTTGCCGAATCAGCTTTCCCCTTTACCGGTTCAGTTTTGCCCATTGTCGACTCAGTTTTTTCCTTTACCGGCTCAGTCTTCACCTTTGCCGGTTCAGCTTTGCCCTTTACCGACTCAGCTTTTTCCATTACCGGCTCAGTTTTTACCTGTGCCGACTCAGCTTTCCCCTTTACCGGTTCAGTTTTGCCATTTGTCGACTCAGCTTTCCCCTTTGTAGACTCTTTTGTCTTCGTATGCGCCGTTTTTTTGTCTTTTATTTTATCCTCAGTTATTTCTTCAGTTGCAGTCTTTGTTTTAACTTTTTCAACTTTAACTCCTTTTATTTGTTTAGTATTCTTTGTCGTGCCTGTATTTTTAGAAGATTTTGCCCCGTCAGACGTTTTCTTCTTTGTTGCAGTCACATTTTTGCTTTTATTCTGTTTTGCTAAATTCGATTTTTTCTTTTTCGTTTTAGCCATAGGATAACTTACATCCTTTAATCTTTAATATTCTTTGGATATACTCCATTTTCTATAAGAGACTTAAATGCATCCTGAACGGAAGCCTTATCCTCTGCATAGGTTACGCCAAACCATTTTTCATTTGTAGGAAGAACTTTAACATCTGCTTTACCGTCTTCCACAAGATCTCCAATAATTTGTGGGAGAAGATATTCAGACTTTATATCACCCTCCGGAAGATTTTCCAAAAATTCACGGAATCCATCGTCAAGAATGTTTAAAAAGTCCTGTGAAATGCCCCACATATTCATTGAAACAAGGACATCATCTGAATACCATTTGGTTTCATCGCCACTTTGAACGGCAGCTCTGCCCTCAATCTTTTCAATGTTACTTGTTTCAACAATTTCAGTCATGAATCCATTTTTCTCCTTGCAAACACCACGTGTTACACCACCGTTGTCCGAAAGAGTATTCTTAAGTTTAAAGCCAACCATTGAGAAATGATATTTATCATCGGTTGTTACCGCATCTGAAACCAAGAAGTCATGAAGGAGTTTGAAACCCTCTTTCCCGTAGTAATCATCTGCGTTAATTACAGCAAAAGGTTCTTTTACAATATCCTTAACTGCAAGGATGGCCTGGCCTGTGCCCCAAGGTTTTTTACGTTCACCCTTTGTAAATCCTTCTGGGAGATTGTCAATTTCCTGATATGCATAAGCCACTTCAACTTTCTTGGAAATTCTGTCTCCAATAGCCTCTTTGAAATCCTTTTCAATATCCTTACGAATTACAAATACCACTCTGTCAAAACCTGCTTCAATAGCGTCGTGAATTGAGTAGTCAATTATTATTTCTCCACTAGGTCCCACCGGTGCAATCTGCTTAATTCCTTGACCGAATCTGCTTCCAATACCTGCGGCCATAATTACGAGTGAAGTTTTCATAGTCTTACTCCCTTTGTTTATTTTTTCTTTATCTGCGATTCATACTTTTCAACTGCTTCTTTAATGTCTCCGTCAAATGTAATAGTTCCGGAATTTAATATCATACCTCTCTTGCAGAACTGTTTTGCCATTTCTGCAGAATGAGTAACAAGAAGAAGTGTTACATTCTCATTTGAAATGAGCTCATTTACTTTACTGAGACACTTATTTTTAAAAGCAGTGTCTCCTACAGAAAGAGCTTCGTCTACAATTAGAATTTCGGGTTTGACATTTGCATTTATTGCAAAACCCAGACGAGCCTTCATACCACTTGAATATGCACGAACAGGTTGATCAATGTATTCACCAATATCTGCGAATTCAATTATTTCAGGCTCTAAGGATTTAATTTCAGCCTTTGGAATACCAAGAGTTGTTCCCTTAAGATAGATATTTTCCCTGCCTGTTAGTTCCGGGTCAAAACCTGCTGTAAGTTCCAAAAGAGCAGACACCCTTCCTCTTACAATAATTTCACCTTCGGTTGGAAAACAAACTTCGGTTATCATTTTAAGAACCGTTGATTTACCCGCTCCGTTTTTACCAAGAAGGGCAACGGATTCGCCTCTGTTAATTTTAAATGACATATTGTTAACGGCATCTTTTGTCTTAACCTTTACGTTTTTAAAAAAGATACTGGCAAGTTTTTGTCTATTTCCGGAATATAGTTTGTACTTCTTAGAAACATTCACGAATTCAATAATAGGTAAATTTTCACTCATTCGTTTCCCCTCCTTAAAGTACATCCGGAATTTCACGGCGAAGTTTCTTATAACTCCAAAGTCCTAAAAGGAACATAATTATGAGTTCTGCCATGAAAGCGGCAAACTGCTTTGGATGTTCAAAAAACCAACACTGTGACATAAGTGAGTCTCTAAATCCTGTTACAAGATACGTTATAGGATTAAGTTTTAAAAGTGTTCTAATGGCTGTATTATTAACCGTTTGAGCATCCCAGAATACACCGGAAACCCAAAGAATTGCAAATACGAATGAACGAACAAGGTTTGAGAAGTCCTGGCTTATTGCAGAAATTGGAGCTGCAAACAATGCCCATGCAGTAAAGAACAGGAACATTAAGATTATATAAAGAAATACCTGAATAAAATAAACTGTTGGAAAAAATCCTAAAATTGCGTAAATAATTACAACTACAAGCATAAGCACCAAATTAACGGAAAGCTTTGAAAGACTTACGAATGTAGGAATTGTGGATACCGGAAAATGCATTTTTGTAATTAAATACCTATATTTTCTCATACAGTCTGTGCCCTGAGTTAACATGTCACTCATATAAAACCAAGGCACAAGACCGGATACAAGCCACAAAAAATATGGATATCCATTAATTGCACCGGATTTATTAAATCCTACTGCCATTGCGAACCAGTAAATTAAAATTGTTACAACCGGTCTTATTACTGCCCAAGCCCATCCAAGAGCCGAACCGCTATAAGTCTTAACAAGATCTGCTCTTGCCATTTTAAATACTTGTTCTGTGTATGTTTTATGTTCATTGAAAATCTCTAGAAAAGTATTCATATTACCTCCAAAAATACTTAGATTTTCCCATATTATTAATATACTTATAATTGTTTTCATTTTATCACTTTTAACAAGTTATATCAATACGCTTTACTATTACACTTCTAACATATATAATTAGTTCGGAGGTTTTTTAAATGAAAAAAAATAATTACATAGCACTTCTCCCTATTGGTATATTCCTTGTAATATACCTTGGTCTTGGAATCCTCTTTGAGTATGTACTTAAAATCCCAATGGGCTTTTACAACATACCAATAATAGTTGCATTCCTTATTGCCATTTTAGTTGCTTGCATTCAGAATAAATCCGTAAACTTTGACAAGAAGATTGAACTTATGGCTTCTGGCGTAGGCGACAAAAACATCATGACCATGATTCTCATTTTCATGACAGCAGGTTTATTTGTTGGCGTTGTCGGACGAAGTAGTGCAGAAAGCGTTGCATACTTCATGCTCTCCATAATTCCGGCCAAATTTTCCGTAGCGGTTTTATTCATTGTAAGTTGTTTCGTGTCCACAGCAATGGGAACATCAGTTGGAACAATCACACTGATTACTCCAATTGCTGTAACAGTAGCTGCGGCTTCCGGTTTTAGTCTTCCACTCTGTATTGCATCTGTAATGGGTGGTGCAATGTTCGGTGACAACCTTTCATTTATTTCAGACACAACCATTGCCGCATGTAACGGACAGGGCTGTCAGATGAAAGATAAGTTCAGAGAGAACTTCTTAATAGCTCTTCCAGCCGCTCTGGTAACACTCGCGCTAATAATTATCCTTTCACTAAAATCAACTCTTCCAACACCTGTATCAGGCGACTACAACCTCATCCAAATAATCCCTTATGCGCTCGTTCTCATCGGCGGAATTATTGGAATTAACGTATTTGTAGTACTCCTTGTAGGTATTGGTTCCGGTTCCCTTATAATGCTTATCACAGGGGCTACAAAGGCGACCGATCTTCTTGGAAACATGGGATCAGGTGTAGCAGGCATGTTTGAAACAACAATGGTTGCAGTTCTTGTTTCTGCAATGTGTGCACTCATTCGTGCTTATGGAGGGTTCGATGCTCTTCTTGCTCTTGCAAAGAAATTATTCAAAGGCAAAAAAAGTGGACAACTTGGTATTGGTCTTTTAGTTGGTGCAATGGATATTGCAACGGCAAACAACACAGTTGCCATTGTTATGGCAAACCCAATTGCAAAGGATATGGCAGAAGAATATAACGTTACGCCAAAGAAAACCGCTTCCCTTCTTGACACATTCTCATGTGTATTCCAGGGAATTATTCCTTACGGTGCTCAGATGCTTGTAGCAATTTCAGCTGCAAACGAAATGGGTTATCAGGTATCTGCATTCCAGATTATTCCGAACCTTTTCTATCCATTTATTCTTCTCATTAGTTCACTTCTCTTTATTTTTGTAATTCCGGAAAAAAAGAATAAAGAAGCTTAATAAGGCGCTAAAAAAACAACCCCTGTACTTTTAAAGTACAGGGGTTAACTTTTGTTCTATTATTCTTTATTATTCAGCTTTATCAAGAACCGGCTCTTCAACCTTTTCTTCTTTTGCCTTTGTAAAATATGCCTTCGTTTCCTTTGCAATTACTCCGCTAAGAGCAAGGAGAGCTACAAGGTTAGGGAAAGCCATAAGACCGTTAGCAATATCCGAAATGTTCCATACAACATCTATTGCAAGGTAAGGGCCAAAGAATACAAACACAACGAAGAGAGCACGGAAAATATATGTTGCTGTCTTGTTGCCCTTTGTTAAGTATTCAAGGCAACGCTCTGAATAGTAGTTCCAACCAAGAATTGTTGTATATGCGAAGAGTGAAAGACAAGCCATAACAAGGAGTGATGCAATTGTCTGGTTACCAAATGTTGTACCCCAAGCGTATGCTGTAACTTGAGCACCCTTAACACCATCAACCTGATATGCGCCTGTAACAATAATTGAAAGACCTGTAAGAGTACAAATGACAATTGTGTCAATAAATGTACCTGTCATTGTAACAAGGCCCTGACGTACAGGCTCATTTGTCTTAGCAGCAGCTGCTGCAATTGGAGCAGAACCAAGACCTGCCTCGTTAGAGAAGATACCACGGCCTATACCCTTTTGCATTGCAAGCTTAATTGTTACACCGGCAACAGCACCTGCTGCAGCTTTAGCAGAGAAAGCACACTTAACAACAAGAGCAATTGCAGCCGGAATCTTTGTAATATTCATCAAAATTACAACAAGTGCAATAACTATGTAGAGTACACACATGAATGGTACAATTTTTTCAGATACACTTGCAATTCTCTTAATACCACCAACAACAACGAGTGCAACAAAGAGTGTAACAATAGCACCACCAATGATTGCAGCAAGAGTTACAGGATGGTCACCTACTGTAAGAATAACATTTGTCTTGTTTGGATCGAAGAAACCTTCAATAGAAGATGTAATACCATTAATTTGAGTCATGGTACCGATACCAAGGAGACCTGCCATAATTCCAAAAATTGCAAAAAGCTTAGCGAGCCAAGTCCACTTCTTACCAAGACCTTTTTCAATATACATGAAAGGTCCGCCAAGATAGTGTCCGTCACCCATATCTTCACGGTAGAGAATAGCAAGAAGACCCTCTGAGTATTTTGTTGCCATTCCAAAGAAAGCTGCAACAAGCATCCAGAATAAAGCACCCGGTCCACCTGCGCCAACAGCTGTAGCAACACCTACAATGTTACCTGTACCAACAGTAGCTGAAAGTGCTGTACAAAGAGCACCAAAGCTTGTAACTTCACCAACGCCGTTGTCCTCATTCTTAACCATGAACTTAAGTGCTTTGCCAAGATGAAGCACCTGAACAAATCCCGTTCTTACTGAAAGGATAATACCTGTAAGAAGAATGAGGATGATGAGTGGCCAGCCCCAGACAAAGTCGTCTATGGCTGTAATGATTTCACTAAATTTTTCCATTTCATTTTTTCCTTTCTGAATAAAAAATAAAAGCCGTAACTTCGTGTGAAATTACGACTCCAGAGAGGAACTTAGCAATTTATATTGCTCTGTCCTTTTGCCTGAGAGATAAGGAATTTCTTCCCGTACACCTTCGGCGCTCTTATTGGCTTATAAGAGACTCTCCAGAGTTTAGTCGAATTTTAGCGATTTAACGCACTAAAAAAGCGATGTAGAAACTATATCACATACGAAAATTAAATTCAATAGAAATGTTTAAATTTCTTAATAATTATTTAAGGTTGATTTAAGTTTATTCCATTATTATGTAGACACACCAAAGAGAACTAGTCACTCTCCAAGGTGTAAATGAAAAGGGTTTTAAACCCAACTCACTTTTTCATTTCATTTTCTCCTATTTTTAACGAAAAAAACCAGCTGATCCCCACAGCTGGTTTTTTTCACGTCCCAAACCGGGGACGGTTCTCCGCAACCGGGGACGGTTCTCCGCAACCGGGGACGGTTCTCCGCAACCGGGGACGGTTCTCCGCAACCGGGGACGGTTCTCGACAACGGAGAACCGTCCCCAGTTAAAACTAATATATTCTATTTCATTAGTTGTCTCAAATATTCCAAAAGATCATAAACATTTTCATCTGAATACTCTATTTCTGAAGAATACAGTCTTGTTGCCTCTGCAATAGAAATTTTAGAAGTCTTTGAAACTGCAAAAATGATATAGATACTTAAAACGCAAAAACCAATACGTTCATTAATGCTCCCATCATAAACGCCCTCTAATAAATGTCTAAAAATAAAATATGAAAGAAGTTGCTCTAAAGGTAAATCAAAGTCACGATCGTCTTTTAAATAGGAGTCTATAGGCCCTTTTTCCTTTGAAAGAATTTCAAGAGCCTTTGTCCAGTCATTTGACAGTCTTTCAAGACCTTCCAAAACATCTGCAATTTCAGATGTTTCTTTTTTTATCGCTTCGGTATTTAAAAATGTGAAGAGATTTTCAACTCTTTCATAAAGAGTCCATTCCCTGTCAGAAATAATATCAAGTATATTCCGTCTTAAAATAAAGAACTTAGAAAAATATTCTTTTTCTTCTTCCATATATTCTATATCATTTTGGGCTCTGTCATTTTCATATTCTTTTAAACTAAATTTTTCAGTTTCTTCTGTCACAATACGGGACACTTCCTCACAGTAAAGACCCAAACCCAGTTCAATGCAATTTGGATAGAAATTTCTAAAACGTGGATGGTCACTGCAGATGTCACAAAGGTGCTCTGCGCCTAGGTTTATGTGAATTTCACACAGGTTTTCATCATTCAAAAATGGACATCTTCCGCTATCTGTCAAGGCAAAATACTTTACACCATTTGCCATCTTAATGTTTTTTTGAAGTTTATTCTTCAAAAACGACGTAGTTTCAGAATAAAATAGAGCTGTATCTTCATCAATATCTATTTCCCAACCTATGCAGCAGTTATGTTTACACCTAGAACCAATGCATGAAAATTTTTCATAATAATTTGGAACAAACGTCTTCATTTTATCACTCCAAAGCAGAGAGTTTTTTCATAATTAAATCATAGTTTTCTCTTTTATGTGGAACTGAACATCCTGTACAATCTTTAACTCCATTTTCTAAAATGACAAAATTCCCACCACAATCTTCCCCCTTTGAATAAAGAGGACAATAGCAAAAAAGACAGTTGAAATTTTCTTCATCATCAGTTTTATGGCAAGGGAAATATTCACAATCCTTGTGGCAAAAGAATTTGTAATTCTCAGACATAAAGTCATCTCCAAAACAATTATATATAAAATAATAACAGAAAAGGGAGTTCAATGTGAACTCCCTCTTCTATATATCCTCAAAAAATTATTTTCCAAGTTTGTCATCCCAAATGACAATTTTGCCCTGTTTTCTTGTTTCATTCATATCTATAAGGCGTTGGTTTGAAGATCCTCTGAAACGAAGGGATATGTCATGAAGCTCATCCACATATCTTCCATCTACCAACACATCTACATATGAAAGAAGTTCATCTGTTGCCTCACATCTTGGATAGGAGCCATCTACTAAAAGCTCATCATCCAAACGAAAACCGGTAAATGCCCAAATATCCTTATTTGGAAACATGGCTTTCATTTCACGAATGAAAGGAAGAAGCGCCTTTTGATTAGCCGGTTCAAACGGGTCTCCACCTAAAAGGGTGAGCCCCTTAACATACGGCTTTTCAAGTTCATGCATTATTTCTAAAATTGCTTCCTTATCAAAAGGCTTGCCATAATTAAAATCCCATGTTTCCGGCTGAAAACAATTTTTACATTTATTTGTACATCCACTAACGAAGAGTGTACAACGTACACCCGCTCCGTTAGCAATGTCACATTTCTTTATTGTTCCGTAATTCAATTACGAACAACTCCTTATAAGTGAAGTACACGCTCTTTGATTTCCTGTGTGCGTCCCTGATTCCAGAACTGAGTTCCAATGTAACCACAAGTACGGCGAGCAACATTCATCTTGTCCTGGTCTTGATTATGGCACTTAGGGCATGTCCAAACAAGCTTTCCGTCTCCATCTTCAAGAATTTGGATTTCTCCGTCATAACCACACACTTGGCAATAGTCACTCTTTGTATTAAGTTCAGCATACATAATATGATCATAAATGAACTTAATGATGTCAAGAACAGCATCCAAGTTATTCTGCATATCAGGTACTTCTACATAGGATATTGCACCACCTGTTGAAAGAGCTTGGAATTGAGCTTCAAATTCAAGCTTTTCAAATGCATCAATTTCTTCTGTTACATGAACGTGGTAAGAATTTGTAATATAATTCTTATCTGTTACACCTTCAATAATGCCGAAGCGCTTTTGAAGGTTCTTAGCAAATTTATAAGTTGTTGACTCAAGTGGAGTACCATAAATACCAAATCCAATTGAAGTGTCTTTCTTCCACTTATTACATGCTTCATTCATATATTCCATTACTTTAAGAGCAAATGGAGTTGCAGAAGGATCTGTATGAGACTTACCTGTCATATAACGTGTACACTCACAAAGACCGGCATATCCAAGAGAGATTGTTGAATAACCGCCAACAAGAAGTTTATCTATTGGTTCACCCTTTTCAAGTCTTGCACATGCACCGTATTGCCAAAGAATTGGAGCTGCATCTGAAAGAGTTCCTTTAAGTCTATTATGTCTGCACATAAGGGCTTTGAAACAAAGATCAAGACGTTCATCAAAAATTTTCCAGAACTTGTCAAAGTCTCCGCCTGAAGAAAGAGCAACATCAACAAGGTTAATTGTAACAACACCCTGATTGAAACGTCCGTAGAACTGATAGTTTCCGTTTTCATCCTTCCATGGGCTTAAGTTTGAACGGCAGCCCATTACAGGGAAACAGTTGCCCTCTTTGAGTTCCTTCATTTTCTTTTCTGAAATGTAGTCAGGAACCATGCGTTTTGCTGTGCATTTAGCTGCAAGTTTTGTAAGGTAATAATACTTAGAGTCATCAGTAATATTGTCCTCTTCAAGAACATAAATGAGTTTAGGAAATGCTGGTGTTACCCAAACACCCTCCTCATTCTTAACACCCTGATAACGCTGATTCAAAACTTCTTCAATAATAAGAGCAAGGTCTTTCTTTTCCTGCTCATTCTTAGCTTCATTAAGATACATAAATACAGTAACGAATGGAGCCTGTCCGTTTGTTGTAAGAAGAGTTACAACCTGATACTGGATTGTTTGTACACCGCGACGTATTTCTTCAAGAATTCTTTCATGAACAATTTTTTCCTTAGCCTCAGCTGTAACCTCTACACCAAGAAGTTGAACTTCTTGATCTACCGCCTTACGAATTTTCTGTCTGCTGATTTCAACGAAAGGAGCAAGGTGAGCAAGGCTGATACTCTGTCCACCATATTGGTTTGATGCAACTTGAGCAATAATTTGAGTTGCAATGTTACATGCAGTAGAGAAACTGTGTGGCTTTTCAATTGCAGTACCTGAAATTACAGTACCGTTTTGAAGCATATCCTCAAGGTTTACAAGATCACAATTATGCATGTGCTGTGCATAATAGTCTGTGTCATGGAAATGAATGAGACCATTTCTGTGAGCTTCAACTACATCCGGAGGAAGTAGGATACGCTCTGCTATGTCACGGCTAACTTCTCCTGCCATATAGTCACGCTGTACGCTATTTACTGTTGGATTCTTATTTGAATTTTCCTGCTTAGCCTCTTCATTATTACATTCAATAAGGCTTAAGATTTTTTCATCTGTAGTATTAGACTTACGGACAAGAGAACGAGTATAACGGTAAGTAATATAACGCTTAGCAACTTCAAAAGCGCCCTGTTCCATTATTAATTTTTCTACAAGGTCCTGAATTTCCTCTACAGACATTGCACGAGTCATTTTTTGACAAGTATTTTCTACGCTTTCTGCGATTTGCTTTATTTGATCAGCAGTCATTCTGTCGTTCTCTTCAACGACGTTATTTGCTTTAGTTATAGCAATAATTATTTTTGTAATGTCAAAAGTTACCTCTGTGCCGGATCTTTTTATGATTTTCATCTTGATTTCCCCCTGACCCATGTAAAGTGAATTAGCTTTACGGCGAGCCGCTTTCCATTAAGATTTATAAGTACACGACTATAATACACAATATATTGTGATTAGTCAATTGGATATGCACTATATTTTGAGTAGAAAACTGCAAGAAAAACATCATGTCTTTTTGTACATTTTAACCGTTTCCCATGTTTCACAGAATTTGATGAGCAAAAGTGTAAAACTAATTGGAACGTAAATTTCCCTTATACTACGGCATTTATTTGATTTTTTTATATGATTTTCAGCCCGGCGTAAAGCAAAGTACTTTACACACCTTGGTATAATTAGTGGGCTTGGGATAATTTGTACGACATACTGTGCTTGGGTTTTTCCAACCACTATATATAGTGGATGTTCAATAACATATACTGTAAAACCCAAAGATCTTAAAACTCTGGCAAACTCATAATATAAATTCTTCCATTTTTTTAATAAGATAAACATAGGTGTTCCTTTCTGAAACACCTGCACGCGCAAACAGAACATTTGTTCTGTTATATTATAAAATTAAAAAAGTAATATGTCAATATAAGAAGGTATAAAAAAGGACTATCCAAAAAACAGGATAGTCCTTAAACTATTAGCCATTTGAGTGACTGAGGAACGTTTTAAGTCTGTCAGTCTTAGGATTATTTATTAAATCATATGCCGGCCCCTGCTCAGCAATAACGCCGTCATCCATAAATATAATGTTGTCTGCTACATCCCTGGCAAAATTCATTTCATGAGTAACAATTACCATTGTTGTATTCTTTTCAGCCAGTTCACGAATTACACGAAGCACCTCTCCTGTTAGCTCAGGATCAAGGGCTGATGTTGGTTCATCAAAGCAGAGAATGTCAGGCTTTAATGCCAGAGCTCTTGCAATAGCCACACGCTGCTGTTGTCCGCCGGACAACTGGTGTGGATAATGGTCGGCTCTGTCAGACAGCCCCATTTGAGCTAACAGTTCACGTGCTTCGTTTTCTATATCATCAAAAATTTGCTTTTTATTTTCCTTAAAGTCCGGTCTGTCCTTTGCAAGAAGTTTTGGACTGAGCATTACATTTTCAAGTGCTGTATACTGTGGGAATAAATTAAATGACTGAAATACCATTCCAAAGTGAAGACGCTTCTTTCTAAGGTCTTTTTCTTTTTGAGTAGTTGCATCTGCTGAGTCAAATATGAGTTCATCGCCCACATAAATTTTTCCATTATCCGGAGTCTCAAGGAAATTAAGGCAACGAAGGAGAGTGGTTTTACCGGATCCGGAGGAACCGATAATGGCAAGTGCCTTCCCCTTTTCAAGACTAAAGCTGATGTCTTTCAGCACTTTTGTATCTTCAAAACTCTTTTCGATATTTTCAACTATTAAAAGTTCCATTATGTACCCCTCCCTTATCTAAAGAAATCAAGTTTCTTCTCAAGCTTGCCGAGGAGAACTGTTAAAACGCCGGTAAATACAAGATAGTAAAGTGCTGTGAAGAATAGTGGCCAAATGGCGCCGGAAATACCGTGTGAGCCTTTCATAAATGCCTGGCCGGCCCAAATAATTTCTTGAAGAGCAATAATTCTTGCAAGCGATGTATCCTTAACCAAAGTTATAATTTCATTTGAAATAGGTGGAAGTATTCTCTTTATCATTTGAAGAAGCTTAACTTTGAAAAATATTTGACTTTTTGTCATACCAAGAACAAGTCCTGCCTCCGTTTGTCCAACCGGAATGCTTTGAATGCCACCCCTGTAAATTTCAGAAAAATAGCATGCATAGTTTATTATGAAAGCAACAGAAGCTGCCATGAATCTGCCGTCTTCTCCACCGCCCCAAATTGGGTTGTTAAAAGCAAGACCCGGTAAGTAGTAAATAATAAGAAGCTGAATCATAAGTGGAGTTCCGCGAATAATCCAAACAAAGAGTTTTGTTACGGCACTGATAGGCTTGACCTTAGACATGGAACCAAGAGATATTACAAGGCCCAAAGGCAATGCACCTACAAGAGTTACTATAAAAAGTTTTAGTGTCTGCAAAAAGCCTTCGTTTAGAGAATCTAAAACTATAGGCAATTGCTCCAAGAAAAGCGACATTTAAACCATCCTTTAGACTACGAAAGCAGAGAGTGTTTCCACTCTCTGCTCAATTTTTATATTCATCTGTTTTAAATCTTATTTAAGATTAATAAAACCTTATTTCTGTTCAATAAGAGAAGCTTGAATTTTATACTTCTCAGCACACTTTTGGAGTGATCCATCTGCATAAGCAGCCTTAAAGAACTTATTGAGTTCCTCTGCAAGGTTTGAACCCTTTCTGAAACCAACACCATATTCTTCGCTGTTAAGACCTACTGTGTATGTAAGATCAGCATAATCTGTGCCTTCGCCAACCATTGCAGCAGCCATAAGTGCATCAATTACAGCAGCATCTGCTGTACCTGACTTAACTTCCATAAGAGCTGTTGCCTGATCCTTAACTTCTGTAAACTTAAGGTTCAAAGCTTCTACCTCTTTCTTACCGGCAGAACCTGCTTCAACAGCAAAGTTTAAGTCCTTAATACTGTCCTTTGTCTGATACTTATCAGCAACTGACGCCTTAACAATAACAACTTGAGCATTGTTACAATATGGAGCAGAACATTCCATACCACCTTTAACTTCATCAGTAAGTGTCATACCATTCCATACGCAGTCAATTGACTTGCCGTCAAGTTCAGCAATCTTGTTGTCCCAGTCAATTTCAACGAATTCAACGTCAACACCAAGGCTCTTTGCAAAAGCTGTTGCCATTTCAGCATCAAAACCAATCCAATTACCGTCTTTATCCTGATAATCCATTGGTTCAAAGTCAGTAATACCAACTACGAGCTTACCGTTTTCTTTTACATAGTCCAAATCTGTCTTATCTGCAGTCTTACCACAAGCAGCTAAAGCAAAACAAAGAACAACAGCCATAACGAGAGCTAAAATTCTCTTTACATTTTTCATTTTAATACGTCCCCTATCTATTTCTTTTTTTAAGACTTTATCATTTTAGCGTATTAGCACGCTAAAGTCAACAGTTATTTTCCACAAAAAAATAAGAGCAAAAATTAAAGCGATCCATTCTAAGGATTTCAGAGAACCGAAAAATGAATCGCTAAAAATATACATTATATATAATTATAATAAAAATACTTTTGCAAGACCGAAGTAAATGAGAAGACTGAGTGAGTCAACGAGTGTTGAAATTACCGGACCCGCAATAACAGCCGGGTCAATCTTCATTACTTTTGCAAGCATTGGAAGAGTGCAGCCTATCATCTTTGCCATTACAACTGCAAAGAACATTGAAACGCTTACTACCAAATATACCATCATGGCGCCTGTGCCGCCTAGAATAATCATTCTAAGGAAGTTTACAGCGCCCAAGATAAGACCGCAGATTAAAGCTACTCGGATTTCCTTAAACATAACCTTTAAACAATCCTTAAGCTCAATTTCACCAAGCGCCAAACTACGAATTGCAATTGTGGAACTTTGGTTACCGGCATTACCACCCGTACCGGTAAGAATTGGAATGGATGCTGTAAGTCCGGATACAACCGCAAGCATGTCCTCAAAAGACTGAATTATTGAAGCCGTAAGTGTTGCTGAAATCATGAGAACCAAAAGCCAGCCGATTCTGTTCTTAACAAGGGTGAAAACAGGAGTTTTAAGATACTCCTCGTCTGATGGCAAAAGGGCAGCCATCTTTTCAAAGTCCTCGGTGGTCTCGTCTTCAATGATATCCAAAATATCGTCAATGGTAACAATACCAACAAGGCGTTTTTCATTGTCAACAACAGGAACTGCAAGAAGGTCATAGTGCTTAACCACTTCAGCAACTTCTTCCTGGTCATCCATTGTATTTACTGAAATTAACTGCTTTTGATCATCCATTATATCACGGATGAATGCGTCCCTCTCATTAAAAATAAGGTCTGACAAATCTACCGTACCAATTAGATGACGGCTATTATCTATAACATAACAGGTATAAATTGTTTCCTTATCTATACCGGTGTGACGAATATGGCCAATTGCCTCTTCGACAGTAAGTCTGTCATGGAGCTCAACCATTTCGTTTGTCATAATACTTCCGGCAGAGTTATCAGGATAACTGAGGAAAGTATTAATAAGTTTTCTCATTTCAGGGTTTGTATTTTTTAGAACCCTGGTGACAACATTTGCAGGAACCTCCTCAAGGAAGTCTACGACGTCATCCAAAAAAAGGTCGTCCACAAGCTTTGTAACTTCGGCATCTGTTATGGATACAACAATGTTCTCCTGATTTTCTGACTCCAAATATGAGAATACATCTGCTGAAATATCCTTCGGAAGAATACGGAACACCTTAATCATTTGTTCTGTTTCAAGTTCTTCAAGAAATTCTGCAATATCTACTTCATTCATTTCTGAAAGGTCTGAACGAAGAGCAGAAAAATCCCCTTTTGCAAGGAGATTTTGAAGAATTGAAAATAATGCATTTGTTCCTTCCATTTTAAAAACCTCCAATCCTACACATAGGACTAGAGGCTCTAATACAAAACCGTGAACAGAGAACCGTCCCCGGCAACGGAGAACCGTCCCCGACAACAGAGAACCGTCCCCGACAACAGAGAACCGTCCCCAACAACAGAGAACCGTCCCCGACTAGTTCAAATTAGAGGTGTTCCGCCTATGTGTTTTATTTTCTGTACAACGCAAATTACCGTCGCCGTCCAAGCGTTCCACCTCCAAAACTTAATTATATTTGCAGTGCATTTTTTAATGCACTTTTATTGGCACTTTTCAGTGCACGTTAAGTTTAAACCCATAAAATACATAAGTCAACCTTTGAATTGATAAAATCCAACCTTTTTCATTGCTTTCTTTAAAGTACGGTCTGAAATATAAGTTGCTGTTTCAGCGCCTTTCTTCATACACTCTTCAAGATATGCTCTATCTTCCATAAGGGAATTAAACTTTGCCTGTAGTGGTTCAAGTTCAGCAATAACTGCATCTGCAACTGCAAGTTTAAAGTCACCGTAACCCTTGCCTTGAAATTCCGCTTCAATTTCCTCATTTGTCTTTCCTGTGCAGCAAGAGTAAATTGCCATAAGGTTGTTTACCCCGTCTTTGCCCTCTGCAAAGCGAACAGATGCTTCAGAGTCAGTAACAGCACTCTTGAACTTTTTGACAATTGTGTCCTTATTGTCAAGTATTGAAATGAAACCTTTAACATTTGAGTCAGACTTACTCATTTTCTTTGTTGGATCAGCAAGAGACATAACTCTTGCACCCTTTGTTCCAATAAGTGGCTCCGGAACTGTAAATGTGTTTCCATAAATGCCGTTGAATCTTTCAGCAATATCTCTTGCAATTTCAAGATGTTGCTTTTGGTCAGCGCCAACCGGCACAAAGTCTGCCTGATAAAGAAGAATGTCTGCAGCCATAAGAGCCGGATATGAGAAAAGACCTACATTTACATTATCGGCATGTGTCTTTGATTTATCCTTAAATTGAGTCATGCGAGACATTTCACCGAACTGCGTATAGCAGTTTAAAATCCATGCGAGTTGTGCATGTGTCGGAACCTGACTTTGAACAAATATAATATTCTTTTCAGGATTCAGATCAAGAGCCAAAAGAAGTGCATACATTTCAAGAATTTGCTTTTTAAAAGCTTGTGGGTCCTGTCTTACTGTAATTGCATGAAGGTCAGCTACAGCAAATGCACAGTCGTAATCATTTGCAATATCCTTCCAGTTTTTAAGAGCTCCCAAATAGTTTCCAAGAGTTGGCGTACCGCTTGGTTGTATGCAACTGAGAACCTTCTTTGGTCTTTCAGCTTTTACATCATTTATTTCATTTGACATTTTTATTGTCCTCTTTTCTGCCAATTTTTAGCAAGGTCTGCAAGAATTTTAATACCTTTTTCAATGTCAGCCTCTGTTGGAGTTGAGAAGTTAAGTCTAATGCACTGGGTCTTATCTTCCTCATTAGTTAAGAATGCAATACCCGGTACTACCGCAACTTTTCTCTTTGCAGCCTCCGCACAGAATTCCATCATATCTATTTCAGGAATCAGTTCGCACCATACAAACATTCCGCCCTCAGGTTTTACGTATGTAACGAAATCTGAAAGTTCTGCGTCTATTAAATCGCACATAAGATTGAGTCTTTTTCTATATATACTCTGCATACGTTCAATATGTTCGTCTATGTTACAAGTCTTAAGCCAGTTATATACCAAAAGTTGAGAGAACATTGGAGTATGCACGTCGCTTGTCTGCTTTCCAACAGTCATTTTTGATACAATTGGCTTTGGCCCTAAAACATAACCAACACGAATACCCGGCGCAATGAGTTTTGAGAATGTTCCGGCATAAATTACTCTGCCCTCTGTATCCATTGACTTAATGGATGGAAGTGCGTTTCCGGAAACACGTAAATCGCCATAAGGGTTGTCCTCAAGAATCATTATGTCATACTTGCAAGCCAAGTCATATAAGGCTTTTCTCTTGTTTAATGACATGGTAACGCCAGACGGATTTTGGAAATTAGGTATTGTGTAAAGGAATTTTACTTTACAGTTATTTTTCAAAGCCTTCTCAAGTTCTGAAATGTTAATACCATCCGCCTCCATAGGAATGCCCAAAAGGCTTGTACCATAGGCACGGAAACAATTTAGCGATCCAATAAATGAAGGCGATTCACAAGCTACTACATCCCCCTCATTGCAGAGAACCTTTGTAACAAGATCCATTACCTGCTGTGCTCCCGAAGTAATTATCAAAGAGTCATTTTCAGAACCCAAATTATGTCTTGTTTTTAGATAGGATATGAGTTCGTCTATGAGTGGCTGATATCCCTCTGTAACGCCGTACTGTAATGCAAGCACAGGATCAGTGTCAAAAATATCATTTGCGATTCTCTTAATATCTGATACAGGGAATGCTTCCGGTGCAGGATTACCTGCTGAGAGTGCAATTGTACCCGGGTCAGATGATGCCTTGAGAATTTCCCTGACCATTGATGGCTTCATACTAGCCATTTTATTAGAAATAACATAATTGTTTTTCTGCATATTAATTCCTTCTTTTAAACCTATAGTTTTTGCCTTTGTTGTAACCTATAACAAGTTATTATTTTAACATAGACGTAATTCTTTGACAACGTATTTCTGTTGTTTTATAATTGTATGTGTTAATATTTTAAAAAAGATTGTGAGGTAACACTATGTCACTTGTAACAACCAAGGAAATGTTCAAGAAAGCTTATGACGGCGGTTATGCCATTGGTGCTTTCAATGTAAACAATATGGAAATCATACAAGGAATTACTGAAGCTGCCGGAGAACTTAACAGTCCGGTAATTCTTCAAGTTTCAAAGGGTGCAAGAGCTTATGCCAACCACACTTATCTTGTAAAGCTTGTAGAGGCCGCAGTAGCTGAAAATCCAGAAATTCCAATTGCACTCCACCTTGACCACGGCGACACATTTGAACTCTGTAAGAGTTGTATAGACGGTGGTTTCACCTCAGTTATGATTGACGCATCTTCAAAATCTTTTGAGGACAATATTGCTCTTACAAAACAGGTTGTTGACTATGCTCATGACCACGGTGTTGTAGTTGAAGCTGAGCTTGGTACTCTTGCCGGAATTGAAGACGAAGTTGTCGTTGAGGCCGGAAACGAATGCTACACACGTCCGGAGGAAGTTGAAGAATTTGTTTCAAGAACAGGCTGTGACTCTCTTGCAATAGCAATCGGCACATCACATGGTGCCTATAAATTTACAGCTGCTCAGTGCACAAGGAATGAAGAAGGTATTTTAGTTCCGCCTCCACTCAGATTTGACGTACTTGAGGAATGCATTAAACGCCTTCCTGGTTTCCCAATTGTTCTTCATGGTTCATCATCAGTTCCACAGGAATTCGTAAAAATCATCAATGAAAACGGTGGCAATATGCCGGACGCCATTGGCATTCCTGAAGATCAACTTCGTGAAGCAGCAAAACTTGCTGTATGCAAAATCAATATTGACTCTGACATCCGCCTTGCAATGACAGCAACAATGCGTCAGTACTTCAATGAGCATCCTGATCATTTTGACCCACGTCAGTACCTAAAGCCATCACGTCAAGCTGTAAAAGACATGGTTGCTCACAAGATCATAAATGTATTAGGATCAGACGGAAAAGCTTAATTAAATTCCGGGGACGGTTCTCCGCAACCGGGGACGGTTCTCCGCAACCGGGGACGGTTCTCCGCAACCGGGGACGGTTCTCCGCAACCGGGGACGGTTCTCCGCAACCGGGGACGGTTCTCCGCAACCGGGGACGGTTCTCCGATTACACATTGTCACAAACAAAAGCACCCACTTATTCATAAGTAGGTGCTTTTTTACGTGTCTTATTAAGATTTTAACGGAACAAGACCTAATTTATAAGAACCGTCCCCGGACTTTTTAATAAAGTCCATTTTCCTTAAGGAAGTTAATGCCGAATTTTACGCATTTCTTTGGACGATTCTGTATAAGACAGTGACCGCCTGTGTATACACGTTCAATATCTGTGTGTGCAGGAAGCGATTCAGAGAGCTTCTTAACCCTTGTAAATGGTACAAAGAGATCAAGTCCTCCCCAAACCAAAAGAACCGGAATTTTAATCTTATCCATTTCTTCATAATCAGGATGAGATGCTCTGGCACTCATATAACAAAGACCTATGCCGGTATCTTCAACCTTAAGACCATCTGCAGCCTTAGAAGCATCATACTTCTTCATATAAAGAGGTCCACAAGTTGCAATGAGTAATACTGCCTTTACAAGGAAGTCATAGTCAATTACATATTTGAGGGCAGTGTTCATAATTGCACCCAGTGGCTTTGCCATGAATACTTTTGAAAGAGGTCCAGGAACATTGAACATAAACATTGGAGCGTATAGCATTGCTGCTGAAATCCATGATTCATCGTCATGAACAAGATCAAGAGTTACTGAACCACCCATTGAGTGACCAACAACAATCCACTTGCTAGGCTTATTTTCAGCCTTATCAAGTTCGTCACGTAAAGCCTTTAAAAGTTCAACTCTTGGAACATAATTTACGTCCTTAGTTTCTCTTGTTGAAAAACCAAAGTCAGGGAGGTCGACACGCACGCATCTATAACCTTTCTTTGTATACGCTTCAACAAGCTCATCGTAAAATGTTGTATTACAGCCGAAGCCGTGAATCATGAACATTTTACCCTTTTCTTTTTTAGTTTTAGCCTCATCTATTCTGTAATGAAGAATGTAATCGCCATAAGAAAAATATTGGCTATTATTAAAAGGTTTTCCATCTTCATTCAGAATTTTTGTAAACTGTGCTACTTTAAGAAATCCCATTATATCTATCTCCTATTCATATTAAAATACAAAATTATATTTTTGCTTAAACATTTACGACTTAAAGGTAAAGACCCCTATTATTAAGGAATGTCATTGTTCCATCAACAATTTCTCTTGCTGCATTCTGTACAAGACAGTGTCCTGCGAGTTTTGTTGTTGAAACCTCCGGATTATTAAGTGCTCCTTGGAACTTAGCCTTTGTACCCCTTGCATTAAATAAATCCATTGCACCCCAAACTAGTTGAATTGGGAGATTAACCTCTGCCATTTCTTCATAACGTGTTGCTCTTGCTCTGGCCATCATATAACACATACCTGTGCCTGAGCCATGTGCGTTAAGCCCACACGAGAACTTCTTTACATCATAAAGAATTGAGTAACGTACATCCACTGTCATGAGCATTACAACAGCTTTCATAATTGGATCCGAGCAAGAGAAAAGTCCAAACAAATTATCACAAAAATTACAGCACCACTTTTGTGTTACAAGTGACTTTACAAAACTTGGCGCACCTACAGCAACCATTGGAGCATAAAGACAAACAGCAGAGAAACTGTCCTGATAATCATGAGCCATATTCATTGAGATTCCGCCGCCCATTGAATGACCCATAAGAAGCCACTTGCCAGGCTGAACTTCACCTGATGCGTCCACCAAATCCATGATATGTTTAAGAAGTTGCTCTCTTGGAATTGGAGCAACGTTTTCATTTTCTCTGGTTGAATATCCGCAGTTTGGAACATCAACACGAACGCAGTCAAATCCATAATGAACAAGGATTTCTACCATTTCGTCATAGAAGGAAGTATTACATGCAAAGCCATGAATCATAAAGATTTTTCCACGAACCGGAGCCTTCTTTGCTTTATCTATTCTATAGTGCATAAAATAGTCACCCTCTTTATAGTAGCGACTATTTTCAAAAGGCTGTCCGTCTACAAAAGGCAATGGTGTTTCATATGCATTTGCCTTTAAAAATTCTATTCCGTCTTTTGTTTTTGCAACAGCGTATGCTGTTCCTGCTGATACTGCTGCGGTAGTCAATAAACCTATACCCGCGAATATTGACTTATTCATTCATTCTCCCCCCAAAACTTCGTGTTTTACGAACACGTTCATAATTTTATTATAGAGGTTTGTTATTATTAAAACAAGCAAAATTAGACATTTCTACAATAGGTAAAATATTCACGTTCATTTTATGTGCATATTAAATAAAAAGAAATGAACCTTAAAGTTTAACGAATAAAAAGAGCGTTAAATCGTTAAAGATTTGACGCTCTTTATTGTTAAATACTTTTTAGTTTTGCATATTCTTTGACAAGAGATTTATAGTGTTCTCCTTTTTCTTCAAAATTTTTGTAATAGTTATAACTTGAAGCGGCCGGTGAAATAAGGCAAATTTTTGATGGCTCTGTAAGTGTATACGCCATTCTTACGGCCTCATTCATATTTGCACATTTTACAATATTAATTGAACCTACTGCGTTCTTTGCCTTGTCTATATCATGAACTTCACATACCGAAACTCCAACCATATCTGCAACTACTTCTCCTATGGTGTGCCCGGTTTCAGGCAGACAAATAAGATTTCTTATTTCAGATGCTGCAAGCTCCTTTTCAAACTGACTATAGTCAAGTCCTCTGTCCATGCCTCCAATAATAAGCGTGTCCACTCTTTCAAGCGCCTCAACACCAAGCATTACTGCAGTTGGAACGGTAGCAATACAATCGTTATAAAAATCTATGCCCTTATAATTTCCAACATACTCCAAACGGTGTGGAATTCCCTCAAAAGACTTAAGACCTTTTATGATATCCTCATTGCTAACCCCAAGAAGTTTTGCAACAGTGGCAGCATAAAATTCATCCAGCGAATTGTGTCTTCCCGGAAGATGAGGATTAATACCAATAAGAGTCTTTAGCGATTCATCCCTTTCGCCTTCATCCATTCCAAGTACAATTTCCTTTGCACGAATATCCTTTGGATTTATAAAATCTGAAATATCCTGTTCTCTATTGTGAATAAAAAAGTCATTCTCTGTTTGATATCTTGCAATGTTTAGCTTTGCACCATAATATCCTTCAAAACCATTGTAGTGGTCAAGGTGTTCTTCATATACATTTGTAAGAACTGCAATATGTGGTGAAGTTCTTGTAAACTCAAGCTGGTGAGATGACATTTCAATTACTGCTGTCATACCCTCACATTCATCCATGAGGTCAAACACCGGAATACCAATGTTGCCAATAAGACAGGTCTTCATTCCAGCAGCCTTTAAAATACAGTGAGTTAAAGTCGACGTTGTAGTCTTTCCCTTTGTTCCTGTAATTCCAACTTTTGTGCAAGGCGCGAACTTCATGAACAGGTCAAGCTGACAGGTTACATATGTAGTGTCAGCAATTTTGACATTGCGAACAGAAATGCCCGGGCTTTTCATAACTATGTCAAAATTGTTTATTATGTCCATGTAATTGTCACCGCAAACCAGTGTGCAGTTCGCGTCGTCCTTTAATATGTCAGCTTCTATTTGATTTTTGTCACAAATTGTAAGAGCCTTATGTGGCATATACTTTCTAATGTAATTATATGTGGATTTGCCCTCTCGGCCAAATCCCATTATAAGTACACTTTTATTTTCAAAAAAATCAACAAACGCTGACATATTCGTACATCTCCTTAACGAAAGGCAAGAAATCTTCCGGAATGTCATTCTCTGCACAGTAGTCTGTCAGTAGAGCCTTAAAGTCCTCATTTTTATGAGGGACTTTACCGTAGTAGTATTCCAGAAGATACGGCAGCCTTTCGCCGCTTTCCAATAAATTCTCCGCAGTCTTTAAAAGAGCTGCGTTAATTTCAATATGTGTGCCCACACATTCAAAAGGCTTTACCGGTGAAAATCCTACAAGTCCATCAAAGATGCTCTTTAAATCCTCTCTCTCAAATAGATTTTCACCGAATATTTCAACCATTTTTGAAGAAGATAAAAATGGTGAAATAATAATGTAAACGAACAGACATTTAGCACAGTTACAACACCATATATTCTTCTTTGAACCGGCATTACAACTTCTGAATACCTTTAAATATTTATCTGTTTTGCAAAACTGCTTTGCAATTTGAAGTTCATTAAATGCACGAAGCAAACTGAAGTACTGAATTGGTACACCGACATAATCTTGAAAATAATTATAAAAGTTATGTTCAAATTCATAAGACTTTGAATACTGGTGGTTTACGGCCATTCCTTCTATATTACTTTCGTTTGCGCTGGATTCATTTGAAAGAACTATGTGGTCTGCCCCAATTAAATAGGCACAATAGGCAGAAAGGAAAGCAACTATTGCAGAAAAAGGAGTGTGTCCGTTAAGAAAACCTTCTTTATTTAGCTTCAGCATATTTGGGTCAAGCGTTCTGTAAGTGCGAATTATTCTGTCATCAGAATATCCGGCACATTTTGCTGACTCTTCACGAGCCGGTTGGTCATTAACTGTAAAACAGTAGACTTTGTCGGCCATACTTTTTGTAAGTTCCATTGTGACATTTGAATCTTTTCCGCCACCTACAGGAATTATTTTCAAACCAGCACTGCGCCATTCTTCAGGCATTACTTTCGGCGATTCATTGCATTCAATGGTCATAAATTCTTCAAAGGATGTTTCAATTCCATTTGTATAGAAAAACTCTCCAAGGCCGCCGAAATAAAGTTGCTTCCACCAAAGGATATCCTTTTCTGAAAGCGAACCACAGAGAACCCTCACAGTTATTGGACACATTGGTTTCCAATAACTAATAAGTTCAACCATACCAAGAGAAAAAGCAATACGTTTTGCCGTATCTGAGGTTGGATTATTTAACACATCCAAATTAGATGTTCTTATTTTATTTGATGGGTGAAATTCACAGAGTCCCGGCACTTCAAAATCATAGATGATTGTTATGAAGTCTTCCTCAACATTTATGTGATAATCTCTGTAAATAAATTCTTTATATTGTTGTCTAAACGATTCAAACTTTTCGTTCATCGTCTGCCTCCAATACCATAAGTATTACTATATACAATACTCAAAATAATACTTAATTAGTATATCACAAACATGGAGGGTATACCATAATAAAATGAATGAATCGCTCCGTCTGTTTGTCGTATTTAGCACTCGAATCCATAGAGTGCTAAATGTTTACAATTTGTTCACACATTTCAAAAAAATATGATTATAATAAAAGTTGTTAGGAGGAGCACAGACCCCTAACAGAAAGTGGTTATATTTTAATCTAATGGAGGTATGTATTATGTTAGGTAGAAATTATTTATCACTCTATGACCCATTCCACGAGGTAGACAACTTCTTTGGAAACTTCTGGAACACCCCATTCTTCGGTAGCACAGGAACCGACCTCACCGGTTTTGGCACAGACATTACTGACGAAGGCGACTCATACAAGCTTACTGCCGATCTTCCTGGATTTAAAAAGGAAGATATTTCAATAGATATTGATGACAACACCCTCACTCTTACCGCAGAGCGTCATTCAGAACATGAGGACGAAAAAATGAAAGGCAAGTACATCCGTTGTGAACGTTCATACGGTAGCTACACTCGTTCATTTAGCCTTAACGGCATCAAGCAGGACGATATTGTAGCTAAGTATGACAACGGTGTTTTAACACTCACTCTTCCTAAGGAAGAAGAAAAAATCCCGACCAACAGACGTCTTGAAATCCAATAACCGGGGACGGTTCTCCGCAACCGGGGACGGTTCTTCATTGCGGAGAACCGTCCCCAATCAGGTATTAACCCTTCCCCTCACAATTCATTTCCCCAAAAAAGCCTGCTCAATTGAGCAGGCTTTTTTCATTATTCCGGAAGATTTTCAAGAATACTTAAAAATTTCTTGTAATAGTTGTTAATGTAATATGGTGTAATTGCTGCACGAAGAGAACCTCCAACAACATCCATGTGGTCTCCCTGATACACAGGCATTACATTCCAAATACCCTTCTTTGCAACACAGTGATTGTCATAGAAATACTCAAATGGTTCATCACAAGGATGAAGGGCAGATGCTGTGTTTGATGCACCATCTGATTCGAGCCATGAATCGTCAAGCTCTTCACCTATTGACTTGTCATATTTTGCTTTACCAAGTAAGTTTCCGGTAAGCCAGAATGGAACAAAAGAAGAAGCCTTCATTCTATGGTTTCCATTTGCTGTAAGCATTGAGTTGCTTGTTGAAATTGAGAAAAGATATGTGTCCTTATTTGCTTCAAAGACCTCATTTAAGTCACGAGCTCCTGCTAGAGAAAGATCATAATAAAGGTTATCCTTTGAACGCATCGCCTTTATTATTTTATCTATTCTAAGCATTTTTGTAAGAGAATATCCATCTTTTGGATTTGAGGTAATTCCCCACTGATCAAGACACATATCATAAATTTTATTAGCAGGGGTATTATCCATTATTCCGGCAAACCCGAAAAATGTAATTCCCTTTAAAATTGGAAGAAGAGGTCCAATAGCTGTAATAACTGTTGTTCCGTTATGTGGACCTGCAATTGTTGTAACACTCTTTACCCAGTCACCATGTCCACCTTCAAAGAATGGTGAAAGATCATTCTTATCTGTTACTGCCCTTTCTTCAGGGCTTCCATATGCAAGCAATTGAGAGAACATTCTAACTGTTGCGCCACCGAAACTATGACCTAAGATGTGAAGTTTATTAAGTCTGCCCCCTGCATCAAGTTTTCCCCAGTCAGGAATAAGAGCTTTTTCATATGTACGTCCATATCTTTCATGTCCGTATTTTTCAGAGTGTGCCTTTCCATAGTCGACTGTTCCGCCAACAATTTGCGCATATATTTCACATGCACGGTCCCATGCAGAGCCAAGTGAACTGATTGTAGGCGCATATGCTTCTTTGCCCTCTGCACGAAGCATATCAACAATGCTTCCTGAAAGCATTCCCCAGTATGGCATATAGTTATAAATCAACTCATCCTCACCAAAACCGAGCATACCATGAATGAATACAAATGGATAATTTTTCTGTCCCAATACAATTCCTCCCAAAATTAATTACTTTATTTAATCACCTATTAATTATATTCATTTCTTATTAATAATTCATTGCATAATTATATAGAAAAAAATGTCCGTGTTTTGATAAATACGAACATCAGTTTTACACATGTAAATTTTATGAGGAAATATGAACGTTTTCATTTTGTAAAAGGCAAAAATTTGGGACGGTTCTCGACGAATGGGGACGGTTCTCAACAACTGGGGACGGTTCTCGACAATGGAGAACCGTCCCCGGCAGCAGAGAACCGTCCCCGCTTTACTTAACTAAAGTTACAGTGAATGGAAGTGGAAAAACAGCATTTTCACCGTCTGAATAATTTACAAATTCAATTTGTTTTTCAGAAAGTTTTACAGTGTAATACTTTGTTTCATCAACCTTGCCATCGTCGCCAAGACCAAGGTAAAGTTTTCCATCTTTTATTTTATAGTCTCCAGACTTGTTAAAATCAGCTTTGAACTTTGCCACAAGTTCACTGTCATCTCCAAATGATTCCGCCACCAACTGATCAAGTGAAGTCTGCATGAAATCCTTCAAATACTGATCAACAGTAATACCAAGACTTCTCTCTTTAATAATATCCTCATAATATTTCCTAAATGACTCTTTTCTCTGTTCTTTAACGGAGTTAATGGTATTTCTTATTGATTCTTCGTCTGCATCAATTCTATATGTACCATTTTTTTCAAAAGTAAAAACCAAGTTGAATTTGTAGTCGGAAATTTGAAAATAATCTGCAAGATTGCTGTCAGCGGTATCTGCTGTAATAGCTTGATTGGCGTAATCCGTATAGTCAACAGTGCCCATCCAGGATCCTCGAATTTGCTTTTCTTCATCAGTTGCACATGCAGAAAGTGCAAACAGCATAAGGAGCGCAAGTGCCATAGTTACAATTCTTTTCATATTCTTCATAACGTCCTCCATTTAATATTATCCTGTGCGATTCATTTTTCTAAAGAGTTTATTACATTAAACAATTCAACATACTTTCCTCTCATGTCGTTCCTTTTAGTCATTCCACCTTGAAGAGACATATGGTCGCCTTTGTAAACCGGCATAACATTCCATGTGCCCTTCTGTATATTTGTTTCGTCATAATCAACATGTGGCTGACCTATTGGGAACTTTTCGGAAATTGTATTTACAAGGCCATCGTTTTCCTGCCACGATTCATCTATACTAAAACCACCCTTTGTGGTTCCAATAAAGTGTCCCATTTTTTCTGAAGACGCTGTGTAAACACCCTCCATTATTTCTGTGTTTGGACTATAAGTTCCATCATCATTTTTTATTGTAGCACTACAAGGAATTGAAAAATAGTAAATATTTGTCGGAAGTTCTAAATTCTTGTTCAAACTGATTGCATTATCAATGTACATATCGTATGACGCATAATCCGTTCCACTTCTTCCATCATCTTTCTTGGCACCCGTAGCAAGTGACATTATCTTAGATAAAACCTTGCTACTTTTTGACTCCTCAGCGGCGCCAACTACTTTGCCGTCATCCATACTGTAAGCCGACGTGCCGTTGTGCGGAGCAGCCAAAGTTGTCACAGAGAATACCCAATCGGACTTTCCACCTGTGAAAAGTCCGGACAATTCACTTTCGTCTGTGACAGCCTGCTCCTCAGCACTGCCCGTCTCCAAGAGGCTGACCATAACCCTTACGGTTGCGCCGCCAAATGAATGCCCCAAAAGATTTATCTTATCAGTTTCATTCCAAGCAGGCACCAATGCCTTACCGGTGAAATCATCGCCATATCTTGAGTGTCCCATTTTTTCACTGTGTGCACGACCATAGTCAACCTTTGTCCCGGTAAGCTGTGCATAAAGTTCACATGCTCTGTCCCACGCACTGTCTGTTGGAGAAACAGATGCAGCATAACAATCAAATCCGTTATGATTTAAATATCTTGTTAAATCGCCACCGGCCATTCCCCAGTATGGCATAAAAAGATTCTGCGCATCATAACTTCCCCAACCGGAAAGTCCGTGCACAAATACGTACCTATAATTTGTTTTCCAACATGTTTCATCCGACTTTGTTTCAGGTTGAGAAATAAACGGTCTTACTTGCACAAATCCCAAAGCCAGAGCGATTATTGCAAGAATTAAGCCTATAAGTCTCTTTATCATAATTATCACCTAAATATTAAAGGAGTATAAAATATTTATACTCCTTTCAAACTCAAATTATGCCGGTGTTATCGTCGGCAGAAGAATCTAAAGATCCAATAATATTATTAGTCGTAAGTCCACTGCCACCGGTCATATTGTTTATTAGCATTTGCATTAAAATAGCATTTACGGATGACACCCAGTCAGAAGATGAGGTTGTTGCCCCAAGAACACTGTTTGATGCCATGGATGAGAAAAGTTGAGAAATATTCAAATTCTTTGTAGTACTCTTCACATAATCCTCATAACTGGAGTACACCTTAGAAAGGTTCTTTGCAGGTGAATATCTTGAGATTGTTCCATCCACAGAGATGTTTGATAGATCATAGTTATCATCCAGGAAACTTAAAACTTTACTTACATAATTCTGTGTCTCTTTATATGGTGGAATTCCGCCGTATTTATCAACAGCACCTGAACCCGCATTGTATGCAGCAAGCGCCAAACTCTTATTGCCATTATATTTTTTCAAAAGGCCGGAAAGCAGATTTGCGCCGGCCATAATATTTTGCTCTGCATCAAAAGGGTCTGTTACACCAAAGGACTTCTGTGTTTCAGGCATAAGTTGCATAATACCTTCAGCGCCGGCCTTTGAAACAGCTTTTATGTCAAAGTTTGACTCAGCCCTTGCAACTGCCTTAAGTAAATCTTCAGAAACCCCGTATGTACTGGAAGCCTTTTCAAAAATACTCTCAAGGGTCACCTTATCAGAAATATTTGAAACAGCATTGTTGAACGCTGTTTCAAAATCAGTATTTACGCCCAGTGTTCCAATCCCACCGGTAAGAGAAGAAAGTCCACCAAGTGAATTTGTACCGTTGGTGCCGCCAACAGTCGTATTATATAAATTTATTATACTATTAATATCCACTGTGGTTCCTCCTTCTAAAAAACTAAATATAGTATACGGGCAAACATGCCCAATGTCAATCGGGGACGGTTCTCCGTTGTCGGGGACGGTTCTCTGTTGTCGGGGACGGTTCTCCGTTGTCGGGGACGGTTCTCCGTCGTTGGGGACGGTTCTCGACGATGGAGAACCGTCCCCACTTTAATTCGCTAAAATAAAAAAGCATCCCTTTTGGGATGCTTTCTCTTGGCGCCTCAAACAGGACTCGAACCTGTGACACCGCGGTTAACAGCCGCGTGCTCTACC
>JAQXSW010000025.1 GCA_029219165.1 Oscillospiraceae bacterium
CTGATAAACACCGGTAAGCGTATTAAATACTGTTGTTTTACCGGCACCGTTAGGACCAACAAGGCCATAAAGTTCGTTCTTCTTAATTTTAAGATTAACGTCCTGAACTGCCTTAAGTCCGCCAAACTGTATACCGAGATTTTGGGTTTCAAGCATATATTCTGCCATCATACATCCTCCTTCTCAGCTTTATTTATTTGATCAACAACATCTACTGACAAAACTTCATTCATCTTAATTTTAGATTCAATTACATCCCATTTAGCGGTGTCATCTGAAATGTCACCCGGCTTCTTTGGTTTCTCAATCTTTGCAAGAATTGCTCTAATATTAACCTTTGCACGTATATTCTTAAATGCCGGCGCATTGTTGAAGAGAACGACAACAATAAGAATAAGAGCATAAATAAGAAGTCTAAGAGCTGCAAGGTCGCCTGAAAGATTACTTTGAAGTTCAAAATTAACGAATGTAATAAGAGTTGCTGCAAGTATGGAACCTGTAATATTACCCATACCGCCAAGAACAACCATTACCAATATTTCAATAGAGTAGTTATAAGAAAAGAATGTGTAAAGAACCGGAGTTGTAAAGTTGCCGTAGAGTACACCGGCAACACCGGCAAAAAATGCTGAAATAATAAATACGAAAAGTTTGTAGAATGTTACATTAATACCCATTGCCTTTGCAGCAATTTCGTTGTCTCGTATTGCAGTTATTGCACGACCATGCTTTGAACGGATAAGATTTTGGATAAGAATTAAAACAATGAGAACTACAACGAAACCAATTATGTAGAGTTCTTTTGTGTTGTATGGTTTTGTATTAAGACCCATTGCCCCTCCAAAGTATGGAAGGTTCTTAAATACATTTCTTACTATTTCGCCAAACGCAAGAGTAACTATTGCAAGATAATCTCCCTTAAGTCTGAGTGCCGGAAGTCCTATGATAAATCCAAAGAAAGCAGCACAAACACCGCCAACAAGCATTGAAATAATAATTACAAGAAGGGAATTATCTATACTCTGTGAAAGAATATTTCCAAGAGAGCATCCAATATATGCACCTACGCACATAAATCCTGCATGTCCAAGACTGAGTTCCCCAAGGAATCCTACAACCAAATTTAAAGATACAGCCATAATAATGCTGTATGCAATTCTGGAAAGAAGACCAATTGATGAACGTGTAAGTACACCAAAGTTTGCAAGAATCATCATAAGAATGAGAAAGCCTAAAACTCCAATGTAGTTTACATGATTTTTAATTTTGAAGGTGCTTTTAATATTTTTAAAATATGACATTCTTACACCTTCTCTCTTCTCTTCTTGCCAAGAATACCAATTGGTTTAACAAGAAGAATGATAATAAGTAATGAGAATTCAACTGCGGTAGTATATGGGCTGACTACCGGAATACTAAGGCAAACCTTTTCAATTACACCAAGTAGTACTCCACCAAGCATGGCCCCCGGAATTGAACCAATACCGCCAATAACTGCGGCAGTAAACGCCTTAATACCCGGCATGGCACCAAGGGTTGGCTGAGTTGAAGGAATTTGCATTAAATAGAAAAGACTTGCAAAGGCAGCAAGAGCCGAACCAATTGCAAATGTAATCATAATGATTTTGTTTACATTTACACCCATAAGTTGAGCAGCGCCCTTATCCTCTGATACTGCAATCATTGCACGTCCGGTTCTTGACTCTTTTATGAAAATTGTAAGAGCAGCCATGATAATGGAACCAACAACAAGTGTAACAATAGTTCCAACACTAATTGTTGCCCCGGCAATAGTTACATTTCCAAGAGACGGAAGTGAAACCGGTTGTGACTTTGCACCAAATATGAGTTGAGCTATAGCCTGAAGGAAGAAACTTACACCGATTGCAGTAATAAGAACAGCCAAAGGTGAAGCTCCGCGAAGAGGCTTGTAAGCAAGCTTCTCAATAACAATACCCGTCAATGTACAAACAACTACTGAAACAACAATTGCAAGCCAAGGATTACCTGTTACTGTAAGCATAGTAAGGATGGCATAAGCGCCAACCATAATTACATCGCCATGTGCAAAGTTAAGCATTTTTGCAATACCATATACCATTGTGTAGCCAAGCGCAATGAGTGCATAAATAGCGCCAAGACTAAGTCCGTCAAGTAAAATAGCCATATGGTTTTGTCTCCTTATATAAACGAAAAAATAACGGGGCAAGTTCAACGAAGTCGCCCCGCTATTTAACGGATTCATCTAAAATTATTTTTCAAGTGTAACAACCTGAAGGCTCTTATTACATGCACCTGAAACATCCCATGAAAGAGTACCTGTAGCACCTGTGTATGAGAATGACTTGTCAGTAATTGCCTTAACAACAGCGTCACAAAGAGCTGATGGCTCAATGTCAGCGTCTGTAATGTTTGCAGCCTTCATTGCGTTATAGATAACATAGATTGCATCATAACCGTCAGCAGCGAACTGATCAGGGGCTGAACCGTAAGCGTCTTTATAAGCCTTTACAAAGTTTGCTGTAGCAGGCTCTGTGCTATTAACGTCGAATGGAGTTATGTACTGAATTGTGTTTGTAACTGTAGCATCTATCTGATCAGCAACACCGTCAAGTCCGTCTGAACCGTAGATAACAGCGTTACATCCTTTAGCTACACAAGCCTTAGCAATAAGACCTGCTTCTGTGTAGTAAATTGGAAGGAAGATAACGTCACAGCCTTTAAGAGCTTCAACCTGAGTTGAAAAGTCCTTCTTATTCTCAGCGTCAAACTTTTGAGTGAGGAAATCAACATTAAGATTCTTCATTTCAGCTGAGAAAGCATCATAAATACCTGAAGAATATGGGTCTGATGTATCATAGATACAACCGATGTTCTTATATGTCTTTGTAAGTGACTGAGCAGCAAGTATACCCTGGTCAGGGTCACCGAAGCAAATGCGGAAACCGTTTGGTCTGTCAGCAATTACGTTTGCTGCTGAAGCTGATGGAGTAATGAAGAAGAGGTTATCAGCAACTGACTTAGCTGCAAAAGATTCACAAGAACCTGAAGTAACACTTCCGATTGAAATCTGCATGCCTTCGTCCATAAGTGCGTCATAACCTGTAGCTGCATCCTCAGCTGTTGCCTTGTCATCCTTCATGTCGAACTTTAACTGGATTCCGTTAAGTCCGCCTGCAGCATTAATTTCTTTAACTGCAAGTTCTGCACCGTTCTTTACAGAGATACCGTATGAAGAAGCATCTCCTGTAAGAGGACCTGTTGAACCAATGAAGATAACTTTTTCTTTTGAAGCTTCATTTCCGCCGCAAGCAGCGAAAGTGCAAAGCATCATTGCAGCAATCATGATAACTGCAATTACTCTTTTGAAGTTTTTCATTCTTTTCTACCTCTTTTTATCAAATTTACGTCCTTTTAGAAAAAGTACGTTATAAATTATAAATAAATACATAATAAAAGTCAACGAAAATGCTTGTTAGTTATTTATCAAATTTGAATATCCCATAAGGTACTCATCAACTTCTCTTGCACATTCTCGTCCTTCGGCAATAGCCCAAACAACCAATGACTGTCCTCTATGCATGTCGCCTGCCACGAAAATTTTAGAATTGTTAACCGAGCGATTCATTCCGTCCTCGGTCTTTACAACGCCCCTGTTTGTCAGTTCTACGCCAAATGCATCCGAAACATAAGACTGACATCCAATGAATCCTGCGGCAATTAAAAGCAATTCTGCTTTAACTGTTTTTTCTGTACCGGGAACAAAGACTAAGCCCTTATCAGGATCAAATCTTACGCCTACTGTTACAACAGCCTCAAGATTTCCTTTTTTATCCACAACAAGTTCCTTTATTGTTGTCTCATAAACCCTTGGATCTTTTCCAAATACTGCAATAGACTCACTTTGACCATAGTCCACTTTTAGAACCTTTGGCCACTCCGGCCAAGGGTTTTGTCTTGTCTTTGGAGGCTCAGGCATCATTTCAATTTGAAGGACTGACTTTGCGCCCTCTCTTATACATGTTCCAACACAGTCATTACCTGTGTCTCCGCCACCTACAATAACTACATTCTTATTTTTGGCAACATCATGTTTCTTACCGGAAATAACAGCCTTAGTTGCATCTGTCAGGAAATCAACCGCATAAAATACGTTCCCAACATTTTCCTCTCCCAAATTCAAAGGACGAGGTTTTTTTGCTCCGCAAGCAAGTACCACGGCATCATATTGGTTAAGTATTTCCTCGGCACTTATTTCCTTTCCGATATCCTTTGAAAGTTCAAATTTTACACCCTCGGCTTTCATGAGCTCAACTCTTCTGTCTATTACACTCTTTTCAAGCTTCATATTAGGAATACCATACATCAGAAGGCCGCCGGGTCTGTCGTCACGTTCAAAAACAGTGACATTATGACCACGTCTGTTAAGAACGTCGGCGGTTGCAAGGCCTGCCGGTCCGGAGCCAATTACGGCTACGCGTGCATCTGAGCGAACACTTGGAGGACACGGCTTCATAAAGCCTTCTTTAAAAGCCGTTTCAATAATTGCGAGCTCATTTTCACGTACCGTGACAGGATCTCCGTCCATTCCGCAAGTGCAGGCCGCCTCACAAAGGGCCGGGCACACCCTTCCCGTGAACTCCGGGAAGTTTGACGTCTTAAGAAGGCGTCGCACCGCATGTTCAAGATGTCCCTTATACAGTTCATCATTCCATTCCGGAATTAAATTATGAAGGGGACATCCTGACACGGCTCCGCCTCCGAAATTCTTTGCCGACTGGCAAAAAGGTACACCGCAAGACATACATCTTGCCGCCTGATTTTGCCTTTCAGAAATGGAGAGTGGAGGGTGAAACTCATTCCAGTTTTTTATTCTTTCAAGCGGTTCTATTTCTCCATTTGTCACTCTTTTATATTCCATAAAACCTGTTGATTTTCCCATTATTCTCTCTCCTTTCTTAAGACTTTGTAAGGCAAGTAAAGGCTTCAATTTCAGCCTCATCCTGTGTTAATCCTTTGCCTTCAAATTCCAATATTTTTTCAAGCATCATAGCATAATCTCTAGGAATGATTTTCTTGAATGAATGAACATAATTGTCAAAATCAGAAAGAATTTTCTTTCCGAATTCTGAGCCCGTTGCAAGGACATGCTCCTCTATAAGACCACGGAGTTTTTCTACATCGTGCTTAGTCTCAAGTCCTGTAACATTAATCATTTCCTTGTTTAATCTCTTGTACAGGTCGTGATTTTCATCAAGTACGTAAGCTACACCGCCACTCATACCTGCCGCAAAGTTTTTACCGGTTTTACCAAGAATTACAACACAACCTCCGGTCATGTATTCACATCCGTGGTCACCAACGCCCTCAACAACAGCTAAAGCGCCTGAATTTCTGACGCAAAAACGTTCACCGGCAATACCGTTGATAAATGCTTTTCCTGAAGTTGCACCGTAAAGTGCAACATTACCGATAATAATATTTTCCTCTGCCTTAAACTTTGCATTTTTAGACGGGAAAACAGCAAGTTTACCGCCTGATAGTCCCTTTCCGAAATAGTCATTACTGTCACCTTCAAGGTTAATGGTAAGTCCCTTTGGAATAAAGGCTCCAAAGCTTTGTCCGCCACCACCGTTACAATTAATTACATAGGTGTCGTCCTCTATAGGCTTCTTATCATATTTCTTTGTAATTTCGGAACCAAGAATTGTTCCGAAAGATCTGTCCGTGCTTGTAACATTTACAGAAACATTCATTCCGCCCTTGCTCTTTTCAAAAGCAGGGAGTAGAACTTTTTCATCCAGGGTTTTGTCAAGTTCAAAGTCGAATGAATCGCTAGGATTGAAGTGAACAGCGTTCTTACCATCCTTGTTGTTATTACCAAGAATTAAAGACAAATCAACCATAGCTGCCCTGTCTGTAATTACTTTTTCACGAACGCGAAGAAGGTCAGTACGTCCAACCAATTCATCCACTGTTTTAACGCCAAGACGAGCCATAATTTCACGAAGTTCCTCTGCAATAAAGAGCATGAAATTCATTACATACTCCGGCTTTCCGGCAAATCTTTTTCTAAGATCAGGGTTTTGAGTTGCAACACCAACAGGACAAGTATCCAAGTTGCAAACACGCATCATTACGCATCCCATAGTAACCAGAGGTGCTGTGGCAAAGCCAAATTCTTCAGCGCCAAGCATGGCTGCAATTGCAACATCTCTACCGCTCATAAGCTTTCCGTCTGTCTCCAGTACAACGCGGGTTCTAAGTCCATTTTGAATAAGTGTCTGATGAGCTTCTGCAAGTCCAAGTTCCCAAGGAAGTCCGGCATTGTGAATAGAACTCTGTGGAGCAGCACCTGTACCTCCGTCATAACCTGAAATCAATACCACTCCGGCACCTGCCTTTGCAACACCCGCTGCAATAGTACCAACACCGGCTTCAGACACAAGTTTTACAGAAATTCTGGCATCCCTGTTTGAATTTTTAAGGTCATAAATAAGCTGTGCTAAGTCCTCAATTGAATAAATGTCATGATGAGGTGGTGGTGAAATAAGAGAGACACCCGGTGTTGAATAACGTGTCTTTGCAATCCAAGGATAAACCTTTTTGCCAGGAAGATGTCCGCCCTCACCCGGCTTTGCACCCTGTGCCATCTTTATTTGTATTTCTTTTGCTGAAACAAGATATCTTGATGTTACGCCAAATCTTCCGGAAGCAACTTGCTTTATTGCACTGTTTCTTTCCGTTCCGAGTCTTTCCGGCTTTTCTCCTCCTTCACCGGAGTTAGATTTACCACCAAGGCGATTCATGGCAATGGCCATACACTCATGCGCCTCTTCGGAAATAGAGCCGTATGACATTGCACCTGTTTTGAATCTTTTTACAATTTCCGATGCCGGCTCAACTTCAGAAATATCAATAGACTTACTTTCATCATATTCAAAGTCAAGTAAACCGCGAAGAGTATGAGGAACTCTGTCGTCATCTACAATGGCAGTATATTTCTTAAACTTCTCATAGTCACCATCCCAAGTAGCACGTCTTAGGCTGATTATTGTCTCCGGATTATAGAGGTGATCTTCCTTTTCACTACCGTTGCGTAGTTTATGAAGACCCATGCTGTCAAGGGTTGTATCTGTTCCAAGACCAAGTGGATCAAATGCATGGTCGTGTCTGTACTCAACACCCTCGCCAATTTCTTTTAAGCCTATGCCACCCACTCTGCTTACAGTGTTAGTGAAATACTTATCTATTACATCGTCCCTGATACCAATGGCCTCAAAAATTTGTGCCGACTGATATGACTGAAGAGTTGAAATTCCCATTTTTGAAGCAATTTTTACAATGCCATGAAGAATTGCGCTGTTATAGTCGTCAATTGCTGTGTGAGGATCTTTGTCAAGAAGTCCAATATCTACACATTCCTCAATACATTCATGAGCAAGATAAGGATTTATTGCTCTGGCACCATAACCTAAGAGTGTTGCAAAATGATGAACATCACGTGGTTCAGCGCTCTCTAAGATAATTGAAACAGCTGTGCGTTTCTTTGTTCTGATTAAGTACTGCTCCATAGCTGAAACTGCAAGAAGAGAAGGAATGGCAACGTGGTTTTCATCCACACCGCGGTCAGAAAGAATAATAATATTTGCGCCGCCCTTGTAGGCCTTGTCACAAGCTACAAAAAGATGATCAAGCGCTCTTTCCAGCGATGTATTCTTGTAGTAAAGAATTGATACTGTCTCAACCTTAAATCCCGGTTTTTTCATGTTTTTAATCTTTAAAAGGTCAACACTTGTCAAAATTGGATTCTTAATTTGAAGAACAGTACAGTTTGCCTGATTTTCTTGCAAAAGATTACCGTCAGAACCAACAAATACATGTGTATCCGTAACTATTTCCTCTCTTATTGCATCTATTGGCGGATTGGTAACCTGTGCAAAAAGTTGCTTGAAATAATTAAATAAGAGTTGATGTTTGTCTGAAAGAACGGCAAGAGGAATATCAATACCCATTGCGGTTGTACTTTCAATACCGTTCTCAGCCATTGGAAGAATTGAATTCTTAACATCCTCATAAGTA
>JAQXSW010000026.1 GCA_029219165.1 Oscillospiraceae bacterium
ATCCCACACCACAATATTATACTTTTTCTCAAAAAACAGAATCTGCTTATCAAACAATCTATGGTCAGCGGTCAATCCCGGCAAAAAAACAAGGGTAATTGCATTCAGGCTTGATATGCTTGTCCAGTAGTGGATTGTTCCGCAACGAGTCTGATATGTCTTTTCTTTCATTGTTGTTTTCTCCTCCATAACTTCCGATTTGTAGGTCTGTTCAGTTCCATGTTATCACATAACGGGATAAAATATAAGAACAGCCACCGCAGTTCAAACTACGGTGGCTGTTAACTGTCTTACAACCACCGCTCCTTCCTAGAGGAGTTTTTTGTGTTAATTAGAATTTTCAGCGTTTGCTTTTTCCTTTGCACTTTCCCACTTATCTTGCATATTTTGGAAGGGATCAAAGTCAAGTTGTGATCTTTCGCTCTCATATTCTCTAACAGCTTGAACATAATAGCCGTAATACGTGTCATTAACTTCCTTCCTTACTGCACTCGCAATAAAATAGAAACATATTGCACATAAGACAGCTGTAAAAAAAGCAGTGAAGGCAATAATTTTTTCTCTTTGAATTTTTTTCATTGTCTTCTTTAGGCGATGCAAATCTCCTTCAATATCATCCACCTTTGAAAAGGCCACGTCCTGTCCCATATTATTTGCCAAAGCTCTACAGGTTGGACAAATATCTATGTGTCGACTTACAAAATCTCTTGTATATCCGGAGCAGCTGCAATCAACGTAAGAGGGCATCAAATCTTTAACAAGTTCGCACGCATCAGCGTTAATATTTTGAGTCACATTTGTCTTAGGTACACTTGTCTGTGGTGTATTCATTAAACCTGGATTATCTTCTTCTCTGAAAAAATCATCTAAAGTTGAAAAATTAAGTTCAGCCAACGTTTACACCTCCTATTATTTTAGCCTTGGTATTCAAATATAAATTTTTTACCCAAGTCTCAGGTCTTCCATATATTTCTGCAATAATGGAAAAGGGTAAATTGCCAAGTGTGTGCATGAAAAAAATTTCTTTTTGTGTTTTTTCAATTTGTTTTATGGATGCAATTAATTGTTTTTCCTTTTCTTTGGGAACAGAAGGAAAACTGATATTGTAGAAGAAAAACTCATTGTCTTCAGGAGACACAAATTCTTCTCGAGTTTTTATCAATTCCTCTTTTGCAATATTACAAAGCCAAACGAAAACGGAAGTTCTTTTATCAAACTTTTCAACTTCTTTTGTAGCTCTTGTAACAACATTTACCATAATCTTATCTGTAAAACTTGTATCCATACAATATGAGAAAACAAAACCACGAACATACTTTAAAGATTTCTCATATGCAGAATCTATCGTCTCTTCATATTGAATTTCATCCGTTAAAAATGGTTTCATTTTCTCACCACCTTTTTTACTTCAAATATGGAGAATACAACTCTCTTAACATTGAAATGTTTTTCTCTATTTGAGCTCGATTATTTGAAATGTAATCCCCATCTTCAGCTATATATATTTCTTCTAAAACACTTAACGTATCCGGATTTATTACAGCTTCATATGCATTAGAATATGTATTTGTTCCATTTTGATTGCCAACAACAAGAATCCATTTTATGTCGTTAAAGTTAGAACCAATATAACAATGTGTAATTATTGCTGGCTTGCCATCCCCTGGATCCGGTGTATAAGAAGCACTGGCATATCCACCATATTTGAATGCTGTTGGTACATCCAAATATAAAATCATACTATCTTTTTGATAATCAACTTGAAGTTCATCCGGAAAATTTCTATGTAAACCACAATCAACCGGATCACATTCTGCGTTTTTTGTTATATTTATTAATGGCTCCCACACAGCCGAATTGTATTGCTGCCACTTAAAATACAAGCCAAGAACAACAACCAACAACAAACATATAATTGAGATGAAAAATATTAGTATTTTTTTCTTTTTCATGGCATACACCCCACTAATTAAATATTGTATTGTCTAAATAAATTATATCATAAAGTGAGACCGCTAATGTGCTAAAAACCAAAATATGTTTTTAGCATATATAAACAAAAGGAAGGCCCTATTAACAAGAGCCTTCCTTTTTAATATTAATAGTTATTTTTATTAGAACTTCTTTCTCATTGCACCTGTTGGGCAAGCGTCTACACACTTACCACAAGTTGCACAGTATGAAGCTGCTTCAGCAGTTGGATACATTGGGTTAATAGTAGCCTTAAATCCTCTGTTGTAAAGACCAATGAATGTCTTTTTAGCAACTTCTTCACATGTTCTATAGCAAAGTCCGCAAAGTACACACTTATCAGGATTATGCTCAATAACAGTGCCTATTTCAATGAGTGGTCTGTTATGCTTTTCACCTGGGAAACGTTCAGGATGAACGTCATACCAGTTAGCATATTCAATAAGTTTACACTCATAGTAATCATGGCATCCGCATTCAAGACAACGAGAAGCCTCTGCCTTTGCCTGTTCCTCTGTAAATCCAAAGTAAACAGGGTCAAAGTTGTGCTTTCTTTCCTCAGGAGAAAGACCAGGCATTTTCTCTCTGTCTTGCTTTGGCATACTTTCAAAGTCAATTTGTGATACTTCTGCATCATTCTTCTCTACGAAATATGGGCGTTCATAACGAACTTCATCTCCACAGAGATAGTTATTAATGCAGAATGCAGCTCTTTGAGCTTCACCAATTGCTTCAATAGCAATACCGGCACCCTTGTTTGTAACGTCACCTGCAGCAAATACATTTTCAATATTTGTGCGGAATGTCTTTTCGTCAGCTACAATTGTACCCTTCTTTGTAAGTTCAACACCTGAAATACCGTCACAATCTGCAACCTGACCAATAGCCATAAATACATTATCAAGTTTAATGTCTTCAACTTTTCCTTCAACTGGTACCGGACGACGACGACCTGACTCGTCTGGCTCGCCAAGTTCCATAATTTGAAGTTTCATTCCCTCAACCTTACCATTTGAACCGTAAATTTCAATTGGATTTGTAAGGAACTTGAAGATTACGCCCTCTTCCTCTGCCTCTTCAATTTCAATGTCAGCAGCAGGCATTTCATTACGTGTTCTTCTGTATATTACATATACTTCTTTGGCACCAAGTCTAACAGCTGTACGGCAGGCATCCATTGCTGTGTTACCGCCACCGCAAACTGCAACTCTTTCACCAATTACCGGTGTTTCTCCAAGGCCGAGCTTTTCAAGGAAATAAATACCGCCCTGAACACCTTCAAGATCTTCACCCGGAACCTTCATTGGAACAGATGTCCAAGCACCGATTGCAAGAAGAACTGCATCATACTCTTTCTGAATATCATCAAACATAATATCCTTGCCAAGTTTAACGTTGTTCTTCATTACAACGCCGGCATCCTCAATAATCTTGATTTCAGCATCAAGAACCTCTTTTGGAAGTCTGTACTGAGGAATACCATATCTGAGCATACCACCCATTTTTGGCTGCTGATCAAAAATTGTAACAGCATGACCGTTTTCACGAAGCTTTACAGCAGCAGTAAGACCAGCAGGGCCACCACCAATGATTGCAACCTTTTTGCCTGAATCCGGCTCAGTTGGAATCTTGTAAACGTCTCCGCTCTCAAGAACCTTATCAGCAGCAAAGGCCTTAAGGAATGCAATTGAAATTGGCTCTTCAATCTTTTGTCTTCTGCATGCGTCCTCACATGGATGTGGACAAACGCGACCTATTGAAGCTGGAAGTGGGAATGCTTCATAGATAGTTGAAACAGCTTCCTTATACTTTCCATCTTTAATTTCATTTACATACTTTTGGCAATCTGTAAGAGCTGGACAATTAAGCTTACATGGACCACGACAGTCTCCTGTATGATCAGAAAGAAGAAGCTCTAAAGCTGTCTTTCTTGCTCTTAAAACTCTAGGTGTATCTGTGTGAACTACATAACCTTCAGCAGGTTTTGCAGAACATGCACGAAGAAGCTTTGGAACACCTTCAGCTTCAACTACACAAAGTCCACACGCACCATAAATTGCTGTATTTTCATCAAAACAAAGTGTTGGAATTTCAACACCAGCGCGTTTTGCAGAGGCGAGTATTGTCTCTCCGGCCTCGGCAATAACTTCTACGCCGTCAATTGTATATTTAATAGACATATTTACTCTCCCCTCTCTTAACCTACTAAAATTGCACCAAACTTACATACTGTCTTACAGTTTCCGCACTTAATGCAAGCATTTGGATCAATTACATATGGCGATTTAACTTGACCTGAAATAGCATTTGTTGGACACTGTCTTGCACAAGCAGAACATCCAATACACTTATCCTTATCAATTGAATATGTAATGAGATTTACACACTCACCAGCCGGGCACTTCTTGTCCTTGATGTGTGCTTCGCACTCATCTCTGAAATACTTAATTGTTGTAAGAACTGGGTTTGGAGCTGTTTGACCAAGTCCGCAAAGAGCACCGTCTTTAATTGCATAACATAGCTCTTCAAGCTTTTCAATATCTCCTTCTTCACCTTCGCCCTTAACAATTCTGTCAAGAATTTCAAGCATACGCTTTGTACCAATACGGCAGTGAATACACTTACCGCAGCTTTCCTTAGCTGTGAAATCAAGGAAGAACTTAGCCATACCAACCATACAGGTGCTTTCGTCCATTACAACCATTCCGCCTGAGCCCATGATTGCTCCGGTAGCACCAAGTTGCTTGTAGTCAATTACTGTGTCAAGGAGGGCCGAAGGAATACATCCACCTGATGGACCACCAAGCTGAACAGCCTTGAATTCTTTATCGTCACGGATTCCGCCGCCGATATCATAAATTACTTCACGAAGTGTCTTACCCATTGGGATTTCAACAAGACCACCGCGTTTAATCTTACCTGTAAGAGCAAATACCTTTGTACCCTTTGACTCTTCAGTACCCATTGCAGCAAATGCGGCACCGCCGTTCTTAATAATCCAAGCAACGTTTGCATAAGTCTCAACGTTGTTGATATTTGAAGGCTTAAACCAGAAACCGGACTGAGCTGGGAATGGAGGCTTAAGGCGAGGCATACCACGCTTACCTTCAAGAGACTCAATAAGTGCTGTTTCTTCACCGCATACAAATGCGCCGGCACCGGCCTTAATTCTCATCTTACATGAGAAATTAGAACCTAAAATGTTGTCACCAAGGTAGCCTCTGGCTGTTGCCTCTTTAATAGCATTTTCAAGACGTACAATTGCAAGAGGATACTCAGCACGAACATAAACAACTGCTTCTTGTGCACCAATAGCATAAGCGCCAATAAGCATACCTTCAATGAGAGTATGAGGGTCACCCTCAATTACTGCTCTATCCATGAATGCACCCGGGTCACCTTCGTCAGCATTACAAATAAGATACTTTTCTGTACCCTCTGATGCCTTAGCAGCTCTCCACTTAAATGCTGTTGAGAAGCCTGCGCCTCCACGTCCTTTAAGACCGGAAACGTCAATTTCCTCAATTACTTCATCCTGTGTCATACCGTCCTTCAAAATCTTTGAAAGAGCATCATATCCGCCGACTGACACATATTCATCAATACTCATTGGGTTGATGATACCGCAATTACGAAGAGCAATACGAGTTTGCTTAGAAAGGAAAGATGCGTCCTCATCCGTAATTTCAAGTTCCTTAACCTTTGAAAGGTCACCTGAAACAACAGCGTCATAAATTGTATCGGCATCTTTTTCTGTAAGTTTTACGAGTCTGTGGAGTGTGCCATCATCTTCATAAATATCAACAATTGGTTCAAGGAAACACATACCGATACAACCGGTAATTGTAACCTCAGCATTGACAGGATTTGATGCGCTAAAAAGTTCATCAAGTTTTGTGTGAACTTTTCCTGCACCGGCTGCAAGACCGCAACTTCCTTCACCTACTACAAGTCTCATTCTGTGGCACCTCCCTCTTTTGCAAGTTCACGTAAAATGTTCTTTGTCTTGTCAGGAGTAAGACTACCGTATGTTTCTCCGTTAATCATCATAACCGGTGAAAGACTACAGCATCCAAGACAAGCAACGTTCTTAAGTGTGAAAAGACCGTCTTCAGTTGTTTCACCATCTGAAATACCAAGTTCGTCTTTAATTGCACTTTCAATAAGTTCAGAGCCATTTACGTGACAAGCAGTACCTTGACAAAGCATTATAAGATATTTGCCAACAGGTTGAAGTCTAAACTGTGTGTAGAATGTTGCAACACCCATTACCTTAGCCGGAGCAACACCTGTTTCTTCAGCAATGTGATAAATTACATCAACTGGAAGATATCCGTAAATATCCTGCGCTTTTTGTAGAATTGCAATTAAGCTTCCAGGAATGTTCTTATAGTGATCAAGTGTTTCACGAATAAGAGACAAATCACTGTGCTTTTCCATGCAGCAACTCATAAATCTAACCTCCATACATTCATTTTACTTATCATTTTTCAATAATGAACTACGTTAAAAATGATACCATATTTTATGTGTTGGGTAAATGTACAATTTATCAATTTTCACAAATATGTTACATTGCACAAACACAATTTGTACAAGTGAATTAAGATTAACAAAAAAAGAACACTTGTAAAAAAACGGACACATGTAAAATGTGCCCGTTTAAATTTATTTAATTTTGCTTACATTGTTTTGCAAATTGCTGACATTAAGAATAATAATTTTGCTTTTGTTATCTCTCCTGTTCTGTAAAAATATTGCCCCATACGGTTATAAACTGTTGCAGGATTGTAATAATTCATTGTAACGAGGCCATTTTCCATAAACGCACACTCCTTTCTTTGGAATAATTTTATATAAAAACGGTTAACCTAATCTGTCATTCTTTGTCATCATTATAAATTTCTTTTCTTAAACGAACCTTAAGAATGAACCTTAAGTTTAAATTATTCATATTATGGAAAAAGGAGTGTGAACTTAATGTTTGAATCTGTATGGGAAAAATACATATCTGTTGTAAGAGGGCACTTAATTCGTGCGGTGCACCTGTCTCCGAAGGAGCGGGGTGAGCTAATGGAGTGCCTTGCTGATGCCTATCTTGAAATAGGCGACAAAGCCGAGGCAGTTGCATGGCGAGCAAGAGCAAAGGCGGAGCTCATAAAAAAATAAGACGTGAGTTTCCTCACGTCAAAAGTTTAGTTCTGAAAGAACTACAGTATTTGTGGCAAGTGATTTTTGAACATCTATTATTCTTTGGTTTTTAGAACCGCGAAAGCGAAGCTCCAAAGATTTTTGTTCCAAAATAAACTTGCCATCAATTAATAAAGAAAGTTCGGACAAGAGCTCAAGCCAACCATTTTCCGGTGTTGCACCGGCTATGAGTTCCTCATAGGTGTATCCGGAAAATGCCATTACATCCAGTCCGAGCTTTTTTATTTCACGGGTTAATACCAAAAGTTCACGAGCCTGAGTAAACGGCTCGCCGCCACTTAAGGTTACACCCGTAAGCAGCCCGTCTGCCTTCACCGCATTCACTATGTTTTCAACGGTGGTTATATACCCACCGTCAAAACTGTGTGTCTGCGGGTTTTGGCACCCCGGGCACCTGTGCGGACAGCCCTGAACGAAGATTACAAATCTCCAACCCGGGCCGTCCACAATGGACTCACGTATTACGCCTGCAAGGCGAAGTTCCGTATTCATTATACTCTTTCAAACTCTCCGGTTCCCGTTGCAACTTGGTGCTTTACTCTGTCATTTACTTCTGCATATTTTGCATCATTGAAACGGTCAAGAGTTCCAACAAGATATCCTGTAATTCTTCTGATTCTTTCAAACTTTACGCCTTCGCCAACAATTTTTTCTTCCATATTTTTGTCTCCTTTCAAAAGAGTTATACTACCGGATTGGCAATCTTATCTCTATCTTCAACCGGGTTTTCATCTACTCCGAAAACATTTCTTGAATACCCTTTAATACGCTTTAGTACTTCTTCACTTATACCCTCACCGTCATGTCTGCCGCAGCGTGGACAAACATCTCCAATAATTCCAGTATATCCGCAAACCGGGTCACGGTCAACCGGGTGGTTAATGGAAGCATAACCCATATTGTTTTCTTTCATACAACGAATTACTGCTTCAAATGCGTCAAGATTTTCAGATGGATCTCCATCCATTTCTATATATGAAATATGACCGCCATTTGTAAGAGCATGATAAGGTCCTTCAATTTTAATCTTTTCAAATGCAGAAATAGGATAGTAAACAGGTACGTGGAATGAGTTTGTGTAGTATGGTCTGTCTGTAACACCCGGAATAACACCATAGCGCTCTTTATCCATACGTACAAATCGTCCTGAAAGACCCTCTGCAGGAGTTGCAATAAGTGAGAAGTTAAGACCCGTTTCTCTTGCCTTCATGTCACATCTTGAACGCATATGAGAAACAATTTCAAGACCCAAATTTCTTGCCTCAGCAGTTTCACCATGGTGGCTTCCAATAAGAGCCTTAAGACATTCGGCAAGGCCAATAAATCCAAGTGTCAATGTGCCGTGCTTAAGAACTTCCATAAGTTCATCGTCCGGTTTTAGCTTATCTGAATCCAGCCATAATCCCTGTCCCATAAGGAATGGATAGTTATAAACTTTTCTGTGTCCCTGAATTAAAAATCTGTCATATAGTTGATCAAATACAAGATCAATCTTTCTGTCAAGATCTTCAAAAAATACATCCACGTTTCCGTGTGCCTTAATAGCAATTCTAGGAAGGTTAACAGAAGTGAATGAAAGGTTTCCTCTGCCTGATACTATTTCACGGGACGGATCATAAACATTTGACATAACTCTTGTTCTACAGCCCATATAGGCAACATGAGTATTATAGTCACCCTCCTTATAGTACTGAAGGTTAAACGGCGAATCCATAAATGAGAAATTCGGGAAAAGACGCTTTGCGGAAACCCTGCAAGCAAGTTTGAAGAGATCATAGTTTGGCTCGCCCGGATTATAGTTAATGCCGTCTTTAATTCTAAAGATATGAATAGGAAAAATTGGAGTTTCTCCGTTACCCATGCCGGCCTCTGTTGCAAGAAGAATATTCTTCATTACAAGTCTTGCCTCAGGCGATGTATCCAAGCCATAGTTAATAGACGAAAATGGAATTTGCGCACCCGCTCTTGAATGCATTGTATTCAGATTATGAATAAGAGCTTCCATTGCTTGGTAAGTAGCTCTGTCAATTTCTTTTACTGCCTTTTTAAGAGCAAAAGCCTGTGCACGCTTAACATTTTCTGCCGGCAGTCTATATTTGTTTACAAGAAGTTCGGCTTCCTTCTCTTGATAACCATTGTCATTTGCAAGAACCGGAGAAAGATTAAAGGTTGCCTCAACTTCTCTGCAAAGATTTTTTGTTGCCTCTAATGCGTCGTCATATCCGCAGAGGAGTTCAAGACCCTTAGAAAGATTTGAAACGTAGAGTTTTCTATAAGTCTTTCTAACCCCCGGTGCCATTGCGGTTTCAAAATTAGGAATACTCTGTCCGCCGTGCTGATCATTTTGGTTAGACTGAAGTGCAATACAGGCGAGCGATGAATAACTTGCAATATCATTAGGCTCTCTTATGTAGCCATGACCTGTTGAAAAACCACCCTCAAACAATTTAACTAAGTCTATTTGACAACATGTTGTCGTAAGTGTTAAGAAATCAAGGTCATGGATATGAATGTCACCTTCAACATGTGCCTTGGCATGTTCCGGCTTTAAAACGTAAAGTTCGTTGAACTGCTTTGCACCTTCAGAACCATATTTAAGCATTGTACCCATTGCAGTGTCACCGTCAATATTGGCATTTTCACGCTTAATATCGTTTTCCTTGGCATCTGTGAATGTAAGGCCCTCATATATTTTCATAAGTCGGGTATTCATTTCACGGAATTTAGAACGTTCAGAACGGTAAAGGATAAATTTCTTAGCCGTTCTTGCATGACCCGTTTCAATTAAAATCTTTTCAACGGCGTCCTGAATTTCCTCTACTGTTGGTTTTGTATTTCCACTCTGTTCAATATAATTTACTACTTTTGAGGCAAGTTCCAGTGACTCCTCATAATTGTTACCACCGGTAGCTTCAGCCGCGCTATAAATTGCTGTGGCGATTTTATCTATGGAGAAAGGCACCTCTCGTCCGTCTCTTTTTACAATTGTTTCAAGCATTATATTTCCCCCACGAAAGAATAATAAACACAATATCTTGTGCTCATACAAATACATATAACATTTTAAATCATATATATAGTCACGTCAATAATGCAAAAACAATAAATTTATATCTAATATTTTGTCGTATTTTAAGCATCAATATTCAGAAACAATTTCTACACCTGAATAGTAATGCTTTAGTATTTCTCTATATGTCTTCCCCTCTTTTGCCAACTCATTGGCACCAAATTGACTCATACCAACACCATGTCCATAACCATAAGTTGTAATAGAATATGATTTATCCATTTCATTATATTCAATATCAAACACCGGAGAACGCAGCCCAAGTGAATTTCTTATTTCAACCTTATCTTCAAAGCTCAAACTATTTATAGACTTACCTTTTAAAGCATTTAAGACCTGTTCCTCCGAAAATTTGGCAACCTTTTTATAGTCCGGTGAAAGCTTGTCCTTTTCACTTGAAACAGACATTAAATACGGAATTGGGTCCCCTCCCCATGTGTCATTTGCAGGAATAGTCTTGCTCGGACTTGTTGCATGAAACGCCACTGTTTTTAAAATCTCCCCATCATAAGTCATATATTCTCCATACACGGATTTAACCACGTTGCAAACATGTGCATAATTTTCTGAGAAATTGTCTCCCCACTTGGTTTTCATCTCATCTATGGACATATACTCCTGTGTAAAATTAGGATTTGATTTTATCAGTGTGAAAGATGCAACCGCCTGAGCTTTCAATGCCTCGTCTTCATAGGTAAGCGGCATTTCTCCGGCAACAGCTGAGGCAAGAATTTTCAAGTCCTCTTCGGGCACCGTAACAATACTTTCCGTACCGGTTTTATGAAGCATAACCTCCACCGTATCCTTTACTTTTTGATTAGGAAGACCCATTCCAAAGGCAGGTGTTACAATGAGTAAAAAGAAAATAAAAATACTAAGATAAATGTACGATTTCAAGTGTTATATACACTCCCTTCATTCTTGACTTTAATATAGTGGTGTTATACAATATTATGTAATTTTATTTATATATATAACTTGTTGTTAATATGATGGAGGCACAAATTTTGAATAAACTTAAAATCTCTTCTTTATCTCCACAGCCACTAATTTTAATCATGGCAATATTTGCTTTTATTGCTGTGCCAATTAGAACTTTCCAATTGGCAAATTGTATAGATCCGGAAACGGGATTCTGGCTTGTAAGGGACTTTACTGTTCCTGTTCTTTACGTTTTATGCGGACTTGAAATTGCTGTTTCCCTATTCATGTCACTCTTCAGCGGAATACAACCAAAGCCGGAATTTCCACAAAAAAAGAACATTTCTCTTGGAATTGTTTCACTGGTTTTTGCTTTGACTTTTCTGATTGATGCCATTACAAGAATGTCTGCCTACATATCACTTTTCAGTGTTTATCAATATGATGTAGATGGTTATATTTTTGGATACATTATGAAATCCGGAGCATTGTCACTCACAATTCAATCCATATTTGCTCTTATTTCAGCTTTATACTTTGGAATTGTAGGAGTTTCCCATATCATGGGCACTTCAACATACAAAAAAAGTAAACTCTTAGCCCTTTCCCCTGTTATTTGGGGTATAAGCAGAATGGTTTACTTCTTTGTAAATCCAATCAGTTACAAAAACGTATCTCAATTGCTTTTAACTCTAATGTTTATTACGCTTGCAATGATTTTCTTTCTTTCATTTGCAAGAATTGCATCCGGTGTAAATGAGGCAAACAGTATGTGGATTCTCTGGTTTTCAGGAACCGCCGGTGCTTTTATTGGACTCGTTTGCGCACTGGCTCCACTTGTTCTGATTGCAACCGGAAAGGGAAATCTGATTCCTGAAAAATATCCACTTGAATACACAGATCTTGCCTTTGCTGCCTTTGCAATAGGCACACTTCTTTCAAATATGCCTCGCACGGTAAAAAATAGAACTGAAGGCTAATGGTGAAGCAGTATGATTAACAGCCTTAGAGTCCATATTGACTCCGGAAGAATACCTCATGCTCTTGTAATTGACGGCGGTACCGAAGCTGAAAGAATGAATGAAGCTCTTGAGTTTTGTGCTTCTCTTCTCTGTGAGTCCAAAGGTCGAAAGCCTTGTGGGGTCTGCCCTCAGTGCAAAAAAGCATTAAACAACTCTCACCCTGACATACTCAATGTTGTTAAGGAAAAAGACAAAAAGAACATAGGAATAAAAATTCTCAGAGAAATGGTAGAGGACTCATATGTTCTCCCAAATGACTCAGACAAAAAAATATATATAATTCCACATGCAGAAGAAATTGAAGCTACAAATCAAAATACGCTTTTAAAAATTCTTGAAGAGCCACCTGCTCATGCATCCTTCATTCTCCTCTGTCCTTCACATTCAGTCCTTATTGGAACCGTTCTTTCTCGTGTTACAATATTCAGCCTTGAAGAAGTATCCGAGGTGAAAGAACAGGATAAAGAAAAAGCAACTTCACTTGCCATTGAAGTTGCAAATGCAATTGCTAAAAAAGATGAATTTGAATTAATTAAAGTGGCATCTGCTTTTGAAAAAAACACAGATATTCTTGCAATTACTCTTGAGGCCTTAAAACCAATTGTCAGAGACGCCATCTTAATAAAATCCGGACTAAATAATTGCATAGGAGCAAATAAAGAAAGTGCAAGAAATCTTGCAAATTCATTTAATAACGAAAAATTATTAAGTCTGCAAAATGCAATTTCCGATTTACAACATGCAATAACATTACACAGTAACAAAACTCTTACTCAAGCAAGGCTTTCAAGTCACTTGTTTGAAGCTGTTTTATAATTCTAGGAGGAACCCATGACAGAAGTTGTAGGTGTAAGGTTCAAAGAAGTTGGCAAAATCTACTTCTTTGCTCCAAATGACAAAAGATATTCCATCGGTGACCACGTAATAGTTGAAACCGCAAGAGGCACTGAATGCGGCACGGTTGCAACAGCAAATGAAATGGTTGAAGATGAAAGTGTTATATCCCCACTCAAGCCAATAATAAGAATGGCTAGTGAAAAAGATATACAAAAAGTTAAAGAAAATAGAGAAAAGGAAAAGAAAGCATTTCAAATTTGCGAGGAAAAAATCGCCAAACATAAAATAGATATGCACTTAACCTCTGTTGAATATTCATTTGACGGAAGTAAAATTATTTTCTATTTCACGGCAGACGGACGAGTTGATTTCCGTGAACTTGTAAAAGACCTTGCGGCTATTTTCAAAACCAGAATTGAACTTAGACAAATCGGCGTAAGAGATGAAGCAAAAATGATTGGAGGACTTGGCATTTGCGGACGTCCTTTCTGCTGTCACTCATTCATGGGCGAATTCCAACCGGTTTCAATCAAAATGGCAAAGGAACAAGGTCTTTCTCTTAATCCAACCAAAATATCCGGAACTTGTGGAAGACTTATGTGTTGCTTAAAATATGAGCAAAACTCATACGAACACCTTGCAAAAATCACTCCTCGCTCGGGCTCAATTGTTGACACAAAAGAAGGTCGGGGAACCGTTGTTGAATCCAATCTTATTACAGGTGTAATTAAAGTAAGACTCGACAGAAACCCGGATGCTGCGCCAACTGTTTTTGACCGCAAGCAAGTCAAAATTCTAAGGGAAGCAAAGACTTCTATTACCAAAGAGGAAAGAGAAGCCCTAAAAGCTATTGAAGAAAACTAAATAAGAAGCATTATTCTTGACACATTCAAGTAGTTTTCTTATAATACTATGGTATATTAAACGGAAATCATTGGAAGGATGATATAAATGACAGAAGAAATTCTCCTCACCACCGCCGGTCTTAAGGAACTCCAAGATGAACTTGAAGAACTAAAAACTACCGGAAGAAAAGATATTGCTGAAAAAATTAAAGTTGCTCTCTCATTCGGAGACTTATCAGAAAACTCTGAATATGACGAAGCTAAATCTGAGCAGGGTAAACTTGAGTCTCGTATTAATGAAATTGAAGCCATTATACAGAACTGTAAAATCATTGATGAAAGTGAACTTTCAGGAGATACAGTTAACAGAGCTTCAACTGTAAAAATTAAAGATCTTGAACTCGGAGAAGTTTTCGAGTATCAAATTGTTGGTTTCACACAGGCTGACCCAATCAATGGTAAAATTTCAGATGAATCTCCAGTAGGAAAAGCAATTATGGGCAAAAAAGTTGGCGACGTAGTTGAAGTTGAAACTCCTATGGGAAAGGTTCAATTTGAAATTGTAGAAATTGCAAAGAAAAAGAAGAAGAAATAATTTTTCTAGTTGAAATTTTTCACGGGCGCCAAGTTAAAAGACGCCCGTTCTTTTTTGATAAATTTACTGAGGTGAAAAGAATGGCAGAGAATACAAAGCCACAGACAGAAGAAAATATTCCTATGTCTGAAGAGGATACTAATGAGCAAAGACAAATTAGAATAGAAAAGCTCAAGGTTTTGCAGGAAGCTGGAAACGATCCCTTCCAAGTAATGACCGCTGAGCAGACACATCATACAAATGATGCAAAAGAAGAATATGCAGCACTTGAAGCAGAACTTCTTAAAGGTCGTAGTGAGCCAAATGTTGAAGGTCTTGAAGAGCAAGAAGCAAGAATGGTAAAAAAGGCAGACTACAATGAACGTAGAGCAATTATGGATGCTCAGCCAATTCGCGTTTCAATTGCAGGCCGTATGATGTTTAAGCGTGTAATGGGTAAAGCTTCGTTCTGCAACATCCAAGATAAGGCCGGGAACATCCAGGTTTATGTTGCAAAGGACGGAATTGGTGAGGACCCTTATGCTGCTTTCAAAAAATCAGACATTGGTGATATTTTTGCAATTAAGGGATTCCTCTTCAGAACAATGACAGGTGAAATTTCAATACACGCCGAAGAGCTCAAACTTATTTCAAAGTCACTCCTTCCACTTCCGGAAAAATTTCATGGCCTTAAGGACGCTGACACACGTTACAGACGTCGTTATGTTGACCTCATTGTAAATCCGGAAGTTAAAGAAACTTTTGTTAAGCGTGCAAAGATTATCTCTTCTGTTCGTAAGACACTTGATGACGTTGGATATGTTGAAGTTGAAACACCTGTTCTCAATACTATTGCAGGTGGTGCATCAGCAAGACCGTTCATTACACACCACAATGCTCTTGACCTTGATATGTATATGAGAATAGCAACTGAGCTTCCTCTTAAGAGACTCATAGTTGGCGGTATGGAGCGTGTATATGAAATTGGTCGTATCTTCAGAAACGAAGGAATGGACACAAAGCACAATCCTGAATTTACATCAATAGAATTCTATGAAGCATATACAGACTACAACGGCATGATGGATAGAACAGAAGCTATCATCAGAAATGCCGCAATGGCTGCAAACGGAACATATAAAGTAAACTTCAAGGGTGTAGACATTGACCTTGAAAAACCATTTGCTCGCATGTCAATGGCGGAGGCTGTAAAAAAATACACCGGTATTGACTTTGAAGAATTTGCCTGTGACCATGAAAAGGCTATTGCCCTGGCAAAAGAAAAGCATATTGAAGTTGAAAAAGGTAAAGAAACCTGGGGTGACATTCTAGTTTCATTCTATGATGAATTCGTTGAATCAAACCTTGAACAGCCTACATTTATTATTGACTACCCTGTTGAGGTTTCTCCTCTTACAAAGAGAAAGCCTGATAAACCATATCTTACAGAGCGTTTTGAACTCTTCATACTTGGTACAGAATACGGTAACGCATATTCAGAACTTAACGATCCACTTGACCAAATGGAGCGTTTCAAACACCAGCTCATGCTTCGTGAATGCGGAGATGAAGAGGCAAACATGCTTGATGACGACTTTGTAATGGCGCTTGAATACGGTATGCCTCCAACAGGTGGATGTGGAATTGGAATTGACAGACTTGTAATGCTCCTTACAGGAAACGAGTCCATCAGAGATGTAATCCTCTTCCCGACAATGAAGCCGCTTGATTAAATAATCCCCCATAAATAACCATAGTCCTGCATATCGTAAGATGTGCAGGGCTATTTTTCTTTTTTTACAAGTTTCTTACCGTTTTTGCGGAGAATTAGCATTCCCGGCTTTACATAGCAAAGAAAAAACAGTAAAATATAAATGAACGTTTATTTTATTGTCAAAAAAAGGAGAAATCTATTGCGTACTGTAAACGAAGAAGCCCGCAGGGCAAAGAAAATCGAGATTATGGAAAAATGCTTCGACTGCTATGCGGAGAACGGGCTTAACTCTGTCGGTGTAAAAGCCATTGCGGACTCCTGCGGCTGTAATGTTGCAAGCCTGTATCAGTACTTTGACAATCTCGACGACCTAATTGTCCAGTCCACTGAACACTGTATGAGTAAGGTTGAAGATGAGTTTATGGCGAAAGCTCCCACAGATATAGAGGACTTGTGGCGGTTTATTGACGAGATACCCTACTGGACAGCGGAAAAGCATGGCAAGAAATACCGCCTGATGTATCAGGTCTACACCCATCCGAAATACAGAGAATACGGCAAAAAATTCTTTGTAGGTGTAGATAAACGATATACGGAATATGCAAAGAGCTTAGAGGGTAAGCTGGGTATTCCATATGAAAAGCTTACACCACTTATATTCATTCTAATCAGAGCCTGCGTACATTACGCACTGTTTGAGGATGAGTTTTACCTCAAATCACAAATGGCTGTGCTGAAGGAAAGCCTTGAACTCTTTATTATGAAATATAACCCGAAAGCAAAGTCGGGTATTGTTACAGAATAAGTCAAATTCAAAAATATCTCTTAGGAGGAAAAATTATGAAAAAACGGATTTTCAGTATTCTGCTTACCCTTTGTATGGTACTTTTGCTTTTACCGACAACGGTATTTGCAGCAAGCAGTGGTTCATGTGGAGCAAATCTCACATGGAGTCTTGATGACAATGGCACTTTAACTATTACAGGTACAGGTGCTATGGAAGATTGGAGTAGTGATGTAGATGTACCATGGCATGCTAATTGTTCATCAATTAAAACTATCGTGATTGACCCTGGTGTTACATCGATTGGAGATTTGGCTTTTATAAGTTGCATAAACCTTACAAGTGTAACGATTCCAAACAGCGTCACATCGATTGGAATAAGTGCTTTTCATGGTTGCACAAGCCTTACAGGTATAACGATTCCAAGCAGCGTTACATTGATTAGAGGTGGTGCTTTTCATGGTTGCACAAACCTTACAAGTGTAACGATCCCAAGCAGTGTTACATCGATTGGAGATCATTCATTTCAAAATTGCACAGGTCTTACAAGCGTAAAAATTCTTGAAAATCTTGAAGATAACGCAAGCACGTCGATTGGAACGGAAGCTTTTTCCGGTTGCACAAGCCTTACAAGTATAACGATCCCAAGCAGCGTTACATCGATTGGACATTATGCATTTCAATATTGCTCAGGTCTTACAAGTGTAAATATCAAATATGGTGTCACATCGATTGGAAATTCTGCTTTTTATAATTGTACAAATCTTGAAAGCATAACTATCCCTGATAGTGTTGAATCGATTGATAATCAAGCTTTTTATTATTGTACAAATCTTAAAAGCATAACTATCCCTGCTAATGTTACATCGATTGGAGCTAGTGCTTTTGGATATTGCTCAAGCCTTGAAAGCATATTCCTGCCTGATAAGGATAACCTGGCCATAGCCGGAAATGCAATTCCCGGTACTTCATCACAGATAAAATACATCCTTGATACCGAAAAGGGCGAGGTTACGATTACCCAAATAACATTAGGAACAGACAAGACCGGCGTTGCTATACCAGCCACGATTTGCGGTAATGACGTTGTTGCCATCTCTGATTCAAATTTATTAACTAATATTTCCTCGCATACCTGTGCGGGTGGAACAGCCACCTGCCAAACCAAAGCAACTTGTGGAATATGTAAACAAGAATACGGAGAGATAGACAGCTCAAATCATAATTACGAGAAAACTCCTGCTAAGGCTGCAACTGTTACTGAAACAGGAAACATAGAGTATTGGCAGTGTAAGGACTGCAAGAAGTACTTTGCCGATGAAAACGGCACAAAAGAAATTAAGCTTGCTGATACAGTAATCCAAAAGTTGCCGTCTGAAATCATTGAGGGCAAAGGACAGAGTATAACTGCAGGGGATAAGAAAGACATAACCTTACGTTCCAATGCGGCATTCAGCGATTTTATCCGAGTTGAGCTTGACGGTAAAATCCTTGATGAAAAGAATTATACCGTTAAGGAAGGCAGTACAATTGTAACATTGAAAGCTGACTATGTAGCTACTCTTTCAGCCGGAAAGCATACCATTGGTATTGTATCGGAAAGCGGCACAGCTACCACAACATTTACTGTTAATGAGAAAGCAGTAGTAGATAACGGTACAACATCTCCACAGACCGAAGATAACAGTATGATATGGCTTTGGGTTGCTCTACTGTTCGTTAGCGGCTTCGGGGTTATGATTACTACCGTTTATAACAAGGAAAAAAAGTTCATATTTTAGAAAAATATTTATTGCGTATTTAATCTTTTTACTATAGACTGAATGTAAAAATGTAGTTAAATAATTATGCTTTAAAAAGGAATATTAATAATATGAGCAACAAAAGAAAAATATATATTTTGCTGACACGGTTTTATGGCAATTCCTCTATAGCATTTGGAATTCTGACAAATTCATATTATAATCATGCTTCTATTGGCTTGGATGAAGATTTGAATACTTTTTACAGTTTTGTAAAAAAAGGTTTTTTGGTTGAAAAAATAACAAGATATATTCGTCCTGATCGTGAGCCTTATCCTTGTATGCTTTACGAAATGGAAGTTTCTCAAAAAACTTATGATGAAATAAAGGAAACTATACAAGGCTTTGTGTCAAAGAAGCACTTGTATCGTTATGCAAAAATTGGTGTGGTTTTGGGATTGTTTCGCATTCCTATTATTCAAAAACACCGCTATTTCTGTTCTCATTTTGTAGCAGAAGTTTTGGGTAGCACAAATACTGTATCTTTAACAAAGAGTAGCGCTTTATACTATCCTCGTGATTTAATCAAATTGCCAAACAAGAAAATGATTTTTCAAGGAAATTTACAATCTTTTCTAGATAAGTTTGTATTGCAACCATCTTCAATGTAAAAAGCATAATTAACGCACAAATGGGCAGTCCCCTCTTGGGATTGCCCATTTATTGTTTTATTTACAAATTTATTGTTCCCTGATTTCTCCTGCCCACTTAAATGCATATTTTGCCACAATTACCGCCATTCAAGAAGGCCACTTAATTAGAACCAAATAATAAACTCCCTTATGGATTTTCCATAAGGGAATTTTATTTTCTTATTTTCTTTTTATTCTTAATAGTTTTCTGCGTTAACTTCAAAGTAGCTCTGAGGATGTGCACATACAGGACATACCTGTGGAGCTTTTGTTCCAACTACTATGTGACCGCAGTTGCGGCATTCCCAAACTTTTACTTCACTCTTTTCAAATACCTGTGCAGTTTCAATATTATTAAGAAGAGCACGGTATCTTTCTTCGTGATGCTTTTCAATTGCAGCTACCATTCTGAATTTAGCAGCAAGCTCAGGGAAACCTTCTTCTTCAGCTGTCTTTGCAAATCCGTCGTACATATCTGTCCACTCATAGTTTTCACCGTCAGCAGCTGATGCAAGGTTTGCTTTTGTGTCTCCAAGTTCTCCTAACTCTTTGAACCACATTTTTGCGTGTTCTTTTTCATTATCAGCTGTCTTAAGGAACAAAGCAGCCATCTGCTCGTAACCTTCTTTTTTTGCAACAGAAGCGAAATATGTGTATTTGTTTCTAGCTTGAGATTCGCCAGAAAATGCCTCTATCAAATTTTTCTCTGTCTGTGTTCCTGCATACTTGTTTGTTGACATGTTGTTGACCTCCGTCTTCTTTTCTACTTTTTCAAAATCAGATGCCGGATGTTTACAAAGAGGACAAATGAAATCCTCCGGTAACTCCTCACCTACATATTCATAACCACAAATAGTACAACGCCAAATGGTCTGTCCATCTTCCGCTGTTCCTACAGCTTGTGGCTTAGGTTTAATGTTATTTGAATAATATTCATATGTTACAGATGGTACTGAGCTTAATACTTCCATATCTGTAATTTCACCAATAAACATTGTATGAGAACCCAAGTCCTCTGTTTTACTGACCTTTACAGAAATGTAAGCATTTGTTCCTTCTGTAATATAATATATGCCGTTTTCACCACGCCTGCAATTTGAAAAATCCTTAAACTTATCAACATCTTTACCCGATTGAAATCCAAAATGTTTAAATAGATCAAATTTAGCATTTTGACTTAAAACCGAAATTGTAAATTCGCCGGTACGTTTAATAATGTCATGTGTGTAATTTGACTTATTTACACAAACACTCAACTGATTTGGTGTTGAAGCGGCTTGAATGGCAGTGTTAATAATACAGCCATTATCCTTGCCATTTTCCTTTGCGGTTAGAACAAACAAACCATATGTCAGTTTATGCATAGCCTTTGTGTCCATGTGCAAGCTCCTCCCTTGTTAAACTATATTTATAGATTATTACCGTCCATAATTTTTTTCAAGTATTTTTATGTTAAAAAATTCCCCCACGGTAAAAACCATAGGGGATTTTCTTATTTACTCTATAAATTTAACAGCTGTTCCATAAGCAATTACTTCAGCTGCTCCTTGCATAATTGCAGATGATGAATAACGTATATTTACAATAGCATCTGCCTCAAGCGTTTCTGCTTCTTCCACCATTCTTTTTGTGGCAAGAGCTCTGGCTTCATTCATCATTTCGTTATAAGCATTAAGTTCTCCTCCTACCAGAGTCTTAAAGCTTTGTGTTATATCCTTTCCTATATTCTTTGATTGAATTGTGCTTCCTTTTACAAGACCAAGCATTTCTAAATTCTTTCCACTGATATAATCAGTATTTACTAAGATCATCTTCTTCACCGCTCCTTATTTCCTTTATTCTTTCAATACATATATAAATCATTACTGCAGAAATAACCACAGGAATAATTCCCAATATAATACGCAAAATGCCTTCAAGTAAAGAAATAATGACTGCAAAATAAACCACATAATAAAGGATGACCAAAACTGTAATGACAATAGGCGCAACCATCTTTTTTCCGTGTTCTGACATAATAACCCTCTTTTCTTTTAATGTAGTTTACAAGCCTACTTTAGCACTAATTAAAAATTTATTCAATCTCTTTTGGATTAACATGAACCATGATATGTTTAACCTTTGGAAACTCTTGCTCAATTTCATCATGAACTGTCTCAGCAATACCATGTGCCTCATTTAAAGTTATTGAACCATCTGCAAGAATTTCTAAGTCAACATAAATTTTATTTCCGAAAATGCGAGTCTGAAGCAGATCTATTCCAAGAACATTTTCATTTTTAAGTACACATTCACGAAGTTCTTCTTCCGTTTCTTCATCACACGAGTGATCAACCATTTTATTCATGGCATCCTTAAAGATATCAAAAGCTGCTTTTGCAATAAAGAAGAAAATAACAAGACTGGCAACTGAATCCATAACAGGAAATCCAATTCTTGCACCGGCAATACCTATTAACGCACCAATTGATGAAAATGCATCAGAACGATGATGCCATGCATCAGCCATTAATGCACTTGAATCTATTTTCTTTGCATAAAATCTTGTATACCAATACATGCCTTCCTTACTTACAATTGAAACAATTGCAGCAACAAGAGCAAGAATTCCCGGAACTTGTAAATTTGCATAATCACCACTTAGGATGTTCTTTATTGCACTTGAGCCAATACCAATACCTGTAATAAAAAGAACTACAGCAAGAAGGATTGCAGCAACGCATTCCATTCTTTCGTGTCCATAAGGATGATCTTTATCAGGCTCCTTTGATGAAATTTTAATGCCAATAATAACCACGAATGTGCTAAAGACGTCTGATGCAGAATGGACTGCATCACTTATCATAGCGCTTGAATTTGCAACTATTCCGGCAACAAGTTTTAATACGGACAACACAAGATTTCCGATTATTGTAATAACAGACACCTTATTTGCAGTTTTTTGAAAATCATTGTTCATAAAAAAATACCTCCACTATTTTAGATAGCTCTGCGGCACTAAATTCGTGGGGGTATATATTTTTAGATATGATAATACCCACGAAATCAGTAATATTTCCAGTTACTGTCCCGTGGGTTTGAAACGCCACTGTCACATCTGTGACCCGACTCCATGACTTATGTCACGGTCTGCTCAGTTTGTACTGTAGATTTATATGCAGTGCAAAGAGTGTATACAAATGGTATCATAAACATAATATGTTTGTCAAATTTAAAAGGTTAAAATACTACAACTAAAAGCATTTTAAAGTTTTCTTTACCTTCTACCGCATGTGGGTGCTTTGCCGGCATAACAATTGATTCACCGGTATGAAGTTCATATTCCACTCCATCAATTGTAATTTTCCCCACACCGTCAAGACATGTTACAAAGGCATCTCCACCGGATTCATGTGTGCTGATTTCCTCACCCTTCCAAAATGAAAAAAGAGTAACAGAAACTGCAGAATTTTGTGCAAGTGTCTTACTTACAACTTGACCGTTATGATATGAAATTTCGTTTGCAAGCTCAACGACTTTAGATTTTTCTATATTTTTAATAATATCCACTTAAATTCCTCCAACCTAAAAGTATTTATTATTATACCACAAAATAATATACTGTGATATAATTTTAAAAAAAGGTGGTGACATAATGAGCAGATGTATATATTGCAAAAACTCTATCAAAACAATTGGATATAGGGCAGAAAATGCCGGTGGATATATCTGTGGCGACTGTTACAATCTTTGCTCATATGAAATTCAAAAAGACATAAATAATGTCACCTATGAAGAAGTTCGCAAATCCATTGAAGAAGCACAAATTGAAATCGGAAGAAAGAACAGAATAGAATTTCAAAACCAACCGAATGAAGCTAAAAAAAGAGTTAGAAAAAATACACGACTTGCTCTAATTGTATCCTTAATTTTTATAATAATAGTATTTTTCTTCGTAAAGACTTCCGAAATACGGCAAAGCGATAAAATGAAAGCCGGAGCAACAAATTCAACTTCATATTCACAAATAGACAATAAAAAAACCGAGGTTTCAATTGAAACCTCGGCATTTTTTATTTTAGGATTAAAAAGCAATTATTGCTCTTCAACTGCATAAACAGAAACTTTCTTTCTGTCCTTGCCAAGACGCTCAAACTTAACTCTACCGTCAATCTTTGCGAAGAGTGTGTCGTCAGAGCCACGGCCTACATTGTTGCCCGGATGAATATGTGTTCCGCGCTGCTTTACAAGGATGTTGCCTGCAAGAACGTACTGTCCGTCTGCACGCTTAACACCAAGTCTTTTAGATTCTGAGTCACGACCATTACGGGTTGAACCCATACCTTTCTTATGTGCCATACTGTATTACACCTCTTCTTTCCTTATGCCTTAATTGTGCCAATTTCAATCTTTGTATATGGCTGTCTATGTCCCATCTTACGCTTCTCATTCTTCTTAGCTTTGTAAGTGAAGACAGTGATCTTCTTACCTTTACCGTTCTTAAGAGCCTTGCCGGCAACCTTAGCGCCCTTAATATATGGGTCACCAACTTTAATGCCGTCATCTGAACCTACAACAAGAACCTTGTCAAAATTAACTTTTGCATTCTCTTCTACGTTGAGCTTTTCAACATAGATTACGTCACCGGATTCAACCTTGTACTGTTTTCCGCCGGTTTCAATTACTGCGTACATGTTTTTTCCACCTTTATTAAGACTCGCTACGACGGGTGAAAAACTTTTCTTACAGGGCACACCTGCCCTACCCGGAATATGCGGCTTGAGTATTGTAGCACAAAGATACAATACAAGTCAATAAAAATATTTTAATTATTATATATTACTTACCCATTATAATCTGCCAAGATTTTTTCTCTTAGCCTTTTCCTTATCCTTAGAGAAAAACTGCTTCTTTATTTCCTTCTTTGCAAGCTCCACTACGAAACTTAAAATTCTCTTTTTCATACTAACCTTCTTTTCCGGCTTCTTGTTGCCCTTTTTTGAACCCTTTGCGTCTTTTGAATTAGCAGCTTTCTTATTGTTTCCCTTTTCTTTTGAAGCCTTTGCCTCTTCAGCAATAATAGCTTTAACTTTCTTCTCTGTTGCTGCATTTTCTTTCTTAAGTTTCTTATCAAACTTTTCGTTAGCCTTATTCATTTCAAGAAGCAACTTTGCATCTATTGCGGCTGACTGTTCCTCAGCAACCTTAATAGCTTTTTGAGCTTCTATTGAAGCGTCATCACGGACACGCTGTGCCTTATCAGCTGCAGCATTCTTAACACTTTCAGCTTTCATAGCAGCATCTTTTTCAACCTGCATTGAAGCAGCTTCTGCATTTGAATCAACAACATCCTGTTGTTGCTTTACCTCTGCATTTATTTCAGCAATCTTTCTTTCGGCCTCAAGGCCTATTTCTGCTTTTTTAGACTTTGCGTCTTTTCCAATTTGAGCTTTTTGCTCTTCGGCAGATTTTGCAATACTTAAAACTTCTTTTTCGGCATTTTTCTTAATTGTTTCCACCTCTTGAGAAGCATTAAGACTTATCATTTCCGCCTTCTTTGTGGCAGCGTCTGTAAGTCGACTTGCCTTCTCTGCCGCCTTCTTTGCCAAAGCCTCATTTTTCTTAGCAAGCTTATTAGCTTCAGCTTGTTGCTTCTTTTGAACTGATTTTCTTAAAGCAATTGCTTTCTCCGGCTCTTTTTTATTTTCTTTCTTTCCAAATCCAAGCATTGTCAGCACTCCTCTATATTTTCATTTTCTTCTGTTTCATCGCTTTTTTCTTCAATATATTCCGGTGTTTCTGCCACGGTTTTTGTCTCATTTTTCCTGGTCCTTACAAAACCGACAATAAGTCCTATAAGACAACAGACAAGTAAAACGGCAGAAAGTACTTGTGAAACTCTGATGTTTGTGTTTGCAATATAAAGACTGTCTATTCTAAGGCCTTCAACCACTGTACGTTCTATACCATACCAAACACCGTAGGTTAATGCAATTTGTCCTTTAAACTTACGATATTTATCAAACATAATTGCAAACAGTATGAAACCTAGTATACACCAAATGGATTCATAAAGAAAGGTCGGATGTACAAATCCATCCGGATCCATTGTAATACCCTTAGATTGAAAGTAGGACTGATTAAAAAGTATGTACTCCCTTACGGTTTCACTTTTCATGCCCCAAGGGAGATTTGTATTTACGCCAAAGGCTTCTTGGTTTGTAAAATTTCCCCATCTGCCAATACCTTGGCCGGCAAGAAAACCAACAGCTGCCAGGTCAAATACATCTAAAACGCTGATCTTTCTTATTTTACAAACTATAAATCCAACAAACAGTGCTCCTATTATTCCACCATAAATGGCAAGTCCACCCTCAGTAATTTTGAGAATATGAGAAGGATTTTCCAAATAATAGCCGAGGTTAAATAAAACATAATATGCCCTAGCCCCAATTATTCCGCCAAGGGTGCCAAAAATAATTGCGTCATAAAGCTTGTCTACATCTATTCCCTTACGTTTTGCAAGTTTTGTTGCAGTAACAAGTGCAACAAGATAACCAATTGCAATTAAAAGTCCATAAAGCTTTATTGAAAACTCTATTCCGGCAATACTAAATTCACAGAGCGTAGATGGTATACTGAAGCCTCTTTCAATAGCTTTAAAATAAACAACAGAATAATCCTTCATTAGTTTTCCTCCTTTGGAAGAACAACAGATAACGCCGAATATTCCGGAAGGAATTGATCTTTTAATCTTTCCTCTGCCTCTTCTAAAGTAATTGTCTGATATATTTCAATTTCATCAAACATATGATAACCTTCAAACTCACTTGAAACAAGTTCGTTTGCAAGACCGTCTACATCATTATAACCCATTATAGCACGACCATAGTGCTTGCGGCGAATTCGTTCAAATTCAATTTCGTTAATTCCATCCTTACGAATTCTTAAAACCTCAGCATTAATTTTTTCCATAACCTTTTTAGGATCTTTACTTTCTCCGGCGAACATTGTTGCTCTGTATCCCGGACCTGTAAAGTACTCAAAGCCAAAACTGTTATTAATAAGTTCTTCGTTGAAGAGCGATTCATACAAAGCAGATGAATCGCCAACTATATATTCTGCAAGAATTGAGGTTAAAATTTTGTCTTTTAACGTCAAAGGGCTTTCTGTTTTTTCTTTATATCCTAAAGTAAACATTGGAATTGTAACAGATAATTTTTCTTCGTAATAGTTTGTGGAAACTTCCATTGGTTCACCAAAGTCAGCACGTTCAACTTTTATTGGTTCTTTAACTTCAAGTGTTTTTGAAACAACATCAAGGACTTCGTCCACAGTCGTATTTCCTGCAACAGCAAGGACCATATTTGGAAGACTATAAAAGTTATTGTAGCAGTCATAAAGAGTTTCTGCAGATATTTCGGCAATGGACTCTATTGTACCCGCAATATCAATTCTAACAGGATGCTTTGAATAAAGCAGACGAAGAAGATTAAACATTACCTGCCAAGAAGGTTCATCTTGGTACATACGGATTTCCTGCCCAATTATACCTTGTTCCTTCTGTACAGTCTTTTCTGTGAAAAAAGGATGCTGAACAAAATCAATTAATATTTCAAGGTTCTCTTTGAAATTGCTTGAACAAGAGAATAGATAACATGTCCTGTCAAAACTTGTATACGCATTTGCAGAAGCGCCGGTTTTTGCAAATCTTTCAAATGCATCAAGTTCTTCACTTTCAAAAAGTTTGTGTTCAAGGAAATGAGCAGTTCCTTCAGGAATTGTATAGCCTTCCTCTCCGACCTTCTTAACTACTGTGTCTATAGAACCATAGTTTGTTCCAAAAATTGCATAAGTTGTTGAATATCCCGGCTTTGGATAAACCAAAACTTTAAGGCCGGAGTCGTGCTCTATTTCAAAGTATGAATCGCTTAGGAGGTCGTTTCTTATTTCTTTAATATTTGCCATTATTCTTCCTCCTTAGCTCTTAATACGAAAATTGTGTCAAGTGTAACCTTTTTAGCAGCTGATATTACGTCCTCTTTTGTTACCTTGGAAATACCACTTAATACTTCTTCCGGAGTTTCAAAATACGGCTCTGTAACCTGAGCGGAAATCCACCCGTCAATGTCCTCCGGCGTGTCACATACTGAATTAAAACTATCCTTCATGGCAAGGAGCGATGCATTCATATCCTCATCTGTTACTTCACCATTTGCAATAGATGCAAGTTGATTTTGAATTTCAGAAATGGCCGTTTCTATATTTTCGTTCTCAACCCCACTTTGAACAATAAACAGACCCTTCTGTCTGTATGGTCTGGCAGAGCAATAGTAACAGAGGCTCATTTTTTCACGCACATTCATGAAAAGGCGAGAGTATGTCCCACCACCAAAAATATCAGTCATAATCCTAATTTCATTTTGGTAGTCTCTTGTTTCATTTTCATTGTTGCATCCAACGCGGAATCCCATTACAAGTTTGCCCTGATTAACCGCCTGAGTCTCTTCAACTCTAGTTACTTTTTCAGCGCTTGCAATGATTTCATTACACATTGGAGCCGGAGTATTTCTGTGCATTCCGACCATTCTGTTTGAAAGCATTTCACATACTTTATCTACGTCAGTATTTCCAATTACGTTCACAGAAATAAATGCGTTTTCCACTAGATGAACGTAGGAATCATAAACTGATTTTGGAGTTAAATCCAGAAGACCTTCCTTTGTACCGATTGGATTTGCACAGAAGGCTTCATCCTTACACATTTCTTCAATTAATCTTTGAAGCGCATATACACGCTTGTCACTTTTTTGGCTTTCAATTCGTTCAAGAAGAAGGCGTCTTGCACGCTCCACTTCCTCTTTATCAAAAGCTCCGTTTTCTGCATTTGGTTCAAAGACAATTTTAAGGAGGAGCTCCACACATGAAAGAATTATGTCCTCATCCTTTGAAAGTGAAAACTTGTTATCTATCATATTCATTGAAAGCCTAAGTATATGATTTTCACCAATCTTTGAAACAGATGGAGTAAGCGTTGCGCCATAAAGATCGGCAAGTTTTTTGCTAAGGGCCATATATGTTGGATATTCCTTGCAAGTTCTTGCCAAAATATATGGTATGATTGCATTATTTGAAGGGTCCTTATCTAAAGGAAGGACCATAGTAAATGAAATTCTGCTTGTTTTAAATCTTGATGTTTTGTATGCATTAAGGCGAAAACCTGTTGCAACATCATAGGACTGAAATGTATTTTCCATAAAGGCCTCCAAGGTGAAATTGAAATCCGAAAAAAATGATTATTAATTTTATCATAGTTTAACCAATTTATAAAGATATATAATATAAATAATTGACGGCACCCCCACGTTTTGATATCATTTTCCAAAGGGAGTTGGAACACATGAATTTTAGTAAAGTTGGCAACACTTCAAAGGTTGAAGGTTTTGCATTAGTAAAAAGATGTGAGGTCAAAGTTTCCACAAAAGGAGGAAAATACCTTGATCTTATTCTTGCAGACAAAACAGGTGAAATCTCAGCAAAATACTGGGACTATGATGAAAAAGAAACTCCTGTTTTTGAGGTAAATGAACTTGTAAAGGTCCGTGGTGAAATAACTGAATTTCGCGGTGCTGAACAACTTAGAATTGAATTAATCAGAAATACTTTAGTACAAGACAATGTAAATATTGAAGATTACATAAAGTCAGTTGAATACAAGTCATCGGATATGTTTGCAAAAATCATTGAAACAGTTAGTGCATTTAAAGATGATGACCTAAAAAATCTTGTCCTTAAAATATACGGAGAACGTCAGGAACAACTTTTAAATTTCCCGGCAGCCGTAAGACTTCACCATGCAGTGCGTGGTGGTCTTTTGTACCACACACTCTCAATCATTACAATGGCAGAGAAAGCATGTGAAATATATCCTATGATAGACAGAGAACTGCTTATTACAGGTGCTGCACTTCACGATGTTGCAAAGACAGTTGAAATGAATGCGAATGAAATGGGAATTGCCACGGATTACACCGTTGACGGTAACCTAATAGGTCACCTGGTGCGTGGCGCAATGATTGTAAGAGCGGCCGGTGAAAGTCTTGGAATAGACGACGAAAAAATCCGCCTCGTTGAGCATATGCTCCTTTCCCATCACGGCAAACCGGAATTTGGTTCGCCGGTTCGCCCAATGTTTTTAGAGGCGGTTGTCTTAAATCTTTTGGACGAACTTGACGCAAAAGTGTATGAAGTTTCCGACGTCCTTTCAGACATTGACGCCGGAACATTCAGTCAACGTCAGTGGGCACTGGATGACGTTCGTCTTTATAATCACGGCCGCACAGATGGCATTGCGCCAAAAGCACAAATTCTTTAATTTTGCAAATTAAAGAAAGGATTTATAAAATGGATATTTGGACCGAAATAAAAATTGAAATAAATGCTGAGGATATAGATCTTGCAGCTGACATTGCTCAAATGACAGTTCCTTATGGCATTTATATTGAGGACTATAGAACTCTTGAAGAAGAGGCAATGGAAATTGCCCACATAGATTTAATAGACGAAGACCTTCTTGCAAAAGACAGGTCAAAAGGATATGTACATATATACCTAGAGCCCGAAATGAATGCACCTGAAGCAGTTGCATTCTTAACCGAAAGATATAAAGCTGCAAATATAAAATTCAAAGTCGACACAATTCCATGTAAGCGTGAAGACTGGCAGGACAACTGGAAACAATTCTTTAAGCCAATGCCCGTCGGGGAAAAACTTCTCATTCAGCCAACTTGGGAAGATCTACCGGATGATCTAAAGAAAGAGGATAGGAAAATCCTACATATTGAACCGGGGCTTGCCTTTGGAACAGGTTCACACAACACTACCAGACTTTGTTTGGAAACTCTTGAGCGTTACATAAAAGGTGGCGAATCCGTCTTAGACCTTGGCTGTGGAAGTGGTATATTAGGTATTGCTTCCCTTCTCCTTGGTGCCGACAGAGTAGAAGGCGTTGACATTGATGAGCTTGCCGTAAAAACTGCCATTGAAAACGGTAAAGAAAACGGATACTTTGAACCACAGTATAAAATTCACTGCGGAGACATGACAGACAAAGTTTCCGGCAAGTTCAATATAGTTGTAGCAAATATAGTTGCAGATATTATCATAATGTTCTCTGAAAATGCAATGAACTTCATGGATGAAAACGCAGTTTTCATTACAAGTGGCATTATTGACAGCAGAGAATCTGATGTTTTAGAAGCATTTAATAAAAATGGATTTGAAATAATTGAACGAATAGAAGACGGAGGATGGCTTTGCTTCGTTCTTAAACATTAATCGTATATCATCAACTTTGAAAGGAAAATTGAAATGAAATTATTAATTGAAACCTCAGCAAGACATCTTCATGTTACAAAGGAACATCTTGAAATTCTCTTTGGAGAGGGCTATGAACTCACAAAGAAAAAAGATCTTTCACAACCGGGTCAATACGCTTGTGAAGAAAGAGTTCAAGTTATTGGACCTAAGGGTTCATTCCCCGGAGTTTCAATACTTGGCCCTGTTCGTCCTGAAACACAAATTGAACTCTCTGCTTCTGACGCTCGTTCAATCGGTGTGGTTGCACCAATTAGAGAATCCGGAGATATAGCCGGTTCAGGTGCATGCAAACTTGTAGGTCCAAAGGGTGAAGTTGAACTTTCAGAAGGTGTAATTGTTGCAAAACGTCATATACATGCAACTCCTGAAGATGCCGAAGCTCTTGGAGTTTCTGACAAGGAAATTGTAAATGTCAAAGTTGAATCAGAGGGCCGTTCATTAATTTTTGGAGATGTTATTGTTCGTGTAAGTCCAAAGTATGCACTTGCAATGCACATTGACACAGATGAATCAAATGCTGCCGGCGTAACTCCGGGAATGATGGTTGAAATCGTAAAATGAGTCACGACAGAGCCCAAACAATAAAGCTCTATGACAATGACAGTCATCAAAAAGAATTCACCGCTCGTGTACTCTCCTGTATTCCGAGCGGTACTTTTTTCAAAGTAGAGCTTTCAGAAACGCTGTTCTTCCCAGAAGGTGGAGGACAGCCCGCAGATACCGGTGTTATGAGGTTTACGGAGAATGGATCGCTCACAGAAACCTTTGTTTCAGACGTAAAAATTGAAGGTGTAAAGTTATTTCACTTTACAGATAAAGCGGTGCCTGAAGGTGCAAAAATAAATGGAATTATCGACTGGGAAAAGCGTTTTCCCAGAATGCAAAACCATTCCGGTGAACATGTGGTTTCCGGAATAATTCACTCCATGTTTGGATATGAAAATATAGGCTTTCATTTGACAGACGAATATGCAACTTGTGATTATAACGGAACTCTTACCAAAAAAGATATTTTAGAAATAGAAAGACGTGCTAATGAAGCCGTATTCTCCAATCTAAAAATAACATGTGAATATCCGTCTCCTGAAATTTTGAAGGACCTTAACTACAGAAGCAAACTTGAGTTGACAGAGGATGTCAGAATTGTAACTATAGATGGCATAGATGTCTGTGCATGCTGTGCTCCACACGTAAATACAACCGGTGAAATTGGATTAATTAAAATTGTAAACCACGAAAAGAGTCATGGTGGTACAAGACTTCACTTAAGATGTGGTCGACTTGCTCTTTCCGATTACAATGAGAAGCAGGATAACATTCTTAGAATAATAGATATGCTATCTGCAAGACAGTTTGAAACAGCAGATTTAGTTCAAAAACTAATAAATACAAATCAAGAGTTAAATCATGAAATTTCAAAAAAATCTGCGCAAATTGCTGAATGTCGACTTAGTTTACTGGAAGACAAAGTTTATGGAAACCTAGTCATCTTTTTACCTGATGCTGACACGGATACCCTTAGAATTCTTGCCGACAAAGGACGCACAAAATGTACCGGCATATTTATTGCGCTCACTAATCAGGGAAACTCTTACCGATATATGATCACCTCTTCCGGTCTTGAACTTTCAAAATTAGTTAAAGAATACAACGTGGCTTTAAATGGACGTGGTGGCGGAAAAGATGAAATGGTGCAAGGCACATTTGGCACCTCCCTTGAAGATATAAAAAAATACTTTAGCAAATAAAAATAAAACCTGTATGAGTCTGTTCTCATACAGGTTTTGTTTTGCTTATTTATATTACTTAATCTTCTTAATGCTAGAAATATCATATGGAGTTGTCTGATATACAAAGTAGTTAAGCCAGTTTGAATAGAGAAGATTTGCAGAAGATCTCCAAGTAACAGGAGGTCTTGATGTAACCCTGTCATTTGGAAAATAATTTACAGGCTTGTGAATTGGTTTGCCGGCATCTAAATCACGCTTATACTCATTATACAAAGTATCTGCATCATACTCTGAGTGACCGGTTATAAAAATCTGACGGCCACCCTTTGTTGAAATAGCATAAACGCCTGCCTCTTTACTTGATGCAAGAATTGAAAGTTCCGGCACAGCCTCAATGTCTTCTCTGTCCACTGTTGTGTGTCTGGACTGAGGAACCATAAAGGTATCGTCAAAGCCACGGAAGAGCATTGAATTCTTCTTATCCAATTTATGAGGATAAACACCAAACAACTTTTCAGGAAGGCTACGCTTATTTATTCCATAGTGGTAATAAAGACCTGCCTGTGCACCCCAACAAATATGGAAAGTAGAATGAACGTTAGTCTTACTCCACTCCATTATTTCACAAAGTTCATTCCAATATTCAACTTCTTCAAAAGGCATCTGCTCAACCGGCGCACCGGTAATAATCATACCGTCGAACTTTTGATCCTTGACTTCATCAAATGTCTTATAAAACGCAAGCATGTGTTCCGGCGATGTATTCTTTGCCTCATAACTTTTAGTCTTTATAAGTTCAAGTTCAACCTGAAGTGGTGTGTTACCAAGAAGTCGACAAAGTTGAGTTTCTGTTTCTATTTTTTTAGGCATTAAATTTAAAAGGAGAATTTTCAAAGGACGAATGTCCTGTTTCCCCGCCCTTGTCTCTTCCATTACAAAGATGTTTTCTGAATTTAGAACCTTCTTTGCAGGAAGATCGGTAGGTATTTTAATAGGCATTTCTTATTTACCTCTTTTTGCATTGATTTTATCTGTTATTTTTCCTGCAAGACCATCTGCAGTAATAAAGTACATACGTGAACCAAAATCAGAAAACATGCGGATATCTTCTGAAAAACCGGTTCCTGAAAAGGCTGGTTTTATGTGCATACCACCATACATAAGTGCACTGCCATAAGCCTTACAGTCTTCAGTCTCTCCAGGCATTTTATAAAGTCTAGATGCAATATTAATAAGAAGACCATTGTTCTTTATGTGTATTGGCGACACAGCATTTAATAAGTCGCCAAATGTTTTTAAGTTTACTCTTGGACCATTTCCCGTGAAGTTATACATAATTTCCGGATTCAGCCCACGTGGATAAACCGGACCGGAAACAGTGTTTGGCTGTGCAAGTTCTTGCATGAGCATTAATACGGCTGTCTTTTTGTCGCGGCTTACAACCGTCCACTCGTGGAGGTTATCCTTGCGTCCACGGTAAAAGTCGCCGTATTGGAACAGCTCTCTGTACTGTTTGTACAGCTTAACCTGTTTCTTTATTTCCATAATTGCAGCAAGCCCCATATCATTTAGGTTACATTCGTAACCTAAAACACCAAAAGCTGCAACATTGAACCTTGTATCCATTGGCGTGGTACGCAACGTTTGATGGTTAGGGCAAGAGGATACATGTGCAGTTACAGTTGACATTGGATAACCATAACTGTAATTAGTCATCATTTTTACACGGCATAGTGCATCCGTATTGTCACTTGCCCAAATTTGCGGGAAGTAACAAAGCATTCCCAGGTCAAACCTGTTTCCTCCGGAAGCACATCCCTCAAAGAGTATATGAGGGAATCGCTTTGTAAGTTCCTCCATAATTCTATAGAAGCCAATATAATAAAGATGAAATACTTCAGACTGTTTATCAGCAGGAAGAGCAGAAGAATAGACGTCTGAGAATATCCTATTCATATCCCATTTGACATATGAAATATCTGCACTACTGAAAACATTTGACATTGCAGAAATAATGTAGTCCTGAACATCTCGTCTGGTAAGGTCAAGTATTCTTTGATTTCTGCCCTCGGAATGTGGCTTATTTGGAATACCAAGAGCCCAATCAGGATGCTCATGGAACAATTTACTGTTTGCATTGACCATTTCCGGTTCAACCCAAATACCAAAGTCTAGCCCCTGAGCTTTTATTTTATCTGCAAGGCCGGAAACTCCGTGTGGAAGCTTCTTCTCATTATAGTACCAGTCACCAAGTGAAGTAGTGTCATTGTTTCTTTCGCCAAACCAACCGTCATCCATTACAAAGAGTTCAATTCCCGCAAGCTTTGCAGCCCTTGAAAGACGCACCAAACTTCTTTCATTAATGTTGAAATAGTTTGCCTCCCAACTGTTAAGAAGCACCGGCCTTGGTTTGTTTTTCCACTCCCCACGAACAATGTGGTTTCGAACAAATTTGTGCATATTATGGCTCATACCACTTTCTCCGAGGTCAGAAAAAGTCATAACTGCTTCAGGAGATTCAAATGCCTCACCGGGACCTACACAAACCTCAAAGAATTCAGGATTAATACCTGAAACAAATCTGGTTTTACCATAAGCTGACACAGAAAGTGCCTCATAATGGTTGCCACTGTATACAAGGTTGAATCCGTAGCATGAACCAAACTCCTCAGTTGTATCTGGTTTTTCAACCATTACAAAAGGATTGGAACGGTTTGAAGAAGTGCCGGCAAATGAAGAATTTACATGTTTTCCGGAAGAGACCAACGTATCAGAGCGATCCATTTCCCTTGCCCAAGCACCACCGAATGTTACGAACTTATACCCGGCATCCTCAAAATCTATTTGAGTACTCATAAGTTTAGAGACTTTTATTTCGTAATTTGATCTGTTTATTACTTTTGAGCATCTTGTAATTACATTACACTTTTCATATACAGTGTACGTAATTTCAAGTTCTATGTTATAGTAGGGATCCTTTAGAACAACGGTTAAATTCTCTGCCTTTTCTCCATAGGAAGATGGAAGTGTTTTAAGTTTTGGTCCGCCAACACCGGATTTTGCACTTTGAAATTTAAAGTCAGATGTAATGCCTCCATCGGCGTGCTTAATTATAACAAAGGGATCTCTTATGTCTCCCTTTCCGTATGAAGATACTTCCATGGGAATATCTTCAAGGGCAGTCGACAAATGATCCTGGTCATAACTTATGGCATTTCCTGGTGCAAAGGCACGAACGGCGCAAAGAGACTTAAGGCCGTCAGCAGTTGCTGCAACATCTATACGTTTTCCATAATAAACGTGTTCAAGTTGCCCGGTTTCCAAAACTCTAAATGCGTATGTTGTATTGTTAGTATGTAAGATATAACCGTTTTCTATTTCAAGAATCATACTAAGTCCTCTAATTCATAATTAGATTTTTTCAAGAGCCTGAGCAATATCGTCTATTAAGTCCTGTGCATTCTCAAGACCGCAAGAGAAACGTACAAGATCGCCAGGTACACCTGCTGCAATAAGTTCTTGTTCGTTCATCTGTCTATGTGTTGAGCTTGCAGGATGAAGACAACATGTTCTTGCATCTGCAACGTGTGTTTCAATTGCTGCTACCTTTAAATTCTTCATGAACTTTTCAGCAGCAGGTCTGCCACCCTTAACCCCAAAGCTTACTACACCGCATGTGCCGTTTGGCATATACTTCTTTGCACGCTCATAGTATTTGTTGCTTTCAAGGCCTGCATAGTTAACCCATTCAATCTTCTCATGTGATTCAAGGAACTGTGCAACCCGAAGAGCGTTTTCGCAGTGGCGCTGCATTCTAACGTGAAGACTTTCAAGGCCGAGGTTCAGAAGATAGGCACTCTGTGGTGACTGAACTGAACCTAAGTCACGCATGAGTTGAACAGTTGCCTTTGTAATGTAAGCGCCGGCAAGTCCAAAACGCTCTGTATATGTAACACCATGATAACTTTCGTCCGGGGTACAGAGGCCCGGGAATTTGTCCGGATATTTAGTCCAGTCAAACTTGCCGGAGTCAACAATGCATCCTCCGACAGCAGAACCGTGTCCATCCATATACTTTGTTGTTGAGTGAGTTACAATATCTGCGCCCCACTCAAAAGGACGACAGTTAGCCGGTGTTGCAAATGTATTGTCAATAATAAGTGGAACACCGTGTGCATGGGCTGCATTTGCAAACTTCTCAATATCAAGAACAGTTAGTGCAGGATTTGCAACTGTCTCTCCAAATACAGCCTTTGTATTTGGTCTAAATGCAGCATTTAGTTCTTCTTCTGTACAATCAGGATCTACAAATGTGAATTCAATACCCATTCTCTTCATTGTTACAGCAAAGAGGTTGTATGTTCCGCCGTAAATTGAAGAAGAAGATACAACATGGTCCCCACAAGATGCAATATTAAATACTGAATAAAAAGATGCAGCCTGTCCTGAACCTAAAAGCATTGCAGCAGTACCGCCCTCAAGAGCAGCAATTTTTGCAGCAACTGTATCACAAGTTGGATTTTGAAGACGTGAATAGAAATATCCTGAAGCTTCAAGATCAAAGAGTGCACCCATGTCCTCACTTGTATCGTATTTAAAAGTTGTACTTTGAATAATTGGAACTTGTCTTGGTTCCCCGTTTCCCGGAGTGTAACCACCTTGAACACAAACAGTTTCAAAGCGAAGATTTTCATTTGCCATTTTTGTCAGTCCTTTATAAGTTATTTCCAACTGGAATTTAAGTCTACTGTTCTATTGAATATAATTTTTTCATCTGTTGAATACTTATCTACCGTGTAGTACCCCTTGCGCATAAACTGGAATACATCGCCCACTTTAAGGCCATTTAGAAGCGATTTATCCACTACAGCATTTTGAAGTATTTCAAGTGAATTTGGATTTAAGTATTCCTTAAGTTCATGCGAATCATCTGAAGGATTTTCCACATTGAAAAGTCTGTCATAAAGACGAACTTCAACCATAGAGGCTGTTTCTTTAGAAACCCAGTGAATTGTTCCGCGAACCTTACGCCCGTCAGGAGTTTCTCCTCCTCTTGATTCAGGGTCATATGTGCAGTGAAGACAAGTAATGTTACCGTCGTCGTCCTGCTCATAAGAATTACAGGTAATGTAGTATGCGCTCTTAAGTCTGACTTCATTACCCGGAAAGAGTCTAAAGTACTTCTTAACAGGCTCTGCCATAAAGTCATCCTGCTCAACATATATTTCACGTGAGAAAGTTATTTTTGATGTGCCGAGTTCAGGCTTATTCGGATGAATTGGTGTTTCAATTATTTCTGTCTTTCCCTCAGGGTAGTTGTCAATTACAACCTTAAGCGGACGAAGTACAGCCATTGCACGTGCTGCATTCTCATTAAGATTATCACGTACACATGCCTCAAGGAGGCCAAAATCAACAATGCTGTATGCCTTAGAAACACCTATTCTGTCACAAAAATCTCGGATGGCAGCTGCCGGGAATCCACGGCGGCGCATACCGGAAATTGTAACCATACGAGGGTCATCCCAACCGTCTACATAACCATTGTTTACAAGATAAAGTGAACGGCGCTTAGATGTTACACAGTAGTTTAAGTTTAGTCTTGCAAACTCAATCTGTCTTGGCTGTGTCTGACCTAATGTTTCAGCAACCTCACACTCATTGAGCACCCAATCATAAAGAGGTCTATGATTTTCAAACTCAAGTGAGCAAAGCGAATGTGTAACACCCTCTTTTGCATCTTCTAGTGGATGTGCAAAATCATACATAGGATATACACACCACTTGTCACCCTGTCTGTAATGTGAAAGATGTGCAATTCTGTAAATAACAGGATCTCTCATATTTATGTTTGGTGAAGACATATCGATTTTTGCACGAAGAACTCTTGTGCCATCCGGGAATTCACCATTTGTCATTCTTTCAAAGAGTTCTAAATTCTCTTCAACAGTTCTATCCCTGTATGGACTATTCTTTCCCGGCTCTGTAAGAGTACCACGGTACTCTCTCATTTCATCAGGAGACAAATCACATACAAATGCCTTACCCTTTTTAATGAGTTTTATTGCACACTCATACATGAAATCAAAGTAGTCTGACGCATAGAGGGTTTCCGGAAGCTCTTCCCCAACAAGCCACTCAATATCCTCACGAATTGACTCAGCATACTCAATGTCTTCCTTACCCGGATTTGTATCGTCAAGGCGAAGATTAAATGTGCCATCATATTTCTTCTTTGTAGCCCAATTAATGCAAATGGCCTTGGCATGTCCTATATGAAGATAACCATTCGGTTCAGGCGGAAAACGAGTTTGAACATGGTCGTATATTCCATTTTCCAAGTCCTCATCTATAAAATCATGAATGAAGTTATTCTGAATTTCTGTAGTTTCTTCAACATTTTTAATTTCTTCTGCCATTTTATTTCTCCCACGCAGCAATTGCTGCATCTATTCTCTTGTTTATTTCTTCTTTACCCAGAATCTTCATAATAAAATAAAGATCCGGTGTATTGGTTCTGGAAGTTAAGCTTACACGAATTATTGTTGAAACATCTCCAACATGACCCTTGAATGCGTCCGGATTTACCTTATACTCCTTTACATTAGGAGTAAAGCCAAGTGGCTCACAAAGAGCTTTCATTCTTCCAAACCAAGTATCTTTGTCATCATTTAAGTCATAAACATCTTTATACGTCTTAAGAACTTCTACAGCATCAGTTCTATTTATGTTTTCAGGTAGAACACTGTAGTCAGCCTTATATAGTTCATTATAGAAATATGCAACATATTCAGGAACGTCAGACCATTTTGCAAGGTCCTTACGAGGTTTAGGATTTTCTCTGTCAATATTTAAGATGTTTCTAGCTTTTACCTCATCAGCCTTCAAAAGATTGTAGAAATCCTTATTGTAACATTCAGCCCATGAAAGCGTATGAGAAAGAACCCAGTCCGCATTCTTTTCACAAATGACATTCTTAGAAATATCATTAAATTTCATAAGATCAAATAAAGCACCTGAAACACTCATCTTTTTAAGGTTGAATGGGAATTCAGAAAGCTCTGCTGACTTATTTGCTCTTCTCCAGTCTTCAAAGTTTGAGTTTGCAAGTGTGTAAAGATATTCAAGAACTGATTCTTTTGGATAGCCTTGTTCTGAATAAAACTCAACTGCAGCCTCTGGGTCTTTTCTCTTTGAAAGTTTACGTTTATTTCCTTCATCAAGTTTCATGATAGGAGCAATATGAGCATACTTTGGAACCTTAAAGCCACAGGCTTTAAAAAGTTGAATATGAGTAGGTACAGATGAGATCCATTCGTCTCCTCTAACTACGTGAGTTGTTCTCATAAGATGGTCATCTACACAGTGTGCAAAATGATATGTTGGAATTCCGTCTGTCTTAAGGAGAACAATATCAACTATATTTTCAGGCATTTCAATTTTGCCTTTAATCATATCGTCAAAAATAATTTTTCCGTCCTCACGACCCGGGCTTCTAAGACGAAGTACATAAGGCACGCCCTTTTCAAGGTTTTCTTTTACTTCGTCATATGAAAGGTTCCTACACTTTGCATATTCTCCATAATATCCGGGAAGTACACCTTGTGCCTCCTGCTTGTCACGAATTTCCTGTACCTCTTCTGCAGTGCAGAAACAAGGATAAGCAAGTCCGCGAAGTACTAAGGCTTTTGCAAAGCACTGATATATTTCAGCACGCATTGACTGTGTATATGGTCCATAGTTTCCAGACTCTGATCCAATGCCGGTAACACCCTCTGTAACATCAATGCCAAAATCATTAAGACCCTTAACTATTCCGGATACACCGTCTACAACCTCACGCTTTTTATCTGTGTCCTCAATTCTAAGATAGAACTGTCCACCTGAAACATCAGCTGTAAGTTTTGAAATAAGTCCTGAAAAAAGACCGCCAATATGAAGATATCCTGTAGGAGACGGTGCAAATCTTGTAACCCTAGCCCCTTCCGGAAGACCTCTTTCAGGATAGAGTTCTTCATAATATTCTGGTGTTTTATCAATTCCCGGGAACAAGAGTTCCGCAAGCTTTTCCATTTCTGTCAATTCAAACGCTCCTAAATTTCAAAATAATATAGATATACATCGTCTATTATATATAAATTACATCTTAATGTAAACAAAAAAGCCCCACCGCATTGAAAAAGATTCGACGTTATTATATACTTTATTCAAACAAATTTTGGAGGCACAAAATGAACCAGCACAAACGACAAAAAAATGGACTACTCTACAAATCAAGTGGCACTATGATAATAGATAGATGGAAAGCAAGATTTCTTTTAAGATTCTATAACCGAATGTTACCTTTTGATATGGTTCGCGCTATTATTGTTTACAGGCTTTTAGGGATAAAAGCCGGACTCGGGACATTTTTCGAGCCTCCATTTAGATGTGACTATGGTAAGAATATTAAAGTCGGAAAAATGACATACATAAACACCGGATGTACTATTTTAGATACCAATACTGTCTCTATAGGCAACAACGTTCTCATTGCCCCAAATGTTTCTATTTTTACAGCTGGTCACCCAATAGATCCGGAAATTCGTAAGACATCATATGAATATGCACTTCCGATAACAATTGAAGACAATGTTTGGATTGGTGGCAATTCTATAATTCTGCCGGGTGTAACAATTGGAAAAAATTCTGTAATTGGTGCAGGTTCAGTGGTTACAAAGGATATACCGGAAAACGTTATAGCTGTAGGAAATCCATGTAAGGTTATCCGAGCAATTACTGATGAAGATAAAAAATATGCTTACAAAGATCAAAAGATAGATTTAAAAGGATTAATTCGAATTAAAGCACTTGTATTGCTACAGAAATTCATATGAAAAAAGCCAGTTCAAAACAATGAACTGGCTTTCATTCTATTTACTTTTCATCTTGTCAATCTGAGGTTTTACTCGCTTTGCAACATACGCAAATATCACCGTTAATATGCCATCTCCAGGTAAGAAAATAAGGAAAAGTGACACAATTGCTTTTGAGAATGGCATTGGACTATGAAGGTACAAATCCATCATAAGCATACAGTAAACCATACCAAAAATATAACATACCAAAAGACCTGTAAAGCCCGAAACGACTAACCTTTTGTATGAGGGATTTTCTTTTTTGTGGGAAATTAAGCCGACAACAAATGCCGCAAAAACAAAACCAATAATATATCCAAATGAAGGCTTAAGAACATATGATGGTCCCCCGCCTGCTGTAAATATTGGAACACCCATAAGACCTATTGCCATATAAGCAAAAGCTGAAAAAGCCCCAAGCTTTGGGCCAAGTAACATTCCGGCAAGCATTACCATTGTATATTGAAATGTTATAGGAACAAGTGGCGTAGGTATTTTTATAAACGCTCCAACCGCAATAAGAGCTATAAAAAGCGCACACAATGCTATTTCATAAATAGATATCTTTTTCACAAGTCATCACCGATTGTAAAGTTTAAATTTATATATGATTTACAATAATATCATTGTTAACACAAATTGTCAATTGAAACAATTGTTAAGTTTACAATTAAAATGCAATATGATAAAATCAACGTATATACTTTAGGTTGGAGTGTTATTATGACCAAATACAAAGTATTAAAAATACTAAAATCTGCTAAAGGCGAATATGTTTCCGGAGAAAAAATCAGCAACGAAATTGGACTCAGTCGCATGGCTATAAGCACTGCAGTAAAGTCACTTAGAAATGACGGATACGAAATAGAGTCCATTACAAATAAAGGATATCTTTTAAAAAATAATCCGGATATCCTAAATATTGTTGAAATATCTGAAAACCTTCAATATAAAAGAGATAATATAATTGTATTAGAATCAATAGACTCAACAAATAATTATTTAAAAGAAAACTATAATACTCTGCCAAACAAAACAATTGTTGTAAGTGATGAACAGACAATGGGAAAAGGCAGACGTGGTAAAAGGTTTGAGTCGCCTAAAGGAACAGGCATTTATCTTTCATACCTTTTTAAACCGGAATGTACTCCTTCTGATGTCTCTTCCGTATCCGCTTTGGCTGCCATAGCCACAAAAAAAGCTATAGACTTAACTTGCAACACCAATGTCAGCATAAAATGGGTAAATGATCTTGTTTTAAATGGGAAAAAAATAACAGGCATTCTAACTGAAATGTCTGTTGAAGCCGAAAGTGGACACATTGAGTATTTAATTGTCGGAATTGGAATAAATGTCAACCAAAAGCAAAATGACTTCCCGGATGAATTAAAAGATATTGCGGGATCCATTTTTTCTCAAACCGGAATAAAAACTAAAAGAGCAATTATTACAGCAAAATTAATTGAAGAATTGGACAAACTTGCAAACTCAGAATTCAAAGTCAACAAAGACCTTTTGAAAGAATATAAAAACTCTTGTATTTCCCTTAACAAGGCTGTTCGAGTTGTTTGCGGCAATGAAAATTATGAAGCATTTGCCACCGATATTAACGAAGATTTTTCTCTAAAAATAAAACTTTCTACCGGCGCAGAAAAGAATGTCTCAAGCGGTGAAGTATCAGTTCGCGGACTTTATGGCTATGTATAAGAAAAGTTGATAAATATGAAAAGCAAAAAGCAGATGGAGTTTTAAAACTACCATCTGCTTTTATTTTCATATCATAAGTAATAAAATTACTTAAGTTCAACCTTAGCGCCAACTTCTTCAAGCTTAGCCTTAGCAGCTTCAGCGTCTTCCTTAGAAGCGCCTTCCTTAAGTGTCTTAGGAGCGCCATCAACGATAGCCTTTGCTTCAGCAAGTCCAAGACCTGTGATCTCACGAACTGCCTTAATAACCTTAATCTTTTCTGCGCCAACGTCAGCAAGAACAACGTCGAACTCTGTCTTCTCAGCAGCAGCTGCCTCGCCACCTGCTACTGGACCTGCTACTGCTACTGCAGCTGCTGCAGATACACCAAATTCATCCTCTACTGCATGTACAAGCTCTGAAAGCTCGATAACTGTCATAGTTTTAATCTCTTCAAGAAGAGCTGTTACTTTCTCTGAAGCCATTTTATTTTCCTCCAATAATATAAATTTTAAAAGTTATTTTTTTACTAATAAGTTGTGCAGAAATTATTCTGCTGCTTCCTCAGCTGGAGCCTCTTCAGCCGGTGCTGGAGCTGCCTCCTCAGCAGGAGCTGGAACTTCTTCACCGCTCTTGTCAACAACTGCCTGGATAACTCTGGCAAATGCTGCAATTGGAGCGTTGAATGCGTTACATACAGTTGCAAGAAGAACATCCTTAGAAGGAAGTCCTGCAAGACTGTTAATTGTTGCAAGATCAATAACTGCACCGTCCATGTAACCGCTCTTAATGTTGAAACCGTCATGTCCGTCAGCAAACTTCTTAAGAACTCTTGCTGCTGCAACGTGGTCATCCTTACTGATTGCAATAGCTGTTGTACCGTTAAGTACAGCATCAAGATCAGAAAGACCTACTTCAGAAGCTGCTCTCTTAAGAATTGAATTCTTAACAACTTTATACTCAACGTTTTCAGCACGAAGATCAGCACGAAGTTTTGTGTCATCTGCAACTGAAACGCCGCTGTATTCTACTACTACGCCTGCTACTGATCCATTGAGTTTTTCAACAAGTTCAGCAACGGCCTGCTTTTTAGATTCAAGTGCTTTCTCGCTTGGCAAAATGATTCACCTCCAAAAAATATATAAAAAGCTCTTCCTACTACCGCAGGAAGAGCCTTGCAAACTATATGTCTGAAAGTTCATTCCTCGGTAGGCGGGCAAAAGCCATTATGTCTTACGACACCTACTGTCTTTGGATATAAACAGTACTAGTATATTAACACAGGGAAAAACCAGTGTCAACAACAAAATTATTTAGATTCGCTGTTTGAAGCAACAAGATATTTGTTAGAAGCAAATTTAACGCCAGGTCCCATTGTTGAAGCAACAGTACATGACTTAATGTACTGACCCTTTGTTGCTGCCGGCTTTGCCTTAACAATAGCTTCCATAAGAGCATCAAGGTTCTCAAGAAGTTTATCTGCACCAAATGAAGCCTTACCAATTGGGCAGTGAATAATGTTTGTCTTGTCAAGACGGTACTCAATTTTACCAGCCTTAGCTTCGTTTACAGCCTTAGCTACGTCAGGTGTTACAGTACCAGCCTTTGGTGAAGGCATAAGTCCACGAGGACCAAGAACCTTACCAAGACGACCAACGAGTCCCATCATGTCAGGTGTTGCAATTGCAACATCGAAATCAAGGAATCCTTCGCCTGTAATTCTCTGTACAAGATCTTCAGCACCAACAACATCAGCGCCAGCTGCTTCAGCAGCCTTAGCATTGTCACCCTTTGCAAATACAGCAACGCGTACAGTCTTACCTGTTCCGTTTGGAAGGATAACTGCACCACGAACCTGCTGATCAGCATGACGTGAGTCAACGCCTAAGCGGATGTGTGCTTCTATTGTTTCATCAAACTTAGCAGTTGCAGTCTTTATAGAGAGTTCAAGAGCCTCGTTTGGATCATATACTTTTGTCTTGTCAACAAGCTTAGCGCTGTCAACATACTTCTTACCATGTTTCATAAATACTTTTTCCTCCCTAATTTGTGGTAAATCGGAATTAAACCTCCCACCAGGAAGCATTAATCAACGACAGTAACGCCCATGCTACGTGCTGTACCAGCAATCATAGACATAGCAGCTTCAATTGATGCTGCGTTAAGGTCAGGCATTTTCTGTTCAGCGATTTTTCTAATCTGCTCACCGGTAATTGTTGCAACCTTCTTCTTGTTTGGTTCACCTGAAGCTGACTCAATGCCACAAGCCTTCTTAATAAGAACTGCAGCTGGTGGAGTCTTTGTGATGAATGTGAAGCTATGGTCTGCATAAACTGTAATTACTACTGGAATAATAAGTCCCATGTCGTTCTTTGTGCGCTCGTTGAATTCCTTTGTGAAAGCCATGATGTTAACACCATGCTGACCGAGTGCAGGACCAACAGGTGGGGCTGGTGTTGCCTTTCCAGCAGGGATCTGCAATTTAATAAATCCTATAACCTTTTGAGCCATGTTTTTGCACCTCCAAAATAATGTGGTAATTGGCGGAACACATTTTGCATTCCTCCCACTGGAAACCAAAAAATTGGTTTCCGTAATTAAAGTGACTAAGCACTAATTACCATGTTTATAAATTAATCATTTACGGCGAGTTCTACCTGACCGAGTTCAAACTCAACAGGAGTTTCTCTACCAAACATTGAAATACGTACGCGAACAAAATCTTTGTCAACGTCTATTTCTTCAACAATACCAGAGAAGTCTGCTAAAGGACCATCTATGATATTTACGAAGTCTCCTACATTGTAGTTAACTTCAACAACGCGTTTTTCAACGCCAAGAGCAAGTACTTCCTTCTCTGTAAGAGGAACCGGCTTGCTTTCCGGGCCTACGAAACCTGTAACACCACGAGTATTACGGATTACGTACCAAGCCTCGTCTGACATTGTAAGTTCATCTTTAACTTCTTCAACTGCAAGCTTTACAAGAACGTATCCAGGGAAGATTTTTCTTTCAACTTCCTTCTTTTCTCCGTTCTCCTTGATTTCGGTAACAATTTCAGTTGGAACCTTTACCTCAAGGATTTGATCTTGCATTTTTCTGTTCTCAACGACTTTAACAATGTTATCCTTAACTTTGTTTTCATAACCTGAGTATGTGTGAATTACATACCATTTGGATATTCCAGCCATCTAGACTTCCTCCATTAAAGCAGGTTCGAAAGCATAATAATTGCTTCTTCTCCACCGTTTCCGGCAAGTGAATAAACAAGTTCCATAAGTTGTCTGAATACTACGTCAGAAATCCATACGCCGGCTCCAACAATAAGTGTAACCATGAGAACAACTCCTGTATTCTTTACAGTGTCATTCCATGAATTCCAAACAATCTTCTTGGACTCACCTTTAACGTCTTTGAAGAACTGCTTTATGCGTGCGAACACCTTTTTTGCACCGCTCTGCTCTGCCGGCTTTTTGTCAGCCTTCTTTGCAGGCTTAGCATTTTCCTTTTCAGGTTTTGAGGAAGCTTTATTCTGCTTTTTATCAGCCATAAAGAATCCTCCTTACTTTGTCTCTTTGTGGAGAGTATGCTTCTTACAGAATCTGCAGTACTTGTTCATCTCCAACCTGTCAGGTGTGTTCTTCTTGTTTTTCATTGTGTTGTAGTTGCGCTGATTGCACTCTGTGCAAGCGAGTGTTACTCTAACTCTCATTTCGGCACCTCCAGTTTTCCGGATAATTTGTATGCCCTAAACTAAGACATAGGGCGCTTGCCTCCCTCTTTTTCGGTCATTTTCTGTTCCAAAAATTGGGCACAAAAAAAGAACCCTCCATCAAGAGGTGTAAACAGTTTACCACATGAGATAAACTCGGTCAAGCATTTTTTGTTGTATTTTAAGTAAAAATTGAGGTTTTTTGAAAGCGATGTATACCGCAAATTTCAAACCGCAATATATGGTGTTTGAAATCAAAAAATAGAGGCCACAAACATTATTGTGACCTCTATAAAGTCTTAAAGTAAATCGTTTGGATCGCTAGCGTAATCCTCTATTTTCTCTTCTGTAGTTTTTGATAATTTTTTCTTAAATATTACAAAACTGATTGCAAATCCAAGGAAAAGACAAATAACAGCAAGAACAACAACTAAAATTGGTGAAATACCTTCAACTGTCTGATTTTTTAATTCTTCATCCTGTTTTGTCTCAGTATCAGGAACAGTAGTCTCCTCCGCAGCTATAGAAGTAATAATTGGCATGCCGGCTTTAAATTCAGGCATTCTTACAACGTGAACTACATAAACGCCTTCCGAATCGTCTTCAGCGGTACATTTAATTTCAAATTTGTTGTCGCCCTCTTGAAGCTCTGCATCGGTTACTCCAACGACGCCCTTTGCTTTTGGATCCGCTGCAGCACCGTCAATTGTAATCTTTCCTGTTTCAAAAGGAACGTATACAACGTATTCTTTTACATCTACAGCATATTCCGGAGAAAGGGTTCCGGCACTGAGAGTAATACCTGAAAGATTTGTGTTATTACTTGGTTTATAATTTGGATCCTGCTGCCTTGTAACTGTTATTGTATATGTCTTCTGCGCCCCACTTGGTGCGGTAACAACAATTCTAACAGTGTTCTTTCCAACAGACAAATTAGAACCGTTTACTGAAACCTTTGCTCCAGAGGCATTAGCTGTTGCAGATACGCTGAGTTTTGCAACATCAAAAGTTACTGTGCCACAAGAATAGTTTGTAGTATTTGGATTAAATGCAGGTGAAAGAGTTGCATTGCCAACAACAAGATTAGAAAGTGTTGCGTCATTTGAAAGAGGCGCGGCAACAGTTCCGGAATAGTTTCCGGAAACCGCATAATCAGTACCATCAGACACTGTTCCGTTAAAGCCAACTTTCATTGCTGAGCCTGTAGCAACACCACTGTTTACCTTAAACTTAACAGTAAAGAGCGAGCCACTAACACTGCTGTTTCCGGTTGTATCATAAGCAACAATATTATTGCCGTTTCTTGAAAAAGCCCAACTTCCACCAAGATTACTGCTTGCACTTACAAGAGTAAGTACACTGCTATCATATGATAATGTTCCACTATAACCGGAGAAATTTCCACCTGAAACCTTAAAGGTTACACTTATTGTTTCTCCTGCTCTTGCCGAGCTTGGTCCTGACATTGAACCGGAAGCTGCAAATGCAGATATAGGAAGCATCATGACAAGCATGATAGTTGAAAGAATTACTGCAATAATTTTCTTCATAACAAACGCTCCAAATATTTTAATATGCCTGTGGCGTAATAGGCTTTGTTCCTAAAAGATAATCTCTGATTACAAGAAGATCACTGATTGTTACCTTTCCATCAGCATTTACATCGGCAGCACTTAAAGTGGCACCCGAAAGAATACCGGATGTAGATAAAAGTTCATCTCTAATAGCAAGAAGGTCACTAATAGTTACTTTACCATCTCCAACTTTAGTTCCAATATCTCCGGTAATTACAACAGTATATTGTTTAACCACACTTGAACCATTCATGAGTGAAACCACACAGCCCGTTGTAATTAAGTCAGTACTCGCAAGTGCTTTTCCTTCTTTTGTTATTGAAACGTAACTCTTCTCATTAAGTCCGTTTAGGAAGGTTGAAACAGTTGTTCCGGCCGAAATTTTACTTATGTATGAAGATGTGTTGTTGACTGCATATATTGGAGAGGAAATTAATGATGGACTGGATGAATCAGCATTTACTCTTACATTTATAACTGCAAACGAGCCATTCATAAGGTATGCAACAACTTTTGTTGAACCGGGAGAAATACCCTTAATGTTTCCATTGGCATCTACAGTTGCAATTCTTGTGTCCCAAGACATGAATCGCGGAGTTTCCGAGCCGGATGAAAGCTTATATTTAAACTGATGAGTTTTTCCGACTTCAATGGTTGCTGTTGCAGAAGTGTCAATATAATCTTCAACCGAGAATTTGCTGTCTCCGATTTTATACCAAAGAGGAACATACATTCTATAATAAGTTGAATCTGTAGAACCGTAAGATGGGTCATAAGCAACATGTTGCTCTCTGAATCCTCCGTATATGGTTACAGTTTGTCCTTTGGAAAGGACACCGTTTGTTGCGTAGTTAATGCCTGCATCTTTTCTAATGTTAATGTTATCTCCGTTTACGGTAGCTGTATTTGCATAACCACTGGTAACAATTCCGGAAGAAAGAGAGGTCGGCATATTTTTAAACACCGGAATATAAAACGTCTTTACTGAATCAAGGATTCCGTTAGTCTTATAACCTTTATATGTACTGTATGTTGTGTTACAAACACCATTAACCGCAGTCATATACTGATTTTCATATGTATTTCTAGAAGTTACATTAAACTTTTGAAGATAAGCTGTATTTTGACCTTTAGCGATATATGCTGAAGCAATATACCTTGCGCCGCCTGTAATTGCGGCCATTGGAGTGTTCCAGCCCTGATTTTTGGCATATTTAAGACCATTATAAATTGCCCCGCCGGTGCTGCTGTCATAAGCACCAATGTTCAAATAATTATAGTATCCGGTATAACCGCTAACTGTTCCGGTTGTACTGCCTGAACCGGATGTACTGACCTCACCCAAAATCTTTGAAGTCAAATAACAAGGGTTAATGTTGTTGTCCTTAGCAGCCTGACAAATGGCATTTGCAAAAGTTATTGAAGTTGTAACCTGTGCACCTGAAGTATTTATATATGTAATATTTCCACTGTCATCCACATAGTTTGCATTTGCGGAATTTCTGGTCTTAGACATAAATGTACCGGTAAGCATGGTTTCAATTATTGGTTCTGCCTGGGCCACGTCTGTAAAATTCCATTCGAGCGATTCAAACTGCATTATTGTAATTTCATTTCCAATAAAAGTGTATGGGTTCATATAATATGCAACTGCCATAGGGGAAGCATCTATCCAGCCGATTTGTTTTGAATTGTTGCCATCACGAACTTTATATTCAAATCCCAATTTCATTGATGTTGAATATGAGCCTTCAGACTGGCTTCTATAAAGCCTGGTTGCACTCATGCCGGTTGGATTTATGTAAACAAGACATCTGGATTTTGAACTTTCCTGTGCTACTGCTGTGTCCCAATCAATACCGGTAACAAAAGGTTCAAAGTTCCAATTAGGATGAGCCTGATGCATTGCCCAAAGTTTATCAAGGTAAATATCCGGGAAACCTGCAGATTTTAAAGAGTTCTTGTATGCAGTTTCCTCAGCTGTTGCGGCAAAAGTTTGTATTCCAAAGCAGAAGAAGGCAACAATTACGGATAAAACCAATGCAAGCATTCTCTTTATATATGATTTTGACCTCATTGTCATGCCTCCTTTTCTCAAAACACACCAGTTTTTGTGTCTACATAGTAAATTATATCATTATATAGCGGTTTGTAAACCTAAAAAGGATTATTTTTCCTGTAAATAATAGGAAAATCGGCTGAATTTTCACAAAAAATAAAAGAGAGTAGCAACCGCTACTCTCTTTTATTTTAAAGGACTTGCGCCCTGAAAACTGAACAAAGAACACTTTATAAATGAAACCCAAGGATTTCTTCAAATAGACAAGCCCTCGACCTATTAGTACCGCCTAGCTGAACGTGTCACCACGCTTACACATGCGGCCTATCAACCTTGTAGTCTTCAAGGGGTCTTACTAGCTTACGCTATGGGATATCTTATCTTGGAGTTGGCTTCACGCTTAGATGCTTTCAGCGTTTATCCATTCCGCACATAGCTGCCCAGCTGTGCCACTGGCGTGACAACTGGTGCACCAGCGGTGCGTCCATCCCGGTCCTCTCGTACT
>JAQXSW010000027.1 GCA_029219165.1 Oscillospiraceae bacterium
ACATTAGGCAATACGAAAAGTGTTATAAAAACAAAGCAAGCTGCAGCCGCTGCAATACGGGGTAATATACGAATTTGTTTTATAACGGGTTTCTTTTCGGGTAAATCGGCAAGTGTTTGTTCTATACGGTTTTTCACAGAATCAGGAATGTCTGTCTGTTCTTCTGCCGCTTTGCTTTTTATATATTTATCAAAATCATTCATCCGTTAAAATCCTCCTTCAAAAGTTCTCGCAGCATCTTTCGGGCACGGGAAAGTTGTTTTTTGACAGTTACCATATTCGTGCTTGTAATTTGTGCGATTTTTGATACCGAAAGATTTTCATAATAAAACAGTACAACAACAGTACGGTAGGGTTGTCTAAGGCTATTCACAGCTTCACGAACTGAAAGCCTTGTAGTTATGTCGTTTTCAGGACTGTCATCGGGAATGTCCGGTGTTTCCTCCATAGGTATAATTTTTGAATTTTTGCGGATCATTTCAACCGCTGTATTGTGAACAATACTCAATATCCACGGCTTAAAAGAATTTTCGTTTTTTAGTGTGTCTAAATTTTTATAGGCTCGGTATATGGATTCGCTGATGATTTCGCCTGCATCCGAATCGTTTCTGACAATAGAAAAAGCCAAAGAATACATTGATTTTTCACAAAGCCGTATATGTTCGCAAAATGCGTCTTTGTCGGTCAAAATCATCCCTCCCCGATTAGTGAGGCTGTCTGCTTTATAATCCATTCGCCCCACTCTTTATAATATTTAGCATAAAGATGCGTACTGTCCTCCGATTTGTCAGAAGATAGTGCGCCTGTTTTATCATCGAACAGAATATTGGCATCAAGATAAAATTTGCTTTTTCCGTCAGCGAGTTTTGCTAATTCTGCATTTAACCCGTTAATAGCAATATTGTTTACCACCTTATCACTATCCGAACGACTTTTTGAAACGTGCAGATTTGCCTGAATAAAAATAACAGCATTAGGTTGTTTGTCTTTTATAAATTCAATCAATTCACTGTATTTTTCGACGGTACTGCTAAGTTTGTATCCCACTTCATTGATGCCGAGCATTATATATATTTTGCCATATTTTTTGCTATTCAGCAACTCCGTCAAAGTCACCTTACCGACTTTGGGAACAGAAACAGGCTTTTTATGAATGTTGTAAACACTCATTCCCACCGTACAAAAATAGTCTGCACCGTCGATACCTGCATATTCCATAAGTCCAACCGTCCTTGAATCACCGATAAATAAAGCATCACCCATATAAGTATTGGTATTCGGCTTCGATGTGATATTGTCTGTTTTAGATGTACTTGCTTCGGAACTGTCTTCTGTTTCCGTAGAGCTTATATCATCCGAGGTGTTTTTGGAAGCCGTTATAATATTGCTTTGTGTTGCAGAACTGCTTTCGGTTTTTGTGCCGAAACTTGCAGACGGAGTTTTCCAAAAGAACATAAACAGTATAACAGCAAAAATTATTAAGAATAAGGACAAAAGTGTAACTAAATTGGACTTTTTCATTTTTCTTTACCTCTCAAAATCTAAAATATAAAAAGGGATCATCAAAGCCACGGTACATACAATAGACGCTTGCACCGAGTATTACTGCAAGAAGCAAGCCTATAACAACACGGCTTTTGATTCGTTTCAAAATACGGAACGGTAATCTCGTCGAGAACAATATACCTGCGATAAAAAACGGATAATATAAGTTCAAGTATTTTAGGTAGTCATACCGGAATATCGACCATACGCCTTGACCGAAAAACGGGAATAACCGAGTAAAAAACACCCCAAGCTGCCCTATATCATCAATAGCGAATATTGCCCAAGTAATCGGAATCAGTATGAGCATATAAAGGTGGCCTAAGACAGGCATTTTATTAAGATATTTTCCTATAAAGAATTTTTCAAGCATTATGATAAGGAACAAAACCGTACCCCATAAAACGAAATTATATCCTGCGCCGTGCCATAATCCCGTAAGTAACCATACAATAAGCAGATTTCTGACAGTTGAAATTTTGCCGTTGCGATTTCCGCCAAGAGGGATATAGACATACTCTCTAAACCAAGCCCCAAGCGTTATATGCCACCGTCGCCAAAATTCTGTCATTGTAAGGCTTGTGTATGGGTGGTCGAAGTTTTTCGGCAACTTAAATCCGAGCATTTTTCCAAGTCCAATTGCCATTAAAGAATAACCGAAAAAATCAAAATATATTTGAAAAGAAAATGCTATTATCGCCATCCACGCAAGCGGTGTAGATATACTTTCAAACCCGATTGCACAAGTCTGCGACCACAGTTTTCCTATAGGATTAGCAAGCAATACTTTTAATCCTAAGCCGAAAATAAACACTCCCATACCTTTCAGCACAGATGATACTTTGATTTTTCGTTTATACAGTTCTTTTTCTACTTGACCGTAAGTGACAATCGGGCCGGCGATAAGTTGCTCAAACATTGAAATATATACAGCATATCTAAGCAAACTTCTTTCCGCTTTTGCATTTCCTCTGTAAACATCAACAATGTATGAAATTCCTTGAAAGGTGTAAAAAGAAATGCCGATAGGCAATACAATATCTGCGGTAAAATTAAAGCTCGGATTTAATCTGCCCATTTCATTTATTACAAAACCGGAATACTTAAATACGGCAAAATTGATTAAATGAAAAATTATGCCTGTGGCTAATAATGCCTTCTTGCGTGCAGGAAATTTTTCAATCCATATACCAACTGCAAAATCCACAACAATGCTGAGTATAAACAATATAAAATGTTCGGGGTTATGGATCGTGCCTACGAAGTAAAAACATAAACTGCCGATAAACAATATAAAATTCTTTATTTTATTAGGTGCAATATAGTAACATCCGAAGAATATCGGCATAAATATGAATATAAATTGTAAACTGCTGAATACCATAATCGTACCACCGTTTCGCTGTTCTGATATATAGATGAACGGGCGATGTAAAAGGTGACACACAAATCTATTTTTTTGCAAAAAAATCAGCGGCAGAGATTTCTCCCTGCCGCCGTTCTCGGTTAGTCGTAAATAATATCATTATTTACGATTTCTATAGCCCTACTGCGGATATTATTCATTTTCTTCACCGATTATCCGCTTTGAGTTGTTCGCTAACGCCTTCACACTTTTTGAGAATAATTGCATCTGAATCAATAACAATAATAAAAACAACGGCAGACAGCGAAAATTATGATATGCACCTCCAAAAGTGTCCAACTTTTGGGGTTCACTTCACTATTATATGAACCCCCATTCATGTAGTCTCTGGATTCCTCATTGCTTCTTTTATCGGTTCAATTATCTCACAACACGCTTTACTTCTTTTAGTATTTCTGCCGGAATCCCTCCACCTAATGCAACGCTCACATTCTTATTCCATATCAGTCGCTGCTTGTTGTTTTCTTTAATTAACTTCTCATTCGGATTATTCTTGCCAATCTTTTTGAGAGAAAGATATGGTCCATCTTTGTCAAATGTTTGCATTTTGTAATCAGCATCTTTTAATTTTTCATTCATCTTTCCTGCAGTTCCTTGTTAAGTTGTCTGATTAATCTGTAGGCATATCCTTCGGATACTTCCATAACTTCTGCAATCTCCGGTGCTCTGCATACGCTTTTTTCGTTATTTATCATTCTAGTGACCATCTTTGTTTAGATTTATTATTACTTTCAATTCATTATTGAACAGTCAACCCCTTTGTGCAAAAAATATTTCATTATTGAACTGTTGCTGTTATAATAGTTAAAAGAAAGGAATTGAGGTGACTGCGATGAAAGTAGGCGAGAAAATAAGAAAGTTCCGTACTGAGAAGGGTCTTTCCCAGAAGGAACTTGCTAAAATGGCCGGATTAAGTGAACCGGCAATTAGAAACTATGAACTTGGAAACAGAACACCATCTGACAAACAGATTGATGCAATTGCAGGGGCACTCGACATCAGCCCATTTGCTATTTCCAATCCTGACATTGAATCATATATTGGAGTAATGCACACTCTATTTGCATTGGAAGAAGAGTATGGTGCAACACTTGTATGCGAACCGGGAGCCACATACATTACATTCCCTGCAGGATCGGATTTAAGAAGCAGACTTTCAGATTGGGGTGAAGTCTTCTCTAAATTAAAGGATGGTTCCATGACAAAAGAAGAATATGAAGAGTGGAAAAACACTTATCCTAAATCTTTGATATATAACAAAAAATAGAAGTAAGGTGGTGAACCCCTTGAAAATAAAAGTTTCATGTATGCAATGTTTCAGCAATGGGCAAGAACAAGATAAGGATAAAACCCTACCGTATATTCCCTCCTACCCATATTGGGAATATCCGACTATAGAGTTAGACAAATGGCCATATTTAGAATTCACTTGTGAAAAAGGGCATCTCACAAGACTAACATTAAGCTTTGAGTTATATGAATTACTCTTTCAGCAAGCAACATATTGCATAATGGATGGTTATTATCGGGAATCTATTTCAACATACAATGCTGCACTAGAACGTTTTATTGAATATATGATTGAGATGATGATGTTGAGCAATTCGATGAATTTGGACTTTAATAAGCTCTGGAAAGAAGTCAGCAATCAATCAGAAAGGCAGCTTGGGGCATTTTACTTTCTGTATTCAATACATTTTAATGAACTACCACCTTTCCTCGACCAAAATAAAGTTGCCTTAAGAAATAAAGTCGTTCACAAAGGCAAATTGGCGACTAAAGACGAAGCTCTTGGCTTTGGTAAATATGTATTTGATTATATAAAAAATACACTCCACAAGCTTGAGGGAAAACACTCCGATACTCTCGGCGAATTAAGGGCTATGAGACATTTTCGTCTAATCAAGCCGGATTTTGAAAAAGCTATGAAAAATCCTATACAGATAGTTATTGATGGAGAAGAACAGTATCTAGGCAACACCAACATGGCTGGACCCTGCTTTTTAACTCAAGAATCTATAAAAAATTATGAAGATTGTTTCAAAGAGGAGAACCAATTATCATATGGATTGCAACGATAAAATAGCATTATTCTATTCTCAATGCGTCAAAAGTGCGTCAAAATCAAAACTAAAAATCCCGAAAACACTGAAATTTCAGCGTTTTCGGGATTTATTTCTTTATATTTCGTTATTCAAATTCAACTGTTCCAGGTGGCTTTGAAGTAATATCATAAAATACTCTGTTAACGCCTTTAACCTCATTAATTATTCTTGACATTACTGTTTGAAGAAGATCAAATGGAAGATTTGAAGCTTCAGCTGTCATAAAGTCAACAGTTTCAACTGCTCTAAGGGCAATAGCATAATCATAAGTGCGTTCGTCACCCATAACACCGACAGACTGCATATTTGTAAGTGCAGCAAAATACTGATCCGGGAGCTTTTCAAGGCCATACTTTGCCACTTCATCGCGATAAATATAGTCTGCATCTTGAACAATACGTACTTTTTCTGCGGTTACTTCACCAATTATTCTAATACCAAGGCCAGGTCCCGGGAACGGTTGACGGAATACAAGATTTTCAGGTATTCCAAGTTCAAGTCCGGCTTTACGAACCTCATCCTTAAAGAGATTACGAAGTGGCTCAATTATTTCCTTGAAGTCAACATAATCAGGAAGGCCACCAACATTGTGATGGGACTTAATAACTACGGATTCACCGCCAAAACCGGATTCAACAACGTCTGGATAAATGGTTCCCTGCGCAAGGAAGTCAACAGCACCAATCTTCTTGGCCTCTTCTTCAAACACACGAATAAATTCTTCACCAATTATCTTTCGCTTTTGTTCAGGCTCAGTAACACCGGCAAGTTTATCATAATAACGCTGTTGAGCATTTACACGAACAAAGTTCAAGTCAAACTGACCATTTTCTCCAAATACAGCTTCAACTTCGTCACCTTCGTTTTTTCTAAGGAGGCCATGGTCAACAAATACACATGTAAGTTGTTTTCCAATAGCTCTAGAAAGAAGACCGGCAGCAACAGATGAATCTACGCCGCCCGAAAGTGCAAGAAGAACTTTTCCGTCTCCAACTTTTTCACGAATAGATTTTATGCTTTCTTCAACAAAAGAATCCATTCTCCATGTCCCCGAAGTATTTGCAATATTTCTTACAAAGTTATAGAGGATTTCCTTTCCATACTCTGTATGAAGTACTTCCGGATGGAACTGAATAGCATAAAGGTTTTGTTCTACATTCGCAGCTGCTGCAACCGGACAGTCGTTTGTATGTGCAATTATTTCAAAACCCGGAGCCACCTTTGAAATATAATCAAAATGACTCATCCAAACTATTGTTTCCTCTGGGACACCTGTAAAAAGAGAATCTTTGCAACCATCAATGAATGTCTGTGTTTTTCCATACTCTCTTACAGGCGCCTTTTCAACCTTACCTCCAAGCACATGCATCATAAGCTGTGCACCATAGCAAAGCCCAAGGATTGGAATACCAAGCTTAAATAATTCATCAGTATACGTAGGAGCACCATCTTCATAGCAGCTGTTTGGGCCACCAGTTAGAATGATTCCTTTAGGATTCATTTCCTTAATTTTCTCTATTGGAGTTTTATAAGAATAAATTTCGCAGTATACGTTGCATTCACGAACACGTCTTGCAACCAACTGATTGTACTGTCCACCAAAGTCCAGCACAAGAAAAAGTTCCTGCTGCATTTCTTTTCTCCTTATTTCTTTATAATTTCGTCACGCTTTGGACCATTTGAAACCATTGAAATTGGAGTTTCAAGTTCTTTTTCAATAAATTCAATATAGTCTCTTGTTTCCTGTGGCAAATCAGCATAATTCTTAATGCCACGAATATCTGTATGCCAGCCCTTCATTGTTACATAAACCGGCTTTGCTTTCTTAAGTTTAGGAGTTACAGGGAAATCTCTTGTAACTTCACCGTCAATTTCATATCCGACACAAACCTTGAGTTCCTCAAGATATGAAAGACAGTCAAGAGCTGTCAGAACAACTTCTGTTGCACCCTGAGTTTGAACGCCATAACGAGAAGCAACACAGTCAAACCACCCAACACGCCTTGGTCTTCCGGTTGTTGCTCCAAACTCTCCTTTGTCACCGCCATGAATACGAAGTTCTTGAGCTTCAGCTTCATCAAGAATTTCAGATACGAATTCGCCGGCACCAACTGCACTTGAATATGCTTTTGTTACTGCAACAATATCCTTTATTGCATATGGTGGAATGCCGGAAGCTCCAACTGCACCATATCCGGCAAGAGTTGAACTGGAAGTAACCATTGGATAAATTCCGGAGTCGGTATCCTTAAGTGTACCAAGCTGGCCCTCAAGAAGAATATTCTTTCCCTCTTTAATCGCATTATGAAGGAATGTGTTTGTATCAGCTACGTATTCCTTTATAGCCTCTCTGTAAGAAACAAGAGTTTCAAAAAGTTCATCCTCATTAATGAGTGGTTTATGGTATACGTGCTCTAGTTGAAGATTCTTTACTTCAACCACGCGATGTATTTTTTCTTTAAGATATTCATCATCATAAAGTTCACAAACTTGGAATCCAATCTTTGCATGCTTATCTGCATAAAATGGAGCAATACCTGATTTGGTTGATCCAAATGCCTTTGCGCCAAGTCTTTCTTCTTCATATACGTCAAATAAAACATGATAAGGCATTACAATTTGAGCACGTTCAGAAATCATAAGTCTTGGCTTTGGAACACCTCCGGCCACAACTTCCTCAACTTCTTTTATAAACTTTTGAACATCAAAAGCCATACCATTTCCAATAATATTTACAGTATTTTGATTAAAAACACCTGATGGAAGCGTATGAAGAGCAAAACGACCATAATCATTTATGATTGTGTGTCCTGCATTTGCACCACCTTGAAAACGAATTACAATGTCAGACTCTGTTGCTAACATATCAGTAATTTTACCTTTTCCTTCGTCTCCCCAATTGGCACCAACTACTGCTTTTACCATTTTGAAAAGCACCTCCAAAATGCTTTAGTAATTTCAATTAAACGTTTATTTCTACATCAAGCCCAAGAAGATCCTTATTTTCTTCAACTATAGGCTTAATAAAATCATTTACAAACTCTTCTGTCTGCTGTGGAGCACGACCAACAAAATTCTTTGGATCCATAACTGATTCAAGTTCAGAAAGTGTCATTCCAAATGCAGGTTCAGCAGCAATTCTTGAAAGAAGATCATTGTTTCCGCCTTCAACCTTAACAACTTTTCCTGCTTCCATTGAATGAACACGAATTCTTTCATGAAGATCCTGCCTGTCTCCGCCCCTCTTAACAGCTTCCATCATTATATTTTCTGTTGCCATAAACGGAAGTTCTGAAAGAAGACGTTTTTCTATCATCTTCGGATAAACAACAAGTCCGGAAACTACATTTATATAAAGTTCCAAAACAGCATCTGTTGCAAGGAATGCTTCAGCAACGCTAATACGCTTGTTAGCTGAATCATCAAGTGTTCTTTCAAACCACTGAGCAGATGCGGTAAGTGCCGGATTCAATGCATCACAAATAACATAACGGGAGAGCGATGCAATCCTTTCGCTTCTCATTGGATTTCTCTTATATGCCATTGCTGAAGAGCCAATTTGATTTTTCTCAAACGGTTCTTCAATTTCCTTCATATGCTGAAGAAGTCTAATATCTGAAGAAAATTTTGATGCCGATTGAGCAACTCCTGAAAGACAAGAAAGTACTTGATAGTCAAGTTTTCTTGAATATGTCTGTCCAGACACAGGGAAGCAAGAAGCAAATCCCATTTTTTCTGCAATCTTTTGATCAAGTTGCTTAATTTTTTCATGGTCACCATCAAAAAGTTCCATAAAGCTTGCCTGTGTTCCGGTTGTGCCCTTAGAACCAAGAAGTCTCATGTTCTCAATTTGATATGTAACTTGATTATAGTCCATCAATATGTCTTGGAGCCAAAGTGTTGAACGCTTACCAACTGTTGTTGGCTGAGCCGGTTGATAATGTGTAAATCCAAGACAAGGCATGTCCTTATACTCAATTGCAAATTTTGAAAGCTTGTCCATTAAATTTACAAGCTTCTTTTGAATGAGCTTTAGCCCCTCAGTCATTGTAATAACATCTGTATTGTCGCCGACATAGCAAGATGTTGCGCCAAGATGAATTATTGGCTTAGCCTTTGGGCAAAGCTCACCATAAGCATACACATGGGACATTACGTCATGACGCACAAGCTTTTCACGCTCGGCTGCAACTTCGTAATTAATTTCATCTGCATGCTCGCGGAGCTCCGCAATTTGCTCCGCCGAAATATTAAGGCCCAACTCCCTTTCTGATTCCGCAAGCGCAATCCATAATTTTCTCCATGTTCTAAACTTAAAATCCGGAGAAAAAATGTACTGCATTTCGCGGCTTGCATAACGGGAATTGAGCGGTGTTTCATATGTATTCTTCTGCACTGTCTACAACTACCTTTCAGTATACTTATAAACTACTCTAAAAGTATACAATTATTTTATTATAAAGGCAATTGACAAATACATAAAAAAAAAGCAGGGCTTTCGCCCTGCTTTTATGTAGTTCATCTTACTGGATGAGTGAAAGAACGTTCTGAGTTGTGCTGTTAGCCTGTGAAAGCATTGCAACAGAAGCCTGATTAAGAACTGAGTTCTTTGTCATTTCAACA
>JAQXSW010000028.1 GCA_029219165.1 Oscillospiraceae bacterium
ACAACATGTTGTGTTTATGCAACCGGGGACGGTTCTCCGCAACCGGGGACGGTTCTCCGCAACCGGGGACGGTTCTCCATCATCGAGAACCGTCCCCGGTTAAATTACTATTTTAATTTAACAATAGTTACGCCGTCTTCACCTTCACCGAAGGTGCCAAGGCGAAACTCTTTAACCTGCGGGTGACGTCCCAAGTATTGTTTTACGGCTTTTCTTAAAACACCTGTTCCCTTACCGTGAATAACGGTAAATTCACCAATTCCAACACGCACCTGAAGGTCAATGAACTGGTCGAGTGTCATTATGGCTTCATCTGAAGCCATACCACGAAGATCCACAGAAGTTTCTACCTTCATATCCGATTTTGAGGATATACTTCTGTTTACACCACGTCCAGATGGAGCCTTCTTATTTCCGCTATTTTTCTTCTTAGGATTTTCCACTAGACGAAGTTTTGAAAGTTCAACACGAGATTTCATAATTCCGGATGTCACCTCAACCATACCTTTTTTATCCGGAAGCGAAGAAACAATTGCCGTTGTGCCAATGTCTGCAATTACAACCGTATCTCCAACTATGAGATCTCTTGGTAGAACATAATCTTCATCCATTGCAAGAGCAATAATTGGATTAGTTATGTCATCAAGAGAACTCTCGTGACGTTTCATCATAAGTTTTGCATCAGAAGAAAGTTTGGAAAGGTCCTGTGCCTTCTTCTGTTCTTTTTTCATCTTTTCAATATCATCTAGGAAGTATGCAGCCTCACGTCTTGCACGTTCAACTATACGCATTGCTTCATTTCTTGCCTTTTCAACTTCTTCGTTTTTAAGACGTTCAATGTCATCTCGAAGTTTTTGAGCATTCTCTTTTTCAAGTCTGGCCTCAGCTGAAAGTTCAAGTGCTTTTTGATGCTCTGACTCCATTTGTGCACGACTTTCCTCAAGTTTTTCAACTACATCTTCAAAACGTGTATTTTCAGCAGATACCAGGTCACGTGCTCGATTAACAACCTCCGGACTAATTCCAAGACGCTCAGATATTGCAAACGCATTTGAACGTCCGGGTACACCAATTAAAAGTCTGTATGTTGGTGAAAGTGTGTTTACATCAAACTCACAGCAACCGTTTTCAACATGGTCCGCCTCAAGTGCGTATGCCTTGAGTTCTGCATAGTGTGTTGTTGCTGCAATTGTGGCACCCTGCTCGTGAAGTTTTTCAAGAATTGCCATGGCAAGAGCCGCGCCCTCAATAGGGTCGGTACCTGCCCCAAGCTCATCAATTAAAACGAGTGTGCCACGTCCTGCTTTCGACATGATATCAACAATGTTAGTCATGTGTGAAGAGAATGTTGAAAGTGACTGTTCAATACTTTGCTCATCACCAATGTCAGCAAAAATATTTTTAAACACTGCTACCTTACTATTGTCGGAGACAGGCAGCATCATTCCGCATGCTGCCATTATAGACATAAGACCAATTGTCTTAATAGATACAGTTTTACCTCCCGTGTTTGGACCGGTTATAACTAAAGTGTCAAATGAATCGCCCAGTCTTATATCAGTCTTAACTACCTTCTTAGGGTCTATTAACGGATGACGCGCACCTTTAAAGTCAATTATTCCTTGATCATTGAGTATAGGAAGAGATGCCTTCATTGAATAAGCAAGTTGAGCCTTTGCAAATACAAGGTTTAGGTACACGGCCGCTTCATAACTCATTTTTACATCTTCATAAAGAAGTCCAGCCGCAGCCGACAATTCACCAAGGATTTTTTCTATTTCCTCATACTCTTTACCAAGAAGCACCTTTATTTCATTGTTTGCTTCTACCACAGACATAGGTTCAATAAAAACAGTTGCACCACTGTCTGAAGTGTCCTGAACAAGTCCGGCAACTGTACTCTTATGTTCACGCTTAACCGGCACAACATATCTGCCGTTACGAATTGTCACAATAGCATCCTGAAGTGCGGTTCTGTAATGCTCAGAATGAATAATATGATCAAGTTTGTCACGAATACTGGACTCTTTATTTCTGAGTGCTTTACGAATATCGGCAAGATCTTTAGAAGCCGAATCTGCCATTTCATCCTCAGACAAAATTGAAGTGAAAATTCTATCTTCAAGGTATTTGTCATAAGTCAGAACATTAAAATAGCCGACGAGCGATGTATCCATTCCGGAGCACTGTGAATACCAGTCAGAAAGATTTCTAAGTGCTCGGAGGGTAGAGGCAACATCCAATAAATCACGCATTGAAAGAGTTCCGCCTCCATTTGCGACATGGAGCAGATTATTTACATTTTTAAGTCCACCAAATGATGGACCGCCAAATTTTGCAAGAAGTGCGTGTGCGTCTGAAGTTTGATTAAGTAATATCTCGGCATCAGCAAGTTCCGTTTCCGGTCTAACTTCCCACACAAGCTCTTTTGTATCCGCACAAGAGACAAATCCCTCAAGGCGTTCAAGGATTTTGTCAAAATCCAATGCTTTAAGATGTCTGTTTAACTCTTTCATTGTTCTACCTCTAAACTAATTTCAAACAATTCTAACATTTAGACGTTGTTAATTCAACACATTATAAGTATAATTATACTATTCTAACAAGCGAGGTGAACGAAATGCATATAGAGACGGATGGTCTTGTTATTAGAGAACAGAATGTCGGCGAATCAGACAGACTTATAACTGTTCTAACATCCAAATACGGTGTTATTAAAGCATTCGTTCACGGTGCAAAGAGCATGAAGAGTAAACTTCTTTCAGGAACTCAACTTCTTTGTTACTCAGACTTCACATTTTTCCGAGGCCGCGATGCATACACGGTGGACTCAGCAAATGCAAAGAACGTGTTCTTTGAACTTCGTTCAGACATATATAGTCTTTCTATTGCACTTTACCTTGCGGAACTTGCCGGAGAACTTGCTCCGGAAATGGATGACGCGGATGAACTTCTGCGCCTTACACTTAATTCTATTTATCTTCTTTCAAAAGGAAAAAAAGACCGTAGACTCATAAAGTCTGTGGCCGAACTTCGTGCTATGTCCATTTCCGGTTTTATGCCAAACCTTGTTGCCTGTGACTCATGTGGAGAATTTAAGTCTGACGTCTTTTTCTTCTCCATCCAGCACGGCAACATCCTTTGTCAAAACTGCAACAACGGTCGCCCCGGCGTACCACTGTCATTTTCGACAGTTACCGCCATGCGTCATATTGTTTTCAGCGAGCCGAAGAAAATCTTCGATTTCGAGCTTACCGAAACAGCTCAAAACGAACTATCAGCAATAACGGAAAATTTCACACTAGAGCAAACGGGAAAGCATTTCAAAACCTTAGATTTTTATAAGTCTTTGTAAACCGGGGACGGTTCTCCGTTGTCGGGGACGTTTCTCTAATATACATTTTTACAAATTAAACGCACCTACTTTATTAATTTAAGTAGGTGCGTTTTCACGTATTTAGAATTCAAATAATTCTAAAGTCCGAATACGGATATAAGTTAGCAAATGGAAGGTAGCATACATCTATGTAAAATAATTGGCTAAGCAATATTCCAAGATAAAATCTAACAAGGAATATAATAAAAACAGTCTTTAAATGACACATTTTATAAAATTAAACTCACCTATCTAAGAAGTTAAAGTAGGTGAGTTTTTACCAATTTTTATATTCAGAGAACCGTCCCCAGTTGCGGAGAACCGTCCCCGGTTGCGGAGAACCGTCCCCGGTTGCAGAGAACCGTCCCCGGCTGCGGAGAACCGTCCCCGGTTGCGGAGAACCGTCCCCGGTTGTGGAGAACCGTCCCCGGTTGCGGAGAACCGTCCCTGGTTGCAGAGAACCGTCCCCAGTTGCGGAGAACCGTCCCCGGCTGCGGAGAACCGTCCCCGGTTGCAGAGAACCGTCCCCAGTTTAATTAATCCAGTCCAAAGTTATGAATAAGACCTTCACGGTCACGCCAGCCTTCTTTGACTTTTACCCAGCATTGAAGGTTAATGTGGCAGTCAAAGAATTTCTCCATATCCTGTCTTGCATACGTTGAAACCTTTTTAAGCATAGACCCTTTTTTGCCAATGATTATACCCTTGTGGCTTTCCTTTTCACAGTAGATAACTGCGTCTATGTCAACAATGCCAGAGTCATCGTCACGTTCATGCATTTTTTCAATGCTGACTGCAACTCCATGCGGAACTTCTTTTTCCATAAGCCTAAGCATTTTCTCTCGGATTATTTCCCCGGCAATTACACGTTCAGGTTGGTCCGTAAGTGCATCGTCCGGGAAAAAGTGAATTGATGGTTGTGAAAGATTTGTGAGTTCCAAAAGAAGTTCGTCAATACCTATTCCCTTAACTGCACTGACGGGTACAATTGCAGTAAAGTCGTAAAGTCTTGAAAGTTCTGCAATTCTAAGTGCTAAATCTTCTTTGTTTTCAATGGTGTCAATTTTATTTATTGCTAGAATTACCGGGAGTTTTTCCTTTTTAAATTTATGAATAAGTTCCTCTTCTGCCGGACGAAGTTCACCTTCCGGTTCAACAACAAAAAGACACGCATCTACACCTGCCACACTGTCTGTGACTGCTTTGACCATCTTCTCACCAAGCTTGTTTTTAGGCCTATGATAACCGGGTGTGTCTGTGAAAACAAGCTGTGTTTCGTCCATTGTTAAAACACCCATAATCTTGGTGCGAGTTGTCTGTGGCTTGTTGGAAACAATTGCAACCTTTTGTCCTATCATTTTGTTAAGTAGTGAGGACTTTCCAACGTTTGGACAGCCCACAATTGCAATAAATGCAGTTCTGCTTTCCATATTATCTCCGATTATTCCATGTAGTAACTTCCGTCTCTTTTAAGACCAAGTTCCGTAAGAGCATGCTCTTCTTTTTCCCTCATATGTAAAAGTTCAAGGCCACCATTCTCATGGTCATAACCAAGAAGGTGAAGCATTGAATGAACGGTAAGATAACCCACCTCACGCTGAAGACTGTGACCATAACGTTCTGCCTGCTCTATTGCCTTTTCAACAGAAAGAACAATGTCTCCCAGTTGAGCCTCTCCGGTGTCAAGATTAATGTCATAAACACCATCTACACCTAAAGGAAAAGAAAGAACGTCAGTCTCTTTGTCTATGTTCCTGTATGTCTTATTCATTTCACGAATTTGCTCGTTGTCTACTAGTTTTACAGAAACTTCTGCATTGCCCTTAAACTCTTCCATTGTAAGAACAGCCGTACAGCAACGACGAATGAGCATTCTTATTCCCTTTGGTATTTTAACGGCGTTTTGGTCATTTGTAATTACAACTTTAATTTTATTTGCCATTTATACCCTTCCTTCGCTTTATTTATTATTGTTATTCTTTTCCGCATATTTTTCATAAGCTTTGACAATTTCCTGTACAAGGTGGTGTCTTACCACATCTTTTTCATCAAAGCGAATAGTCTTAATTCCCTCAATATTCTTCAAAATTTTAGTTACTTCCCGAAGTCCGGATTTCTTTCCACCCGGAAGATCAATCTGTGTAATATCTCCGGTTACAACCGCCTTAGAGTTTGCGCCAAGACGGGTTAGGAACATTTTCATTTGTTCCGAAGTCGTATTCTGCGCCTCATCTAAAATAATGAAGCTATCATCAAGAGTTCTACCACGCATATATGCAAGTGGTGCAACCTCTATAGTTCCACGTTCCATTTGCCTTTGGAAGCTATCAGGACCAAGCATATCAAAGAGGGCATCATAAAGTGGTCTTAGATATGGATCAACCTTTTGTTGGAGATCTCCCGGCAAGAAACCAAGACTTTCACCCGCTTCAACCGCCGGCCTTGTAAGAATAATTCTATTTACTTCCTTTGCCTTAAAAGCCTTAACCGCCATGGCAACCGCAAGGTATGTCTTACCGGTACCGGCAGGGCCTATTCCAAAAATGACAGTGTTGTCACGAATTGCATCCACATAACGCTTCTGTCCAAAAGTCTTTGGTTTAATAGGCTTGCCGGAAGCCGTAATACAAATACAATCAGACATGAGTTTTTCTATCTGTGTATGCGATCCATCCTTCACCGTACTGATTACATACCTTATATTTTGCTCACTTAGCGGTTCTCCTCTTTTAAGGAAAACCATAAGACCGTCAATTGCCTTACTACAATTCTCAATATCCTCTTCTTCACCAGTAACTTTTAGGGTATCCCCTCTTGCAATTACGTGCACAGAATACTCATCCTCAAGTATTTTTATGTTCTCATCCAGGCTTCCAAAAAGTCCGGCTAAACATTCAATATTGTCAAATGTAATGAGTTTTTCTGCCACGCTTTAACACTTCCCACAAATAATACGCAATTATTATAATCCATTATTCATAAAAAATTAATTGACATTTTAGATAAATTTCACATATTTTTCTTGTATGCTATTTAACTTTCATCAACAAATTCAATGTACTTATATTCACATATATCCTCAATCAACGTAAACTTAGCAATTATTTCAGTCTTATCTTCTGTAAAAACATCTTTTATTTTCACTGATTTAATATTCTCATTATTCACTTCAGCCAACTGTTTATTAAAAAGTTTATCAAGACAAATCAAATAAAGTTTTTCCCGTGGTAAATTGATCTTTTCAGTCTTGAATATAAATGACGTTTCTATGCCAACCGGGACAAGGATTTCTTCAAACTCAACATATTTTTGAAATCCATTATTTTTCCCTGTTAATCCAAATTTCTTTCCAAGAAAATTTAACCTGTACCTTGGTATTATTTCCGTTCTTTTGGAAAGATTGCTGCCGGATTCAACGGAAGAGGATATTTCTCGTTCCGTCTTTGCCAGCACATTTCCATCCGCAGCATCAAACATTGTCATACCACTACTCAAATCCACTACTCCGGAAATGAGAAGATCACCTTTTACCACCGCTGAGCCAACTTTAACCTCAGCTCTACCTGAAAAGGGTTCCATTTTGACTATTTGTCCATCACATTTTGCAATAACATTGCAAGGCTCTTTAAATGAATTTACTTCCGGTATGGGTACAGCCTCTTTAACCTTTATAACACCGTTTGTCCCACTTCTTGAAAAAGAAATCCAAGAGAATTCAGTAAGCTCTCCTAAAACATTTTCACACACAGTTTGCGCATCTATTTCATCTGTTCTGGCACCAATGTACACTCCATTTTTTTGAAAAGCCTCAAGAACTTTGTTTTTATAAAGGTTATTCACACCTTCCACTGAAATTGTTAAAACTGAACCGGAAAAATAATAAAGAAGAATAATTCCAATAATAAAGCCTATTATTAAGCCGAATCTGTTTCTTCGCTTAAATATTTGAAACGGAAGACCATGTTTTTCCACTATTCTAAGCTTCATACTTGAGTTCTTCCTAAAATCATGAATTAACCTATAATCCTCAGCAAAAACAGAAATAATCATGTGCGATTCATATCTTTGTATATCAAAAACATTTATGTTATGTTTTTTTAAATCATTTAAAAATTTATCCGGAAATCCACCCTCAGCCCGAACACACACATACCCTCTAAAAAGCCTAAATACGTTAATAAATCTCATTGCTACCACCTACGAATAATATATTTTTTTTAGACATATTTTATTCTAGGGTGGTAGCATGTTTTATCTTGAAATGGAAAATGAAAAACAAATATATCTCTCCGGATGCACAGAAATAAATAAATTCAACGAAGATTGCATTACACTTGCATCAGATGAATGCATCTTATCAGTTAGTGGGAGCAATCTTTGCGCAACATCATATGCCAATGGAGAAATATATATAAACGGAGATATTCTCCGCATTGAGTTTGGAGAAAAATAATATGAGTTTTAAAAAGATTGCTCCCTTGATACTGGCGCTTTTTTTAGCTGTCCTTTTAATTGTTAGGACGGAATGCGTGTCTGACACGGTAGTTAAGACAAGCCACCTTTGTGCAGACACAATATTTCCGTCCCTTTTTCCATTTATGGTCCTTTCAAATTTCATTAGCATTTATTTAAAAGGAAGTAAAAAAAGCGCCTCATTTTCCGCAATAATTTTAGGGATTATTGGTGGATATCCTGTTGGAATTAAAACTGTTGCAACTCTCCTTGAAAACAAAAAAATTGACATAAAGGATGCACAAATATTGAGTCTATTTTGCTTTGGTTCCGGACCTGCATTTCTCATAAGTACAATAGGAGTAGGTTTTTTTCACAGCATAAAAATTGGTGTAGTGCTATTTTTGTCACAATTGATAACAACGCTGATAATAGGCCTTTTGGTCCTAAGAAAATATAAAATATCAAGCGAATCAAATCAAGTTATAAAAAACGTAAGTTTAACAGATGCATTAACAACATCAGTTTCAAAAAGTGTTGAGGGAATTTTCTTAATCTGTGCATATATAATAATCTTCTCCGTGTTTATATCGCTTGTAACCAGTTTTTATAACACAGATAAAATAAGACTTGCTCTTTCCGTATTTGAAGTAACAAACGGATGCAATGAATTATCAATATCCGGTTCGTCATTGACAACCGTCCCCCTTGCAGCAGCGCTTTTATCATTTGGCGGACTTTGTGTCCACGCACAAGTCCTATCTGACTTAAAATACATAGGTTTAGACTATAAAAAATTCCTAATTGTCAGAGTATGCGCTGCCGGCATCTCCTTCTTAACATGCCGAACCATACTCCTCCTTGTGCCATTTGAAATTTCAGTTTTTAGTAACCTAGGAGCACCGGTCACGGCACAACTCGGAGCCTCCGGAACCATCATATTTTCAATGCTTTTAACGACTGTGCTACTTATATTTGACCTTGATATAAATCGTGAAATATGTTAAAATTTTAAGGACTTTTGGGGGTGTCAAAATGAGTAAAATTCTCAATGAAAACATTTCACCGTCTTGCTCTTACTGTAAGCATGGCAGAGTTTCTCCGGACGGAGAAATGGTTCTCTGTGTAAAAAAAGGGTTTATGAAAACCGACTCGTTTTGCAAGTCCTTCAAATATGACCCGTTAAAGCGTATTCCCAGAAGAAAGCCGGACATTTTCACCGGTTTTAAGAAAGATGAATTTGATTTATAACAAGGAATGATATATATGTCAATTTTCAAACCATTTAAAGCTGTAAGACCTATGCCTGCATACGCGGAAAAGGTAGCTGCTCTTCCATACGATGTAATGAATTCGGAGGAAGCAAGAGAAAAGGCTTCAAATAATCCATATTCATTCCTTCATATAGATAAGGCAGAAATCGACCTACCGGTCGGCACAGATATTTACAGTGATGAGGTATATAAAACAGCTGCCAAGAATTTAAAAAGTCTTGTGACTGATCAAATCTGCAAGCAGGATAAATCCCCATGCTTCTATATTTATATGCAGACAATGAACGGAAATTCTCAAACAGGTATTGTAGGGTGTGCGTCCATTGACGACTATGTAAATGGCATCATAAAAAAACATGAACTGACTCGTTCTGACAAAGAAGCCGACAGAATTAGACATATAGACGAATGCAATGCAAACACAGGTCCTATCTTCCTTACATACAAAGGCGGAGAGGAAATTTCTAAAATAATTGAAGACTTCAAAGCTACTCATCTTCCAATCTACAACTTCAAATCAGAAGGTGAAGTCTTAAATAAAATTTGGGTTATAAACGAATCTTATATCAATAAAAAACTTGAAGAGCTATTCAATGATGTTCCGGCTCTTTACATTGCAGACGGTCACCACAGATGTGCATCTGCAGCAAAAGTAGGTCTTAAAAGACGTGACGAAAATCCAAACTATACAGGCAAAGAAGAATTCAATTTCTTCCTTGCGGTTGCTTTCCCTAAAGACGAGCTTCGTATTATGGACTACAATCGTGTAATTAAGGACTTAAACGGACTTTCAAAAGAAGACTTCATAAAAGCAATAAGTGAGAAATTCCAAATCGAATCCGTTCTACAATTAAATCCATACGCACCTGAAGAAAGGCACACATTTGGTATGTTCCTTGATGGAAGTTGGTACAAACTCACTGCAAAGAACGGCACATTTGATGAAACGGACCCTGTCCTTTCCCTTGATGTATCCATTCTTCAAAACAACCTCATTTCTCCTATTCTTGGAATAGATGATCCTAGAACAGACAAAAGAATAGATTTTGTCGGTGGAATTCGTGGTCTAAAAGAGCTTGAAAAAAGAGCTACAAGTGACATGGTTCTTGCCTTTTCAATGTTTCCAACATCTCTTGATGAACTCATAAACATTGCGGATGCCGGAGCTCTTATGCCCCCAAAATCAACTTGGTTTGAACCAAAACTGCTTTCAGGACTTTTTATACACAAGTTTGATGACTAAATAATAATAACAAAAGCCATTTAGGTCATTTCCTAAATGGCTTTTTCTTTTGGCACGCCCGACCGGAGTTGAACCGGTGGCCTTTAGAGTCGGAGTCTAACGCTCTATCCAACTGAGCTACGGGCGCGTATATGATGAATAATTTTGAAACAATAAAAATATTATATATAACGAAAGGGGTAAAATCAATGAAAAACAACAATCAAAATAACAATGGAAAAGACAACATGAACCTTACTCCGGAAGAGATAAACGAACTTATGAATGTACTAAGCAACAAGGAAAAAATGAAAAAAATCCTTGAATCTAAAGAGGCAAAGGAACTGCTGCAAAAACTAGGTGGCAATAAGAATGGATGACATTTCAAACATCATTGAAAACCTATCCGAAGATGATATCGGAAGACTGAAAGGCCTTGCAAATGATATTTTTGGCTCTGACTCAAATGAATCGCAGAATAAAAATACGCCGGAGTTTGGTATAGATCCGAAAATTATGGGACGTATTGCTAAAATAATAAGTACTCTAAATCAGGTGGATCAAAATGACGACAGAGCAAATTTCATATCGTCATTAAAGCCTTTACTATCCGAAAAAAGACAACAGAAAGCTGATGAAGCAATGAAAATCATGCATCTGTTTGATGTACTTCCCCTTCTAAAAGACTGTGGGATATTTTGAGGTGAAGGAGTTTGGCTAAGACATACTCATTTGGGAACTTTCAAAGTATGCAAGAGGATGCAATAAAGCGTGTTCTTGAAATGCAACGGCAGTCAAAACTGGTTGCCGAATCTAACACAAAAGACGATTTAAACACAAAAACAAGAGAAGAAATTCAAGAGGAGCCAAAAGAGACATTTAAGCCTCAGTTAGTTCACTCCCAAAAAGGGTGTTCAAAACCTATGAGTTTTTCAAAAGAACAGGGTGATGAAATAAGTGAGCAAGCCCTTTTAATTGCACTTTTGATTCTTTTGATAAATGAAAAATCAGATACAGCATTAATTCTTGCTCTTATATACATACTATTCTAAATAAATTAAATGGGCCCGGGAAAATTTCCCGAGCCCATTTTTACTTAAACCTCAAAAATCAGTCTTCAAACTTTTTCTTGCCTAAAACAACAAATGCAGCAGCTGAAAGTGTTGAAAGAGAAACTATCATAGCAATACCGGCATCTGATGTATTTGCAATTTCAAAGTCATCAATTTGTGTTGGATCCATAGGTCCTGTTGGAGTCATATCACCAAGAGGAGTGTCATCAGAAATAATTGTATCTTCAATTATATCTACGTCTTCAAGAACCTCATCAATTATTGGATCTACAGATGGATCTACAGTAATTGGCTTGTCAGTTGCAGGATCTTTTGCACCAGGAATTGTATTTTCCGGATCTGTATCACCTGTAATCCAGTCAAAGATATCCTCAATTATATCAATAATTGGGCATCCGTTTCCTCCGTCAATATTTGGAAGTTTACCAATAATTGATCCGTCAGGAAGTTTAATAATTCCATTTATAAGATCAATGATAACATCAATTGAAGGAAGATTGATATCACAACCAAGACCTTCAAGAATACCCTTAATAAGGTCAATATCTATCTTTCCTATGATTGTTCCGTCAGGGAGCTTAATTGAACCGGTAATAAGGTCAATAATTACTTTGATATTTCCAAGGTCAATATCTCCAATATCCATTCCAGGAATGTTAATTGAACCGCCAAGGATTCCCTTAAGAATATCTATGAGAATATCAAGGTCAATCTTACCGCAGTTTATATCACAGTCAGGAAGAGTAATATCTCCTGTAATGAATTCAAGGATCTTATCCCAATCTATATCAGAAATTCCATCAATCCTGTCAATGATAATTCCACAGCCCGGAAGTTTACCGATAATTGAGCCATCCGGAAGTTTAATTACTCCCTTAATAAGGTCAATTACTATCTTAATTGAATCTCCGTTAATATCACCGATAATTCCAAGACCCTTAAGAATTCCCTTAAGGACATCAAGATCTATCTTACCAACCACACCGGCACCAGGAATTTCAATTGTACCCTTAATAAGGTCAATGATACCACCAATTATGGCTTTATCAGCTGTAATGCCACCCTTAACAATAGCTTTTATAATGGCATCTGCATCAAGGCCACCGAAGATTCCATCAATGTCATCAGGATGAACAATAATGCCGCCACCAATGTCTGTCTTCAAATGGATGTAGTCTACAATCCATGAAATCTTTTGCTTAATTGTTCCAGGCATTAAGAGAATACCAAGAATAATTGCTGTGTCCGGTACAAGGTCAGGAACAATAACAGTTCCGTTTACAAGGTCAATTATTGCTGCAAGAGTACCAGTTGTTCCAACTGCTACACCGGCACCGGCAAGAATTTTTGCAAGGAGATCCTTGTCAACATTACCAATGATTGCACCACTTGGAAGTGTAATGTTTCCTGTGCCAATACTGATAAGAGCATCAATACAGTTATCTGAAATATCTATACCCTTATTAATTTCAATTGCCTTAATAAGAGCGTCAATATCTATTCCACCAAGAATACCGGAAGCATCCGGAAGTTTAATTGTTCCGTCGCCATAATCTTTTTCGTCTGTTACATTATCCTTAACATTATCTACAATGTCTTTAATATTATCTTCAATGTCATCTACATCTTCGCCAATACTTGGCACTGACTCGCCACCAAAGATTTCAAGTGGAATAAGATCTACGAACGCCTGGCAACCGGCCGGAGTAAAGTGAGCACCGTCAAGCGTATATTCAGGACGAAGTGCTGCATTATCTTGAGGATCCCTAAGTGCATCTATATTAAGTGTGTAATCTGCATTACAATCAGCACTTTCAATCCATCTATTAATAGTTTGGAATTGTTCTTCCATTTCCGGTGACCAAACAAGGTCATCTTCACCTGTAAGATTTCTTGTATAACCCTTGAATGCACTTCTTTCAACAAGGATTACTGTCTTGCCTGCCTTATGAGCTTCATTTATTAATGTTTTATATCCGTTGATTATACCAAGAATGTCTACTCCATCCGGATAAAGATCTGCTTTTGATTTGCAGTTTGGATGAAGAATGTCGTTTGCACCAATCTTAATAAATACATATTTAACGCCCGGTTGATTTACTGCATCTGCATAGAATCTAGAAAGGCCACTCTTACCCATGATGTTTCCAATAAGACCCTGTCCGTCTCTAAGCAATTCATTGCCCTTAATAGCCTGCTGAAGAACACCAACATTTGTAATTCCTGCAGCTTGAAGTTTCTTTGCCAAAAGTGTTGGAATTGTGTTTGTAAGAGTTGAGTCGCCGAAGAATACAGCTGAACATGCATCCGGATCCTCGGTATATACATCAATATTTGAAAGTACAGGAATAACCTCATAAGCTCCAACTGAAAGATTCTCAAGGGCTAAATCTATTGAAGCAGGAGTTGAATATGCCTCTGTATTGTTACCAAGAGATGCATAACAATGTCCACCAATAAGACCAACTGTTGTAAACTTTGAAACACTTGGGAAATACATTGAAACCACAATGTCCTCAAGAGCCTTAACCGAAAGTTTAATTGGATCTGTCTGAACTGTCTGTCCAGCCGGAATAGTAACACTTGTCTTTCCGCCTACTGTTGCCTTAACCATTGTGCTAAGATCTACAGCACGAGCAACGCTCTTATTTCCGATAGCAACTGTAATTTCACCAATAGTGAGAGGTGTTGTTCCATAAGCATTGGAAAGTGTAAGGCGAATTGTGTCACCGCTAAGTGTAGAAGTAACTCTGTTTCTAGCTGTCAGTTTCTGGCCACCGATTAAAATATCATTACCTGAAAGAGAAACAGCAGCTTTAACCATTGATGTACTCCAAGCACCAACCCAGCCATCCTTATTTGAAGGAACATCTGTTGTTGATGTAGGAATATTAGAAGTTTCTTCATTTTTAGAAATTTCAACAACATTCATAACACCGGTAACAATTACATCTACAATTGAGCCAAAGTCAGTTGTTCCGACAAGGTCTAGACTTTTAGCAATTGTTTCGGCAATAGAGCTAAGCACCTCCGGATTTTTAACATCTGAACCAGCAATTGAACTGATAACTTTTACAAGGAGATCCTTGTCAATTGCTCCGGCATTTTCCGAACTTGCAGAAATAAGATCAACAAACTCTGAAGGAGAAACTTTTTCTCCACCGGCAGTAGCATCTGTTATTGCAGTTGTTATGTCTTCTGCATCAATACCGGCATTTGAGAGATCTTTAAGAGAGTCAATTACATCTCCAAGTTCCACTCCGCCAAGTAAGTTAGATACATCCTCTGCATTTAACTCATCTTTGTCACCAATGACATTTTTAATTTCATCATAACCATTGTTTTGAATTTTCATGAGATCTACAACTGCGTCAACATCACTGACAACTCTAGAGATAGTTGACTGGGCTGTTGTACTGATTGCAAATGTACTAATTGCTATTGCAAGTACAAGCACAACTGCCAAGATCTTCTTGAAATGTTTTTTCATGGCTTCTCCTCCTAAAATGAATGTTCTTAAATACGCGTATTATATTATAATAGAATTATGAATAAATTATTAACAAATACACAAAAAATTTAAATTTGTTAAATTGTATGATTTACACGTGCATTGTGGACTGCAGATGTGCAAATTGCACATAAATTCACATAGAACAACGTTGCTACAACCTTTTTAGAAGCAAAAAAATTAGCTGTTTTAGATACTATCAGAAGATTTCTAAAACAGCTTTCTATTTATTAACGTCTTAAAAATGTCGAGTTTTGTTAACATTTAGGACATATATTGAATTGCCAATCCACTAAAAAACTATTTATACAGTTTCATTGTTTTTACTCGTTCTTTAAATTCTCTGCGAATAACTTTTGAAGGAAAATATACTAAAATTCTATGTTTATCATCTGAGAATTTTACACGAATAAGCCTTGAAAGCGAGGCACTATTCCCTAAAACAACAGCATCATCAATCAGTTCTTTAAGATCTGCAGTTCGAGTACTTTGAAGAGGCTTTAAACCATACGCAGAATAGTTTTCTCCCTCTCCTATTTCATTTTGAAGTTTTGCAATTACAGAAGAATATTCTGACATTGTTGAAGCAGAAGGAAAAATCATCAAAGAAAGAGGAGAAGTCACGTGCCCTGTAACTACAATTCCCGTTTTTGAGTCCTTAAAACAACAACTGCCCGAGGTATGTGAAGGACTGTGAATTATCCTTATGGTTCTTCCACCAATATCAAACTTAGTTTTCTTCTTATTAAGAGCCACAAATTCAGTTCCCTCTTTAACATATCCTTCATCTTCAAGATGAAACAAAGACTTAAATGGTAATATCATGTATATGTACTTATTAATGTTAAAATTACTTATATGTTTTGCATTTTTTAAATCATTCTTATGAACATATACTTTCTCAAACTCACCGGCACCACCTGAAACAAATGGATGTGCGTGTGTTAGAACTACAGTTAATGGTTTATCTGTTATTTTAGAAACAACATTACGAAGCCCGGAAAGCCCGTATCCGGTATCAATAAGGAGCGATTCATGCGTTCCGACAAATAAGTATGCATTAGAAATATAGGTTTCGGATATCATATATGCTCCGTCCCCTATTTCTGTCACCTTAAAAGGTGTAAAATATTTATTTTGGAATTTATCAGAAGACACATACTTTTTAGCTATTTTAAGAAAGAACTCTAAAACAGGGTGATTTTTATCCCGAAATTTCGGTTCATTTTTCTTATTTTGCTTTCGGATTTTCTCTTCTTCTCGTCTTTTGAGTTCTTTTTGCAATAAATCGTTTTCCATAAATTCACCAATTAATCCGGATAACCAATAATACGCTTATAATTATTCCTGTATTCTCCACTAATAATATTTTTCCACCACTTTTGATTTTCAAGGAACCAATTAACAGTCATTTCAATTCCATCATCAAAATTGACAAGCGGTTTCCATCCGAGTTCTTTCTCTATTTTTGTTGCATCAATTGCATAACGTCTGTCATGACCCGGTCTATCTGTCACGAATTCTATTAAATCTTCACTTTTTCCAAGTGTTTTAAGAACACGTTTGACAACTTCTAAATTAGTTCTTTCGTTATGACCGCCTATGTTATATATTTCACCTATTGTACCGTGGTGAATAATCATATCTATTGCTCGGCAATGATCTTCAACATATAGCCAGTCACGAACATTTTCACCTGTTCCGTATACCGGAACATTTTTATCATCCATTGCATTTGCAATCATAAGAGGAATAAGTTTCTCCGGGAAATGATAAGGACCGTAGTTGTTTGAACAACGGGAAATAGTTGTAGGTGTACCATAGGTTCTGTTGTATGCCATTACAAGCAAGTCAGCTGATGCCTTACTAGAGGAATAAGGACTGCTTGTGTGAATAGGCGTTTCTTCTGTAAAGAATAAATCAGGTCTGTCAAGAGGAAGATCACCATAAACCTCATCTGTTGACACTTGATGGAACCTTGAAATACCGAATTTATTAAACGCATCAAGCAATATAGATGTACCTAAAATATTTGTCTTTAAAAACACTTCAGGAGTATCTATTGAACGATCAACATGTGACTCGGCAGCAAAATTGACAACAATATCAAATTGCTCTTGATCAAATAGTCTGTATACCATTGATCTGTCCGTAATATCTCCCTTAATAAACTTAAAGCGAGGGTTGTTTTCAACTATGAGTGGTTCAAGTGTTGCAAGGTTTCCGGCGTATGTCAAATTGTCCAAACAGACAATCTCTACGTCATCATGATTTTTTAGCATGTAATATATAAAATTGCTTCCAATAAATCCAGCGCCGCCGGTTACAAGAATTTTTTCCATGAAATACCATCCTCCGGATTAGAAAGATTTATCTATTGGCATAGTTGCCATTGCATTTAGGGTGAGGTCTGCCACCTTACCGGACAAGAATTCATAGTAGCCTTGTGCGCCTACCATGGCTGCGTTGTCACCGCAAAGATTAAGCGGTGGCATAAACAGTTCCCAGCCATGCTTTTCACAAGTCTCTTTAAATCTATTCCTTAATACTGAGTTGGCAGACACTCCGCCTGCAAGTACAATTTTGTCATATCCAAGGTCCAAGGCGGCGCGTTCTGTGTTATCAACAAGACAATCACATACGGCTGAAATAACCGAAGCCCCCATGTCCTTTACACTTATTTCTTCGCCTTTTTGTTCTGCATTATGAACAGTGTTTATTACAAAGGTTTTAAGCCCGGAAAAACTGAAGTCGTATGGAGCACCCTCAACCCTCGGATGAGGCATTTTATAGGCCTCGGGATTTCCATCCTTTGCCTCACGGTCAAGATTTAGTCCCCCGGGATATGGTAGGCCTAAAGTTCTTGCAGATTTATCCATTGCTTCACCTGCAGCGTCATCACGAGTGCGGCCAACAACACAGTAGTCAGTATAGCTTTTAACCTCTATTATATGCGTGTGTCCGCCGGACACTACAAGCGCTAAAAATGGAGGCTTTAGCGAACTGTTTGCAATATAGTTGGCTGCAATATGAGAGCGCAAATGATGAACCGGTACAAGAGGCTTGTTATATTTCAAACTTAGTCCCTTGGCAAAATTCACACCAACAAGAAGCGCTCCAATAAGTCCGGGCGCCGCAGTAACCGCTATGGCATCAATATCATTCATTGAAAGCCCCGCATCCTCCAGAGCCTGCTCTGTAATTTTTGAAATTGCCTCCGTATGTCTACGAGATGCAATTTCAGGAACAACTCCACCATATAATTTATGTTCATCAACCTGTGATGCGATAACGGATGATAAAACTTTTCTTCCGTCTTCAACTATAGCAGTTGCTGTTTCATCACATGAACTCTCAATTGCAAGAATTTTCAAATTAATTTCCCGCTTTCTATAAAACCTTTTCAATTATTTCCAAATCTTTTTATATCTAATTAAATCTTTTTGTCATTATTAGGGCATCCTCTTCCGGATCCCTATAAAACTTTGGTCTTATACCGTCAGATTCAAAGCCACAGTTTTTATAAAGGGTTACAGCCGGTGTATTGGAGAGCCTAACCTCAAGAGACAAAAATGACGCTCCATTATTCTTTGAATTTTCAAGTGCTTTCAAAACCAAAGCCTTTCCTATTCCCTTTTTTCGTACACTTTCAGTTACAGCAATATTGGTAATATAGGATTCATCTGCAACAATATAAGTTCCAATGTACCCCACAACTTTGTTCCCTAAAACCGCTGTATAGAAATATGCAGATGGGTTATTCAAATATTCCTCCAGTGAATCCTTTGACCAAGGATGTACAAAACATTCCCTTTCAAGTTCATAGACAGATTCAATTTGGAAAGAATTCATACTTACTATTTTTACGTTATCCATATCAGCCCTTTGCCTCATACCAAGTCTTGCCGATATGTGCATCGGAAACAAGTTTAACTTTTAATGCGCAGGCATTCTCCATTTCCTCTTTTACAATCTTACAAACTTGCTCTGCAATATCATCCTTTGCCTCTACAATCAGTTCGTCGTGTACCTGCATTATGAGTCTTGCATCTAAGTTTTCAAGTTTAAGTCTGTTATAAACCTTAACCATTGCAATTTTAATAATATCGGCAGCAGTTCCCTGAATAGGCATATTTCTTGCAACACGCTCTCCAAACGCGCGGAGCATTCCATTAGAAGAGGAAAGTTCCGGCAAATATCTTCTTCTTTCATAAAGGGTCTTAACATAGCCGTCTTCGTGAGCGTTGGCAACAACATTCTTCATGTATGAATCAACCCCGCTAAAGTTACTTAAATACCCTTTAATATATGCATCGGCTTCAGCTCTTGATACACCTATATCCTTTGCCAAAGAGAATGCTCCAATACCATAAACAATACCGAAGTTTACAGCCTTTGCATTACTCCTCATCGTAGGGGTAACTTCATTTGGGGACACCCCAAATACTTGTGCTGCAGTAATTCTGTGAACATCTTCTCCGGACTTAAATGCATCAATCATATTTTTATCATCTGCCATATGGGCCAAAACTCTGAGTTCAATTTGAGAATAGTCGGCATCAATAAGACTATACCCCTCTTTTGCAACAAAGAACTTTCTGAGCTCAGAGCCAAGAGGCTTTCTGACAGGAATATTTTGAAGATTTGGTTCTGTGGAAGAAATCCTTCCGGTTCTGGTTTCTGTTTGGTTGAGTGTTGAATGAATTCTTCCATCCTCCGCAATAACCTTTAAAAGTCCATCGCAATATGTGGACTTGAGTTTTGCAACCATTCTATACTCTAAAATATCTGAAACAATTGGATAGTCATCTGCAAGTTCCTCAAGAACATCAGCACTTGTAGAATACCCGCTCTTAGTCTTTTTCTTACATGGAATTCCAAGTTTTTCAAAGAGAGCAACACCAAGCTGCTTTGGGGAATTCAAATTAAATTCAAAACCTGCTTCATCATAAATCTTCTGTGTAAGTTCTGAAACCTTTTGAGAAATTATCTCTCCATATTCAGCAAGACCCTTTGCATCCACAAGAAATCCAATTTGTTCCATATTGGCCAAAACTTCTGCAAGACAAATTTCAAGGACCAAAAGATCCGCCTGGTTGTTTTCGTCAATAACTGAAAGAAGATATGGCGAAATAAGACCAAGTGCTACGGTTTGCTTAACTTGTTCATTGTCCGTGTCCACGTCTATAGTGCTTATCTTTCCTTTTCCATATTCTTCAAGAAGACGGATAGGATCATACGCGTTTGCGGATGGATTAAGAATATAACCAACAAGGGCTCCATCAAACATAACGCTTTCCAAAGACACTCCGTTTGCCATTGCAAAAGAGAAAATAGCCTTGCTGTCGTCCACATATTTTTTTATATATCTGTCTCCTAAAAATTCAAGAAAACCGTCAAAGTTTGCAGATGACTCCAAAAGCACGGGTTCCCCACCAATGGAAAAACAGAGCGATTCAATTTCTGTTCCCTTTGCCTTAAGTGTGAACACAGCCTTTTTAGCTTCCTTTAATTTTGGAAGAACTTCAGAGAAGTCTTTACACACGTTAAGCAATAGTTTCTTCCTTGGCTTTTCGTCTTTTATATCAACTCCTGAAACAGGCACATCCTTAAGCCCCAACTTCTCTACCATGCCAAACATTTCCAAGCTTCTAAGAAGCGAAGCGGCAGAGGCAGGATTTCCACTTGTAACCCTATATGTTTCTATATTTGTATCTATTGGAACTTCAAGACAAATTGTTCCAAGGGTTCTGCTTAGAAAAGCATTATCCTTGTCTTTTGCCAACTTATCATGAACGCCCGATTTAATATCAAGTTCATCTAGATGTTCATATATATAATCTATATTACCAAACCTTGCAATAAGGTCTGATGCTGTTTTTTCACCAACACCGGCAACTCCCGGAATATTATCAGATGAATCGCCCTGAAGGGCTTTTATTTCTATCATTTGTGAAGGCTCTACGCCATATGTTTCCCTGATGTAGTCAGGAGTGCAATGAACAGTTTGAGCCTTACCCATTTTTGTTGAAGCAAGAAGAACTGTTACGTTGTCACGGATAAGCTGGAATGAGTCGCGATCGCCTGTGGCAATGAAGCATTCATCGCCCTCTCCACATGCGGCAGAAAGAGTTCCTAAAATGTCGTCAGCCTCATAGCCCGGCTTTTCAATAATGGAAATACCAAGGTATGGAAGGAGTTCTTTAAGAATTGGCATCTGCGATGCAAGCTCCGGTGGCATACCCTTTCTTCCCGCCTTGTATTCAGAATACATTTTATGTCTGAAAGTTGGATCTTTTAAATCAAAAGCAACCGCAATACTGTCCGGATTACACTCTTCGCGGAGTTTTATGAGAATGCTCAAAAAACCATATATTCCATTTGTAAAAACGCCCTCTTTGGTGGTGAGCATTTTTATTCCATAAAATGCACGGTTAATTATGCTGTTACCGTCAATGACTAGAAGTTTCATGTTATTCTTCCTCGTTTGTTTTTCCTCTTTTATTCTTCCTCATTTTTTGATGCTTCAATTATTCTAAGAGCTAGTACTTGGAGTTCCTCCATACTTGAAAGGAGACCTATGTCTCTTCTAAATCCTGCGGCTCCCCTCATTCCCTTTATATACCAAGCGGCATGTTTTCTTGCTTCACGCATTCCAACATAGTCGCCCTTATATTCACATATTTTTTCCACATGTTTTATCATTACACGCATGCGCTCTGAAACCGGAGGTTCCGGCAGAATTCTTGTTTCGGACATGTATGCGTTTATTTGGTGGAAGACCCAAGGTCTTCCTTGAGCTCCACGGCCAACCATTACGGCGTCGCAGCCTGTTCTTTCAAGCATGGCAGAAGCAGTTGGACCATCAACAATGTCACCGTTTCCAATAACGGGAACGCTGACCGCCTCCTTAACACACCTTATGGCGTCATAGTTAATTGGAGGCGCATACATTTGGTCCTTGGTTCTGCCATGAATTGTTATGGCAGCAACGCCCGCATCTTCCAATCTTTTGGCCATTTCAACACAGTTTATGGAGTTGTCGTCCCAACCGGTTCTAATTTTTACCGTAACAGGAATGTCAACCGCTTTCACCACAGCCCTTGCAATTTCCTCTGCAAGCTGTGGTGTTTTAAGGAGGGCTGATCCTCCACCGTTACCTGCAATTTTAGGGGCAGGACAGCCCATGTTTATGTCAAGCCAATCCGGCTGATATGACAGTGCCATTTGTGCAGCCTTTGCCAAAATTTCGGGGTTGTCCCCGAAAAGTTGTATTGCCGCCGGGTGTTCATTCTCAGTTAGTGTAAGCAGCTCAGCGCTTTTCCTGTCACCCATAGAAAAGCCCTTTGCGCTTACCATTTCACCAACCACACCCGCGGCCCCGTATGAAAGGCATAGTTCCCTCATGGCCCTGTCTGCCACGCCGGCCATAGGTGCCAAAAGTGCACACCCTTTTATTTCCACATTTCCTATATTCAAAAAAATCACCAATAGTTACAAAAATACAGATATTATTCTACCACAATTACATATATAAGTAAATGGGGACGGTTCTCCGCTGTCGGGGACGGTTCTCCGCTGCCGGGGACGGTTCTCCGTTGTCGAGAACCGTCCCCAGTTGTCGAGAACCGTCCCCAGTTGTCGAGAACCGTCCCCAGTTGACGAGAACCGTCCCCATAGTGTAAAATTTCACACAGGTGATACGATGATCAAAAACATATTAGTAGATTTAGACGACACAATATACGATTTTAGAAAAGCTGAAAAAATTGCAGTTAAAAAAACTCTTGAAAGCTTCGGTCTTCCTTCAAACGAAGAAGTTCTTGAAAGGTACCATGTGCTTAATCAAGAGCAGTGGAAACTCCTTGAAAAAGGAGTAATAACAAGGGACCAAGTCAAAGTTCAAAGATATGCAAACTTATTTAAAGAATACGACATAACCGAATCCCCGGAAAAAGCAGCACTCGCCTATGAAAACAACCTTGCAATAGGACATTATTTTGTAGAAGGTGCAGAAGAATTTTTAGAAAAATCAAACCAAAAATACAATCTTTACATGGTCTCAAACGGTACATCTGTTGTTCAACACGCAAGAATAAAAAGCGGTGACATTGAAAAATATTTTAAAAAGATTTATATTTCCGAAGATATAGGTCTCACCAAACCAAGCATAGAATTCTTTAATCACTGTTTTTTGGATGCTAATATAAAAAAAGAAGAGACTGTCATTTTAGGTGACAGCCTCACTTCCGATATTTTAGGCGGTATAAATTGTGGAATAAAAACAATTTGGTTCAATCCAAACCAAGAATCAAACAATTCCCACATTATACCGGATTATGAAATAAAAAACCTTTCCGAATTCTTTACTCTTCATTTTTAGTTAACATTAATCATTGCAATATACTGAAAAGCATAGATATAACCAAAATGATAGACAATACATTTATCAGAGCAATTACAACAAATGATTTCTTCTTGGATAGACTAACAGGCTTATTTTTGTTTCGTTTTGACCTTATAAAAATAATTATATTTACCGTTAACGTAAATAAAATCACAAAAATAGAACCAAAAAAAACTAAAAGTGAAATCAGTATTGATGCTGTGTCATCGTAAAGGAAGAAACATAAAATTGAGTATAAAAAAGCCAAATTTGCAACCAGTGGTACTCCTTTGGAGTAGTACTGGTTTCTTTTTAAATGTAAACTCAGTTTCCAAGTAGGAGAAATTTCCGTCAAAGATTCCTCTTTATTTTTACGATCACGTTCTCTGTCCTCATCGGTTTTGCGGTTTTTAATCTTTCGAACTATATATACAATTAATCCTAAAACAAAAAGAACTGCAAATATAGCAATTATAGCCGACTCAATTGCATCATTTGTTCTTGCAATATTAAGTGCAACTATAATGACAACCGGAATTGCACTAAATATTCCCGCACTCCAACTTTTTTCTGGATTGCTAGTTAAATACAATCGACCTCTACTTTCAAAAAGTTCATAGAGTCCGGTTAAATTCCCCTTATTTTCTCTGGTTTTAAGTTCCTCAAATTTGTAAATATTACAAACAGCTCTGTAGAAATTTTTTGGAAGATCTTCTCGCTCTTTCGTAAACTGCGTAAGACTGTCAACAAAGTAAGGATGAAGACCGGCTTCGCAGAAAAAGTCACTCTTACAAACTTCATCCCAAGGCCCAAACTTTTTAACTTTGTTTTTATAAAGCTTGTCAAGTTCTTCCAGCGATTTATTCGTGAGCGATTTAACCTCTTCAAAATAAGAAATTGCATCTTGCTCAAAAATCTTTTCAAAATCTATGTAATCTTTATCTTCAAAATGAGTCTCCTTTGAAGACTCTTCTTCAGATATTTCTGGAATTTCTTCTGTAGTTTTCTTTAAAGAATCAAAGAGATTTTCTTCCTCTGAAGAGGTCTCTTTTTCAGTCACTTCCGGAATTTCTTCTGTAGTTTTCCTCAAAGAATCAAAAAGATTTTCTTCCTCAGTTGATTCCAAATCAATATTTTCAGTATGACTCTCCTCAGAAGAAACAACCACATTCGGAAGGCCGATTTCATTTGCATATTCAAGTGCATATTCATAAGCCTCATGCAGACGTTTAAATTCCTCGGGATGTTCCTCAGGATGAACTTCACGAGACTTCTTGGCATAAGCTCTTTTTATAGTTTTTTTGTCATTGGTTCTTTCTATCCCAAGTATTTCCCAATAATTCATTCGTAATCTTCCTCATCATCATCTCTGAACTCAAATTCCCGCATAAATACGTCAAAAGAATCCTCTCTGTTTTCAATCACATCAAGTAAACGAGTAAAATCCTTTCTTGCACACCTAATTTTCCTGTCGTTCTGTGTTGCAAGGATTTCAAGAAAACGACTAATATTATTGCCTATTATATCTCTTGTTTCCGCAAAAGCTTCAGCAAACAAGCGTTCTGCACGTGCTAAAACAACCTTGTTAACTTCCTCATCTCTTGGAAGAATTTTAAGATTATCAAGAGTTTTTCTCTTTGCCGCAATTTCCTCTTCTGTCAGTTTAATGTTCTTGTTTAGTATGAGCGTACTCTTGGTTTCACCTGTTGAAACACATTTAACATCCACTTCAAGGATTCCGTTTATATCATAAGAAAATCTAACTTCACAGCACTCTTCCGCAGCCTTTTTCTTTGGAACATCTATAGATATTTCACCAAGGAAAAGGTTATCCCTACAATACATGTTTTCCCCTTGGTATATTTTGAACACCATTTTATCCTGATTATCTGAAACAGTGTAATATGTACCCATTTTACTTGCCGGAAGAGTTGTATTTCTTTCAATAATCGGAGAGAAAAGAGGGTCCTCATTTTTTGCTCTGTTTATGATATTAGTGCCCAAGGTAAAAGGACAAATATCCGTAAGAATCGTGTCCTTTATTTCCTCATTTCGCGCCTTAATACCGGAAACAACACCCGCTCCAATTCCAACAACCCTATCCGGATCAATGTCAGCTTTCATTTCAACACCAATAAGGCTCTCTATATACTTTTGTACGGAGTGCATTTTTGAAGAACCACCAACCAAAACAACATAATCAAGGTCTTTTACCGTGAGATTTGCATCCCTAAGAGCCCTTCCAATCGGAATTTCTATACGTCTAAAAAGCGATGCAGACACTTCAACTAATTTTTTGTTTGTAAGTGTAACTGAGCACTCTTTACCGTCAATATTGGCGTACATTAAAACAGGCTCTGAACTGTTAAGTGCAATTTTGCACATTTCTGCTTGCTTTAATATTATTGCCTTTGTCTCAGCCGAAAGTTCGGAAACGACAAGCCCATTTTCTTTGCAGAAATAGTCTGCAATTGCAATATTAAAATCGTCTCCGCCTAAGTGGTTATCACCGGATACCGCCACAATTTCAATTATGTTGTCAAAGGCGTCAACAACCGACACGTCAAGTGTGCCGCCGCCAAGATCAACAACTAAAAATGTGGCGTCCTCATCATAGTTTTCTCTATATGCCAACGCTGCAGCGGATGGCTCATTGATGATTCTTTCAACAGTAAGGCCAGCCAGTTCACCTGCAAGTTTTGTAGCATTTCTTCCATTATCATCAAAGTATGCAGGCACAGAAATAACTGCCTCTGTAACCTCTTCGCCAAGATATGCTTCCGCATCATCTTTAAGTTGGCGTATAACAAAACTTGAAAGTTCGGGAGCTGTGAATTCCCTTCCTGCAAGTTGTATTTTGACATCAGTACCCATGAATCGCTTAAAGCTTGCCACCGTAAGCTCAGGATGTGAAATAAGTCTATCCTTTGCAATTTGACCAACTAAAATCTTTTCTCCGTCATCGTCAAACCCAACACAAGAAGGAGTTAAAAATTCACCTATTGAGTTTGGTATAAGAGTTGATTTTCCATCTTTGAATACACAAACAAGAGAGTTTGTAGTACCCAAGTCAATTCCAACAATAGCCATTTCATTCACTTCCTTTAAAGGTTATAAAGTCTTTTTGCATTCTCAGCAGTTATATTAAGAATTTCCTGTGGATCCATATTCTTTATTTCAGCAATTTTTTCTGCAACATACGCTATGTATGAGGAGTCGTTCCTCTTTCCCCTAAAAGGTGTTGGCGCAAGGTAAGGGGCATCTGTTTCAAGGACAATAAATTCAAGTGGAATCTGCTCTACAACTTCAACAGTTTTTCTGGCATTCTTGAATGTTACAACGCCACCAATGCCAATGAACATGCCAAGTTTTACTATTTCTTTTGCCATTTCATAAGAGCCGGAGAAACAGTGAACAACACCCTTTGGTTTCATATCTTTAAGAATTCTCATAGTATCCTCATGAGCTTCTCTGTCATGAACAATAACAGGCAATTCGAGGCTTTTTCCAAGGTCTATTTGCCTTGTAAACAAATCAATTTGAGTATCCTTTGGAGCCGCATTCTCATAATAGTAGTCAAGGCCGATTTCCCCCACGGCAACAGCCTTTTCTTCGTTTTCAAGAAGTTCTCCAATAAGATCAAGGTCACCTTTTCTTTCCTCATTGGCCTTTTCGGGATGATATCCAAGAGCACCATACACAATGTCATATTTGTTTGCTAGTTTTAACACATTGGCAGATGATAAAAGGTCAACGCCACAGGTGACAACACCCGTGACGCCTTTTTCTTTTAAACCGGAAAGAACCGAATCTTTGTCCTCTTTAAAAGCTTCATCATCATAATGTGCATGTGTATCAAAAATATTTGTATACAAGTTTTCCATTATCTGATCTTTGCTCCTGTAGTTAAATCGTCTACAAAAATAACCCTTACGTCATCCTCTGCGCAGTCAGCTGCCAAAATCATTCCGCAGCTTTCAACACCACAGAGAGTAGCTGGCTTTAAGTTGGAAACTAAAATTACTTTTCTACCAACAAGCTCCTCCGGTTTATACCACTTAGCAATACCGGATGCTACTGTACGTTCACCTTCGCCATCATCAAGTGTGAGTTGTAAAAGTTTCTTTGCCTTCTTAACAGGAATACATTCCTTAATTTCTGCCACACGAAGTTCGACTTTAGCAAAGTCTTCAATACCAATTTGAGCAACACCCTCTATATTCCCAAGGGCTTTCTTGTTGTTTTCAACTTCTGCCTCAGCAGCTGCCTTTTGACGTTCCTCTACAGTCTTCAGCATTTCATCCTTATCAACACGCTGGAAGAGAGGCTTTGCCTCTCCAACTTTAATGCCGGCATTTAGAACACCAAAAGATGAAAGTGAGTCATAATCATCACCGTTCATGTTTGTCTGGGCAAAAATCGCAGCAGAAGTGTCAGGTGTGAACGGCTTTAACATTACAGCAAGAAAACGAATTGCCTCAAGAAGGTTATAAAGAACTGTTCCAAGTCTTTCTTTCTGCGATTCATCCTTTGCCAAAGCCCAAGGTGCAGTTTCATCAATGTACTTGTTTGCACGCTTTGCAATACCAAGAACTGTGTCAAGAGCATCTGCCATTCTGTATTCAGATATAAATTCTTCAACCTTTGAAACAGCGTTAAGACAAGTCTTTGCAAGATCATTGTCAAGAGCTTTTTCGTCTGCATTTCCTTCTACAGGTTTTTGAATTTCACCATCAAAATACTTGTTGGTCATGGCAATTGTTCTGTTAACAAGATTACCAATTGTATTTGCAAGATCTGAGTTATAGCGTTCAATCATTGTTTCATAAGTAATTGAACCGTCAGATGTATAAGGCATTTCAGAAAGAAGATAGTAGCGAACAGCGTCTACACCGAAGAGTTCAACAAGGTCATCAGCGTAAATTACATTACCGCGTGACTTAGACATTTTGTCTGTTCCAAAAAGAAGCCAAGGATGTCCAAAAACTTGCTTTGGAAGTGGCTCACCAAGTGCCATTAACATAATTGGCCAATAGATTGTATGGAAACGAACAATGTCTTTTCCGATAATATGAACATCAGCAGGCCAGAACTTCTTATACTGTTCACTTGAACCATCCGGGTCATATCCAATTGCTGTAATATAGTTTGAAAGTGCGTCAATCCAAACATAGACAACATGCTTATCGTCAAATGTTACCGGAATACCCCACTTAAACGAAGTACGAGAAACACAGAGGTCTTGAAGACCTGGTTTTATAAAGTTATTGAGCATTTCTTTCTTTCTTTGCTCCGGATAGATAAAGTTTTCATTACTCTCTATGAAGTCCTCAAGTCTCTTTTGGTATTTAGAGAGTTTTAAGAAATATGCCTCTTCCTTTGTAGGCTTAACTTCTCTTCCACAGTCTGGACAACAGCCGTTTTCGTCAAGCTGCGATTCAGTCCAGAATGATTCACAAGGTGTACAGTAAAGACCTTCATACTCCGACTTGTAAATATCCCCTTGGTCATAGAGTTTCTTGAAGATTTTTTGAACTACCTTTTCATGGTAATCATCTGTTGTACGAATAAATTTATCATATGTTGTATTAAGGAGATCACATATTCCGCGAATTTCTCCGGCAACCTTGTCAACATACTCCTTTGGAGTAACATTTGCAGCTTTTGCGTACTCCTCAATTTTCTGTCCGTGCTCATCTGTTCCTGTGAGGAAGAAAACGTCGTAGCCCTGCATTCGTTTATACCTCGCAAGAGCGTCAGTCATAACGATTTCATAGGTGTTACCTATGTGAGGCTTACGAGATGTGTAAGCAATGGCAGTGGTAATATAATACTTTCCTTTTTCCACCGTTTTTTCCTCCTTTTAATTATTATTGTCTTATTTATAAAACTTATAAAACAATGGCATTATTCTATCACAAATATATACTATTAACAAGCAAAAAAAACAGCGCCGGGCATTTTGACCGACGCATTTTTTCATTTCATTTTGCTTCTTAAATTTGAAACAGTCTCCATTAACTTTTTGTTTGAAAAAACCTTGGCTGATGCTTCACCAACTGTTTTATTTTCTCCTGAAGCCATTTCATTTAAACTGAACTGAATTTCAAGTTCACGAAAATACTTATCTATATCCTTTTCTTCATTTGCCGCAAAAGATTCCCACTGTTTTTTCATTTCAAGTAGCTCCTCATTGTCGGCAAGACTATCTAGATTTGAAAAATCTAGCCTTCCACGATCATTCACAACAAAACCCCTTCTATTGTTTATGTCTAAATTTTAAATGAATAACCTCACCTTGTCAAGAGGGGACGGTTCTTCGTTGTCGGGGACGGTTCTCTGTTGTCGGGGACGGTTCTCTGTTGTCGAGAACCGTCCCCAGTTGCAGAGAACCGTCCCCAGTTGCCGAGAACCGTCCCCAAATTCACCCAACATTCACACTTGTAAACTATTTCAAACATTGTTACAATTTTAACCATAATTATTTTGTTCTTTTGTTGATAGAAAAAATTGAGTAAAAAAACTATAATATTTTTGTTAAAAAATTATGAATAAAAAGGAGATAATTCACAATGGAGTTAAAAACAAATTACCCTATGGTCCTTGTTCACGGAATGCTTGGTTTCGGAAAAGATGAACTTATGAACCGCTTTATGCCATACTGGGGAATGCTTGCAGGAAGCATGGAGCAATACCTTGAAGACTTGGGATTTGAGGTTTACTGCCCATCCGTAGGTAAGTATTCAAGTGCTTGGGACAGAGCATGTGAACTTTACGCTCAACTTGTGGGTGGTACAGTAGACTATGGTGTAGCTCACTCAAAAAAATATGGACATAAGCGTTTCGGAAGAACTTATAAGAAACCTCTCTTCGAAGGTTTCGGACCGGACAAGAAAATCAACCTTTGGGGTCACTCATTTGGCGGCGCAACAGTTAGACTCTTTGCTACTCTAATGGCAAAAGGCTCAGAAGCTGAAAGAGCTGCAACACCGGAAGACGAACTTTCAGATCTTTTCAAAGGTGGCAAAGAAGATTGGATCTTCTCAATCACAGCAGTTGCTTCAGTTCATGAAGGTACAACACTCCTCTACTCTGCAAAAGACATCTTAGACAAATTAGAGGATGTTACATACATGCTTGCAAACCTCAGCGGAAACAACCCTCTTGGATGGTTTTATGAAAGCCACATGGAACAGTGGGACCTCTGTGGATTTGAAAATGGAAAGGTAGTAAGTAAACCATTCTCAAGAGAAAATCAAAAGAGAGTTAAGGAAAGTCACGACAACGTATGGTATGACCTTACAATGCAGGGAGCAAAAGAAGTTAACGAAGGAATTGAATGTCTTCCAAATGTATACTACTTCTCATGGCCTTGCTGCAAAACAAGCCAAAAGTTTGCATCGTTCAAACCACGCCAGACACCACAATTTTCAATGTGTCCTCTCTTCTGGCCATTCTCTCGCTCAATCGGTAACTATCCAAAGAACACCGTAGATGATTATCCAATTGACGAGCACTGGCTTGCAAACGATGGTCTTGTTCCTACAATTTCCGAAACAGCTCCTTTCAACGAGCCACACATGGATCTACATGACCTTAAAGGCGAACCAAAGAAGGGTATATGGTATGTATATGACACATTCCATGAAGATCACCTTGGTATTATTGGTGGATTCCTTCTTCCTACAAACACAGCTTATATTAGAGATATATTTTACAACCATGCTCGTCTTCTCTGCCAACTTAATAAATAATGGCAACAAAAAAAGCAATAAAAAAACCCGCTCAGCCGAGCGGGTTTTTTATTTTAAAATAATGCCGGGAGACCATATGAAAGAATGGCCATTATTATTCCTGCAATAGCAACTCCAACTGCTATTACCGGAAATGAATCCTTAATTTTCATATTGAGAAGAGAAGCTACAAGCGCACCTGTCCAACCACCTGTACCGGGAAGTGGAATTGCAACGAAAGCTAAAAGCCCCCACTTTTCCCACTTGCTGTTTTTAACTTCTTCGCCCTTCTTCTTTCCCCTGTTTTCAAGTTTCTCAACAAGTTTTACAAGGATTCCATGCTTCTTCATAAAAGCAAAGATTTTCTTTATAAAGAGAAGGATGAAAGGAATTGGAAGTATGTTGCCAATGTAGCAGATGATCATTGCAGGAACAAGTTTTACACCAAGTAGACTTGCTGCAATTAATCCACCACGAAGTTCTAAAACCGGCAACAATGAAATAAGAAACACAATAAGTTCGTTTCTATATACAAAACCATCAGAAAAGGCACCGGTAAAAAATTCAACGAGAGAATTTGCCAATGTTTCCGTCATATGGATATCCACCTTTTAGTTTATAAGATTCTTTTCCATTAAGAATGCTCTTGCATCAGTAAGAATTTTCTTATCATTTTCAAATTTAAGGCGTTTTTGAGAATTCTCAAATGTTAGCCAAGAATAATCCTCTATTTCAGACTCTTGAATAACCGTATTCGTGTCATTTGTACTTGCCACATAAATGTGTACAGTTTTTTCAACCTTACCTTGAATCATGTATTCAGAAGTGGTTTTAAAGCCGGGAATAATTTCAATATGAATACCTGTTTCCTCAAGTACTTCACGCATTGCTGTTTCCTCATCAGATTCACCCATTTCAACGTGGCCCTTCGGAAAGCTCCAGTGTGCACTGCGCTTATTCTTAATTACAAGGAAACGGTATTCCTCATTAATTTTTCTGAATACTATTGCACCGCATGAACGCTCATACAAACATTGTATGTTTTCCGGTCCAAAAAATTCCAAACCGGCTTTAACATCATTAATTATGAATTTCTTACTCTTTGGTGCTACTACATAGTATTTTTCACCGTTTTTTTCAAATGATGCAGTAATGCGTCCATCAAATGTTTTTACTGGGTGATTAATTCCCAGGACAAAAGCTTTTAATTTTTCTCTTTTCTGTGAAGTAACGAAATCAATTTCCCCGAAATTCAGATTGTATGTGATACCATGTTCATCTGTCGAAAAAATAGGAGTAGTTACCTTCACTCTGACAAATCTGCCAAGCATGTGTATACCCCCAATATGGTGCTACGCACCCGAAAGCGACAAAAGTCGCCAAGACAATTTGGGAAAATTATACTCTCTTTTATATACTACTTCAAGAAAAAATTTTGTAAAAATAAAAATTAACAATAATGAAATATTATTAAAAGAAAAATTGTAAAAGCTCGAATGAGCAAGTCATTCGAGCTTAACACATCATAATGTGCACTGATCGTATTTGAATAGCGCTTCATTGATTTCAAAAATGTTATACTTTTTATTTTCAATGAAGTAGCCGACAATTACGTCAAACAGGCTACTGTTTGAAAGTGCAAATCCTGCTTTCATCAGCATTTCATCTGTTTCTTCTATGGAAAGTTCAAGGGCTATTGCAAAAGCAAGTACGGTATTCTTAGAGGGCTTATAGTTCTTGTTACTTTTAATTTTTGAAAAAAGTTTTCTGTCCACGTTTGCCTTTTTATAGCACTCAGGATCTGTCATGCCTTTTTCGTCTATTTTTCTAAGAAGCATATCAGAAAAACCTTCGTCAAGAACAAAGTACGGAACATCATCTAAAGAACATAGTTCCTTTTGAAGAGGCTCCGGTTCACAGCAAATTTTTTCAAGGGCATATTTTGCCTGAAGTTCTCTTTCATAACCTCTACTAAAGCGTATTTCAGATGCTTCAACATAGTTTTGGTCTATATATGCCTGTACTTCTTTATAAAGAGTTTGACTTATTTCAAAACCAAGCTTGTCAAAGACAACTATATAGACAGTCAAATCATCATGAGTAAATAGAAAACCTGAAATTTCAGAGACGGCGACATCTAAAGCGTCAGCTTTAGGATAGCCGTATACGCCGGAGGAAATGAGTGGAAAGGCAACTGATTCACACCCATTTTCCACAGCAAGATTTAAGGAGTTTCTGTAACATGAGCGAAGAAGGTGCTCTTCCCCGTCATTTCCTCCGTTCCAAACGGGACCGGCGGTGTGAATGACGTACTTTGCCGGCAAGTTATAACCACCGGTTATTTTTGCTTCACCTGTCTTGCAGCCGTGAAGCGTGCGGCATTCGTCCAGAAGCTTTGGTCCCGCAGCTTTGTGAATGGCACCGTCTACACCGCCTCCGCCAAGGAGGGTTGTGTTAGCAGCATTCACTATTGCGTCACATTCAAGAGTTGTAATGTCTGCTCTAATGACATGTAAAGGCATTTTACTTCACTCCCATAAAACCGTTTAAATTACTTCTTCATTTTACCACTTTTTAATCTATTTTGGTAGTCATTGTTGATTTTGTCTGACCAAGAAGAAGAGATAGATTTTCCGCTTCTGGCACTAGATACAGTTTCACAAACGCACTCATAAAGAACTGCAGTACCCTTTGAATCACACTTGAAATTCACTGCCCTATCCTCACAGATACCATAGCTTTTCGCGGTTTCAACAGCGTCAATATTAGCGCCCATAAACAAGAATTCCCATCCATATTTTTCAGTTTGATGTTTTACCATTCTCTTCACGTCATCACTTGAATATTTATTACTTGCATTTTCAAAACCATCTGTTGTAATAACGAAAATTGTATTTTCCGGGACATCTTCTTTTCTTGCATATTTATGTACATTTGCAATGTGATGAATTGCAGAACCCATTGCATCAATTAACGCTGTACAACCACCAACCTGATAGTCCTCAAGTGTCATCGGTTCAATTTCAGAAAGCGGTACGCGGTCATGAATAACCTTTGATGTGTTATCAAAAAGAACTGTTGAAACAAGACACTCGCCATCCTCTTTTTTCTGCTTATTAATAAGCGAATTAAAGCCACCAACTGTGTCTGACTCAAGTCCTTCCATTGAACCGCTTCTGTCCAAAATAAATACAAGTTCTGTAATTCCATTTTTATTCTTTTTCATACATATACCTCCAAAATAAAATACATAATAAAATGCGGATGCCGGGCGATTCCATCGATTAAGGTTTCGCCTTACATCCACATTATATTTATTTTGGAAAACTATATGGTCGCCGAAAGAGCGACATTTTTTAATTCAAATTAAAAACCAAATAAAGTAATTTGATCACTCTCGGGAAGTCCATCCAATGCACCAAGGTTCTTAAGCGATTCAACCACCGCAGTAGAAATACCCGAACGAGACTTCAAATTCTCTATTGAAGTATATGGACCATCGCCATCATCTTTTGCATTTTCAAGTGCCTTTGCAGCAGCGCCACCAAGCCCCTTAATGGAAGAAAATGCAAGACGAATTTTTCCATCTTCAATTGAATAGAGTGTGCCGTGTGACTTGTAAAGGTCAATTGGAAGAAACTCAATGCCGCGAGCAAGCATTTCAAGTACAACTTGAAGGCCTGTATATTCATCCTTTTCCTTGGCTGTGGCCTCCTGTCCCTTCGCTTGAATCGCTCTCATTTTACTTCTAACGAAGTCAATTCCGGAGCTTATAGACTCAGCGTCAAGATCGTCACCACGAACAGTCAAAAATGTTGCATAGTACTCTACAGGCTTATACAATTTGTACCAAGCAAGACGAAGAGCCGCACTAACGTACGCCGCAGCATGTGCTTTAGGAAACATATATTTAATCTTATAGCAAGAATCTATATACCAATCCGGTACGTTATGTTCCTTCATTGCTGCTATATGCTCTTCTGTCAGAAGTTTTGTAGCCTTTCCTTTACGTACAATTTCCATAATCTTGAATGCCATTGTAGGTTCAAGACCATAGTGCATAAGACCAACCATTATGTTGTCACGAGTACCGATTACTTCAGAAATTGTACAGGTTCCATTGTGAATAAGTTCTTGTGCATTTCCAAGCCATACATCGGTACCGTGTGAAAGACCTGAAATTTGAAGAAGATCAGAGAAGTTCTTTGGCTTACATTCCATGAGCATTCCCCTTACAAAGCCTGTACCCATTTCAGGAATGGAAAGAGTACCTGTTTCACAGTCAATATCCTCTGCGGTTACCCCAAGAGGCTCAGGGCTTGTAAAGAGTTCATAAATCTTTGGATCACAGATATCTACTTCCATTACCGGAATACCTGTTAAATCCTCAAGATATTTATACATGGTAGGAACATCGTGTCCAAGGTTATCAAGTTTCAAGATTGTGTCATGCAAGAAATGGAAGTCAAAGTGTGTTGTCTTCATTCCCTTGTCCGCGTCGTCTGCAGGATATTGAACGGCAGTGAAGTCTGAAACCTCATATGAATTTGGAACAACAACCATTCCACCAGGGTGCTGACCTGTTGTTCTCTTAACACCGGTACATCCTATTGTCAGACGAGAAATTTCCGCATTGTTACAAACGCGTTCCTTCTCCTCCAGGTACTTTTTAACATAACCGAAAGCGGTCTTATCAGCAACAGTAGCAACGGTACCTGCTTTAAACACGTGATCCTCACCGAAAAGTTCAATTGTATATTTGTGAGCCGAAGCCTGATATTCTCCGGAGAAGTTAAGGTCAATATCCGGCGATTTATCCCCTTTAAATCCAAGGAATGTTTCAAAAGGAATATCATGTCCGTCACGCCACATTGGAGTACCACATTTCGGACAATCCTTTGGAGGGAGGTCGTAACCTGAACCCACCTCACCATTTAGGAAGAATTCAGTATGCTTACACTCAGGATTTGTACATCTGTAGTGTGGCGCAAGTGGATTAACTTCTGAAATACCGGATGCATGTGCAACAAAGGACGAACCAACAGATCCACGGGAACCAACATGGTACCCATGATCTTCAGAATCCTTAACGAGCTTTTGAGCAATCATATAAAGAACGGCAAAGCCGTGCTTTATAATTGAATTTAGTTCTTTAGACAGACGCTCTGAAACGTATTCCGGAACCGGATCGCCGTAGAGAGCCTTTGCTTTGTCCCAGCAAAGTTTCTGGAGTTCCTCCTCCGCACCATCAATTGATGGAGGGAAACTTCCTGCCGGTACCGGGCGAATCCTCTCAACCATATCTGCAATTTTATTTGGATTTTCAATTACAACTTTTCTTGCAAGTTCTTCACCAAGATAACTGAAATCAGAAAGCATTTCATCTGTTGTCTTGAAGTAAAGAGGTGGCTGCATTTCTGAGTCAGTATATCCCTGACCGGACATAATAATTGCACGGAATGCAGCATCATTCTTGTCTATAAAATGTACGTCACCTGTGGCAACAGTAAGTTTACCCGCCTTATCCGCAAGTTCAATAATTCGTCTATTCATATCATCCAAGTCGCGTTCTGACGCAAATCTTGGAGGAAGTGTTATTAATTCCTTTGTTTTTCTGTCTCGGGTAACAGTAGGACGTAAAAGGAAAGCATTGTTCCCATTAGGCTGAATTTCCATATAATCATAGAAATCAACTATTTCCTGAATGCGTTCAAAAGGTTCCCCATCCAATAAAGCGCGGTAGAGTTCACCTGCCTCACACGCAGTACCTAAAATAAGGCCTTCTCTGTGCTTTAAAATATCAGACTTTAAAGTTATTGGTCTCTTATAAAAATGCTCTGTATGAGCATTAGAAACAAGTTCATAGAGGTTTTTAAGGCCAACATTATTCTTTACAAGAATAATCTGATGGTAAGTTCTGGTTTCCCTCTCTTTAAGACTTGCAACAATATCTTCCCAATTATTTGGAGCACCGGCTCTTATGTCATCATATACATAAGACTCAACTCCGTAAATAACCTTAATACCTGTTTTTTCAGATGCAGCAAAAGCTGCCGGATATCCTTGAAGAACACCGTGATCTGTAATTGCAACAGCTCTGTGTCCCCATTTTGCAGCACGGGAAACAAGTTCACCTGCGTCCGTCATTGCATCAAGAGCAGACATGTTACTATGCATGTGAAGTTCAACACGTTTTTCCGATGCTTCATCCATAATATCAATCTTTTTAACGGAAGCCATAGCCTTTGCATCTATTACATATTCTTTTCTGTATGTATCGTAAATAACATCTCCTCTAATCATGAGGGTAATACCATCTTTAAGAGCGGAAACCGCATTCTTACAGTCTTCCGCTCTGGAGAAGATTTTTACGGGATATGAACTGGTGTAATCAGTAATATTAAAGTTAATAATCTTACTTCTTTGATCTTTTGTGTCACGGATTTCAAGGCCAAAAACTGTACCCCAAACAACAACTTGTCCATCGTCAAACTTAACGTCTGCAATAGACTTTGGAAGCTTACCGATTTTATTTCCATAAATAATGTGTGCAGTTTCAAGATAAAGTGGAATTCCATCTATAATTTTGTGTGGAAGATCAGTTGCCTTTTGCTCAGCTTTCTGAACATTTTCACTCTTTACTTCCTGCTCTGCCTGCTTTTGAAGTTTCTGGAAGTTTTCATCGTTTACATCTACTGATAAAACACCACCAAATGAAACATCAATCGCCACGCCATATTTTTCACTTATTATTTTAGATATCATGGCATCTGCTTTTGCCGCATTTAGAATATCTCCACCACCATGGGTCAAATTAACGTGAAGTTTCGAGTTGTCTTCTGATAATTCATAAGTTGCTCCATTAAAGAAGCCGTTTGTAACCGGTAAACGCTCGCGGAGTTCTAAAAGAACATCACCCATTTTTGAAAGGTCAAAAGATGGACTGACAATAGCTATTTTTAGAGCAATGCCCTCAAGTTTTAAAGCAGAACATACCATATGCTTAAAGCTTTCAAGTTGATTTTCTTCAATTTCAGACATGCAAAGCAGAGACAAGGACATAATCCTTGTCTCTTTATTTATTACCATTTCTTTTATTTCGGCATTTATAAAATCTGAAGAATATGTATTATTCAAAAGTTTTGCAAAATAATCCTTCAGTTGTGGTTTTTTGTTGTCAGTCACTTTTATACCCCTAGCGTTTTAACAAATGATTATAATAATTCAATTTCCTTAAACAGTTCGTCTACCAAGTCCTTTTCAGGAACTTTTCTAAGTATTTCACCCTTCTTGAAAATCAGTCCACAGTCTTTACCACCGGCAATACCAATGTCAGCAGTTTTAGCCTCTCCGGGTCCGTTTACAGGGCAACCCATAACCGCAACTCGGATAGGTTTTTTAATGTTTTTAAGGCGCGATTCAACCTCTGCTGCAATAGAAATTAAATCTATTTGTGTACGTCCACATGTTGGACAAGAAATAAGTTGCGCTGCATCCGGAAGAAGGTCAAGTCCACGAAGAATGTCATTTGCAGCTTCTATTTCAAGAACCGGATCAGCCGTCAAAGAAACTCGAATTGTGTCTCCTATTCCGTCTGCAAGAAGAGATCCAATACCAATTGAAGATTTTATAATGCCCATCTTCTCTGTTCCGGCCTCTGTAACGCCCAAGTGAAGTGGGTAGTCGCAGTTCTTTGCAACTTCCCTATATGCATTTATTGTATTTCTAACATCTGAGGATTTTATTGAAATTACGGTGTCATAAAAATTACATTCCTCAAGAATTTTTGCATGATTAAGAGCACTTTGAGCCATAGCAATTGGTGTAGGACCACCATACTTCTCAAGGAGTTCCTTTTCAACTGAGCCTGAGTTTACGCCAATGCGAATCGGAATATTCTTTGAACGACAAGCGTCCGCTACTATTTCGACATTCTCCCTCTTGCCAATATGACCCGGATTAATTCTAATTTTATCTATACCGGCATCTATACATGCAAGGGCAACCTTATAGTCAAAGTGAATATCTGCTACCAAAGGAATATCTACTGCCTCTTTAAGTGCATAGACTAAATCAACATCAGAAATACTTGAGATAGCAACACGAATAATGTCACACCCCGCACTTCTAAGTGCCTTTGCCTGTTTAATATTTGCTTCAAAGTCAGAAACCGGAGCATTGAGCATTGATTGAACTAGGATTCTAGAGTCCCCGCCAAGCTTCAAATTGCCAACAGTTACCTGCCTTGTCTTTCTTCTAAGATGTACAAATTCCATAGTCATTAGACCTCCTTTTCTCAGAAACTCTAACTTTATAATAACTTGATAATATCATTTACAGTTACAACTAATACAAGACCTAAGAGCAATGTCATACCAACTGTATTAATTGCATTTTCAACTGCTGTTGGAACCCTTTTACCGGTAACCCACTCTATAAGAATTAGGAAAAATCTTCCTCCATCTAAAGCGGGGAAAGGAATAAGATTAAATATTCCAACATTTATTGCTATGAATGCCATTATTGTAAGAAGTGATGAGAAGTCCATTGTACTCACAGCATTTGTAGCTGTATCAGCAATAATGTCCACTGTTCCAACAGGCCCTGAGAGTTCGTTCAAACTGAAATTCATTGTAACAATATCAAAAAGACTTACCCACACAATTCTGGCAATTGAAAATGAATTTAAAAATGAGTACTTAAATACACTTCCAAAAGATGGTTCAACACCTAAAATTGAAAAGTCATAAATTATGGCAGTCTGTCCTTCAATTTCCCTTGTGTCAAACTTTACACTTTTAATATTCTGTAACTCCCCGTCTCTTTCAATTACGAAATCAATTACAGCATCTTCGTCCCTCATCATAAAATAGCTGAGGTCGTATTCTGTGTATACTTTGTCGTTGTTTATTGCAATAATTTTGTCACCTTTTTGAAGGCCGGCCTTGGCACTGGCGGCATTATCCGAAAAGCCGGTTATAGTTGGAACACCTATAAGATCAGTTGTTCCAAGTATTATTGCCATAATAATTACACCGGTAATTAAATTTACTGTTGCACCGGCTATTATAATAATTGCGCGTTGCCAAGCCGGCTTTTTTTCAAACGAGTTCTCGTCTTCACTCTCTTCGTCCTCGCCTTCCATGGCTACATAGCCACCAATTGGAAAAGCTCGAAGAGAGTATTGGATGTCGCCCTTTTTCTTTTTGAAAAGGGCCGGTCCCATTCCAATTGAGAACTCGTTAATTTTAACTTTGAATATTCTGGCAAATGTAAAATGGCCAAGTTCATGAGTCATAATAATGACTCCAAAAAGAAGAAGTGCCACAAGTATTGGCCAAATGCTATTTAAAACTGAAAGCATTCAAAAACCTCCGGTTAAAATGCAGTTAATTAGATATGTTGTGGAAGATCATTTCCTGTTTTTTTCATTACATAGTCACGTGCAGTTCTGTCAACTCGAAGAACATCTGCTAAAGTATAGTCCTCCAAATTTTCAGTCATTTCCATTGCTTCACGTACAAGTTCCCCTATTTCAAGAAAACCTATTTTACCCTGTCTAAAGAGCATATTTGCCTGCTCATTGGCAGAATTTGCAGCAGCAGGATAAAGTCCTCCGCGTCTTATTGCCTCCCTGCAAACTGAAAGACAGGTAAAAGTCTCATAGTCAGGGTTAGCAAAGGAAAGATTACCAAGAGCGGCAAGATCAAGTTCATCTGTGGGCGATGGAAACCTGTCAGGATATGTAAGTGCATACTGAATTGGTATTTTCATATCAGGAAGTCCAAGCTGAGCCACAACTGCATTGTCCTCAAACTGAACTGCACTGTGAATAATACTTTCTCTGTGTACAACAACTTTTATTTTGTCCTCAGGAACACCAAATAACCAACACGCTTCTATTATTTCAAGACCCTTGTTCATCATTGTAGCGGAATCTATTGTTATTTTTGCACCCATATCCCAATTTGGATGCTTTAAAGCTTGTTCTGCTGTAACATCCTTTAATTCCTCACGAGTTCTTCCAAAGAACGGTCCGCCTGAAGCTGTCAGTAAAATTCTCTTTAAATCCTTTGGTCTTCCATATTTATCCCTAGAGCCTTCAAGACACTGGAATATTGCGGAATGTTCACTGTCAACAGGATATATTTTTACACCCTTAACAGCTGCAGCGTGCATTACAAGTTTACCGCCTGCAACCAAAGTTTCTTTATTTGCAAGGGCAATATTCTTGCCCGCATTTATTGCATCAAGTGTCGGAAGAAGTCCGGCCATTCCAACTATAGAATTAAGTACAGTATCAGCATTTTCGTCTGTTGCACATTCGCAAATACCATTTATACCGGAGAGTATTTTAGTGTCCGTATTTGAAACACGACGCTTAAGTTCATCTGCCGCCTCCTCTGAAAGCATAGCTGCAACCTTTGGCCTAAACTCTCTAATTTGCTTTTCAATAACATCCACACTGCTGTTAGCAGCAAGAGCAGTTACGTTTATTTTGTGCTTTCTTGCAACTTCTAAAGCCTGAGTACCAATAGAACCTGTGGATCCTAAAATGCTAAGATTTTCAGTCATTATTTACACAACCATTCCATAAATAGTCATAATTACATAAAATGCCGGCATTACAAATATTACGCTGTCAAATCTGTCCATTATTCCACCATGACCGGGAATTAAGTTTGAATAATCCTTAATTTCATAGTTTCGCTTTATCATTGAAGCAGCAAGATCACCAAATATGCCACAGACCGAAAGAATTGGACATATTAAAATGTAGAACCAAATTGGAAGAGCAAACGCCTTAACGGCAAAGAATTTCATGAAGATGAAAAGGAAGAGAGAATTAATTAAAATTACCCCTATTACACCTCCGAAAGCTCCCTCCCAAGTCTTTTTTGGACTGAGAACCGGAGTCATCTTATGCTTACCAAAAGCCATACCTGAAAGTTGAGCAAAAACATCAGTAAACAGAGCACAACTTACAGAATAAAGAATTAAAAATACAGTTTCACGTTTATCTATAAAGTCAAATGTCTTATAAAAATCTGCAATAAGGCTTATTGTTGAAAAAGCAGCCGGAACGACGAACGATGCATAAATAGTGGCAGCCAAATGCTCAAATGTAATGTCCTGATTATGAATTACAGTTAAGACAACAAGGAACATAACATAAATAATACAAAGAATTCCAAGTGGGAACTTTGCTCCATACACTATGCCCAAAGGCAAAACAAACGCAAAAAGAATTGAAACAATTTTAAGTTCAATATTCTTAACTTTAACTGCCTTTGTAATTTCATAACAGGCAGCTGCAGACAAAATTCCAAAGAAAATATCAAATATAGGTGTAAAAATTTGAGTCCAAACGGAAATTAAAATTACCGCTAAAACCACACCAGAAATAACACGTGTTTTCATTTTGTGCCTCCGTTTTTTAGACCGCGCCAAAACGTCTGTTTCGTTTTGCATAGTCCATAATTGCCCTATCTAAATCATCTGTTGTAAAATCAGGCCACAGAACATCTGAAAACCAGAGTTCTGAATATGCAGACTGAAAAGTCAGGAAATTTGAAAGCCTCAGTTCTCCTGACGGTCTGATAATTAAATCAGGGTCAGGCATTCCGGCCGTATATAGTCCTTCAGATATAGTCTCCTCAGTAATATCAGACGGTTTCAGCTCACCATTCTTAACTCTTTCAGCAATATTTTTTACCGAGCGAACAATTTCCTGACGACCGCCATAATTCAGAGCTATATTAACTATTGTCGTATTCTTGTCAGTAATATCAAGTTGCGTTGAATCACAAAGCTTTGAAAGTTCTTTTGGAATTGCTTTTGTGTCTCCAAGAAATCTGAGAACATAACCACGCTTTTGTCTGTCAAATTTTATTTCATCTGCTTCTAAAAGATATTCTTTAAAAAGTTTCATAAGAGCAGCTATTTCTGAAGGTGGTCTTTTCCAATTTTCGGTTGAAAAAGCATAAAAAGTAACAACTTCAATTCCAATGTCATGACAGTAGTCGCTTATTGTTCTAAAGACCTTTGCACCCTCAATGTGACCTTTTGACCTGTCAAAGCCACGTTCTTTTGCCCATCTTCCATTGCCATCCATAATTATTCCAATATGTCTTGGCATAAATTCTTTTGGAGGGAGATTACCCATAATTTTCGCCTCGATTAAAGTGAAATAAGGGCGCCACTATTGGCGCCCAATTTGTCAGATTGACATTATTTCTTTATCTTTTGCTGATGCAACCCCATCTATTTCCTTTATAAACTTATCTGTAAGTTTTTGAAGTTTATCTTCAGCAGTCTTTAAGTCATCCTCTGTAATAACGCTGTCTTTCTTAAGTTTTTTAAGATCGTCCATGCCGTCACGTCTGATATTTCTGATTTGGACTTTAGCATCCTCAGCGCGTTGCTTTATTTCCTTAGCAATTTCACGGCGTCTATCCTCTGTAAGAGGTGGGAATGTAAGACGGATAACGTTACCGTCGTTCATAGGATTAATGCCAATATCTGAAGCCTGAATAGCCTTTTCAATTGGCTGAATCATACTCTTATCCCAAGGTTGAATAACAAGAACTCTGGCCTCAGAAATACTTATAGCTGCAACTTGATTAATAGGAGTTGCTGTTCCGTAATAATCCACCGAAACCTTATCAAGAACTGCAGGATTTGCTCTGCCTGCACGAATTGCTGCATAGTCATTTGAAAGGGCGTCAAGCGCTTTATTCATTTTTTCCTCTGCTTTTTTGAATACTGTTTCCATAAAGTCACCTCAAAATTATTATAAAGAATTATTCACTTGTAACTAGTGTTCCAACCTTTTCTCCCTTTACAGCTTTAACAATGTTCTGTGGATCTGTAAGATTGAAAACATAAATGTTAATACCATTTTCTCTGCAGAGCGATGCAGCCGCTGCATCCATTACAGTAAGTCCTTTACTTAAAAGATCAGACTGTGTAAGAGAGTCAAATTTTACTGCATCCTGGAATTTATTTGGATCCTTGTCATATACACCGTCAACATTTGTTGCCTTAAAAATTACATCTGCCTGAATTTCAGCAGCGCGAAGTGCAGCTGTTGTATCTGTTGAAAAGAATGGACTTCCGGTTCCACCACCAAATATGGTTACCTTTCCCTTTGAAAGTTCCTTTCTTGCATCTTCACTTGAGAAACGCTTAGCAATAGGTTCCATTCCAATTGCCGAATAAACTTTTGTAGGTACTCCCATTTGAATTAGAGTGTCTCCAAAAGCAATAGAATTCATTACTGTTCCGAGCATACCAATTGAATCAGCACGAGTTCTGTCCATTGACCCGCTTGAACGACCCCTCCAAAAGTTTCCGCCGCCAATTACAATACCAACTTCAACTCCGGCATCTACAACTTCCTTTACAGATTTTGCAATACTTTCAATGACATCAAAATCAAAACCATGTCCTTTTTCACCGGCAAGAACCTCACCACTGAGTTTTAAAAGAATGCGTTTAAATTCAGCTTCCATAATAAACTCCCTATCATTAAAATATACACATATATTTTACTTTAAAAGCCATTATAAGTAAATACAAAACAGTTGAATAAAATGTAAAAAAGTGATATTTTCTAATTAAACACAAAAAATATAGAGTGTAAGAAAAAGGAGGTGCCCAAGATTTATAAAAATAAATTAAATCGTTCACTATGCGTGGCTCTTTCTCTATCTTTCTTATTAAGCTTTTCAGCGTGTGGAAAAAAAGATAATAATACAAATCAAACTAGTGCGCCGACCAAATCTGAAAGTTTAATAACAACTGAGCCGTTCTCCTTTGACAATTCTTCAAACACAGAGATCGTAGAAAAAGGTGAAACTACAACCAATAAAAATGATGCCACAAAAGGGGCAACGTCTACAACAAAAAAATCAGAGACCACAAAGCCTGTAGCTACAACCAAGAATCCAATAGACAAGTCCGGTCTTAACAACAAACCTTCAAATGTTGAAAATGCCACCTCTTCAGATGAACTAAAGAACGTGGCACCGGAACAAGCGGCAAATAGTTCATTTGGTACAGATGTTTCTGTATCAACAATGACGGAAACTACTATAAATCCTGCTGAATATACGTATGTTCCACAGGCAGAGTTTGAATCGCATATTACCGGCGTTTGGAAAAACTTCCAGACTTTTGAAAAAGTTAAAGTAGACGCCGCTTTAATAAATGAATATTTAAACTTTGTTTGTCTTCCTCTTAAAAACTCATTTTATGAAGTTAATTGTAATGGTTATGACGTTGCATATGGATATGACTTGGACGGAACTTATGCCTATATGAATATAAACTGGCACTATTATGTTAATGAAGCCCAATATGCCACATGTAGATCTTATGCTGCAAATCTTGTAAATTCAACAAGTGGTTCTGTTGTTGAAAGACTTAGACAAATACATGATATCTTAGGCCAAAATACCGCCTATGTCGTTAACATTGATGGTCCTTATAACTGTCTTGTAAACCATAAATGTGACTGTGACGGATATACCGCAGCATATATGATATGCATGGATCTTCTTGGCATCCCTTCTAAAGCATATACAACTTCAACCCACATATTTAACTGTGTTCAAATTTCCGGGAAATGGTATGTTGTAGATGCAACTTGGGACGACCAAACGGATTATGGTTTCATTTATACCAGGTATTTCTTAACCGGCTCTGAAAAATATTCAAGTTATCCAATACTAGCAAGTCTTTTAAACAGTACGGACTATAACTGTAGCAGAAAGATTACTGTAACTGATGACGCAAAATTCAGAGCTTTTGCAAATATACCGGAAGATGTAACATATACACTAAATGATGACTCAACAGTTTCTCTTAGCAATGGTTACAAACTTAAGTTTTCATAAACATTTCATTATTCATATACAAAATAAAAACCCAGTTCAGATTTCTCTGAACTGGGTTGTTTTTAATCCGTTATTGAATTATTCGTTGATAGCAGTAACAACGCCTGAACCAACTGTACGTCCACCTTCACGGATAGCGAAACGAAGACCTTCTTCAATAGCAATTGGAGTAATAAGTTCAACGTCCATTTCAACGTTATCACCAGGCATACACATTTCTGTGCCAGCTGGAAGAGTAATAACACCTGTAACGTCTGTTGTTCTGAAATAGAACTGTGGTCTGTAGTTGTTGAAGAAAGGAGTATGACGTCCGCCTTCATCCTTACTTAAAACGTAAACCTGACCATGGAACTTTGTATGTGGGTGAATTGAACCTGGCTGAGCAAGAACCTGGCCACGCTCAATTTCTGTTCTCTGGATACCACGAAGAAGAGCACCGATGTTGTCACCAGCCTCAGCATAGTCGAGGATCTTTCTGAACATTTCAATACCTGTACATACAGTCTTCTTCTTCTCTTCTGTAAGACCAACGATTTCAAGCTCTTCACCGGTCTTAAGTTGTCCACGCTCTACTCTACCTGTAGCAACTGTACCACGGCCTGTAATTGTGAATACGTCCTCAACAGGCATAAGGAAAGGAAGGTCAGCCTTACGGTCTGGTGTTGGAATGTATGAGTCAACAGCTTCCATGAGTTCCCAAATTGGAGCAAGCTCTGGAGCGTTGATGTCTCCGCCAGCATACTCAAGAGCCTTAAGAGCAGAACCCTTGATGATTGGTGTGTCGTCACCTGGGAATTCGTACTCATCAAGAGTTTCACGAATTTCCATTTCAACAAGTTCAAGGAGTTCAGGGTCGTCTACCTGGTCAACCTTGTTCATGAATACGATGATGTAAGGAACGCCAACCTGACGAGCAAGAAGGAGATGTTCCTTTGTCTGAGCCATAGGACCGTCTGTTGAAGCAATAACAAGGATTGCACCGTCCATCTGAGCAGCACCTGTGATCATGTTCTTAATATAGTCAGCATGGCCTGGGCAGTCAACGTGAGCATAGTGACGGTTGTCTGTCTCATACTCAACGTGAGCTGTGTTAATTGTAATACCACGCTCTCTCTCTTCTGGAGCCTTGTCGATATCTGCATAGTCCTCAAACTTTGCATAACCCTTCATTGCAAGTGTCTTTGTAATTGCAGCTGTAAGAGTTGTCTTACCGTGGTCAACGTGACCAATTGTACCAATGTTAACATGTGGTTTATTTCTTTCAAACTTTTCCTTTGCCATTGGAATTGCCTCCTTTTATTTCATGTAATAAATTTCTTAATAATTGTATCAAAACAAATGCTCTATTGCAAGCATTAATTTGTTTATACTATTAGTCCTTTTTGGCTCTGCTTGTGATGATTTCATCAGCAATAGACTTTGGAACTTCAGTATAGTGGCTTGGCTCCATAACGTAAGAAGCACGGCCCTGAGTCTTAGAACGAAGATCAGTTGCATAACCGAACATCATAGCAAGAGGTACATCAGCGTTAACCTGTGTTGCACCATTTCTTGGTTCCATACCCTTCATGAGACCACGACGAGAGTTGATATCACCTATTACATCACCAACATAGTCGTCAGGTGTTGTAACAGAAACCTTCATCATAGGTTCCATAAGAACTGGGCTTGCCTTCTTCATAGCATTCTTGAATGCCATAGATCCGCAGATCTTGAATGCCATTTCGTTAGAGTCAACTTCATGGTAAGAACCATCATAAAGTGTAACCTTAACGTCTTCTACGTTGTAACCTGCAAGTACACCTGAGAGCATTGCACCCTTAATACCGGCTTCAGCAGCAGGAATGTATTCCTTAGGTACTGAACCGCCGACAACAGAGTTAACAAACTCGTAGCCCTTGCCTGGGTTTGGCTCAATTTTAATCTTAATATGAGCGTACTGACCACTACCACCTGACTGACGCTTATATTTGCAATCTTCGTCAGCTTCAGCTGTAATTGTCTCTCTGTAAGCAACCTGTGGCTTACCTACGTTTGCTTCAATCTTGAATTCACGAAGAAGTCTATCAACAATGATTTCAAGGTGAAGCTCACCCATACCTGCAATAATTGTCTGGCCTGTTTCTTCATCTGTGTAGCACTTGAATGTTGGGTCTTCCTCTGCAAGTTTAGCAAGAGCAATACCCATCTTTTCCTGGCCTGCCTTTGTCTTAGGCTCAATAGCAACACGAATAACAGGATCAGGGAAATTCATTGATTCAAGAATTATAGGATGCTTTGGATCACAAAGTGTGTCACCTGTTGTGGTGTTCTTTACACCAACGCAAGCAGCAATGTCTCCTGCATAAACTGTATCAATATCCTGTCTGTGATTTGCGTGCATTTGAAGAATACGTCCCATACGCTCATTCTTGTCCTTAACTGAGTTAAGAACTGTAGCACCGGCATCTACCGTTCCTGAATATACACGGAAGAAGCAGAGCTTACCTACGAATGGGTCTGTAGCAATCTTGAATGCAAGAGCAGCAAATGGCTCTGTATCTGAAGAATGTCTCTCCTCTTCTTCGTCTGTATCTGGGTTTACACCCTTAATAGCAGCAATGTCTGTAGGAGCAGGCATGTAATCAACAATTGCATCAAGGAGTGGCTGAACACCCTTGTTACGATAAGAAGTACCGCATGTTACAGGAACCATGTCGTTTGCAATAGTAGCCTTACGGATTGTCTTCTTTATTTCGTCAACAGTGAGTTCATCACCATTGAAGTATTTTTCCATGAGATCATCATCACATGAAGCAACTGATTCAATGAGTTCATCATGGTATTTCTGAGCAAGTTCCTTCATATCTTCAGGAATTTCCTCATCACGTACATCTTTACCAAGGTCATCATAGTAAACTTCTGCTTTCATATTAACGAGGTCAATGATTCCCTTGAAGTCTGATTCAGCACCGATTGGAAGCTGAATTGGTACAGCGTTACATTTAAAACGATCTTTGATCATGTCAAGAACGTTGTAGAAATCTGCACCCATGATGTCCATCTTGTTAACATAGATCATACGTGGTACAGCATATTCATCAGCCTGACGCCATACTGTTTCAGACTGTGGCTCAACACCGCCCTTTGCACAAAGAACTGTTACAGAACCGTCGAGAACACGAAGTGAACGCTCAACTTCAACTGTAAAGTCAACGTGACCGGGAGTGTCAATAATATTAATTCTGTGGTCTTTCCAGAAGCATGTTGTAGCAGCAGATGTGATAGTAATACCACGCTCTTGTTCCTGCTCCATCCAGTCCATGGTTGCAGCACCGTCATGTGTTTCACCAATCTTGTGATTAACACCTGTGTAGTAAAGAATACGTTCTGTTGTAGTAGTCTTACCAGCATCGATGTGAGCCATGATACCAATGTTTCTGGTCATTTCCAATGAAACCTGTCTTGGCATAACTTACCTCCAATTTATTTACGCTGATTTAAGCAAATGATTACCATCTGAAATGAGCAAAAGCTTTGTTAGCTTCAGCCATTCTGTGTGTTTCTTCACGCTTCTTGAATGCAGCACCTGTCTGGTTTGTTGCATCCATGATCTCGTTTGCGAGTCTTTCCTTCATTGTTCTTTCTGAACGCTGACGAGCGTAAAGTGTAATCCAGCGTAAACCGAGAGTCTGTCTTCTTTCCGGACGAACCTCAATTGGTACCTGGTAAGTAGCACCACCTACACGGCGTGCCTTAACTTCTAATACAGGCATTACATTTTCCATAGCCTCATCGAATACTTCGAGCGGCTCTCTACCTGTTTTTTCCTTAATGATGTCAAAAGCGTCGTAGACAATTTTCTGAGCTACACCCTTTTTACCATCATACATAACACTATTAATAAGACGTGTTACGAGTTTTGAATTGTAAAGCGGATCTGGCAAAACATCACGTTTTGCTATCTGGCCTCTTCTTGGCACTTCGCTTCCCTCCTTCATAGTAATGATATCATAGGTACTCGAGTGACAAAATTCCCGTGGCGCCAATGTAGAGGCATACATTAAATATATATACACTCTTACATTGTTGTTCCACTGCTTCTGCAGTAAAACAGCCTGCAAGAAGATTTGTCGTTTACATTTTCAATTTAAAGCATTGAATTACTTTTTAGCAGCCTTAGGCTTCTTAGCACCGTACTTAGAACGGGACTGCATTCTTCCGTTAACACCCTGAGTATCAAGTGTACCACGGATGATATGGTAACGAACACCTGGAAGGTCCTTAACACGTCCGCCTCTAATGAGTACGACACTGTGTTCCTGAAGGTTATGACCTACACCCGGAATGTAAGCTGATACTTCAATACCGTTTGTAAGACGAACTCTGGCAATCTTACGAAGAGCTGAGTTAGGCTTCTTAGGTGTTGCAGTTTTAACAGCAGTACAAACGCCTCTCTTCTGTGGAGACTGTGTGTCTGTTAATACATTCTTCTTGGTGTCAAGACTCTTTAAAAGAGCAGGAGCCTTAGCCTTCTTTTCAGTTGTCTTTCTTCCCTGACGAACAAGTTGGTTAAAGGTTGGCAATATATTCACCTCCATACATAAATAATAAATATTGCTATCAAAAAGCCCTATGTCTAGGGCTTTTTGAGTAGTAAACGTAAAATTCCAATATGCGGATAAATATTTTACTTAAATAATTGTATTTTGTCAATACAAATTTATTATTCAACTGTCTCTGCTACCGTTTCTGTCTGAAAGAGAGATGAGTCAATTACATTGAACTCAGGCTCAACTCTTTCAACATCAACATCTGTATAGCACTTCATACCGGTACCGGATGGGAGAAGTTTACCAATAATAACGTTCTCTTTAAGACCATGAAGTGGATCTGTCTTACCCTTAATAGCAGCATCTGTAAGAACTCTTGTTGTTTCCTGGAATGATGCAGCTGAAAGGAATGAATCTGTAGCAAGAGAAGCCTTTGTAATACCAAGGAGCATTGCGTCACCGGTTGCAAGAGCAGGCTCACGGTCTTCAGCCTTTGCAAGCTTCTTAACTCTCTTGTTCTCAGCATACAAGTCTGTCTTCTCAACGACTGTACCTGCAAGAAGTTCTGTTTCACCGGCATCTGTAACCTTAGACTTCTTCATCATCTGACGAACAATAACTTCAATGTGTTTGTCGTTGATATCAACACCCTGCATACGATATGCAGACTGAACTTCCTTAATAAGATAATCATGAACAGCGTCAACGCCCTTAATTTCAAGGATATCCTGTGGGTATGGTGAACCTTCTGTTATAGCTTCACCCTTTTCAATATGAGCGCCATCAATAATTCTTTGACGAAGTCTGAGTCCATAAGGAATAAGATAAACTCTTTCAAGTCCTTCGTCTGCATTTGTAACTGTAACCTGCTTATTCTTCTTGTTGTCCTGTACAGTAACTGTACCCTCAATTTCAGAAAGAATTGCAAGTGTCTTTGGCTTACGTGCTTCAAAGAGTTCTTCAACTCTTGGAAGACCCTGTGTAATATCAGCTGCTGAAGCAACACCACCGGTGTGGAATGTTCTCATGGTAAGCTGTGTACCAGGTTCACCGATTGACTGAGCAGCAATAATACCAACTGCCTCACCAACTGTAACCGGCTTACCTGTTGCAAGGTTAGAACCGTAGCACTTAATACATACGCCTCTTCTTGTTTGACAAGTAAGGAGTGAACGGATTCGGATTGAAGCAACTGATTTCTCAGACTTAACACCCTTTTCAACATCCTCGGCATGAGTCTTCTTAACATAATCAGAAATAACTGCTGCCTTTTTCTTTGTAATGATTTGCTCACATGAGTGGATGAGTTCTCCTGTTTCTCTGTCAACAAGATCTTCAACAAGGAATCTACCTGTAAGACGTTCAGCAAGTTCCTCAATTACACGGCCTTCAGCGTAAATATCATATACTTCAATACCGTCTGAGCATCCACAGTCTGCTTCTTGAACAATAACTTCCTGAGAAACGTCAACAAGACGACGTGTAAGATAACCGGAGTCAGCTGTACGAAGAGCGGTATCTGCAAGACCTTTACGAGCACCACGTGAAGAAATGAAATATTCAATAATATTAAGACCTTCACGGTAGTTAGCACGAATAGGAATTTCAATTGTCTTACCTGCTGTGTTGGCAATAAGACCACGCATACCGGCAAGCTGACGGAGCTGTGAGTCAGAACCACGGGCACCGGAGTCAATCATCATGAAGATTGGGTTGTACTTACCGAGGTTATCCTTAAGACCCTTAGATACAAGATCTGTACATTCAGCCCACTCGTTAAGAGCCAAACGTGAACGCTCCTTTGAAGAAAGCATACCACGGTTATAGAGCTTATCAATCTTGTCAATCTTTGCTTCTGTTTCTGCGATATATTCCTTTTTACTTTCAGGAATCTTAGCATCCATAACAGCAACTGTAATACCTGAAAGTGTTGAATATTTATAACCTTGAGCCTTAATAGCATCAAGTACTTCTGATGTTCTTGCAACACCGCACTTTTCAATACACTCATCAATAATCTGGCCTAAAACCTTCTTGCCGACAAGTTTGTCGACGAATCCAATTTCATCTGGAATTGGAGCATTGAATATTTCCTTACCAAGTGTAGTGTCATAGATACCAGGTACCGGCTTACCATCAATAACTCTTGTCATTCTAATCTTGATCTTTGAGTGGAGTGTAATACTTCCGGCGTCGAATGCCATTTGAGCTTCGTTTACATCGCGGAAGACTTTGCCTTCACCAGGCTCTCCGTCCTTATCAAGTGTAAGGTAGTAAGAACCAAGTACCATATCCTGTGAAGGAACTGCAACCGGGCGTCCATCAGAAGGCTTAAGAAGGTTGTTTGCAGCAAGCATTAAGAATCTTGCCTCCGCCTGAGCCTCTGCAGAAAGTGGTACGTGAACAGCCATCTGGTCACCGTCGAAGTCAGCGTTGAAGGCTGTACATGAAAGTGGGTGAAGTTTAATTGCTCTACCGTCAACAAGTACAGGTTCAAATGCCTGGATACCAAGTCTATGAAGTGTAGGAGCACGGTTAAGCATTACCGGATGATCTTTAATTACAACTTCAAGAGCATCCCATACTTCGTCCTTTGAACGCTCTACCATTTTACGAGCAGACTTGATATTTCCGGCAACGCCGGTCTCAACAAGACGCTTCATAACAAATGGCTTAAAGAGTTCAAGTGCCATTTCCTTAGGGAGACCGCACTGGTACATCTTAAGTTCCGGACCTACAACAATAACAGAACGTCCTGAATAGTCAACACGCTTACCAAGAAGGTTCTGACGGAAACGGCCCTGCTTACCTTTAAGCATATCTGAAAGAGACTTAAGTGGTCTGTTGTTTGGACCTGTTACCGGACGACCTCTACGGCCGTTATCAATAAGAGCGTCAACTGCCTCCTGAAGCATTCTCTTTTCATTTCTGATAATGATATCAGGAGCGCCGAGCTCCATGAGGCGCTTAAGTCTATTATTACGGTTGATAACTCTTCTGTAGAGGTCGTTCAAATCTGAAGTTGCAAAACGACCACCATCAAGTTGAACCATAGGACGAATGTCCGGTGGAATTACCGGAATTACATCAAGGATCATCCACTCAGGTCTGTTGTTTGAGTTGTTGAAAGCTTCAACAACTTCAAGGCGCTTAAGAAGTCTTTGACGCTTCTGACCACTTGCACCTTCAAGCTCAGAACGGAGCTGTTCTGCAAGAGCGGGAACATCAATTTCTTGGAGAAGCTTTTTAATAGCTTCAGCGCCCATACCTGCCTCAAACTCATCTTCATACTTTTCTCTCATATCCTCATACTCTTTTTCTGAGAGCACTTGATATTTTTCAAGTGGAGTTGAGCCGGGATCTGTAACAATATAAAGTGAAAAGTAAAGCACTTTTTCAAGATTTCTTGGAGATATATCAAGCATAAGTCCCATACGAGAAGGAATACCCTTGAAATACCAAATGTGAGAAACAGGTGCAGCAAGTTCAACGTGACCCATACGCTCACGTCTTACCTTTGACTTTGTAATTTCAACGCCACAACGCTCACAGATTTTGCCCTTATAACGGATTCTCTTATACTTACCGCAGTAGCATTCCCAGTCCTTTGTAGGTCCGAAAATCTTTTCACAGTAAAGACCATCACGCTCAGGCTTAAGTGTTCTATAGTTAATAGTTTCAGGCTTTTTTACCTCACCATAAGACCATGCACGAATTGCATCCGGTGAAGCAAGACCTATTCTTATAGACTCGAACTCAAATTCGTTGTCTGTTGTCTGAATAATATCTGCCATCCTTTGACCTCTTTCCTTAAATTAAAACTCTGATTTTTGCTGATTTCTAGTCTTATTCGTCAAAACTTTCATCTTCTAAGAAGTCTGGTTCTTCGTCTGTATATCCGAAGTTCTCATCCTCTTCTTCAAAGATATCGTCTTCAATAATCGGAGCCTCTTCAATTTCACCGTCTTCTGTAAGAGTTGTGAAACCTTCTGCACCTTCGGCATCATTTACCTGAGTAAATGTGTCGTTTTCTACAAAGTGGAAGCCAGCTTCCTCTGTATCAAAGTTTTGTTTAAGGTCTATTTCGTTTTCGTCCTTATCAAGAACCTTTACATCAAGACCAAGTGCCTGGAGTTCCTTAATAAGAACCTTAAACGATTCAGGAACACCTGACTTTGGAACACTCTGTCCCTTAACAATTGCTTCATAAGTCTTAACACGACCAACAATATCGTCTGACTTGATAGTAAGAATTTCCTGAAGAGTATAAGCAGCACCATAAGCTTCAAGTGCCCATACTTCCATCTCACCGAAACGCTGACCACCAAACTGTGCTTTACCACCGAGAGGTTGCTGTGTAACAAGTGAGTAAGGACCGGTTGAACGAGCATGAATCTTATCATCAACAAGGTGATGCAACTTGAGGTAATACATAACACCAACAGTTACCGGGTTATCAAATGGCTTACCGGTACGTCCGTCAATAAGAGTTGTTTTACCATCTCTTGCCTTGTAGCACTCGTCAATGAATGCAAGCTCAGCTTCGTCATCTGTATTCTTCTTCAAATATTCAACGAGTTTAAGAAGGTCATAACCATTCTTTTCGTTCTTTGCCTCATATTCTTCAGTAAGAGCCTTAATATGTGGAGTCGTACGGAAATCATAAAGGAGCTTAGATTCAGTAAGGAAGTACTGAATGTCTTCCTCATGAGCACCGTCAAATACCGGTGTCATAAACTTGCAGCCCTTTGATCTTGCAGCCATACCAAGGTTTACTTCAAGAACCTGACCGATGTTCATACGTGAAGGAACACCGAGTGGGTTAAGTACGATATCAAGTGGAGTACCATCCGGAAGGAATGGCATATCTTCCTGTGGAAGGATACGGGAAACAACACCCTTGTTTCCGTGACGACCTGCCATCTTGTCTCCAACTTGAATCTTTCTCTTCTGTGCAATGTAGCAGCGAACAACTTTGTTAACTCCAGGACTAAGCTCATCTGAGTTATCTCTTGTGAACACTTCAACATTTACAACAATACCATATTCACCGTGTGGTACACGGAGAGAGGTATCTCTTACTTCACGTGCTTTTTCACCAAAGATAGCACGGAGGAGTCTTTCCTCTGCGGTAAGTTCTGTTTCTCCCTTTGGAGTAACCTTACCTACAAGGATGTCACCTGAATGAACCTCAGCACCAATACGGATAATACCGAATTCATCAAGATCAGCAAGAGCATCGTCACCAACATTTGGAATATCTCTTGTAATTTCTTCCGGTCCAAGCTTTGTGTCACGAGCTTCAAGTTCGTACTCTTCAATATGAATTGATGTATATACGTCATCACGTACAATTTTTTCATTAAGAAGAACAGCGTCCTCGTAGTTGTAACCTTCCCAAGTCATGAAACCAATGAGAGCGTTCTTACCAAGTGAGATTTCACCGTTTGCTGTTGCAGGACCGTCGGCAATAACTTGGTTCTCAGCTACCTTTTCACCAAGAGAAACAATTGGTCTCTGGTTTATGCATGTTCCCTGATTTGAACGCATAAACTTAATAAGCTCATAGGTGTCTATTTCACCGTTTTCTGCTTCAATTTCAATTGTTGTAGCATCAACATGTATAACCTTACCGGCACGTTTTGCAAGAACTACAACACCTGAGTCTGTAGCTGCTTTATATTCCATACCTGTTCCAACAAATGGAGCTACTGTCTTAAGAAGTGGTACTGCCTGACGCTGCATGTTTGAACCCATGAGTGCACGGTTTGCGTCATCGTTTTCAAGGAATGGAATCATTGATGTAGCAACAGAAACGAGCATTCTTGGAGAAACGTCCATGAAGTCCGGAACCATTCTGTCAACTTCTGCAAATTCGTCTCTGTAACGGATTGTTACCTTTTCCTTAGCAAATCTGCCGGTTTCATCAAGCGGCTCGTTTGCCTGAGCAACTCTGTAGTTGTCTTCAACGTCAGCTGTCATATAAACAACTTCATCAAGAACAATACCGGTCTCTTTATCTACCTTTCTAAATGGAGCTTCAATGAAGCCATACTCATTGATACGAGCAAATGTAGCAAGGTAAGAGATAAGTCCAATGTTTGGTCCTTCAGGAGTTTCAATTGGACACATGCGTCCGTAGTGTGAATAATGAACGTCACGAACTTCGAATCCGGCACGGTCTCTTGAAAGACCACCAGGACCAAGAGCTGAAAGACGTCTCTTATGTGTAAGTTCAGCAAGAGGATTTGTCTGATCCATGAACTGTGAAAGTGGAGATGAACCAAAGAACTCTCTGATTGCTGCAACTACAGGTCTAATATTAATGAGTGCCTGTGGTGTTGCCTTCTCCGGCTCTTGAGCCTGTAAAGACATACGCTCACGGACAACTCTTTCCATACGAGTGAAACCAATTCTGAACTGGTTCTGCAAGAGTTCGCCGACGGAACGGATACGACGGTTTCCAAGATGGTCAATATCATCAATTGTACCAATGTTATTTGCAAGACAGTTCAAATAGTTTACTGATGCAAAAATGTCATCTATTATAATATGTTTAGGAATAAGGTCATCACAACGCTCACGCATTCTTTGAAGCATGTCATCCTTATTGTCAATTCCTTCTTCAAGAATTTCCATTAGAATACAGTGACGAACCTTTTCATTAATGGCAATTTCAATAAGTTCTTCTTGTGTAATTCCAAGGTCAGATACAAATGGAAGAGAATCAACCATTCCGTTTGACACAACCTTAACTTCTCTTCCCTCTACGTCAAGGAAAGCCTGCATTACACCAGCCTGCTCAATTTCATAAGCTTTTTCCTTTGTTACTATTTCACCGGCTTCGGCAAGTACTTCACCTGTAGCTTCTGAAATTATTGGCTGTGAAAGCTTATTACCAACAAGTCTCTGGCTAATAGCAAGTTTCTTGTTGTACTTATAACGACCTACTCTTGAAAGATCATATCTGTGTGCATCAAAGAAGAGTCCGTCAAGATGAGCTTGAGCTGTTTCAAGTGTTGGTGGCTCGCCCGGACGAAGCTTTTTGTAAACTTCAAGAAGAGCCTCTTCTGCATTCTTTGTAGAATCTTTTTCAAGTGTAGCTATAATTCTTTCATCTGCACCGAAGAAATCAAGAATATCCTGATTAGATGAAAGACCGAGCGCACGAATAAATGTGGTAATATAAATCTTTCTATTCTTGTCAATACGAACATAGAAAATGTCGTTTTGATCTGTCTCATATTCAAGCCATGCACCACGGTTAGGAATTACTGTTGATGTATAAAGTTCCTTACCCTTTTGGTCATGAGTCATACCAAAGTATACGCCAGGTGAACGTACAAGTTGAGAAACAATAGCACGCTCAGCACCATTGATTACAAACGTTCCGCTCTCTGTCATAAGAGGGAAGTCACCCATGTATACGTCTGATTCCTTTACTTCTCCTGTTTCCTTGTTATAAAGGCGAGCCTTAACTCTTAAAGGAGCAGCATAAGTTGCATCTCTTTCCTTACACTCTCTTACTGTGTACTTTGGCTTTTCATCCATAGTGTAATCTACGAATTCAAGCACAAGATTACCGGTATAGTCTGTAATTTCTGAGATATCTCTGAAAACTTCTTTCAAGCCGACATCGAGGAACCACTTGTATGAGTTCTTCTGAATTTCAATGAGGTTTGGCATTTCCATAACTTCATTAATTTTTGCGAAGTTCATACGGGTAGTTGTACCGAGTTGGGTCGGTTTAACTTTTACCATAGACTTTAATCACTCCGTTCATTTTGTCTAAAAAATTGCCATTTTCCTTATGTTTATAGGAAATTCTGCCACAGTGGAAACCCCCTAATGGATAGGGAAATCCATTATAATGCAGTATAGTATTATATAGATAATACCCACCCTCGTCAAGCAGTTTAAAGAAAAAAGTCAGGTGTACTGCGAAAATAAGTTGTACACTCACCCGTGCGTTTCTTTTGACATAATTTCTGCTGAAAATTAACACTTGATACACTCCCCTATATTTGATAAAATTAACACGAAATTTTTTAAGACAAAGGAGTTTATTCACATGGAAAGAACTTACATAATGTTAAAGCCTGACTGCGTACAGCGTGGCCTTATGGGCGAAGTAATTGCAAGAATTGAAAAGAAGGGCTTCAAAATTACAAACATGAAAATGATGCAACTTGACGAAGCAATCTTAAGAGAACACTATGCTCATATTGCTGACAAACCTTTCTTCCCTGGAATCCTTGAATATATGACTTCAGGTCCTGTAGTTGCTATGATTGTTGAAGGCGAAAATGCTGTTCTTGGAATGAGAACACTCATGGGTGCTACAAAATATGAAGAAGCTCTTGCAGGTACAATCCGCGGAGACTATGCTACAAGCACAGGTTCAAACATCATCCACGGTTCTGACTCAGTTGAGAACGGCGAAATTGAAATTAAGCGCTTCTTTGGTGCAGACGCTTAAACATTTTTGATTTTACAAAAAAGAAAAGGCTAATGGAGAAATCCATTAGCCTTTATTTTTTAGTGTCCAACGTAAAACGGTGAACTCTTGACTGTGTTTTCAAAGAGCGCGTCAAATCTTGCGTTCTCAAAATATCCGATAGGATGAACATTGAGTAGCTTTGATCCAAGAATAGTGAGATTGGCATGTGCCACACCAAAATGTCTTGAGATTGGATTAATTTTTACATCAATGTTCTGAATTTTTGCATTTGGGACAATAAGACTCTTCTTATGGAATATACCATAAGTTACTACAACTTTGTCTTGAAGAACAGCTAAAGCTTTTGTCTTATATGCCAACAAACCTGAGAGAAGGCTTAAGAATATCAAAATAAATCCAAGCCACCAGAATGGTACATCAAGTACCGCTAACACTACCATTGCAATAATGAAGAATAAACTCCATAGAACCGCCGGAATCATAGCCGGAATAAAAGCTTTCTTTGGAGAGGCTTCTCCATATCCTGAAACTTGAAGTTCAGGCTTTAATTCTCTGATAATTTCCTGCATTTCATTGTACTTTACACAAAGACAGCAGATTGGGGTTTCATTCTTTTCTACATCGCCCATACCTACGTTTATAAACTCAGCATAGTAATAGCCAAACAAACGAGCAAAAAGTGGTTGATGAACAACAATTGCGTTGGTCTTTGAAAGAGGAAGACTGTACTGCTTCTTTGTTATTAAACCGTAGGAAATAATTGCGCTATCATCCAGTTTTTCAATCTTAAAGTCATAATAACTTATAAGTGGTTTAATTTGAGTCCAAATAAGCGGAACTACTATGAATACAATACCAAGAACTGTTCCAAAAACATTTCCGTTGTTTTCATCGAATAAAAGAACAATACCACCTATTGCTGTAAGAGCTGTAATAATTACAACCATTATTGAAATACAAAGAAGGAAGTGCCTTATAGTCTGTGAAACGGTAAACTCATAGATGAGTCTTTTATTCTCCTCCGGCTTTTCATCTTCTTTTTGGTTTTCAATCGGAGCTCCCTTGCGAGTAAGAATTTCCTTAATTTTAAATGCTGTTTCCTTGTCAAAAACAAGGTTAAAATCCGTGCTATCTGCTGTTACGGATGAATCTATATCAGCCTGCAACTTATACGTGCCGAAGATTTTTTCGGGTATTCCCTGCTGAAAATTAACAGTTGAAATACTTGAAAGTCTAACAGATGTTACTTTTTTTCTAATTAGATAGTTATTATTTACAACAAGGTTTTCGCCATCTATTTTTATGTATGTTTTTCTCCAGCGAAGAAAACTAAGTATAAATACAATTGCTGCAATTACTAAAAGCACACCTATTAAAATAAGTGCAGCAATAATTCCCTCCTTGGAAACATCTTCGGAGGCAAGTTCTCCAATTATTTCTGAACTGTTTACCAAAATAACAAACAAAAGTGTAAGACCTACTTTAAGTGAATCGACAATGGCCTTACTAAAATGATTTCTAATGCCGTCACCACGAAGCTGTTCTTCAACGGAGAGTGCATTTGTTTCTTTCTTATCCATTATTCACCCTCCGAAACCATTTCCTTTTCAGCCTTAACAATTGTGTTAATACGAGTCTTGAGTTTTTCAGCAATTTCCTCTGCAACTGAGTCTTCAAGGAAGGCAATACGAACCTGACCTCCGGCTGTTGTAATATCTACATTACTCATACCGAAAATCCTGTCTATTGGTCCTCTGTTAATTGCAATTTGATGAATTCTTTCAATAGGTGCAATACTCTTCGTAATGAAGAAAAGGCCTTCAACAACTATGAGCATGTCATCATCTACGTAATATCTATATCTCTTATAACGAATGGCGGGTGCCACTACAACATAAATTACAAGAAGTACAAGCACCACCGCTAATATTCCTACAGCAAGGCCGGTAGACATTACTTCCGCTGCAAGCCATAAAATAAGCACCACGGCTAAAACAACAATAAATACAAGAAGATTCAAAAATATTGCCGTCAATCTCATTACGCTTTCAGCCTTTTTATCCACCCTTTTATACTCAACATTTTCCATAACAATTCCCCTTTTCATAACATGAAAATTATGTCAAAAAAATTATATCACAACATGCGAATAACGATTATTACAATATAATTAAAATTGGGGACGGTTCTCCGTTGTCGGGGACGGTTCTTCGTTGTCGGGGACGGTTCTCCGTTGTCGGGGACGGTTCTCCATTGTTGGGGACGGTTCTCCATTGTTGGGGACGGTTCTTCGTTGTCGGGGACGGTTCTTCGTTGTCGGGGACGGTTCTTCGTTGTCGGGGACGGTTCTTCGTTGTCGGGGACGGTTCTTCGTTGTCGGGGACGGTTCTCCGTTGTCGGGGACGGTTCTCCGTTGTTGGGGACGGTTCTCCGTTGTTGGGGACGGTTCTTCGTTGTTGGAGACGGGTCTCCATTTAACCAGGTATTTTACATATTTCTTATATTTCGTTGCTTCATATATTGAATATAAAAAAATTTACTCCATACAAGAAAAAACGGATAACAATGGAATATATACACAGATAAAATGAAAAGCTTCAGGTTACAACACATTAACCTGAAGCTCATATATTTTAAATAACATTTGAGAACCGTCCCCGGTTGCCGAGAACCGTCCCCGGTTGCGGAGAACCGTCCCCAATTGTAGAGAACCGTCCCCGGTTGCAGAGAACCGTCCCCAATTGCAGAGAACCGTCCCCGATTGCGGAGAACCGTCCCCGGTTGCGGAGAACCGTCCCCGGTTGCGGAGAACCGTCCCCGGTTGCGGAGAACCGTCCCCGATTGCGGAGAACCGTCCCCAGTTAAACCAAAATTTATTTGCGTTTGCCCTTTTTCTCTTCACGTTCGCGGATAACGAAACGTGTTGGAGTGCCTTCAAGACCGAAAACTTCACGGATTTGGTTATCAATGTAACGTTGATAACTATAGTGAAAAAGATCTTTGTTGTTTACAAAACAAACAAATGTTGGAGGTCTTGTTGACGCCTGCGTCATATAATAGATCTTAAGGCGTTTGCCTTTATCTGTTGGTGGCTGAACTCTGGCGGTGGCGTTAGCCAAAACGTCGTTGAGCTTGCCGGTTGAAATACGCATTGCATTTTGATCGTCAACAAACTTAATAAGCTCAAAGAGCTGCGGAAGACGCTGTCCGGTTTTAGCAGAGATAAAGATTATAGGTGCATATGACATGAATGAGAAGTCATTCATGAGTTTTTTACGCTCCTTTTGCATTGTTTCTCCGTCTTTTTCTACAGCGTCCCATTTGTTGACTGCAATAATGCAAGCCTTGCCCAAATCATGGGCAATACCGGCAACTTTAGAGTCTTGCTCTGTGAAGCCTTCAGTGGCGTCAATCATAATTACGCACACGTTTGCTCGTTCAACGGCCATACGAGCACGAATTACACTGTATTTTTCAATAGCATCATCTATCTTAGACTTACGACGTATTCCAGCCGTGTCTATAAAGACAAACTTGCCATGTTCATTTTCAACAATTGTGTCCGTTGCGTCTCTGGTGGTACCGGCTATGTTTGAAACAATTGCACGGTTTTCACCACAGATTGCATTTACCAAAGATGACTTGCCCACATTTGGCTTACCAATAATGGCAACCTTAATTGAGTCATCTTCATAATCTTCCCTTGCCTCCTTTGGAAGGAAAGCAATAACCGCATCCAAAAGGTCGCCGGTACCACGACCATGAGATGCAGACACCGCAATTGGATCTCCAATTCCAAGATTGTAGAATTCATAGAAATCGGCTGGAAGTTCACCCGTCGTGTCACACTTGTTTACGCAAAGCACTACAGGTTTGCCACTCTTTTGAAGCATTGTGGCAACCTCATGGTCCGTTGCTACAACCCCGGTTCTAATATCTGTTACAAGTATTATTACATCTGCACTGTCTATTGCAAGCTGAGCCTGACGCCTCATCTGTGACAGAATGATGTCGTCTGAATATGGCTCAATACCGCCTGTGTCAACTAAAAGCATATTGTAGTTGAGCCACTCGCAGTCGCCGTAGATTCTATCACGAGTAACACCAGGTGTATCATCTACAATTGAAAGTCTCTGTCCTACAAGCTTGTTGAAAAGGGTTGATTTACCAACATTAGGACGACCAACAATTGCCACTACCGGTCTTGGCATGCTCCCACCTCCAAAAGTGTTTTTACAAGTTCATATCCGTCGTTCTTCGTAACAACGACCGGATAACCAAGTTCGTCTGAAATTTCTCCAGTTGTCATATCGTCAAGAAGAACATCATCCCCGGAATTGTCCATAGGATATGTGGTTCTTATCATTGACTCTGAAATTAGAAGAGCCTGTGCCTTTGGCTGCTTCTTACTTTCGGCAAGTAAATCCTGCCCGGTAATAAGGCCGGTAACAGTTATGTTACTGCCGAAAAAGTTATTAACTACGGGGAAAACGTTAATTTCAAGTCTATTTGAAAGAGCCTCAAGAGCACTTTTTTCGGCTCCGTCCACCCCATTGTAAAGCATTTCCACTTTACATGCAAGTCTTTTTATCAGAGGAAATACGGCAACACCCGTAGCTACATTGACCACGTGAATTCCCTCTCCTCTTTTCACTCTGTATTCAGAAATACTACCATCTTCCAAGATATCCTCTAATGCAGCGTTCACTTCAGCCTCCAACAAAGTGCAAATTCCAACACCGTTGTCAAGCTGATCATAGCCCTCATAGAAGTCCTCAGGAGGGAGAGTAAGTCCTGCTGAAATATAAAACTCATCTGCCGGGTAACAAATTCTGGAACCATATTTTTTCTTAAATTCATTACCGTAATGCTCAATAGTTTTAACAGTCTCTGCCGCCTCTTCCTTTGTATACATACGAAGATCATAAAGGCCTTCCCTAAACTTTGTAATTCCCACCGGAACACAAGCAATACTTTGAACAGAAGGGCTGAGCGATGCAAGCTCTGTCAAAGAATATTCAAGTTCTTTTCCATCATTTATTCCCGGACACAAAACAAGCTGCGTATTAAGTTTTATACCCGCATCTGCAAGTTGTCTCAAGTACTTAAGACTACTGCCCGCAAACTTGTTCTTCATCATTTTAACACGAAGTTCGGGATTCATAGTATGAACGGAAACATTAATAGGACTGATATGCATCTTTATTATTCTGTCCACATCTTCTTCAGCCATATTAGTTAATGTTACATAGTTGCCATAAAAGAAAGACATCCTGTCATCGTCATCTTTAAAATATAAAGACTCTCTCATACCTTTTGGAAGTTGGTCAACAAAGCAGAATATACACTTATTTCTGCAGGAGTGTTGCTTATCCATAAGGTATGTGTCAAAAAGCATTCCGGGGTCATCATATTCATCTTTCTTAATCATCTTTGTCACCATAAATTTACCTTCCGGTGATTTCCAGACAATACGAAGGACCTCATCTATCATAAAAAATCTGTAATCTAGGACATCTTTTATGTCATGTCCGTTTATTTTAAGCAGAGTACTGCCCGGTAAAATGCCATACTTCTCTGCAAGAGAACCTTTTTCAACGCCGGAAATTACAGCAGACATGACCATAAACCTCCCTTACAACGACTAAAAGGCGGGGAAGGATTCCCCTTCTCCACCTTAAAGAATACTAGTTTTAACTAACTTTATTAGTCCTTTACAATAACTTGCTTACCATTATAATAACCGCAAGCTGCGCATACTCTATGAGGTCTCTTATACTCACCGCACTGTGAGCACTTTACAAGCTCCGGAGCGTTGATTTTCCATACATTTGAACGTCTCTTGTCACGTCTTGCTTTTGAAACTCTTCTTGCTGGAACTGCCATTCTTAAATCCCCCTATCAAAATACAAAATAGTAATTATTAAACTTCAGTTTCTTCGTCCTCTAAAAGTGTAAGGAGTGCAGCCATTCTGGGGTCTACAGGGGCCTTACAAGAACAAGGACCTTCATTAAGATTTTTACCGCATGAAGAACAAATTCCCAAACATTCTTCCTTGCATAAAATCTTAGCCGGTATAGTAAGCAAAACATCCTCAGTCGCCAGTCCTTCTAAGTCAAAGCGGAGCGTTGGTACGAGAATAAATTCGTCGTTGCTCTCATCATTGAGCGAAGAAACAAAAGTATGTTTCATTTCTACATTAAATGCTTTTTCTACCGGGCACGCACATCTGTCACAAGTTGCGGAATAATCAACCGAGATGTTAGCGTCCATTGAAACAATTCCTGTAACATTCTTTATTTGTCCGGAAATATGACAAGGTGTTTTGAATGGTTGAACACCGAAGAAGTCAACTTCTGACAAGTCAATGTCATGCTCTATTGGAAGTACCATACCTTCATTGTTAAAGATAGGCTCTAAATTTATTTCAAACATAAAGTCCACCCCTCAAAAAATATAAAGATATGTTGTTTCACGCTACGCGCGCATAAGACATTATAAAGCCTTAGACCTTCTTTGTCAACAAAATAATTTGTTGATTTTATAGGGTTTTTTAAATAAAATATATGTTTAGAATATCCATTGGAGGAATTGCAAAATGATATTGCTTACAGGACTGATTTTTAGAAGCTTGTATGGAAAAAGATGTGACGGAAATCCAAACCTAAAATACTTTACTCATGAAGACTTTGAAGGCCTTAAAGCCGAGCCCGTAGAGTTCCCAAATAAATTCGGTCAAACCCTTAGAGGTAACATATATTCACGAACAGAAGAACCAAAAGCTCTTATTGTCTTTTCACACGGTATGTTCGGAGGTCACTTAAGTTACACAAGACTAATTAACGACCTTGCTGAAAATGGCTACTGTGTACTTGGCTTTGACAATACAGGAACCTTCTCTTCAGACGGAAACAGCCTCCGTGGCTTCTACCAATCGGCAAGAGACCTAAAATCAGCCTTGGACTTTGTAACCAATAAACTAACAAAGTATAACTCGCTTCCAATAGTTTTAATGGGTCATTCTTGGGGAGCATTTGCCACATGCCAAAATTTAGACTATAACAACACAAATATTAAAGCTGCTATTGCCTTTTCCCCTCCGGATTTAGGATACAAAGCAGCAACAGGAATGATAGCCCCAAAACTTTTGAAGTTTAATAAGATTTTCCTTCCGGGATTTTTGATAAATGACGGAATTGAAACCCTCTCATCATGTAGCAGAGTAATTAAAGGTTCCAAGACTCCGCTCCTCATTCTTCAGGGGCTAAAGGACCAAACCGTTATTCCATCATGTTCACCCGCTCTAAATGAAGAGGTAAGATCCAAGGAAAATGTAACAATAAAACTCTACGAAAACAAAGCACATAACGTTTATCAAACAGAAGAATCTGAAAAATACATGAATGAATCGCTCGCTGCCGTAAGGAAAGAAAAAAATATAGAAAAGAAAAAAGAAATGTACAAAAACATTGACTGGTACCTTTGCACAGAGAACGACCCCGTTGTTATGAGCGATGTATACTCTTTCATAGAATCACACATCTAAAACAAAAATACAGATAAAAAAATGTCGGCCCACAAAAATGCGAGCCGGCATATTTTTTAATACTACTTCAAGTTAATTTCATCGCTGCCCTTAATTGTTACCACAATTTTCTTTGCATACTTAATTGAAGCGCCTTGGTTAGTTTCGGTGATGAATCTAACCGGACCATCAGCATTATTTACAAGACCGGAATAGCCTTCATGATCGGAGGTATCAACAAGTGGATAACCGTTAATTGCATAGCAAAGAATTATTGGCTTTCTATTACCTGTTGCATCCACAATTCCCTTTTCAAGAGCATCCATGGAGAAGATTGAAAGGAAGTCCTTTGAATAGTTATCGGTTGCGAATCCGGTAACTGAAACAGGGTCAAGTATACCCGGAACGTTACCCGCTACAGTTTTAATAAGTCCCCAGATATTAATTCCCTCACAAGTACCAAGGTCAAGAACCGAGTAGTTTGTACGTTCAATAAGATCTGTCATCGCCTCAAGTTCTGAAAGCTTATAGACCTTCTTTACCTCATACTTATCATTCTTTACAACAAGTTCAAATTCAAAGTCACCAAACTCTGAATAAACATCACTGCTGTGGTCCCAACTGGCAAGTTCCATAGCGGTTATTTCAATCTTTTCAACCGATTTAACTTGGCCTTTTGAGCTTACAAACTTAAGTGGGCCTTCAGTTTCAGAAAGTGGTTTGCCAACTTTTATTACATCTTTAACATTACCTGAGCCAAATGCAAGAAGTGGAGCAGCCTCTTCCCCTTTAGCTTTAAGGTCAGAAAGCTTGTATGTTGACTTGGTTCCATCAGCAGAATAGATGATAACTTCACTTGCATTGTATCTAAGTCCAACATTTACAAGAAGGTCATAAATTGGAACACCACGGTATCTTTCATTGCCGAAGTCAACAGTCTTTGCCATCTTCTGCATACCTTCAATTTCAGATACAGAAATTGTCTTTGCAGCATTTACACCCTCGCCGTAAATCTTTACTGACTTTGATGCAAGTTTTAATGCATCTCCTGAAAAATGTGCATACTGGTCTGGTTCAATATTAACTGTAATTGAAGTAACATTTTCCATAACTTTTAGTTCCTTACCCGGAACAATAAGTTTTAAAGGTCCCCCAACATTATCTACAACATATTCCGCCTTATTTGACTCAACAATTGGGTTAAGTTTAATTTTGTCAACATATCCCTTAGAGTTCTTATTTGGGACCATAGGCGATCCATTCTTTGCAAAAGCCAAAAGTCCATTATTTCCAAAAAGCTCTGTAAGTTCAAGAGTAATCTTGTCCTTGCCATTTGAGAATGTAACCGTTCCATTTGTTCCGGGAACCCCAATGAGTTCCGACAAAACATATTCCAAATTTACGCCTTCATATATTGCATCGCCATAGACACCTTTTACTTTTGCTGCTTTTATCTGTGCAGTTGTTGCATCCTCATCATAAAGAATGCCCTCTATATCCTTTACTGTATAAACTGTATCTGAAAGTGCAGAGCCATCTACATTGTTTACCAGAACCTTTAGTTCTCTGTCGGCATATTCTTCATACTCTTCCTTGTTTGTATAACCATGAGCTGTATAAATGTACTTTGGACCTACTGCAATGTCACTCAAATACTGAATTTGGTTGGAACCGTTGGCATGACCATACTCCGTCTTGCCAAAAATTATTCTCATTGGTCCGCCGTTATTTGAAATACCTGAAACAAAACCGTCATCACTGTTTGAAATGGTATAAGGGTATCCGTTAACACCATAGGCAAGCATTACAGGATAACCGGTCTTAACAAGGTCGGCGTTTGTTGGAATATAGGAACCGTCATCAAAGTCAGCAGAGTTCTTTTTGTAGTATCCGAAGTTGTCGTAGTTTGCAAGATTTTCAACACTGAATTTTTCCGCTGAGGTATATCCGTCAGATGCATAAAATGTAACCATTGTATCTTCTGCATCTTCACCAAGTTCTTCAGCAGAAGGCATGCCAACATACTGAAGAAGTTTATAAAGGTCAAGTCCTTCATATTCATTGACATACCAATATGTATTGTTTGCAAGTGAATAATAATCCTTATACCCTAAGCCCTCTTTAATTGAGCCATCCTTATTGTACTCAACCAAGGCCTCAAGTTCTTTTACAGTAAAATCTAATTGGTATCCAATAGTTTTACCGCCAATTGAAATTACATAGTCAGAATTTGTACTACTGTTATATGGTTCTGATTCGTGCTTAAATCCCGGAACTTCCTTCTTTTCCACATAGATATATGCGCAGTTAGAAAAACGCTTGTAGTCCTTGTTTTCGCCATACTTTGTTGTGTTGTATACAAGTTTTAAGCAGCCGTCTTCATTCTTTAAAGAATCAACATAACCGGCTGTATGTTCACCCTCATTTGCACCGGAGAAAACAAAAGGAGAAACAGTCTTTAAATCTTCTGAACCAACTCCGTAAGCAATGATTACCGGTTGCCTCTCTTCATGTGCTTTTTTAATTTCTTCCAAAGTAAGACTTGCTATAGTCTCCCTATTTGCATTCTTGAAGATTACAGTGTATGCATCGTCCGTGAGGTTAATACCATTGTCGCCATCCTTCATATTGTTAAGAAGGAAATATACGTCCATTCCCTCATAAGCAAACTTTCCGGATTTATCCTTATAAATACCCCTTACAAGACCCTCATTTTTATTCTCAAGTTCCTTTGTTGAGAGCGGAACTGAAGACTTGAGTCCCGGGCCTTCAACTGTAAGAGTTGCGCCTGTAATTGCATTTATTGCATAAGGCTTTTCTCCGTCTTGCCCACCATTTGTAATGTGTTTAAATGCACTTGTCTTAAAGTCAACATCCTTAAAAATTTGCACATCATAAGCACAAGCTGAAAGCACAAATAAACTTAAAATACAAATCAGGACCAGAATTAATAATTTCCTCAATTTACTTTTTTTCATTTGTCTCCTCCTCTGAATAATATTTCTCCACATGGTATTCAAACAATGATCTTATACACGAAGTAATGTTACTTGTTGAAACAGATGCAGATGTAACTGCATCTACGTCAATTCCTTTTATTTGAGTTTTATATCCACCCCATGCATCAAAGTCACTTTTTTTCTTGCCAACTAAAGGTTGAATAAAGTTTTCATCAAAATATTCCGGTGTGTAATCGGTTGTTCCATAGGTTGGATTACTGTCACCCCAGAGACCCTTCCCCTCTCCAAAGGTAATGGCTCTTATTGACGCATCTTCCGGGTTCTTCTTTGTATTAAGAAGTTCAATATACATAACTGAATAATAATTTACCGAAGGGTCACGACATGTACAGGAAATAAATGCTACTTGATATGAAGTAAATGTTGCATTTGCCTGCTCAAACAATATTACCGCCGTTTCCTTTTCCATTGTTCCGCCGGATGCAAAGTGGTCATAAGTAAACATATCATATGGGTTTTCAACTTTGTTTTTATCTTCTGATGGCTCCTTACCACAAGCAACAAATGAGAAAAGGAAAACAAAAGTCAAAAACAAAGAAAGTATCTTTTTCATGACTTATCCTCCGCATTTACCGGATGAAGTTTTTCAAAGTCTATATACGCATAGTCTACACGCCAAGTGGCAAGGAAATTCTCCTCATTTGCGTCCTCTGGATAAATCATAATTTCATACTTGTTTTCGCCCTTATATTCCCAGGCACCACCTATGTTATAGATCTTAGATTCATCCCAGCCAAGGTACGAAAGAAGCATCTTTGTCATTCCGGCATATCCACCGCCACCGCAGGTCAAAAAAATATTCTTATCCTTTGGAAACAAATCCTCTAGGGCAAGTTCTGATTCCTTATAGTTTGGAACTGCACTCTTTACTGTGCCGTCCTCATTCCACTCAACGGTATATAAACATTTACCTGTATATGCCCCGGAAACAGGAAGAGTTTGAAGAGTTCCTACAAATGGATATGGGACTACTTTAAAACCTTTAATGGAGTATGTAAGGTCTGCTTCTCCACCTATTTCAGAATAGTTCGCCGGGTCAGAAATCAAACGCATGTCTCTATATACTGTGTCATCTCTGCCAAGGAAATCATCTATTGTTTCAATGTTTATATTCTTGTCCACCCCAAACATTGAATCTTTCACCACTTCTGCTTTTGGAAGTTCTTTTGTGGCAGCCTCTTTACCTGTTCCCTCCTTATTTTCAGAACTACAAGCTGAAATAGAAAGACAAATAAGAATTGATAAAATTAACATAATTACCTTTTTCATTTTCTTTCCTCCCAAGTCTTTTCTGTATTAATAAATGTCAGTATTCCGGATTCCGCAAGCCCCCTACTATGACATTCAAATGAATAGTCACACATACAAGCCGAATGAAATATTCCGGACCTTGTTCCAACGGCAGCTGTTTTAAAGTCTCTGCCAAGACCAATTGGATTTTGATAGTGTTCTGTTTTTATATAACTATAAGGATATCTGTCCCCGGGTTTTTTCCTAATTAGCGGATTATGAAAAATATAAGGCATTCCAAGAGCATTAAATTCTCTGCCATTTATAAGAGCATAGTAAAATACAACACTGTCTGTATAATGAATGCCATCTTTTTCTTTTGAAAGATGTAAAGTCTCATAAGGCATATACTTCTCATCTAGTGACTCTGCAACCATAAGAGCAATCTTTTTGCCTTTTGCAAGTTCACTGTCTATAAAGGGACGAACTTCAAAAATAGAGGACATATTAATTGGAAGCGTAGAACAGATTGAACAAGCGCTTCCTTTTTCATACATTTCAATTATAGGAGTTCCTCTATTTCCCATATTTTTGAAGCAATATCCCTTGTCTGCCATCAAAATTATGTCGGGCGTTCTTACTACCGCAAATTCGTCAGTTATGTTGTATTTCAAAAGGAAGTCGTCCTTTAACATGTACTGCACATTAGAAATACTTTTAACTGACTCATAGTCTTTTGCAGTAGCGCCATATACGCCCGCCATATATGGGTCATGGGAAACTGAAATAAAGCCTTCAATATTTGAAGTATCAATCAGTTTCCCAATTGGTTTTAGTTCACCTACATTTACAATTACAAGTTCATAGTCTGTTTCATTTGCAAAGCGCTTAAGTTCATTTGAAAGAGTCTCATTTAGTATTTGAATTTCAGAAGGACTATTTTCAGAATTTACTCTAATTAAATTTGCAGTTGCATATGAAATACAGAGTAATTTTGGGTTGTACTTTTTTGCCACATCAAGTGCAAAGTCAGTAGTCCACTTTATAGATTCAAAGTTTCTATCCCCAGGGTATGGATGTGATGCAGAAAGCTCCATCGCAAATTCATCCGGTGGACTTGAAATTGCTTCCCCACTCTTAAAGTCAAAAAGGCCCTGCCATCCATTTATATCAAGCATTATTTCAAGCATTCAAACACCCCCGGAATTTTATTTTTGCACTTTGGGCAACAACCATTTACCAAGTTGTTTTGCATTGTTCCACCAAGCCAGGCCCCGGTGGATATTCTTTTTAGCAAAAGTTCTCCGCATTTTGGACATGTGGTATCTATCCACTGAGAACCGGCAAAATTTCCAAGATATGTATAAGGCATTTTAGACTTAACTCTATTGTATATTTCCACCATTGATTCGTGTGAATTTCCGCGTTCATCTGCCCTATCATGGTTCGGCATAAGTCTAAACAAATGCCAAACTATTTCCGGATTAATGCCATATAAAAAATCTGCAATTTCATAAACTTCACCGGAAATCAGTTCATGAACAAGTGGCGTAACTATTTCCAAGTGCGTTAGCTCATTAAATATCTTTATGTTACGAAGAACCGGCTCTACGCTTTTAAGACCAAGTTCATTTATGTAGAACTCGTCTGACATAGATTTCAAACTGACGTTTATGAAATCCATCTTGCCGCCTAAGAGTCTTGCCGCCTCTTCTGTTTGATATCCGTTTGTCAGACAGCCAACCAAAAGCCCATTTTCATGAAGCATATCCGCAATCTCCAATGCAGATTGCATAAAGCAAGTGACCTCGTTTAATGCAAACACCACGCCTTTGGCCTCTGTTTGCAAACACAGATCACAAAGTTGCTTAGCTGTCTTCTTTTTCAAACTGATATTATTTTTCTCTATTGCCAGGTGAGAATTAATACAGTATGAACACTTTGCATTACATGAAACTGTTCCCGTCTGTATTATATATTCCCCCGGCAAAACATGATAAAATGGCATGCTCTCTATTGTATATGGGTAAAAGTCAACAAAGGAGAAGGGTTCCTTCTCCTCTATTTTACCGTTATTCAAAACATAGCGTCCGCAAACACCGGAACCGGTTTCCAGATTGCACTTCCACTCACAATAGTTACAATTCATAATTTCACCAAGGGATATTTACTCTAAATTGATCGTTATCTTTATCTGCATATCCAGTATAGGAGCCACTGATTGGAGAATATGAAATACCAGTAATAGTCTTTTCCTTTTCATCTAACTGAAGATACATCATTGTACCGTCATTATTGGCATCTTGATAATTTGCAATGATTGAAACAACCTTTCTGCCATTTACTTCATTTTCAATGAATCCCGCAGAAGATTCATGACCACATATAGTCATATACACATTGTTGTTCTTTTCAACAATATTCTCCATCATATATTCTCCCATTTCATCAAGAGAGAGGTCCTCACGCATAAATTTATGTGTACAAAGAACGCCTATCCTATCCTGATATTTTGCAAAGACATCATTAGCAAAATTTATTGCTCCAATATCCGGATCATCGCCAATAAACACAAAAACAAAATTCATATCAGAAATTGTAATTAATTCGTAAAACGCTCTAAAGTCTTCGTATGACTCGCCAAAGTAATCACAATCTTTATATAAGTCCTCTCCAAAATATTTTTGGAAAGGTACAAATCTTTCTGCACCATTTACCTGATCATGATTTCCAGAAGTGACACCAAAAGGAATTTGACCGGAAAGTTTACTAATTGCCTCGTGTGCAACCTTCCATTCATCATCACTTTCAGACTGCTGAACAACATCTCCTGTATGCACAATAAAATCAATATTATATTTCTCTTTATCAGAAACGAGCGATTCAAACATTTTGTTATAAACATCTGTTTTTCCACTTGCATATCTTTGTGTATCAGAAGCCAAGACAATTGTATGTATGTTTTCTTCAGACTTCAATGGATAAGGCGTATCCACGGCACCATTACAAGCAGTACATAAAATGGCAATGATTATTACCATGGCTCCTAAAAAAACACTTTTTATTTTCATATCATTCGCCTATTTTCTTATCTATATTTTCACAGTCACTGGTTAAAAATTTGGTTTTTATTTCTTTACAGTTACTTCCAAGTCCCTTATTCTTTATCATTAAAATTTCTGCCACAATTGCAAAGGCAATTTCTTCAGGAGAACCATCAGCTATATCAAGTCCAATTGGGGTGTATACAGTATCTAATGCCTCTTTAGATACACCATGTTCTAAAAGATAACCAAAGATCTTTTCAACCTTTTGATGACTTCCAACCATTCCGACATACGCCGGATTTTTCTTTAGAGCACCCTTAATTGCATCGGCATCAAAATCATGACTCCAAGCTCCACAATAAAAGTATGCATTTTCAGGAACTGCATCTGACAAAATTGCCTCTTCGTAATTTTCGCATTTAATAAACGAATCACAAAGGGAAATACTATCAGCTATCATTGATTCATCCCTGTCATCAATAAGAATAGTTGCAAAAGGTAAAAGTTTAAGAGTCTTTAAAAGTGCATTTCCCACATGGCCGCCACCAACAACTACAACAGTATTTTCAGGCTCATATGACTCTACCAGTAATTCTACATCGGCAACCTTTATTATTTCAGTGCCTTTGCCCTTTGCAATTATTCTTTCAATCTGCTTCATACATTCGAATTCAAACGCTCCGCCACCAATTGTTCCAACATGGTTACCGTCTACATATTGGATCATTTTCTTTCCAACGTTAGCAGTTCCAAGTCCTTCATTTTTTATTACTGTTACAACAGCATATTTTTTTAAAGACTTTTGCGCCTTTAACATTTCTTCGAATATATTCATAGCAATACTCCCCTTGAACCAAATTTAGGGAGAGCAGAAATGCTCTCCCTTATTTATTTTTGTGTTTGATTATTTTGCTGTAATTTCAACTACAAGTTTTGCATAGTTACTTGCTGTCTTTTCAAGACATGGAGCAAACCAAACTGTACCGTCTTCACCCATTTCCTTATCCTTTTCAATTGCAACAAGTGAATAAGCAGCATTTTCATCAGTAATTTCAAACTCTACTTCATAGCCATCATTTGCTGTAATTGTAAGTTTTGTAGCGTCTGGGCATCCGGCAGCCTTAAGTACATCCTTAATAGCATATCCGCCATATGTGTTCTCAGAAGCGTTACCCTTTGAATTAACTGTTTCAACCTTAATCTTATAGATGCTGGCATCCTTCATAGCAGCGTTGTCAATTACTTTGCCGTTAACTTTAAATGAGAAAGCATCAAATGTAACTTTATCTGTTGCATCCTTAATTTCCGGAGCGTCAGCAGGAGCATTTGTATCTGCTTTTGAAGGTGCCTCAGTGGTTGTAGGTGCTGCTGTTGTAGTTGGTGTATCCTCTGCAGGTGCGCTACAAGCTGCAAATGAGAATACCATTACGAGTGATAATACAAGCGCGAGTACTTTTGAGAATTTCATTTGAAATCTCCTCCTAAAAATAATATTTTATATATCCTCAGACATATGTCTGATAAATACCGAAAGATTATTCTGCTTCCGCATTTGTTATTTCTACAGTATCAACGGGAGTTGCCATCCAACGCATTCCAGTTCCGTCTATCATACAAGAAAGACCAATTTCTGCTCCTGCAATTTCATGATAGTTACTTCCGTTAACTAATACAAAGTAATAGCAGAGCCAAGCGGACTTTTCATGAAGTGGATCTGATTTCAAATCCTTGTTAAGTTTAATTTCAAGAGCAGAAGAAGAACTTTGAACACCACCCGTTACAGCAATGTTTTTTCCTTCTGCATAATAAACTTCTATGCCTTCATCATTTTTTGCACTGGTCATTGTAAGACCAAGTGATTCATAAAGAGTTTTTGTATCTACACAGAGAAATTCTCCCTCAAATGTAGCAGCGCCGCCATCGTAGAAATGGGAAAGCTTTTTAAATTCAGGCTTAAGTGCCATGAAGTCATCAATAGTCAAAACAGTTTCTTTTCCATCAATCTTAAATATAGATTTGAAATTAACCTCTCTTGTAAGGAGATAAATTTCAGAAACTGCCTTAGCTTTTGTCTTTTCAGTTACGGCAGTGAAATTATCCTTGCCATCCTTTGACTGGATAGATTTAAGTTCACCATTTTCGTCAGCCTTATATGTTGCAAGGAAAATGTCTGCTGGATTTGCAAAAAAAGCAGCATATCCATCCGCAGATTTTGAAAATACAGATTTTACTGTACCAAAATCAACACCATCTACAGCCGCAGAAAGAAGTTTTCCGTAATAAGTGTCATCGCCAATCTTCTTTTCCTCTGTTTTCTTTTGGAAATTGTCTACTGATACTGTTCCAACTTCTTTTCCATCAAGGAATACTTTTACCTGACCTCTGTCAGCTGTATCTTTTATCTTTGCATTGTTACAAGCAGAGAAACTAAAAGCAACTGAAAGAGCAAGAATGAATGCTAATAATTTTTTCATATTCTACTCCTTAGTCAATGATATCTACGTATAGGATATCGTTAATTTTTCCACTTGCAAGTTCAATTGAAAGAGCTGCGTTTACAGCACCTGAAAGTGTGCCGCGTATTTCTGAGGTTGCAGCAGCTGCTGCATCTGTTTCAAGATAGAACTTATCTGTTGCAACAAAACGATATTTTGTAGCATCAGATTTTGCTCCAATAGCCTTTAAAAGGTCAGCCATTACAATTGTTTCTGATGCTTCAACAAAGCATATTGCCTCTTTGTCAGCAGCAACAGCGTACTTGAAGTTTTTCATTTCAACACTGCCGGCTTTAATAACACCAGTGCCATCTGCTGCAGTTCCAATGTATGCGTTTTTAAAATCTTCAGCTGAAATAGTCTTTTCAACTGCGCCTTCTTTGTTAATAAGAGCTACTTCTCCCTCTGGAGCGTTTAAGAACATTGCAACTGCATTTGCAATAGCATATGCCTTTACATCTTCACCGCAAATTTTCATATTTGCCGGGGCAGGACCTTTTTCGCCATTTAAGAATGTACCGTTCTTATTAACGAAGTTTTGAAAGATAACCACTTTCTTTTCCTGTTTGAAAGTTGATACATCGCCCATTATGTCCTTATATCTTGTTGAAGATCCAGATGGAGCTGTGGTTGTTGCTGTTGCGTCTGAAGTTGCACCACAAGCAGCAAAGCTGAAGACCATAATAAGTGACAATAGAATTGATACAAGTCTTTTCATTTTTACTTCTCCTTTATTCTAAATTTGGGTCACAGAACTTTGTTATTTCTCCGTCTCTATTTCCCTCAAAAATGCGAACCGGAACGCCGTATGTTTTTGAAAGATTTTCCTCAGTCATTACATCGTCAACATAACCATCCGCAATTATTCCGTTATATCCCATCATTGCAACCCTATTTCCTACATGCCAAACATGATTTGGAAAATGGCTTGTCATAATGATAGTGAGTCCCTTTTCCGAAAGTTTACGAACTTGCTTTAACACCATTGCCTGATTTTTAAAGTCTAGGTGTGATGTTGGTTCATCAAACAACAGAATTTCAGGCTGTTGACAAAGAGTTCTTGCAATTAACACAAGTTGTCTTTCACCGCCAGAAATTTGTGTGTAACTTTCACCAGCCAAGTGGGCAATACCCAAATCATCCATAATGCTGTAAGCAAGTTCTGTATCCTCTGCTTTTGGCGAACCAAAAAGTCCAAGATGGGGAGTTCTACCCATTCTTACAACCTCTATTGAAGAGTATGGAAAAGGGGCACTGTGTTCTTGGAATACATATCCAAGAGTCTTTGCTTTTTCCAAAACTGAATATTCAGTTATATCTTTTCCAACAAGCTTTATGTTTCCGCCGGCAAGTGGGTTTGATCCACTGATACAGTTTAAAAGAGTGGTTTTACCACAACCGTTTGGTCCAAGAAGTGTTAGACACTCTCCTCTTTTAACCTCAATATTCAGATCTTTCCAAACATCTTTTTTTCCATATGAAAACGTTGCATTTTGTACGCTTACCATTATGTCATTCATTATGCCCAACCTCCTTTTGTCTTTCTTAAAAGGTAGGCAAACACCGGAGCACCAACAACTGCGGTAAGTATACCAATTGGTATTTCCGTTATTGAAATGAGTCTACACAGATTGTCAATTACAATTATGTAAGAAGCACCCACAAATAACGTTGCCGGAATCAAAGCCTTATGATTAGGTCCAACAAGCATTCTACAGAAATGAGGAATAACCTGGCCAACCCAACCAATAATTCCACAAAGGGAAACTGTAAGTGAAGAAATAAGCGTTGTTGCAATAATAATAATTAATTTTGTACGTTCAGTATTTACGCCGAGCGATTCAGCTTCTCTTTCTCCCATTGAGAGTACGTTCATTCGCCATCTTATTGCGTAAAGAACGGCCATTGCAAGGATCATTGGTATGGCCGAAGATGCAAGATCAGAAAGTCCTACTTTACCAATACTACCCATAAGCCAAAAAGTAATTGCCGGAAGTTTATCTTCATCGTCTGCAGCAAACTTAACAAGAGATACCATTGCTTGGAAGAAAGCCGATACTACCATTCCGGACAATACCAACATAAGTATTGGTGTTGTCTTATAAAGATGTGCCATAGCATATGTAATGGCAACAGCCAAAATACCAAATATAAATGCACATATTTGAACAACCCATGTTGGCCATGACATAAGAAGGCCAAGAGCTGCACCAAAACTTGCACCTGCAGAAACACCAAGAACATAAGGACTTACCAAAGGATTTTGGAACATACCCTGGAATGAAGCACCTGACATTGAAAGTCCTGCACCTACAAGGGCCGCCATTACCGCTCTTGGAAGCCTAACTCTTATGACTACTGTTTCAGCTGAAATGTCCCATGTCTGTGGAAAATTAATTCCTGGGAACTGATTGAGAAGAATTTTCAAAACATCAAGTGGATTTACTATATATCTTCCAAGAAAAAGAGATATAAAGAATAGTAAAAATGGAGAAATTATCATTAAAGTCCATATTACCGGAGATGTTTTCTTCTCTATAGATTTTAAATCCTTGATATTTTCCATTATGTTTCAACTTCTCCTGATGATGAATACCAACCGTCCAAAATGTGTTGTGCATCAGTGGCTGAAAGTTCATAGTTATAAAACTCTTTGAAGTACTTTTGAAGTTCTTCAATCATTGAAATATCCTTGAACAATTCCGGTTGAACAATTGTTGCAAGCCAAAGTGTCATAAGTGCAGTAGTACTGCCCTTATCAAGGAAAAATACACCCGCGGGAATTCTATAAACGTCTTTATTTTTTATTGCTGTCAAGTTTTTATACTTTACATTGTTTAAAACATGGTCTTTTACAAGGTCTGGTGAGTTACCGTGGTTATCAATAAGAATGATATCCGGATCCCACGTGAATAGCTGTTCTTCGTTTATTTCCGGAAAGTTGCCGCCCTCTGTTGGACCAAGAACCTTTCCACCTGCAAGGTTAATTTCGTATGCTCTATTTGTTATAAGATATGATGAAAGAATATTTTCACCCCAAGTGTTACCCCAATAAACTGTAGGTCTTTGATCGTCTGTCAATTTGCTTGTACGTGAATAAAGAAGATCAATAATGTTGTTTGTGTATGCTTCCCATTTATCAAAAATCTTGAGAGATTCACCACCAAGAGCCTCTGCAACAACCTTCATGGTTTTTGCATTTCTTTCTTTATATGTGTCAATACTCATTGAAAGACAGGCATTTATGTCTGTAATATCTGAAACTGAAAGAACTGGTACAACTGCTGCAATTCCTGCATTGTCAAACTTTTTAAGTTCTGTTTCATTACTGTAATAAAGGACAAGATCTATGTTTCTTGAAAGGTAATCTTCAATATTTACTACGGCACTCGGGCTTACGTTATTGAATCCGTCAATATTTGCAACATCAGGATTTGTAAGAAGTGCAGCTGGGTAATTTGAAGTCTGTGGTTTTTTGCACATTGCAACTCTATCTGCAGCGCCAAGACAAAATACCATTTCATATGTTGGTCCATTCATAGCAGCAATACGCTGTACATTATCTGGAACCATTACTTCTCTTCCAAGGTTATCAACTACTTTATGATATCCCTCTTTTGTTTCTGTACTTGGTGACTTAGAACAACCTGCAATTGTAAAACACATTGCGAGACACAGAAATAGTGAAAGAATTCTAATATTTTTTTTCATACATTTTCCCCTATCCTTAAAGTCTTGGAGGTACGCATACATTTCGTCCTACGTCTTCCATATAGATGAGTTTTAAATCTGTTCCGTAAACATCATTAAGTGTTTGTTCTGTAATTATTTCATCTGAATTTCCAACTCTTAAATGACCTGTTTTATCAAGAATGGCAGTTGTGCCACCAAGCATTATTGCATGGTCAGGGTTATGCGTTGTGATGACAATTGCATAACCTCTTTCAGAAAGGCTCTTAATTACACGAAGCGTTTTAAGTTGATTGCCATAATCCAGGTGAGCTGTCGGCTCATCAAACAAAATAACCTTTGGCTCTTGAACAAGAGCACGAGCAATAGTTGCCTGTTGTCTTTCACCACCGGATATTTCTGTATATGGTTTATTGGCAAGGTCTAAGATTCCTACATCGCTCAGCGCTTTTGTTACAATTTCGAAATCCTCGTCTTTTGGCTTTTCAAACATGCCAACTTTAGGAGCCCGTCCCATTAACACGAAATTAAACACTGTATATGAAAATGCAGGAACATGTGTTTGAGGTACATAACTGATTACACTTGCAACCTCTTTTGGATTCATTTTGTTTGCATTCTTTCCGGTAATGAACAGTTCTCCTTCATCCGGTTTGCTGAGTGTTGCAATTAGATTAAGAAGTGTACTTTTTCCCGCTCCATTTGGTCCAAGTATTGAAATAATTTGTCCTTCCTCAATGGAAAGGGAAACCCCATTTATTACTTTTCTGGAATTCTTAGAATAGGCAAACTCTAAATTTTTAGCTTCAATAATCATGATAATGTCTTCCTTTGCCTATAAAGAAGTATTGCATAGAATGGTGCGCCAATAAGACCGGTCAAAATACTAATAGGCATTTCCGCAACACCTATTGTTCTTGTAAGTGTATCCACAAGTAACATAAATACTCCACCCATAAGTCCGGCGGTTGGAATAAGTTTTGCATTATTTGGTCCAACAATCATTCTTGCAAAATGTGGAATTACAAGTCCAATCCAACCTATGGTTCCTGAAATACAAACTGAACTTGCGGTCATAAGTGTTGCGCATGCAATTGCTATATTCCTGATAACTGACACATTTGCACCAAGTGACTTTGCTTCAGACTCTCCCATTGAAAGAATATCTATCCACCATGACATGAGCATAAGTATGATTGCCGGAATAAGCATTACGAAAAATACACTCTTAATTTCATCCATTGTGACAAATGAGAAGCTACCCATTGTCCAATATGTAATTGCAGCAAGCTGAGTTTCCGGGTCCGCCACATATTTTATGAAACCTAAAATTGAACTCATTGCACCACCAACTATTACGCCCGATAAAACAAGCATGATATTTGAGTTGCTTTTCATAATTGCCGGAATGCTAACGGTTAATGTAACAGCCAAAATTCCCCCAACAAACGCAAATGCCGAAAGATAAACACCGGAAAGACCTAAAAGAATTGCAAGTGCGGCACCAATACAAGCACCATTTGAAACGCCTAAAAAGTCCGGTGAAACAAGAGGGTTCTTAAAGAGTCCCTGGTATGTAACGCCACTCATTGCAAGCATTATTCCGCAAAGTATACTTGCAACAATTCTTGGCACTCTTAAAAACAGAATTACATTTCTGGTCATTGCGGTGAAATTACCGACTTTTCCTGTTAATTCACAGAATATAACCTCAAGACTTTCACTAGGCGACACCGAGTATTTTCCAACACAAAGAGCAAGCAATGCACAAAGGAGTAAAACTACCAGCAAGAATAGATCAAACCCTATTGCATAGAAGTTGCTCTTTGCCGTATTCTTTTTGCTCTTAGAAGCTATATCCAATTTCATCACCTGTGAATGTTTTTCCATAAAGAAGTGTGTAGTATTCGTCTACCTTCTTTTGCATATCTTCAGAAGAAACAAGTTCCGGGTACATACAGTGCATCATATAGTACATTGCAAGAATAAATCCGGGACCCGGCATATCCCACGAGTCCATTTTTGCCGGAATTAAGAAAATTTTGTCGTTCTTAATTGCCTTCATATCACTCCAAAGTTCTTCACTTTTGAGTTTATCAATTTTGTATTCCAAAACATTTGAACTTGTTACAAATAAAAAATCAGGGTTTCTATTAAAAATATCCTCTTCAATGTTTACCCACCATCTGTCTTTGGCAATATCATCTACAACGGTTTTTGCTCCAACTCTTTTAAGCATTATTGTCTGAAGCATATCATTTCCTGCAACACGGCCAAGTTCTGATCCCATGCAAAGCGCAGTGACTTTTTTGTCTTCAGGGATGGTTGCTGCAAGTTTGTCTATATTTTCCATTTCGCCTCTTATATAGGTGATAATTTCATTTGCTCTTTCCTCAACGCCAAATACTTTTCCAAGCATTTCATAACAGTAGAGAACCTCTTCCGGATTCTCTGCTTCAATTGCAATTGACGGAATACCAAGTTTTGAAGCAGCAGCAATTTTATCTTCATCCTGAGCCTTTCCCTTACAAATATAGATTGAAGGGGCAAGCGCAGCTAAAGCTTCAGCATCCAGTTCTGTATTTCCTATGTCAGGAGCATTTATTATTACATCATCTACTTTTCTAATGAATGCCTTGTTTTTAAAGTTACAGGCAAGAACTCTGTCTGAAATACCAAGTGTAACAAAGAAAGGAGTTGCAACTCCGTATGTGGCACCAACTGTATTATTTTTTGTATCCGCAGGAATTTCCACCTTCCTGTCCATCATATCCGTAATTGTAATTACATCCGTTTTATTTTTTTCTTCAGAAGGCTTTGCTGTGCAAGCCACAAAAGAAAAAGAAATAATAATTGCCAATAAAAGTGAAATCAGTCTTTTCATTTTCTCCTCCAAAACAAAAAAGGTAGTTCCATGTTATGGAACTACCTTAAAAAACAACAAGAAAGGGTGCAGATAAATTCTGCGCCTTGTTTTAAAAAGTTTTCTTTCCAAACACGGGAGGCCGGCATTTTCTCTACCGACCCATTGGCCAAAAAAGGCTCGAAAACTACATATAAAAAATAAGACAACTCATTATACCTTAATAAGTTGTCTTATTCAATGCTTTTACCGAATAAACATTGACATTTATTCATCAATATATTCCTGTGCGAATTATACTTTCCAAAGTATCCATGAGAAGAGTGACTCTGTTGTTTTTTTAATATTCTCACCTTCATATTTAATTCTTAAATATTCAAGTGTTTTCTTAACTTCATCATCTGTTGGGGCTCTGTCTCTTATTATGTTTTTGACAACACCAAAAGCAAAATCCTCATTTAAGGGATATTCATGTGATATTGTTTCCTTATAGTAGGTCATTTCCGGTGTGTAGCCCATGTTCCAAAGAATGTTGAAAAGACAATATGATGAGCTGTTTCCCCATCTGTTTGAAGCCGGAATTCCAAAAACGTCCTCAGATACTGCATTTTTTATTTCATCTTTTCTGTAAACGAAACTGTTATTAAGGCAATAACCTTTACAGAGTGAATTCACTCTTTTCACAGAGTCAAGTCCATCCATTGCCGGAGTAAGAGAAGTGAAAACCAGATCAAACTTTTTGTCCCCAAAAATCTCTTGTAAATCCTCATTTTTGAAGTCAAGAAGAAGATATTCAATATTGGAATTTCCATCTTCATCCATTTTTTCTTTGCATTTTTCCAGCATTACAGAAGAAATATCTGTGCAAAGAACAGAGTCGGCCACTTTTGCAAAAGCACTGGCAAATCCTCCTGTTCCACACCCAATATCAATAACACTAGAGGTACAGTTTAAAACACATTTTTCATATAAATAAGAAGTAAGTTCGGCATAGTGTTTCTCTTTTATAATTCGCACGTCATCCGGATCTTTTTTCAAATTTCCGGCAATTCTATCCCAAGTCTCTTTTGTATGTTTCATACCGTCTTTCGGATTTGATTCCTGCCATAATCTATCAAAATATAAAATGTCTCTATTTTCCATTTTTTCTCCTAAAAAAAGAGAGATAGGCGCAGGGCACCTATCTCTTTTTAAGTTATAACTTAGATTTTTTCACATGTTAAGAAGATTTCCTTTGGAAGTTCTTCTTCGTCTGCTGAAAGTGTGAAAACAAATTTTGTGTCAGTAGCCTTACCAAGAAGGTTAATCTTTTCAAGGAAGTCTACAAGTTCTGTGCCGGCAGGTCCACCAATTTTAAGTGTTCCGTCAGCAAGGATGTCAGTAATGTCACTGTCTCCGGCGCACATACCGGCAAGGAAGCCATAGTATGATTCATAACCGTTAATTCCAAACTCTTCAGCTGAAACAAGTCTTGCTTTATTATTAACATCATATGTAAGTTTGTTACCCTTTTCTACGCAGATAACGTGTCCATTTGATGCTTCAAGAGCTTTATTTACCTCGTCAATGAGGTGCTTTGTTTTTCCTGTGCCTTTGCGGCCAATGATGAGAGATACCATAAGTATTTCCTCCTGTGAATAATGTATTTTGCCTGCAAGATTTTGCAGTTAAATTCCAAGACGTTTTTCGAGTGCTTGGCGCTCGTCCTCATAGCCCGGTTTTCCAAGAAGTGCAAACATGTTGCGCTTATAGCTTTCAACACCGGGTTGATTAAATGGGTTTACACCCAAAATGTAACCAGAGATGGCACATGCCTTTTCAAAGAAGTAAACCATGTAACCGAGTTCATACTCGTTCATGCATTCTGACTCAAGTACAATATTTGGAACTCCGCCATCATTGTGCGCAAGCACGGTGCCTTCAAAAGCCTTTCTGTTTACGAAAGACATTCCTTTTCCTGCAAGGAAGTTTAGGCCGTCTGTATTTGCTTCGTCCACACCAATAATGTACTCAGAAACAGGTTTGTTAAATGTAACTACTGTTTCAAAGAGAAGGCGCTGACCATCTTGAATATACTGTCCAAGTGAGTGAAGATCCGTAGAGAAGATTGCGGATGCAGGGAAAATACCCTTACCATCCTTTCCTTCACTTTCACCGTAAAGTTGTTTGAACCATTCGTTCATCATTGCAAATGAAGGCTCATAACTTACAAGCATTTCAACTGTCTTACCTTTTTCTGCGAGTGCATTTCTAATGGCTGCATATTTGTAGCAGTCATTCTTTGAAATGTCTGGGTCCATAAATGCTTTTCTTGCATCCTGTGCACCCTTCATAAGACCATCAATGTCTATTCCAGCAACTGCAATTGGAAGAAGTCCAACAGCAGTGAGAACCGAATAACGTCCGCCAACTTCATCAGGTACTACGAATGTTTCATAACCTTCTGAGTCAGCAAGAGCTTTAAGAGTTCCGCGTGCTTTATCTGTTGTAACAAATATGCGCTCCGCCGCACCCTCTTTGCCATACCTTTCAATAAGCATTTCTCTGAATACTCTGAAAGAGATGGCAGGCTCCGTAGTTGTACCGGACTTTGAAATTACGTTTACTGCAAAATCCTTACCGTCAACAAGTGCCTTAATTTCATTTAAAGAAGTACCACTAATGCTGTTTCCGGAGAAAAGAATTTGTGGTGTATCCTTTGCAAGAAGGTTGTAGTTCTGCGATTTACAAAACTCAATAGCTGCACGTGCTCCAAGATATGAACCACCAATTCCTATTACAATCAGAACTTGTGAGTTCTTTTGAATTTTCTTTGCAGCTTCTTTTATTCTTGCAAATTCCTCTTTATCATAGTTTTCCGGAAGGTCAAGCCAGCCTGTAAATTCAGCGCCCGGGCCCTTTCCGGTGTGAAGAAGCTCATGAGCCTCATTCACCTTGTCTTGAAAGCTTAATACCTCTTCTTCAGTTACAAAACCTTCAAGATATTTTGCATTTAACTTAAGAGACAATTTGAAAGACTCCTTTTGCCAATTCTAGCATCTAGATTTATGTTTATTTTAACCTATACAACCAATATTTTCAAGTTGTATAACTATGTTTATGTGAATTTTTAATATTTTTTTACTTGCAGAATCCTATTTATTTGACTTTATATATTTTTTTAATTATACTTTTTTGAAAGTCCAAAAGGAGGGCGAATTTTATGAGTACTTTAAATGTTCCGGAGATCTTTGGCAGTCTCGTGTTCAATAATGATGTTATGCACGAAAGACTTCCCAAAGAAACATATGAAGCTCTTCATGAATGTATTGACCAAAATAAACCTTTAACAATGGATATTGCACAGGGCGTTGCATCCGCCATGAAAACATGGGCTGTAGAAAAAGGTGCAACTCACTTTACTCACTGGTTCCAGCCAATGACCGGTATTACTGCTGAAAAGCATGACAGCTTCATTGTACCTGTTGGTGATGGAAAGGTAATAATGGATTTTTCAGGCAAAGAACTAATTCGTTCAGAACCTGACGCATCCTCTTTCCCATCAGGAGGACTCAGAGCAACCTTTGAAGCTCGTGGTTATACAGCTTGGGACCCTACATCTTTTGCCTTTATAAAAGATAAGACACTTTGCATCCCTTCAATATTCTGTTCCTACGGCGGACAGGTGCTAGACAAAAAGACACCTCTTCTCCGTTCATTACAAGCACTTAACAAACAGGCAATGAGAGTAATCAATGCTCTTGGAAATCCAACAGGCGCAAGCCATGTTTCGGCAACAGTTGGAGGCGAGCAGGAGTACTTCCTCATTGACAGGGACATATACAACCAGAGGGAAGATTTAAAGCTCACCGGTCGTACACTCTTTGGTGCAAAGCCACCAAAGGGCCAGGAAATGGAAGACCATTACTTTGGCACAATCAAGCCAAGAGTTAAGGCCTTCATGGACGACCTGGACATTGAGCTTTGGAAGCTCGGTATTTATGCAAAGACAGAGCACAATGAGGTTGCTCCTGCTCAACATGAGCTTGCGCCTATCTTTTCAGATACAAATACAGCAACTGATCAAAATCAGCTCACAATGGAAATCATGAAGACAGTTGCAATTAAGCACAACCTTGCATGTCTTATTCATGAGAAGCCGTTTGCAGGCGTAAACGGAAGCGGTAAGCACAACAACTGGTCTGTCACAACAAACACAGGTGTCAACCTGTTTGACCCTGGCAAGACACCTGCTGAGAACACAACATTCCTTGTGTTCCTTGCAGCTGTTGTAAAGGGTGTTGACGAATACCAGGATCTTCTCCGCGTTTCCGTTGCAAGTCCCGGAAACGACCACCGTCTTGGTGGCGACGAAGCTCCTCCTGCCATTGTTTCAATGTACCTTGGAGACGAGCTTGGAGCCGTAGTAGACGCCATTGAGCATGATGAAAACTTTGAACCAATGGAAAAGACAGTAATGAAGTCAGGCGTAAAAGTAATTCCTCGTTTTGACAAGGACACCTCAGACAGAAACCGTACTTCTCCTTTTGCATTCACAGGTAACAAGTTTGAATTCAGAATGCTTGGTTCGTCTGCATCGCTCTCCTCTCCCAACATTGTTCTCAACACAATGCTTGCCGAGGAACTTTCACAGATTGCAACCATTTTAGAAACTGCTCACAACACAGAAGAAGCAGAAATCGTGGCTCAGCAGCTTGTGTCCGACTACCTTAAGGACCATGGCAGAATTATCTTCAACGGAAACAACTATTCTGCAGAATGGGTAGAAGAGGCCAAACGTCGCGGTCTTCTAAATCTTAAGACAAGTGCAGATGCAATTCCTGCATATTTAGATGAGAAAAATATTGCTCTCTTTGAGAAGCATAAAATCTACTCCAGAGAAGAGCTTGAATCACGCTATGAAATTACTCTTGAAAACTACTGCAAGGTACTTCATATTGAAGCCCTCACCATGATTGAAATGGTTAAAAAAGATATTTATCCTGCGGTGTGTGAGTACATGGGAATGCTTGCAAAGACCATAAATGAAAAGAAAAATGTTTGTGAATGTCTTAAGTGTGAATCAGAGAAAGACCTTCTTATGAAACTTTCAAAGAACGCCGATGACCTCTACAACAAGACAAAAGTCTTGGAAGACCAACTCAGTAAGGCTGAACACGAGTTTGACATTCAGGCACAGGCAAACTATTACAGGGACGTTATTTCCGCTTCAATGGCAAGCCTCAGAGAGTCAGCAGACATACTTGAAACAATTACTGCTGCTGACTTTTGGCCATTCCCTACATATACAGACATTTTAAACAGTGTGGTATAAAATTAAACGTGTGGTATAAAACAAAAAGGCAGATGGATTAAACCATCTGCCTTTTACTTTTTAGTAAGATTTAAGCTTTTTGCTTTTTCTTATATATTACTGCGCCAGAAAGCGCAACAACTGCAATACCAAGAATGGCAAATCCAAAAATAGGAGCTGCTTCATTTGTATATTGCTCGTCTGTATCTGCAAGGGTTTCAGTTGAAACTGTTACCTCTGCTGTGGCAAATTCACCACCCTCATAGTCTGCAACTTTTACAACATATTTTCCCGCCTGTACATCAATTTTAGTAATGAATGTATTGTCAGCTGCTACGTCTGTTGTAACCATTGTTACAAGATCTTTACCTGTTTCGTCATATACTGCAACAGCTACAGCAAGAGTTCCTGATTCTGCTTTACCGGAAACTGAAAGACCACCTTGGCCGTCTGTTTCAAGCGATACAATATTCTTTGCGCTTGCACTAAGTGGAAATATCATTACAAAGGCAAGAGCCAGTACTAAAGCTAGCATTCCACTATATTTTTTCATAGTCTCTTCACCTCTTAATCAAAAATGATATTTCTTTCTTCAAGATCAAAGTTGAAACCTTTTCCGGAGCCACCGAATGTACCGCCGTATGTATTTCCATCAAGTGCGCCCTTGTATACTATTGTGAAGTATACGTTTGTTACGTTTTTAGTAACATCAACGCTGTATGCTGCAACCTTAACATTCTTTCCGGCTTCTGCCTCATAATCATCAATATCATTACCATTGAGGAAACCAATAATGGCCGGCTTTGCAATTTCTGTTCTTTCAACGCCATCGTCAAAGATTATATTTGCAACTACTTCAAAATCGTCTTTGCTCATATCTGCAGGGAAATAAACCTGTGCTGTAACTTTTAGATCTTCTACGCCGGGAGCAAAGTTGTCTTCAGCGTTAATAAGTGATCTTGCAATACGAATGTAATATGTAGTTCCGGCTTCATCTGTAATTTCAAATACAACTCTGTCATAAAAGTTTGAATTGAATGTAATTTCAAAATCTCCGTCACCCTTATCCTCTACTGTTACAGCAGCAGGGTTAACATCTAAAGCCCTAACAGTCTTGATTGGGCTCTTTGAAGCTTCTGCAAGTCCAAATTTAACTGTCTTTTCAAGAAGATATGCTGTGTATACTGCAGGGTTATTCTTTGTTGTACCGGAAATATCAACAGTTGAATTGTTAAATATTCCGTTAAGGAAACCCGGGAAGTATTCTAGTTCTTCCTCATCCGCCATGAATGAAATAGCCTCATATCCGTCTTTAATGATTGATGCACGGAAGTTCATGTCTCCGTTTGTGTTTATTGAACTGTTTGTATTTACTGCACCGCAAGGATTAAGTGTAATACCGTGGTCATCTTTTCCGTCACCAAGAACCGGAGCAACCTCTGTAAATTTTACTCGTCCTGCTTCATCTTCAAAGTCAGTGGCAAGAACCCAATCTGCCATTTCTTGACCAAATACATAATTTATATTATTTCCACTCTGGTCTGTAACTTCCGAAACCTTAATTACATTGAGTGGATAAACGTCATCTGTTCTTCCAAGAAGTCCTTCAAAAAGATGATAACAAAGTTTGTCGCCTGAAGCCCAAACAAAATATGCTCTGCCGTCAAAACTAGATTCCGGACCTCCTTCATTCTGAGGACCTTTAGGTGAAACCTTAATGTGTACGCCACTTGCAGGAATACCAAATGATCCGTCAAAGTATGCCTCATTGTCCCCATTTATAGGAAGAACTTTACTAAATGCACTAGCCGGATCTTCAGCCTCTTCATAAATTATTACCTCAAAATTAGACTTGTCAAATGAATTGTCAAACTTAATTTTAAGAGTATTTAAATTTCCCGGTGAAACAACAATTTTTTTATCTCCGGTTACTGAAACATCTGTGCCGGAAATAACAGCATCTGTTGTCACAGTTTCCGAAAGTCTAAATGTAACCTTATTTTCTCCCGGATTTACATCTTCACAGTCAACAGAGATTTCATGTTCTCCTTCTGCAAATGCATTCATTGGCACAACCATTGTCAACACAACTGCAAGACAAAGTATTATGCCTATGAGTTTTTTCATATTCCTACTCAAATTACTCACTTTCCTTTCTTTGAGCCGTTTGGTCATTTTCAACAAAATGCCTAAATACATTTAAAGTTTATCATATAAAAAAAACAATAAACAACACGATTACCAGTTTGGCAACGACCAATTTGGTAATATGCATTTTTTTTGATATAATGTATGTAAAATGACTTTAATATACATATGTAAATGGAGGTACGTATGGAATTTAAAGAAGTACTGGATAAATACCTAAAGCTTATTGGCATTTCAACAAAAGAACTCGCAGAAAAAAGTGGGCTCACAACCGCAACCATAAGTAGATATCATACAGGTGAACGTTTGCCAAGTTTCAACAGTCCGCAACTAAAAAATCTAGTTGAAGGAATTACAAAAATTGCAAATGAAAAGAATATAAATCTATCTTCAAATGATGTATGGAAAGACTTTAAAAATTCATACGGTAATAATGCAGAAAACTTTGAAAAGATTAGAATAAATACAAATATTTTGGTTGAATCGCTCGAAATAAACACTTCTGACATTTCAAATGCTGTTGGACTTTCAAGCTCGTATTTTTCTAGGATTTGTAATGGTAAAAGAAGTCCTGCTGATGTTAATTCTTTTGTTGATTTAGTTTGCAAATATGTTGTCTCAAACTACTCAACTGATAGTGAAGTTAAACTTATTTCCAGCATTATTAAAACAGATCCTGAGGAATTCAGGCAAAATGGATACATACTACTTAAGACATGGCTTATTAATAATTCAAGTCAAGTTGTGCCAATTGAAAACTTCCTTGAAAAACTTGATGATTTTGACTTGAATGAGTATATAGAAGCAATAAAATTTGACAAAATTAAAGTTCCTACACTCCCATTCCAAATTCCAACTTCTAAAATGTATTACGGACTTGATGAACTTAAAGAAGGCGAACTTGATTTTTTCAAGACAACTGTTCTTTCTAAGAATCCGGGTCCAATATTTATGTTTAATGACATGCCTATGGAGGACATGTCAAAGGATATGGACTTTGGAAAGAAGTGGATGATAGGAATTGCAATGAGTCTTAAAAAAGGTCTTCACATAAATATAGTCCACAATTTAGATAGACCTTTTAATGAGCTTCTGTTGGGGCTGGAGAGTTGGATTCCAATGTATATGACCGGACAAATTTCACCTTACTATTTCACACAACCAAACAGCCAGCTTTTCTATCACACACTCTACGTTTCAGATGTTGCGGCTCTTTCAGGCTCCGGCATTAGAGGACAACACGACAAGGCAAGTTATTACTTTACAAGCAAGAAGACCGAACTTCCTATATACAGAGAAAGAGAAGAAGCACTTCTTAAGAAAGCCTCTCCTCTCATGGAAATTTATGATGAATCTCGTATGGATGAATTTGAAGATTTTAAAAATAAAGAACTACAACTTGAAGGCGACAATATACAAGAACTCCACAACGAGGATTTAACAAAAACATTCAAGAATATGAAATTCACTATTTGTAAAGATAAGTGGCTCATTATCACAAAGACAAATGCACCAACAATCCACTTCGTTATTTACCACAAGAAGCTCCGAAATACAATTGAAAATTTTATTGCTCCTTATGTAGAATAAAACAGCGCCCATCAATTGATGGGCGTTGTTTTTATAATATTCTTCCAAACTGTTTCTCAAGTTCTTTTTTTGTAAGTTCTATTTTTACAGGGCGGCCGTGTGGACAATAGCGGATTTCATCATGAGAGAGAAGTTTTTCTACAAACTTTTCAAGTTCATATTTTGACGTTTTGTCTCCGCCTTTTATGGCCGCACGGCATGCTGTGTTGTGGTAAATCCAGTCAAGTTTTTCAGGAACCGGCGCTGATGAACGAAGGAGATGTCCTGCCATTTCCTCAACAATTGACTTCATGTCCTCATTTATGAGCATACAAGGACACTCGCGTACAACAACAGAGCCGGGACCAAAGTCTGAAATATCAAATCCGGCGGTCAATAGCAACTCTCGGTTTTGAAGAATAACGGAGTACTCCTCCTTGGAGAGAGTTACCACAACCGGATCAAGAAGCATTTGTGACTTTACCTCACCATTGTCAGCACGAAGTTCTTCAAACAGCATTCTTTCGTGTGCAGCATGCTTATCTATTACAAGCATTTTATCTTCACACTCAACAAGTATGTAAGTGTTAAAAGCCTCACCAATTACTCTAAAGTCAGGAACCGGTGCTGATTCTACTACAAGTTCGACCGGTTCTTGTTGATCTATATTTTTTTCAACCGGATTGTAAACTACAACCTCATTAAATTCCGATTCTTGCTTTATTTCAAACTTCCTATTCTCCTGTCTTATAAAAGGCTTTGGAGGTTCAGGTTTTTGACACTCCTGTTTTTTAGAATCTATTTTTGAATATTCGGTTTTTTTAGGCTCTAAAATTTTTTCTCCCTTCTTGTATTCAGTAGGAAGCTCTTTTGACCAAAATTCCGGATTTTTCTTTGGTATTTCTACCCTTTCATGAACATTCGCCTTCTTATCAAAGAACATCTGATTTCCCGTTATCATTGAAACTTGTAAAGGATTGTTTATTTCCTTCTGTGCAAGTTCAATTTTGGTTGGCTTATCTTTTTCCTCAATAACATTTTTTGTTGCATAATACACCGCATCAAAAATACGTTTTTCGTTTTCAAAACGCACCTCAGTCTTTGCCGGATGAACATTTACGTCTACACAGTCAAGAGGTGTTTCTATATTCAATACACATGATGGAAATCTTCCAACCATTATTGCATTCTTGTAGGCTTGCTCTAATGCTGCACAAGCGGTTGCACTCTTAACAAGTCTTCCGTTAAGAAAGAAAAACTGCATGGATCTGTTAGAGCGTGATGCCGCCGGAAGAGATACAAGCCCGTGTACCTTTATTCCGTCAAGTTCATAATTGGTCTCAACAAGGCCATTTGCAAAGTCTTTTCCAAAGACCGAGTAAACGGCACTTTCAAGTTTGCCGTTGCCGGATGTCACAAGCTGTTGCTTGTCATCTCGTATGAAACGAATTGAAACTTCAGGATGTGAAAGTGCAATTCTATCTACTACTCCTGCAACAGAATTGCCCTCTGTTACATCCTTTTTCAGGAATTTCATACGCGCAGGTGTGTTGAAGAAAATGTCCTTTACGACAATGGTTGTACCAATAGGACAACCTGCGTCATCAAGTAACTTTTCTTCTGACCCTTCTATCTTGTACACGGTTCCAACTTCAGAGTCCTCAGTTCTTGTCAGAACGTCGACTCTTGCAACAGCGGCAATTGAAGCAAGTGCTTCACCGCGGAAACCGAGTGTACCAATTGAAAGAAGGTCATCTTCTTTCGCAATTTTACTTGTGGCATGACTCTTAAACGCATTGCGAATATCATCACGCAAAATTCCCGAGCCGTTGTCTGTTATGCGAATGTATGTAATACCTCCGCGTTTTATTTCAACTGTTACAGAGGTTGCACCCGCGTCAATGGCGTTTTCCATAAGTTCCTTAACTACAGACGCAGGTCTTTCCACAACCTCACCGGCTGCAATAAGGTCTGCAATATGTTTTGGTAAAACATTTATCTTTGCCACAGGTACACCTCCCTTTTAGTCGTGAATTTTATTAAATATCTTTTGCCTTCTTGTTAAGGTCATAAAGAAGTTGCATTGCCTCAATTGGTGTCAGCGTATTAACATCCAGGTTTTGAAGTTCAGTAATAATTGCATCTTTTTCAGATGAGCCAAATGACATTTGTATGCTTTCATCTTGACCACCGTAATAGGCGTCTACATCGCCCATGCCGGCAAGCATTTTTGAAGCCTCATTTGTAATGCCACCTTGAATGGCTACAATTTGTTCAAGAACTTCACGTGCACGCTTAACAACAGGGTTTGGAACGCCGGCAAGCTTTGCAACCTCAATACCGTAACTTCCATCTGCAGGGCCACGAACAATACGACGAAGGAATATTATATCATCTCCGCGCTTCTTACATGCAATGTTATAGTTCTTTATACCCTCAGTTTCATCTTCCATTTCAGTAAGTTCATGATAGTGGGTTGCAAAGAGTGTCTTTGCACCAATTTTATTTGTAACATATTCAAGCACTGCCTTTGCAATACTCATACCGTCAAAGGTTGAAGTACCCCTACCAATTTCGTCAAGGATAATAAGACTGTCCTTTGTTGCGTTTTTTAGTATGCTTGCAACTTCAGACATTTCAACCATAAAGGTTGACTGTCCGGATGCAAGGTCATCTGAGGCGCCGACACGAGTGAACACGCTGTCACAAATTCCTATGCGTGCACTGGACGCAGGTACAAAGCAGCCTATTTGGGCCATAATGACAATGAGGGCAACCTGACGCATGTAGGTTGACTTACCTGCCATATTTGGTCCGGTTATTATTGCTGCTTTGTTTTCTTTTTCATCAAGCAGCGTGTCATTTGGGACGAAAGGCGCATCAGATAGCATCTTCTCTACAACCGGATGACGTCCGTCCTTTATTTCAAGGACACTTGAAGTTGATATTTCAGGACAAACATATCCGTTGTCTGAAGAAACCTTTGCAAAAGAACAGAGAACGTCCAGTTCTGCCACGGCATTTGCTGTACTTTGAATTCTTGAAAGTTCAGCGGCCACGGTGTCACGAACTGTGCAGAATATTTCATATTCAATGTGCTGAACACGTTCCTGTGCACCAAGAACCTTTGATTCAAGATCTTTAAGTTCCTGTGTTATATATCTTTCGCAATTTGCAAGTGTCTGCTTCCTTATGTACTCAGGAGGAACAAGTTCCTTGAAGGAATTTGAAACTTCAATATAGTATCCAAATACCCTGTTATATCCAATTTTTAGTTTCTTTATTCCCGTTCTCTCTTGTTCATCTGCCTCAATTTTAGCAATATATCCTTTTCCACCTAAAACAATTTCACGGAGCGAGTCAAGTTCGGCACTATATCCGTCACGGATCATTCCGCCCTCACGGACAGAGAATGGAGGTTCTTCAGCAATAGCCGAGTTAATAAGATCTAAAACATCCTCTAATGGATCAATGCCTGACTCAATTTGAGAAAGAAGTTCCGTGGTTTCACCAGCCAAAACTGCCTTTACCGGACCAAGAAGAGACACCGTCTCATAAAGACTGCGAAGTTCACGTGCATTAGCGGTGCCAAGTGAAATTCGTGTTATGAGACGCTCCATGTCATGAACATTGACAAGAAGAGAAGCAATTTCGTCACGCTTTTCCATATTGGAAATAAGGTACGACACGGCGTTTTGGCGTTTTGTAATTGCAGCAGCAGAAACAAGTGGCTGCTCCATATACGCGCGGAGTTTGCGTTTACCCATTGCGGTTTTGGTCTTGTCCAAAACCCACAGGAGTGAACCGCGCTTGTCCCTATTGCGCATTGTTTCACAGAGCTCAAGGTTTCTGCGCGCTGCAAAATCAAGACGCATATATTTTGAGTCAGTGTAATACTGGACTGTTGTTATATTTTGCAAGTCTGTCTTTTGCATTTCCTTAAGATAGGAAAGTGCCGCACCAAGTGCACAGACAGCCACATCTGTAATTATGCCAAGGGCATCCGGTGTTTTTTCAAAACGACCGAAGATTTCCTTTTCAGCATTGGACTTTAAAAAACGTTCTTCAGACTCCACTTGAAGTTTTATGGACTCAACACGCTTTTCATATTCAAGTATGCCATGGAGTTTCATAGCATAGTTATTAACTATGACTTCTGTAGGTGAAAACCTACCAAGTTCGTTAAATGCATACGTTCCACCAAGTTCTGCTGATGTTGTTGTAACAAAAACTGTACCTGTTGAAACGTCTGCAAAGCAAAGACCAATGTTGTCTTTATCGGCATGAATCGCACATAAATAGTTATTCTTTGATTCATCCAACATAGAGGACTCCGTAACAGTTCCCGGTGTCACTATACGGATTACACCGCGCTTAACTATTCCCTTTGCTGTTGCCGGATCTTCAAGCTGCTCACAAATTGCAACCTTGTAACCCTTGTTTACAAGCCTTGCAATATATGTGTCCGCAGAATGAAAAGGCACACCACACATTGGCGCTCTTTCCTCTTGACCGCAGTCCTTACCCGTAAGGACCAAGTCAAGCTCACGTGACACAGTTACTGCGTCCTCAAAGAACATCTCATAAAAGTCACCGAGACGATAAAACAGTATTTCATTTTTGTATTGTTCCTTTGTCTGCAGATATTGCTGCATCATTGGTGTATATTCTGCCATTTTACCCTCTCCATGACTCTAAAAATAACTGATAAACTTTTAAAACAGGGCGACATATGCCGCCCTGTTCTAAACTCAAATTAGCAACCGGCGCATGAACTGCAGCTACCTGTGCAGTCTCCACCTTCCGGCTGTGGCTCACATGTCTGTGGGTCCTCTCCGTTTACGCAGAGATAAAGAATCTGCATAAGGTAGTTCATCATATTGTCAATTTCCTGACGAGACTCCTCATAAGCAGCCATAACATCTGTGCACATAAGTGCTGTGTAAACGTTTTGGAAATCCTTATCAAGCTTTGACATAACCTTCTCATCAGGTGATGCATTCATAGATTCAGCCTGGAACTGAGTACGGATTTCCTCAATTTTTGCCATCATGTCTTTTACTTCAGGATCATTCTCTGAAGCTTCTTTTCTAGCAACAAAATTCTTGTAGCGCTCATCCTCTTGGATTGCGGCGCCAAGTTGTCTTGTAATTGCAACTACGTCCATTGTAATTCTCCTTTTGATTGTTTTATTTCAAATAGCATTTTGCTAAATTTTGAACTATCTAAGTTTTAACTATCTGAGTTCACCCTTCAAAATCCAGGTGAGTGGTTCGGTTACTTCCACGTTACAGAAGTTACCAACACATGAATCCGGACCATCAAATTCAATCATTATATTGCCCGATGTACGACCGGAAATTCTTCCCGCCTTGTTTCTGCCCTCACAGAGTACGCGGTAAACATTCCCTTTCATGCCCTGAGAACGCGAGAATGCAACCTCCTCCTGGGCCTTTTGAAGTTCCGCAAACCAGCGTGACTTTTCCTCATGGCTTATAGGGTCCGGCATGCCGGCGGCCTTTGTACCTTCACGTGGTGAATAAATGAAGATATAGAGCGATGTAAAGCCAATTTCCTTTACAAGAGATACTGTATCTTGGAATTCCTCGTATGTTTCGCCCGGAAATCCCACAATTACGTCACTTGTAATGGATATGTCAGGCATAAGTTCACGTGCTCTATTAACAAGAGACAAATAATGCTCTCTTGTGTACCTTCTGTTCATTTCAGAAAGGACTCTGTTATTTCCGCACTGGAATGGTAGGTGAATATGTCTTTCAACTTTTTCACATTCCTTCATTGCAAGAAGGAGTTCCTCTGAACAATCCTTTGGGTGAGATGTCATGAATCTTATAATGAAATCTCCCGGAATGTCATTTATTTCACGGATGAGTTTGGCAAATAAATTTTTCTCTCCAAAGTCATTTCCAAATGAATTGACATTCTGACCTATGAGCATAATTTCCTTGTATCCGTCTGCCACAAGTTGCCTTGCATCTTCCATTATATCCTCGTATTTACGGCTTCTTTCCCTGCCGCGTACAAACGGAACAACACAGTATGTGCAGAAATTATTGCATCCGTAGGCAATTGGAAGAAATGCTTTTAAACTGTTTGTATGCTTTGTTGGAAGACCCTCAGCAATAACGCCGTCTGAGTCTGCTACAGAAAATATGCGTTCTCCATTTGTAAGACTATAATAAAGCAATTCAGGCAAGCGATGCAAAGCATGTGGACCAAACACAATGTCTACATACGGAAAACTCTTTCTAATACGCTCTGATACATGTTCCTGTTGTACCATACAACCACAGAGACAAATTATAAGATTAGGATTCTTCTCTTTATATTTCTTAAGTGCACCTACATTTCCAAAAACACGATCTTCAGCGTGTTCACGTACTGCACACGTGTTAAACAGTATAAAATCAGCTTCCTCAGGCTTGTCCGTGAATTCAAAGCCCATTTCTGAAAGAAGGCCATCTATGCGTTCACCGTCAGCAACATTTCCTTGGCAGCCATAGGTATGGGTAAGAGCCAAAGGTGCCTTACCTAAAAAACGTGAAGAAATAATAGTACGAACTTCAGTAATATAGTTGAATTGTTCGTTTAGTTCCTCTTTTGAAACAACTCTTGTTCCTGACACGTCTTTCCCTCCTTATTTCCCGTAAAACGGGTATTTAATTGTATCATAAAAACATTTTAGTGTAAACCATATAAAATATAATAAATATATGCAATGAATTATCTTGTAACAGAATTATTTACATGATAAAATGAGAACGAATATTGTCTTTTGGAGGGATAAAAAATGACGGAATTTTTAAACTCCGTAGGTTACGATTTTGATACCACCATTTTTTATTTTTTTGGTCAGATTCAATGTGAATTTTTAAATTTTTTTGCCGAATTCCTTTCACTATTTGCCGGCGAATTCGCTTTTTTTACTTATATAGTTATATCTTTACTTCTTTGCATATCTACTAAAACCAGGAGATATGGTGTTGGTCTTTTCATTGCACTTACAATAGGTGCCCTTGTTACAAACATTGCCCTTAAACCTGAAATTGCAAGACCAAGACCATACATTGGACTTAAAAACTCATCATTTTGGGAAATGTATCAACAATTCTACCAATTTGCCGGTTCGCACACAGAATCAACATACTCTTTCCCTTCCGGTCATGCAACATTGGCTTTTGATGTAGCAGTTTCAATGACCTTGACAAGTAGCCAAATAAAGAAAAGATCTGTGGGCCCAATTTTGATAACTTTCGCTTTACTTATTTCACTTTCAAGGATATACCTAATGGTCCACTACCCAACAGATGTTTTGACAGGCATGATAATTGGCACAATTGCCGGACTCATAGGTGGATACAGTGCACTTGCCCTACACTTCAAATTCGAAAAGCAAGCCCTTGAAAAGCAAATCCTTGAGGAAGAAAAAGAATTTGAATCAGCATAACCGGGGACGGTTCTCCGTCGTTGGGGACGGTTCTTCGTTGTTGGGGACGGTTCTCCGTTGTCGGGGACGGTTCTCCGCCACTGGGGACGGTTCTCCGCCACTGGGGACGGTTCTCCGTTGTCGGGGACGGTTCTCCGTTGTCGGGGACGGTTCTCATATAGAATAAGAATAAAAGCACCTACTTACATTACAAGTAGGTGCTTTTGATTTGTAAAATATATAATTAAAAATCGTTTCTTATCCTTTTTATTGCTCCATTACCAGTTCTTTTAATTCTTGTCTTTTATTAATATCATAAATATCAAAGAAATCTGCTGCCTGGTCAAATGTGAAATTCATTTTAGTCATTAGATTTCTTATGTTACTGCTTTGGGTTTGATTTATTCCTTGTTCCATTCCGTCTTCAAATATTGCTTCGCCAAAATTACACATAGATGCATACTCCTTTCTGCTTGTTAATTCATATCCGTATTCTGCCCTTAGTATAGTATTTTTCTCCTCAAATTTCAAATCGTTAGAAAAGATAACATTTAACATTCTA
>JAQXSW010000029.1 GCA_029219165.1 Oscillospiraceae bacterium
TGATTAAAGCGCTGCTTAGAGATTGGGGATCATGGAAGGGATAAATTCTTATATGGAACAGGCAGTTTTCGAGCTACTTTTGAATTAGGTGCATAGTGTGAAAGAAAGTAGAGGAAGACCACAAATTGGCGCACTTGAATAAGCTGTCCAAGGCAGGCAACTTTTTAAAGTGTTATAGAGTTAGAAAATTAAATCAAGAAGCTAATGGTTCATCAGGAGGAAGTAATCCCTCTCGTTGCAATAGTTTCTTGGCTTGCTTGATAGCTTTCGCCTTTTGTTTTTCAACAAGAGCTACAGGCATATCAATTTTGTAAAGATCGCTCGGATTCCACTGCTCACCAGTAGACAGCATCTGATAGATAGCAGTAAGAATCATACGGGCAATAGCGATAATGGCTCTTTTCTTGCCACGGCGTTTAACAAGTGATTCATATTTCTTTTTGTAGTAAGGAGATTTGTCAGATTTTACGGCTGCATGAGCACACTGTACTAATGCAGGTTTGAGGTAGACTCCGGCACGCATAATCCGAACAGACTTCTTCTTACCACCCGTTTCGTTGCATCCTGGTGTTAAGCCAGCCCAGCAACATAAGCGTTTGGAATTACAGAATTGAGACATATCGATACCTATTTCGGAGATGATAGTGATTGCACTGTCATGTTTAACACCCGGAATAGTAGTTAGTAACTGGATAGCATTTTCATAATCAGGGTCGAAAGAAATCAGAGATTCGATTTGTTTATCTACATCATTGATCTCAGCTGTGATATAATCCATATGTGCGCGGACCAGGCGCATACGATATTTTTGGGCATCCGTCATCTGATATCCTTCGATGGATTCTATAACAGCATCTTCTTTGGATTTGAGGGTCCTTAGAAGTTTAGATGCGATTTCTTCGTGGTTAATGGATGTACCCGATTGTTCAAGCAGATAGTCGATAATGGATGTGGATGACTTCCCAAAGATATCGGAAACTACAGAATCTAATGCAACATTACACACAGTAAGCGCATTCTGATATCTATTCTTTTCACTTGAACGGCAGGAAACAAGCTTGTAACGATAACGAGTGTATTCCCTGAGAATACGAATCTTCTTGCAGGGAATGTAACTGCCTTTCACAAGTCCGAGCCGGAATAAATCCCCGATCCATTTAGAATCTTTGGCATCATCTTTGTTGCCTTTAACTGCCTTAACCCATTTGGGATTGGCAATGACAACATTGATTTCATCTTCGAGAAGATTAAAGACAGGAACCCAGTATTTACCTGTGGATTCCATACAGACGTCACGGCAATCATTATCGAGAAGCCATTGCTTGAATTCAAGAATTGAATTGTTAAAGGTGGAAAAGCGCTTCTTTTGGTAAGAAGGCTCAATGCCACCAGTGGTTTTTACAATTGTGGCAACGAGAAAAGATTTGTGAACATCGACACCACAACAGGTTTGATAAGTAATTTTCATAGTCAGACTCCTTTCGTAAAAGATAAGAAGCCATTGACTGAACTGCCACACAATTAAACTAAGGAGCTTAAACAATTCTTAGTGTACGGATTCGTAATACCACTCATTTGTGCTTGAAAAGGCAGAACTTACACTGATTTTTATGCTGTCTAAAACGAAGAAAGTTATTACAACTCACCTCATCGTGCTTTGTAGTGTAGCTTCTTACAAACTATTTTACAGCACAACGTAGAGAGTTGATACACTTTCATTACTATTTGTGCCGCCAGCCGAAGGCGGCGGAATGGAGATTTATATGAAAAAAGTAAATATTATATTTATCGTCTTATTGATTATTTCAATCGTAATGATTGAGGCGAGTTTCTTTTTGGCGATGGGTGTAATTCCATTGCAAGATGCAGATATGGCGCTCCCAAGTGCTTTTATCGAAACTCAGGTGTGTTCTGTATTGTTCATGGTGTTTTTGGTTGCTGGAACAGTTTTGTTCTGGGGAACACTTATCTGGCGAATCAACTACGGAATTAAGAAAAGAAAAAGGACAGTTACTTTTACTAAGGTTCATTACAACAAGAACAGAACGGTTGAGAATAATTTTGATGGATTAATTGATAATCCTACATGGGAACAGGTTGAAGAATACATATCAAAAATTATTATTAACGAAGAAGAATTTGTGACACTTACGCTTAGTGACGCAACCTATGGCATTCGATATATTCAGGCTTGCAAAGTAAAGGGTAAATATTCTTTACAGCTAGGCTTGGAAAAGGATAACTCTACTAATCTAGTTGAGGCTTTTTTTGATCAGGAAGAACTTCGTAGGATTTTTTTAGAGTTTTACACATATGGCGTTGTAGCTAATAAAGAGGCATATAAGCCATTATTATTTGAAACGTAAAAGAAGTTTATTGTTAATTATATAATTGTGAGAGGTGACAAACTATAAACAGATTATCTCATTTGCATGGATACGATGAATTTGAGAAATCTTGCAAGAATTATTGGTCAGGATTCAGATAATAAGGTGTCGCTTCTTCTTGATTACACTGACAGAAAAGGTGCATCTATTGCAGATCCGTGGAATTCTGGCAATTTTGTTAAAACATATGAAGATATAGTGGAAGGATGTCAGGGATTTTTAAAATACCTTGGATATGAAATATGAGAAAATACGATTTAGTAATATTTGATATGGATGGCACAATTCTTAATACGCTCGATGATATTCATAATGCCGTAAATGCAGCACTTTCCAAGTATGGTTATCCATTAAAGACAATAGATGAGACAAGGAAAAATGTTGGTAACGGGTTTCGAAAGACGCTTGAACGCTCATTTGCCAAGATGCCACAGGAAAGTGAGTTCGAGGAAATACTAAAAGATATGCTTGAATATTACAGTGATCATTCTGCAGATAATACAAGGCCATATGATGGGATAAATGAATTGATTGCAGATATCAGGGAAGCGGGATATCTAACAGCAGTAATATCTAATAAGAAAGATAGTGCAGTTCAGGATTTATGTGAGGAATATTTCAAAAACCTTTTTGTGGAAAGCATAGGTGAGCGCCAAGGGCAGAAGCTTAAGCCTGCGCCTGATGCCATATATGACCTTACAAAGAGACTAAACATATCACTTTCAAGGACTATTTATATTGGGGATTCGGATGTTGACCTTGCTACAGCGGCAAATGCCAATATAGACTGCATTGCAGTAACATGGGGATTTCGTGATGAAGAATTTCTTGTTAAAAATGGAGCTAAGATAATTGCTCATAATCCAGATGATGTAAGAAGAATATTATTATAAATAATACCCTGAGTATTGCATTTTGCAAAATGGTGCATCGTTCAACTTAAGACACTTAAGTTCTTGATAAAACGACACTCTCGATAGATAGTATTTTTGGAATAATATCCTTTAATAAGGTAAGATATGCCGAATAAAATCGTTTGGGTAACTTTATCACTTTAAAGTGTGATGCGTTACTCGGAAACTTGAAATTTTTTCGCGCTAACATAACGATTTTAATTAAAAAGGAGAAGTTATTTGTGTTTGTTCAAATGACTTTTCCTTTATTTTGATTTATAATGATTTAGGTGTAGTATTAATATACAAAACAAGGAGAATCTTTATGAATCAAATAACAGCAGAAGAATTACAAAACTTGCGTGAATCAATAAAAGAAGGAGATTACTTGACTTTAGATGGCAGTTATCGCTTGTAATTTTGTGTCTTATGGAAGCAATGTAGTTGCATCTGTGAAAGATGAATTTAAAGAAATAGTTGAAACATATCTGAGTAAGTTTGAATTTTATCATTGTTTTGAGACGCCTAACATGCACTGGCTTGATGA
>JAQXSW010000030.1 GCA_029219165.1 Oscillospiraceae bacterium
GATAGAGACTTACAAGAAGCCAAACTAGAACATCAAACTTAAAAGGCTGAACTATCTCATGAAGAGCCTTTACAGGTATCGGCATGGCATTGGCATTTAGGAATTTATATCCTGTTTCTGAGAATCTGATTGTGCCTGTATATTCTTTAGTTCCACATTTCTCCATCGATAGGAAAGTAGCTTTATCAACAAGAATCATGTTTGACACAGACCTTTGGTTTGTTGATATGTGATTGAATGTTACAAGCGTTGTACATAAAGCGAGTAATTGGTTCTTAAATTTGTTGAACTGTGGTCCTGTTGGCTTCTTTCCATTTAGTTTTTCCAGCATTAGGTACAGTGAATCGTAATCAGTTGTTCTTGTTACTGCATCTGTGTCTTTTGCAAGTGAAGTCATTGCAATAAGAGCAAGACGGCCATACATCCCATAGGGAACAAATTTGCTGGATATCATGTCGATATTTCCGCAATTGGTAACACTTCTGATGTACCTGTTTCCTACGGATCGCAATGGAAGAGGCAACGAGCAGAACCCTGTCGGGTAGAATCTAAGTCTGTTGTTATCACAATCGTTGTATTTTATAATCTCTGTTTTTGCCATTTCCCGTCCCCCCTGTTATCTTTTACGGATAATTCCAGATCCTCTCCTCTTGGTTATTGCCGAAGGGTGAAACAATTTGATTTCAAGCTTAGCAACTAGCTTTAGTCATCTTTTTTCACCTCTAGTTATCAACTAAGGAGTAGATAGGGAAAATTTCATAGGAGAAAAATAAAAATGATTTTTCAGGATTGGCTTGAAGAATGGCTTCAAGACAAGAAGAATGAAGTAAAACCAGCAACTTATTCTTCTTATCTCTTGGCTATTGAAAATCATCTCATCCCTATTCTAGGTGGTTATGAGATTGAAGAGATTAATTCTGCGGTATTGCAAGAAGCTGTAAACAAATGGGCAAAAGAAGGAAACATTAAGACAAATCAGCCTTTGTCATCAAAGAGCATAAGAGAAAACTATGGTCTTGCTACAAGGACAATTAAGGCATATTGCGAAAAGAACAAAATGCCAATAATTACTTACAAGGTAAAGCTTCCTCCTAGAGATAACTTCGATATTGAAACATTTACGAAAGAGGAACAGAAGAAGATCATTCTCAAGATAAACCTCGCATGTGCAGGTAAAAGGGTGAAATATGCCTGTAAGTGTGTAGGTATTGGGTTAGGATTATGTGCAGGTCTCAGAATCGGTGAAGTATGTGCCATAAAATGGGGCAATATCGACTTTGAAAACAGAACAATTCTCGTTGATTCTACTGCGCAAAGAATTTCAGGTAAGAAAGGTGAAGGCAGTGAAATAGTCATTGGCAATCCAAAAACAAGCAATGGCTTCAGAACAATTCCTTTCAATGCGACAATTGAATTCTTTCTGCTAAGTCTGTATGAACTTTGCAATCATCCTGGCAAAGATATCTATATTGTCACCAACAGCAATAAATGTACGGAACCAAGGACTTACGAATCAACGTATAAGACCTTTCTCAGAAAGGCTGGTGTAAAGACAAGAAAGTTTCACTGTTTAAGACATTCCTTTGCAACAAAAGCAATTGCATGCAGAATGGACTATAAAACACTGTCAAAACTTCTTGGACACTCAGATATTAAAACTACTTTAGCTCTATATGTCCATCCTCAGCTGGAAGATAAACGTGTAGCTATGGAACTGATGGATAATTTTATTTAATTATTAATTATTAACTTTTATATTATTTTTTATCTTGAAATATCTTTAAAGCCGTTATATTCTTTTTGTGTACTAGTTTCATGAACTAAGAGATAGAATAGGCGGCTTTTTTATTACTTAGTTGATAACTAAGAGATAATTTGGTTTGAGTAATCATAGTGTATCATCTATTATTCGGATTTAAAATACAATTTTTTAATATTTTTTGATTATCAATTTTATCAAAAACATTTTAATTTAGCTTTTGTAAGGATATCTTGTTACAAAAAATGCGTTGCAATATTATTTAACTCATGGAAAATTCTAACCAAATACATACTTGTGGAAGATGCATCTGGTGCTCTTCGTGTTTAAAGACAAATGGATCACACATGAGGCTTTGCAAGAATGAGCAGGTTGAGCATAAATCATATTACAACATTGTTAAACCCTCTAAAGAGGCCTGTAGGCTCTGGCAGCCATCTCTGAGGGATATTACAGAGGATGAGAAGGATTCTTCATTGTTTGATGATTTTGGTACCATTTCTACTCCAAGGAAATAGTCTTTACTCCGCCTTTTTGCAAAGGACAAGTGCAATAGAATTACTATTGACCACGAAAGAATAATAGTTTTTACTTAATACGTGGCCTGTCTTGAAACGGTAGGCGGTTGTTCGCTCCATGTCGCTCTTACGGTGTGGAGGTCTTTCCTCCATAAACTTAATGTTGAAG
>JAQXSW010000031.1 GCA_029219165.1 Oscillospiraceae bacterium
AACAATGTCAAAGAACCATAGTTTGAGCGGTACCACTCCACCGCTATGAAATATCCGACAGCGTGAATCATCGGTACCAAAACACCGCTACGGGCGGTACCAAATCGCCGATATTATCAAATATCTGCTGGAACAGTACCTTTTAGGGGTATTCAATGCCGATTGGAAGGCATATGATTTTTCAAATCTTCTAAGTGTGTGAAAATAATGCCACTCATACTTACATAATAATGGCACTACTCACCGTTAATTCCACTTCTTAAAATGACTATATCTCATCACATCCCCATCAATACAAACAACGAGGTTTTCCGTTTCACCATTGTACTCTGAAGAAACTGGTACAAAGTCATAAAACCTACTGAATAGAATATCTTCTTTGTCAGTCTTAATAATGCAATAAAGATGTTGTGCATTATTACCAGTAAGCATCTTGGATATTACCTTTTTAATTTTATAATGATGTGTATTTTGTCCAATAGTTATAATTACATCTGTTTTTGTAAATTTAGCTTTAGCATCCCACATAAAAGATTCTTCCCCTTCAAAAGGTTCTTCCTCAACACATCCTTTGTCAAAGTAATATGTGTCATTTAGGGTAAGAACTTCTGTCATTAATGCATCCACTTCAGTTGGAAATTCTCCTTTTATAATTGTTAAATATGGTTTTAAATAATTTGATGAAGGAGAAGATGGATTTTGAGAATTCAAAGCTAAAGCAATAACTCCTCCAATAGAAGCAACCATAACAACCACCAAAATAAATAAATACTTATAGGCAGTTGTTTTAACTTCAGGAGATTCCTTTGAAAAATCTATTGACTGGCTATGTGTGGTATTGTTTTTTTTGTGAAGACAAATATTATTATCTTTTGCAATTCTTTCCAATTCAATGATGTCATCTTTCTTTTGTTGAATTTGGGCGAAAATTATGTTGGCAGCTGATAACTTTTCGGCATCATAGTTTTTACCCATAAAGTTTGATGGATTGTATATATCACACAATTTATTAAATAAGGCTGTGGATGGAAAAGAAAGCCCGAGTTTATTGATTGCCTGATTTCTCAACTGAACAAGTGTATCAACATCATCCTTGAAGCCATCTAACTGCGAAAAAATTGAATTTGCAATTTCAACTTTCTCTGCATTATATGGATTCATATAGTTTGAAGGATTGCACTTTTCCCTCAGTTCTTCATATAGATTGGAATAATCTAAGGAATCGTCACATATATGCTTAGAAACAACTTCTAAAGCAATTTCTTTTTGAACTTGCTTTGTTTGTTGTTCCTTCACCAACTCTGCTTCTTTTTGCTCTTTCTTTGCTGATCTTTTATTCATCAACCAAATGAAAATACTAAAAACCAAACCAGATAAAGCACCAATGAACACTCTTTCACCAAGTGATTGAGTTTGTCCAACATATAATATAATGTATGCAAACATAAATTGATTCAAAATTTTGCTTGCAAAATTACGACTTTTATCTTTAAACACCAAGTTTACATTGTCTTATTGCTTAAAAATAGCATATTCTTCTCAGAATAGGAAGCTTTAGGCCAAATTCTGATGAAAGGAAATTCAAAACTGATATGAAAGAATTAAATGATTTTTTTTGTGAAGTTATTCCTATACACCAAAACGAAAAAGTGCATCATACAAAAGATAATTTATAAGATGATACCTTACCATTCGGATTCTTATTATCAAACTCAATCAATATGAAACAGGTCGAATTAAAAATGATTCTCCCAATGAATTCCTAAATCTGAATTACCTTCACCACAATTGTATTTTCGACAAGGTCATAACAGAATGTAGTGGAACTACCATTGCGTTGCCCAGGAAAGCGATGTTGTTTAAGTTCCTACAAGTGAACTACATATTCCGGAGCATACCCGTTCAGCATTCTGGGTCTGCAGTCAGCAGTCAGAAGCGCAAAAAAAGGCTCTTTTTGACGTCCGTTCATCCGTAAAAGGATAAAAAAATGGATAAGGTCGCCAAGAACTCGGAATTATTCCGGAGCATACCCGTTCACTCTCAAAAGTTGGGAGCGAAAAGGGGATTATTCCGGAGCATACCCGTT
>JAQXSW010000032.1 GCA_029219165.1 Oscillospiraceae bacterium
GCTATAAATGCAAAAATTGAATATGTATATTGAATTATATCAAATTCCATACACACCACCTCCTCCCATTTCTGAAATGAGATTTGGCAAGAACAACCGCCTACCGTTAGGCTGTGACTACATTTGTATTATAGCATTCAACACACTCATAATCAACGTAGGTACGTTGTTTACTATGTGTTCATATAATACAAATTGTGCTTTTTTAAAGACAATTATTGCCACATTAAAATCATATTTGTATTGTACAAAACGGAATTTTTTCTTATATCATAAATTTTCTTAAAACAATAAAAGTGACGTGTTCTGCACCTAAATGTGCTTTCACGTCACTCTTGTTTTTTTTATATAAACCGGTATTTTACATTTCAGCCATTATTGAATCTAGGGCTGTTTCTATTTTTTTGTTCTTCTTTGGGCGCATTCTAATCTTCTTGCCTTCAAGGAAGATGTATGTTGGTTCTCTGAGAGCTTCTAAGTTTTCAAGTGGATTTTCTTTTAGGACTAGTATGTCAGCGTACTTGTTTTCATGAATTGAACCTGTTATGTCGTCTATGCCGAGGATTTTTGCGTTTGAAAGGGTTGCAGCATAGATTGCATCCTTTTCCGTTAAGTCTGCAAGTTTCTTATAGAAAAGAAGTTCACGCCACATATTATACTGTGTTGTAAAAGGACAAGAAGCATCTGTGCCAAGACCAATTTGAATTCCCTTTTCTTTTGCTATTTTTGCACCATTTATCATATTGTCTAGTACAACCTGTGAATTAAACTGGGCAAAGTCTGAAAGTTTTGTGACAGATCCTGGAAGTTTTGCAAGAGGAACTGCAGGAGAGCAAGTTATTATTAGCGCTCCATTTCTGTCTTTTAGGATTTTTGCTTCATCATCCGTGAAAGGAGAAGAGTGCTCTATTGTGTCTACTCCACCGTTTATGGCAACGGTCATTCCCTCAGGACTTTCTGTGTGCGATGCAACAATTAGTCCGTTCTTATGCGCCTCGTTGGTAACTGCCAACGTTTGCTCAAGGCTCATCTTTAGTTCACCGGGATGTCCCTTTTCTTTTGCATCCATCACGCCGCCTGTTGTGCATATTTTTATAAAATCTGCTCCCTGTTTTACTCTTATTCTTACTTCTTCTCTAAGTTCTTCCGGAGTTTCCTTTGTTGTGGCAAAAGTTCCATCTCCATGTCCCGTTGGAACTGTTATGGCTGGGCCTGAGCAGAACATCCGAGGCCCTACAATTTCGCCCTCTCTTACTTTGTCTCTAATTCTTATGTCTGAATATTCAAAGTCACCCACTGTTCTTAAAGTAGTTACACCTGAATATAGTTCTTGCTGAACTGCACTCTTTACGAGTACGTCAAGAATCTTATGCCCTATTGATGTTTTTGTAAATAGAATTACAATTTTTTGAAGGAAACCTCCCCCAAGAACGGAGCTTGGTTTTCCTGTTCCAAATAGATGAGCATGCATGTTAATAAGGCCTGGCATTATGTACATACCTGAGCAGTCAATTACTTTTGCATTCTTTAGTTCCTTTTTAGTTAGATTTCCAACTTTTCTTATCTTTTTATTTTCAATGAGAATATCTTTTATTTCCGATGTTGAATCCAACGTTCCATCAATTACAGTTCCGTTTTTAAGTACTATATTTTTCATATTTTATACCCCTTGAACAAATGCGAGTTATATTTTTCTTACTTCTTTACATTTCCGCGTTAAATATTATCATATACAGTATGTTTTTATCAACATTTGTGCTAAAATGGTTTCTAGTTTAGTCGTGTTTTGAGGTGAACAATGAGCAGAGATTTAAGCACTCTTTCTGAGTGCCAAATAATTGAAAGAAGTATCATAAAAAAATACAGGAAAGAATTGTGGAATCCGTTCATTGCAGCAGTTAAAAGGTATGAACTCGTAAACGAGGGTGACAAAATTGCCGTATGTATTTCAGGTGGCAAGGACTCTATGCTCATGGCAAAGCTCATGCAACAACTGCAGAAATGTTCTGACGTTCCTTTTGAACTTGTATTCCTTGTAATGGATCCTGGGTATAAAGAAGAAAACCGTCTCATGATTGAGAGGAATGCATCGCTCATGGAAATACCTATTACAGTCTTTGAGACAAACATTTTTGACGTTGCAAACAAAACGGAGAAAAATCCATGCTATCTTTGTGCCAGGATGAGACGTGGGCATCTGTATTCTCAGGCGCAAGCGCTTGGCTGCAACAAAATTGCACTTGGCCACCACTTTTCAGATGTAATTGAGACTACTGTAATGGGAATGTTCTATGGCTCCCAACTTCAAGCCATGCCACCCAAACTTAGGTCAACAAATTTTCCGGGCATGGAACTTATCCGTCCACTCTACTGCGTACATGAGGATGACATTATCGCCTGGAAGAATTATAATCATCTTGAATTTCTACAATGTGCCTGTAGGTTTACCGAGGAGTATGGAAATTCCTCCGATGGCATTGGCGAGTCTAAACGACAGGAAATCAAGGCCTTAATAAAAGAACTAAAAAAAACAAATCCAAATATTGAGAAAAGTATTTTTTCCAGTATTCATAACGTGTGTCTTGACACTATGGTCGACTATAAAAGTAAAGGTGAACTTCACACATTCACGGAAAGGTTTAACAATGAAGGTATTTGAAGAAAGTAAAATCGGTACAATTCCGGTAAAAAACAGAATTATTCGTTCGGCAACTCATGATGGCATGGTAGGACCTGATGGTGCGCCAACAGAAGAACTCATCCGCAAGTACGTTGGACTTGCCAAAAATGAAGTTGGCTGCATTATTACAGGATATGCAGGCGTAAGTACCGAGGGCATGTCCAACTATCCCGGAATGCTTAAAATTCATGAGGATTCATTAATTCCGGCATACGAAAAACTTGTTTCTGCAGTTCATGAGGCCGGCGCACCTATAGTCCTTCAAATTGCTCATTGTGGACGTCAGACTTCGTCTAAAAAGATTGGAGAGCAAAAAGTTGCTCCATCCAACGTACTTCACACCTTCTACCCAGACCCTGCAAAGGTTATGGATGACGTCCTAATCTACGCAATGATAAATGACTTTGTAGACGCAGCTGTACGTGCTGAAAAAGCCGGCTTTGACGCAGTTCAACTTCACGGTGGCCACGGATACATACTCCATGACTTTTTGTCTGAACACGGCAATAGAAGAAATGACTCCTTTGGTGGAAATCTAAAGAATCGCACAAAGGTTGTTGAACTTATTATCCAGGGAATTAAAGAAAAAACCAGTCTCCCGGTATGGATTAAAATCAGTGCCGAGGACAACCGTAAGAACGGTATGCGCATAGACTCAACAATTGAAATATTAAAACGTCTTGAGGCCGCCGGTCTTGATGCGGTTGAAGTTTCTTGTGGTACAGTTGCAGACGGCATGAACACAATGAGAAGCAAACTTATGCCAATGGCTCCTGTATTCAAATACAGAGAACCTGTTGCAAGTTTCCCTGAGCCTTTGAAGAAAGTCTTCCTTCCGGTTGCAAATCTTGTGAACCCGCTCTTCAAACAGCCAACCCCACTTGAGAATTTTAACGTTCCAAATGCAGAGAAGATAAAATCAGCGCTTAACATTCCTGTAATTGTTGTCGGTGGAATTCACAAGCTTTCTGACATGGAGGACATAATCTCATCCGGCAAAGCCGATTATGTTTCAATGTGTCGTCCTTTCATTTGTGAGCCTAACCTTGTAAAAAAACTTCATGACGGCACACAGACTGAAGCAAAATGCATTATGTGTAACTATTGTGGCCTTGTTATTGAAAAAGAACCTACAAGATGTCTTTACGGTAGAATGAGGTAATCCTTTATGTCCGATTTAATTTTAGTAAGTGAAAACATATATTTAGGGGTTGGAGAAAAAACTATTTCCGGATTCATTGCAATAAAAGATGGCCTAATTGAACATGTTGGCACCATGTCCGAACTTCCTAATTATTCCGGTAAAAAAATAGATCTTGGAAGCAAACTTATAATGCCCGGCCTACATGATGCGCATCTTCACTTTTTCATGTCAGGGCTTTATGCACAGCCTTCAGTTTTAGTCAGTGATAGTGACACCAGTGAAGAAGAATGTGTTTTAAAACTTCGTGAAATTGAAAACCTCGTGCCGCATGACGAATGGATGATTGGCACAGGTTGGAATCATCCAAACTGGGACAAACCTGACCTACCAACAAAAAAATCCTTAGATGCAATATATCCCGACAGACCGGTAGTAATGGTAGCCGGTGACTGCCACACTCTTTGGATTAATTCATGTGGTATGAATAAACTTGGAATTGATAAAAACACACAAGATATTCCGGGTGGATTCATAATGAGAGATAAAAACGGAGAGCCAACCGGAACTTTTCATGAAGCATGGGCAACATCATTATTTAGAAAAATTTATGACTTTTCCGAAGAAAAGATTTTAGGATTTTATAAAGACTTCATACACATACTGAACAGCTATGGTATTACATCCGTATGTGACATGTCTATCATGGCAGTTCCCGGACTTGATTTTATTAGAGATGATATCTTTGAGCAACTCGAAAAGAATGGAGAACTCACTGTCAGAGTTCACATGTATCCTACCATGACGCATGGCCTGGAAAGACCACTTGCCATGCGTGAAAAATACCAAGGACCAATGCTTTTCTGCAATGGTGTCAAGCATTTCTTTGACGGGGTTAGTGGCTGCCATACTGCTTTCCTTAAGGAACCGTATGCAAATGCATACTTTCCGGGTGATGTTGGCAAGACCACTGTTCCTCCGGAAGAAATGCGTTCTCTCTTCTTTGAAGCTTATGAGAATGATTTTTCATTCCGTGTTCACACTATTGGTGACCAAGCTATTCACCTTATGATAGACTATGCCCTTGAGGCAAAGAAAAAATTTGGTGAAAAGCCACACCTTCACCACACTCTTGAGCACCTTGAAAACTTCCAAGAAGAGGATATTACTCGTCTCGCCACTTCCGGCCTTACAGCCTCTGTTCAACCGGCACATGTGCTCTTTACAGTAGCCGGTGTTGAAAGAGATTTAGGTCCAAAACGCACACCTCTAATGTGGCCTTTTAGATCACTCTTAGATGCAAATAATCATCTTGCTTTCGGCACAGACTCGCCTGTAGTTGATGTAAATCCTTTCTATGGAATTTACAATGCAGTCACAAGACAGTCTGCCTCCAGTGGCACACCTGTTGGTGGCTGGCATCCAGAACAAAAAATTACTCCGGCAGAGGCAATAAGTGCCTACACCGCCGGTGCAGCTTATGCTGCAAATGCCGACAAGCTATACGGCACACTTGAAACTGGAAAGTTTGCGGACATAGCTGTTATGGACAAAAACATTATTTGTCCGGACACGCCAGAGGACATACTTTCCTCCAAATGTGTCATGACACTTGTCGGCGGAAAAATCGTTTGGGAAGATAAATAAAAAACTCATCTCAATTTATTTTGAGATGAGTTTTTTTAGTTTAAAATGCGTACATGATTAAGAGTTCTGTAATTAGGACACCTACACATGAAACAATTGCAACGGTGGTAAGACCTTTGCCTCGCAGAGCTAGTATTACTGCAATTATAAGTCCTACAACTGCAGATACAGTATATGTAGTTGCAAAGAATATACCCGGAATTGTCATTACTGTTAGGACTGCATACGGCATATAGTAAAGGAATGACAAAAGAAATTTATTCGTAATTTCCTTCTTCACAAGGATGAGCGGAATAACACGAACAAGATACGTCACACCAGCCATAACGGAAAGATAAATAAAAAAGTTTGGTGTCATTCACTCACCTCCTCTATTGGCCTAACATATGCCATTATAAAACTAGCAACTATTGCGCAAATAATAATGACAAAGCCAGAAGGAATTTGTGTTAAGAAATTGAGAAGACAACTCATGACCATTGCAATACATACACAAATTAAAACATTCTTGTCCTTTTTTGCAACCGGTACAACAATGGCTACGAACATTCCATATATGGCAACGCCAAGACTTGCAATTACAACGGATGGGAATATATTTCCTGCAACTGCTCCTATTAGTGTACCTGACGTCCAGCCTAAAAAAGGCAATAAGATGAGTCCATACATATAATTTCTTGACACCTTGTGTTCTTTACCTGATGCCACTGCAAACACTTCATCAGTGTTTACAAAAGCAATTATTATGCGGTCCAGCATGGATATGTCTTTCCCAAATTTCTGCGAAAGTGAAACTGACATGAGCGCATATCGTAAATTAATTACAAGCTGCGTCATAGCCATTTCCACAAGTGTGCCTCCGCCCACTATTATTGGAACACCTGCCAGCTGTCCCGCAGATGTCACATTGGTTGCAGAAATCAAAAGTGCCTCAATAATTGAAAGTCCACTTTGAATACAAAAAATGCCAAAAGCAAAAGCCACAGAAAGATATCCAAGACAAATTGGAATACCGTCACGAAGTCCTTCTTTGAAGGTATATGCTTTCATTTTTCTTTCCCCTTATTATTAAATACAAAACATACCGTTTTATTTTAATTCATTTAAGTCTTACATACAACATAAAATAATTAATAGATGTTACAGTTGTAACTCAAAAAAAAGCCAAGTATAATATATTTAGTTTTTTTTAGGAGAAATTTTAATGAATAACGAACAAGAACTTAAAAATATTACAAAAGAATCTATATTTCAAGCCCTTATGATATTAATGAAGAAAAAGGACTATCAAGAAATAACAGTTACTGAAATAACAAAAAAAGCCGGTGTTTCCCGTATGGCCTACTATAGGAACTACGAGTCAAAAGAAGATATTCTCACGACCTATTTGGACGACTTATTTCAAGACTATATTAATACCATATCAAAAAACATGGGACCGGATATGTCGGAAGTATATATTGGGTTTTTCGAATATTTTAGGGCGCAAGAAGACTTTCTTAAAATGATAATAAAAGCAAAATTAAACAGTCTGCTTCTTGAGAAATTTGACGAGTATATGAATTTTGTTTTAAATTTGATATTTCTCCAAGTTGAGCCGTCTGCCGTAAACAAATATGAACTTCACTATGCAGCCGGTGGAATTTACAAAGTTCTAATGGAATGGATTCGCGGAGGAATGAAAGAATCAGACAAGGAAATGGCATCCATAATTCAGCATCTTGCTGTTTATCCGGATATAAAAATGAACCCTTCATAAGTTATGAAGGGTTCATTTTATTGGGAATGAAAATGGGCTATTTCAAATTTTACAAATCTAATTTTTTTCTAGTCTCTTACCTACAATAAATATTGCTGCTGCAACACCTGCAAGGAACACAAATGGTCCCCATATGCTAAAACTCTGTCCTACACTCCAATTGTAGAATCTTGACTCCTGTGCACCAAGATTGTCTGCCTTAACTTCTTCAGCCTGTGCTTCTGCATCAAATGATTCATCAACTGCTGCAAGACTGATTTTATATATATCTGTTTGAAGATTATTACCTCTGGTATGAAGAACAAACTCCGTGTCAACTCCGGTGCCTTCAATTGGAAGATTAAATACATTATATGTTCCAATATCATTTTCATAGCCAGACTTTGTCTGTCCCACAGGAAGGATTTCAACATCTCCGAGATAGAGCTTATCAACCTCTACATCATTAAAAACAAGTTCAGCATACTGTTTTCCATCTTTTATAATGAGTTTTGCCGGAAGAATAAGTTTCTGAATTCCTGTCTCAGTTGAAATTGTGTAATCCACTGCATATGTACCGTCCGAAATTGCAAATGCAGGAACTACAATTGTTAACATAAGTGTGAAAACAAGTGCAAAAATCGCTAAAATCTTTTTCATAGTTTATTATCTCCTTCGTAAACTATTTTACACAATCTACTATACAACTTTTGCAGTCACATTTTAACGTTACAATATTAAAGAATTGTAACGCGTCAAAATGTGTATTTTGCTGTAAAATAAAATCATGCTTATATAAAAGCGGAAACAATTAAATAGGAGGTAATTAAATGTTACAAGCTTTAATGGAATTTTGTCATTTCCCGGAATTCGGACTAGATGCAAAAGTATTCTTTTTTGCACCGGTAGCAGGACTTGGTTGGTTGATTGCTTACATTGACCTTATCCGTCTTGGTTTCAAGCAGAAGACATATGGTATGCCAATTGCAGCACTCGCACTCAACATTGTTTGGGAAGGACTCTATGCGTACATGTATTGGGCACATGACGGAATGTTCTATGGTGGCTATATGATGGCCATTGTAAACACCGCGTGGTTCTTTGCAGATTGCGCAATTCTCTACACTCACATTAAATGGGGTAAAAAAGACTTTGAAAAAATTGCCGACGGAAAGTTATTCTGGCCTTGGTTCATTGCATGTATGATTATGGCAGTCATTGTTGAAATCACATGGCTCCAGGCATATGGAGTTCGTGCAAATGGATGTACTGCTATTGTTCAGAACCTTCCAATGTCAATGCTCTTCATTTTCCTTCTCTACCTTCGTAAATCAACAGAAGGTCAGTCAATGAATATTGCAATAGGTAAGATGCTCGGTACTGTAGGCGCATGGCTTGCAATTGCAGTTTATCCTTCACTTCAGGATCCACTCAACATTTGGGTTGGTGTTGCATGTACTGCTTTCGACCTTGTTTACTGCGTACTCCTTTACAAGCAATTCAAGGCAGAAGGAAAGAACCCATGGTTCCCATCAAGACCTGCAGATCCTGCAAAGGTAAACCTTGAGAACTCACCTGTGTTTAATCCAAAGACAGACACAGTTGTTGATGGTAAGATAATTACAAAAATGACTTCAAACTAATTAAATAGTACATAAAAACTGTTGTTGGGGACGGTTCTCCGTTGTTGGGGACGGTTCTTCGTTGTTGGAGACGGGTCTCCATTTAACCAGGTATTTTACATATTTCTTATATTTCGTTGCTTCATATATTGAATATAAA
>JAQXSW010000033.1 GCA_029219165.1 Oscillospiraceae bacterium
CAGAAAAATTAAATAGCTCCTTATTTTGAGAGAGGTGAGTGAATACATAGAATCTTTTTTAGTGAGTGTGAAATAAATTCCGTGTAAACCCAATTAAGTCTGATATCATTTTACGACTTAATTGGAGTTAATATCCTGGAAAGAAGTAAATAAATAGAGTTAACTCTATATTGTTCATAGTCGTTTGTTTTGATCTTTTATGAGAAGAATATCATAAAACAAAAGACTATTTTTTTTGTAGTATTTCATAAGTAATTATCACCGGTTAAATTTTAGTGACCACAGTAAAACGGATAAAACTAAAAATTGTTGATGAGGATATTTATGGAAAATCAGATAACAATAGATAAAAATACCTTTTGTTTTACAAAGATAAAAAATACATTTTTTTATGAAACTATTATATAGTCCATTCATTATTTAAAGTACAAAAATATCTTAACTCAGTTAAGAGCCTTATATAAATCAAGTAGTTATTTAAGTAGAGAACGTCCGCTTTCTACGTTTTACATGAATAACTTCTTTACTACCTGATTTAGGATCAGAAACTTCAATATCAGGACATTCTAACCCTACATCTACAAGACCATCAAAAGCCTGGCGTGCTTTTTCTACTCGATGCTCTTTCAATATAGGTTCAGTCTTTTCTTGATACAAGCTCTGATTCTTTAATATCGCATAGATAATACGGCATAGTTTATGAGCTAAGGCAACATTAGCTCTTTTAGTACCGCGTCTTTCTTTGAATCTCTGATGGATTTCATGCAAATATCCTGTTTTCATAAGGCCAATACCTGAAGCACACTCAATTAAAAGAGTCTTCAAATATTTGTTACCATGAGTGATACTTCCAGAATATCTTTTTCCTGCAGAAACATTATTACCAGGAGCTAATCCAATCCATCTGCAGAAACGTCGTACTGATGTAAAATTGCTTAAATCATTTCCTAATTCACATACCAAACCAATTGCTGTAATCTCTTTAATTCCTGGTATTGTCATTAATAGAGATATTGCAGCTTTGTCTGCATCATTTAGGTTATCTTTGATATATTGCAATCGTTCATCAAGTGATTTATCTAATGCATGAATGATATTCAGATGATCCTTAATTGAAAACCACACAAGACTATTTTTATCTGATTCTAATGCTTCGTATATTTGCTCAGGTTTGGCTTTTAATCTGCCTCTGCCGACATGACTACAAGCATCATTGATAGCCTCTTTTAAAACATCACCTTCAGCACCGTCAATTAAAGCAGTTAGAATCTTAGTAGCAGTCTTTCCTCTAATATCACTGAATACACTAGAAGCTCTACAACCAACCTGACATAATTCTTTATGCAGTATGTTTAAGTGCTTTTTTCGGGTATTCTTTGCATTAGCGTATGCTCTCCATAAACACCTTAATTGCCTTGTGTGCTTTGAAGGAACAAAAGATGCTTTATAACAGCCTTGTCTTGCAACTTCAGCTAGATGCATTGCATCTGCAATATCAGTTTTGCTACCAGATTTATTCTTTACATCTCGAGCATTTACAACAATGATCTGCCTACTTGTAAAACCTACATCTTCAAGAGATTCGTATAAAGACTGCCAGTAAACACCTGTTGATTCCATAATCAAAACTTCAGGTGATTGTTTCTTACACCAATCTGCAAAATCATGTAGAGATTTCTTGTTTGCTTCACATTGCCAATTATCAGAATCTAAAGACTTTTTGCCAAAAGCTCCATTCTGATAACATCCTACAATCAGATTTGCATGAACATCAATTCCAATTGCGGTCTCGTGCAAAGAATGAAAAGAAGAGATCTTCTCGATACACGAATTGTGAGCTATACTCATAACCACTCCTTCATAAAATGTTGGAGACAAATATGGTAGTCCTCAGGTCGTGTTTATAAAGAAACTTGAATGGAACTAACTTTCTGTTAGAACCTTCCGTTTTTTTATGCGAGATTGTGAGTAGACAACATCTTCGAGCCGCTGTGCGGTAGAAAAACACGAGCCATAGTTTTTTTACGGAGTCGAAATGCTCTCAAAAAAAGCCACATGGTCTTTTGAGGGCTACCTATATTAAATATAGGTGATTATTGATAGATCGGCGTTTCATATAGCCGTTGTGAGGGACCAGAGGTGTCCCTCATGTTGTTTTTTTACTGTTTTTTATTATCAACTTTAGGTAAGAAAATAGTACCTAGAGCTTCTAATACAATGAATATTGCAACAGTTTTCATTGTCACATCAAGACCGTAAGTGTCTCCAAGTTTGCCAAGCAGTGGTGACATAAGTCCGCCAAAACTCATAGAAAGACCAATGGTAAATCCTGTTGCCATACCTACATGTCTGCACAGAAGTTTCTGTCCTATCACAACATAAGGTGACATTGACATAAAGAAACAAAAAGCAAATGGCAGTAAAGAAATCACTGCAAATAATGGTGTCTTTGTGAAAAGGAACACAATGAAACATAATGCACTCATAGATGAGCAGATCATAATCAGTCTCTTATAGCCAAGCTTATCTGAGAATGTGCCTCCTGTGAATGTTGCAATTGCACCTGTAAGGCA